>NZ_CADESR010000011.1:0-207242 GCF_902830285.1 Burkholderia sp. BCC0419
GAAGGAAGGCGCGAAGCACAACGTGCGCTCGCACGTCGTGTGTCCGGGCTTCGTGCGCACGCCGCTGGTCGACAAGCAGATTCCGGAGCAGGCGAAGGAGCTCGGCATCAGCGAAGAGGAAGTGATCAAGAAGGTGATGCTCGGCAACACGGTCGACGGCGTGTTCACGACGGTGCAGGACGTCGCGCAGACGGTGCTGTTCCTGTCGGCATTCCCGAGCGCCGCGCTCACGGGCCAGTCGTTCATCGTCAGCCACGGCTGGTTCATGCAGTAAGGTCCCTCGCCTCCCGAACGGGAGGCGATTCCCCGCAGCACCGCTTATTCTCACGATGGGATGCCGTCTGTCGACGTCATTCCGTTCGCCTCCGCCGTCCACGGCGGGATTTCTCGGAGCAACTGATGAAACCGCACGCGCGTACAGAAAAGCAGGCCGTCGATGCGGCGGACCTGCAGCACGAAGCCGGCGCGCCGGCTGCTGCGCGGTCGCTGCCGTACGAAACGATCGCGCTCGTCCTGCAGGGCGGCGGCGCGCTCGGCGCATACCAGGCCGGCGTGTTCGAAGGGCTGCATGAAGCAGGCATTCCGCTCGACTGGATCGCGGGCATCTCGATCGGCGCGCTCAACACCGCGCTGATCGCCGGCAATGCGCCCGAGCATCGCGTCGAGCGCCTGCGCGAATTCTGGGAAACGATCTGCCAGCCGGCGTTCTTTCCCGCAGTGCCGGCCGCGTTCGAGTTCGCGCTGTTCAACAGCATCGACCAGATCCGCACGTTCTTCACGGCATCGCAGGCCGCGAGCGCGATGATGCAGGGCCAGCAGGGCTTCTTCGTGCCGCGCTTCCCGCCGCCGCTGCCGGGCGTATCCGATCATCCCGAAAAAGTCAGCTGGTACGACACGTCGGCGCTGCGCGCGACGCTGCTGAAACTGTGCGATTTCGACCGGATCAATTCGGGCGAGACGCGCGTGTCGGTCGGCGCGGTCAACGTCGGCACCGGCAACTTCGTGTACTTCGACAACTCGCGCATCCGTCTCGCGCCCGAGCATTTCATGGCGTCCGGTGCGTTGCCGCCCGCGTTCCCGCCCGTCGAGATCGAGGGCGAGTATTACTGGGACGGCGGCGTCGTGTCGAACACGCCGCTGATGGAAGTGCTCCGCGCCCGGCCGCGCCGCGACACGCTCGCGTTCCAGGTCGATCTGTGGAGCGCGCGCGGGCCGCTGCCGCGCACGATGGCCGACGTCGCCGAGCGCACGAAGGACGTGCAGTATTCGAGCCGCACGCGTTTCGTCACCGATACGCTGCAGCGCGAACAGCGCTACCGCAACGTGCTGCGCCACGTGCTCGACCAGGTGCCGGAAGAGCAGCGCAAGAACGACCCGTGGTGCGTCGAGGCCGACGCGATGTCGAGCGGGAAGAAGTACAACATCCAGCACCTGATCTATCAGCAGAAAGCGTACGAGCATCACTACAAGGACTATCAGTTCGGTCTGTCTACGATGCGCGACCACTGGGCCGCGGGTCTCGACGACATCCGCAAGACGCTCGCGGTGAAGGACGGCCTCGCGCTGCCCGTCAACGACGCGGGCTTCGTCACGCACGACATTCACCGCCGCCGGTAATGCCGTGTGCAACGGGTCGGTGCGCCGCATGCGCCGGCCCGTCCTCCTTTCCGATTCGACATGCCGATTTTCATTGCGCTATTCGCGCTCATCGCCCTGGGCTGGGGCGCGGTTCACCTGTTTCACGTCATCGCCGCGCAGTTCGGCCAGCCGGTCGCGATCGCGGCCGCCGTGCTGGCCGCCGCGATCCTGATCGCACTGGTCGCGTGGTGGCTCAAGCGCCGTCGCGACATCGCACCGAACACGAAGGAAGAAGGCTGGACGCATATCGTGCATCGCGCGTGGGGCGAGTTGCGCGTGTCCGCGACGCAAGGGCTGCTGTGGCTGTCGCATGACGGCGCGGACGGCCGCTATACGCTGTCGCAGCTCGACGGCTGCGAGGCCGCGCCGATCGACGGCCGCTGGCATCTCGTCGTGCGCGTGCGCGACGCCGTGCGCGGCGAATGGAAGCTGCCGATGATGGACAAGCACGATGCGCAGCGCTGGGCGCGCGTGCTGATGCTCGCGAAGGACAACCGGCTCTGAACTGAACGCGCGTTCGGCCCGCACGGGCCAGCCGCACGACGGCCCGCTATCGCGCGCCGAGCGCCCGCAGCGCATCGAGCACGTGCTGCGTCGTCCGTTCGACCGGGCCGGCCCGATGGGCAATCCCCAACTCGCGCCACAACGCCGGGCGTAGCGGCCGCATGACGATGCGCGCATCCGGCAGCGGGGCCCCGGCCTCGTGCGGCAGCAGCGTCGCGCCGTACCCTGCGGCGACCAGGCTCTTGATCGCATCGTTGTAGTTGAGTTCGATCCGCGGCTCGGGCCGGTGGCCGCCGAGCGCGAACCATTCCGTCGTGAGCCGCGACAGACGCGTCGTCGCATCGTTGAGAATCAGCGGCCGCGCAGCCAGATACGCCGGCGTCACCCGGGCCGGAAGCGGCCAGTCCGCGGGCAGGAAAGCCATCACCGGGTCTCGACGCCAAGGGCGGATCGACAGCCCCGCGACCGGTGCTTGCGGCAGCGCGACCAGCCCGACATCGAGCGTGCCTTGTGCAATGCGCGCCAGCGTGTCCTGCGACGTGAGCACCGCGATCTGCACGTCGATATCCGGATGCTGCGCGCGCAATCCGGCCACCGCCTGCGGCAACAGGTGTGCGATCGCACCGGTCGATGCGCCGAGACGAACGCGCCCGGTCAACCCCTGCACCTGTCGCTGCACGTCGTCCAGCGTGGCTTCGACTTCCGCCAGCAGACGCCGCGCCCGCTCCACCAGCACTTCGCCGATCACCGAGGGGCGCACGTTGCCGCGGGTGCGGGACAGCAGCGGCGCGCCGACGCGGCTTTCCAGCTCGGCGACATGCAGACTGACGGTCGGCGGCGCGAGATGAAGCCATTGCGCCGCCGCCACGAAGGATCCCTGGTCCGCGATCGCGACCAGCGTACGCAGGCGGTCCAGACTGATCTCGCGCATCACACACCTCTCGTTCAGGAAAGCTGAATCGGACGGTCAGCAAATTCAACTTTTCCTATTCTAGGCGTTCGGTGGACGATACGGCTTCCCCCGACGACCGAACGCGACGAACACGACCATCATGAGCTTCCCCACTGTCTTCATCGACGGCGACCAGGGCACGACCGGGTTGCAGATTCACGCGCGTCTGCGCGACCGCACCGACGTGCGGCTGCTCACGCTTCCCGCCGCCGAACGCAAGGACCCCGCGCGGCGCGCCGACGCACTCAACGCGTGCGATATCGCCATCCTGTGCCTGCCCGACGCGGCCGCGCGCGAAGCGGTCGGCTTCATCCGGAACCCGGCGGTACGCGTGATCGACGCGAGTTCGGCCCATCGCACGCAGCCCGAATGGGTCTACGGCTTTCCCGAGATGGCCGACGGACATGCGCAACACATTGCGCAGGCGAAGCGCGTGACCAATCCGGGCTGCTACCCGACGGGCGCGATCGGCCTGCTTCGCCCGCTGCTGCAGGCCGGGCTGCTGCCGCGCGACTACCCGGTGAGCATCCACGCGGTGTCCGGTTATTCGGGCGGCGGGAGGGCTGCCGTCGACGCATTCGAATCGGGCGACGCCGCCGCACGCGCGTTGCCGCTACAGGTCTACGGCCTCGCGCTCGAACACAAGCACGTGCCCGAGATCCGGCAGCATGCGGGGCTCGCGCACCGCCCGTTCTTCGTGCCGGCCTACGGTGCCTATCGGCAAGGCATCGTGCTCACCATACCGATCGAGCTGCGCCTGCTTCCGGCCGAGGTGACCGGTGAGCGGTTGCATGCGTGTCTCGCGCACCACTACGCGGATGCGCGTCACGTCGACGTGATGCCGCTCGCGGACGCCGCCGCGGCAACGCATCTCGATCCGCAAGCGCTGAACGGCACCAATGATCTGCGGCTCGGCGTGTTCGTCAACGCAGACGGCGGTCAGGTGCTGCTGTCCGCCGTGTTCGACAATCTCGGCAAAGGGGCATCCGGCGCGGCCGTGCAAAATCTCGACTTGATGCTCGGCGCGCTACACGCGGCGTGACGCTCCGCAGGCATCGTCGGCGGTGCCTGCGCACGCCCCCGTAAAAGCTCACCTTTAGCCGGTTTCAGGCCGTATCGTCACCCGCGGCGGCATTCAGGCCGGCCAGCGTCTCCACCAGAAAATCCACGCACACGCGCACCTTCGCCGACGCCGCGACGCGCTCCGGATACACGGCCCAGATGTTCGCGGGCTGGATCGCGTCCGGCAGCACGCGGCACAATGCGCCGCGCTCGATCAGCGGCCCGGCCTCCCAGATCGAGCGCAGCACGATGCCGCGCCCGGCCAGCGCCCATTGCACGGCCACCTCGCCATGGTTCGTCGACAGCGCGCCGCCGACCTTCACCGTGGCCGGTTCGCCGCGCACGTTCAGCCGCCATACGCCGAACGGATGATCGCGCTCCTTGATCGCGAGACAATCGTGCGAGGCCAGATCCGCGAGCGAGCGTGGCGTCCCGCGGCGGGCGAGATAGTCGGGCGACGCGCACAGCACGCGATGGTTCGTGGCAAGGCGGCGCGCGATCAGGTGATCGGCGATCTCGTCGCCGATGCGCACGTCGAGGTCGTAGCCCTCGCCGGCCACATCGACGAGCCGGTCGAACAGATCGAGCCGCACGTTCAGTTGCGGATAGCGCGCGCTGAAGTCGAGCAGCGCCGGCGCGACGACGTGCCGGCCGAAGCCGAAGCTGCTCGACATGCGCAGCGTGCCGCGCGGCACCGTGCGCGTGGTCGACACGTCCTCGACGAGATGATCGACATCGTCGAGAATCTTTTCGGCGCGCGCGAACACGCGCTCGCCGGCTTCGGTGACCGTCATGCGGCGCGTCGAGCGATGCAGCAGGCGCGTGCCGAGCTGCGCCTCGAGCATCGCGACGCGCTTGCTGACATACGCGGGCGACACCGCGAGCTGCTCGGCGGCGGCGCTGAAGCTCGCGAGGCGGACGACCAGACTGAACACGCGCAGGTCGTCGAGGTTCGGCGATTTATTCACGATTCGTGGAAAGTCGATTAACTTTTGAGCGATTTTAATCCATATGGAAATAAATAGAATGACGTGACGGGCCGCTGCCTTCCCGGCAGCCGGCCACCCAGCCAAGGAGATTTGCATGACCGACAGGACTTACAGGATTGCCGTGATCCCCGGCGACGGCATCGGCCGCGAAGTGATGCCCGAGGGCCTGCGCGTGCTCGACGCCGTGACCGCGCGCTTCGGCGTGCGCTTCGACTTCGTCGAGATCGACTGGGCGAGCTGCGACTACTACGCGCAGCACGGCACGATGATGCCGGACGACTGGAAAGCGCAGCTGTCGGGCATGGACGCGATCCTGTTCGGCGCGGTCGGCTGGCCGGCGACGGTGCCCGATCACATTTCGCTGTGGGGTTCGCTGCTGAAATTCCGCCGCGAATTCGACCAGTACATCAACCTGCGGCCCGCGCGCCTGTTCGACGGCGTGCCGTCGCCGCTCGCCGGCCGCCGCCCGGGCGACATCGATTTCATGATCGTGCGCGAGAACACCGAGGGCGAATATTCGTCGGTCGGCGGCACGATGTTCGAAGGCACCGAGCGCGAAGTCGTGATGCAGCAGTCGATCTTCACGCGGCACGGCACCGAACGCGTGCTGAAATTCGCGTTCGAACTCGCGCAGCGGCGTGCGAAGCGCGTCACCGTCGCGACGAAGAGCAACGGCATCGCGATCAGCATGCCGTGGTGGGACGCGCGCGCGGCCGAAATGGCCGAACGCTATCCGGAGATCGCGGTCGACAAGCAGCACATCGACATCCTGTGCGCGCGCTTCGTGCTGCAGCCGGACCGCTTCGACGTCGTCGTCGCGTCGAACCTGTTCGGCGACATCCTGTCGGATCTCGGGCCGGCCTGTACGGGCACGATCGGCATCGCGCCGTCGGCGAACCTGAACCCCGACCGCACGTTCCCGTCGCTGTTCGAACCCGTGCACGGTTCGGCGCCCGACATCGCGGGGCAATACATCGCGAATCCAGTCGCGATGATCTGGTCGGCGGCGATGATGCTCGACTTCCTCGGTAACGGCACGGGCCGCGAACGCGACGCGCACGATGCGATCGTCGCCGCGATCGAGGACGTGCTGCGCACGGGGCCGCGTACGCGCGATCTCGGCGGCAACGCGGGCACGCAGGAAGTGGGTGAAGCGATCGCCGCACGGATTGCGGGTTGAGGGTTGAAGGTCATGCCCGGCGCTCGCGCCGGGCATGACCTTCGTGAAACGGTCTGCGGTGAGCGACGCATGATGCGGTTGCGCACGTGTGCGGACTCCGCCGATGCGTCGGCGGTGAAGTCGAGCGGTGAGCAACGACACGTCGCGACGCGCACTGCTTGTGCGGTCTTTCGTTGAGCGTCGAAAGATGATCCGATCGGTGAGTTGCACGTCGCGCTCGCACACACCGATCGTCAATGCACGATCGCTTAAACGCGATCGGTGAGATGCATCACGCGGTGAAGCACACCGCAGCACTTCGACGCATGCACCGCTTTACCCGCGCGATGTCGCGTCGATCTGTTCAACGCACACAGCTCGACGCGATATTTCACCTCGTCCCGAAAAATCTCACCTTCAGCGGACGGCTCCCGAATTTCCTCACCATTGAACCCGGGTGATACGTTCGCCGATCCGTCGAACGCATGCGAGCATCACAGCCCGAGGTCGGACAGCCCCGGATGATCGTCCGGACGACGGCCGAGCGGCCAGTGATAAAGACGGTCCGCTTCGCGAATCGGCAGATCATTGATGCTCGCGTGACGATGCGCCATCAGGCCGTTTTCGTCGAACTCCCAGTTCTCGTTGCCGTACGAACGGAACCAGTTGCCCGCATCGTCGTGCCACTCGTATGCAAAGCGCACCGCGATGCGATTGCCGCCGAACGCCCACAGCTCCTTGATCAGCCGGTAGTCGAGTTCGCGCACCCACTTCCGCTGCAACAGCCCGACGATCTCGTCGCGGCCCGTCACGAATTCCGCGCGATTGCGCCAGCGGCTTTGCGGCGTATAGGCGAGCGATACGCGTTGCGGGTCGCGCGTGTTCCACGCGTCCTCGGCGGCGCGCACCTTCTGGCGCGCCGTGTCGAGCGTGAAGGGCGGAACGGGCGGACGAACTTCGGGGGAAGCGGACATGGGTTGCTCCTGTTCAGGGTTCTGGCTGCGAACGCACGCAGCCGGTTCGGATTCGCTGCGTCGGCTACCGCGATACGGTATCGAGCAGCAGTTCAGCCGTCGCGCGCGCATCGCGCGCGGCGTTTGCATCGCCGCTGACGAGCGCCACGCCGATCGCGCCGTCGATCAACACGAGCCACTGACGCGCGATGCGCGCGAGCCCGCGGCGCTCGATGCCGGTTTCGTCGGCATAGGCGTCGAAGCGCTCGCGCACGAACGCCAGCAGGCGTGCCTTGTGCATGCGGGCAACGATGCGCACCGGATCGTCGGCGTCGGGTATCTCGCCCGACGCATTCAGGAACGCGCAGCCGTGAAAGTCGGGCTGCCCGAACCAGTCGCGCAGCACGTCGAACATGCCGAGCAGTTGCGCGCGCGGCGCCTTGCCGCGCGCCAGCGTGGCGTCGACGAACCAGCGCATCCAGCGTTCGTCGCGACGTTCGAGCGCGGCGACCACCAGCGCCTCTTTCGATTCGAAATGCGAATAAAAGCTCTTTCGCGCCGCGCCGGATCGCTTGACGATCGCATCGACGCCGGTCGCATGGATGCCGCCCGAATAGATCAGCGCTTCGGCCGCGTCGAGTAGCCGGTCGCGAACGCCCGGTTCGCCGGAGGAGTCGAGAAGTGTGTTCATGGGTTTACGGTAGAACGATCGTTCTCCGTCGTCAATACCCGGATGAAGAGGCCCTGCCGGTGGGAGGGCTGAAGTGCCCCAGCGCCGGCGCGTCGTGTTGAGCCTTCAGCTCGACCCGCGCGGATCGAAGGGTGAACGGATCAAGTAGTGGTCTACGCACCGATCAAGGCCGATCGGTGTCGATCGCATCGCGCATCAGTGAGTCGCAACGCTGTGTGCGGCTCACGGTTGATGTTCCAGTTCGGCACGATGTCGCACGCCAAGCGAAGCGGGGAAGTGCATGGAAGAGGAGAAACAGGCGCCGAATGGCGTGACGAGGAGAAGCGATGCGTCTGTCGACAGGTGAAGCGACCATGCAACTGCACGTCACCGACGCGGGATCGTGTGGCAATTCGGCGCGCAAACACAGCTCCCGAATATTCTCACCTCAAGCGTTGAATCGCGCGTTCCGACGCGCGACGTTGCGCGTGCAAACGAAAGCGGGGCAGTCGGCGAACGCGCCGCACTGCCCCGTCTCGACACCCGACTCAGACCGTCCAGTCGAGAATCACCTTGCCGCTTTCGCCGGACAGCATCGCGGCGAAGCCTTGCTCGTAGTCGTCGGCTGCGAAGCGATGCGTGATGATCGGCGACAGGTCGAGGCCGCTCTGCAGCATCGCGACCATCTTGTACCAGGTCTCGAACATCTCGCGGCCGTAGATGCCCTTGATCTCGAGCCCCTTGAAGATCACCTGGTTCCAGTCGATCGCCGTCTGCCCGGGCGGGATGCCGAGCAGTGCAACCTTGCCGCCGTGGTTCATCGCCTCGAGCAGGCTCGTGAACGCGCTCGGCACGCCCGACATCTCGAGACCGACGTCGAAGCCTTCGGTCATATGCAGGTCGGCCATCACGTCGCGCAGCGAGTCGCGCGCGACGTTGACCGCGCGCGTCGCGCCCATCTTGCGCGCGAGCTCCAGCCGATAGTCGTTGATGTCGGTGATGACGACGTTGCGCGCGCCGACGTGCTTCGCGATCGCGACGGCCATGACGCCGATCGGGCCCGCGCCGGTGATCAGCACGTCTTCGCCGACGAGATTGAACGACAGCGCCGTGTGCGTCGCGTTGCCGAACGGATCGAAGATCGACGCGAGATCGTCGGAGATCTCCGGCGGAATCTTGAACGCGTTGAACGCCGGAATCGCCAGGTATTCGGCGAACGCGCCTTCGCGGTTCACGCCGACGCCCACCGTGTTGCGGCACAGATGCCGGCGCCCGGCGCGACAGTTGCGGCAGAAACCGCACGTGATGTGGCCTTCGCCGGACACGCGATCGCCGATCGCGAAGCCGCGCACTTCCTGCCCCATCTCGACGATTTCGCCGACGTATTCGTGGCCGACGTGCATCGGCACCGGAATCGTCTTCTGCGCCCAGTCGTCCCACTTCCAGATATGGATGTCGGTGCCGCAGATCGCCGTGCGGCGGATCTTGATTAGCACGTCGTTGTGGCCGACTTCGGGACGCTTCACGCGCGTGAGCGTGAGGCCGGGGCTGCGTTCGAGCTTTGCCAGTGCTTTCATGGTCACGCCTCCGTCAGATGATGCCGAGCGACTTGCCGACGCGCACGAACGCGGCGACCGTCTGGTCGATCTGTTCGGGCGTATGCGCGGCGCTCATCTGCGTGCGGATGCGCGCCCGGCCACGCGGCACGACGGGGAACGAGAAGCCGATCACGTACACGCCTTCGCCGAGCAGCTTGTCGGCCATGTTCGTCGCGAGCTGCGCGTCGCCGAGCATCACCGGGATGATCGGATGCGCGCCGGGCACGAGCGTGAAGCCGGCTTCGGTCATCTGCTGGCGGAACCGCGCGCCGTTCTCGCGCACGCGCTCGCGCAGCTTCGCGCCTTCGTCGCTGCCGAGCAGTTCCAGCACCTTCAGCGATGCCGCGGCGATGCTCGGCGTGAGCGTGTTCGAGAACAGGTACGGACGCGAGCGCTGGCGTAGCAGCTCGATCACCTCGCGACGCGCGGCGACATAGCCGCCCGAGGCGCCGCCGAGCGCCTTGCCGAGCGTGCCCGTGATGATGTCGACGCGGCCTTCGACGCCGCAGTGCTCGGGCGTGCCGCGGCCGTGCGTGCCGATGAAGCCGACCGCATGCGAATCGTCGACCATCACGAGCGCACCGTAGCGATCGGCGAGATCGCAGATGCCTTTGAGGTCGGCGATGATGCCGTCCATCGAGAACACGCCGTCGGTCGCGATCAGCTTGTGGCGCGCGCCCGCGGCGTCGGCTTCCTTGAGCTTCGCCTCGAGGTCGGACAGATCGTTGTTCTTGTAGCGCAAACGCTTCGCCTTGCACAGGCGAATGCCGTCGATGATGCTCGCGTGATTCAGCTCGTCGCTGATCACCGCGTCGTTCTCGTCGAGCAGCGTCTCGAACAGCCCGCCGTTCGCGTCGAAGCAGCTCGAATAAAGGATGCTGTCCTCGGTGCCGAGAAACGCGGCCAGCGCGCTTTCCAGTTGCTTGTGGACGGTTTGCGTGCCGCAGATGAAGCGCACCGATGCCATGCCGAAGCCGTCCTGGTCGAGGCCGGCCTTCGCCGCGTCGATCAGGCGCGGATCGTTCGCCAGACCCAGATAGTTGTTCGCGCAGAAATTGAGCACGCCGGCACCGCCGGCGAGCCGCACGGCTGCCGCCTGGGGACTCGCGATCTCGCGCTCGGTCTTGTAAAAACCGTCCGCGCGGATCTGGTCGAGCGTCCCGCGCACCTGGGCGAGAAAGGCATCACGCATCGCAAAGCTCCTGACAGGGATTCGCATTCCGCGGCGCACGGCTCGTGGCGGCGCAACGGCCTGCTACTGTTATAGTCGGTCGTTCGGTTGACCGCATTTATCCGATATTCCGAACTAGAATTCGAAATATCGAACAACTCTAAGCGAACGGAATCCAAATGGCAAGTTCCTCCGGATCGCGGCGCACGCGTGCCGACGCCGCCCCGCAGCCGCCGGCCGCGACCCCGCCGCGCGTGGGCGAGCAGATCCAGCGGCTGCGCAACGAGCGCAAGCTGACGCTCGACGACCTGTCGCGCGCAGCCGGTGTATCGAAATCGATGCTCTCCGAGATCGAACGCGACAAGGCCAACCCGACGATCGCCGTCGCGTGGCGGCTGACGAACGCGCTCGGCATCACGCTCGACGAACTGTTCTCGCAGCCGAAGGCGCCCGAGACGATCCGCGTGGACGGCCCGCACGACATTCCGACGCTCGCCGGCCACGACGGCCGGTACCAGTTGCGCGTATGGGGCCCGATCGACCTCGCCGGCAAGTTCGAGTGGTACGAACTGACGCTGCCGGGCGGCGGCGCACTGGTATCGAACGCGCACGAACCCGGCACGCGCGAGCACCTCACCGTGCTGCAGGGCGCGATGGAAATCGAAGCCGCCGCGGCCAGCCGGCGCCTGAAAGCGGGCGACACCGCGCGCTACCCGGCCGACGAGCCGCATGCGATCCGCAATCCCGGCAAGACCGAAGCGCGGGCCTTGTTGATCGTGATACATCGCTGACGGCGCGTATAGCTAGCCAAAAGGTCAATCGCAGGCCAGTTGCGGAAAATACTGTATGTTTGTACAGTATACGGACATTCCGCCATGCACGGGCCGGAGCCGGCGCACCGAGGCGCTCGCCCCGGTCGACAGGAGCCTGCAATGACAGAAGAACAAGATTTGGCCGCGCTCAGCTTCAAGGCTGCCGCGCACGACCTCGAATTGATCGTTCGCCATATCGCCGGGCGCTACATCCGTCAGCGCGTGCCGCTGACGTGGCGCCTGCTGCACGCGATCGAAGCCGAAGCGCTCGCCGATCTCGGCTTTGCCAGCCGGCATGACGCCGGCATGCGTCAACTGTTCGAACGGCCGTCGGACATGACGTTTCCTGAAACGGACGATCCGATCGACTTCGGGCGCTCGAATGCGCTGCCCGCGGTCTTTTCATTCGCCGTTCTCGCGTACGAAGCTGCGGCAACGACGCACGATACCGCGCGTCCCGTGCGCGCTCACCGCCAGCCCAAGGCGTGGGGCGACTGATGGCCCAGCCCCGGCCGCGGCGCATGGCGGCCGGTTCACCCGCTTGCTGCCCGATACGTTGCGGAAAGGGCTACCATATACGCAACTAACGGAATTAATACCATGTCCCTTCCCGCCTCTCCCGACACCACCGCCCCGCCGGAAGAAAAGGATCTGTTCGACCGCGATGCATCCGACTGGGTCGTCTCGCCCGAAGCCGCGTTCGACGCGTGGCTGGCGATGCAGGACTATCGCCGCTCGTCGGCCGATGTCTATCGCGCGCAATGGGGTGCGTTTCTCGCGTGGATGCGTACACATCAAAAGAACCTGGCGACGGTCGATACGCCGACCATCGCGAACTTCGTCGGCGAGTTGCCGATCAAGAAAACGCAGCGAATGCGCTATCTCCGGCTGATCGAGCGCGTACTCGATCATATCCGCCGCACCGAGTACGCATCGACCAATCCGGCCCGCTTCATTGCTCAGGATGGCGAAGCGAACTGGCGCAATGCCCGCGACAACGAACCGACCGGTTTCCTCACGCCGGCGGAGCGCGCGACGTTGCTCGCGTATCTGTTTTCGCCGATCGGCGTATCGGGTTCCGCGTACTGGAAGGAGCGTCGCGACCGCGCGCTCGTCGCCGCGTTTCTCGGTGCCGGCATCAAAACCGGCGAAGCGCGCGCACTCACGATTAGTTGCATCAATACGAGCGGCACGTCGCTGCGGATCGAGTCGACGCATCCGGATTACGCGCGCGAAACCCATCTGGCCTCGTTCGCGATCGCCTTGCTCGAAGCCTGGCTCACCGAACGCAAACGCCAGGAGATTCCGGGAGAGCTCGTCTTCCCCGCATCGCACGCCGGGCGGCCGATGCACAAGGCGACGATGCTGCGCGCGATCGACGCGATCGTCGAATCGGCCGGGCTCACGTCGTCACGCACCGCGCGTGCAAGCCCACAAACATTGCGCAATACCTACGCGGCCGAACTGTTCGAGCACGATGTGCCGCCCGAGCGCGTCGGCAAATGGCTGGGCTTCATGCGGCCGATCTCGTCGAATCGCCTGCATCGCGCCTGGAAAAACTGGCGCGACGGGCTGGCCGACAGCAACGGTGACGGTGACGCGTCCGACCGCGACGAAACTCACTGATCGGGAAATGGCTGCTCACGCGAAACGATCCGTGAGCAGCCTTGCGTGGCGCAGCCTCACCGTTTCACAGCTCCCGAAAAACCTCACCTCAAGCTTCCCGGACCCTCTCACCTGTGCGGTGCCGCCGACTTCCGGGTCAGGGTTGCGCAAAACGCGCGACGGCTTCGAAGCGGGACGGCCATGCGCCCGAAGCGTGCTCGCACTCGGGGCACGCGACTTCAAAACCCTCGTCGCCATGTGACAGTTCCGGTTCGCCGTCGCAATGCGGGCACCGGGCCGGCGCCGGGATTTCGTGATCCAGCGAGGTGCCGATTGCGGCATACGCGTCCGCATCCAGTTGTCCGGCATCGGCCAGACGCCGAAGCAGCGCGGCGATTTCCGGATTCATCCCGCGGTTCGCGCGCAACGAACTCGCGTCGCGCGTTGCGCGGTCCAGTTCGTCGCTCTGGGTACGCAACTGTTCTTCGAGCCGGTCGGCGCGCGCCTTGGCCGAACTCAATTGCTGCAGGAAATCGAACTCCTTGCGCTGAACGTCGCGTAACCCGCTCTGGTAGGTCGACGCCATGCTGCGCAACGAGTCCAGTTCGACCAGCATCGGCTTGACGCGGCGTTCGGCTTCGGCCACCGCATCCTTGATTTGCTGCGCGTAGTGCTCGGTGCGCTGCTGCAATTCGGCTTGCAGCGCATCGATGCGGTCGCGCAGCGCGGCGTTCTGGGCCTGTTCGGCATCGATGCGGCCGGCAGCCGCGGCCAGTTCCTTTTCCAGTCGGGCGACTGTGGTGAGCAATGTAGCTTCGCTCGCCGAACCGTGGGTGGTCTGCGACGCGAGCTGAACCTCGAGTTCGGTCACCCGCGCCTGCAATTGCTCGTTTCTCGCTTCGCCGCGTGCGAGCGCCCCTTCAAGCGTTTCCTGGCGGACGGTTGCGTCGCGCAACCGCTGTTCGGCGTCGGCCATGTCGGCGCGAACCTGCTCGCGGTCACCATCGAGGCTGTCGCGCGCGGCTTTCAATGCCTCTTCATAGAGTGCGCCGAGCAACGCGCCGGCCTTTTCCTCGACGGCTTTCGGGATCGCCGCGCCGTCGAGCCGGATCTTGGAGGCGGAACGGATGCGTTCCCAGAAATGATCGATGTCTTTCGGGATGTCACTGGCGCTGCCGGTCTGGGTCAGATCACGGACGTTGGCGGCCGACGGCCGGATACCCAGATCGAAGAACAAGCGCTTGCACGCATGCAGCGACAATTCCTGACGCCGTGCACCGCTTGCGCGCAGCGATTCCAGTTCTTCCCGAATGACTTGACGCATTTCGTCCAGGGTCATGGCAACACTCACAGACAATGAAGTGTGGCAATCATAACGAAATACGTATTTATTGATACTTGTTTCGAGGGTTCGTTGCGAATTTACGTCGCTTTGCACAGAAATCGCCTCTGTGAGCCGATCCTGCTGAAGGTGGCCTGGAATTCCGTGAAACAAAGCGAAGAAAGTCAGCCAAGTCCTTGTACTGCAAGCAATTTCCGGCGAACCCCGAATTTGGGCATTTGTTTCACATAACGACTGATCCGGTTGCCTGTGGGTGTTCAGGGGTTGGGGTGTCTGTGGAAAACTCGTCAGCCCATGTCTTGAGAGTATTAGAAGTAAACACCCTTGAACCCTTAGTTAAAAACGTTAACGCCACGGCACAGCCTTATGGTGCAAGGCTTTCCGACCGACAAGGTGAAGTTTTACGGGAGCCAAGGTGATCTTCTGCGGGAGCTGAAGTGATGGGGTTCAGGGAGCTGCGTGAGCCGTTGCAGGAAGGGTCGTGAGCGGATTCGGGATCACAGTAAAACACGCGTTTTCCCACAGGTGAGGGTTTTCGGGGCCGCACAGCCACGGAACCCGCGCGGTGCCTGACTGCACAGTTTTCTGCCTGTGCAGACATAGGTGAGAATTTGCAGGACCTGCTTTGCGCCCCGATTCTGCCCATCTTTTGGGCAGATTTGGCGAAAGGTGAGGTTTCACGGGACTCCACGGGAATTTGCTGTGAGGATTTCCGGGAAGCGAACGCCATTTTGCACAGCAAAAGTGCTCTCCGGGGCCTGTGATGCCCCAAAGGTGAGGTTTTTCGGGAGGGAAATCCGGGTTTTCCTGCCCCGATCCCCCTAAGGTGAGCTTTTTCGGGGCACGGATCACAGGCCGTGACCTGGCTCACAGGTGAGGCTTTCCGGGAGCGGTATTTGCTGAAAAAATGGTCAAAGGTGAGGTTTTTCGGGGCCTGTAACCGGCCGAATTCGCCGAAGAGCCCGCCAGGACTGGAAGAAATCTCGTTTTTACTGTGCCACCTTTTGGCACAGGTGAGATTTTTCGGGGGCCGACATACGGTTGTCGTATGAGGGATGCCGGTCGAAAGGTGAGATTTTTCGGGGGATCCCGGGGCTGCACAGCCAAATGCCTTCTGTGCATAAGTATCGGAAGAGATTGGGATTTTTGATACCGCGCCGGTTACGGTGAGGTTTTTCGGGAGCCATTTCCGTGCCCGCTGCTGTGCCGCATTTTTTCGGTAAGGTGAGCGTTTTCGGGAGTCATTGGCAGCCAGTCCCGCGTGTGTCGGCCCTTCGTCGGCATCCGGACGAATCAACATGCTGTGCCTGAGGTGAGTATTTTCAGGACCGGACACGATTCGCGCGCTGTACAATGCGCGCCCGGGCTGGCCAAGCACCCGCTGATCGGGCCGCGCGTGCCGGTTTCGACGGCGGTTTTCCACGTGTCGAAGCCGAACCGATCTTCTGGTGAGCCGCGCCTGTACATGCATACAGGCCGATGTGCGGCAGTGGGGGGAGGGACGGTGAGGTGCAATCGCGACCCTGTGTCGAACTCACGGCTGCGCAGTCGCAAAATTACGACAAATCGAAAGGTGAGCCGATACGGGAGCCAATTTCGCACGTGTCGTGCACAGGTGAAATTCTGTGAATCGGCGCATGCCGCGGCACGTCTGGAAGAGTCCGGAACGCCGCACGGGCGGACCGGTGAGCGTTTTCGGGAGCGGTTCGGGTGAGTGCCGTTTCGCCGGCGCGCTTCACCGGCTATGGTGAGCATGTCGTTCTGGACGCACATCACCGCAGGCGCTATCCTTCCGGAAACTTCTCCTCCGACCCGACGTATGGCCACGACGAAGCGCGCCAAGAAAACCGATGTGGATGTGGTGAGTGCCAGTTCAGCCGAATTGCGAAAGGCCGTCGAGGCGATCGCCATTCAGCCGAAGAGCGGCAAGATCACGCTCCTCACTCGCAAGCTGTTCAATGTCCTGCTCGCCGTCGCGCAGCAGGCCGACGATTCGGGCGATACGTATCGCGCGCTGCTGTCGGACATCGTCGCCAACTCCGCTTTCGATTCGAACGACACCGCGTTGGTGAAGGAACACCTGCGCCGCATGGTGTCGGTGCAGGTCGAATGGAGCACGGGGACGTCGAGCCAGAAGCCCGGCCGCAAGTGGGGCATCTCCACGCTGATCGCCGATGCGGAAATTCTCGAGGATCCGGCCACCCGCCGCGTGTGGGTCGAATTCTCGTTCGCACCGAAGATCAAGAAGAAACTGCTCGACCCGGTCCAGTATGCGCGCCTGAGCCTGCAGTTCCAGAGCCAGCTGCGCAGCAGCGCCGGTCTCGCGCTGTACGAGATCTGCGTGCGCTACCTGACGAACCCGAGCCACCTGACGATGCGCGAGCCGTGGGAATGGTGGCGGCCGATCTTGTCGGGCACACCCGACACGGAAGCCGGCGACGAAGCGAAGCGCGAGTACAAGTACTTCAAGCGCGACTACCTGCGCCCCGCGATCGCGGAAGTCAACGCGGTCACCAACATCTTCGTCGAGCTGATCGAGCATCGCGAAGGGCGTCGGGTTGCCGAGATCCAGTTCCGCGTGACCGAGCGCAAGCAACCGATGCTCGCGCTCGACGAACACCCGAACGTATTCGACAGCACGCTGGTCGACCGGATGGTGAAGCTCGGGATCCCGCTGAAGGAAGCGCAGACGCTCTATGCGGACAGCGAGGAAAACCGAATTCGCGCCGCATTGCAGATGACCGAGCAGCGGATGCGCAGTACGACGCTGCCGCCGGTGCGCAGCGCGCCGGCGTTGTTCAAGGATGCGCTGAAGAAGGGGTATGCGCCGCCGGTCGAGTCGGTCGACGCGCTGCCGGCCGGCACGCCGGCTGCGAAGGTCGCGGCTGCGCAGCCGGACGATCTGAAGGCTCGCCTGCTGAGCGAGTTCTCCGCGTTCCGTCGCAAGGAAGCGAAGGTGCTGTACGAGGAGCAGGGCGACGCGGAGCGCGAAGTGGCGCGCGAGTCGTTCGAGTCGGAGGCATTGCCGACGATGGGCTCGCATCTGCGCGACGACTGGCGCAAGCGCGGCCTCGATTCCAAGCTGGCCGAGACGGCCTTTTTCGACTGGCTGGCCCAGAAGACCTGGGGCGAGCCGACGGACGGCGACCTGCTGTCGTTCACGCTGAACCAGTCGCGGGCCGCTTGAGACCCGCTCAGGCCCGCTGACGGGCCGCCGCCGGTCCCCACCCCCTGGTCGGGTGGGACCGGCGTCCTCACCAGGCCCTGCCGGCCGCTTCCCTCACTCCGACAACAGCATCCGCTCGAGCTGCTCGAGGATCGCGTCGCGCTTGTCCTTCGGGAGGCCGCGCAGGCGCAGTTCGATGCGGTCTTCGCCATAAGACTTCAGGTCGCCGACCGACTTGCCGCCGAGCTTGATCTCGAGACGCTGCGCATAGCGCTGTCGGCCTGCGGCCTTCGGCGTCTCCTGCGCCGCGACGCGGCCCTTGACGATGTCCGACACCTGGCGCGTGCTGAGATCGTCCGACACGATCTTGTTGATCAGCCGCAGCGTCGCCTCGGTGCCGCGCGCATTGTGATAGCGGCCGACCTGATACGCCATGTTCGACCCGAAGCGATCGGGGCGCGCGACCATTTCCTGCATGATCGCTTCCGGCAGCTTGCCGATCGACAGCGCGACGGCCACCGTCGACTCGTCGAGGCCGAGATGCTCGGAGAGTTCTTTCTGGCTCTGGAAATGCTTGTCGTCGAGGAAGCGGCGCCACACGACGGCATTGTCGAACACCGTCTGCGAATCGCGCTGAACGTTGAGGTCGTAGCCGAGCTTGTAGCTCTGGATGCCGATCGGCACGTCGATCACGATCGCCTTGACCGACTCCTTGTTCGCTTCCTTCAGCGCCCGCACGCGGCGGCCACCGTCGCTGACGAAATACGTGCCCGGATTGTCGTAATCCGGAATCACGTGAATCGCCTGCTGCTGCCCCTGCTTCGCGAGGTTGACCGCGAGTTCGGCAATCGACGATTTCAGATAGAAGTGCCGCGGGTTGAACGGGCTGTGCTTGATCGCCTTCAGCGGCAGCTCGATCACCTGCCCCGGCGCATAGCGATTTTCGAGGCGCCACGCGCGATATGGCTGCGATTCGTCGATCGACGGATCGATCGTGAATTCCGGCGCAGGCGGCGGTGCGATGTCTTTCTTCGCGGATTTGGTCGACGCCGGGGTGGGCGTCTCGGACTTGACGATACCGTCGATCGCATTGAGCCGATCAAGCGCCGTGCGCTTCTCGCTCGTCGTGATATCCGGGCGCGCTTGGAATCCTTTGGCAAATTGGGAAGGTTTCATGTGACTCCTTTATGCGCATAAAGTCAGGGCAGCATGGCGACGATTTCGTCGGCACATGCGCGAATTTCGGCGGCGGCCAGCTTGCCGCCGCGATCGTTCATTTGCAGTACGGTCTGACCGAGCGCCATCGCCTGCTTGTACGCTTCCCGAGTCGGAATCTGCGTCTTCAGCAGCGGGAAGCCGAGTTCCTCGAGTGCACGCTTGAGCTCGCGGGTCAGCATGCGCTTCTCTTCGGTCTTGTTCAGCAGGAAGACCGCGCGGAGGTCTTCGTTCATCACCTGCGCCTGCTGAATCAGTTTGACCAGGCCGACGCTCGACCAGTAATCGGCCGGCGACGACGATGTCGGGATCACGGCAATCGATGCGGCCAGCAGGACGACGCCGGAGACTTTCTCGGTGATCGACGGCGGGCAGTCCACGACGATGATGTCGTAGTCGTTGATGAACTTCTTGATCTCGCGATGGATCTGGCCGTCGGCTTCGGCAAGGTTGACGACCGGAAACGGGATGCCGTTGTCGCTGTCGCCGGATGCGCTCGACCAGTGAATCAGCGTGTTTTGACGGTCTGCGTCAATGACGAGGACGCGCTTCCCTTTTTCGTGGAACGCGGCGCCGAGATGCATGGCAATCGTGCTTTTGCCGACGCCCCCTTTTTGTTGAGTGACTGCAATGATTTCCGCGGCCAATTTTCACTCCTGTTTTGGTCGTTGGAATTCTACAGGACGATATTTGAATTTCAATGAAATTGTCGTTCGACAACTACGCATTGGCCATTCGGACTATCGGTTTATGCGCATAAACGAGGTGGCGGAGATAGGTGGCGCGTTTGGACGGTGTGTTGGAGATGGCGAGGCTGATGCCGAGGAGGCGATGGGCTGATCGATGGTCGGGTCTTCACGTGCTACCGCGTCGGAGGACTGTTCGTCGCAGAGGTGTCTCGGTGCGCTGCCCTTTCTCTGGACGGACTGCGTTGGCCTGCGAGCCGGGGAGTTTGTGCGCATAAACTCCGCAGAGGTCGACGCGATCAACTTCGTTAGGAGCGCGCAGGGCATTCGCGAGCGAGAGGAGTAATCTGCGGGCCGGAGTCAGATGCGCGCCCATGAGTTGGTCGTTGAACGGGCATGTATCGAGGCAACGCCCTGTTGGCCCGCAGCGTTTATGCGCATAAACCGGATGCAACGATGGCCCGCGATGCAGGGCCGCAGGCAGAGACCTCGCCTGCGGCAGCGCGCGATGAGGTCGTGCCGGGATGGCTATCGATACAGTGATCTCGTGGTGCCGTCTCGTATCGACATACGTTCTCGCCCCGAGCCGCGCCGCCCTCGTTCCACACTCAGAGGCTTTATGCGCATAAACCTAACCGACGCTGGCAATTACGCGCCCGCTTTCGCCACCCGAGGCAGCCCTCACGAGGCAGGAACCCTCACGAGGCAAGAATCCTCACGAGGCAAGAATCCTCACGAGGCAAGAATCCTCACGAGGCATTGGCTGGGCTAACCGCAGTTCCTTGGTCCCGCGAAGCCCGCCGCCCGACTTTATGCGCATAAACACAATCACTCTTTAAGGCGTCTCCCCAGACACCAGACACGCCCCTCTTCCGTCACGGCGCGCGTTAAACCGAACCGCCTCAGCAACCTGTCGAAAGGAAAGCCGCCCCGATCTCGGTTGAACGACCCCACCGAGCCCCTCAATGCAGACTGGCTACAATACTGGGCTCCACCATCCAGGCTTGAATGATGATCACGATCTACCACAACCCCCGATGCTCGAAGTCCCGCGAGACGCTTGCGTTGGTCGAGTCGCTGAATACCGCCGGCGCGCCGCTGAACGTCGTCGAGTACCTGAAGACGCCGCCATCAGCCGAGGAACTGGAAACGCTGCACAAGCAGCTCGGCCACCCGGTCCGCGACATGCTGCGCGACGGCGAGGAGCCGTACAAGGCGCTGAATCTGGCTCGCGCAGATCTGACCGACGCTGAAGCCTACGCGGCGATCGCCGCTCATCCGATTCTGCTGCAACGCCCCATCGTCGTGTATCGCGGCAAGGCGGTCATCGGTCGTCCGCCTGAGTCGGTGAAGGCGCTGTTCGAATAATTCTTGCCCGGCGTATTTTTCTTATTGCATCAACGTGACCCAGCCCAGCCCGGCACACGCAACGGCAATCCAGGCCGACGCAATCGCCGGGCAACCTGCTACCCGCCACCGATACGTCGACACCGCGGCGTCTAGCCTCCACCGGACGACCCACCATCATCGTCCGGGTCCCGCCCCGCCGCCGCTTTCGCGGCCGTCCGCAACAGCGCGATCTGTCCGCGATAGGCGCGGCATCCGCTGCAAGTCGGCAAATGCACGCGCACCCGCAGGCGCTCGTGCAGCGTCAGATGCCGGTCGAGCGCCTCCGACAGCAGTCGTGTCACGTCAGTACATTTCCCCGGCAGCATCTTCGGTCGTCAGTCCTTTTTCGCTAAGACAGGTTCGCAGACGCGTGCGCGCCCGATACAGCAGCACGCTGCAATGATTCGTCGTCAGCGTCAACTCGCTGCAGATGTCCGCAATCTCGACGTCGAGGAATTCGCGCATCATGAACACGCGCCCGATCTGCTCCGGCAGATGGTCGAGGCAGACCTGGAACAGCGTCCAGAACTGCTGTTGCTGCAACAGCGTTTCGGGCTTCGGCCACGGTCGCGGTTTCGCATGCGCGGCCCAGTGTCCATTGTCCTTGAACAGTTCGCGATCGAGCACGGATTCGCCGTCGAGCTCCGCATCGAGCGCGCTCAGGCTCACCATCCGCTGCCGTACGCGCAGCACGTCGATCAGCTTGTTGCGCAGGATGCCGAACACCCAGGTCTTGTGGGCCGACAGCCCGGCGAACTCGCCGGCATGCGACCACGCGGCGGTCAGCGCTTCCTGCACGGCGTCTTCGGCCGCGTCGGCATCGCGGAGCTGGAGTCGCGCGAAGCGCAGCAGGTCGCGCCGCAGTTGCGCGAGATAGGCGGAATCGTCGTGGGCGGACGGCATGTCTGGGTGGCAGTGTCTCGAAGCGATCGCGCGTGCGTCACGGAGCGGGCGCGTCGCGGTGCGAGCAGCTTACTGGGCGCGGTGCCGGCCTGCAACGCAATGTTCCGTCACGAATTCACGAAACCGGCTGCCGCGCTGCGCTATGCTTGCCGAACCCCGTTTCGCGCGTCGATGCCGCCGCGCGACGGGCAATCTGTAACGTCAGAACATAACGGTCGAGTTATCCACAATTTCTGTGGAAAACCTTGTGGAAAGTCGGCCGGACGGCCCCGTGGGACGGCTCGCGGGCTGGCTTGCCTATAAACAGACCTTTGTCGCCCATTCGGAAGCAATCGATCCGATTCCTCACTCACCGGAAGGAGAATGCCATGTCCTATCGTATTGCGGTCGTCGTCGGCAGCCTGCGTCGCGCTTCGACGAACCGTGCGCTCGCGCACGCCGTGATCTCGCTCGCCCCCGCCGATTTTTCGTTCGAGTTCGTCGAGATCGGCGAGCTGCCGCTGTACAGCCAGGACTACGACGCGGATCTCCCGGAAGTCGCGAAGCGCTTCAAGCAGTCGATCGAAGCCGCCGACGCGCTGCTGTTCGTCACGCCCGAGTACAACCGCTCGATTCCGGGCGTGCTGAAGAATGCGCTCGACTGGGGCTCGCGCCCGTGGGGTTCCAACTCGTGGTCGGGCAAGCCGGGCGCGGTGCTCGGCACGTCGCCGGGCGCGACGGGCACCGCGCTCGCGCAGCAGCACCTGCGCAACGTGCTCGCGTACCTCGACGTGAAGACGCTCGGCCAGCCCGAGATGTTCATCAAGCACGACCCGGCACGCATCGACGACCAGGGGCAGATCGTCAGCGAGGACACCCGCAAGTTCCTGCAGGGCTTCGTCGATCGCTACGCGGGCTGGGTGCGCCTGCTGAAATCGGCCTGACGTCGTCGGCCTGATCGCCGAGCCCGTTCACGCCGTCGCGTCGGCGCCGGCCCGCATACCGCGGGTCACGCGCCGGCGTGTCGTGCGTCGCGCGCTTCGCGGATGCCCAGCAGGATCTCGTCGAGCAGCGCGATGTCGAACGGCTTCGACAGCACGCGGACGTTGACGGTGCGCGTCCGGTCGAGCTCCTCCGCATAACCCGTGACGAGAATCACGGGCAGCTTCCCCGGCCGCTTTTCGACCGCTTCGGCCAGGTCGATACCGTTCAGGCGGCCCGGCATGTGGATGTCCGAAATCACGAGATCGAACGCGTCGTTCGCGGTGGCGCCTTCGATCAGGCGCAACGCGTCGTCGGCGGTGGGCGCATAGGTCACGCGATGACCGAGCAATGACAGCAGCGCTTCCGTGCCGGCCGCGACTTCGCCGTTGTCCTCGACGAGCAGCACGTGCAGGCCGGCGAGCGCGCCGCTCCCCGCGTCGTGCGCGCCGGCCGCCGGCCGCGCGACGACATCCTCGGCGCGTGCGCGCGGCAGGTACAGACGCACCGACGTCCCCGCGCCGACCGCGCTGTCGATCGTCGCGAGGCCGCCCGAGCGTTCGCAGAACGCGAATACTTGCGGCAGGCCGAGCCCCGTCCCCATCCCCTGCGCCTTCGTCGTGAACAGCGGTTCGAATGCGCGCGCGAGCACGTCGGGCGCCATGCCCGAACCCGTGTCGTCGAGCGAGATCTGCACGAAATCGCCGGTCAGCGGAAAGCCGTCCTCGCGGCGCAGCGTGACGTTGCGCGCGCCGACCGTGAAGCGTCCGCCGGTCGCCATCGCGTCGCGCGCGTTGACCGCGAGGTTGATCACCGCGAGCTCGAGCTCCGCGACGTCGACGCGAATCGGCCAGACGCCCGGCTCGATCGCGATGACCAGCGACGACTTCGACCCGAGCGACGTCTTCAGCAGTTCGCGGCACGTGCCGACCCACTGCCCGATGTCGATCGTCTCGTTGTGCAGCGGCTGCTTGCGCGCGACGCCGAGCAACTGCCGCGTGAGCGACTGCCCGTTCTTCAGCGCGCGTTCGATCGCGCCGAGCTCCTTGTCGAGTTGCTCGACGCCGCGCCGCCGCGCGATCTGCACATTGCTCGAGATGATCATCAGCAGGTTGTTGAAGTCGTGCGCGACGCTGCCGACGAGATTGCCGAGCGCCTGCATCTTGCGCGACTGCCGGTACGCCGATTCGATCGAGCGCCGCATCGACGCTTCGGCCTGCCAGCGGTCCCACGCCTCCTCTTCCGCCTTCAGCCGCTTGAGCGACAGCCAGATCACCGACCACAGCGCGACCGACGGCGCGAACATCGAGATGAACAGCACGCTCAGGTGTTCGTACCATTCATGCCAGATCGCCGACGTGCGGTACGCGCAGCTCACGTAGACGGGATAGCTGCCGACCTGGCGATACGCGACGATCTCGCTGGTCGCGCCGTCGTGGCGCACGCGCACGACGCCCGCGCGCGGATCGTTGCGCGCATTGCCGAACGTGACCGAGCGATCGGTGTGCGCCAGCGACGGCGGCGGCGGATACGACGCGATCACCGCGCCGTCCGAGCGCGCGAGCGCCATCGTCATCGGCGTGCTCGCGCCGCCGAGCAGGTCGCGGTAGAACGCGTTGAAATACGACGACTTCAGCGCGATCGACACCATGCCGGCGAACGAACCGTCGCTATGGCGTCGCGCGACGCCCGTGTTGAAGACGGGAATGTTCTCGAGCTTGAGCGGCCCCATCATCAGCCGCGAGATGTGTTCGATGACCTTGCCGTCGCGGATGCCGGCGAAGTCGTCGCGATTCGCGATCGACGCATACGGCGCCGGATAGTAGAGGCTGTTGGCGAGCAGCATCCCGCTCGCGCCGAAGATCGATACGGCGGCCACCTGCGGATAGCCGCCGCCGATCGTGTTCAGCGCTTCGTGGATGTCGGATTCCCTGTTGCGCACGGTCGCGTCGTCCATGTCCTGCACGAGGTCGACGATGCGCGCATCGAGCGTTTCGCTCAGGTCGAACACCTTGAGCGCGTGCTCCTCGGCGACGCGCACCGTGCGCATCGTCACGTCGCTCGCGGCGGCCTCGCGCGCGTTCAGGTCGTTGTACGCCATCACCACCACGTAGATGCACGGCAGCACGATCGCCGCGACGAGCAGCACGATCAGCGTCACGCGGCGCACCGCGAAATCGTGCTCGGGTGCGCCGGACGCGTAGCTGCCGTCGTCCTGCCAGTCGTCGGCGGGAGGGGGGGCGGGGGCGTGGGGGGCGGCAGGCCGTTCGGACGTCATCGAGGAAAGCGGGTGAAGCAGCGGTGCCTGCCATCATAAACGAGTTGCGGCAGCCCGCCGTGCGGCGCCGTACGGACGCGATCCTGTCGCATATGACAGAGGTAAACCGTCAGATTGAAAACGCGACGAATCCGGCAGCGCAAACGTACACAAGGAAAAATTTTGCGTACTTATCTCGAAAATGGTCGCGGCTGTTTTCGGAATGGCGCGCGATCGGATCGATTCTGTTCGAAATGGTGAAAATGGCGAGTTGCATCGCCTCCGGTTTACTCCGAGAATCGCGCCTTGCTTTCCCTATGACAGATACATGCGCCCGCCGGCGATTGCCGCGCGGTGCGTCGCGCGCACCCGCGTCGCGGCGCCCGTGCGCGGCCGCAAGGCGGTTGCCCGCGCCCGAAACGCATGGCACTAAAGAAATGGGCCGCGCGGTCGTTAACGCGAGAGAGACCATTCCGTATACAGCATCGCCCCATGCCTTTGCCGATTGTAATTGCCGACGATTCGCTGCTTGCTCGCAAACTGCTGACAAAGGCGCTGCCGGGAGATTGGGACGTTGACGTCGCGTATGCAGCGAATGGTCGCGAGGCCTTGGCGCTCTATCGTGACGGCAAAGCTTCCGTGATGTTTCTGGACCTGACGATGCCCGACATGAGCGGATATCAGGTCCTGGAAACACTGCGCCACGAAGATCTGAACACGTTCGTGATCGTGGTATCCGCCGATATCCAGCCGCAAGCGCAAGCACGCGTGCGTGAATTGGGCGCGATCGCATTCGTTGCCAAGCCCGTGACGTCGGAGGCATTGCTGCCCATTCTCAAGGAGTATGGGTTGTATGCCTGAATCGGTGTTCACGGCGGAGCAACGCGACGCGTTGCAGGAAATCGCCAACCTTGCAATGGGCCGCGCCGCTGCGCGGCTTGCGTTGCTGCTCGGGCGCTTCATCGAGCTGTCGGTGCCGCGCGTGCGCGTCGTGAAAGCGGCCGACGCGGGCGACGCGCTGCGCGAGATGACGGGTATCCACGACAACGTGACCGCCGTGCGCCAGGGCTTCCGTTCCGACATCAAGGGCGAGGCGATCGTGCTGTGCCGCACGGCGGGCGTCGCGCGGCTCATGTCGGTCGTCGACCGCACGTTCGGCGACGGCGTGTACGGCGGGATGGCGACGCCGGACGAGGTCGTGTTCGACGTCGCGAACGTGCTGATGGGCGCCTGCGTCGCGTCGATTCTCGACGAACTCGGCCGCAAGCCCGTGTTCTTTCCGCCGGGGCTGCTCGGCGCGAACGTGTCGTTCGACGATGTCTTCCAGCCGAACGATCTCGCGTGGAGCGTCGCGCTGCTGCTCGAGGTGAACTTCGGGCTCGAGGATCACACGTTCCGCGCACATTTCGTGATGCTGATGGCCGAGGATTCGATGCGGCTGATGGGCGACGCGCTCGACGCGTTGCTGTCCGCGCTATGACGGCCGCCGCCCCGTCGCTGAGCGACCTCGTGATCGAGCGGGTCGGCTTCGGCCTGTTCGTGCTCGACCGTTCGATGACCGTCCTGATGTGGAATCGCTTCATGCAGGACCACAGCGGCATCCCGGCGGCCGACGTGATCGGCCGCAACCTGTTCGACCGCTTTCCCGACCTGCCGCGCGCGTGGTTGTCGCGCAAGCTCGAGAGCGTGTTCCAGCTCGGCAGCTTCGCCTTCAGCTCGTGGGAGCAGCGGCCCTACCTGTTCCGCTTCGAGCACGACCGGCCGATCACGGGCGGCGTCGACTACATGCAGCAGGACTGCACGTTCATGCCGCTCACGCGCGGCCGCGACGTCGAGGCCGTGTGCGTGACGATCTCGGACGTCACGCATGTGAGCGTGATGCAAAGAGAGCGCGAGGAAGCGGTCGCGAAGCTGCGCGAGCACGCGAATCGCGACGGGCTGACCGGCATCGCGAACCGGCGCTTCTTCGAGGCGCGGCTCGGCGACGAATTCGCGCGCTGGCAGCGCTACGGCAGCGACCTGTCGGTGCTGCTGTTCGACCTCGACCACTTCAAGACGATCAACGACCGCTTCGGGCATGCGGCCGGCGACGCCGTGCTGCGCGAGACGGCGCGCCGCGTCGCGTCGATCGTGCGCGCGCAGGATACGTTCGGCCGTTTCGGCGGCGAGGAATTCGCGCTGCTGCTGCCGTGCACGAATCTCGACGAGGCGATGCGGGTGGCCGACAAGGTGCGCGAGGCGATCGGCAGCACGCCGGTCGATGCCGAGGGCGTCAGCGTGCCGGTCACGGCGAGCGTCGGCGGCGCGTGCGCGAAAGCCGGCGCGCTGACCTGCGACGTGCTCGTCAGCGAGGCCGACGCCGCGCTCTATCGTGCGAAGCGGCTCGGGCGCGATCGGTCGGTCGCGTATACGCCTGACTGACCGCACCCGCCCCGCTCAGCTTTTCGCGATGTCGGCGAGCACGCCGGCCAGCACGGCCGGCTCCGACACGAACGGCGAGTGGCTGCTGTCGAGCTGATGCACGTGGGTCGGGTTGCCGGGCGCGAACGCGTCGGCTTCGTCGATGAAGCGCTGCTGCAGCGCGGGCAGGATCACGCGATCCTGCAGGCACTTGATGTAGTGACGGTCGATCGCCCCCCAGCGTGCGGCGGTCGTCGGGATCGCGGTCGCGAACGGCGTGGCCGGCACGTCGCAGCTCATCAGGTTCGTGACCGCGTCGAAGTCGGCCTGCGGCACGTCTTCGTACAACGCGCGCTTCATCGAGTCGCGATACGCGGCGTCGCCGCTGTGCGGATCGATGCGCAGCGCACCGGCCACGCGCGGGCTCGCGAGCATCAGCGGGCCGAGCAGCTCGCCCTTGTTTTCCGGCGCGCGCACGTAGTCGAGGCCCGGCACGCCCGACGCGGGCATGAAGGCCGCGAGATAGACGAGCTTCGCGATCTTCTCCGGCGCGCGTTCGGCAGCCGCCGTGATCGCGAGGCCGCCCATGCTGTGCCCGACCAGCACGACCTTGCCGCGGCCGAGCGCGTACGCGTCGTCGACGGCCTGCATCACCTGCGTCGCGTAGTCGTCGAGCGTCGTGTTCGCGACCGGCGACGGCTCGGCGCCGAACGCGTCCTTGTCGAGCGGCCGTGCGAGATACGACGCGGGAAAGCGCGCATGGATGCCGTGCGCGGGCAGGTCGCGCGCGATCGACAGGTAGCCGCGCGCAGCGAGCGCGTCCGCCACGTGCGCGTAGCACCACGCGCCATGCCACGCGCCGTGCACGAGCACGAAAACGGGATGATCGGACTGCGGGGTGGCGGTGTCGTTCGTCTCCATGGTGTCCGTATTTTTTCGAGAAAGGTGTCATCTTAGACGAACCCGCCGGCATCGAGACGCGATCGCGCGGCGCGTTTCCTGATCGGGCAACGATCCGTCCCTTTGTGTCGCGCAGGCCACATTTCGTCCGGATCCGATTTGAATTTGTGCCGAAGCGCGCTAATTTGTTGTTTTGCTTGCGATTGCTCCCCATGAACGTCGACTATCTCTTCTACCGGAAGCCGAACAAACCCGGCCCCTATTCGCTCGACGATCTGGGCGACATCGCGCCGCCGATCGGCCCGGGCGCCCTGGTGCGCGAGGGCATCGCGCGCGTGTTCGAGCAGATCGACTGGCAGGAATCGCCCGACGTGCCGGGCGCGTGGTTCGGTACGGGCGGCGCGGTTTTCCAGTTCACCGCCGAGCCTGACGGCCGCGTGACGAGCTTCATGGGCTCGCGCCTCGAGCGCCGCTCGATGCTGCAGCTCACGCGCGAAATGGGGCTCATCGCGCTCGACCTGCAGCGCGACATCGTTTACGGCTGACGCGCCGCGCGACGCCCGTTCGCGGAGGCGGCCGCAGAGGCCTGCCGGTGGCGCTCGATGCCCCGCCACACATGGCGCGTGTCCGCCATCGAACTTCAAAGATTGCTATACTTTCGGCCAATTCCGGCTTCCGGCCGGTAATTTGTGCCTGTCTGCGTCGATCGTTCGCATATCTCGCACGCATTGACGTCCTGACCATCCCAGCCGGGCATGGCTTCTTCAATCGCCCCGCGTGGGTGTCTCCGTGGAGCTCGTCTTGGCCGTTTCCCATTCCGTCGTGGACGAACAAGAAACCGACGCCGCTGCCGTCACATCGGGCAGCTCCTTCTATCTGGCGATGCGCATCCTGCCGGCCGTGCAGCGCGATGCGATGTTCCAGGTCTACGCGTTTTGCCGCGCGGTCGACGACATCGCCGACAGCGACCTGCCGCGCGCCGAGCGCAACGCGGGCCTCGATCGCTGGCGCGCGGACATCGACGCATGCTTCGCCGGCCGCCCGCCGCGCCACCTGGCCGCGCTCGATCGCGAGATCCGCGCGTTCAACCTGCAGCGCGACGATTTCCACGCGATGATCGACGGGATGGCGATGGACGCGGTGGAAGACATCTGCGCGCCCGACGAGCCGACGCTCGACCTCTTCTGCGATCGCGTGGCGAGCGCGGCCGGCCGGCTGTCGGTGAGGATCTTCGGGATGCCGGAAGCCGAAGGGATCACGCTGTCGCACCACCTCGGCCGCGCGCTGCAACTGACGAACATCCTGCGCGACATCGACGACGACGCGGCGATCAACCGGTGCTACCTGCCGCGCGAGCTGCTCGCGCGCGAAGGCATCGCGATCACCGATCCGGCGACGATCGTGCGCGATCCGGCGCTGCCGCGCGTGTGCGCGACGCTCGTCGAGCGCGCGCTCGAGCACTTCCGCCAGGCCGACGCGGTGATGGACACCTGCCCGCGTGCGCAGGTGAAGGCGCCGCGCATCATGTCGGGCGCGTATCGCTGCATTCTCGAGGCCGCGATCGCACGCGGCTTTGCCGCGCCGCGCGCGCCGCTGCGCAAGCCGAAGGCGCGCATGCTGATGATCGCCGCGCGCTACGCGCTGTTCTGAGTCGACCGACGCGATGCCCAGAACCGTCCACGTGATCGGCGCAGGACTCGCGGGCCTGTCGGCCGCGGTCGAGTTGCAACGCCGCGGGCGGCGCATCGTGCTGCACGACGCGCACGCACACGCGGGCGGCCGTTGCCGCTCGTGGTTCGACGGGACGCTGAACACGACGCTCGACAGCGGGCTGCATACGGTTTTCGCGGGACAGCCCGCGACGCAGCGCTACCTGCGCGCGATCGGCGCGGCCGATCAGCTCGCGGGGCCCGCGCTGGCTGAATTCCCGGTCATGGACATCGCTTCGCAGCAGCGCTGGACGCTGCGTTTCGGCAACGGCCGCTGGCCGTCGTGGCTGTTCGATGCCGCGTCGCGCGCGCCGGGCACGACGCCGCTCGACTACCTCGCGCTGGCCCCGCTCGCGTTCGCGCGCACGGGCCGCTCGCTCGCGCAGACGATGCGATGCGACGGCGTGCTGTGGGATCGCTGGCTGCGACCGTTTTTCCTCGGGGTGCTGAATATCGAGCCGCGCCACGCGAGCGCCGAGCTCGCGCGCGCCGCGCTGCGCAGCACGTTTGCCGCGGGCGGCCTCGGCTGCCGTCCGCTCGTCGCGCGCCGCGGGCTCGGCAGCGCGTTCGTCGAACCGGCGCTGCGGATGCTGCAGTACGGCGGCGCACAGATCCGCCTGAATTCGCGGCTCGACGCGTTCGAATTCGGCGCGCACGGCAATGCGGTCGATGCGGTGTCGGTCGGCGGCGAGCGCATCGATCTCGCGCCCGGCGACGCGGTCGTGCTGGCCGTGCCGCCCGAGGTTGCGCAGCCGCTCGTGCCCGAACTCACCGCGCCCGACACGTTCAGCGCGGTCGTGACCGCGTATTTCGCGGTCGACAAGCCGGCCGGCAATCCGCTGCAGACGACCGTCGTCAACGGTGTCGTCGATGCGGTGCGGACCGGCGACGGCCAGCTCGCGGCGACGATCCGCGATGCGGGCCGCTGGCTCGACATGCCGCGCGACACGCTCGCGCGGCGCATCTGGGAAGACGTCGCGCGCGTGACCGGCGCGAACCCGGAAACCATCCCTGCGTGGCAGCTCGTCGTCGAGCCGCGCGCGGGCTTTGCGGCGGTGCCGTCGCAGGAAATGAAACGTCCGGCCGTGCGTACGCGCTGGACCAATCTTGTACTCGCGGGCGACTGGATTGCCACCGGCTTGCCCGCCACGATCGAGGGCGCGATCCGTTCCGGCCAGTTGGCCGCGGACGTGCTCCAGACGCAATAAAGAGAGGGACCGATGAACGATCTCACCGAAATGGCTAGCTTGTCCGCCGGCGCCGTGCCGGCCGACGTCGACGCGGCTGTCGCGCGTGCGACCGACGCACTGCTGGCCGCGCAGCAACCGGACGGACACTGGGTCTACGAACTCGAAGCCGATTCGACGATTCCCGCCGAATACGTGCTGCTCGTTCACTATCTGGGCGAGACGCCGAACCTCGAGCTCGAACAGAAGATCGGCAAGTATCTGCGCCGCATCCAGCAGGCCGACGGCGGCTGGCCGCTGTTTACCGACGGCGCGCCGAACATCAGTGCGAGCGTGAAGGCGTACTTCGCGCTGAAGGTGATCGGCGACGACGAGAACGCCGAGCACATGCAGCGTGCGCGCCGCGCGATCCACGCGATGGGCGGCGCCGAGATGTCGAACGTGTTCACGCGCATCCAGCTCGCGCTGTACGGTGCGATTCCGTGGCGCGCGGTGCCGATGATGCCGGTCGAGATCATGCTGCTGCCGCAGTGGTTCCCGTTCCACCTGTCGAAGGTGTCGTACTGGGCGCGCACCGTGATCGTGCCGCTGCTGGTGCTGAACGCGAAGCGTCCGCTCGCGAAGAACCCGCGCGGCGTGCGCATCGACGAGCTGTTCATCGATCCGCCCGTCAACGCCGGGCTGCTGCCGCGCCAGGGCCATCAGAGCGCCGGCTGGTTCGCGTTCTTCCGCGTGGTCGACCATGCGCTGCGCGCGGTCGACGGCCTGTTCCCGAGCTATACGCGCGAACGCGCGATCCGTCAGGCCGTGTCGTTCGTCGACGAGCGCCTGAACGGCGAGGACGGCCTCGGCGCGATCTATCCGGCGATGGCCAACGCGGTGATGATGTACGACGTGCTCGGCTACGCGGAAGATCATCCGAACCGCGCGATCGCGCGCAAGGCGCTCGAGAAGCTGCTCGTCGTGCAGGAGGACGAAGCGTATTGCCAGCCGTGCCTGTCGCCCGTGTGGGATACGTCGCTCGTCGCGCATGCGCTGCTGGAAACCGGCGATGCGCGCGCGCAGGCAGCCGTGCTGCGCGGCCTCGAATGGCTGCGCCCGCTGCAGATTCTCGACGTGCGCGGCGACTGGATCTCGCGCCGCCCGAACGTGCGGCCCGGCGGCTGGGCGTTCCAGTACGCGAACGCGCACTACCCGGACGTCGACGATACGGCCGTGGTCGTGATTGCGATGGATCGCGCGCAGAAGCTCGAGCAGTCGGATACGTATCGCGAATCGATGGCGCGTGCGCGCGAATGGGTCGTCGGCATGCAGAGCAGCGACGGCGGCTGGGGCGCGTTCGAACCGGAAAACACGCAGTACTACCTGAACAACATCCCGTTCTCCGATCACGGCGCGCTGCTCGATCCGCCGACGGCCGACGTGTCGGGCCGCTGCCTGTCGATGCTGTCGCAGCTCGGCGAGACGCCGCTGAACAGCGAGCCGGCCCGCCGCGCGCTCGACTACATGCTGAGGGAACAGGAGCCGGACGGCAGCTGGTACGGCCGCTGGGGGATGAACTACGTGTACGGCACGTGGACCGCGCTGTGCTCGCTGAACGCGGCCGGCCTGACGCCGGACGATCCGCGCATGAAGCGCGGTGCGCAGTGGCTGCTGTCGATCCAGAACAAGGACGGCGGCTGGGGCGAGGACGGCGACAGCTACAAGCTGAACTACCGCGGTTTCGAGCAGGCGCCGAGCACGGCGTCGCAGACGGCCTGGGCGCTGCTCGGCCTGATGGCGGCCGGCGAAGTGAACAACCCGGCCGTGGCGCGCGGCGTCGACTACCTGGTCGCCCAGCAGAACGAAGAAGGCCTGTGGGACGAGACGCGCTTCACGGCGACCGGCTTCCCGCGCGTGTTCTACCTGCGCTACCACGGCTATCGCAAGTTCTTCCCGCTGTGGGCGCTGGCGCGCTACCGCAACCTGAAGCGCGACAACGCGACCCGCGTCACGGTGGGGATGTAACGCGTGGGCGTGTCACGGCACAACGGCGCATTGCCCGTCATCGCGGTCACGGGGATGGCGTTCGAGGCGCGCATCGCGCGCGGCGACGGCGTCGAGGCCGTGTTCGCCGCGCGGGCCGACCGGCTCGAACGCGCGCTGACCGATGCGACCGCGCGCGGTTGCGCGGGCATCGTCAGCTTCGGCACGGCGGGCGGCCTCGCGCCGGATCTGGCGCCCGGCGCGCTCGTGATCGCGAACGCGATCGACGGGCCGTTCGGCCGCGTGGAGACCGATGCGGGCTGGAGCACGCGGCTCGTCGCCGCGCTGCACGACACGCCGGTGTGGGCGCGCGTCACGCGCGGCACGATCGCGGCCGTCGGCGCGCCGGTCGTCAGCGAACAGGACAAGGCGTCGCTGCATCACGCGAAGGGCGCGCTGGCCGTCGACATGGAGTCGCACATCGCCGCGGCCTTCGCGGCCGCGCGCGGCGTGCCGTTCGCGGTGTGCCGCGCGATCGTCGATCCGGCGTGGCGCACGCTGCCGCGTGCGGCAACGGCAGGCCTGCGCGACGACGGCAGCACGGCGATCCTGCCGATCCTGCGCGAACTGCTGAAGCAGCCGTCGCAGCTCGGCCCGCTGCTGCAGGTCGCCAGCGACGCGCGCGCGGCGCGTACGACGCTGATCCAGGCGCGGCACGCGTTCGAGCGGGCGGGCGCGATGCGGATCGTCTGAGCGGCACGCGCCGCTGCCCTCTTCCCCGCTTTCCGGTTTGCCGTTTCGCGCGGACAAAAAAAGAGCGCTGCATCATGCAGCGCTCTTTGCTTTTGCGCGGCCGCCGTTGCGACGTTACTGCACGGCCGGACCGCTCGCGGGCAGCGTCGGCATCGCCGGCGCGATCGGCGCGCCATTGGCGGCCGGCACTGTCGTCGCACCAGCCGAAGCGGCCGCCGGTGCAGCCGCCGACGCAGCGACCGGCGCAGCAGCAGGCGCACTCGCCGGCATCGCATTGTCCGCACCCGGGTCGTCGTACTGCGGCAATCCCGGCGCGGCCGGTGCGTTGTTCGGCGCCGCGCCCGATGCGCCACCCGCGTCGCCCGGATCCTCGTAGTTCGGCAGCCCCGGCATGGCGGGTGTCGCGGCCGGCACGGCGCCCGCTTCACCCGGTTCGTTGTAGCTCGGCAGCGCGGCCGACGACGACTGGCTCCGGTACGTCAGCGACTTGCGCTGTTGCAGATACGCATCGCGCACGAACGAATACGGATCGAGCGCGGCCTGCTTCAGCAGGTCGGTCGCGCCGAGCAGGTCCGAACGCGCGCTGATGAACTGCGCGATGTACATCGGATTGCGCGCGGCCGGCTCGATATAGTTCAGCAGGTTGAAGCGCACGTCCACCGCGCGGCCGACGCCGTCGCGGATCGTGCTCGGCCCGAACACGGGCAGCACGAGGTACGGGCCGGACGGCATGCCCCAGCGCGCCATCGTCAGCCCGAAATCCTGGTGATGCTTCGGCAGCCCGGCCGGCGTCGCGATGTCGATCAGGCCGGCGACGCCGAACACCGAGTTCATCGCCACGCGCATCAGATCCTGCGTCGCATCGGTGATGCGCAACTGCAGCAGGTTGTTCGCCATGTTGCCGAGATCGCCGAGGTTCGAGAAGAAGTTGCTGATCGCGGTGCGCACCGGGGTCGGCGTGACTTTCTGGTAGCCCTTCGCGATCGGCTGGGCGATGTTCGTGTCGACCGTGTCGTTGAACTTGTACATCGCCCGGTTCATCGGCTCGAGCGGGTCGTTGGGATTGCGGTTCGGTCCCGTCGCGCAGCCGGTCAGCATCGCGCTGGCGGCGACGGTCGCCGCAATGATTCGCACCTTATTCATTGATTCCTTGCGATTGGTTCTTGGCGCGGTTGACGCGCGGTTTGCCCATCAGGACGGGCTGGAACACCACGGCGCCGATCAGCGTACAGGTCAGGGCCAGCGCGAGCAGCTTGCCCATGCTCGACGTGCCCGGATGGTGCGATAGCCACAGGCTGCCGAATGCGGTCGCCGTCGTCGCGGCGCTGAACAGCACGGCGTGCGTGAGGCTCGAATGCAGCAGCCCCGTCTGCCCCGCGCGCCACGCCATCACGAAATACACCTTGAACGCGACGCCGACGCCGAGCATCAGCGGCAGCGCGATGATGTTCGCGAAGTTCAGCGACATGCCGAGCACGACGCACATCTCGAGCGTCACGATGCCCGACACGAGCAGCGGCACCAGCGTCCGCAGTACGTCGCCGAAGCGGCGCAGCGTGACCCACAGCAGGATCGTGATCGAGATGATCGACCACAGCCCCGCATGCAGGAACGCGTTGATGATCGTGTCGGCCGAATGCAGGATCGAGATCGGCCCGCCGGTCGCGCCCGGTTCCGCGGCCTTCACGGCCTTGGCGAAACGGCGCAGCATCGTGTCGTCGTTCGGGTCGACGCCCTTCGGCACTTTCGGCGAGATCTGCACGAGCGCGTGGCCGTCCGGCGCGACCCAGTCGCGCACCACCTGCGGCGGCAGCGATTCGCGCGTGATGTCCTGCGGCTGCAGCAGCGAGGCGAGCTGGTTGAGCGCGATGCGCAGCGTATCGGAGAACGCACGTTCGGCACGGTCGCGCGTCGCGCTGTCGGCGGCGGCGAGCTTCGCGAGCGACGCGGACAGGTGCTGCGCGGCCGCTGCGCCCGGGCCCGGGTGATCTTCGGCCGCATAGCTCAGGAGATCCGACACGCGCTTGAGCGCGGCCACGCGTTGCGCGTCGGTCGCGGGCGGCGCGGCCGGCTGCGTCAGCGCGGGCAGCAGCTCGCTCGCGGCCGCGGCGATCGCCGCGCGCTTGGCCGGCTGGTCGGCGGGGATGAAGGTCGACAGCGTGGTCGTGCGGCCGACTTCGGGCAGCGCGTCGAGGCGCTTCGCGGCCGCATCGGCTTGCGCGAGCGACGGCGCGAGCAGCGTGACGTCGTTGACGGCGGCTTCCGGCGAATCCTTCAGCGCGAGCAGCGTCGCCATCGATTCGCTGTTCGGGTCCTTCAGGTGCAGCGGGTTGAAGTCGAAATGCAGGAACGCGAGCAGCGGCAGCGCGCCGATCACGACCGCGAGCGTGCCGATCAGGATCGGCTTGCGATGGCGATCGAGGTAATCGTCGACCGGCGCGAGCCACGGAAAGCCCGGCGTCTTCGATTCGCCCGGCGGCGCGAACAGGCGCAGCAGCGCGGGCAGCAGCGTGAGCGTGGTCAGCAGTGCGACGAACATCCCGACGCCCGCGATCAGGCCGAGCTCGGATACGCCGCGATACGCGGTGGGGATGAACGAGAAGAAGCTCGCCGCGACGGCCGCGGTGGCGAGCGCGAGCGGCATGCCCATCGAGTGCGCGGCACCGATCAGCGCGTGATCGATGCGCTCATCGCGGAAGCGTTCCTCGCGGTACTTCACGCCGTACTGGATCGAGAAGTCGACGCCGAGGCCGACGAACAGCACCATGAACGCGACCGAGATCATGTTCAGCGAGCCGACCATCGCGAGGCCGAGCGCGGCCGTCACGACGAGGCCGACGAACAGCGTGACGAGCACCGAGCCGATCATCCGCTTCGAGCGCAGCGCCAGCCACAGGATCACGAGTACGGCGAGCAGCGTGAGTGCGCCGTTGAGCGCGGCGCCGTCTTCGACCGACGCGAATTCGTCGTCGGCGAGCGGCTGTTCGCCGGTCAGGCGCACGGCCGCGCCGTAGCGCTTGTCGAGATCGAGCGAACGGGCCGCGTCGCGGATCACCTGGCTCGTCGCCGCGCCGGCCTTCAGCGCGCCGTAGTTGACCACCGGCTGCACGGTGACGAACGCGCGCGCGGGCTGCCGCGCGGCATCGTTGTCGACCAGCGCGCGCCACGAGAACGCGGCCGGCTTGCCGGCCAGCACGTCGTCGACCGTCGCCGCGCTACGCGCGAGCAGCTTCGCCATCGCGGGCAGCTTCACCTGGCCGGTCAGGAGCGGCTGGCCGAGCGTGGTGGACAGCGTGGTGGCGAGCCCGGTGAGGCTCGGGTTCTTCGCGAGTTCGTTGACGAGCGGGCGCGCGCTCGCGAGCTGCGCGGTCGTATCGGAGACGTCCTGCGGCGACAGGAACAGCAGCCCGTTGTGCTCGAAGAACGGCCCGCCGCCCGGTTCGGCAACCGGGCCGATGCGACCGGCGTCGGCGTCCTTCTGCAGGGCTTCGGTCAGCGCGTGCGCGGCGGCCGTCGCGAATTCGGGCGCGGGCGCCTCGACGACCGCGAGGATCGTGCCGTTGCGTTGCGGGAACGCCTTGTCGACGGCCTGGCCGAGCGCGGCCCATTGCGGTTCCGCATCGACGAGCTTGCTGATGTCGGTGTTGATCTTGAAATGCTGCGCGACGTAGACGCCGCTGAAGGCGGCGATGGCGAGCGACAGGACGACGACCCAGACGGGGCGGCGCACCGACCACGCAACGAGTCGGACGATGAGAGAAGTCACCATGTGGCGGTGGGGAGCGGCTGGCTAGGGCAAAGTAGCCAAGTATACCGGCGCGGCGCGGCGACGGTCGTGACGGTGGGGAGATTCGGGGCGGGAAGGATATTTGCTCCCGGCGTTGCAATCGGATCGCGCGGCCGGTTCATTTGTATGGGGATATTTACATAATCGGCGCGGCGCTGCGTCGACACGCCGATGCGCGCCTGTGACAAACGCGACTGAAAGGTAACAGTCGGTCACCGGGCGGCAACGCGGCGTCAGGCCCGGTATACTTTGCTCCACCGGCCGATGCAAAGAGCCGGCCGTTTTTTCCCATCGAGTGCGAAATTCGTATGAAACGTCATCTGTTTGCTTTCGTCGCGGCGGCCGCCGTGTCGATTTCCGCTTTCGCGCAGAGCGCGCCGGTCGATATCGTCCGCACGGCGGTCGAGGGTACCGTCAATGCGATGAAGGCCGATCCGGCCGCGCGCGGCGGCGACATGGCGAAGATCACGCAGGTCGTCGAGCAGCGCTTCCTGCCCGTGACCAATTTCGAGCGCACCACCCGCATCGCGGTCGGCGACGCGTGGAAGCAGGCCACGCCGCAACAGCAGCAGGAGTTGTACAAGCAGTTCCGCTTGCTGATGACGCGCACCTACGCCGCGTCGCTCGCGCAGCTCGGCAACCAGGACGCGAAGTTCTCGTTCAAGCCCGGCGGCGCATCGGGCGCCGACGCGCTCGTGCAGTCGACGGTGACGACGCCGGGCGACAGCCAGTCGGTCGGCTATCGTCTCGGCAAGGTCGGCAACGACTGGAAGATCTACGACATCGACATGTCGGGTGCGTGGCTGATCCAGGTCTACCAGGGTCAATTCAAGAGCCAGCTCGCGACGGGTGGGATCGACGGGCTGATCGCGTATCTGCAGAAACATAATTCGCGGACGAACTGAGCGCCGCTGCGCGTAGTTCGGATGCATGGAAGGCGCCTTCGGGCGCCTTTTCTATTCGTAGGTCAGTCGAGCGGTAGAGAGGGGACGACTACTGTGCGATGCTGACTCAGCGAATCACATACGAAGCGAGAAAAAACAGCATCCTAGGGGGAATCAATGTGGCCAAGGAGCACAGTACCTTTTGCGGTGTCGCCCGTCGCCTCCCTACTCTCCAGCCCGCGAAGGCAAACCCAAGCGATGGCCCAATCAGAAACCCGACAAGTAGAGCGACAAGCGGCCACGGCGGTGAGCACAGGTCGATCTCATGGCAACCGTCCCGGCCCGAAGGCAGTCGCAAGCCGATATGAATTCGCCAGTTGATCCGGCTTCCGATCCAGCATGCGAGCCAAGTAGTGATCAGGCCGGCGATCCAGTACAGAAGCGAGTATCCGACGCGTCTCATGTTGCGTTGCCCGTCGGTAGGATGGTTAACGGGATTTCCTGCGAGTCACGACAATTGCACCGGCTATTGCGAAAATTAAAATCAATCCGCCCCATGTGACGAAAAATAGATTCGCGATCTCGGGGTTCGTGTCGAAGAGACTTCCCTTGCCACGCAGGACGAATGCCCCGTAAAGGTAGAGCGTTCCCCAGCAGATCATTGTCGCGAGCGCTCCACCGACAAGTGCGCCTGCTACCACATTCACGAGTTTCATTTGACGGGAAAAAACAAGATGGTTTTCGAATTTCGGAAATCCGACCAGATGCCCGGTAGGACTATATTCCATGAAATCCGCACGCCTGATCCGAAGCTGGTGAGTTTGCTCCCGTTCCAGAGGTCGACGTGACCGCCACTCAAGTTGTCTGGTGAGTCGCCATCCTGCAGCCAATAGCCGTCGAAGAATATGATTCCGGTCCGACCGGATACCTTACTTGCCCAATTCGGTCCCGTGATGTTCTCGGGAGCCAGTACTCCCGCGATTGGCCGCAGCTTCAACCACTCCGCGAACTCGTATGCGCGAGTCGCGGTCGGCTTGCCGTCGATCAGAAGGCGGCCCAGCGTCGGTTTGCCCGGCATCGGCCGAACCCGCTTCTGCGAAAACGACTTCATTGCAATGCCGACCTTGTGCAGCGTCACGCTCATCCGGATCGCACACTGGTTCCTGTACAGTCCGTTCGGATCGTCGTACGGGTTTCCGTGCGCGTAGTTGTTCCAGAGCTCGGAAAAAGTCACGGACTCCAACTCGACTTCCTTGTGCGATTTCGGCACGGCGGTCGTCTTGACGGTTGTCTTTCCGTTCGGCATTACGCGTCCCCGCTCAATCTTGCGAGGGCTTCGTCGCCCCAGTAGACAACATATTCATCCTCGTCTGCGGTGTGAATGCGAGGCAGATACCCGCTGTCGTCCAGTTGACCCGGATGGATGCGGCCATCCGACGTTTCGATAACGTACGGATAGCCCGCCGACGCGCCACTCCCAACCGCGTGAACGGATTCGTCGTAAGTGCCTGCGATTACGGACACAACGCCCCCTTCCCGATTTTTTCCGGAGGCAACTACGCCGGCTGTTTCCGCCATGTCGTCACACCATGATTCGCCAGCGAGCGTTGCCTTGATGCTTGGCGGCGTCGGGCAGCCGCACAAGACGATGTCTCCGTCGGCGGCCGTTTCACCCATGAATTTGAGGCGCCGTGGCCCGCCAGCCTTGGCTATCGGCCCAGTGCTTTGACATGCATCGCAGAATGCGAGCCCGCCGATCAGCGCGACCTGGTGGCCGGAACGGCCGAATTTGAATGCCGGTCCCGCATAGGCGAGAATGCTTCCCCCGGTCTCCAGCGCGTCGCCGACAACCGCGATACGGCGCATCATGATTTCTCTCCCCGATTCCGGTCGCCAACCCATGTCGGCGATGCCGTGTGCCGCGTGACGACGTCGCGCACTCGAAGGCGCGGCTCGTGAGGGCATCGCCCCTCCGGCAAGCGAAAGGATTCCATCGACCCGGGGAGCGGTCGATTGGACGAGTATGAAATTGGACGGCGAATCGTGAGAGGGACGCCGTTGACGTACCGACCTACCGCCGCCGATGCTCGACCGCGAACTTGATCAGCTCGGCCTGCCCCTCGATCTCCAGCTTGCGCTTCAGGTTGAGCCGGTGCGTCTCGACCGTGCGCACCGACAGCCCCGTCTGTTGCGCGATCTGCTTGCTCGACAGCCCTTCGGCCAGCGCATCGAGGATGTCGCGTTCGCGCGGCGTCAACCGGTCCAGCGGCGACGCGGTCGCGCTGGCCTGGATCATCCGCGCGGCCAGCCCTTCGCTGAAGAACGTCTGCCCGGCCAGCACCGCGCCGATCGCGCGGACGATCTCGCTCGCGGGCGAATCCTTCAGCAGGTAGCCGCTCGCGCCGGCGCGCACCGCCTGCGTCACGTATTCGATGTTGTCGTGCATCGACAGCATCAGCACGCGGATGCCCGGAAACCGCTCGTGGAACACGCCGGCGAGCGTGATGCCGTTCATTCCGTTCATGCCGACGTCCATCAGCGCGAGATCGGGTTCGAGCGAGGCGGCGAGCGCGAGCGCCTCGTCCGCGTTGCCGGCCTCGCCGACCACCGACAGGTCGGCCGCTTCGAGCCGCATCCGCAAGCCGTCGCGCACGAGCGGGTGATCGTCGACGAGCAGCAGTCGGGCGGCGGGCCGGGCGGTATCGGGGGCGCTCATGCGTGAAAGTCTCCTGTGATGGGGCGCGTCGTCACGCCGCGCTGGGCAGCGGCACGCTCGCGGCGACGATCGTGTGGCCGACCTGCGACGCGATCGACAGCGTGCCGCCGAGCGCGTCGAGGCGCTCGCGCATGTTGCGCAGGCCGATGCCGCGGCGTGCGTCGGCCTGCGAGCGTTCGGCGTCGAAGCCGCAGCCGTTGTCGGCGATCGTCAGCGTGACGGATTGCGCGCCGACGTCGAGCGTGACGGCCGCGCGCGACGCCCGCGCATGATGCACGATGTTGCTCAGCGCTTCCTGCGCGATCCGGAACAGCGCGGTGTTGACGGCTTCGGGCAGCGGCCGCGTGCCGCTGTGCGCAACCTGCGTATAGCCGATGTCGATGCCGCTTTCGGCGCCGAGCTCGCGCACGAGTTGCTCGAGCGCGGCCGCGAGGCCGAGATCGTCGAGCATCGACGGCCGCAGCGCATGCGAGATGCGCCGGACTTCGCGCAGCGTGTCGCCGAGCCGCCCGACGCCGGACGCGAGTGCCTGCTCGGCTTCGGGCACGCGCGACGTGCCGCGCTCGAAGCGCGCGAGCGCGGATTCGAGCATCAGCTTCGCGGACACCATCATCTGGCTGATCCCGTCGTGCAGTTCGCGCGACAGCCGCGCGCGCTCCTGCTCCTGCGATTCGACGACGCGCTGCGCGAGCAGCTTGAGCTTCGCGTCGGCGCTGCGCGACTCGCTGACGTTCAGCACCAGCGCGCACACGGCGATCGCCGCCGCGCCGGTGAGCGCGATCGCGGTGAGCCAGCTCATCGTGCGCTCGATGTTCGCGGACGCGCGCGCGTCGATGCGCTGCAGCACGGTGTCGACGTCGTCGAGATAGATGCCGGTGCCGACCATCCAGCCCCAGCGCTCGAGCGCGACGACGTAGCCGAGCTTCGGCGCGACGCGGCCCGTCGACGGCCGCTGCCATGCGTAGCGCACGTAGCCGCCGCCCTGCGACGCCGCGCCGATCAGCTTCTGGATCGTCAGCGCGCCTTGCGGATCGCGCATCGACCAGAAGTTGTGGCCGACGCGCTCGGGCTCGCGCGGATGCATCAGCGAATTGCCGTGCAGGTCGTAGACGAAGAAATAGCCGTCGGGGCCGAAATCCATCTTCTGCAGCATCGCGAGCGCCTGCGTGCGCAGCAGCGCGTCGTCGCGCGCATTGCGGCCGCTCGCGTCGTAGAGCGGCATGATCGCGCTCGTCGCGAGCTCGACGTAGTGTTTCAGCTCGACTTCCTTGCTCGACAGGTACGCGGCCTGGATCGTCGCGTGCTGCGTGCGCGCGAGCGACGTCGCCTGCTGGCGCACGCCGAAGCCGATGCCGGCGATCGCGAGCAGGAACGGCACGATGGCCAGAAGGAAGATCTTTGCCTTGAGTCTCATGGTGGTGCGAAGCGGCGCGGCCGGCCAGGCGCGGCCGGCCAGGCGCGGACCGGTCGGGCGCGGACCGGTCGGGCGCATCGGCCGCGCGGCGGCGTATCGAGCCGATATTGTCGGTGATTTTGCATGCGGACGGCGGCGACCCGGTGGCCGCCCCGCCGCTGCCCGTACGCTCAGGCCCGCCGCGATTCGAGATCGTCGGGCGACGCGGCCGCCTGCACGACGACGCAGTTGCGCCCGCCTTCCTTCGCCCGATACAGCGCATCGTCGGCCCGCTTCAGCGCGGCCTGGATGTTGTCGTCGCGCTCGGGATAGCTGGTCGTCACGCCGATGCTCACCGTCAGGCGGCCGACCGAGCCGGCGTCGTGCCGGATGCCGAGATCGAGGATGCCCGCGCGGATCGTTTCGGCGATCGTCACCGCGCCGTCCGTGTCGATGTCCGGCAGCACCACGACGAATTCCTCGCCGCCGTAGCGCGCCGCATAGTCGGCCGGGCGGCGCAGGCAGCCGGCGATGCAGCGGCCGACCGCGGCGAGCGCGTCGTCGCCGGCCTGGTGGCCCTGCGTGTCGTTGTAGCGCTTGAAGTCGTCGACGTCGATGAACAGCAGCGACAGCGCATGTTGCGAGCGCGAGGCGCGGCGCCATTCGCGCGCGAGCGTGACGTCGAGCATCCGGCGGTTGTCGAGGCCCGTCAGGCCGTCGGTGCGCGCGAGCGCCTGCAGCTCGGTTTCCGCGCGATGGCGCTTGCGCAGTTGCACGTCGAGCAGCAGCGACAGGCCGACGAAGCCGATCGCGAGCACGGCCATCGCGGAGCCGATCGGGATCGCGCGGTCGTACCACGCGGCGTAGGTGTCCGCTTCCGACCGCGCGACCATGACGATGAGCGGCAGGCCGTCGAGGTGCCGGAACACGTACAGGCGCCGCACACCGTCGATCGATGCGGTATCGGCGAAGCTGCCTTCGCTGGCGGTCATGAATTGCCGGAACGTGCTCGCGCGGCTGATGTCGCGGCCGACGATCTTGGGGTCGTACGGCTCGCGCGCGACCATCCTGCCGTCCGTGTTGATCAGCGCGATCGAGCCGCGATCGCCGAGCGACAGGCGCGAGAACAGGTCCTGGAAATATTCGAGCCGGATCGACATCACCGCGACGCCGCCGAACGACCCGTCGGGCCGCGTGATCCGCCGGCTGAGCGCGATGCTCGGCGAGCCGCCGCGCAGCCGTGAATGATACGGGGGGCTGACGTACAGGCCGACGTCGGGGCGGTCGCGGTGCACGGTGAAGTACGGTTCGTTGCCGAAGTTGGCCTTGCGCGGCGCGTCGCTCTTGCCGTCGACCGAGATGTCGCCCTTCGCGTCGAGCACGTAGATGCCGCCGAGGTACTTGGCCGTCGTCGCGCGGTCGAACAGCACCTGGCGGCGCAGCGGCATCGGCAGCCGGGTCACCTCGGGGTCGTTCTCGCCTTCGACGACCGCCTGCAGCGACAGCGAATAGATCTCGATGTTGCGCTCGATGTCCCACGACGCCATCAGTGCGAGGTTCTGCTGCATGCTGCGCGAGCGGTCGCGCGCGTCGATGCGGCCTTCGTACAGCACGATCCCGCACAGGAGCAGCAGGATCAGCGCGATCAGCAGCCCCGTATAGAAGATCAGGTGCGGCAGCAGGAACCGGCGCAGATGAGCGGCGACACGGCTCGTCAGGCCGGATTCGCTGGGCATTGCGTAGTCGGTTTCTGCCATGGTCCGTGGATCGGGGGGGCATCGTCGCCGGGCGGCGGGCCGATGCGATTGTTCGTATGACTACCGGTGGCGACCGGTGCGCAGCCCTTCCCGTGCCTGCCTTCCGTTCAGCGGGCAAAACGGGCAACGATTATCGACAATCGCGGCCAGATAAACCGATAAATCCTGTATTCACAGGTAAATGTCTGCTGCAATTCGACCATCTGATGAATCGCGACGTGAATTCAACGGAGTATAACGCGCGTGTTTGCGTGCGCGGAAAATGTTGCGTCCCGTTGATCGGGATCAAATTATGGCGTCATCCCGGGCTTGCGAATATCGGGCAGAGCGTTGCGGCGCAAGGCTTTGCGGTGCGGTGGGAAAGGTTGCGCGGCGTACGGCCGCGGATGCCGCCGGGATTAACGGTGGGCGGGCGTCGCACACGAAAGCGCGCGATATGCACCGATTATCGGTTTCAACGGCTGGATCAACGTGCATATGAAAACGGGCAGCCGCGAGGGCTGCCCGTTTCACGGCATGCGGGGGCCCCGCATGCGCAGGTCTATGCGCCGTGCTGTTGCGCCTTGAACGCGAGCCGGAACCGATGCAGCAGCGGCTCGGTATAGCCGCTCGGCTGCGACGTGCCTTGCAGCGTGAGCGCGCACGCGGCCTTGAACGCGGTCGACTGGTCGTAGTCGGGCGCCATCGGGCGATAGTTCGGATCGCCGGCGTTCTGCTGGTCGACGACGCGGGCCATCCGCTTGAACACGTCGAGCACGAACGCCTCGGTGATCACGCCGTGGCGCAGCCAGTTCGCGATGTGCTGGCTCGAAATGCGCAGCGTCGCGCGATCTTCCATCAGGCCGACGTCGTGGATGTCCGGCACCTTCGAGCAGCCGACGCCCTGTTCGACCCAGCGCACGACGTAGCCGAGGATGCCCTGCGCGTTGTTCTCGACCTCGCTCAGGATCTCGGCCTCGCTCCACGCGGCGCGCTCGACGACCGGCACGGTCAGCAGCCCTTCGAGCAGCGCGTCGCGCTCGCTCGCGTACGGCGTCTTCTCGAGTTCCTGCTGGACGGCCTGCACGTCGACGAGGTGGTAGTGCAGCGCGTGCAGCGTCGCGGCGGTCGGCGACGGCACCCATGCGGTGTTCGCGCCGGCGCGCGGATGCGCGATCTTCTGCTCGAGCATCGCGTGCATCAGGTCCGGCATCGCCCACATGCCCTTGCCGATCTGTGCGCGGCCGCGCAGGCCGGCCGACAGGCCCGCGAGCACGTTGTTGCGCTCGTACGACTGGATCCACGCGGACGATTTCATGTCGCCCTTGCGGATCATCGGGCCCGCTTCCATCGCGGTGTGCATCTCGTCGCCGGTGCGGTCGAGGAAGCCAGTGTTGATGAACGCGACGCGCGCGGCGGCGGCCGCGATACAGGAGGCGAGGTTCACGCTGGTGCGGCGCTCCTCGTCCATGATGCCCATCTTCAGCGTGTTGCGCGGCAGGTTGTACAGATCCTCGATGCGTGCGAACAGCGTGTCGGCGAACGCGACTTCGACCGGGCCGTGCATCTTTGGCTTCACGATGTAGATCGAGCCCGTGCGCGAATTGCGCTTGGCCTTCAGGTCGTGCAGCGCGCACAGCGTCGTGACGACGCCGTCGAGGATCCCTTCCGGAATCTCGTTGCCGTCGCGGTCGAGTACCGCGCCGTTGGTCATCAGGTGGCCGACGTTGCGCACGAACAGCAGCGAGCGGCCGTGCAGCGACAGCGTGCCGCCGGCCGGCGTCGTGTATTCGCGATCGGCGTTCAGGCGGCGCGTGAAGCTCTTGCCGCCCTTCGCGACTTCCTCGACCAGCGTGCCCTGCATCAGGCCGAGCCAGTTGCGGTAGAGCTGGACCTTGTCGTCGGCGTCGACCGCCGCGACCGAATCCTCGCAGTCGATGATCGTGCTGACCGCGGCTTCGAGCACGACGTCCTTCACGTTCGCGAGATCGGCGCGGCCGATCGGCGTCGACGCATCGATCTGGATCTCGAGGTGCAGGCCGTTGTGCTTCAGCAGGATCGCGGACGGTGCGCCGGCCGCGCCCTGGTAGCCGACGAACTGCGCCGGCTGCGCGAGCTGCGTGACGCCCTTGCCGGTTTCGACGGCGAGCTGGCCGTTCTCCACACGGTAGCGCAGCGCATCGCGGTGCGAGCCGCTCGCGAGCGGCGCCGCGTTGTCGAGCACGTTGCGCGCGTAGTCGATCACGCGCTGGCCGCGCGTCGGGTTGTAGGCCGCGGTACGTTCGGCGCCGCCGTCTTCCGGCAGCGCATCGGTGCCGTACAGCGCGTCGTACAGGCTGCCCCAGCGCGCGTTTGCGGCGTTCAGCGCATAGCGGGCGTTCGACAGCGGCACGACGAGCTGCGGGCCGGCCTGCGTGGCGATCTCGCTGTCGACGTTCGCGGTGGCTGCCGTGACGTTCGACGGGACCGGCACGAGGTAGCCGATTTGTTCGAGGAATGCGCGATACGCGGCGTGGTCGCGTACCGGGCCGGGGTGCGCGCGATGCCACGCGTCGAGCTCCAGCTGCAGGCGGTCGCGTTCGGCGAGCAGCTCGCGGTTGCGCGGCGCGAGGTCGTGCACCAGAGCCGAGAAACCGCTCCAGAACGCGGCCTTGTCGATGCCGGTGCCCGGCAGCGCTTCGTTTTCAATGAACTGGCTCAGCGCTGGCGCGACTTGCAGTCCTGCTTGGTCGATCATCGTGAATCCTCCCGGGGAATAAAAAACGCGCGCGGCTTGGCTGGTTATTCCGCGACGCTTTGTGTACCAGCGCGGGCGATCTGCGCGTCCTGTTCGGACTTTACGCCAGACACGCCGATCGCGCCTGCGATCCGGCCGCCGACCGTGACCGGCACGCCGCCTTCGAGCAACCCCGTCAGCGGCGCGCTCAGAAATGCGGTGCGGCCACCGTTGATCATATCCTCATAGGCCTTCGTCTCGCGACGGCCGAGCGCCGCCGCGCGCGCCTTGTCCTGCGCAATGTAGTTGCTGGCCGGCGATGCGCCGTCCAGCCGCGCGAACGCGAGCAGGTGGCCGCCATCGTCGACGACGGCGATCGACACGGCCCAGCCGTGGCGTTCCGCTTCCGCGCGGGCCGCGGCGAGCATGCGCTCGGCATCGGCCAGTTCGAGTTCGGGTTTCGTTTGCATGGCTTTCCTCCGGAAGCGGCGGTCAGTTGACCAGCCGGTTGTCGACGAGCTCGATCCAGTGACGCACGGGCGTGCGACCCGCGCCGTTCAGATGAGTCTGGCAGCCGACGTTGGCGGTGACAATCAGGTCCGGCTGCGCGGCTTCCAGCGCATCGAGCTTGTTGTCGCGTAATGTCGTCGCGAGTTCGGGCTGCGTCAGCGAGTAGGTGCCGGCCGAGCCGCAGCACAGATGGCCGTCGGCGACATTCGTCAGATCGAAGCCGAGCCGCGTCAGGATGCTTTCGACCGCGCCGCCGAGGCGCTGCGCGTGCTGCAGCGTGCACGGGCAATGGACCGCGACGCGCCGTGGCGTCGCATCGGCGAGCGCGTCGAGCGGCTCGGCCGCGATCACTTCGGCCAGATCGCGCGCGAGCGCGCTGACGCGCCGCGCCTTCTCCGCATAGACGGGGTCGGAGCGCAACAGGTCGCCGTATTCCTTCACGAACGCGCCGCAGCCGCTCGCGGTCAGCACGATCGCTTCCGCGCCGGCCTCGATCGCGGGCCACCACGCGTCGATGTTGCGGCGTGCGCGGCCGAGGCCTGCTTCCTGCGCGTTCAGGTGATATTCGGTCGCGCCGCAGCAGCCGGCTTCGCGCGCCGGGGTCACGCTGATGCCGAGCCGGTCGAGCACGCGCGCGGCGGCCGCATTGGTGTTCGGCGACAGCGACGGCTGTACGCAGCCCTCGAGCATCAGCACGCGCCGCGCATGGCGAACCGCCGGGCGCGGCGCGGCCGCGGGAACGGCGGCCGGGATCTTGTCCTGCAGCGTGCCGGGCAGCAGCGGGCGCAGCGCGCGGCCGGCCTTCAGCAGCGCGGCGAACGTCGCCGGGCGCGGCACCACATGACGCAACCCCGCACGCAGCAGGCGCTCGCGCGCCGGCCGTCGCACGCGCTTCTCGGCTTCCGCGCGGCCGATGTCGAGCAGCGTGTGATAGCGCACGCCGGACGGGCAGGTCGTCTCGCAGTTGCGGCACGTCAGGCAGCGGTCGAGATGTTGCTGCGTGCGTCCGCCGCACGGTTCGCCTTCGAGCAGTTGCTTGATCAGGTAGATACGGCCGCGCGGCCCGTCGAGCTCGTTGCCGAGCACCTGATAGGTCGGGCAGGTCGCATTGCAGAAGCCGCAATGCACGCACGCGCGCAGGATCGCTTCCGCTTCGTCGGCCCGGGCGAGGGCCTTGCTTGCTTCGCTGAGATTGGTTTGCATCGGCGGATCGGGATCGGGTTCGGGTTCGCGTCAGAAGTCGGCGTAGAGCCGGCCGGGATTGAAAATCGCGTGCGGGTCGAGCTGTGCCTTGAGCTGTCGATGCACGCGCAGCAGCGCGGGCGGCAGCGGCTGGAACGGCTCGGGCGTCGTACCGGGCGTGAAGCAGGTCGCGTGGCCGCCGCACTGCGCGGCGAAGCGCTGCACGTCGGCCGGCGCGGCGTCGGTCTTCAGCCAGCGCTGCGCGCCGCCCCAGTCGACGAGCTGCGCGCCCGCGAGTGCGTCGAGCGGCGCGGCGGCCGGCACCGACACGCGCCACAGCGGGCGCAGATCGTCGAAGAACGGCAGCGCGAGGTCGCGCAGCCGCGTCCAGAAGCCATCGTCGCGGTCGTCCATCCGGTCGCCGCCGATCGTGTCGCGCGCAGCCTTCACCGAGCCTTCGCCGCCTTCGATCCGCACGCGCAGCACGCCGTCCGCGTGGCACGCGCCCGCGAGCGGCAGCCCCGCGCGACGCCACGCGGCGACGCGCTGCACGGCTTCGCTTGCCGTCAGCGTCAACGCGAGCTCGCCGGTCGCGCGCGGCTTCGGCAGCACCTTCAGCGACACCTCGGTCACGATGCCGAGGCACCCGAAACTGCCCGCGAGCAGCCGCGACACGTCGTAGCCCGCGACGTTCTTCATCACCTCGCCGCCGAAGCGCAGGTGTTTCGCGTGGCCGGTGATCACGCGGCAGCCGAGCACGAAGTCGCGCACCGCGCCGGCCCATGGGCGGCGCGGCCCCGACAGCGCGGCCGCGACCATGCCGCCGACCGTCGCCGCGCCGCCGAACGACGGCGGCTCGCACGGCAGCATCTGGCCGGCCGCGTCGAGCATCGCGTCGAGATCGGCGAGCGGCGTGCCCGCGCGCGCGGTGATCACGAGTTCGGTCGGGTCGTACGACACGACGCCGCGATGCGTGCGCACGTCGAGCGTGCGGCCTTCGACCGGGCGGCCGACGAACGCCTTCGTGCCGGCGCCGCGGATGTGCAGCGGCTGGCGATCGCGGATCGCCGCGTCGACCTGCGCGACGAGCGCCGCGCTGTCGTCGATCGATTCGATGTCGCGTCGCATCAGAAGCGCTCCAGTTCGGGAAACGGCAGCTTGCCGTGATGGACGTGCATCGCGCCGAATTCGGCGCAGCGGTGCAGCGTCGGGATGTTCTTGCCGGGATTGAGCAGGCGCTGCGGATCGAACGCGGCCTTCACCGCGTGGAAGAACGTGATTTCGTCGGCGTTGAACTGCACGCACATCTGGTTGATCTTCTCGCGCCCGACGCCGTGCTCGCCGGTGATGCTGCCGCCCGCCGCGACGCACAGCTCGAGGATCTTGCCGCCGAGCGCCTCCGCGCGGTCGAGCTCGCCGGGCCGGTTCGCATCGAACAGGATCAGCGGATGCATGTTGCCGTCGCCCGCGTGGAACACGTTCGCGACCGGCAGCCCGTATTCGGCGGACAGCGCGGCGATCCCTTCGAGCACGCGCGGCAGTTCGCGGCGCGGGATCGTGCCGTCCATGCAGTAGTAGTCGGGCGACATGCGGCCGACCGCCGGGAACGCGTTCTTGCGGCCGGCCCAGAAGCGCTGGCGCTCGGCCTCATCGCGCGCGACGCGAATCTCGCTTGCGCCCGCGTCGCGCAGCAGCGCGGCGACGCGTTCGGCGTCCTCGTCGACGTCGCTGGCCGCGCCGTCGAGCTCGCACAGCAGGATCGCCTGCGCGTCGACCGGATAGCCCGCGTGGATGAAGTCCTCGGCCGCGCGGATCGCGAGGTTGTCCATCATCTCGAGGCCGCCGGGAATCACGCCCGCGCCGATGATCCGCGCGACCGCGACGCCGGCCTCGGCGACGTCGTCGAAGCTTGCCATCAACACCTTCACGCACGGCGGCTTCGGCAGCAGCTTCACGGTCACTTCGGTGACGATGCCGAGCATGCCTTCGGAGCCGGTGAACAGCGCGAGCAGGTCGAAGCCCGGTGCATCGAGCGCATCGGCGCCGAGCGTGAGCGTGTCGCCGTCGATCGTCAGGATCTCGACCTTCAGGATGTTGTGCACCGTGAGCCCGTATTTCAGGCAGTGCACGCCGCCCGCGTTCTCGGCGACGTTGCCGCCGATCGAGCACGCGATCTGCGACGACGGATCGGGCGCGTAGTAGAGGCCGTGCGGTGCGGCGGCCTGCGAGATCGCGAGGTTGCGCACGCCGGGCTGCACGCGCGCGATGCCGGCATCGGGGTCGATATCGAGAATCCGGTTGAACTTCGCCATTACCAGCAGGATGCCTTTTTCGAGCGGCATCGCGCCGCCCGACAGCCCGGTGCCCGCGCCGCGCGCGACGACCGGCACGCCGTGCGCGGCCGCGACCCGAAGCACCGCGCGCACCTGGTCGACCGTGTTGGGCAGCACGACCGCGAGCGGCACCGTGCGGTACGCGGCCAGCCCGTCGCATTCGAACGGCTTGAGCGCCTCGCGTTCGTGCAGCACGTCGAGGCCGGGCGCCGCCGCACGCAGCGCGGCGACGAGTGTGGCGCGGTCGACGGTCGCCAGCGGGCCGTCGATCCGTTCGTCGTAGGTGAAACTCATTGTGTGTCTCCGTCTCCACCATGCGGGCGGCCGCGCGACGCGCGGCACGCCGGATGGAAGGCATTCTTGGCGGGTCGTGCGGGCCTGTCCAGACGTGTCGAAGGTGGTCATACCAGTTTTTGTGACGCCATTGATACTGCTTTCTTTGCAGATCGATAAAACCCAATAGCAACAAGCCTTTGTGCGAAAATCGACGTCATCCGTCCAAAGTGGTCATACCAGTATGGAAATGCAGGATCGAGAAAGGCCGGCGCGGCGCGTGGCCGACGTCGTCGCCGAGCGGATCGAGCAGTTGATCGTCGACGGCGTGCTGAAGGCCGGGCAGGCGCTGCCGTCGGAACGGCGGCTGACCGAGAAGCTCGGCGTGTCGCGCACGGCCGTGCGCGAAGGCATGAAGCTGCTGCACGCGCGCGGGATCATCGACACCGCGCACGGCAAGGGGTCGTTCGTCGCGAGCCTGACCCCGCAGCGCGCAATCACGCCGATGATGCATCTGCTCGGCTCGCAGCCGCGCACGCTGTACGACCTGTTCGAGGTGCGCGGGATGCTCGAGGCCGAGGCCGCCCGGCTCGCGGCGCTGCGCGGCACGCCGGCCGATTTCATCCTGATCCGGCGCCGCTATGAGGAAATGACGGCGGCCGACGCGCAGGATCTCGACCCCGCCGCGCGCGCGAAGCTCGACCACGCGTTTCATCTCGCGATCTGCGAGGCGTCGCACAACCCCGTGCTCGTCAATACGCTGCAGTCGCTGACCGACCTGCTGCTCAGTTCGGTGTTCGCGTCGGTGAACAACCTCTATCACCGCGAACCGCTGAAGAAGCAGATCGATCGCCAGCATGCGCGGCTCTACAACGCGGTCACGGGACGACTGCCCGATCAGGCGCGCAAGGCCGCGAGCGAACATATCCGTCAGTGCGTAGACTATCTGCGCGAGATCGAGCAGGAGGAACAGCGGCTCGTGCGTTCGACGTTGCGGCTCGAAGGGTGGACGTGAGCGGGCGGGCTTGGCCGGCGCAGTAACCGCTAGAATTGCGGTTTTCGCCCGGAATACATCCATGTCTTTTGCCTCGCTTGGCCTGATCGAGCCGTTGCTGCGTAATCTGCAGGGCCTCAATTACCAGACCCCCACGCCGGTGCAGGCCAAGGCGATTCCCGTCGTGCTCGGCGGCAAGGACGTCATGGCCGCCGCACAGACCGGCACCGGCAAGACGGCCGGCTTTGCGCTGCCGCTGTTGCAACGGCTCGTGCAGCACGGCCCGGCGGTGTCCAGCAACCGTGCGCGCGTACTGGTGCTGGTGCCCACGCGCGAACTGGCCGAACAGGTGCTGCAAAGCTTCGTCGAATACGGCAAAGGCCTCGATCTGCGATTTCTGGCCGCCTACGGCGGGGTGAGCATCAATCCTCAGATGATGAAGTTGCGCAAGGGCGTCGACGTGCTCGTTGCCACGCCGGGCCGCTTGCTCGACCTCAATCGCCAGAACGCCGTGCAGTTCGATCAGGTCCAGACGCTGGTGCTGGATGAAGCCGACCGCATGCTCGATCTCGGCTTCGCGCGCGAACTCGACGCGGTCTTTGCCGCGTTGCCCGCCAAGCGCCAGACGCTGCTGTTCTCGGCCACGTTCTCCGACGAAATCCGCACGATGGCGGCCGGCATTCTGCGCAGCCCGGTCGATATCAGCGTCAGCCCACCCAACGCCACGGCGAGCAAGATCAAGCAATGGGTGGTGCCGGTCGACAAGCGGAACAAGCCCGACCTCTTCATGCACCTGGTGGCCCAAAACAAGTGGGAGCACGCGCTGGTATTCGTCAAGACCCGCAATGGCGTCGATTATCTGGCGGTCATGCTGGAGAAAGCCGGCTATGCGGTCGATACGATCCACGGCGACAAGCCGCAACCCGCGCGCCTGCGTGCGCTGGAGCGCTTCAAGACGGGTGAAGTACAGATGCTGGTCGCCACCGACGTCGCGGCGCGCGGGCTGGATATCGACGATCTGCCGCTGGTGATCAACGTCGATCTGCCGATCGTCGCGCAAGACTACGTGCACCGTATCGGCCGTACCGGCCGCGCGGGCGCCAGCGGTGTGGCGGTGTCCCTCGTGTGCGCCGATGAAGCGCCGCAACTGGCCGCGATCGAAGCGCTGATCCGGCAGACGCTGCGGCGTGAAGAAGAGCCGGGTTTCGAAGCCGAACACCGCGTGCCGGAAACCAGCGCGACGGGACAGATCATCAAGAAACCGAAAAAGCCGAAGAAGCCGAAGGTGCCGCAAGCTGCGCCGGTCGGCAAGCAGGCGCCGGGCAAGAAGCCGCATACGCAAGGTGGCGAAGGCAAGCGCAAGCCTGGGGCGCAGCATGCGGCGGCCACGGGTGCCGGTAAAGGCCCGGACTACACCATCGGTAGCCCATTCAGCGCGCAGAAGCCGCGCAGCAAACCGGCCGGCAAGCCGGCTGCGGGGAAGGCTGCTGGCAAATCTGCTGGTGGTCGTGGCAAGCCTGGCAAACCGTCCAGGTAGCTGAATCCTTCCCTTTCAACGTGCCCGATACGATTGACCCGTCCGATGCAGTGAACGAATACGGGTGGTTCGGAACAGGACCGCCGGTTTTCTCGCTAACGACCTGAAACCGCCCGCGATAGGGGCTTCGCGGCGTGACCGATGATGTGCAATGACTGAAGTGAGAGATGGAATGACGACGACATTCGACGAGGCGACAACGGCGGCGATCGCCGCGTTTGCCCAACTGGATTTCTACACGGCCGTGCAAGCAATGCGCGCCGAGGCCGATTACGACCACGAACGAGACCAGTGGATCTCGCGCTATATCGACGAGCACGGCGGCGGCGCGGACGATGCAGAATACGACGCCTTGCACGCGCGGGCCCAGGCAACCCCGGAATACGCGCAGTTCGTCGATGCGGTTCGGCGGGAAATTCTGGAGTACTTCGGCGTGACCGACGATCAACTGGACTGGATGGTCGTGCTGCGCGACGACGACAGCGATGCGCTCTGGGCGGAAGTCAACCGGCAGCGGAATGCGCTGGGAACCGGTGAAGTGCGCGGAGATCTCTGACCGGGCCTGTCATTCGCCGGTACGGTGGGCGCGCCATTTGAAGGTCGGCCCCACCCACGGACCGGACGCTCGCCTATCCATCAATCTTCTCGCGCAAGGCGTAGCAAGATATCGGCGAGGGCTCGAATTTTCGGTTGTGCCGCACGTTGGGGCGGATAGACGAGGAAGTAGGAAAGGCCGTCTTGAGCCACACTCTCGAACGGTGTCACCAGCGATCCGGCTTGGAGTCGGTCTCTCGCCATTCGCGGGTCGCCGATTGCAATGCCGTGTCCTTCCATCGATGCCGCGAGCGTCAATTCGAGGGTATCGAATACGAGTCCACGTTCCGCGTCGATCTGGCGTGCCCCGACATGCTCAAGCCAGCATCTCCACTCCGCGTGACTGGGCCCGGGATGGAGCAAATCGACTTGCGCAAGGTCGGCTACGGATCGCAGTGATGTCGCCAGTGCGGGCGCGCACATCGGCGCGAGCCTCTCGGAAAAGAGCGGTACCGCTTCCATACCGGTCCACTGTCCGGTGCCTCGCACGACGATGGCATCGACGTCGGACGTCGTGAAATCCGGCGTATCGTCCGCGGATGTCGAGATACGAAGCTCCGTGCCGCTCATGGCGCGATGAATGTCCGGCAGCCGCGGGAGCAACCAGCGAATGGCGAACGTGGACGGCAATTTCAACGTGAGAACCGAGGTTGCCCGTGCATGGAGGTCCGCGTGCTGAACCAATTGCGTGAGCACGTTGATCGCGACCGTCAGCAGTGCATTTCCTTCTGCTGTCAACGTCAGGCCCGATACATGGCGCACAAAGAGGGCGCATCGATAATGCGTTTCCAACTGCTGTATCTGGCGGCTCACCGCGCCTTGCGTACGGCATAGATGATCCGCAGCCTTGCTGACGCTGCCGAGCTGCGCCGCAGCGACGAATGACTGAATCGCCGCCAACGGTGGAAGGGGCCGCGTCAGGTCAGCCAGCGGATATGCATGCGCCGCATACCCGGGTTGCAAATTTTTCGATTGTTCGGTCATCGGTGCGTCGCTATCGTGCGTCTACCGGATGCCCTGTTCTTGCGAATGAACGGGGTGGTCAACGAATGATCGGAGGATAATTTTGGACTCAACGTCGGGATCACTATATACGCAACAGGTTCGCGCTTACCTTCGGGAACTGGAGCGAGGCGATGTCGGCGCCATCTGCGCGCTATTTACGCCGGACGCGCAGATTTTCTCGCCATTTCTCGGCTGGATGCACCCTGAGCCGTTCTTTTCGAAGGTCGCTGCCGCGTCGGGAGAAAGCAGGATTACACCGATCGATATCTGCGTCAGCACGAGTGGGGCTCGACGTGCGACAGGCTACTTCATCTACGACTGGGCCTTGAAAGACGGTTCGGTGGCGCGCTTCGAGTGCGTCGACGTGTTCGAGTTCGACATTGCGGGGCTCATCGAACGGATGATCATCGTCTACGACACCCATCCGATTCGCAGTACGGTCGGCGACAAGTACGCGTAACTGAATCGATGTCGCTCGATACCGAAGGCTGGCGTTTGCGCAGGGCTGCTCCGCATGACGTAAAACTGCGGCGGATGCTGCTTCTGATGATTTTTCAGTATATCGAAATATATCTCGACGAGCGATGTCAATCAAAGTCGCGCGCAAGTGCCAAGCGCGTCGAGACCCCGGCAAGCTACGAGTCTGTGTCGCGGTGCTGTCTATCGAAATTCTGCCTCGCTTCTCGGAAGCGGTCCGCATTCTCGACGATCCAGGTCCACATGTGAAGGCAATATGGCAGGTGGCGGAAGTTGCCTGTCAGCGGTCGTTGGCGGCGTTATCTGGTTTTTCAAAACCCTTTCTAATCATGGGTCGTCTTTTTTACGCCGACGCTATCGATAGAAACAATCAATTCATTCAGGCGGCTGCCCGCCTCTTGTAGACCATCGAGGCTTGTATTAATCTGGCGTCTACCGGGTACCGCTGAATCCACCCCTCCCCTGCATCGTTCGGTATAAGCGACGCAGATGGCGAGGTGTGTCGTGACTTCGAGCCGATTTGCCTGGTTTGTCCTCGGACTGAGTGTGATTGCCGAAGTATTCGGCACCATTGGTCTCAAGTTCTCGTCTGGATTCACCAACCTTTCCTCTTCAGTCTTCACCGTCGTTTGCTACGCTGGTGCCGTTTGGCTCATGTCCATTACGACATTAAACGTCGAGGTGGGTCTTGCCTACGCCGCGTGGGCTGGCGCCAGTACAGCCATCACCGCCGGACTCGGAATATTGCTCTTCGGCGAGTCTGTTTCGGTATTGAAGCTCTGTGGCCTCGCAATGGCTGCAGGTAGCCTCGTTCTGCTGAATCTTGGTGATGGCCCTCCATAGCAATATCTCTCTCCTCGTCTGAGCCGATACTTGGCGAAGCCGCGAAAGTATTTATTTTATTCGCGATGGTAAATCGTTTATAAATTTTCATACCGGGATATGAGATGAAGTCTGAGAATATTTGGGCATTCGCGCTTGTTTGCGTGACCATACTCTGGGGCTGGTCATTTGTCGCAATCCATCAATCTCTAGGGTTCGTCAGTGCATCGACGTTCAACGCATATCGCTTCCTGATCGGCGCAGCGGCGATGTTCATCGTATTGATGCGCCGCTGGCGACACGTCGAATGGCGCGCGGTGCGGCGTGCCATATTGCCCGGCGTTGTCCTTTTCATCGCATTCGCGCTCCAGACAGCCGGCATCGTTTACACGACTGCATCGAACGCGAGCTTCATTACGGGGCTCGCGGTCATATTCGCTCCGGCATTTGGCTACTGGATGCTCAAGATTCGGCCGAGCCGGCAACAGATGATCGGCGCGGCGATTGCCGCCGCCGGTCTTGCCATGTTGACGATGCGGGACCTTTCGATACACGTCGGTGATGCACTTGTCCTTGGGTGTGCAGTTTTCACGGCGCTGCACATCGTAGTCCTATCTAAGCGAAGCAAGGGGGCCGACGTCGAACTGCTTGCATTCATCCAGGTATTGGTCGTAGGCGTCCTGTCGCTGTTGTGGTCGCTGGCATTCCGCGAGTTCTCAGTTCCTACCTCACCTCAGCCCATCTGGACGGCGATCATCGTTGGAATCGGGGGAACCGCGATCGGCTACTTCGTGCAGACCCGTGCACAGGTCGAATCCGCACCAAGTCGAATCGCGCTGATTCTTGTGCTGGAGCCTGTTTTCGGCGGGCTCTTCGGATACGTCCTCGGCGGTGATCGCCTGAGTCCCGTGAACTTCGCCGGCGCAGCGCTCATCATCGTCGCGATGATCGTCACGGAGTATCACCCTCGCTTGCGCGTGGTCACGAATTGATGTCCCGATTGCGGAGAGGCAATCGGTGCTTGTGCGTGTCCCTTCAACCTTTTATTTTGTGGAGAAACTCATGCGCGCTGCTTTCGATCAAGTCCAGAAAGAATCCAGTGAGCTTATCGTGATTGACCGAAGGCTCGACAACACGGCGCCTTGGCAGGAGTGAGCTAGCCAGATTGTCGACCGAGGGTTCGCGATCGTCTCGATTGGGCCGGGGATGCAGGATGATTTTCATGCGCTCCAGCAGTTGGCGGGGACTGTGGGCTTTCGCGACAAGCAAGAGTTCTGCTTCGTCGGCCGGACCGCACCCGTCTATCCCCAGTTTCATACGTTCGCCTTGGATCCGCAGAAAAGCCAAGGGTGCCGCCGTCGCCAACCGCCATCCACCCACCCCCGCAAAGCATAAAAAAAGCCCGCCGAAGCGGGCAACCTCACGATGCGGAGGGGGAGATACGAAAACGCAGCCGGCACGCGTTCAGCCTTTCGTCGCGCCGAACGTGAGCCCCGCGACGAAATGCTTCTGCATCGCGAAGAACATCGCGACCGACGGCAGCGCGGCGAGAATCGACCCGGCCGAGACAAGATTCCACGACGTCGTCCATTGCCCCTTCAACGCCGCGACACCCGCCGTGATCGGCGCTGCCTCGTCGCCTTGCGTGAGACACAGCGCCCAGAAGTAGTCGTTCCACACGAACGTGAACACGAGAATCGCGAGCGCGGCCAGCGCCGGCCGGATCAGCGGCAGCACGATTCGCCAGAACACCGTCCATTCACCCGCGCCTTCGATGCGCGCCGCCTCGATCAGCTCGAACGGCAACTGCTTGATGAAGTTGCGCAGGAACAGCGTGCAGAACCCCGTCTGGAACGCAACGTGAAACAGGATCAGCGCTTCGACGGTATTGAACACGCCGAGCCGCAGCGACAGGTCGCGCACCGGAATCATCAGCACCTGCACCGGCACGAAGTTGCCGGCGACGAACGTGCCGAACAGCGCGGTATTGCCGCGAAACCGGTAGGTCGCGAGTGCGAAGCCGGCCATCGCCGCGAGCGCGATCGAGCCGATGACCGACGGCACCGTGATCTGCACGCTGTTCCAGAAGTAATGCAGCATCGGCGACGTGGTCAGCGCATCACGATAGTTCTCGATCATCGCGAAGCGGCGCGGCCAGCCCCAGTAGTGGCCTTCGACCAGCTCCTCGGTCGAGCGCACCGACGTGACGAACACCGCGATCATCGGCAGCAGCCAGATCACGAGCGCGACCGGCAGCGACAGCTTGTACAGCCGGCGCGATACCGGCTTCCAGTGGGCAACGGGTGTCGGAAACATGATGAGTGAACTCCCGAAAGGTCACTGTTCGTTGCGCAGCATGCGGCGCAACTGGAACGCGATGTAGACGAGCATGATCGCGAACAGCACGACCGCGATCGACGCGGAATAGCCGAGCCGGTAGTACTTGATCGCCTGGTCGTACATGTAATACGCGAGCACGGTCGAGCTTTCGAACGGGCCGCCGCCCGTCATCACCGAGATCAGGTCGAAGCTGCGCAGCGCGCCGATCACGGTGACGACGATCGCCATGAAGGTGGTCGGCCGCAGTTGCGGCAGCACGACGTGCCACAGCAGCGCGAAGCCGCGCGCGCCTTCCATCCGCGCGGCTTCGATCTGTTCCGGGTTGACCGACGTGAGGCCGGTCAGGTACAGGATCATGCAGTACGCCGTCTGCGGCCACAGCGCGGCGAACACGATGCCGAAGGTCGCGTAGCGCGCATCGCCGAGCACCGGGATGCCGTGCCCGGCGATGAGCGCGAGCAGTCCGAAGGTCGGATCGTAGAACCACGAGAAGATCAGCCCGACGACCACGCCCGACAGCACGAACGGCGCGAAGAACAGCGACTTCACGAGCCGGATGCCGCCGACCGCCTGGTTCAGGTACAGCGCGAGCGCGAGGCCGAGCGGCGGCGCGAGCATGAACAGCACGAGCCAGATCACGTTGTTGCGCAGCGCCGTGTAGAACGTCGGCGCATGCAGCAGCTCCGCGTAGTTCGCGAGACCGACGAAGGTGCGCTCGGTCATCCCGTCCCAGTTGTACAGGCTCAGCCACAGCGTCGACAGGATCGGCCAGATCACATAGACGGCAACCATCGCGCAGGCCGGCGCGAGAAAGAGCCACGCGGCGCGCCGTTGCCGCCGCACGGCGGGCGACGGGCGGCGCGCGGGCAACGCGGTGGCGGACGGGCCGCGCGGCGGCGGCGCGGTGCCGGCGGGCGGGGGGGACGTGATCGGACTGGACACGGCAAGCCTCCTGAACGGACACGGCGGCGCGCGGCCGCCGGTTGGGTCACGCGGTCACTTCTTGTAGATCCGCTTGCGGGTCTGTTCGAGCTGCGCGAGCACCGTATCGAGCTGCGCGGGATTCGCGAGGAACTGCTGCATGCCCTTCATCCCTTCGTCGGCCATTTCCTTGGTCATGTCGCGATCGTAGAACTGCGCGACGCCGCCCTTCGTGTCGGCGAGGATCCGGAAGCCGATGCGCGAGATCGGATCGGCCGGCTCCGGCGACTTGCTGTTGGCCGACAGCGAGCCGAGCCCTTCGGCGAGCTTCGCGCCGATCTCCGGCGTTTCGACGAACGCGAGGAACGTGTGTGCGTCGGCCTTGTTCTTCGCCTTGGTCGGGATGTGCAGCGATTCGACCGGGCCGTCCTCGGCGGTCGGCACCTTCGGGTCGATGATCGGGAAGCGGTAGTAGCCCATTTCGGGCTTCACGTTCGGCGGGAAGCCCGCCGCGATGAAGGTGCCCATCAGCATCATCGCGGCCTTGCCCTGGAACAGGAACGGCTGCGCGCCGTCGAGATCGTAGGACAGTGCGTTGTCGATGAAGTAGCCCGAGTCGATCAGCGATTTCCACGTCGTGTAGACCTTCTTCACGCGCGGGTCGGTGTACGGCACGTCGCCGGCCATCAGCTGCTGGTGGAATGCGTTGCCGTTCAGGCGCAGGTCGAGATAGTCGAACCAGCCGGCGAGCGTCCACGCGTCGCGGCCGCCGATCGCGACCGGCGTGATGCCGGCGGCCTTCAGCTTCTTGCACGCATCGAGAAACTGCTCCCAGGTCTTCGGCTCGTCGGCGATGCCGACCTTGCGGAACAGGTCCTTGCGGTAGAACAGCCCCCACGAGTAGTAGACGGTCGGCGCCGCGTACTGCTTGCCGTTATAGGACGACGCGCTGCGCGTCGACGCATACATCGCATCCCAGCCGTTCTTCGCCCAGTCGGCGCTCAGGTCCTCGAACAGCCCGCGCTTCGCGTAGTACGCCATCCGCTCGCCCGCGTGCCAGTTCACGACGTCCGGCGCGACGGTCGTGAGCCATGCGGGGAGCTGTACCTTGTACGCTTCCTCGTCGACGAAGGTCGGCTTCACGTCGATGTCGGGATGCGCCTTGTGGAACGCTTCGATCGTCGACTGCCACACCGCGCGCTGGCTCGCGCCCTTGAACGCGATGTTGATCGTCAGCGTGCCGGCATCGGCGGGCGCCGCGGCGCCGAACGAGGCGAACGCGATCGCGGCGGCGGTCGCAAGCCGGGCGGCGATGCGAAGGGGGCGATGGGTCATGAGTGTCTCCAGTCCTGTGTGTCGTTGTGCATGACCGGCGCGTCATGGCGCCGGGGGCGGTTGCTACGAACGGCTTCGATACACGGCGACGCCTTGCGGCTCGACCTGCGCGGCGCCGAACACGAACGCGGACGGCGGCACCGCGTCGATCGTGTACGGTGTGCGCGCGTAGTTGAATACGTAGGTCAGGCCGCCGCGCCGGCTCACGCGCACGGCGTCGCCGAGCGGCGTCGGCGTGAGGCCCGCTTCGGCCGCGACATCGGCGAACAGGCGCGTGGTGGTCGCCTCGTCGAACAGCGCGGCCCAGTAGTGCAGCGCGCCGTGCGACACGCAGGCCGGATGACCATCGGCGAAGCGCGCGTGCACGACGCTGCGCGTGTCGTCGTTCAGCTCGACGAGATCGCGCCAGTGACGCGCTTCGCCCGCGAGCGGCGAACCGTCGCGCAGCGTGCCGTCGATCCGCTCCGTCACGTTCGGCCGCAGCGATTCGACGCGCCACACGCGTACCGGCAGGATCGACGCGAGCGGGCCGGGCGGCAGCGCCGGCGGAATCTGCAGGTCGGCGGTCTTCGAGCCGGTGCGCGGCCCGAACACCGCGTGCGCACCCGATGCGGCGAGCCGTGACGCGAAATCGTCGGGCACGACCGGCATCGGCGGCACGACCACGAGGCGGTAGCCGTCGAGCGGCGCGTGCGCCGACACGATGTCGACATCGAGGCCGAGCGAGCGCAGCGCCGAGTAGTACTCGAACGCGAAACGCGGGTAGTGGAAATCGGCGCCCTGCGGCTGCACTTCGAACAGCCACTTCGCCTCGTAGTCGAAGACCAGCGCGACCGGCGCGCGCACCGGGCCGTCTGCGTCCGCGTCCGCGCCGACGTCGTGCACGGCCGCGATCTCGCGCGCGACGCGCTGCGCTTCGCGGCCGCCTTCGTCGAGCTTGTCGTCGGGCGTGTGCAGGCCCGCGTGCATCTGTTCCTGCGCGAACGGCGCCTGTCGCCAGCGGAAGTACGACACGCAGCCGGCGCCGTGCGCGAACGCTTCCCAGCTCCACAGCCGCACCATGCCCGGCAGCGGCGCGGGGTTCCAGTGCGCCCAGTTCACGGGGCCCGGCTGCTGTTCCATCACCCAGAACGGCAGCTTCGACATGCCGCGGTACAGGTCGTGATTGAACGATGCGAAATCGGGATGGCCGGTGCGCAGCCAGCGCGCCTTCACGTCGGGCGCGAACCACAGCTCCTCGAGCGCGCCGAGCGGGTAGCTGTCCCACGTCGCGACGTCGAGGTCGCGCGCGACTTCATAGTGATCGAATTCGGTGAACAGTTGCATGAAGTTGTGCGCGACCGGCCGGCCCGGCGAGTGCGCGCGGATCACGTCGACCTGCATCCGGTGATAGCGCGCGAGCTCGTCGGACGCGAAGCGCCGGTAGTCGAGGCGATGCGACGGATGGGCTTCGGTCACGGTGCCCACGGGCGCGTCCACTTCGTCGAAATGGCGATACTCCATGCTCCAGAACACGGTGCCCCACGCGCGGTTCAGCGCGTCGATCGTGCCGTAGCGCGCTTTCAGCCATTCGCGGAAGCGTACGAGCGCGGCCGGCGAGTAGCTGACGACGGTCTGGTGGCAGCCCAGCTCGTTGTCGGTCTGCCAGTAGCGCACGGCCGGGTGGCGGCCGTAGCGTTCGGCGACCGCCGTGCAGATCTGGCGCGACGCTTCGAGATAGGTCGGCGACGAGAAATCGTAGTGGCGGCGTGAGCCGAACGCGCGCGGGCGGCCGTCCGCGCCGATCGCGAGGATGTCGGGATGACGGTCGACCAGCCATTTCGGCGGCGTGGCGGTCGGCGTGCACATCACGATCTCGAGGCCGGCCGCGCCGAGCACGTCGACCGCACGGTCGAGCCAGCCCCAGTCATATTCGCCCGGTGACGGCTCGATGCGGCTCCACGCGAATTCGGCGATCCGCACCTGCTCGATGCCGAGCGCTTTCATCCGGTGGGCGTCGTCGGCCCACATCGATTCCGGCCAGTGTTCCGGGTAGTAGCAGACTCCGAGGCGCATGCCGATCCTTATGCGTAGTGGTGAACGTGGACGTCGGCGCACGCGGGCACCGCGCGGCCGTCTTCGGTGAACAGATGGCAGGCCGCGGCCGGCGCGTGCACGTGCACGCGTTCGCCGGTGCGCACCTGCGCGTCGCCGGGCACCTTCGCGATCAGCGGTGTCGCGTTGGGCTGGCCGGACGGATCGAGGTGCACGTAGGTCTGCTCGCCCAGGCGTTCGACGAGCGCGACGTCGCGCGCGAGCGTCGTCGCGTCGGGCGCGGCGCCGAGCGTCAGGTGTTCGGGGCGGATGCCGAGCGTCACGGCGGCGCCGGCGCCCAGCGCCGAGCCGTCGCGCGGCAGCACGAAGGTTTCGCCGGACGGCACGAGCGTGACGGTCGTGCGATGCGCGTCGCACGCGGTCGCGACGGCCGGCAGGAAGTTCATGCGCGGCGAGCCGATGAAGCCCGCGACGAAGCGGCTGGCCGGGTGGTGGTAGAGGTCGAGCGGCGCGCCGACCTGCGCGATGCTGCCGTGCTGCGCGGTATCCGCGCCGGCGTGCAGCAGCACGATCTTGTCGGCGAGCGTCATCGCCTCGGTCTGGTCGTGCGTCACGTAGACGACGCTCGCGCGTTCGAACTGCCGGTGCAGCCGCGCGATCTCGATGCGGGTCTGGCCGCGCAAGGCCGCGTCGAGATTCGACAGCGGTTCGTCGAACAGGAACACGCCGGGCTCGCGCACGATCGCGCGGCCGATCGCGACGCGCTGCCGCTGGCCGCCCGACAGCGCCTTCGGCTTGCGTTCGAGCAGCGTGTCGAGCTGCAGGATGCGCGCGGCGTCGCGCACCTTCCGGTCGATCTCGGCCTTCGGCACGCGCGCGAGCTTCAGCCCGAACGCCATGTTCTCGTACACCGTCATGTGCGGAAACAGCGCGTAGCTCTGGAACACCATCGCGACGCCGCGCTCGGCTGCCGGCACGTCGTCGACGCGGCGGCCGTCGATCGACAGCTCGCCCGCGCTCAGATCCTCGAGCCCGGCGATCATGCGCAACAGCGTCGATTTCCCGCATCCGGACGGCCCGAGAAACACGCAGAACTCGTGCGCGCCGATCTCCAGATCGACGTCGCGAATGACCGGCGCGTGCTCGCCGTAGGCTTTCTGCACGCGTCGCATCGAGATGCTCGCCATTGTCTCCGCTCCATGTTTTAATGCGCCATACTGCTTGATTAAGCGCTTAATCATCGCGATCAAAAAAAGGGGCGATGCGATCGCGGCCGAGTCGCGCCCGTCGGACGGGCGGCAAGGTGTGCGGCGATAGTGCGCCGCTTCGGTGAGCGAAGCAAATACTGGATCGACGTCTCATATAGTGAGCAAGCGATGGCAACTCTGGATGAAGTGGCGCGCCGCGCCGGCGTGACGGCCGCGACGGTATCGAACGTGCTGCGCGACCGCGGCCGGGTGGGCGACGCGACGCGGGCGCGGGTGCTCGAAGCGGTCGACGCGCTCGGGTATCGGCCGCATCTCGCTGCGCGGGCGCTGGCGGAAGGGCGTGCGCCGACGGTCGCGCTGATGGTGTCGAGCATCGCGAACCCGTTCTATCCGGAGTTCGCGCTGGCGGTCGAGCGTGCGGTGCGCCGCAACGGGCAGTTCCTGATCGTCTGCAATACGAACGAAGATCCGTTGCAGGGGCGCGCGTATCTCGACCAGATCGCCGGCACGATCTCCGAGGGGATTCTCGTGACCAATGCGAACCTGCACCTGCCGGATCTGCTCGACGTCGCGCGGCGCGGCGTGCCGGTCGTGCTGTGCCTGTGGGAGCGGCCCGAGGCGCCGCCCGACGGGCTGCCGTGCGTGGCGATCGATTTCCGCGAGGCGGGACGGATCGCGACGCGGCATCTGCTCGAACTCGGTCACGAGAAAATCGGCGTGATCGTCGGCGGCGCGGCGAGCGGCGTGCAGGCGGCGCGCTACGACGGCTTCGTCGACGTGATGCGCGACGCGGGGCTCGACGCGTCGATCGTCGCGGCCGAGCACGATTCGATCGAAGGCGGCCTGCGCGCGGCCGGCCGGCTGCTCGATGCGCACCCGCAGTTGACCGCGCTGGTCGCGACCAACGACCTGCCGGCGATCGGTGCCATGCATGCGGCGGCCGATCGCGGCCGGCGCGTGCCCGACGATCTGTCGATCGTCGGCATCACCGACATTCATCTCGCCCGCGACACGCGGCCCACGCTGACGACCGTCGCGATCCCGACCGCCGAAGCGGCCGGCATCGCGGTCGAATTGCTCAATACGCTGCGCGAGGCGGGCGGGCAGGGCGACGACGCGTCGCGCGTGCGGGTCGCGTCGCTGCCGACGCTGACGGTGCGCGGCACGACCGGGCCGGCCAGCGACCGCGCCACGCACCGTGCCGCGCGATCGCCGCGTACCTGAAGCCGCGTGCCGGCCGAATATCGAACACGTGCCAGTCATGTGCCGGTGCGAGGTTCGTTGGTAGAATTCGCCTCCGTAGACCGCCGCCGATCGCGATCGATTCCGTCGACGGCTTGCGCCGCGCTCTCCTATGCCGTCGTCCGCGGTGTGTGCCGCGCGTTTTTGCGCAGTGACGCATCGAGCGCGGCGACCGGTTATCGATCGCCATCGTCGAACGGCGGCCGCGCCAGGCGCGCCGACCCACGCCCGTTCCGGCACCCGACCCAACACGTGAATGAAGAAAACCGTCAAGACAGGCGCGGCAACGACTTCCGGCCCCGCGCGCACACGCCGGCCGACGCAGGCGGAGCGCAGCCAGGCGACCCGTGAGCGCGTCATCGCCGCCGCGATATCGTTGCTCCACAAGGAAGGCTATTCGGGCGCGACGACGCTCGCGATCCGGCGCGAAGCCGACGTCAGCATGGGCGCGTTGCAGCACCAGTTTCCGACCAAGGCGGAACTGATGGCCGCGGTGCAGGAGCGGCTCACCGGCGATCGTTTCGCGCAGTTCAAAAGCGCATCGCACGGCGCGACGACGCCGCTCGAACGGATCGACCGGATGCTCGACGTCGCGGGCGCGCTCATCGGTACGTCGTTGTTCGCCGCCAGCATGGAGATCCAGTTGGCGCGGCGCGCCGACAAGGAACTCGACGACGCGGTGGCGCGCGTCCTCGAACCGTTCGACCAGGGCTTTCGCGCATTGATGGACGATGTCGTCGCGGATTTCGACACCGCGACCGCTGCGACGATCAAGCAATTTCAGGTGCTGGCCGGGTCGATGATCCGGGGGCTCACCATCGACGTCGTGACCGGCGGCGAGCCGGCCACCGCGCGCGCCGCGTTCGCGCTCTGGCGCGACATCGCGCTTCGGCAAATCGCGGACGTGACGCCTCCACCCGCTGCGGCGAAAGCGAAAACCGCCAAGCGCCGCGCCTCGCGCTGATATTCCGCTGACGATTTTCATAGGCCGCTGGCCGTCGGTGGGCGGCTGACGGCGCTGCACTCCGCGGCGACGGGTTCGGCAACGCCAGGATCACCGGTCGATCCGGGTGCGCAACGTATTGCAGGGACCCAAGCCGCATTTCGAGACAACGCTCGACGCGCGTCGTTGACAAGCAATATGGCCTACTTGTATGTTGCAGCGCATGCGTGCTGGGGCTGCACCGCAAATGACGCAGCCGGCCCGTCATCACATGGAGATCCGAATGCCTGTCGATACTTCCACGCCGCACTCGCCGGCGCGTCGCCTGTTCCTGCGCGCCGGCGGCGCAGCCGCGGCCGGCCTTGCCGGTGCGCCCGCATTCGCACGCGATGACGGTGCCCGCTTTGCCGACGACTTCGTCTGGGGCGTCGCGGCATCGGCTGCGCAAACGGAAAGCCGGGAAGGCCGCGGACGCAGCAACTGGGACGAATTCGCGGAGCGGGCCGGCACGATCGCCGACGGCTCGACGAATGTGCGCTGCACCGAATTCGAGCGGCGCTATCCGGCCGATATCGCATGGATGGCGGCAGCCGGGATTCGCGCATTCCGCTTCTCGATCGCATGGCCGCGCGTCCAGCCGCAGGAGCCCGGCGCGCCGAGCGAAGCGGGCCTCGGCACCTATGACAGGATGATCGATGCGATGCTGGCGCACGGCATCGAGCCGTTTCCCACGCTGTTTCACTGGGATACGCCGGTCTGGGCCGGCGATTTCCGGAAACGCGACATCGCCTATCGGCTGGCCGATTACGCGGACCGTGTGACGCGTCGGCTCGGCGACCGCGTGAAGCGCTGGATCGTGCTGAACGAGCCCAACAGCCTCGCGCTGCGCGGCTACGGGATGGGCGTGCATGCGCCGGGGCTGCGTTCGCCGGAAGGCGTGTTCGCCGCGATGCATCACCAGAATCTGGCGCAGGGCCTCGCATTCCAGGCGCTGCGTGCCAACCTGCATGACGCGCGGATCGGCACGACGATCAACCTGCAACCGATCCGCCCGGCCGGGTCGCGCGACGAAGACCGTAAGGCGGCCGGCCTCGTCGACGTGCTGTGGAATCGCGCGTTCCTCGATCCGTTGTACGGGCACGGTTACCCCGAGCCGCTCGTGCACCCGCTCGCCGGTCTCGTCCGGCCCGGCGACATGGACGTCATCGCCGCGAAGCCGGACTTTCTCGGCATGAACTACTACTCGCGCATCTACGTTCGCGCCAATCCGTCCGTACCGCTGGGCGTCGAACAGGGCGAGCCGCCGGCCGATCTGCCGCGCACCGCGTACTTCCAGGTCGAGCCGGACGGGATGACCGAGATGCTGCTGCGCCTGCATCGCGACTACGGCGCGCCGGACATCTACGTCACCGAAACGGGGTTTGCGCTCGACGATCCGGCGCCGCACGACGGCGCCGTCGACGACGGCCCGCGCATCGATTACCTGTCGCGCTATCTGCGCGCGGCACACGACGCCTATCGGCAAGGCGTCCGGCTGAAGGGACTGTTCTACTGGTCCGCCACCGACAACTGGGAATGGGGGCAGGGTTTTTCGAAGAAGTTCGGCCTCGTGCACGTCGATACCGATACGCAGGTTCGCACACCGAAACGAAGCCTCGCGTACTTCGCGCGATGCATCGCGCAGAACGCGGTGGCGTGACACGGCATCGAAACCTGAGGCCGGACGTCGAGCGGCTCGCCCGCGCAGGGTCCGTGTACGAGGGCGGCGGCGTGATTGCGTTGCGTTCCGGTGAGGTACTGCACGTCAACGCGATGCGGATCGGCTTGACGGCCGCGACGCTCGATGACCCGTTCCCGCAGCCCGACGCGCGTCGCTAGCGCGCGTTTCCCATGCGTGACGGCCGGCCCGCCTCGTCTCTACCTGAGCTACAGCGATCTCGCCGTCAGCGCCGCGCCGGCCGGCGTGCGCGAAGCCCACGCTCCGCGCGCCGGCCTCAGCCGCCGTCGACGAGCCGCAGCACGATGCGCCGGGCCGAATCGAGATGCGCGACGGTCATCGCGCGGGCGCCGCGTGCATTGCGTTCGCGGCACGCCTGGAGGATATCGTCGTGCTCGACCTGGAACGACGGCGTATCCGCGAGCAGCGTGGCCTGCAGGCGCTCGTAACGTTCGACCTGGCTGCGCAGTTCGGCGATCGACTTCAACTGCCGCGCGTTGCCGCAGCACGAATACAGCAGCGCGTGGAATTCGCGGTTCAGCTCGCCTTGCCGGCGCGGCACGGTTGCGTCGCCGAGCAGCCGATGCACGAGTTCGGCACGCGCGAGCGTTTCGTCATCGAGCCGCTTCACGCTGCGGTAGATCGCATCGCCTTCGAGCAGCACGCGCAGATCGTAGATTTCCTGCACGTCCGACGCGCTCAGCATGCGCACGACGGCGCCGCGATTCCTGAAGATATCGAGCAAGCCTTCGCGTTCCAGCCGCTGGATCGCCTCGCGCATCGGAATCCGGCTGATGCCGAACCGCTCGGCCAGATCGCGCTCGACGAGCCGCTCGCCGGCCGCCAGCTCGCCGTTGATGATCATGTCGCGCAGCGATGCGGCGACCGCGTCCGCCGTGGAGTCGAGTTTGGCTTCCATGCCTGCCTGTTCCGTCATTTTGGAATAATGGTATACCAAACAATAATCCGGTGCCACAATGGCGACCACCGGCGGGCGTCACGCAACGGCGTCCGGGCCGGTCGAGACACCGACATCAATGGAGAGCGAGATGGCATCGGGCGAACACACGTATCGCGTCGCAGTGGAGTGGACGGGCAATCGCGGCACCGGCACGTCGGGGTATCGCGAGTACGGCCGCGATCACGTGATCCGGGCCGGTTCCAAGCCGGATATCCCCGGTTCGTCGGACCCGGCGTTCCGCGGCGACGCGGCGCGCTGGAACCCCGAAGACCTGCTGCTCGCGTCGGCGTCGGCATGCCACAAGCTCTGGTATCTGCACCTGTGTTCGGAGGCCGGCATTCGCGTGCTGGCCTACGTCGACCACGCGGAAGGCACGATGCTCGACGGCGCCGAAGCGGGGCGCTTCACCGAAATCGTGCTGCGTCCGCAGGTGACCATTCAGGCCGGCGACGATCGTGAACGGGCCGCGCATCTGCATCACGACGCGCACGCGAAGTGCTATATCGCGAACTCGGTCAATTTCCCGATCCGCTGCGAACCGGTGATCGAGTTTGCTGCGGAGTAAGTAACCGCGGCTGCGTCGTCACGGCGCGACGCCGTAAACGTCCGTTGCCGCCGCCCGAATCGCATCGACCATCACCGTCACCGCCGGCGAATGCAGCCGGTCGGTGCGCGTGATGATCCCGAAATCGTCCATCCGGCAATCCATCTCCAGCGGCAGCACCGTGACGATGCCGTGCCGCGCGTAGTAATGCGCGACGTCCTCGGCGAGCACCGCGATCATGTCGCTCTGCTCGATCAATTGCGTGATGAACAGCAGTGCGGCCGTCTCGACGACGTTCGCCGGCGGCGCGAGGCTCGCGCGCTGGAACACGAGATCGAAGCGGTGGCGCAGCACGCTGCCGGCCGGCGGCACGACCCAGGCGGCGCGCTGCACGTCCGCGAGCGACAGCGGCGCGTGCGCGAGCAGCGGGTGGCCGGGGCGCACGACGGCGGCCACCGATTCTCCGGTCAGCGGCTCGTAGCGCAGGCGCAGCTTGTCGTGTTCGGCGGACAGCCGGCCGAGCACGATGTCGATTTTTTCCTGCGCGAGGTGTTCGAGCAGCACGTTGCTGGTGTCGATCTCGACCGACACGTGCAGGCCCGCATGCGTGCCCTTCACCGCGGCGACGGCCGGCGGCACGAGCCGCAGGCCCGGCGACGTGATCGCCCCCACCGCCACGTGGCCGAGATGGCCGGCCTTCAGCGCGGCCAGCTCCTCGCGCGCCTGGTCGAGGCTGCCGAGCGCCGCGCGCGCGTGGCGAATCAGCGCGTCGCCGTACAGCGTCGGCCGCATCCCGCGCGGCAGGCGCTCGAACAGCACCGCGCCGATCGATTCCTCGAGTTCGCGCAGCAGCTTCGACGCGGCCGGCTGCGTCATGTTCAGCGCGGCCGCCGCGCGGTGGATGCTGCCTTCGTCGGCGAGCGCGACGAGCAGCAGCAACTGGCGCGTCTTCAGGCGGGCGCGGTTTCCCCACGGGCTGGCTTCGGTCATCGTACGGGTTTATATCGATATCGGAATCGATATCGTAATCGCCTAAATCGTCATTAGCCAGTTATCAAAATTCTGCCTAGACTGCGCCGGTATCCCGTCACCACAGGACTGACGATGTCGGCAACAAAACCCAGGCTGCGCTCCGCCCAATGGTTCGGCACGAACGACAAGAACGGCTTCATGTACCGGAGCTGGATGAAGAATCAGGGCATTCCCGATCACGAATTCGACGGCCGGCCGATCATCGGCATCTGCAACACGTGGTCCGAACTGACGCCGTGCAACGCGCACTTCCGCAAGCTCGCCGAGCACGTGAAGCGCGGGATCTCCGAGGCGGGCGGCTTCCCGGTCGAGTTCCCGGTGTTCTCGAACGGCGAATCGAACCTGCGGCCGTCCGCGATGCTCACGCGCAATCTTGCGTCGATGGACGTCGAGGAAGCGATCCGCGGCAACCCGATCGACGCGGTCGTGCTGCTCGCCGGCTGCGACAAGACGACGCCCGCGCTGCTGATGGGCGCGGCAAGCTGCGACGTGCCGGCGATCGTCGTGTCGGGCGGCCCGATGCTGAACGGCAAGCTCGAAGGCAAGAACATCGGTTCGGGCACGGCCGTGTGGCAGCTGCACGAAGCGCTGAAGGCCGGCGAGATCGACGTGCATCACTTCCTGTCGGCCGAAGCCGGCATGTCGCGCTCGGCCGGCACCTGCAACACGATGGGCACCGCGTCGACGATGGCGTGCATGGCCGAGGCGCTCGGCGTCGCGCTGCCGCACAACGCGGCGATTCCGGCCGTCGATTCGCGCCGCTACGTGCTCGCGCACATGTCCGGCATCCGGATCGTCGAGATGGCGCTCGAAGGGCTCGTGCTGTCGAAGATCCTGACGCGCGCGGCGTTCGAGAACGCGATCCGCGCGAACGCGGCGATCGGCGGCTCGACCAACGCGGTGATTCACCTGAAGGCGATCGCCGGCCGCATCGGCGTGCCGCTCGAACTGGAAGACTGGATGCGCATCGGCCGCGACACGCCGACGATCGTCGACCTGATGCCGTCGGGGCGCTTCCTGATGGAGGAGTTCTATTACGCGGGCGGGCTGCCGGCCGTGCTGCGCCGGCTCGGCGAAGGCGGGCTGCTGCCGCACCCGGATGCGCTGACGGTCAACGGTAAATCGCTGTGGGACAACGTGCGCGAAGCGCCGAACTACGACGACGAAGTCATCCGTCCGCTCGACCGGCCGCTGATCGCGGACGGCGGGATTTGCATCCTGCGCGGCAATCTCGCGCCGCGCGGCGCGGTGCTGAAACCGTCGGCGGCGAGCCCCGAACTGCTCAAGCATCGCGGCCGCGCGGTGGTGTTCGAGAACCTCGACCACTACAAGGCGACGATCAACGACGAGGCGCTCGATATCGACGCCAGTTCGGTGATGGTGCTGAAGAACTGCGGGCCGCGCGGGTATCCGGGCATGGCCGAGGTCGGCAACATGGGGCTGCCGCCGAAGTTGCTGCGCCAGGGCGTGAAGGACATGGTGCGGATTTCCGATGCGCGGATGAGCGGCACCGCGTATGGCACGGTCGTGCTGCACGTCGCGCCGGAAGCCGCGGCCGGCGGGCCGCTCGCGGCCGTGCGCAACGGCGACTGGATCGAGCTCGACTGCGAGGCCGGCACGCTGCACCTCGACATTACGGATGAAGAGCTGCAGCGCCGCCTGTCGGACGTCGATCCGACCGCGGCGCCGGGCGTGGCCGGCCAGCTCGGCAAGGGCGGCTATGCGCGGCTGTATATCGATCACGTGCTGCAGGCCGACGAGGGGTGCGACCTCGACTTCCTGGTCGGCATGCGCGGCGCGGACGTGCCGAGCCATTCGCATTGAGCGGCGGGCGGTGACGGGTGGTCGTGCAGAGGTGCTGGCCGCGACGGGGCCTGAGGGAAACACGGCGAAGCGCCGGCTGCGGGCCGGGCGCGAGAGATGGGGGCGGTGTAAGCGCTAAAGCGGCAACGCCGACCGACCGCGAAGCATGGGGTGTGCGTAAGCGCTGAAGCGCTAACGCACACCGACCGCGAAGCATGGGGCCGCCGTAAGCGCTAAAGCGCTAACGGCGGCCGACAGGAGACAAGATGACGACGCAGTACACGCCCGTGCACGCCGCGGCGGAACAGTCCGATTCGACGGCAGCCGTCGACGAGCGGCAACTGTCCCGCCTGCTCACGCGCAAGCTGGTGCCGTTCCTCGCATTGATCTACGTGGTCGCCTACGTCGACCGGACCGTCGTCGGCTTCGCGAAGCTGCACATGAACGCGGCGATCGGTCTCGGCGACGCTGCATACGGGCTCGGCGCGGGACTGTTCTTCATCGGCTACTTCCTGTGCGAGGTGCCGAGCAACCTCGCGCTCGGACGCTTCGGCGCACGCGTGTGGTTCGCGCGCATCCTCGCGACCTGGGGCGCGATCACGATGGCGATGGCGCTCGTGCAGGGGCCGACCAGCTTCTACGTGCTGCGCTTCCTGCTCGGCGCGGCCGAAGCCGGCCTCTATCCCGGCATCCTGTATTTCCTCACGCAATGGTTCCCGATGCGCGACCGCGCCCGCGTGATCGGCCTGCTCGTGCTCGCGCAACCGCTCGCCGGTATCGTGACCGGGCCGCTCGCCGGATGGCTGCTGTCGACGCACGGGTGGTTCGGCCTGTCGGACTGGCAGACGCTGTTCGTCGTCAGCGGCTTGCCGGCCGTGCTGCTTGCGTGGCCGACGCTGCGGCTGTTGCCCGAGTCGCCCGCGCATGCGCGCTGGCTGAACGACGGCCAACGCCGCTGGATCGCACGGCAGCTCGCCGCCGACCGCGACACCTATCGCCCCGATTCGCACGGCAATCCGCTCGCCGCGCTGCGCGACCGCCGCGTGCTGCTGCTCGCCGCGCTGTTCCTGCCGTTCCCGCTGTGCATCTACGGGCTGTCGCTGTGGCTGCCGACGATCATTCACGCGTTCGGCACCGGCGATGCGATGACCGGTCTGCTGTCCGCCGTGCCCTACCTGTTCGCGGTGGTCGGCCTGCTCGTCGTGCCGCGCCATTCGGACCGCAAGCGCGAGCGCTACTGGCACATCGTCGTCGTATCGGCGGCGGCCGCCGTGACGATGGCCGCGAGCGCGTGGGTGCGGCAGCCCGCGCTGCAATTCATGTTCATCTGCCTCACCGCGTTTTCGCTCTATTCGATCCAGGCCGTCGTGTGGGCGCTGCCCGGTGAATTCCTGACCGGCGCGAGCGCCGCGGTCGGCATCGCCGCAATCAATTCGCTCGCGAATCTCGGCGGCTACGCCGGGCCGTACGGGATCGGCCTGATCAAGGCATCGACCGGCAGCCTCGCGGCGGGCCTGTATTTCCTCGCGGCGACGCTGCTGTTCGCGGTGCTGATGACGTTCGTGGTCCGGGCCGCGCTGCGCGCGCCCGAGCCGGCCGCGGGCGCATTCGCCGGCGAATCATGAACGCTTGTTTTCCGGCTGAACGCCGATTCGACTGACGCAGGACCCATCATGACATCGAGCAGCACACCGCGCCATCGCGGCATTTTCCCCGTCGTCCCGACGACGTTTTCCGACACCGGCGAGCTCGACCTCGCGAGCCAGAAGCGCGCGGTCGATTTCATGATCGACGCCGGCTCGGACGGGCTGTGCATCCTCGCGAACTTCTCCGAGCAATTCGCGATCACCGACGACGAACGCGACGTGCTCACGCGCACGATCCTCGAACACGTCGCCGGCCGCGTGCCGGTGATCGTCACGACGTCGCACTACAGCACGCAGGTGTGCGCGGCGCGCAGCCTGCGCGCGCAGCAGCTTGGCGCGGCGATGGTGATGGCGATGCCGCCGTATCACGGCGCGACGTTCCGCGTGCCGGAAGCGCAGATCTTCGATTTCTTTGCGCGCGTGTCGGATGCGATCGACATCCCGATCATGATCCAGGACGCGCCCGCGAGCGGCACGCCGCTGTCCGCGCCGTTCCTCGCGCGGATGGCGCGCGAGATCGAGCAGGTCGCGTACTTCAAGATCGAGACGCCGGGCGCCGCGAACAAGTTGCGCGAGCTGATCCGGCTCGGCGGCGACGCGATCGAGGGGCCGTGGGATGGTGAGGAGGCGATCACGCTGCTCGCCGATCTCCATGCGGGCGCGACCGGCGCAATGACGGGCGGCGGCTTTCCGGACGGCATCCGGCCGATCCTCGAAGCGTTCCGCGAAGGCCGCCACGACGATGCGTTCGCGCATTACCAGACGTGGCTGCCGCTGATCAATCACGAGAACCGCCAGTCCGGGATCCTCACCGCGAAGGCGCTGATGCGCGAAGGCGGCGTGATCGCGTGCGAGCGGCCGCGGCATCCGATGCCGGAACTGCACCCGGACACGCGCGCGGAATTGCTCGCGATCGCGCGCCGGCTCGATCCGCTCGTGCTGCGCTGGGCGCGCTGAGCGGGTGACGAAGGAGAAACGCAGATGAGCGATGTGATTTCGTTGGGCGTCGTCGGGATCGGCAAGATCGCGCGCGACCAGCATTTGCCGGCGATCGCCGCCGAACCGGGCTTCGCATTGACTGCCTGTGCGAGCCGTCACGCGGAAGTCAGCGGCGTGCGCAATTATCCGGATCTGAACGCGCTGCTGGTTGCCGAGCGCGAACTCGACGCGGTATCGCTGTGCGCGCCACCGCAGGTGCGCTACGCGCAGGCGCGCGCGGCGCTCGAAGCCGGCAAGCACGTGATGCTCGAGAAGCCGCCGGGCGCGACGCTCGGCGAAGTCGCCGCGCTGGACGCGCTGGCGCGCGAGCGCGGCCTCACGCTGTTCGCGACCTGGCATTCGCGTTGCGCGAGTGCGGTGGAACCGGCGCGCGCGTGGCTCGCAACGCGCACGATCCGCGCGGTGCAGGTGCGCTGGAAGGAAGACGTGCGGCGCTGGCATCCGGGGCAGCAGTGGATCTGGGAGCCGGGCGGCCTCGGCGTGTTCGATCCGGGCATCAACGCGCTGTCGATCGTCACGCGGATCCTGCCGCGCGAGCTCGTGCTGCGCGAGGCGACGCTCATCGTACCGAGCGACGCACAGATGCCGATCGCGGCCGAACTCGATTGCGCGGATACCGATGGCGTGCCGGTGCGCGCGGAATTCGACTGGCGGCACGGCCCGGTCGAGCAATGGGAGATCGCGGTCGACACGGCCGACGGCGTGCTCGCGATCAGCCGCGGCGGCGCGCAACTGTCGATCGCGGGCGAGCCGGTCGAGATCGGGCCCGAACGCGAGTACCCGGCGCTGTATGCGCACTTCCATGCGCTGATCGCGCGTGGCGAAAGCGACGTCGACGTGCGGCCGCTGCGGCTCGTCGCCGATGCCTTCCTGTTCGGCCGGCGCGTGCAGACCGACGCGTTCGGCCGCTGAACCTGCGTGCGCGCTTCGGCTCGAAGCGCGCGACGCGTGATTGATTTCGACACACATCACGGCATCAGCCGATACAAAGGAGACACCCATGAACCGCACGACTCACACGATCCGTCGACACACCCTGCGCGCTCTGCTGGCCGCGCTGTGCATCGCACCGCTCGGCATGCAGGGCGCCGCGCGCGCCGACGCGCCGCTGAAGATCGGCTTCCTCGTGAAGATGCCGGAGCAGGCGTGGTTCATCAACGAGCAGAACGCGGCGTCCGCGCTCGGCCAGAAGGAGAACTTCTCGGTCGTGAAGATCGGCACGCCGGACGGCGAGAAGGTGCTGGCCGCGATCGACAACCTCGGCTCGCAGGGCGCGCAGGGCTTCGTGATCTGCGCGCCGGACGTGCGCCTCGGGCCGGCGATCGCGTCGCGCGCGAAGCGCTACAACATGAAGTTCGTGACGGTCGACGACCAGCTCGTCGACTCGACCGGCAAGCCGCTGTCGAACGTGCCGCACCTCGGGATGTCGGCGATCAAGATCGGCAACCAGGTCGGCCAGGCGATCGCCGACGAGATGAAGCGGCGCGGCTGGAAGCCGGAGGAAGTCGGCGCGCTGCGCATCACCAACTACGAGCTGCCGACCGCGAAGCTGCGCACCGACGGCGCGACGCAGGCGCTGCTCGCGAACGGCTTCCGCAAGGAGAACATCTTCGACGCGCCGCAAAAGACGACCGACGACGAAGGCGGCTTCAGCGCGGCCGCACCGGTGCTCGCGCGCCATCCGAACGTGAAGAAGTGGGTGGTCTACGCGCTGAACGAGGAAACCGTGCTCGGCGCGGTGCGCGCGACCGAACAGCTGCACATCCCGGCGGCCGACGTGATCGGCGTCGGCATCAACGGCGCGGGCGAGGCGTTCGCCGAGTTCCAGAAGAAGGAGCCGACCGGCTTCTACGGGACGATCGCGGTCAGCTCGACGAACCACGGCAAGGACAGCACGCAGAACCTCGTCGACTGGATTCGCAACGGCAAGACGCCGCCGGCCGACACGCAGACGAGCGGCAAGCTGATGACGCGCGCGAACTGGCAGGCCGTGCGCGCCGAACTCGGTATCTGAGCGGGGCGAGGCGAGAACGCGATGACGATGCAGACGATGACGGCCGTGTCCGGCCACGACGCCGAAGTGCTCACGCCGCCGGACGGCCCGCTGCTCGCGCTCGATGGCATCACCGTGACGTTTCCGGGCGTGCGTGCGCTCGACGCGGTGTCGCTGTCGGTGCGCGCGGGCGAAGTGCACGGGCTGATGGGCGAGAACGGCGCGGGGAAATCGACGCTGCTGAAGGTGCTGTCCGGCGTGAACCAGCCGCAGGCCGGCACGCTGACGCTGAACGGCACGGTGCAGCGCTTCGCGTCGACGCGCGCGGCGCTCGAGGCCGGCATCGCGATCATCTACCAGGAGCTGCATCTGGTGCCCGAGCTGACGGTCGCGGAAAACCTGATGCTCGGGCAATTGCCGAGCCGGCTCGGCGTGGTCGACGAGCGTACGCTCGCCGCGCGCGCGCTCGATGCGCTGGAGCGGCTCGGCGAGCACATCGATCCGGGCATCCCGGTGAAGTATCTGTCGATCGGCCAGCGCCAGATGATCGAGATCGGCAAGGCGCTGATGCGCGACACGCGCGTGATCGCGTTCGACGAACCGACGAGCTCGCTGTCCGCGCGCGAAACCACGCAACTGTTCCGGATCATCCGCGCGCTGCGCGCGGAAGGCCGCGCGATCATCTACGTCACGCACCGGATGGAGGAAGTCTACGAACTGTGCGACCGCGTGACGGTGTTTCGCGACGGCCGCCGCATCGACACGTTCGATTCCGTCGCCGATCTCGACCGCGACCGGCTGATCGGCTGCATGGTCGGCCGTTCGATCGAGGACGTGTACGGCTATCGGCCGCGCCCGGCCGGCGACGTGCTGATCGAAGCGAAGGGGCTGACGGGGCCGGGGCTGGCCGAGCCTGTGTCGTTCACCGCGCGGCGCGGCGAGATCGTCGGCTTCTTCGGGCTCGTCGGCGCGGGCCGCTCGGAACTGATGAAGCTGCTGTACGGCGCGGTGCGAGCGAGCGCCGGGCACGTCGAGCTGAACGGCAAGCGGGTCGCGTTCGGCAGCCCGCGCGACGCGGTGCGCGCCGGCATCGCGCTGTGCCCGGAAGACCGCAAGCAGGAAGGCATTGTCGCGATCGCGTCGGTGGCCGACAACCTGAACATCAGCGCGCGCCGTCATTTCAGCCCGGCGCGCGTGCTGCTCGACGGGCGACGCGAACGCGCGCTCGCGCAGAAATACATCGAGCGGCTCGCGATCAAGACCCGCGACGGCGAAACGCCGATCGGTGCGCTGTCGGGCGGCAACCAGCAGAAGGTCGTGCTCGCGCGCTGGCTGGCCGAGCGCATCGACGTGTTTCTGATGGACGAGCCGACGCGCGGCATCGACGTCGGCGCGCGCGCGGAAATCTACAACCTGTTCTACGAACTCGCGGAAGCGGGCCGCACGGTGATCCTCGTGTCGAGCGATCTGGCCGAGGTGATCGGCGTGTCGGATCGCATCATCGTGATGAAGGAAGGACGGATCGCGGGCGAGGTCGCGAAGGCGCATGCGACGCCCGACGCGCTGATCAAGCTCGCGCTGCCGCGCTAGCGGCCCGCAGTCAACCGGAAAGCAAATGTTATGAGCCAGGCAATGCAACCCCAACGTACTTCCCCCTCCCCGGATACCCCCGCCGTGCCCGCGCGAGCGCGCGGCGGCGTATGGCAACTGATCAACCGCTCCGGCATCGTGATGGTGTTTCTCGTGCTGTTCGCGACGCTGTCGCTGACGGTGCCGGACTTCCTCACGCCGCGCAACATCCAGGGCCTGCTGCTGTCGGTCACGCTAATCGGTTCGATCTCGGTGACGATGATGTTCGTGCTCGCGCTCGGCGAGGTCGACCTGTCGGTCGCGTCGATCGTCGCGTTCTCGGGCGTCGTCGCGTCGACGCTGATCACCGCGACGCACAGCGTCGTGCTCGGCATCGCGGCCGGCGTGCTCGCGGGCGGCGCGGTCGGGCTCGTGAACGGCGTGCTGATCGCGCGCTACCGGATCAACTCGCTGATCGTCACGCTCGCGATGATGGAAGTCGTGCGCGGGCTCGCGTTCATCACGTCGAACGGCGACGCGGTGATGATCTCCGAGGAACGCTTCTTCGATCTCGGCGGCGGCTCGTTCCTCGGCATCTCGTATCCGATCTGGAGCAACATCGTCGGCTTCGTCGTGTTCGGCTTCCTGCTGCGCAAGACGGTGTTCGGCAAGAACGTGCTGGCCGTCGGCGGTAACGGCGAGGCCGCGCTGCTCGCGGGGCTGCCGGTGATGCGCATCAAGATCGCGGTGTTCGTGCTGCAGGGGCTCGTGACGGGGTTTGCCGGCGTGATGCTTGCGTCGCGGATGAGCCTCGGCGATCCGAAGACGTCGGTCGGTCTCGAACTCGGCGTGATTTCCGCGTGCGTGCTCGGCGGCGTGTCGCTGACGGGCGGCGTCGCGACGATCTCCGGCGTGCTGGTCGGCGTGCTGATCATGGGCTCCGTGCAGGACGCGATGAGCCTGCTGAACGTGCCGACCTTTTACCAATATCTGATACGCGGCGGAATTCTGTTGCTCGCGGTGCTGTTCGACCAGTATCGTCGCAACCAGCGGCGCGCGATGAAGATCTGATTTCGACCACGCGCGGCCGCCTGCACATACGACGAATATCGGGAGACGGCATGCAACAGACTCATCCGGCCGCGTCGGCGACGCTGCTGGCCGACAGCCGCAACACGCTCGGCGAAGGCGCGACGTGGTGCGACAGGACGCACGCGCTGTACTGGGTGGACATCGAAGGCGCGCAACTGTGGCGCTGCCGCGCGGACGGCTCGGACCTCGCGCAGTGGGCGATGCCCGAACGGCTCGCGTGCTTCGCGCTGACCGACGATCCGGACGTGCTGCTCGTCGGGCTCGCGACGCATCTCGCGTTCTTCGACCTGCGCAGTGGCGCGTTCACGCGGATCGTCGACGTCGAGCCCGATCTGCCGACGCGGCTGAACGACGGGCGCTGCGATCCGTTCGGCGCGTTCGTGTTCGGGATGAAGGACGAAGGCGCCGACCCGCCGCGCGCGATCGGTGGGTTCTATCGGCTCAATCCCGATCTCACGCTCGAACGGCTTGCGTTGCCTGCGGCCGCGATCGCGAACAGCATCGGGTTTTCGCCGGATGGGTCGAAGATGGTTTTCTGCGATTCGATGGTGCGCGAGATTTTCGTGTGCGATTACCGCGCAGGTGGTGACGTCGCGAACGTGCGGCCGTTCGCGCGGCTGACCGATGCCGATGGCGACCCGGACGGTTCGATCGTCGATCGCGACGGCGGGCTGTGGAATGCGCAGTGGGGCGGGCGGCGGGTGGTGCGTTATGGGCCGGACGGGGTCGAGACGGATCGTGTTGAGGTGCCGACCGCGCAGCCGAGCTGCGTCGCGATCGACGGTGACGGCCGGTTGTATGTGACGAGTGCGCGTGACGGCTTGGGCGACGACGTGCTGGCCGGCGACACGCACGCGGGCGGTGTGTTCGTCGCGCAAACGCGCTACGCGGGGCTGCCGACTGCACGATTCGCAGGTACGCCCGCCTGAATGGTGGATGTTGACGGGAAGAACCCATTAGCAGGCGAATAGGAATCCTGGCTGTTTCAGGTCACTCCTTGCTTATGATCTGCTCTGGTATTCCTCCACCCACATCCACTGTCCAGGCTCAAAGAGGTTCGTGTACTGGCCTCGTTCCGCCTGTTCCCGAGGAGTCAGCTTGCGAACATCGGGGAATTTTTTGTCCCTTTCGGATCAGATGGATATCCGAATCGGAAGTCTTGGTATATCCCTGTCATATCCGCGTTTCAGGGGCACAGCATGCTGGTGCACAAGTTCACCAACCCGTATTTGTGACGCTTCGCTTGTTGCTCTTCGAGACGACGTTGCTTGCGTTCTTCGGGCGTCAAAATCTTGTATGCTCGGCTTATTGTGACGACGGATAGCATCTGCGGAAACGAGCCGTCCAGGGGATTGGCGTAACCGAGAGCGACATCGACGGGGAATTTACTGCCCGGAATGTTTTTTGATCGATAACGAAAATCTTGCGCATTTGGCATGCTCGGATGGCGCAGTAATGTCTCATTGCCGTACTCTCGATTTCCATCCGAATCAATCCAAAAATCTTCCAATTGAAGATCGGCCTTGATTTCCGTATCAGGCAAACCCTCGATCATCGGACTAAGACGAATCGTTATTTTGGCCGGAACGATTTTCACTGATGAGCGATCATCATTATAATCTTCCGGGTCGGTGCGCGTTAAAAGTTGAATTGTCGTTGATGCTAAGGAACGATTGGCGTAATGATAAAGAGCGCCGTAGGCGGATTTTTGAGTCCATGTCGAAAAGAGCTTCCCAAAGGTCATATCCCGTGGGTCAAATGGCTGGTCATCGCGCAGGATCGCCATCGCTGTTTTGAGGATGCTCCGTACCGTGGCTCGCTGTTCATCAGCGGTTACTGTTATTTTGAACCCCTCCCCCAATGGTTCGTAGTGACTCACTATAGGCTCCTGTGCATGTGCCGGGATTACGAACGAAAGCACGATCAGGACGGCCCCAATAGGCTTGCAGCACCTCTGTATCTTCTTCATGTAAGTCGCTCCGGCAGCTCTCTTCGAAACTGAAGCTGCGTATCGCCACACGGACCCGCTAGGTCAACGCGCCCCGATGAAGGAGGCGTGGGCGCGGCACATCCGAGGCATCAACCGCCGCGCGGCAAACGCGATCGCACCGTGGGAATGACTAACGTCGATGCGACGACAAGTCACCCTTCCTCCGCCCACCGCGGCTTCTCATATTCCTCCAACCACATCCATCGCCCGGGTTCGAAGAGGTTCGTGTATTGCCCTCGTTCTGCTTGCTCCCGAGGGGTCAACTTGCGAACATCGGGAAATTTTTGCCCTTTCCTGACCAATAACTGATCCGAATCCGATGTTTTCGTGTATCCCTGCCATATCCCCGTTTCAGGGCATAGCATGCCCGTACACAGATTCATCAACCCGTATTTATGGCGCTTCGCTTGTTGCTCTTCCAAGCGGCGCTGCTTGCGCTCCTCTGGTGCCAGGATTTTGTATGTGCGGCGTATTTCGACTATCCACAATTGCTGCGGAGATGATCCATCTAGCGGATTTATGTAAGCAAGATCGACATCGATCGGAAATTTACTGCCCGGAATATCTTTCGAGCGGTAGCGAAAGGACTGTAAATTGGGAGCATCGGGGGTGCGCCCTCTCATTTCATTTCCATATTCACGATTCCCGCGAGAGTCAATCCAAAAGTCTTCTAACTGGAGAAGCGATTTGATTTCCGTATCAGGCAGATTGGCAACCCTTGCGTCAACGACTATTCTGACCCCAGCCGGAACAATCTTCACCTTATTTCGATCATCGCTGTAGTCCTCCGGATCGTCACCTGTGGAAAACTCAATCTTCGTCCCATATAGCGAGCGATTTGCATACTTGTAGAGAAACCCTTTCGCAGGGGGGTGTGTCCACGTTGTGTAGTTTGTTCCGAAGACAATGTGCTCCGGATCGTATGCCGCATCATCCCGCAGGATTTCCATTGAGGTTTTAAGGATGGTTCGCAGCATGACGCGCTGTTCTTCGTCGGTCGTCTGCATTCTAAATCCCTCCCCCAATGGTTTTAAGTGAAGCATCGTATTCTCCTGTGCATGTACCGGGATTACGCACGAAAGCACGATCAGGACGGTCCCAATAGGTTTGCACCACTTCCGCACACGCATAGGCATCTTCTTCATGTAACTGGCTCCGGTAACCCTCTTCGAAACTCACCATCTTGGCCGCCGTTTCTGGCGACACCCTCAACAGCTTGCACACTTCGGCCTGTGCAATTTGTACATCAGGCTTCACATCAGCTCCGCCTGTCTGATTTTGCATGTAGGAAATAGTCCAGTAATAGTGGAAAACCAACATGCGATGCAGCCCCGTCATTACCCTCGTGTCATCTGGAAGTCGCGTCTTTTCGGCTACTTCAAAGACATCCTTGCGAATATTTGTTTTATAAATATTAATTGCTTTCGAGAACATCGCATAGTCGATCGGATGTTGTTGAAGCAGGGCCATCATCCAGAATGTTTGTTGGCAATGTCGCGCTTCGTGATAAAGCAAATCCGCGAAAGCCTGCAGGGACCCATCCAAAGCGGTCGCATTATTCGATGACGAAATGATCTTCGTGATTTCTCTCTCTTGGATAGCTATTGACCAGCGGCTTCCAATAAATGATGCGCTAACATCCGGGCGCATGTTGTATCTGGCTCTGCCTTCCTTTTCATTAACAATATCGATCGTTGGAGTCACGCCATTTGATCTAAGCGGGTCACCCGACGCCCCCCTGGGCAACCCAAATGGCCCCGTCGCAAGGGCGGTATTCAATACATTGCCAACCGCAAGCGCGATACTTTCCTTCAGATCGTTCGATACCTCGCCACTCAACGTTTTGAACTTGCTCCACTCGATCCCGGTGAGCGCTTTCTTGATCGCCGCTGTATAGGCCTTCGTCACCGGATACTCAACATCCCGGCGCACTGGCATGTCCGGAGGCGTATCGCCCTGTTTAGCCCCGTCAACGAAGTGATGGAAGCGCAATCCGAAGTTGAGCGGATCGCAGGTCGCGAACGCCGCCGGCTGACTCTCGGACGTGACCCCCTGCTCCGGGGTGCTGACCTTCTTGCCCTTGATCGTCGCGGTGCGCTTGTCGGCATTCGGTGCCTTGGCGGTGTAGGGCGTCGCGTTATCGCGCACGATGGCCGCCCGGTTGACCGCAATCACCTTGTCCGGATCGCTCGCCGCCAGCAGTTCCACTGTACCGAACGCGATGTCATGGCTCGTTATCACGTCCGTTTCGCCCAGTTCGTTACTCACCCCCTCGATCACGCGACCGTTATCGAGTGTGACGCGGTACGGCTGGTTCGGTAGCGCGAACCCACTGTCGTGTTCCAGCAGCACAAAGTGCGCCGCGAACTGCCCTGGATGCTCGGGCGTGACCGGCAGGCGCATCGGCCGCACCTGCGCAGCGTCAGTCTGATGACTGCCCGCGTGGATCGTGTGCTCGCCGGCCGTCTTGACGACATAGCCCCGTTCGCTGATGCGGACCTCCGTACTGCCGGCGTGCAGCACGATTTCCTCAGCCGCGTGCAGATGAATGCTGTCGGTCGTGCTGGTGATCTGGATCGATTGTTTGGCCTTCATGTCGATGCCGTCGGTCTGCGCTTCGACACGCACCTTGCCGCCAGCGGCGATCAGCGCCATACCTGCCTTGTGAACAAATAGCGAGAACGCGTTCGACACACTCGCGAGCAGAGAACGCCCCACGGCAATCCCGACATGCCGGCCGCTCGTCACGGCGACATCCTCGTTGCTGGCGATGTGGACACCGCGCTCGGCGGCGAGGCTGATGCCCGCTGGTCCGGCCAGCACGATGTCGGCTTCGGTGAGTTCGGGAAAGTGGTCCGGATCCCCCGATGGATTTCCCTTGATCGCATCGTTGCGCGCGTTGATCGCCTTGACGACTTCGCTCTGGTCCGCACCGTGTCGTTGCGCGTCGTGCCGTTGCGCCAGCCCGGACAGACTCTCTTGCAGCTCGCGCGCGCCAGTCAGCCGTCCAATGGCCTCCTTCGCGTCCTTCGCTTGGCCCGCACCGCCCGGTTGACCATCTGTCGTAACGAACAGGCCTTTCAACGCCCGCATCACGCCCCAATCGTCGGTACGCAGATCGAAGCCCTTGCCGCGCGCCTCGGCACGCCCCTTTTTCTTCAGCATGCGCCGCAGGTTGCCGAGACTAAGCTGCGATGTGCCGGCATCGCTCGCAATCTGCGTATGAATTTGCCCCTGCGTGTCGTCGATTGCGACGTGGCCGGATGCCGTGCCTTGGTGCTCGCGGCCACGCAGTATCGACACGCCCTGGTTGTGCGGCATGTCCAGCGCCGGCTGACGGAACGCATTCACGAGGCTGCCCGCAATGACCGGCAAATCGGGATCGCCGTAGTAGTGCATGACGGCAACCTCATGGCCGATCCGAGGGATGAACGTCGCGCCCATGTCGATGCCTTGCCATGGTGACAACACGCGCAGCCAGATTCCAGAGCGCTCGTCGTGCGGGCCTTGACGGTCCCATTCGAACTGCACCTTGACCCGACCGTATTGGTCCGTCCAGACCTCCTGTCCGGCGGGTCCGACCACGACGGCCTTTTCGGGGCCGCTCAATACGGGCTTGCTGACACTGCGCTCCAGGCGGAACGGCTCATTCGCCGGCAGCAGCTCGAACTGCGTTTCGACGCGGTACGTTTGCGCGACGCCGGCGCGGCCTCCGATTTCCTCGATGTCGAGCGCGCAGGACACGACGAGATATTCACGGTTTGCGGCCTGCTGTGGATATCCCGTCAGCGTGAAGGTGTGGCCGACGATCAGCCCGCGCAGATTGCCGGCTCCCTTGGCACGCAGCCCCGCACAGCGTTGCGCCTCAAGCTGTACGCGAGCCAGGTGGCGCGCTTCCAGATCCGTATCTTTCGGCTGGCCCGCGAGACCTTGTGCGCCCGCCAGCGGTTGGCTGTAGTCGCCCCATGCGTAGATTTCCCCGTCGGCGCTCGCCGTGTTGCGCGGGTCTTCCTCGGTAACCGCCAGCCTCGCGCGCGGGCGTGTGTAGTCATAGTCCGTCACGGTCACGCGGCCTGCCGTGAGTCGGCTTGTTACCGACAGCGCATGAATGTGCTCTTCGTCAATGTGCTTGCTGTCCGGCGGCAGATAGCGCAGCGTCTCATAAGCAGGACCGTGGGGGTGATGGCCGCCGGTCGTGTCGCACAAGACCAGGCGGTGATAGCCGTCATCGTGCTCGAACCACCACCAGATGCCCCATTCTTCCCACAGTCGTTGCAGGAACGCCCAGTCCGACTCGAACGCCTGACGCTGCACGTCGCGTTTCGGATAACCCCCGCGGAATGCGCCCGCCAGACGCTTGTCGACCGTGTACGGATACTTCGACAGCACGGCGTCGGTGATCTCGACGACGTTCATCTCCTGAAAGAGTCGGCTGTCCTGCGTCAGCGTCGCGCGCCAGAGCCACGGGCGCAATTCGAGTTCGTACAGGATCGAATCTCGGTCCTGGCCCACAATCCGTGCCGCTTCGACCAGCCCTGTGATTTCGCGCGTGCCGGCGCCGATATTGCCGAGTCCGTTGTTGCCCGCCAAACCGGGAATAAAACGGCCTTTGCCGTCGAGTTGGATGGAAACGGTGACTTCGGTGCCAACCACTTTATCCAGATCGAGATTGGCCGTGACGCTCGGAGAAAACGCGTAAGCATCATCGGTTCGCAGCGTAACGAGATAACGGCATGCTTCAATACGACCGATTGCTTCGGTGCCTTTCAATCGCACCGGAACAAATACCGGGAGCGCATCCATCCCGTAAGTGGGTAACGCGGCACCGGAGATGGACAGCGTACGGGTCTGGTTCAGGATCGACATGATTTTGATCCTCTTGCGTCAGGCACCGACGACCGTGGCGCCGCACCCGGTCTTGTCGTCTAGATATCCGACCAGGCGGCCACGGTGCGTACGCGGGCCGCTTGCAAGCAGCGGAAAGACGCCGCCGCATTTCGAGCAAGCCACGCCGTGTCCGTCCAGTGCCACGCCAATGCCGAGATGCTTGAGATCATCGGCGGCTTCGATGACGGTGCCGCCATGATCGGTGGCGTCTCCTAGGCGAACCATGTCGCGGCCTTGTGCGTTCTTCATCGATGACTCGTGCGAGGAATGAAGCCGTTCTTTTACCTCGCCACGATGTGATGCACAATTTTCAAGATGGAAATCGACCGTTTTCGATAATTTGATTAGTAGATCGACCGATAAATTCGTACTTATACGATCCCGCTGCGGACATGGATGCGCGTTGAGATTGGCGTCGCGACTACGCGATTCCACCCGGACCTGCTGGTAAGATGGCCCGCAATTCCATCCTGCCCGCACCATGAGTTCCGCCCCGACCAAGCCCGCGAATCAGAAAAACGCCGCCAAGAACGCCGCCCGCGCGACGGCCGACAAGCCGAAGGCGCGCGTGCAACAACGCCTGACCTACGTGATCGGCGGCCTCGACCGGCTGCTGCGCCGTCACATGACCGACGCACTCGCGCCGCTCGGCATCACGCTCGCGCAATACACGGCGCTGTCGGTGCTCGAGGCGCGCGGCGCATCGTCGAACGCGCAGCTGGCCGAGCGCTCGTGGATCACGCCGCAATCGGCGAACGAGGTGATGAGCGTGATGGCCGCCCGCGGTTTCGTCACGCGCGAAGCCGATCCGTCACATGGCCGCATCATCCTGCTGACGCTGACCGATGCAGGCGCGACGATGCTGCGCGAATGCGAAGCCGTGCTGCGTCCGCTCGAGGCACGCATGCTCGGCGACATCGCGGCCGACGACGCCGCGCACGTGCAGCACGCGCTCGAACTGTTCTCGCGCAACCTGCGCGGCTGACCGCTTCCCCGATTTTCACGACGCGAGCCCGCCGGGCCCCGCTCGCTTCGTACGCGCCATCGACGGTTGCCCGACCGCTCCCCGATTTCCCCAACGCTTTCTCCGCTTTCCGCTCCGGGTTTACACCGGCGCTCGTGCCGCTTGCAATATCAGGTAGCCTGATATTAAATGAAGTCGTCCGCAGCAGGCATGCTGCGCACCGAATCGCACAGGAACGAACGACAGGAACAGACATGAGCAAGTACGACAACCGCTGGCAGACCGTTGAAGTGAAAGTGGAGGCCGGCATCGCGTGGGTCACGCTGAATCGCCCCGAGAAGCGCAACGCAATGAGCCCGACGCTGAACCGGGAAATGCTGGAAGTCCTCGACGCGGTCGAGTTCGACGACGAGGCGAAGGTGCTGGTGCTGACCGGCGCGGGCGCCGCGTGGACGGCCGGCATGGATCTGAAGGAATATTTCCGCGAGATCGACGGCGGCTCCGACGCGCTGCAGGAAAAGGTGCGCCGCGACGCATCGGACTGGCAGTGGCGCCGCCTGCGGATGTACAACAAGCCGACGATCGCGATGGTGAACGGCTGGTGTTTCGGCGGCGGGTTCTCGCCGCTCGTCGCGTGCGACCTCGCGATCGCGGCGGAAGACGCAGTGTTCGGGCTGTCGGAGATCAACTGGGGCATCCCGCCGGGCAACCTCGTCAGCAAGGCGATGGCGGACACGGTCGGGCATCGCCGCGCGCTGCACTACATCATGACCGGCGACACGTTCACCGGCGCGGAAGCGGCCGAGATGGGCCTCGTGAACAGCAGCGTGCCGCTCGCCGACCTGCGTGACGCGACGATCGCGCTCGCCGCGCGGCTGATGGACAAGAACCCGGTCGTGCTGCGCGCGGCGAAGCATGGATTCAAGCGTTCGCGCGAACTCACGTGGGAACAGTGCGAGGATTACTTGTATGCGAAGCTCGACCAGGCGCAACTGCGCGACCCGGAGCGCGGCCGCGAGCAGGGGCTGAAGCAGTTCCTCGACGACAAGACGATCAAGCCGGGCCTGCAGGCATACAAGCGCTGAGACAAGCGCCGACGCAGCCGCCGGCATCACCGCCGGCGTAATCGCAAGAGACAGGCAAGGCAGGAGACGACATGACCGACAGACGGATGCTGATCGGCGGCGAGTGGTGCAACGCCCGCGACGGCCGCACCTTCGACCGCTTCAACCCCGCGACGGGCGCGCTCGCGTCGCACGCGCCGGCGGCCGGCGTGGCCGACGCCGACGCGGCCATCGACGCCGCGCACCGCGCGTTCCCCGCATGGGCGGCGCTTGCGCCGACCGAGCGGCGCCGCTGGCTGCTGAAGGCGGCCGACCTGATGGACGCGCGCATCGACGAGATCATCGCGACCGGCGTGGCCGAAACGGGCGCGACGCCCGGCTGGCTCGGCTTCAACGTGACGCTCGCGGCGAACATGCTGCGCGAGGCCGCGTCGATGACGACGCAGATCGCCGGCGACGTGATCCCGTCCGACGTACCGGGCAATCTCGCGCTCGCGATGCGCGTGCCGTGCGGCGTGGTGCTCGGCATCGCGCCGTGGAACGCGCCGGTGATCCTCGGCACGCGTGCGCTGGCGATGCCGCTCGCCTGCGGCAACACGGTCGTGCTGAAGGCGTCGGAAGCGTGCCCGGGCGTGCACGCGCTGATCGGCGCGGTGCTGGACGAAGCGGGGCTCGGCGCCGGCGTGGTGAACGTGATCACGCACGCGGCGGCCGATGCACCCGAACTCGTCGAGCGGATGATCGCGCATCCGCACGTGAAGCGGATCAACTTCACCGGGTCGACGCACGTCGGCCGCATCATCGCGCGCCACGCGGCCACGCACCTGAAGCCCGTGCTGCTCGAACTCGGCGGCAAGGCGCCGGTGCTCGTGCTCGACGATGCGGATCTCGACGCGGCCGTCGACGCGATCGCGTTCGGCGCATTCTTCAACCAGGGGCAGATCTGCATGTCGACCGAGCGCGTGATCGCCGCGCGACCGATCGCCGATGCGCTCGTCGAGCGGCTCGCCGCGAAGGCGCGCACGCTGGTCGCGGGCGATCCGCTGGCCGGCCATCCGCTCGGCACGATGGTCGATGCGTCGGCCGCCGCGCGCGCGGCGTCGCTGGTCGACGATGCGCGTGCGCATGGCGCGCAACTGCCGCTCGGCTGCCGTGTGGAAGGCGCGACGATGCAGCCCGCGATCGTCGACGGCGTCACGCGCGACATGCGGCTCTATCGCGAGGAGTCCTTCGCGCCGGTCGTCGCGATCCTGCGTGCGGATAGCGACGACGAAGCGGTCGCGCTCGCGAACGACAGCGAGTTCGGGCTGTCGGCGAGCGTGTTCAGCCGCGATATCGCGCGTGCAATGGCGGTCGCACGGCGGATCGAATCGGGGATCTGCCATATCAACGGGCCGACCGTGCACGACGAAGCGCAGATGCCGTTCGGCGGCACGAAGGCGAGCGGCTACGGCCGCTTCGGCAGCCGCGCGTCGATCGCCGAATTCACCGAGCTGCGCTGGATCACGGTGCAGACCACGCCGCGGCACTACCCAATATGAGCGAGACGACGATGAATGTTGCGACGCCCGCCAGCGGGCCGGTGACCGACACGGGCGGCGTGCGCTATCGCGCGGCCGCCGTCGCGGTCGGTGCGGCCGAGATTCGCCGCGACGACGACGGTACCTGGTACCTGCGCTCGCGCGAGCCGCTCGGCGATTACCCGACACGCATCACCGACTGCCTCGTGCGCGGCGCGCAAGCGCATCCGGACCGCGTGCTGGCCGCGCGGCGCGGCGCCGGCGGGCACTGGATCGAGATCACCTACGCGCAGATGCTCGAACGCGCCCGCGCGCTCGGCCAGGGGCTCGTCGATCTCGGGCTGTCGGCCGAACGTCCGCTCGCGGTGCTGTCCGGCAACGATCTCGAGCACCTGCAGCTGATGTTCGCGGCGATGCTGGCCGGCGTGCCGTACTCGCCGATCTCGCCCGCGTATTCGCTGGTGTCGACCGACTACGGCAAGCTGCGTCACACGCTCGGCGTGCTGCGGCCGGGCGCGGTGTTCGTCGCCGAACGCGCGCCGTTCGCGCGTGCGCTCGACGCGACGTTGCCGGCCGATGCGGCGCTGATCGTCGCGCGCGATGCGGATGCGGATGCCGATGCCGAGGCCCGCGCGCTACCGCTGTCGCGCCTGCTCGCCACCGTCCCGCGCACGATCGACGCGATCCACGCGGCGGTCGGCCCCGACCATCTCGCGAAGATCCTGTTCACGTCCGGTTCGACGAAGCAGCCGAAGGCCGTGCCGACCACGCACCGGATGCTGTGCAGCAACCAGCAGATGCTGCGCCAGACGATGCCGGAACTCACGCGCGAACCGCCGGTGCTGGTCGACTGGCTGCCGTGGAATCACACGTTCGGCGGCAGTCACAACCTCGGCATCGCGCTGTACAACGGCGGCACGCTGTATATCGACGACGGCCGCCCGATGCCCGGCCGCTTCGACGAAACCGTGCGCAACCTGCGCGAGATCGCGCCGACGATCTACTTCAACGTGCCGAAAGGCTGGGAGGAGCTGACCGCCGCGCTCGAACGCGATGCCGCGCTGCGCGACACGTTCTTCTCGCGCGTGAAGCTGTATTTCTTCGGCGGCGCGGGGCTGTCGCAGGCCGCGTGGGACCGGCTCGACCGCGTGACCGAAGCGCATTGCGGCGAGCGCATCCGGATCATGGCCGGCCTCGGGATGACGGAGGCGTCGCCGTCGTGCCTGTTCACGACGGGGCCGCTGATGCGCGCCGGCTATATCGGGCTGCCCGCGCCCGGCTGCGACGCGAAGCTCGTACCGTGCGGCGGCAAGCACGAACTGCGCTTCAAGGGGCCGAACGTGATGCGCGGCTACTGGCACGCGGAGGTCGATCCGCGCGACGTGTTCGACGAAGAAGGCTATTACCGCAGCGGCGACGCGGGCGTCTTTGCCGATCCGGCGCGGCCGGAACTCGGGCTGCTGTTCGACGGCCGGTTGACCGAGGATTTCAAGCTGAGCAGCGGCACGTTCGTCAGCGTCGGGCCGTTGCGCGCGAACGCGGTGTCGACCGGCGCGCCGTACGTGCAGGACGTGGTCGTCACCGGGATCGATCGCGACGACATCGGCTTGCTGGTGTTCCCGCGCGTCGATGCATGCCGTGCGCTGGCGGGGCTCGCCGCCGATGCGTCCGTGACCGACGTGCTGCGCGCGCCGGCCGTGCGTGCGGCGTTCGCGGCGTGGCTCGCCGCGCTGAACCGGAACGCGAGCGGCGGCTCGACGTTCGTCGCGCGGATCCGGCTGGTCGACACGCCGCCGTCGCTCGATCTCGGCGAAGTGACCGACAAGGGTTCGCTGAACCAGGCGGCCGTGCAGAAGCATCGCGCGGCGATGATCGACGCGCTGTACGACCCGGCGCGGCGCGATCCCGACGTGATTTACGCGTAAGCAGCACGCACGAACAGCAAGCAGTAGTAAGCAGCAACAAGCAGGCACAACGACCGGCCGGCCACGACACCGGCAGGCACGCTTGCGGCCAGTGAATCAGGTTGCCTGATAAAGGCAGCCGTTCATACGACACCACCTCGCGCGCCGATCCGCCACTGGCCGGCGGCGGCGCGCGGCGGTCGTTGCACGGCCGACCGACTACAAGACATGGGATTGGAGACAGAATGAACACCTACGTTGCCGAAAAATCCACGGTCGCGACCACGCTCGCGCTGTGTTTCGCGATCGCTCTCCTCGAAGGGCTCGACCTGCAGTCGGTCGGCGTCGCCGCGCCGCGAATGGCGCGCGAATTCGGGCTGTCCGTATCGCAGATGGGCATCGCGTTCAGCGCGGGCACCTTCGGGCTGCTGCCGGGCGCGATGCTCGGCGGGCGGCTCGCCGACCGGATCGGCCGCAAGCGCGTGCTGATCGCGTCGGTCGTGCTGTTCGGGCTGCTGTCGATCGCGACCGCGCAGGTATCGACCTTCGCGATGCTGGTCGTCGTGCGCGTGCTGACCGGCATCGGCCTCGGCGGCGCGATGCCGAACCTGATCGCGCTGTCGTCCGAAGCGGTCGAGCCGCGCTCGCGCAGCAGCGCGGTCGCGACGATGTACTGCGGGATCCCGTTCGGCGGCGTGATCGCATCGGTGATCGGCGTGCTGCTCGCGGGCGACACCGAATGGCGGCACATCTTCTACGTCGGCGGCGTGGGCCCGCTGCTGCTCGTGCCGCTGCTCGTGTGGTTCCTGCCGGAATCGCGCGCGTATCTCGACGTCGCGGGCACGCAGGCCGCACGCACCAGCGTCGCACGCACGCTGTTCGGCGACGGCCGTACGACGTCGACGGTCGCGCTGTGGGTCAGCTACTTCTGCACGCTGATCGTCCTCTACTTCCTGCTGAACTGGCTGCCGTCGCTGATGGCCTCGCGCGGGCTCGATCGCGCCCACGTCGGCCTCGTGCAGATCGCGTTCAACGTCGGCGCGGGGCTCGGCGCACTCGGCATCGGTGCGGCGCTCGACCGGATGCGCGCGTCGCGCGTGGTCGGCGGCATGTATGTCGGGATCGTGCTGTCGCTCGCCACGCTCGCGGCCGCGCCCGGTTTCGCGTCGCTCGCGGCGGCCGCGTTCGCGGCCGGGATGTTCGTGGTCGGCGGGCAGTCGGTGCTGTATGCGCTCGCGGCGATCTACTACCCGACCGCGATGCGCGGCACCGGCGTCGGCGCGGCGGTGGCGGTCGGCCGGCTCGGCTCCGTCGTCGGGCCGCTTGCGGCCGCGACGCTGCTGGCCGCGGGCCGCAGCGCGCCCGTCGTGATCGGCGCGAGCATCCCCGTCACGCTCGTCGCGGCCTTCGCTGCGTTCGTGCTGATTCGCCGCCCGCAAGCCGGCGACTGAGGTTTCGATTTTTCAATGCGCGCCGTCAGAGCGCGCTTACTCAAGGTCTGGAGACGCAACGATGAAGACGAAGACAAGGAACGGCCTGCTGGCCGCCGGCGCGTGCTGCGCGCTCGCCGCGCCGGGCGCGCATGCGCAGTCGAGCGTGACGCTATACGGGATCATCGATACGGGCGTCGAATTCGTGTCGCACGCGAACGCGGCCGGCGACCACGTGGTGCGCATGCCGGGCGTGACGGGCGAGCTGCCGTCGCGCTGGGGGCTGCGCGGCACCGAGGATCTTGGCGGCGGCTACCAGGCGGTGTTCACGCTCGAAAGCGGCTTCAACGTGCGCGGAGGCGATCTCGGGCAGGGCGGCCGGCTGTTCGGGCGGCAGGCGTTCGTCGGGCTGAAGAGCGGCTTCGGCACGCTCGCGTTCGGCCGCCAGTACACGATGACCTACCTCGCGCTGCAGGGCGCGGACATCATCGGTCCCGACATCTACGGGCTCGGCTCGTTCGACGCGTACGTGCCGAACGGGCGCGCCGACAACGCGATGACCTACGTCGGCACGTATCGCGGCGTGACGCTCGGCGCCGCGTATTCGTTCGGCCGCGACGGCGCGGGCACCGGCAACTCGCCGGGGCAGGGCACGTGCGCGGGCCAGGTGCCGGGCGACGCCGTCCAGTGCCGCAACTGGTCGGTGATGCTCAAGTACGACAGCGCGTATTTCGGTGCGGCGGCGTCGTACGAGGAGCAGCGCGGCGGCACCGGCGCGGCCGCGAACTTCTTCGACGGCGTCGCGCCCGTCCCGTTCACGAGCAGCGGCGGCAAGGATGCCCGCACGCACGTGAGCGCGTATGCGCAGGCGGCCGGCGCGAAGATCGGCGCGGGCTGGATCGGGCGGCGCGTGTCGACCGGTTCGCCGGCCGCGGCCGGCGCGCATTCGGACCTGTTCTTCGTCGGCGCGTCGTATGCAGTGAAACCCGATTTCGTCGTCGACGGCGAAGGCTACCGGATCGTCAACAGCGCGCACGACACGCGCGCGACGATGGCGACGCTGCGTGCGACCTATCTGCTGACCAAGCGCACGGCCGTCTATGCGCAGTCGTCGTATCTGTGGAACAGCGCGCACGCGCGCTACTCGGTCAGCGGCGGCGGGCCCGGCACGACGCCCGGCGCAGGGATGGGGCAGCTCGGCGCGATGGTCGGCGTGCGGCACATGTTCTGATTCACCGGCGTGACGAACCGAACGGGAGTTATCTTGAACAGGAAATCTGCATTCCTCTGTATTGCGCCGTTGTCCGCCGCGGCCGTGCTCGCCGGTTGCGGCGGCGACGATTCGATCGGCGCCGCGCCCACGCACCTGAGCGCCGCGACGCCGGCCGCGATGGCGCAGACCTGCGACGCGCTCGCCGCGAAGCTCGCGTATGCGAACACGTCGTTCACGTCGGTGACGACCGCGGCTGCCGGCGCGCTGACGGTGGCCGGCAAGCCGGTCGCCGAGCACTGCGTGATCGCAGGGAAGATGAACGAGCGCGTGAGCGCAGTGGACGGCAAGACCTATGCGATCGGCTTCGAGATGCGCTTGCCGAAAGCGTGGAACGGCCGCTTCTTCTACCAGGCGAACGGTGGGCTCGACGGCAACGTCGTGACCGCGACCGGCGAGATCGGCGGCGGCGGCCCGCTGACGAACGCACTGAGCCAGGGCTTCGCGGTGATCAGCTCGGATTCCGGGCACAGCGCCGCGCAGAATCCGCTGTTCGGCCTCGATCCGCAGGCGCGGATCGACTACGGCTACGGCGCCGTCGATGCGCTGACGCCGATGGCGAAGCAGGTGATCCGGCTCGCGTACGGCAAGGCGCCCGATCGCAGCTACTTCGGCGGCTGCTCGAACGGCGGCCGTCACGCGATGGTCACGGCGGTGCGCAACCCGGCCGACTACGACGGCATCATCGCGGGCGATCCGGGCTTCCATCTGCCGAAGGCGGCGATCGGCGAGATGTATGGCGCGCAGCAGTTCGCGAAGATCGCGTCGGCCACCGGATCGAACGGTTTGCCGGATATCCGCAGCGGTTTCAACGATGCGGAACGCCAGTTCGTCGGCGCGAAGATCCTCGACAAATGCGATGCGCTCGACGGCGCGACGGACGGGATGGTGCAGGACGTCGCCGCGTGCCAGGCGCACTTCAGCGTCGATGCCGATATCCCGACCTGCGCGAACGGCACGCGCACGGGCGCCTGCCTGACGCCTGCGCAGAAAACCGCACTCGAGAACGTGTTCGCCGGTGCGCGCAACAGCGCGGGCACGGCGCTGTACGCGAGCTTTCCGTACGATCCGGGCGTGGCTGCCGGCGGCTGGGCGTCGTGGAAGCAATCGGCGTCGATCACGCTCGATCCGGCCGCGATGGCGTTCACGTTCATGACGCCGCCGAAAACCGCCGCGGCGCTCGCGAACCTGCCCGGCTTCGCGCTCGGCTTCGACATGGACAACGATGCGCCGGCGATCTTCGCGACGAACGGCGTGTACACGCAATCCGCGTGGTCGTTCATGACGCCGCCCGACGAGACGAACCTGTCCGCGCTGAAGGCGCGCGGCGCGAAGCTGCTCGTCTATCACGGCACCGGCGACCCGGTGTTCTCGTTCAACGACACGCGCGACTGGTACGCGCAGGTCGCGCAGGCGAATGGCGGCGATGCGTCGAGCTTCGCACGCTTCTATCCGGTGCCGGGGATGAACCACTGCGCGGGCGGGCCGGCCGCCGACCAGTTCGACATGCTGACGCCGCTCGTCGCGTGGGTCGAACAGGGGCAGGCGCCCGCGGCGGTCGTTGCTACCGCGCGCGACTCGACGAACGCGGTGCCGAACGCTGACGTGCCGACGTCGTGGGGCGCTGGGCGTACCCGCCCGCTGTGCCCGTATCCGCAGGTCGCGCGCTACAACGGCTCGGGCGACGTGAATTCGGCGGCGAGCTTCAGTTGTCGTTGACGTAGCCGTCGATGAGAAACGGCCGGCGCACGCTATCGCGCGCCGGCCGTTTCGTTGCCGCCTTCATTCGCCGGGATCGATATCGACCGGCACCTCGAGCCCGACCTTCACGCGGCTCATGCTCACCAGCGTCTTGAACCGCTTCACGTTGTTGTTCGCGAAGAACAGCTCGCGCGTGAGCGCGTTGTACTGATCCATGTTGCGCACCGCGAGGATCAGCACGAAATCCCATTCCCCCGTCACGTAGTAGCACTGCTGGATCTGCGGGCAGCGCTCGAACGCGCGCTTCATCGCGTCGAGCTGGTCGATCTGCTCACTTTCGACCTCGACGTTCACGACGATCGTCAGCGGATGATCGACCTTCTCCGGCGCGACGACCGCCGTATAGCGCTCGATCACGCCGTCTTCCGCGAGGCGCCGCAGCCGCCGGTTCACCGCGGCGGTCGACAGGTTGACGCGCGCGCCGAGCTCGGCCTGCGGCGTCTGCGCGTCGCGCTGGACTTCCATCAGCAGCTTGCGATCGAACGCATCGAGAGGGGGCGTCATGATGGCGGGTCAAACCTCGAAAGAATGAGAAATTTTTGCGTCGGAGCCGTCGATTTGGCGATTTTATTGACCGGCATGCGCAATATTATTTTCCCACCGACGGCGAGCGCAACCGGCGCCTGCCCGATCCGACCCACCTGATGGACCGCCCGCGCGGTCCCGATCCCGAGCCTTTCGCCATGCTGATCGCCAACCCGCGCGCGTCGCGCACCACCTACCCCCACGCGCTGCGCCGCGTGATGAACATCGCGTCGGCCGACGAAAGCGGCGCATGGCTCGCGCACTGGCCGCTCGTCGGCAACGCGCGCACGCCGCTGCGGGCGCTGCCCGATCTCGCCGCGCGGCTCGGCGTCGCGAGCGTCAGCGTGAAGGACGAGTCGTGCCGCTCGCCGCTCGGCAGCTTCAAGGCGCTCGGTGCGCCGATCGCGCTGGTGCGGCTCGTGAAGCGGCTGCGGCGCACGCAGGATTTCGATCCGCAAGGGCTCGTCACCGGCCGCTACGCGTCGGAGCTGGCCGACCTGACGGTGATCAGCGCGACCGACGGCAATCACGGGCGCGCGCTGGCCGCCGCCGCGCGCGCGATCGGCTGCGGCTGCGTGATCGTGCTGCACGCGAACGTCGACGCCGAGCGCGAACGCGCGATCTCGGCGTACGGCGCGCGGATCGTGCGCATCGCGGGGAACTACGACGAATCGGTCGTCTGCGCGGCGCAGCTCGCGCAGGCGAACGGCTGGTACGTCGTGTCGGATACGTCGTACGACGGCTACGAAGCGATTCCGCGCGACGTGATGCAAGGCTACGGCGTGATCGCCGCCGAAGCGGTCGCGCAGGCCGCAGAGGACGACGGGCGGCCGTTTACGCACGTGTTCCTGCAGGGCGGCGTGGGCGGCCTCGCCGCAGGCATCGCGAGCTACCTGTGGGAGCGCGACGGCGTGCAGCGGCCGCGCTTCATCGTCGTCGAGCCGCGCCAGGCCGATTGCCTGTACCAGAGCGCGCTGGCCGGGCGCGCGACGAAGGCCACCGGCAGCGTCGATTCGGTGATGGCCGGGCTCGCGTGCGGCGAGGCGTCGCCGCTCGCGTGGGATTTCCTCGAGATGTGCATCGATCACTTCATGCTGATCGACGACGAAGACGCGGTGCAGGCGATGCGCGGCCTTGCAGCCGGCAGCGAACGCGACGTGCCGCTCGTCGTCGGCGAATCGGGCGCGGCCGGCGTGGCGGGGCTGGACGTGCTGATGCGCGACCCGGCGCTCGCGCGGCAGGTCGGGCTCGACGCAAATGCGCGCGTGCTGGCGATCAACACGGAAGGGGCGACCGCGCCGTCCGTGTACCGGAATTGCATCGGCGAGACGGCCGACGCGGTGCTCGCGCGCCAGCGCGACTGGTTGAGCCGCGCGGTGGTGGCGGCCTGAACGACATGACGACCGACGAGGCGAACGCGATGGATGAAACCGACGCAATTGAAGGAAGCACGCTGCACGGGCAACTGAAGAACTGGCGCCGCCATCTGCACCAGTATCCGGAGACGGGTTTCGAAGAGGTGAACACGTCGGACTACGTCGCGCGGATCCTGACGACGCTCGGGCTCGACGTGCATCGCGGCATCGGCGGCACCGGGCTCGTCGCGAACCTGTCGGCCGGCACCGGCACGCGCGCGATCGGCATTCGCGCGGACATGGATGCACTGAACATCGCCGAGCACGCGCCGGGCCGCGAACACGTGTCGCGCACGCCGGGCAAGATGCATGCGTGCGGGCACGACGGCCACATGTCGATGGTGCTCGGCGCCGCGCAGCTGCTCGCCGAGCGCAAGGATTTCGACGGCACGGTGCGCTTCATCTTCCAGCCGGCCGAGGAACACGGCCGAGGCGCGAAGGCGATGATGGCCGACGGGCTGTTCGAGCGCTTTCCGGTCGACGCGATCTTCGGTGCGCACAACATGCCGGGCATGCGCGCGGGCACGTTCTCGACGCGTGCGGGCGGCATCATGGCGAGCGAAGACAATTTCGTGATCCGGATCGACGGGCGCGGCACGCACGCGGCGCGGCCGCACATGGGCATCGATCCGATCGTGATCGGCGCGCAGATCGTGCTCGCGTTGCAGACGATCGTGTCGCGCAATCTCGACCCGGGCCAGCAGGCGGTGATCTCGTGCACGGAATTCATCACCGACGGGCTGCGCAACGTGCTGCCGTCGACCGTGACGATCAAGGGCGACACGCGCAGCTATTCGCGCGACGTGCAGGCGCTGCTGGCAACGCGGATGCGCGAGATCAGCGAAGGGATCTGCCGCACGCACGGCGCGACCTGCACGTTCGACTACACGCACGAGTTCGCGCCGACGGTGAATTCACCGGAATGGGTCGACACGGCCGTGCAGGCCGCCGCGCATGTCGCGGGCGCCGACGCGGTGAACGCCGACGTGCAGCCGATGATGATCTCGGAGGATTTCGGCGCGTTCCTGCAGGCGGTGCCGGGCAATTTCGTGTTCATCGGCAACGGCGAAGCGGCCGGGCAGGGCGGCGTGCCGCTGCACAACGCGACGTATGATTTCAACGACGAGATTTTGCCGATCGGCGCGCGCTATTTCGCGGAAGTCGCGCGGCGCGCGTTGAAGGGAGTGTAGCGGGGCGGGTGCGGGTCGCTGCGTATTCGGTTCGCTGCGCGTGCGGTGCACCTTCGTCATCGACGACTCATCGATGCTCGACCGCACCGGGTTGCCGGCGCGTCGAGGATCATCCGTCGTCGCATTCGATCAACCGGCCAGTTCCCCCAGGCACGCATCGAATTGCTCAACGAGCCGGTCGACATCGTCGGCCGTCGTTTGCGGGCACACGAGCATCATGTTGTGGAACGGCGTGATCAGCACACCGCGATTCAGCAGGTACAGGTGCACGATGTGCTCGAGTTCGCTGTCGAGCTGCGCGTCGGCCAGCGTGCCGTTGCGCGGGGGCACCGACGCGAACTGAAACTCGGTGCGTGCGCCGATGCGCGTCACGCACCACGGCAGCCGGTGTGTCGCGATCGCGTGTTCGAGGCCCGTCGCGAGCCGCCCAGCGAGTGCGAACATGTGCGCATACGCGGCGTCGGTCGCGACTTCGGCGAGCGTCGCGCGCATCGCATGCATCGCGAGCATGTTCGCGGTGAGCGTCGTGCCGATGCCCGAATGGCCGGGCGGTGCGTTCAGCTTCGCCGCTTTCGCGCGTTCCGCGAATTCGGCGCTGAACCCGTACACCGCGCACGGCACGCCGCCCGCGATCGGCTTGCCGACCACCAGCATGTCCGGTTCGAGACCGTGCGCGACCGCGTAACCGCCGGGGCCGCTGCTGATCGTGTGCGTCTCGTCGATCACCAGCAGCGTGCCGTGGCGGCGCGTCAGTTCGCGCGCGGCCTCCCAGAAGCCGGGGTCGGGCAGCACCATGCCGATGTTCGTCATCGCGGGCTCGGCGAGCACGCACGCGACATCGCCGCCCTTCAGCGCCGCTTCGAGCGCGGCCAGATCGTTGAATTCGACGACGCGCGTGTTCGCGAGCAGGTCGTACGACTGCCCGAGCAGGCTGTCGCGCTGCACCGGGCGGCCGTCGACGAGATCGACGAACACGTCGTCGACCGTGCCGTGATAGCAGCCGTTGAACACGACGATCGTGTTGCGGCCGGTGGCCGCGCGCGCCCAGCGCAGCACGAAGCGGTTCGCGTCGCTCGCGCTCAGCGCGAATTGCCAGACCGGCAACCTGAAGCGGCGCGCGAGTTCGCGCGACACCCACGCGGCGTCCTCGCTCGGCAGCATCGTCGTGTAGCCGCGCGTGGCCTGCTCGACGAGCGCGCGCGCGACCGGTTCGGGCGCATGGCCGAACATCGCGCCCGTATCGCCGAGGCAGAAATCGACGTAGCGATGGCCGTCGACATCGGTGAAGGTCGCGCCGCGCGCTTCCTTCACGTAGAGCGAGAACGGGGTCGACCAGTCCTGCATCCAGTGCAACGGCACGCCGAACAGCAAGTGCTCGGACGCTTCCGCGGACAGCGCGCGGGAGACCGGCATGGCTTCGGTGAACGCGTGGCGCTCGCGATCGAACAGCGCGCCGGCGCGGATGAGGTCGACTCCGTGGCGGGTAGGCAAAGGCAGCTCCTGGGCTGTGCGGATAGGGAAACGATAGCGCGGTTGGCGCGGGGCTGACCAGAGGCGGAATGACCGACGCGGATTAGGCCGGGGGAATTCGCGCGTGCGTCCTATTTGATTTCAAGATGGCACTGGTAAATGAAAGCCGTAAAAACCCGTGAAGGTTTCCATGGATTTTTAACGGACTTCTCGCAACCTATCGTTGTTGCATGCCGTGGCGAGGAGGGTTCGCACAACAAGGCTAGTATTGGTTGTTGCGCGAATCTGTTACCTGTTTGCGATCGAATCCAGCCGACTCGATCGTACGCGTCGCGGCTGGGCGCATCGAATGCCACGGGGATCGTGCCGGTTAATTTCGGGATAAGCAGGTTCCGGATTTTCCGGCAAAGGAAGGCGTGGGCGCCCGAATCCCAACCCTCCGGAATGCGGGACTACACAATGAAAATCCGAACTTCTCTCACCGCACTCGTCGCATGTGGCGCCTTGACCGGCATCGCCCATGCGGGCTCGACGTCGCCGCAAGCGGTCGTCAAGACCATCACGTTGGTCGCGCATATCGGCGACAGCCTGTTCGTATCGAAGCCGGACGACTCCGCGTACGACGTGGTCGAACTGAACGTGACCGACGGCACGCGGCAGGCATTCGCGACGACGCTGCCGATCCGCGTGCGCACGACGACGCCCGATATCAACGTCACGCTGCTGCAGCCGCTGCGCCTGTCGAACGGTCGCGACGACCTCGCCAATGCGAAGGTCGTGCTGACGGGCAAGGCCGAAGACGCGGAAATCGCGCCCGGCGCCGCTCGCACGCTCACGCTGGTGAAGCCCGGGCACGACGGCTTCGACGGCTACGACGAAACCCGCAACGTCAAGGTCAGCGCACAAGCGCCGGCTGTCGGCGGGACGGCGTCGACCAATGGGCGCTATCGCGGCGATCTGGTGCTGGTGTTCGAGCCGGCAGCTTCGGCGGGGCGCGAGCCGGCGAAGGGGGCGGTCGCGGCGGCTGGCGAGTAGGAAAATCGCCCCGGCGGACATCGTCGGCCGGGGCGATTCAGTAAAAGTTTTTGCGCATAAACATACGACAACATATCTCTAAAGACTTGTTCATCGATGTGAGTGTGCGCACACATTCGTCACATGAAGTCAGAAAATAACAGGGTAAACGACAAATACGTGCCCTGCGCCGATCACGTCTAGACTGCGCAATGTAGTACGACGACGTATAAATAACGATCCGCCGACGGCGCATCGATACCCGTTACCCCGAAGGAGTGCCGCCCATGGCCGCCCATCGCCGCCGTTCGTCTTCGTCCGTCCGATCGCCCGCATCGAAACGGGTATCGCGCCGCGCCTTCATCGGCTGGACCGGCGCGCTCGCCGGCGGCGCGATGCTCGGCGGACCGTTCGCGGCCACCCGGGCGCTGGCGGCAGGCGCGACGCCCGATGCGTCGGCGGTCGATCTCGTGTGGGGCGAGCACGGCGCGGCGGCGCGCATCGCCGCATCGCTCGCGCACGTGTCGCGGCTCGCGCGGCGCGGACGCGGGCGCGACTTCGACGTGACGCGCTACGGCGCACGTCCGTGCGCGACGGTCGCGCAGACGTCGCCGTACCCGGCCGCGAAATCGCCGGTCAGCCCCGGCTCCGAGCTGACGACCGCGCCCGGCGCATTCGATTCGCGCCCGGCGTTTCTCGCGGCGATCGACGCATGCCGGCGCGAAGGCGGCGGCCGGGTCGTCGTGCCGTCCGGCGCCTGGTACTGCGCGGGGCCGATCGTGCTGCAGAGCAATGTCACGTTCCACCTGAGCGCGAACTGCGCGATCTACTTCAGCCCGAACCCGGCCGACTACGCGAAGGACGGCCCGGTCGATTGCGGCGCGAACGGCCGGCTGTACTACAGCCGCTGGCAGGCGAACGATTGCCTGAACTACGGCGCGCCCGTCTACGCGCGCAACGCGACGAACATCGCGCTGACCGGCGAAGGCCCGACGTCGGTGCTCAACGGGCAGGCGATGACGCCGTTCTCCGGCAGCGGCGCGAACAGCGTCTGCTGGTGGACCTACAAGGGCTCGTCGGGCGCATACGGCGCGAGCGCGACGGTGCCGGCCCAGAACACCACGAACCCGAACAACGTCGACCTGCGGATCGTCGCGCCCGCGATTCCCGACGCGCTCTATGCGCTGCTGACGTCGCCCGTCACGCCGTGGCAGCAGGACCAGAACTACCTGCCCGCGCTGTCCGAGGCCGGCGTGCCGGTGGAGAAGCGCATCTTCGGCCTCGGCCACTACCTGCGGCCGTGCATGGTCGAATTCATCGGCTGCACGAACGTGCTGATGGCGAACTACCAGACGCAGAACACGCCGTTCTGGCAGCACCATCCGACCGCCAGCCGCAACGTCGTGATCCGCGGCGTGACGACCAACAGCATCGGCCCGAACAACGACGGCTTCGATCCGGACGCGTGCACCGACGTGCTGTGCGAGGACTGCACGTTCAACACCGGCGACGACTGCATCGCGATCAAGTCGGGCAAGGACCGCGACACCGAATACGGGCCCGCGAAGCGGCACCTGATCCGCAACTGCACGATGAACAGCGGGCACGGCGGCATCACGCTCGGCAGCGAGATGGGCGGCGGCGTCGAGCAGATCTATGCGACGAACCTGTCGATGCTGAACGCGAACTGGCAGACCAACCCGCTGAACATCGCAATTCGCGTGAAGACCAACATGAACCGCGGCGGCTACGTGAAGGATTTCCACGTGAAGGGCGTCACGTTGCCGAACGGCGTGACGCTGAAGGGCGGCGGCTACGGCAGTGCGCTGCTCGCGGGCAGCCCGGTCAACGCGAGCGTGCCGCTCGGCGTCGTCACGCCGTCGGCCGGCAATCCGTCGGCGGCGCAGGGCGGCATCGTCACGTTCGACTGCGACTACCAGCCGGCGAACGATGCGGTGCGCACGCGCGCGCCGGTCGTGCAGGACGTGACGATCGCCGACGTGAAGGCGAGCAACGTGACGCTGAACGGTGTGAGCGCGTCGTGCTTCCAGGCGATCGTCGCGCAGGGGCCGGTCGCATTCGACTACAACGGCACGCCGCCCACGCCTGCCGTGCAGCCGATCGCCGGCGTGACGATCAGCAATTGCGACTTTGGCACGCCGGTGGCGTCAGGCGCGCCGACGGTCACGTCGCCGGGGCCGATCTATGCGTTCAACGTGAGCGCGATGACGCTGACGAACGTGACGATCGCCGGGCAGGTCGTCAACACGACGATCACCGACAAGCGGTGAGATGAGGCAACACGCCACGGCGTTCGCGTGCGTGCAACCGGTCGGTGCACGCACGCGAACGCGAATACGAATGCGTTATGCCAGCGTCTTGATCATGTAGTGCTCGTCGTAGAAGCGGCCATCGACGCACATCGAGCGCGGCTCCGTGCCGAACCGCACGAACCCCTGCGACGCATACAGCCGCTCCGCGGTGGGGTTGACCTCGTTCACGCACAGCATCAGCTGGCTGCATCCCCACGCATTCGCCGCATGCCCGGTCGCGCTGTCGAGCAGCGCCTGCGCGATGCGTTGCCCGCGATACGCGGCGTCGACGTACACGCCCCAGATCGTCGCCTTGTGCGCGATCTTCGTGCGCGCATCGCGGCGCACGCCGGTGATGCCGACGAGCGTATCGCCGTCGAACGCGCCGAACACGGCCTGTGCTTGGGTCGGCGTGAGGCGCTTGGCGAATTCGTCGACCGGCACCTGCGACTCTTCGTCGAGCGTCGGCAGGAAGGACGTGGGGGCGGTGTCGACCGCACGCAGGCGGACGGTTCGGAAACAGGCGGCGTCGGCCGCGTCGAGCAGGCGAATCGTGATCGTCATCGGGAGCATTCCGGTTGAGGGGCATGCATGCCGACGCGCCGCTGCTGCGGTCGCGGGATGCATCGTCCTTATCCTAATAGGAATCCGGATGCCGTGTGGCGATGTGCGGTGCGTCGCACGGACTGCGCGCACGATCGTGAACGGAGAGGGCGGTGATGTCGGCGCGTCGTACCGCGATCAAGGAGGGCGCGCGTCAAGCGCGTGCGCCGTCGCGCCAGTCCGGCGCATGACGTCAAACAGGCGACGTGCGCGCGATCAACTCACGCGCACGCCGGCGGAATCAATAGCGCGACAGCTGATTGCCGTTGATCTGCACGCGGTCGCCCGGACGCAGGTTGCCCGGCGACTGCACGTCGAACGAGCGCATCGAGCCGTCGCTGACCTGCACGTCGATCCGGTAGCTGCTGGGGCCTTGCGCGGCGCCCATCTGCTGGCCGATCTGGTTGCCCGCCACCGCACCGCCGAGCGCGCCGATCACCGTCGCCGCATCGCGGCCATGACCGCGGCCGAACTGGTTGCCCACCAGGCCGCCGACCAGCGCACCGACGACGGTGCCGGCGACCCCCGACGGAGCGACCGAGCCGTTGACCGGCTGGATGTTCGTGACGGTGCCGTATTGCGCGCCGTACGGGTTCGCGTATTGCTGTTGCTGATTGCCGTACTGGTCATACGGCTGCGAACCGTATTGCGACGGGTTGCCGTATTGATCGTACGGTTGCGGCGCCTGGTTCGGATACGCCGGTTGCTGCTGCACGTAACCCGGTTGCGAATACGCGGGCTGTGCATAGCCGGGCGTCGCGTATTGCTGCTGCTGCGGATAGCCCGGCTGCGCGCCGTAGTAGCCGGGCGCGACGCAGGCGGTGAGCGGAAGCGCCGCCACGGCGACGAGCGAGGCGAACAGAACGGTCTTCGTGGAAGGCATGCGCATCATGATGTTTCCTGCATCGGCAACGTGTCCGCCGATGGATTCCCGACACGGGTGGCGAACTCGGCGTGAGTATAAGGAATGGGTGGATGCGCGTCCGGTGCGGCCGGGTAACAACGTGTAAAGTCTGTTGCCGCGTAAATCGCCGGTCGGGCGGGGTGTCGACGCCCCGGCCGGCAACGGCGCGACGCGGCTTCCCGGCGGCCGCGTGCCGGCGACGCGGCCGATGCGCTGCCAGCGACATTTCAGTCCTTTCCACGTCGATCGCGCCCCATCGCCGCACCCCGCCCGCTGGGCCTGCGCGCCGCGCATCGCGAAATCGAATGCGCGGCATCGCGACATTTAATTGGCCTCGCGCGGCGGCGTCCGATATCGTGGCCGGATTCCCTGCCAACGGTCGCGCCGCGCCGGCCGCGGTTCCTTCCCCTGTCCGCGCGGGTGTCGCGCCGCGACCGCCCCACATTCCAAGCCATGACCGAACGACTCTTCATCAACGCCGTCGACGCCGGCGGCCAGCCCGTCAACCTCGTCGTCCGTGACGGCCGCTTCGCCGCGATCGGCGCCGATTGCGCAGCCGCGCCGGGCGCGCAGACGATCGACCTCGACGGCCGCGTCGTGCTGCCCGGTTTCGTCGACGGCCATATCCATCTCGACAAGAGCTTCGTCGGCGATCGCTGGGTGCCGCACGAACCGGTCGGCTCGCTGCGCGAGCGGCTCGCGGTCGAGAAGCGCCAGCTCGCGGCCGCGCCGCCGATCGTCGAGCGTGCGAACGCGCTGATCGCGCAGGCCGCCGCGTTCGGCACGATCGCGATGCGCAGCCACGTCGACGTCGATGCGACGACGGGCCTGTCGAACCTGCAGGCCGTGATGGCCGCGCGCGAACAATGGCGCGGGATCGTCGACATCGAACTGGTCGCGTTTCCGCAGGCCGGCGTGATCACGTGCCCGGGCACCGCCGAGATACTCGATGCAGCCGTGCGCGAAGGCGCGGACGTGGTCGGCGGGATCGACCCGACGACGCTCGACGGCGACGCGGACGGCCAGCTCGACATCGTGTTCGGCATCGCCGAGAAGCGCGCCGCGAAAATCGACATCCACCTGCACGAGCCGGGCGAGACGGGCATCGCGCAACTGCGGCGGATCGCGGCGCGTACGCGCGCGGCCGGGCTCGGCGGGCGCGTGAACGTGAGCCATGCGTACGCGCTCGGCCAGGTGAGCGACGACGACGTGCAGCGTACGGCCGCGGCTTTGGCCGAAGCCGGCGTGTCGATCCTGACGAATGCGCCGGGCGACTGCGCGTTCCCGCCGGTGCAACGGCTGCGCGACGCGGGCGTGCACGTGTTCGCGGGCAACGACAACATCCGCGACGCGTGGTGGCCATACGGCAACGGCGACATGCTGCAGCGCGCGATGATGGTTGGCTACCGGTCGGGCTTCTACACCGACGAAGCGCTCGGCATCGCACTCGACATGGCGACGCACGCCGGCGCGCATGTGATCGGCAAGGAGAACTACGGAATCGCTGTCGGTTGCGACGCGAGCTTCGTCGCGGTACGCGCGCCGAATGCGGCGGCGGCCGTCGCGGGCGTGCCGGCCGAACGCTGGGTATTCCGCCGCGGCGAAAGCGATACGGGCGCACCGTTCGCGCCGTCGCTGCGCTTCACGCGCTGACCGACCCGACCGGCGGCACGGCACGCGCCGTGTCCGCCTGGCACTGACCGACCCGACCGGAACCGACATGACGAACCTGCTGATCCGCAATGTCCGCACGAACGCCGACGCTGCGCTCGATATCCTGATCGAAGGCGATCGCATCGCGCGCGTCGGCCCGTCGCTCGACGCTCCCGCCGGCTGCGCGATCGAGGACGGCGCGGGCGCGTTGGCGCTGCCCGGCCTCATCGAAGGCCATACGCACCTCGACAAGACCCACTGGGGGATGCCGTGGTATCGCAACCAGGTCGGGCCGCGCCTCGTCGACCGCATCGAGAACGAACGCCGCTATCGCGCGACGAGCGGCCATGACGCGGGCGCCGCATCGCTCGCGCTGGCGCGTGCCTTCCTCGCGGCCGGCACGACGCGCATCCGCACGCACGTCGACGTCGATACCGAAGCCGGGCTGCGCCATCTGCACGGCGTGCTGGCCACGCGCGAGACGCTGCGCGGGCAGGTCGAGATCCAGATCGTCGCGTTTCCGCAATCGGGCGTGCTCAAGCGGCCGGGCACCGATGCGCTGTTGTCCGACGCGCTCGACGCCGGCGCCGACCTGCTCGGCGGGCTCGATCCGTGCGCGATCGAAGGCGATCCGGTCGAGGCGGTGGACGTGCTGTTCGCGATCGCCGAACGCCACGGCCGCGGGCTCGACATCCATCTGCACGAGCGCGGATCGATGGGCGCGTACTCGCTCGACCTGATCCTGCAGCGCACCGCGGCGCACGGCATGCACGGGAAGGTCACGATCAGCCATGGTTTCTGTCTTGGCGATATCGCCGAACGCGAGCGCGATGCGCTGCTCGCGCGGATGGCCGCGCTCGGCGTCGCGATCGTCACGACCGCGCCGGCGGCGGTGCCGGTGCCGTCGGTGGTTGCGTGCCGTGCGGCGGGCGTGACCGTGATCGGCGGCAACGACGGCGTGCGCGACACGTGGACGCCGTACGGCTCGCCCGACATGCTCGAACGCGCGATGCTGATCGGCATACGCAACGATTTCCGTCGCGACGATTCGCTCGAGGTCGCGCTCGACTGCGTGACGCACGGCGCGGCGCGCGGCTGCGGTTTCGCGGATTACGGGCTGCAGCCGGGCGGCCGCGCGGACGTCGTGCTCGTCGATGCGTCGACGTTCGCCGAGGCCGTCGTCGCGCGGCCGGTGCGGCGTCTCGTCGTGTCGTCCGGGAAGATCGTCGCGCGCAACGGCACGCTGGTCTGAGCGTCGCGTCGCCCCGGTATGATCCGGTTTTCAGCCGGATTTCCGGGAGACGACGATGCGACGCACGACAGCGGCACGGGCCGCACGATGGATGGCGGCGGCCCTGTTCGCCGTGACCGCCGCGCATGCGGTGGCGGCCGGCCCGGCCGACGCGCAGCAGGAAGCCAACCGGCGCACGGTGCTCGCGTTCTACGAGAAAGGGCTGAACGAGAAGGATGCGGACGCCGCGCTCGCGTATGTCGGCGATCGCTACGTGCAGCACAACCCGAACGCGGCCGACGGCCGCGAAGGGTTCCGCAAGTTCGTCGCGTTCCTGCGCGACAAATATCCGCAGTCGCACAGCGAGATCAAACGCTCGTTCGTCGACGGCGACTTCGTGATCCTGCACGTGCACGCGGTGCGCGAACCCGGCACGCGCGGCAGCGCGATCATGGACGTCTTCCGGCTCGAGCACGGCAAGATCGTCGAACACTGGGACGTCAACCAGCCGGTGCCCGAGCAGGCGGCGAACGGCAACACGATGTTCTGACGCGGGCGGGCCACGCAAGCCGTGCGCCTGAATCACGACCGCTTCACCTACCGCCCTTCGAGTTCCAGCATCGCCGCGAGCGTCTTCGTCAGCGCGCTGACCATCGGGTCGGCCGTCGGCCGGTGCAGGATCGCGATGTCCATGTGCTCGATCGGCGCGAAGCCCTGCTTCGCGGTCAGCACCACATGCTCGTCCGTCACCACGCGCGCGGGCAGTACGCTGATGCCGAGCCCGTCCGCGACGGCCGCCTGGATCCCGCTCAGGCTCGACGTCGTGAAGCTGATCCGCCAGCGGCGGCCGCGCTCCTCGATCGCCTTGATCATGTCGTCGCGATAGAGCCCGCGTGGCGGGAACACGACGATCGGCACCGGGTCGAGATCGATCGACGGATGCTTCGCGCTGTCGATCCAGCGCAGCTTCTCCGGCCAGCGCACGACGGCCTCGCGGCTGTCGCGCCGCTGCTTGATCAGCACGAGGTCGAGTTCGCCGCGATCGTACGCGGCGCTGATGTCGCGGCTCAGCCCGCACGTCACTTCGAGCTTCACCTGCGGATGCTCGCGCTTGAACGCCGCGAGCGCGTGCGTCGTGCGGCCCGCCGCGAAATCGTCGGGCACGCCGAGCCGGATCGTCAGCGCGACCGTCGCGCCCGACAGCGCCTCCAGCATCTCGTCGTTCAGCGCGAGCATGCGCCGCGCATAGCTGAGCACCGTCACGCCCGCGTCGGTCGGCCGCACGTCGCGCGCGCCGCGATCGAGCAGGCGGTGGCCGGCGATTTCCTCGAGCCGGCGCACCTTCTGGCTGACCGTCGACTGCGTCGAATGCAGGCGCGCGGAAGCCGTCGTGAAACTGCCGCAGTCGGCCACCATCACCAGCGCGCGCAGCAGGTCGATGTCGAACAGAGGTCTATTCATTTTTGCACTTCTGTGGATTCGAACATTTCATTTCCAAATGCGTGCGACGACTTTTAACATGGCCGGACGCCGTGGGCAATCGCGGTTTCGCCGGACCCGGCGCGGCGTTTCGCGGCGCCTTCGAAGCGCCTGACGCATCGTACCGGCCGCGCATCGGCGAGCGCGGGCACGCCAGGAGGAAACCGGATGTTTTTCAAACGGATCGCGATCATCGGCTCGTTTGCATTGACCACGCTCACGTCGGCCGTGGCCGCCGCCGATGGCGGCGCGCTGGAAGGCCGGCTGCGCGGCGCGGCCGACCGCGGCGACGCGGGCGAAGTGCGCACGCTGCTCGAGCGCGGCGCGCAGATCGATTCGCGCGACGGGCTGGGCCGCACCGCGTTGCTGATCGCGACGCACGGCAATCACGTCGAGGCGGCGCGCGTGCTGATCGAGGCGGGCGCGGACGTCAACGCGAAGGATGCGATCCAGGACAGCCCGTATCTGTATGCCGGTGCGCGCGGCTATCTCGACATCCTGCGGATGACGCTCGCGCACGGCGCCGACCTGCGCAGCACGAACCGGTATCGCGGCACCGCGTTGATTCCGGCGGCGGAGCGCGGGCATGTCGATACGGTGCGCACGCTGATCGATGCGGGCGTGAACGTCGACCACGTGAACCGCCTCGGCTGGACTGCGCTGCTGGAGGCGATCATGCTCGGCGACGGCAGCGAGCGGTACGTGCGGATCGTGCAGTTGCTCGTCGACGGGCACGCGAACGTCGATCTGGCCGACTCGAACGGCGTGACGCCGCTGCAGCATGCGCGGCAGCGGGGGTATGGGGCGATCGAGCGGGTGTTGGTGGCGGCGGGGGCGCGGTAGGTTCAGCGGTGGCAGGAAGGTGCTGCGGTCAGACCCAGACTTTCCGATAGAGGTGCAGCGCCTGCGACCATGCGGCAAGGTTTTTCCAGATGGACCGCAGCGGGGTGCCAGAGCGTTCCGCAGCTTCCTCGGCCGCCTTGACTACGACGGGGAGCGGCACCTCGTCGAGGATGGCGGCGAATTGCGACTCATATCCCGCAGGGATTTTCCCCGTGGCCAATGCCTCGATCAGTCGACGCTCGGTCAATTCACCCTTGTAGCTGACGTTCGCACTCACGACGGCCTTGTAGAGGCCCCTTTGAGCGGGCCGCGCATGGGTCACGAGCTCGATGCCGAGCAACGCAAGCAACGGAATCAGCTTGTTGATGCCGAGATCCTTGAGTTTCCCCGTTTCGAGCTGGTTGACGGTGAGGCGAGACAGCCCGGCGAGCCTGGCAAGTTGAGCCTGCGTGAGATGCAGCTCGGCTCTCCGTTTTGCCACGGCCTGACCGATCTCGTTGAGTTGCATACGGGTCCTCCGGCGCGGATTCAGCAACCCATGAATGTAAGGTATATCTTGCATCGTCGAGCGCGTTCTCGCGTTAGAGCGATTTGCCGTGCGGTATAGGGCGCACCGCCAATGCCGCTGAAAACATGCCAGGAAAAAGCGCCGCGTCAATCGCCTGTATAGACATCGCCGTTCCGCGAATATTCGGGGAAACACGCTCTGTGGCGGATGTGCGTCGCGCAGGGTAAACCCACAAAAATCTCTGCTTTGCGGCCGAAAATCAAGCGCTGTGCCAAGCTTCCGGCTCCTGTCCGCCTTCACCCTTTCCTGTTCTTGCGCTCCCCGCTTGCGCTCAAAAATCAAGCGGTCTAGACTGCATTGCAGTTTCATCGAAGTCCCCCGTCTTTCGCGCCCCGTGCCGGCATTCCCGTCGCGGCGCCTCCTCCGGACGCCGGTGTCGCCCGCCGCGTCGAGACTTTCAAGGACCCGCCATGAACCGCATTGCCAAGCTTCTCCTCACCGCGCTGGCGTTCGCGCCGCTCGCATCGTTCGCGCAGGACACGGCGACGATCCGCTGGGGCATCGATCCCACCTATCCGCCGTTCGAGGCGAAGCAGCCCGACGGCTCGCTCGCCGGCTTCGACATCGACCTGCGCAATGCGATCTGCGAGCAACTGCATGCGAAGTGCGTGTGGGTCGAGCAGGGCTTCGACGGCATGATCCCGGCGCTGCGCGCGCGCAAGTTCGACGTGATCATGTCCGCGATGACAGCCACCGACGAGCGGCTCAAGCAGATCGACTTCTCGAACAAGCTGTATGCGTCGCCGGGCGCGCTCGTCGCGCCGGTCGGCTCGACGCTGCTGCCGAACGCCGCGTCGCTTGCCGGCAAGCGCGTCGGGATCGACCAGGGCACGACGCAGGAGGCGTACGCGAAGGCCGAATGGGCGACCAAGGGCGTGACGATCGTCTCGTACCAGAACCAGGACCAGGTGTATCAGGATCTCGTCAACGGCCGCCTCGACGCGACCTTCCAGGACAAGACGCAGGCCGGCTACTCGTTCCTGAAGACGCCGCGCGGCAAGGGCTACGCGTTCGCGGGCCCGGACGTGACCGACGTGCGGATCACCGGCTACGGCGTCGCGATGGGCATACGCAAGGGCGACGCCGACATGAAGAAGCGGCTGAACGACGCGATCGTCGCGATCCGCGCGAACGGCACGTACCAGAAGATCGCCGCGAAATACTTCGACTTCGACATCTACGGCGCAAAGCAACTGACTTCGGCGCCGTGACCCCGTGACTCATTCGATCGACAGGCACACCATGACGAGTATCCAGCAGCGCGTCGCGCAAGCCGTGACGCCCGAACTGATCGCCGCGTTCCGCGAGGAAGGCGCGGTCTGCATCAAGGGCATCTTTTTGCCCGACGAAGTGGCCGCGTTGCGGGCCGGCATCGACGCGAACCTCGCGCAGCCGAGCGAACGCGCGAAAGTCGCGAGCCGGCCCGACGATCCGGGCTGGTTCTTCGAGGATTTCTGCAACTGGCAGCACAACGACGCGTATCGCGACTTCATCGTGCGCTCGCCGGCGCCGTCGGTCGCCGCCGCGCTGATGGGCACGGACCACGTGCGGCTGCATCACGACCATCTGCTCGTGAAGGAGCCCGGCACGCGGCAGCGCACGCCGTGGCACCAGGACCAGCCGTACTACGACATCGAAGGCGACGACAACGTCAGCATGTGGATTCCGGTCGATCCGGTGCCGCTCGAATCGACGCTGGAATTCGTCGCCGGCTCGCATCGCGGGCCGTGGCTGATGCCGCGCACGTTCATGGACAAGGAGGCGAAGTGGTTTCCGGAAGGCAGCCTCGCCGACCTGCCCGACATCGAAGCCGACCGCGCGGCCTTCCCGATCCGCCACTGGGCGCTCGAACCCGGCGACATGGTGTGCTTCCGGATGCTCACGCTGCATGCGTCGGGCGGCACGCAGAACCGCCGGCGCGCGTTCTCGATCCGCTTCGTCGGCGACGATATCCGTCACGCGCCGCGTCGCTGGAAAACGTCGCCCGATTTCCCCGGGCTCGCGGAGCAACTGCCGGAAGGCGCGCCGCTCGATCACCCGCTGTTTCCGGTCGTGTGGTCGCGCGACGCCGGGCAGGTTGGCGCGATCTGACCCGGCGTAATGAATGAACACGGCGGCCGTTTCATGACGAAACGGCCGCCGTGCGTTTCGGGGCGTGCGACGAAGGATCAGGTCGGGTGGCGCCCCGCGCCCGGCTTGAAGCGCGAGCCGAGCCGGTAGCGGTTGCCCGGATGCAGGAAGTGCACGAACGTGACGGGCAGCCCGTCGGTCCACGTGCGGCGCGTGAGCGTGAGGCACGGCTCGTCGGCGCGCATGTCGAGCAGCCGCGCCTGCTCGCCGGTGGGCAGCGACGCGTCGACGACGTGCTCGATTTCCAGTTCGTAGTGCGACACGTTGTTGTACAGGTACTCGGACGGCGGCTCGGTCTGGAAATCCTGATCGATGAAGCCGGGCGCGGCGGCCGGGTTCACGTAGCGATCCTCGAGCTGGATCGGCCGGCCGTTTTCCTCGTGCACGCACACCACGTGAAAGACCGGCGTGTTGACCGGCAGGCCGAACGCGGCCGCGACATCGAACGACGCAGGCTCGCGCGACTGGCTGAGCACGCGGCAGCGGTATTCGTGGCCGCGCGCGCGAATCTCGTCGCGGATATGCGCGATCATCAGCAGATTCGACTGCGGCTTCACCTCGGCGACGAAGGTGCCGACACCCGCGATGCGCTTCAGCACGCCTTCCTCGGTCAGCTCGCGCAGCGCGCGGTTGACCGTCATGCGCGCGACGCCGAACTGCGCGGCGAGGTCGAGCTCGGACGGAATGCGGTCGCCGGGGCGCCAGTCGCCGGACTCGACGTTCTGGCGAACGAGCGTCTTGATCTGCTGGAACGGTGCGGTGGCCTTGGTGACCATCGGAAGATCCTTGCGCGAAGAAGTGACGAGGCTAGTCGTCGTGGCTGACGATGACCAGGATCTCCGCCTGCGCGGTGCCGAGGCTGCGCGTGCGGTGCGGGATGAGTGCGTTGAAATAGACTGAATCGCCGGCCCTGAGTTGCACCGTCTCGTTCGGAAATTCGATTTCGACGCGCCCCTTGTGCACGAACAGGAATTCCTCGCCTTCGTGCTCGCGGAACGTCGACGTGACGAATTCGTGCGGCGGATGCACGACGAACGGCAGCATCTTCTTCGGCGCGACGCCGGCCGCGATGCTCTCGAAGCGGTGCGCGTGGCTGTCGGCCGCCGCGCCCATCGCGGTGCGCTCGCCGGCGCGCGTGACCGCGATCAGCTCGCGGTTGTGGCTTTCCGAGAACAGTTGCTCGACGTCGACGTTCAGCGCCTTCGACAGCTTCAGCGCGACCGCGATCGACGGCACGCTCAGGCCGCGCTCGACCTTCGACAGGTAGCTCTTGGTGAGGCCGGTCTCGTCGGCCAGCACGTCGAGCGTCCAGCCTTTCTGTTTTCTCAGCAGCTTCAGGCGAATCGTCATGGGGCGCCAGGTGTCCTTCGAAAAACCGATTGTAACGCATGACACAAAGTGTCATTAAGTGTATTGTGTGTCACATGTGCTCGGGGAAACGGCCGCGGACGGCGCGGCAGACCCGGTTCATTCAGGAGGCAAACATGGCGGAAACGCTGAATTTGACGAAGGAAGCGCTGGTCGCGCTGGCGGAGCGGCGCCTTGAAAACGCAGTGGGCGACAGCGGCTGGTCCGCGCGGCAAAAGCTCGCGCTGACGTGCCGGATCCTGTTCGACGCCGGCCACGACTCGGGCCTGGCCGGGCAGATCACCTGCCGCGCGGACGCGGCCGGCACGTACTACACGCAGCGGCTCGGGCTCGGCTTTGACGAGATCTCGGCCGCGAACCTGCTGCGCGTCAACGAGGATCTCGACGTCGTCGATGGCGAAGGCATTCCGAACCCGGCCAACCGGTTCCATACGTGGATCTATCGCGAGCGCCCGGACGTGAACTGCATCATCCATACGCATCCGGCGCATGTCGCGGCGCTGTCGATGCTCGAGCAGCCGCTCGTCGTGTCGCACATGGACATCTGCCCGCTGTACGAAGATTGCGCGTTCCTGAAGGACTGGCCGGGCGTGCCGGTCGGCAACGAGGAGGGCGAGATTATCTCGAAGGCGCTCGGCAGCAAGCGCGCGATCCTGCTCGCGCATCACGGCCAGCTCGTGGTCGGCAAGACGATCGAGGAGGCGTGCATCCTCGCGCTGCTGATCGAACGCGCGGCGAAACTGCAACTGCTCGCGATGTCGGCCGGCGAGATCAAGCCGGTGCCGCCGGCGCTCGCGCGCGAAGCGCACGACTGGATCTCGAAGCCGAAGCGCGATGCGGTGACGTTCGACTACTACGCGCGTCGCGCGTTGCGTACGCATCAGGACTGCGTCGCGTGAATCGGCGCAGCGTTTCCATCTCGTCAGAAAATCATTGAGGAATACCAATCGTGTCCATCCTGCTGAAAGGCATCATTGCCTATCCGGTCACGCCGTTCTCCGCCGACGGCGGTGTCGACCTGAAAGCGCTCGATGCGCTGATCGAACGCCTGATCGCCGACGGCGTTCACGCGATCGCGCCGCTGGGCAGTACCGGCGAAAGCGCGTACCTGTCCGACGCCGAATGGGAGGCCGTCGCCACCGCGTCGATTCGCGCGGTGCGCCGGCGCGTGCCGACCGTCGTCGGGATTTCCGATCTCACCACGGCGGGCGCGGTACGTCGTGCCCGCTTCGCCGAACAGGCCGGCGCCGATGCGGTGATGGTGCTGCCGGTGTCGTACTGGAAGCTCGGCAACGACGAGATCGTCGCGCACTACCGCGCGATCGGCGATGCGATTGGCATCCCGATCATGCTGTACAACAATCCGGCGACGAGCGGCGTCGACATGTCGCCCGACCTGATCACGACGATCTGCCGCACCGTCGACAACGTGACGATGGTCAAGGAGAGCACCGGCGACATCGGCCGGATGCATCGGCTCGCGCAATTGAGCGACGGGACGATCCCGTTCTACAACGGCAGCAATCCGATGGCGCTTGCCGCGCTTGCCGCGGGCGCGGCTGGATGGTGCACCGCCGAGCCGAACCTGAATGCCGCGTTGCCGCTCGCGTTGTTCGATGCGATGCGCACCGGCGACCTCGCGCGCGCCAGGTCGGTTTTTCACGCGCAGTTGCCGTTGCTGCAGTTCATCGTCGACGGCGGGTTGCCGGTGACCGTGAAGGCCGGGCTGAGGTTGCGCGGCTTCGACGCCGGCGAACCGAGGCGGCCGCTGCTGCCGCTCGGCGAGGCACGCACGCGCGAACTCGAGCGCCTGCTCGCAGCGCTGCCGGACGGTGTGGCGGCATGAGCGATGACGCACGGCCGGCGATCGCGACCGCCGTCGGCGCGGTGCGGATCGGCGCGAGCCGGCCGCTCGCCGGCACGTCGCACGCGAGCGCGATCGACAAGCAGCCGGTGGAGGCGCGCCTGTGGCTGGGCGCGCTCGGCTTTGCCGGCGACGAGCAGGCCGATGCGCGGCATCACGGCGGCCCCGACAAGGCCGTTCACCACTATGCGCACGATCACTATGCGTGGTGGGCCGGGCAGATCGGCGCGCGCGACGTGCTCGCCCGGCCGGGCGCGTTCGGCGAGAACCTGTCGACGCGCGGCATCACCGAGCACGACGTGTGCCTCGGCGACGTGTTCACGCTGGGCGGCGCGCTGCTTCAGGTCTCGCAGTCGCGGCAGCCGTGCTGGAAGCTCAACGCGCGGTTCGATCATCCGCGCATGGCGGCGCTCGTGCAGCAAAGCGGCCGGACCGGCTGGTACTACCGCGTGCTGCAGGAAGGCTGGGTGGGGGCGGGCGATGTGCTCGCGCTGCATGAGCGCCGCTACCCGCAATGGCCGCTGTCGACGGTGCTCGACGTGCTGTATCGACGCACGCTCGACATGGCCGCGCTCGATGCGCTGTGCGACGTGCCGCTGCTGCCGCCCGGCTGGCGCAAGATGCTTGAAAAGCGCCGGACGGAGCGGCAGGTCGAAGACTGGACGAAGCGGCTCGAAGGATGACGGGCCGCGTCCGACGCTTACTTTGTCGGCAGGTTGCGCACGTCGGCCGTCGGCTCCGTACCGAATGCGTCGCTCAGCGCATAGCCGATCAGCTGTCGGGCAGTCGCCTCGGGCGTGGCGAGCGCGCCGCTCGACTTCAACTCGTCGAATTTCTCGCGCATCGGGAAATTGTCTTCGCCGGTCGCGCGGATCGTGGCCTGCATGCCTGTATCGACGACACCCGGCGCGACGCTGCAGATGCGCAGCGCGCCGTTCGCGTCGAGCGCGACCGCGCGCGCATGGTGATCGAGCGCGGCCTTGGTCGCGCAGTAGATGCTCCAGCCCGCATACGCGTTGCGGGCCGCGCCGCTCGACAGGTGCACGATCCGGCATTCGGTCGTGGCCGACGCGGCTTGCGCGAGCGCGGCCGACAGCATCAGCGGCGCGGCGACGTTCAGGCCGACCGCGCGGGCGACGATCGTCGGGTCCTGCGTGGCGAGCGGGCCGATCGGATCGACGATGCCCGCGTTGTTGAACAGCAGCACGAGCGACGCGCCGTCGACGAAGCGGCGCAGCGTGTCGCCGGCCAGCCAGGTCGCGACGGCCGTGGAGTCCGACAGGTCGAGTTCGACTTCGGCGAAGCGCTCGCCGGCCTGCGACGCGAGCGACGGATGACGGCTGCGCGACACGCCGAGCACGGTAATGCCTTCCTGCAGCAGTTGTTCGGCGAGCGCCGCGCCGACGCCGCGGGTGTGTCCGGTGACGATGGCGCGCACGTGTGCGGGAGAAGAGGCAGTCATGGTGGTGAACCGGTGAGGGGGTGAACGGATTTGACGAGCGGCGCGCACGCACGGCGGCAGCGCATTCAACGCGGGTGACGTGTGGTATCGGCGTGCGAAGACGGTCGCGCGCGGCGCCGCTGATATCGGGATGAACGCCTATCGTAGCGCCGGCATGCGCATCGCGCAAACGCCGGGGCGTGCGTGAAGGATGAATCGGCGGCGCTGCGCACCTGCATCGCCGCGCGGCATCGCATGCTATCGCAGCATGCCGCTACGTCGGACGAAAGCCCGCTGCGGCAAGTGCGCACGCTGCTGCGGCGAGCGGCGCCGGGCCGCGCGTCGCAAGCTATCATATGGCTCGCCCGTGCGCGATGCCGGACGGGCCCGCGACCGTTTCCCCTTCACCTGCTGTACGCTGCGACGCCACTCATGAACACCACGCCGGATATGCCCACGCCCCGCGCCCTTCGCGAACTCACGCCCCTCGAGGCCCGCATTGTCGGCGTGCTCGTCGAGAAGCAGCACACGGTGCCGGATACCTACCCGCTGTCGTTGAACGCGCTGACCTCGGGCTGCAACCAGAAAACCGCGCGCTCGCCGGTGATGAACGTCAGCGAGGACGAAGTCACGACTGCGCTCGACGGGCTGAAGCACCTGAGCCTCGTGATGGAGGGCAGCAGCAGCCGCGTGCCACGCTTCGAGCACAACATGAACCGCGTGCTCGGCATCCCGAGCCAGGCGATCGCGCTGCTGACGATCCTGTTGCTGCGCGGCCCGCAGACGGCCGCCGAGCTGCGCCTGAACAGCGCACGCCTGCACGGCTTCGCGGATATCTCGTCAGTGGAGGCGTTCCTCGACGAACTCGCGGCGCGCGCGCAGCCGCTCGTCGTCCGGCTGCCGCGTGCACCGGGTGCGCGCGAGAACCGCTGGATGCACCTGATGTGCGGCGAAGTGAACATCGCCGATTTCGCGAGCGCGGATGCAGGCGGCGGCGCGGATTCGGTGCCGCCTTCCGAATTCGAAGCGCTGAAGGCCGAACAGAAACGCCTCGCGGACGAAGTGGCGCGCCTGAATGCGCTGGTTCAGCGGATGGCGAGCGAACTCGGCATCGACGTCGACGCGCCGGGCGACGCGTCCTGATCGCCTTCTGATGCAATGACGGCGGGGCTCGCGCACCGCCGCGTTACTTCAAACGGGCGCATCACGGGCGATGACAGAATGGTTTTCATCAGGGTGCGTGAACGATGAAGAGGCATATCAACCGACACTGATCCGCGTCGCACCCGCATCGACGAGCCGGAACAGCAGATCCTCGACGGCCGTCTCCGGCGCGGAGCCGAGATCCGCGTGGATGCGCCAGCCCTGTTCCGTGCGAACCGGTTCCGACAGGTAATGAACGATGCCGTGCAGCCCGTCTTCGGCCGGCGTGTTCTCGTCGTCCCCGTCGAACCACGCAAGAAACCACGTCTTGAAGGCGTCGTTCGCGGTGCTTTCGTCGAGACCGTCGGCCTCGACCGCAGCCCAGTCCCACACGAACGGTCGGATCGACACGGCCGCCGTTTCGAGCTCGAACGCGAACGGTTCGAAATCCAGTTGCGTGGTCGAATCGACCATCGCCGGCTGGCCGGCCGCCTCGCCTTCGGTGGCGATGGTGTCGGCGCGGCACGGCAGCGCGAGCGGACCTTCGGTGGCCAGCGTACCGTCGGCTTTCCGGTAGGCCGGTTCGACGACGGCCGCCGGTTGCGCGGCCGCTTGCGCGAGCAGGTCGGCATAGGGTTGGCGGATGGCGCTGAGCAGGTCGGATACGGTCATCGTGGCGTGTCGGGCAAGGGGTGAGCGATCAATCGCAGGCAGGCGGTGCATCGTGCCGCCGGCGTCGAACGAGGGGCCGCATCGGCAGCGGACAGCCACGATCGTACGGCACTGCGGTGACACGCGACCACTCGGCCGAATGGCCGGCGGACCCCGATCGCCGTAACTTTGCGACCATCGTCGCCTTCCCCCCGCCGCTCCTCGCTGCCGCCTTGCGCGGGTGCCATAATCGAGCCTGCCCATCATTCCAGACAGACGTCCCCCGGAGAATCACCATGCAGAACCTCGACAATCCTTCCCACGATCGCGAGGTAGGCAGCGCCGACGCGACGCAGGACACCACGCGCATCGACGACGTCCGCATCGGTGCCGTGCGTCCGCTGATTTCGCCGGCGCTGCTGCTCGATGAACTGCCGGTGCCGGCCGCCACGCAGACGCTCGTCGAGGATACGCGCCGCGCGATCGGCGACATCCTGCACGGCCGCGACGACCGGCTGCTGCTCGTCGTCGGCCCGTGCTCGATCCACGATCACGACCAGGCGCTCGATTACGCACGCCGCCTGAAGGTCGCCGCCGATGCGTTGAAGGACGACCTGCTGATCACGATGCGCGTGTACTTCGAGAAGCCGCGCACGACGGTCGGCTGGAAGGGCTACATCAACGATCCGCGCCTCGACGGCAGCTTCCGCATCAACGAGGGGCTGCGCGCCGCGCGGCAACTGCTGCTCGACATCAACGCGCTCGGCCTGCCGGCGTCGACCGAATTCCTCGATCTGCTGAGCCCGCAGTACATCGCCGACCTGATCGCGTGGGGTGCGATCGGTGCGCGCACGACCGAGAGCCAGAGCCATCGCCAGCTCGCGTCGGGCCTGAGCTGCCCGATCGGCTTCAAGAACGGCACCGATGGCGGCGTGCAGGTCGCGTCGGACGCGATCGTCGCCGCGGCCGCGAGCCATGCGTTCATGGGGATGACGAAGATGGGGATGGCCGCGATCTTCGAGACGCGCGGCAACGACGACGCGCACGTGATCCTGCGCGGCGGCAAGAACGGCCCGAACTACGATGCCGAGCATGTCGAAGCGAGCTGCGCGGTGCTGCGCAAGGCCGGCTTGCGCGAGCAGGTGATGGTCGACTGCTCGCATGCGAACTCGAACAAGTCGCACGAGCGGCAGATCGAAGTGGCGCAGGATCTCGCCCGGCAACTGTCGCAGGGCGAGCATCGGATCGTCGGCGTGATGGTGGAGAGCCATCTCGAAGCGGGGCGTCAGGATCTGAAGCCGGGCGTGCCGCTGCAATACGGCGTGTCGATTACCGATGCGTGTCTGAGCTGGACGCAGACGGAGCCGGTGCTCGACGTGTTGGCAGAGGCGGTGCGGCATCGCAGGGTGTATTCGCGGAATGCGTGACGCAGCGTGGCGGCGCGGCATCCGCCGCATGGTTCGATGCGCCGCGAAGATCGGGGGCTCGTCTGTGAGGTTGTCCTGATCGACAGGCCGCGGCGTTTTTTTTTGCGCCGCGCGCCTCATCTGTCTGCACGATCATTGATCCTGATCCGGCTCGCCCCGCCTGCCGTATCGCATCTTGAACGCACGATCCGGCGAATGCCGCTACCATGAAAGACGTGTTGCTCGCCGCGGCCCGGCCATGCCGGTCCGCCACGCACACACGCCGTGGCGGCGCGGCCGGCCGCCACGCGACCGACGAAGCGCGGGGCGGCCATCCGCGGGGCGGCCATCCGCGGGGCGCTCACCGATCAGCCGTTGCGCCCGCGTCGCTTCGCTCCCGGAATCAACAACAACCGAACCGGAGTGCATTCCACATGAAGTTCTACAAGACCCTCATCGCAGCAACCGTCCTCGCCTCGAGCGTCAGCGCGCACGCGCAGATCGCGGGCGCGCAGCCGATCAGCGTGACCGTCGAGCAATCGCAGGCGCTGCTCGAAGGCTGGAGCGTGAAGAAGAGCGTGCTCGGCAAGACCGTGTACAACGACGAGAACCAGAAAGTCGGCAAGGTGCGCGACCTGATCGTCGCACCGGACGGCTCGGTGTCGGCCGCGATCGTGTCGGCCGGCGGCTTCCTCGGCGTGGCCGCGCATGACGTCGCGGTGCCGATCGCGTCGCTCGACGTGCGCAACGGCAACATCTACCTGCCGGGTGCGACCAAGGATGCGCTGAAGGCCACGCCGGCGTTCCAGTACGCGAAGGTGCCGTCGCCGCCGAAGCCGAAGAAAATCGACGAAAAGCACTGATCCGTCGTATCGATGCGGCGCCCGTTGCGCGATGCGGCGGGCGCCGCATTTTCATTTTTGATCAACGCTTCGATGTCTCGTCCGCCGGCGCAAGTGCCACGACGTGACTGATCCCTTCGTGCGCCATCTTCGTATACGGACTGAAACGCTCCGTATTGCGGACGAGTTCTTCCGCCACCGCGCGTTCGACGCCCGGCAGCCGCACGCGAATGTTCGCGTTCAGCATGAACAGCCCGTCCACCGGATCGCGGCAGAAGTCGATCGATGCGGACACCGATGCGCCGGCGATCGACACGCCCGCCCGTGCAGCCAGCAGGCTCAGCGCGCCGTGAAAGCACGCCGCATAGCTGGCGGCGAACAACTGCTCCGGGTTCGGGCCGTCGCCGGGCCCTCCCAGCGCGGACGGCAGGCGCAGCTCGACATCCAGGCGCCCGTCGTCGGAACGCGCGACGCCCGATGCGCGGCCGTGCTCGGCCGCTCCGCCCGTGACGGTCACCGTCGTCGAGTACAGCGTCTGCGGCTCCCGCCCGCGATACCGGTCGAGCAGCGACAGCGGCGGCGGGCGCAGCGGCGTCATGGTGTGCGATCCGGCGGCGGCGTTCAGCGCGCGAGCGCGTTCTGCCGGAACCACGCGTCGAAGGTCGTCGCGCCGAGGCGCGCACCGGGCGCCGGCACGAGCGTGTCGTCCTGCAGCACCGCGCCGAAGTAGTCGGCGCCCGCATCGCGCGTCACCGTGCGCGCGTCGTGCGTGGCCGACAGGAAACGCTCGACGAGATCGGCGATCCGCACGCGCTCGGGGCCGCCGATTTCGGCGATGCCGTTGCGCGGCGCGTCGAGCGCGAAATCGGTCACGGCGGCCGCGACGTCGCCCGATGCGATCGGCTGGAAGTGCGCGGTGGTCAACCGGACCGTGTCGCCTTGCGCGCCAGCCTGCGCGATCGCCCCGACGAATTCGAAGAACTGCGTCGAACGCACGATCGTGTACGGCACGCCCGCTTCGCGGATCAGGTTTTCCTGGATGATCTTGCCGCGGAAATACGCGCTCTGCTGCAGCCGGTCGGTGCCGACCACCGACAGCGCGACGTGATGGCGCACGCCGGCCGCGCGCTCCGCGGCGAACAGGTTGCGCCCCGACGCCTCGAAGAACGCCTTCACGGCCGCTTCCTCGAACGACGGCGAATTCGCGAGATCGACGACGACCTCCGCGCCGGCGAGTGCGTCGTCCAGTCCCGCGCCCGTGATCGTATCGACGCCGGTCGACGGCGCGGCCGCCACCGCGTCGTGGCCGCGTGCGATCAGGTTCCTGACGACCTTGCTGCCGATGAGGCCGGTACCACCAATCACGACGATTTTCACGATTGCTCTCCTTGAACGGGCGCGCGACATGCGCGCCGCTTGAACCTGCCGAAACCGGCGCCCATCGCGTTCGCGCGATCGGACCGGGACCTTGCCGAACGGCGCACCGACGTATTCGCGTGCCTGTCGAACAGCCCGCATCGTAGGCATGCGCCGCGCGATCCGGTAGGGGCCTGCAAGCCCTCACCATGTTGCTGCGAATGCATCAATCGATCGTCTCCAGCGGCGCCATCGTCGTCATCGTGGTCAGGCACTGCAGGTCGCGCGCCCGCGTCTGTTCGATCATGTAGTCGATGAACACGCGGATGCGCGTGGGCAGGTGCTTGCGGCTCAGGTAGCAGAGATAGTGGCCGCCGTCGTCCGGCGCATGCTGGCCGAGACAGCTCACCAGCCGGCCGTCGGCGAGCAGGTCGCACACCTGGTACGCGGGCAATTGCGCGATGCCGAGCCCGTCGAGCGCCGCGCGCACGACGAGATCGATGTCGTTGAACGTGTGATGCGCGGCGAGCTGGCGCTGCTGCGTCACCCCGTCGATCCTGAATTCCCATTCCGTCACGCGGCCCGACGCGGTGCACAGGTTGATGCAGCGATGCTGCGCGAGGTCGTCGACGTGGCGCGGCAAGCCGTGCCGGTGCGCGTACGACGGCGACGCACAGACGATCATCTGCATCGGAATCAGCCGGCGCGCGACGATCGCGCTGTCTTCCATGCGGCCGTCGCGAAACGCGACGTCGATGCGGTCGGCGGAGAAATCGGCGGGCCGGTCGTTCAACAGCAGGTCGAGCGTGATGTCCGGATACTGCGCATGGAAATCGCGCAGCAGCGGCGCGATGACCTTGCGGCCGAAGCCCGGCGTCGAACCGATGCGCAGGTGCCCGCTCGGCGGCCCGCTGCGCAGCTCGCGCATGTCCTCGAGCGCCTGCGCCAGATGTTCGATGCCGGGCCGGCAGTTTTCGTAGAAGAGCTCGCCTTCGCGCGTCAGCGACATGCTGCGTGTGGTGCGCTGGAACAGGCGTGCGTCAAGCCGGTCTTCGAGCCGCTGCACGTGGCGGCTGACCGACGAGCGGCCGACGCCGAGGCGATCGGCGGCGCGCGCGAAGCTGCCCTCGGTGACGACGGCGAGGAAGGTGACCACGCCGGCGTAGCAGGTCGAGAAGCTGCGCGCGAATGGATCGTCGGCGTCGGGGCGGCGAATGGAGGTGTCGGGCATGGAGGCGCTGGAATCGTGGTGTCCGTATGCGACTAGACGTTTCAGCGCTGCCGCCTGTGACACCGCCCGCCGCATTTTTTTCAAAAAGGGCGCGGCGGCGTGCGGGCCGGCTATTTTTCCGGCACGAGCACGGGCGCGCCCTTGTCCTTCAACAGCAGCACGATGAACTTCGCGGGCCGGGTCCGGCTCGCGTTGCGTCCGACCGTGTGCAGGTCGTTCGGGCCCTCGTAGAAGGTCTCGCCCGGCTTCAGCGTGACGGGCTCGCCGCCCTTCACCTGCATCACGATCGAACCTTCGACGACATAGACGAACGCGTCGGCGTGGTGGCGGTGGACCGGGTCGACCGCGCCGGGCGGATACTCGACCGAGATCATTTGCGCTTCCTTGCCTGGGTATGCGTCGAGCGGCCTGGTCATCAGCGGCGTGACGATGGCCGAGGGCGCCGCGCGAACGGCGCCGGTCGCGGCGCCCGCGACGACGAGCGCGGACGCGATCACGTGTTTCATGCGAATCATGGTGGTGGCTTCCGGTGGGCCGCCGGCCGACGGCCGGCAGCGGGAGAGGGCGGTGGACGGCCGTCAGGCGAGGTTCGCCTTGTCGAGGCCGAACGCCTTGTCGGACGAGCCCGGGACGGTCCGGAACGCGACATTCGCGCGGTTCCAGCCGTTGATCGCCATCACTTCGAACGTCAGGTCCGACAATTCCTTCTCGGAGAACTGGCCGCGCACGCGGTCGTAGAGGTCGTCCGGCACGCCGTGCGCGGACAGTGTCGTCAGCGCTTCGGTCCATGCGAGCGCGGCCCGCTCGCGCGGCGAGAACAGCGTCGATTCGCGCCACGTCGTCAGATGATGCAGGCGCAGCTCGCGCTCGCCGTGGATGCGTGCTTCCTTCACGTGCATGTCGACGCAGAACGCGCAGCCGTTGATCTGGGACGCCCGGACGGACACGAGATCCCGGATCGATTCCTCGATCGCGCTGCTGCGCAGCTGGTTGCTGAGTTCGAGGAATTTCCTGAACAGCTCGGGCGACTGTTGAATGTAGTTGATACGCTGCGTCATGATTTCTCCTGGCGACGAAGAGGCTGGCCCGCGTTGCGCGGGTGTCGTGGGCGGCAGGGCGCCGCGCGAAATCATCTTAGGAGTGTGCGTCGGTGCGCGGTAGCCACGCACAGGGACGCATCGTGTTGCATGCGCTGCACCAATCCGCGCGCGGCCGCGGACGCGGCCGGCGCCGGCGCCGGCGCGCGCTGCACGCGTCAGCCGGCGGCGCTGGCGGCCGCGATGCGCGCGAGCTTGTCGGGGTTGCGCTGCACGAGAATCCGGCCGATGCGCGTGCCGTCGGTCTCGAACGACATCGCCGCTTCGAGTTGCCCGCCGATGAAGCGCAGCATCGCCCACTGGCCGTTCAGCACGACCGGCCGCATCTCGACGCCGCTGCCGCAGCGCAACCACGTCGCATAGAACAGTTGAGCAATCCGCCGGCCGCCGACCATCGGTTTCGGGAAGCTCTGGACGTGGCCGCCGCCGTCGCCGATCAGCATCGCGTCTTCGGCGAGCAGCGCCTGGATCGACGGGAAGTCGCCTTGCGCGAGCGCCTGCGTGAACGTCTGCAGCAGCCGGCGATGCGTTTCGTGCGGCACCGCATGCCGCGGCAGGGTATCGTCGCGCAGCCGCGCGCGGGCCCGGCTGACGAGCTGCCGGCACGCGGCTTCGGTCTTGCCGATCGCGTCGGCGATCCGGTCGTAGTCGAACTCGAAGATTTCATGCAGCAGGAACGCCGCGCGCGCTTCCGGCGTCAGCCGTTCGAGCAACAGCAGGTACGCAACCGACACGTCGTTCGCGCGCTCCGTCATTTCCTCGGGCGTCGCGGGCGATTCGCCGAGCTCCGGTTCGGGTAGCCAGATACCCGTGTAGTGCTCGCGCCGGAGCTTCGCCGCGCGCAGGCGATCGATCGACGTCCGCGTCGTGACCGCGACGAGCCAGGCCTCGGCGTTCTCGATGCGGTCGCGCGCCGCGTCGTGCCAGCGCAGCCACACGTCCTGCACGATGTCCTCGGCATCCGCGACGGAGCCGAGCATCCGGTACGCGATCTTCTGCAGGCGCGGGCGCAGCGCGTGGAAGGTTCGGGCGTCGTCGGTCATCACAGCCACACTCCGCTGAACCCGAACGTCACGGGCCCACTCAGGAACACGCTGCCGGCGCCGTCCCAGCGAACGGTGACGTCGCCGCCATCGCACGTCACCCGCACGGTGTCGTCGAGCAGCCCGCGCCGGATGCCGTTGACCACCGCGCCGCACGAACACGAGCCGGAGCCGAGCGGCACGCCGCCGCCGCGTTCCCAGATACGCAGGCGAATGTGCGTGCGGTCGATGACCTGAACGAAATGCACGTTGGTTTTCAGCGGAAACAGCGGATGCGCTTCGATCGCCGGGCCGAGCGCTTCGATGTCGAGCGCAGCGACATCGTCGACGAAGAACGTGCAGTGTGGATTGCCCATGCTGCATGCGGCCGGCGCGCCGGGCAGCGGCAGTGCGAGCGTGTCGACGGCTTCCGAGACCGGCACGTCCTGCCAGCCGAGCCGCGGCGCACCCATCTCGACCTCGATCAGCCCGTCCGCCTTCTGCGCACAGTGCAGGCGCCCGCGATTCGTGCGCAGCACGACCGACGCCGCGCCGGTTTCCCGCATCAGCTTCCACGCGACGCCGCGCGTCGCGCTGCCGCAGGTATCGAGCGCCGAGCCGTCGGGGTTCCAGAACGCGACGCGCGCGGCTGCGGCCGCGTCGTCGCCGTCCGAGATCACCGCGAGCTGGTTGAAGCCGATGCCGCGATGCCGGTCGCCCATGCGCCGCACGAGGTCGCGATCGATGCGCTGCGCTGGATCGTGTTCCCGATCGCGCAGGTCGACGATGACGAAGTCATCGCCGTTTGCGTTCATCTTCTGAAATCCGATCGGCATGGCGGTTCCGGAATGGAGGCAGGCAAATACTGTACGTGGCTCGCCGATCGCGAGCAATCGCGGCCTGACGGCGGGCGGGCGACAGGCATCTACGTAATTCTACGTAGACCCTCATACGTAGTTGTGCGCTTGTAAGCTTCCCCCATCGCGCGGAATACTACGGCCCACAGCCGCGGCTTCCACGAGACGCGGCACGACGCATCGACGTCACGCGGGTTCGGCCCCTCGCCGCATCCACTCAAAAACACATTGGAGACCAGGAGACGCCATGAATCGGGCTTCCAGTACCCTGCTCTGGATCGCGGTCGCGCTGCTCGGCGCGTTCGCATTCGGCACGATCGCACTCGCGCACGGCGAACGCGTCAGTGCGCTCTGGATCGTGATCGCCGCAGTCTGCGTGTATCTGATCGCGTATCGCTTCTACAGCCGTTTCATCGCCAGCAAGGTCATGCAGCTCGACGGGCTGCGGATGACGCCGGCGGTCAAGTACAACGACGGCCTCGACTACGTACCGACCAACAAGTACGTGCTGTTCGGCCATCACTTCGCCGCGATCGCCGGCGCCGGGCCGCTGGTCGGCCCCGTGCTCGCCGCGCAGATGGGCTACACGCCCGGCATGCTGTGGATCCTGGCCGGCGTCGTGTTCGCCGGCGCGGTGCAGGACTTCATCGTGCTGTTCATCTCGACGCGTCGCGACGGCCGCTCGCTCGGCGACCTCGTCAAGATGGAGCTCGGCACGGTGCCCGGCGTGATCGCGCTGTTCGGCGCGTTCCTGATCATGGTGATCATCCTCGCGGTGCTCGCGCTGATCGTCGTGAAGGCGCTGACGAATTCGCCGTGGGGCACGTTCACCGTCGCCGCGACGATTCCGATCGCGCTGTTCATGGGCGTCTACACGCGCTACATCCGCCCGGGCCGCATCGGCGAAGTGTCGATCATCGGCTTCATCGGGCTGATGGCGGCGATCTCGTTCGGCCAGAACGTCAGCGCTTCGCCGACGCTCGCCGCGTGGTTCACGTTCAGCGGCACGCAGCTCACGTGGATTCTGATCGGCTACGGCTTCGTCGCGTCGGTGCTGCCGGTGTGGCTCTTGCTCGCGCCGCGCGACTACCTGTCGACGTTCCTGAAGATCGGCACGATCCTCGGTCTCGCGATCGGCATCCTGATCGTCGCACCGGAACTGAAGATGCCCGCGCTGACGAAGTTCGTCGACGGCACGGGCCCGGTGTGGTCGGGCAACCTGTTCCCGTTCCTGTTCATCACGATCGCGTGCGGCGCGGTGTCGGGCTTCCACGCGCTGATCTCGTCGGGCACGACGCCGAAGCTGATCGACAACGAAACCAACGCGCGCTTCATCGGTTACGGCGCGATGCTGATGGAATCGTTCGTCGCGATCATGGCGCTGGTCGCCGCGTGCGTGATCGAACCGGGCATCTACTTCGCGATGAACGCGCCGGCGGCCGTGCTCGGCTCGACGCCGGAAGCGGTCGCGAACACCGTCACGCAATGGGGCTTCGTGCTGACGCCCGACATGCTCACGCAAACCGCGAAGGCCGTCGGCGAAACGACGATCATCGCGCGCGCGGGCGGCGCGCCGACGCTGGCCGTCGGCATGGCGCACATCCTGCACCAGGTGATCGGCGGCGAAGCGATGATGGCGTTCTGGTATCACTTCGCGATCCTGTTCGAGGCGCTGTTCATCCTGACGGCCGTCGATGCCGGCACGCGCGCGGGCCGCTTCATGCTGCAGGACCTGCTCGGCACGTTCCACCCGGCGCTCAAGCGCACCGAGTCGCTGCCCGCGAACCTCGTCGCCACCGCGCTGTGCGTGGCTGCGTGGGGTTACTTCCTGTACCAGGGCGTGGTCGATCCGCTCGGCGGCATCAACACGCTGTGGCCGCTGTTCGGCATCTCGAACCAGATGCTCGCCGCGATCGCGCTGGTGCTCGGCACCGTCGTGCTGTTCAAGATGAAGCGCGAGCGCTACGCATGGGTGACGATGGTGCCGACCGCGTGGCTGCTGATCTGCACGCTGACGGCCGGCTGGCAGAAGATTTTCGACGCGAACCCGAAGGTCAGCTTCCTCGCGCACGCCGCGAAGCTGCAGGCCGCGGTGGACGAAGGCAAGGTGCTCGCGCCGGCGAAGTCGATCGCGCAGATGCAGCGGATCATCTTCAACGACTACATCGATGCGGCGCTGGCCGGGCTGTTCATCTTCGTCGTCGTGGCGATCGCGGTGTACGGCGTGATCGCCGTGCTGCGCGCGCGCCGCGAGTCGAAGCCGACCGTGCGCGAGACGCCGTACGAAGCGATGCCGGCCGCGCAGGCGCTCGGCAGCGGACGCTAACGGGAGGCCGCGATGTTCAGCGATCTTGGCGGCGACCTGCGCACTGCAGGGCGTTACCTCGGGCAGGCGTTGCGGCTGATGGTCGGCCTGCCCGACTACGACACCTACGTCGCGCACATGCGCGAAACCCATCCGGACCGCGAGCCGATGACGTACGAGGAATTCTTCCGCGAGCGTCAGAATGCGCGGTACGGGTCGGGGGCCGGGAAGTGTTGCTGAACCGGGCCGTTGCAATGACCTGACGAATCGGTTCGGTATCGAAACGGAAGCGCCGCGATGGCTGTCGCGGCGCTTTTTTCTTTGGCGGGCCGGCGGCGCGCACCGTACGGCATCCGCGTGCCGTTTGCCCGGGCGCAGCACGATGGCATCCAGCCGCCGGTATCATTAGGGTTCTTTCTTTTCCCGATGGACGCAGGAGAACACGTCGTGCATGTCGGTGAGCGTTTCAACAGCATTTCCCATCTCGTCGGCGCGGTGCTGTCGGTGGCCGGTCTCGTCGCGCTCGTGACGATGGGGGCGCTCGAAGGCGACCCGTACAAGGTGGTGAGCTTCAGCGTGTACGGCGCGATGCTGATCCTGCTCTATGCGATCTCGACGGCGTATCACAGCGTGCGCAACCCGCGCCTGAAGGCGATCCTGCAGAAATGCGACCATGCGGCGATCTACCTGCTGATCGCCGGCAGCTACACGCCGTTCACGCTGGTCACGCTGCGCGGCCCGTGGGGCTGGTCGCTGTTCGGCGTGAGCTGGGGGCTCGCCGTGTTCGGCATCGTGCAGGAACTCACGCTCGGGCGCCGCACGCGCCTGCTGTCGATGATCCTGTACGTGCTGATGGGCTGGCTCGCGCTCGTCGCCGTGCGGCCGTTGATCCATGCGCTGCCGCCGATCGGCACCGCGTGGCTCGTGGCTGGCGGCGTGATCTACAGCGTGGGGATCTACTTCTTCATCAACGACGAACGCATTCGCCACGGGCATGGTATCTGGCACCTGTTCGTGCTGGCCGGCAGCCTGTGCCAGTTCGTCAGTGTCGCGATGTATGTCGCGTGAGCGGCATCGGGCGTTGAGCCGGTCACCCCAGGCGAGCGGCGTGCCGGCCGGGGCAGGTGCTATCGGCGCGCGGCGGCTCGCGGAGGCGCGGTCGTTTCGGCGGTTGCCGGCGCCGCCTGCACCGTGAGCCACCACGTCGCCGCGGCGAGCGCCGACAATCCGGCTGCCAACGCCAGCACCACCCGCATCGCCACCGGAAACGGCTGCAGCGTCGCGATGCACGCGCCGCAGATCGCCACGCCGAGCGCCGATCCGCTTTGCCGTGCCGCGTTCAGCACGGCTGCCGCCACGCCGGCGCGGTGCCGGTCGACCGTCCCGAGCGCTGGCGACGTCGCGGCCGGCGAGATGAAGCCCGATGCGATGCCGATCGCGAGCATCGGCGCGACGGCGAGCCACGCGGGCGTCGTCGCGCCGATGGCCGTCATCCCGAGCGCACCCGCCGCGTAGAGCCCGAACGCCGCGCACATCGTCCCGCGCGCGCCGAAGCGTACAACGATCCGCCCCGAGCTGAGCCCGCCGAGCGCGACCATCGCGGTCATCGGCAGGAACGCGAGCCCGGTGTCGAGCGGGCTCGCGCCGCGAACCTGCCGATAGAACAGGCTGAGCACGAACAGCAAGCCGTAGAACACGAACGCCGACGCCATCGACATGAACGTCGACCCCGCGAACAGCCGGTTGCGGAAGAACGCGAGCGGCAGCATCGGTTCGCGGTGCCGCGCCTCGATCGCGATGAACGCGATCCATGCAGCGATGCTGGCCACCGCACCGCCGACGATCGGCGTCGAACGCCAGCCGAGCGACGGGCCTTCGATCAGCGTGCCGATCAGTGCCGCGATCGCGACGATGGCTGCCGCCTGGCCGCCCCAGTCGAACTGCCGCGACCGATCGACGGCGGCGCGCGCGACCGTCCGGCCGAGCCAGATGCCGGCGAGCCCCAGCGGCAGGTTCACGAAGAAGAGGCTGCGCCAGCCGAACAGATCGATCAGCAAGCCGCCGATCAGCGGACCCGACGCCATCGCGATGCCGCCGCAGCCCATCCACACGCTGATCGCCGACGCGCGCGCGGCCGGCTCGGGGAACGCACGATGGATCAGCGCCAGCGAGCACGGCACCAGCATCGCGCTGCCGACGCCTTGCAACGCGCGGGCGACCGCTAGCGCCGGCAGGGTCGGCGCGACGCCGCACAGGGCCGACGCGACGACGAAGACGGCCAGCCCCGCCACATAGACGGTGCGGTCTCCGAGCCGGTCGCCGAGCGTGCCGCCCGTCAGCAGCAGGCTCGCGAACGCGAGCGTGTAAGCGTTCACTATCCACTGCAGGCCGGCCACGCGGCTGCCGAACGTGTGCGCGATGTCGGTGAGTGCGACGTTGACGATCGACGCATCGAGCAGCACGAGCGTGTAGCTCACGCAGGTCGCGGCGAGCACGCGGCGCGCGGCGGCCCGATCCGGTACGGCGGCCGTCATGCGCGCGGGTGCGCCGACGCGGCGCCGCGCAGTGCGCTGAATCCTACCCATCCCCAGTACACGCGATGATGCGCGATCAACCCGTCGCGCAGATCCATCACCTCGACGAGATCCACCTGATCGCCGTCCGGCGTCTCGCGCGGGTATTCCCAGACGAGCTGGCGCCCGTTCGAGAAGAGCAGCCCGGTCCGGTACCAGCGCCCGAGCCGGTTGTCCGGATTGCGCAGGCCGGCCGCGAAGAACGCGCCGATTGCGGCCTTGCCGTGCAGCACGCCCGAGCCGTGCGCGGGCAGCGTGGCGACGACGAGCGGCGTTTCGAGCACCGCGTCGTCGGCATACAGCGACATCAGCGCGTCGAGGTCGCGGGCGACGACGGCTGCGTGCCAGTCTTCGTGGATGCGCCGGGCGTCGGCGTCGGTGTCTGCGGGTGTCATGGCGGGTTTCCGGAAGTCGATCACGGAAACCACTGTAGGGGCGCGCCGCCGCGAGACGTTTCACGTCGACCCGAAACGTGGATGCCCCGCCGCGGTAAGGGCGCTCGGGCGTCGACCCTTAGCCGGCCAGCGCGTCGAGATTCAGCACATACGACTTGCCGATCCACACCGCGCAATCGCGATGGTCGCGCAGTTCGTCGTGCGTATTCGGATGCAGGAAGATGTCGAGCGCGCCGTGGTTCAGCACGAGCCACGGCACGATGTCGTCGAATCGGGCGGCGTCGAATGCGATCTGGTACGACCAGGCCGGATGCGGGCCGACGAGGCGTTCGTGAAAGCGGCCGAGTTCGATGACCGCGCCGAACCGCGCGTCGACGACCTGGCGAAACGCCCAGGCCGCGTCGCGGCTCGCCGCATCGAAATAGACGTGCGCGTGCCAGCTGTCGATGGCGGTAGTGTCGAGAGCAGCCATGGGGAGACTCGATTAAAAAGGGGAATGTCTGGGATGCCGTGCGAAACGGCCGATTAGTGATTATCGCGCGTCCTTGCCGATTGCGTCGTGTCTCAATCCGGCAAGCCGATGCGGATGATTTGTCCTGTATCAGAAGAATCGGTTGATCCGATGAAATCGTGTCGGCGGTATCCGCGTGCGCGATATCACGCCGGAGCGTTGCGGGCAGGCGCACCGGCTGGAATCGCACCGGCAACACGTCATTTCGGAAATTGAAAGAGCGGGGTGAGCGCCCACCGGAGCGCCGGTAAAAATCCGATCAGATCGTTGAATGAAATAAAGAAATTCCATTTCGAAGGGATTCGCGAATGACGTGGCTCGCATGCCGAATGTACGGCTGAAAATAACAATTGCGGATTCGGCTATTCAAGCGGCATGCGGCCCGACATACGATGATTTCAACGCATCGATGATGGATCGATGCGGGGACAACCATCTGGAGGCCATTATGCGTTCCCTCGTTCCCGTTGCCGTTCTTTCCTGCGCACTCGCTGCGCTGCCGGCCGTCAGCTTCGCGCAGTCGATCGGCGCCGGCGACACGCCGTATGCCGCGCCGTTGACCTGGTCGGCGGCGCGTGCCGAAACCGATGTGCAACTGATGCAGATGACGCGTGCCGGCTATCGCGCGACGGCGGCCGGCAACCAGAACTATCCGCTTGCGATGCAGCGTGCGCTCGATCGCGTGTACAACCCGGTGCCCGACCGGTGGCGCGACGAAAAGGCCGCGATGGAAGCGCGGGCGGCCCGCGCTGCGCAGAGCGGCCATCCGGTGAAGGCGTTCTTCGTGAAAACCGCGTACTACCTGAAGGGCGAGAACACGTTTTGATGCAGGAGACGAACATGGCATGCCCCGACCGATGGTCCGGCGTGTTGCGTGCGTCGGCGATACGCAGGCTGCCGGAGGCGTGCGCGACGCGCCGGCGCGCCGACGTGCACGGCATGCGGCGCCGGGCGCACACCCTGCGCGACGCGGGCCGCAGCGTCGTCGCGTACCGCGGCGCGTGGCCCGGGGCGGCGCAGGACGACGCGTCCGCGAGCGAGGGCAAATCATGAAGGCTGCCCGAAAAGGCCGGCGCCATCCGCCGTTGACGCGCGAATGGCTGCTGCCGCTGCCGCCCGCGCATGCACGCGACATCTCGCTGAAATGCCACATGGCGCTGGTCGCGCTGCGCGGCGAGCACGGTAGCGAAACGCTGCTGCTGCGGCTGCGCACGAGCGTGTATCTGGTGTTCCTCGCGCTCGACGATGCGATCTCTCCCGACGCGACCATCGACCTGTGCGTCGACGCGGAGCGCGTGCTGGACGCGAGCGTGGCGCGCGCCGCGCAAAGCGGCGCGTGGACGCTGCACGACGACGAATGCGCGGTGCTCGAACGCGTGCTCGCCGCGAACGACGCGTGCGTCGCGACGCTTACGCGGCATCGGCTGGCGGAGCTGTGGCGCCATGTCTGCACGTTCGCTTCCGCCGAACAGCCGGGGGTGGTCGCGCAAGCCGCGGCGAAGATGCGGGCGCCGGCCGTTCTGCATTGAATGGCTGGCCGCGGGCCGTGTTTCGTATGCGTCCCATTCCATCGCGCGGCCGCGCGCCGTCTAATGACATGACTGGAACCCGGCGTGGCCGGGCGACGACGATCCATCCTCGCGTTGGCGACGAATGTGCGTGTCGACGCGAACGCATTCGTTTCAGTCAGGAGGAGCGATGGCGCTATACAGGAGCGGCGGCTACTTCACGTGCGGAAGTGGCCGCGCATTCAGCGAGAACCTGCCGCCGGGCAGCAAGGTGACGGTGGCGGGCATCTATCGATGCACCGTGTGCGGCGACGAGATCGGCATTGCGAGATCGCAGACGTTGCCGTCCGAGGAAGCGCATCCGCACGATCTCGATCCGCCGTCGGACCCGCTGCTCGATCCGGGGCCGACCGCCTGGCAACTGATCGCCGCGGCGGAGTCGCGAAGCTAGGCCACCGACGTTCGCCCCCGCACGCAGGCGCGCAAGCGCAATGCGTCACACGGCGTCCGTCAAAACAAAAAGCGCCACGGAGCGAACTCCGTGGCGCTTTTTCGATGCGTGGCCGCTGCGAAGGCGTGAACCTTCGCGCGGCGAAACGCGCTTAAGCGGCCGTTGCCGACTTCGCCGGCTTCTGCAGCTTGCCCTTGCCGGCGCGCTGGATTTCCTCGAGCTTGATCTCGACGTGGCGCGAGAACACGTACTCGGCCGGGCGCTGCTTCGCGATCGAGATGTCCGGGGCGAACGGGCCGTCGGTCTTGATGCCCTTGCGGCTCACGCGCAGCGCCTTCAGCGGGTTCGAGATCGTGTCCATCACGGCCGTGGCCTCGAAGCCGCAGTGGACCATGCAGTCCGCGCACTTCTCGTAGTTGCCGACGCCGTAGTTGTCCCACTCCGTCGTTTCCATCAGTTCCTTGAAGGTCTTCACGTAACCTTCGCCGACCAGGTAGCACGGCTTCTGCCAGCCGAACACCGTACGCGCCGGGTTGCCCCACGGCGTGCACTTGTACGTCTGGTTGCCGGCCAGGAAGTCGAGGAACAGCGACGACTGGCTGAACGACCAGCGCTTGCCGCCTTCGCCGCGCTTCAGGATTTCGCGGAACAGGTTCTTCGTCTTGTCGCGGTTCAGGAAGTGCTGCTGATCCGGCGCGCGCTCGTACGCGTAGCCCGGCGACACGGTGATGCCGTCGACGCCGATCGGGCCCAGCGTGTCGAAGAACTTCGCGACGCGCTCCGGCACCGCATCGTTGAACAGCGTGCAGTTGATGTTCACGCGGAAGCCGCGGCGCTTCGCTTCCTTGATCGCCGCGACGGCCTTCTCGTACACGCCTTCCTGCGACACCGAGTGATCGTGTGCTTCCTTGTCGCCGTCGAGGTGGACCGACCAGACGAAATACGGGCTCGGCGCGTAGTCGTCCATCTTCTTTTCCATCAGCAGCGCGTTCGTGCACAGGTACACGAACTTCTTGCGCTTCATGATGCCCTTGACGATTTCCGGCATCTCCTTGTGGAGCAGCGGCTCGCCGCCGGCGATCGACACGACGGGCGCGCCGCACTCGTCGACGGCCTGCAGGCATTCCTCGACGGACAGGCGCTGGTTCAGGATCGGGTCCGGATAATCGATCTTGCCGCAGCCGTTGCACGCGAGGTTGCAGCGGAACAGCGGCTCGAGCATCAGCGCGAGCGGATAGCGTTTGTTGCCGGACAGGTGCTGGCGCACGATGTAGGCGCCGACACGGACTTGCTGGAGCAGCGGAATAGACAAGGGATGTCCTCCTTAAACTTCGCGGGCGACAGCTTGCGTGAGCTTCGCCGGCAACTTGAATTCGACTTTTTCTTCACGGCCCGCCATCGTCGCGACATCGACGGGCCCCAGCGCGCGCAGCGCGCCAATTACATCCTCGACCATTTCCTCGGGCGCCGACGCGCCGGCGGTCAGGCCGACCGTCTGCACGCCCGCGAACCATTCGGCCTTCACTTCCGAGCCGTCGGCGACGAGATAGCTCGGCACACCGCTTTCGGTGCCGATCTCGCGCAGGCGGTTCGAGTTCGAGCTGTTCGTCGCACCGACGACGAGCAGCACGTCAACCTGTTCGCTCAGCTCGCGCACGGCGGCCTGGCGATTCTGCGTGGCATAGCAGATGTCGCGCGTGTCCGGGCCGACGAGGTCGGTGAACCGGCGCTGCAGCGCTTCGATGATGCCGCGCGTGTCGTCGACCGACAGCGTGGTCTGCGTGATGTACGCGACCGGCGTATCGACGGGCAGCGTCAGCGTATCGACTTCTGCTTCGCTCTGCACGAGGATCACCTCGGCCGGAATCTGGCCGATCGTGCCCTCGACTTCCGGGTGGCCCGCATGGCCGATCAGGATCAGCCGGCGGCCCGCCGCGACGTACTGGCGGCCCTGCACGTGCACCTTCGTGACGAGCGGGCAGGTCGCGTCGAGCACGTCGAGCCCGCGCGTTTCCGCATCGCGCTCGACCGTCTGGGCGACACCGTGCGCGCTGAAGATCGCGACAGCGCCGTGCGGCACCTCGTCGAGTTCCTCAACGAATCGTGCCCCTTTATTACGCAGATTTTCGACGACATGCCGGTTATGCACGATCTCGTGACGCACATAGACCGGCGCGCCGTGCTGTTGCAGCGCGCGATCGACGATCTCGATCGCACGGACAACCCCCGCACAAAAGCCGCGGGGCTGGGCAAGGATGACTCGCATAAGTGAGCGAACTCCGACGACAGACACCGGGGTTCGAGGCGCTGGCACACGCTTGCTCGCCCCGGCTTGATGTTATGAAGGCAGGAACGAACCGGCCGGCCAGGCCCCGGAACCCCGAATTAATCGCGCATTTTAACCCTATCGGGCCGTCCGTGCTTCGGTGCTGTGTCGGCACCGTTGCAATTGCGGGAGAGCCGCGTCGGCGCTGGCGCGCGCGGAACCCGGTAAACTGCGCGGTTTCGCGGTCGGCCGCTCCGGCTGCCCGCCATCGCGCTCATTTCAAGGCCATTCGATGACCGTCGATTCTTACGCGTATTGCCCGTCCGCCCGTGCGGTGCTGGGTGTTTTGTTCCAGACCCTCATTCATGCCGAACGCGTCGGCGCGCGGCAGGAGGCAGGCCGATGATGCTGGCGATCGCTTTCCTGGTGTCCGGCCTGTCGCTGGTGATCTGGATCGTGCTGCTCGTCGCGCGCGGCGGCTTCTGGCGCGCACAGCCCGCGCGGCCGCTGCCGCCCGACGCCCGCGGCGCGGCAGCCGAGGCCGGCTGGCCGGCCGTCGTGGCGGTCGTGCCGGCGCGCAACGAAGCCGACGTGATCGCCCGCGCGGCGACTTCGCTGCTCGAGCAGGACTATCCGGGCGACTTCCATCTGATCATCGTCGACGACCACAGCGACGACGGCACCGCCGACGCGGCCCGCGCGGCCGCGCTCGCGATCAACCGCGCCGACCGGCTGACGGTGCTGACCGCGAAGCCGCTGCCGGCCGGCTGGTCGGGCAAGGTGTGGGCGCAGTCGCAGGGGATCGCGGCGGTGCGGACGCTCGGCCTGCCGGCCGACTACCTGCTGCTGACGGATGCCGACATCGGCCATCCGCCCGACGCCGTCGCGCAGCTCGTCACGCGCGCGCAGGCCGAGCATCGCGATCTCGTGTCGCTGATGGTGCGGCTGCGCTGCGACTCGTTCTGGGAAAAGGCGCTGATCCCGGCGTTCGTGTTCTTCTTCGCGAAGCTGTACCCGTTCTCGTGGATCAACAACCCGCGCAACCGGACGGCCGGCGCGGCGGGCGGCTGCATGCTCGTGAAGCGCACGGCGCTCGAGGAAGCGGGCGGCATCGAATCGATTCGCGGCGCGCTGATCGACGACTGCAGCCTCGCCGCGCAGATCAAGCATCGCGGCAGCGGCCGCCATCCGATCCGGCTCGATCTCGCCGATCGCAGCGTGTCGCTGCGCCCGTACGACAGCTGGCGCGACATCTGGAACATGATCGCGCGCACCGCGTTCACGCAACTGCACTATTCGCCGCTGCTGCTCGTCGGCACGCTGCTCGGGATGACGATCATCTACCTGGTGCCGCCCGTCGCCGCGCTCGTCTACGGCGCGCGTGCGTGGCCGGCCTGGCTCGCGTGGGCGTCGATGTGCGCCGCGTATGCGCCGATGCTGCGCTACTACCGGCGCTCGCCGCTGTGGGCGCCCGCGCTGCCGCTCGTCGCGCTGTTCTATGTGGGTGCGACGTTCGCGTCCGCGTGGCGTTACTGGCGCGGCAAGGGCGGCCAGTGGAAGGCGCGCGTGCAGGCGCCGGTGGAGCGCTGACCCACGCCGGCGGATGCCGGCCGTCCCGATCAACCGGAACGCTGAAAACACACAGCCCGGATCGACGCAAGCCGATTCGGGCTGTGTGCTTTCCGGACGGTTGCCGGCCGATGCGCGCGCTTACCGCTGGGTCAGCATCATGTACATCTGGATCACGACGTCCGGCGAGAACGTGAACGGCACCCAGCCGTAGCCCGTATGGCGGGCGACCAGCAGACGGTCGCCGTTCGACTGCTTCTGCACGGCCATCATCGGGTTCTTCGTCGTCACGAAACGCCAGCCGGCCGGAATGCCGGACGGCGGCTCCGGCTGCATCGACGCGCGCGCGTGCGCGAGTTCCTCGATCAACTGCCCCAGTTGCTCCGGATGCAGTGTGATCGATTCGCCGTTGATGGTCAGCGTGAGTTCGTTCTGGGACGGGCGCGCGACGTGCAGCGTCGCCTTGTCGGCCGGCGCGGCGGCGGTGCCGGTTTCGGTTTCAACCGCGGCGTCGGTTTGCGCCGCCGGGACGATCGCGGTGTCGGTGGCGGCCGCCGCAGTCGACACCTCGGCTGCTTCGGCCTCAACCGGTGCGGCTGCGTGTCCGGCCGGCTCCGATGCCGGCGTGTCCGCTGGTGCCGGTTCGACGACTTCGGCCGTCACGGCCGAGGCGGCAACCGCGCTCGTCGCGGCTTCCTTGACGACGGCCTCGACCAGCGCTTCGGCGTCGGCGATGGCCTTCGCGTGGTGCTGCGCGGCCGCTTCGGCCTGGGCGATCGCCTCGGCATGGCGCTGCGTGACGGCTTCGGCTTCGGCGGTGGCGTCGGCGTGGCGTTGCGCGGCGGCCTCGGCCTGGGCGATCGCCTCGGCGTGACGCCGCGTGATGGCTTCGGCCTCGGCGGTTGCGTCGGCGTGACGCTGGGCGGCGGCCTGCGTGTCGGCGAGCGCCTGCGTGTGACGCTGGGCGAGCGCCTCGGCCTCGGCGATCGCGGCCAGGTGGCGCTGCGCGGCGGCTTCGGCTTCGGCGGTCGCTTCCGCGTGGCGCTTCGCGGCGGCTTCGGCTTCGACGGTCGCCGCGGCATGACGTTGCGCGGCCGCGTCGGCTTCGGTCGCGGCGGCGTGATGACGCTGCGCGGCGGCCTCGGCTTCGGCGATCGCCGCCGCGTGGCGCTGCGACGCGGCTTCGGCATCCGCGTGACGTTGCGCGAGCGCTTCGGTCAGCGCGGTGGCTTCCGCATGGCGTTGCGAAGCGGCTTCGGCTTGCGTGGCCGCATCCGTATGACGTTGGGCGGCCGCTTCGGCGGCGGCGGTGGCGTCGGCGTGGCGCCGCTGCGCGGCTTCGGCGTCGGCGGCCGCGGCCGTGTGGCGCTGCGCGGCGGCCTGCGCTTCGGCTTCCGCCGCCGCGTGACGCTCGGCCGCGGCCCGGGCTTCCACTGCCGCGGCGCGCGCGAAGGCTTCCGCGCTGCGTGCCGCCTGCTGGGCGGCGTGGTGATCGTGGAGGAGCTGATCGACGCCCGTGGCGAGCGAAGCGATCTGATCGTTCAGGTTCATGCGTGTCTTCTCTGCGTAAGACCCGCGATTTTAACCGCTGCGCCGATACCGGTCCGTGCGCGACGTGTAACAAAGTGCGCGAAGCGACGCGAGGGGCGCCGCTTTGTGTTACTTCAGGTAGCCCGCCGAGCCGAACCAGTCCAGCGCGTCGCGCAGCCCTTCGCGATACGGGCGCGCACGGTAGCCGAGCTCGCGCTCGGCCTTCGCCGACGTGAAATACATCTTGTTCTTCGACATCCGTAGCCCGTCGACGGTGACGAACGGCTCCTTCTTCGTGAACTTCGCGACCGCTTCGGCGCCGACCGCGAGCGGGTACAGCGGCCAGCGCGGCAGCGCGATCGTCGGCGCCTTGCGGCCCGTCATCTGCGCGATGTCCGCGAGCATCTGCTGCAGCGGCAGGTTCTCGCCGCCGAGGATGTAGCGCTCGCCGATCCGGCCGCGCTCGAGCGCGAGGAAGTGGCCGTGCGCGACGTCGTCGACGTGCACGAGGTTCAGCCCCGTGTCGACGAACGCCGGAATCTTGCCGAGCGCGGCCTCGACGATGATGCGGCCGGTCGGCGTCGGCTTCACATCGCGCGGGCCGATCGGCGTCGACGGGTTGACGATCACGGCGGGCAGCCCTTCGTCGGCGATCATCCGTTCGACCGCGCGCTCCGCGAGCACCTTGCTGCGCTTGTAGACGCCGATCGCCTGCTCGGCCGTGAGCGGCCGGTTCTCGTCGGACGGGTCGCCGGCGCTCGTCACCTTCAGCGTCGCGACGCTGCTCGTGTAGACGATCCGCTCGACGCCTTCCGCGCGGGCCGCGCGCATCGTCGCGACCGCGCCTTCGAGGTTCGCGCGTTCGATCTCGTCGGGGTCGGGCGCCCACAGCCGGTAGTCGGCCGCCACGTGCAGCAGGTAGCGCACGCCGCGCAGCGCGGCGCGCATCGACGCTTCGTCGCGCATGTCGCCGGTGACGATCTCGGCATCGAGATCCGCGACGTTCGTGCGCGGGCTGGTCGGGCGCACGAGCACGCGTACCGCATAGCCTTTCTGCTGCGCGATGCGCGCGACGGCCGAGCCGACGAAACCGGACGCACCGGTGACGAGAACGAGATCGCGGGAGGTATCAGTCATGCGTTTCCTTCGGGGCCGCGCGGGCGGCGCGGCGGTTGGGCATCGGCGAGATTGTACGTGGTCGGCGTGCGCGGCGACGCCCGGCCGGCGCGTGTGCGAAGCGGCCGACGCGACTACAATGCCGGGCTTGAATGCAACGGGAGGGCGACGCGATGAGCCGCAATGAACTGGACGAACGGATCGAGACCTACTACGTGCGGGTGCGCGGCGTCGTGCAGGGCGTCGGCTTTCGTCATGCGACGGTGCGCGAAGCGCATGCGCTGAAGCTGCGCGGCTGGGTCGCGAATCTCGAGGACGGCACCGTCGAGGCGATGATCCAGGGCCCCGGCGCGCAGATCGACCGGATGCTCGCGTGGCTGCGTCACGGGCCGCCCGCCGCGCGCGTGACCGAGGTGACGTTCGAGGAACGCCTGACCGAGCGGCGCTTCGAGCGCTTCCAGCAACAGTAAGCGGCGCAAAACAATCATGACGGGGTATCCGGAAGCCGGGCGCGGCCTCATGCTGTCGGTGATGGCGTCGACGCTGTTCGCGCTGATGTCGGCTTACGCGAAACTGCTCGCGCCGCTCACGGGGCTCGACATCTTCGCGTGGCGCATCGTGTGGACCGCGCCGTGCGCGCTCGCGCTGATCGCGCTGCGCGGCCGCTGGCCGGTGCTCGTCGAGCTTGCGCGGCGCAGTGCGCGCGACTGGCGCCTGCTGATCGCGCTGCCGGTGAGCGCGGCGCTGCTCGGCGTGCAGCTGTGGCTGTTCCTGTGGGCGCCGCTGCACGGCCGCATGCTCGAAGTGTCGCTCGGCTATTTCCTGCTGCCGCTGACGATGGTGCTCGTCGGCCGCTTCTACTATCACGAACGGCTCGACCCGCTGCAATGGGCGGCGGTCGCGTGCGCGGCGCTCGGCGTCGCGCACGAGGTGTGGGCGACGCGCGCGTTCGCATGGCCGACGCTGGTCGTCGCGCTCGGCTATCCGCCGTATTTCGTGCTGCGCCGGCGGATCAACGCCGATTCATTGGCCGCCTTCGCGATCGAGATCGTGTTGCTGGGCCCCGTCGCGCTGGCGATGGTCGCGACGAGCGCGACGCGGGTCGCCGGCCATCCGCTGCTGTGGGCCGCGCTGCTGCCGGGGCTCGGCATCCTCAGCACGCTCGCGCTCGCGAGCTACCTGAAGGCGAGCCGGATGCTACCGATGGCGCTGTTCGGGATTCTCGGCTACGTCGAGCCCGTGCTGCTCGTCGCGGTGTCGCTGCTGCTGCTCGGCGAGACGCTCAGCGTCACGCAGCTCGCGACGTACGGACCGATCTGGGTCGCCGTCGCGCTGACCGCGTGGCACAGCGCGATGCTGATGCGGCGCTTGCCCGCGCGCGGATAACCGCATCGTCGCGATGCGCCGGCCGTGCGCAACGTGCCGCGCATCGCGTGCTTCGTCGATCATCGAACCGCGCTTTTGTCGCTGCCGAGTGCTCGCCGAATCCATCGATACTGACCACCAACTGGCGCCGTGCTGACGCGAATCTGGCGACGCCGCCTGCCTTGCTGCGCAATGCTCGCGCTTGTAATCGAAGAGAAGATTCGGTTGCACTTTTTTACTTAGGGTCTCCCCTGATCGGCCATTAGACTGATCTGACCGACTTCCCTTCGTATGCAGCTTTTCATTGACGTCCTCCGCTCCCCCTAAAGGGAGAGGATTCCCACACCTGGCGATGCACGTCCGTATCGGAGAATGTTCAGCGCAGCGTTGATATCTCGATCATGCTCGACACCACATCTGCTGCAGGCCCACTCTCTTATTCGCAGTCCCGCGATACCTTTCGGCCGCGTCGTGCTGTCTTTCGACCCGCACGACGAACAGGACTGGGTCGAACCGCTTTCGTCGACTTCCTCGAACGTGGCCCCGTGCGCGATCGCTTTGTAGCGGAGCTTGTTTCGGAAAGACGACCAGGATGCGTCGTAGACGCTCTTCGCCATCCTGGTTCTGGCGAGCGTCGCGGCCGACACGTTGCCGACCGCGATGTAATCGAAACGCCGCACCAAATCGAGCGCGAGCTTGTGTTGGAAGTCGGCTCGGGCATTCGCGACCTTGGCGTGCAGCTTCGCGATATGCCGCGCGTGCTTTCGCGCTCGTTGCGCTTTCGCCAGCTTTTCCGCCGCTCGTCGACCGAACCGGTCATTGGGCAGTTTCTCGCCGGTCGAAAGTGTGGCGAAGTCTTTCAGGCCGAGATCGATGCCCACACCGGAACGGATCGGGCGAGCCTGAACATCCGGCATCTCGATCACGATATTGAGAAACCAGTTGCCGCGTGCATCCTGCGCAAAGTTGGTGCCGTCCTTGATCTTGCCTTCGGGAAGCGGTCGGCTGTTGAACACGCGAAAGGTGTTGCCGGCAAAGCGAAACGCGTCACCCTCGCGCTTCAGGTCACGCCCCTTCAGCGGCACCCAGCCCAGCGATTTCCTGCCGCGATAGCGCAGGTAGGGCCGACGGTACTGACTGCGCGACTTCGCATATTGCTCGCACGTCGCGTTGATCGTGCCGGAGTGGATGCCGAGTTCCTTGCTGCTGCCGGTCGTCAGCACGTTCAGGTCGAATCCCGTCGGCCACTTCTTGTTCCACTTCAGCGCGTGCTTCTGCGTGTCATTGCAGAAGTTCCAGACGTAGTTCACCGCGCGGCTCTGCTTGTTAAGCAGTCCGTTGAGCGATTTCACCCGGTAGCGATAGACAAGGATCATGCCGGCCATTTTAACGGTGGAATGCCGCTGTCAAACAGCGGCGCTCCTTTCCTCCCCGTCCTGAAGGACAGGGGTTCTCGGGAGCAACTGATGAACGGTCACCTCCGTGCCAAGCCGGCCGGGTTGGCGCGATGCGGGCATACGCGTATCGCCGCCGATCGCGCTCGCCGTCTCTCTTCCGCTCCCTTCCCCGGTGCGCGTCGCACCGCCGCCGTGCAGGTGCGCTCATGTCGTTGAGCCCGCTGCATTCCGCCACGGTGCAGCCGTCGCGCAGCGGCCGCCTGATCGAAATCGACTTCTTCCGCGGGCTCGTGCTGTTGATGATCGTCGTCGATCACATCGGCGCGAGCGTGCTGTCGCGCGTGACGCTGCACGCGTTCGCGCTGTGCGATGCGGCCGAGGTGTTCGTGTTCCTCGGCGGCTTCGCGACCGCGAGCGCGTACGGCGCGATCGCCGAGCGGCACGGCGCGCGCGCCGCGCAGCAGCGTTTCGTGCGGCGCGCGATGCAGATCTACCGCGCGTTTCTCGCGACGTCGACGTTGATGCTCGTCGTGTCGGCCGTGCTCGACCACTACGGCATCGATGCGCCGAACCTCGCGCTCGACGACGTCAGCGTGATGCTCGCGTCGCCGCTCACGGGGGCAGCCGAGCTGCTGACGTTCCAGCGCCAGCCGTATCTCGCGTCGGTGCTGCCGATGTACGTGCTGTTCGCGCTCGCGTCGCCGGTGCTGGTGCCGTTCGCGCGGCGCCATCCGTGGCTGCTCGTCGCGATCAGCGTCGCGTCGTGGCTCGCGGCGGGCTGGCTCGGCCCGGAGCTGCTGGACACCGACGGCTTCCGCTGGAGCTTCAACCCGTTCGCGTGGCAACTGATGTTCGTCGCCGGCGTGCTCGCGCGCTGCCAGCCGTTCTACCGGCGCGTCGCGCTCGGCCGCTGGGGCGCCGCGGCGACCGGGCTCGCGTGCGCGATCGTGCTCGGTTGCGCGAGCTACAAGCTGTTCTCGGGGCTGCCGGTGCCCGAAGGCGTGCTCAAGCGCGATCTCGCGCTGCCGCGCGTCGTGAGCTTCGCGGCCATCGCGTGGCTGATGGCCGATTGCGTGCGCTTCGGCTGGATCGCGCGGATCGCGCAGGGCGTGCGGCCCATCGTGGCGGTCGGCCAGCGCGGGCTGATCTGCTTCGTCGCGGGTGCGGCGATCTCGCTCGTGATCGATTCGCTGCTGCATCCGGTCGTGCGCAGCGCCGATCTGCGGCATGTCGGCGTGGGCCTGGTGGCCGACGCGTGCGCGGTCGGGCTGATGATGGCGGTGGCCGGTTCGGGAACGTGGATCGCGCGATGGCGCGCCGCGGCGGCGTAGGCGCGCGCGAGGGGTGCATGCGGCGCGGCAGGCGCCGCGCCGCATCAGTGAGGTGAGCCGATACGGGAACGGGGCGTGGCGGTCGGGTCGTCGGATTCGGCGTCGTCGCGCTCGTCCTGCGCCGGATCGTCGTGCTCCGCGAGGACCGCGTCGGCTTCGGCCGCGGCCCGGGCGGCGCGCATCGCGGTACAGCGCTGCGCGTGCCGGATGTCCGACAGGATCCTCAAAAGCCGCGTCGTCTTGCTTTTCATCGTGTTCTCCCGCCAGTGCGCATCTCGCGAAGCGGATGCATTGTCTGCAACCAGTGTAGGACGCGTTCGCGCGCCTCGCGGGAGAATGTGGCGTGCACGCCGCACGCCGAGGGATAGTACTTACTGCGCGGCGGCAGCAGCCTGCGCCTGCAGCGCTTCTTCGCGGCGCTCTTCCGTGCAGCGCTGATGCTGGCGCGACAGGCGGTTCATCAGCGGCAGCAGCAGCAGCGCGAGCAGCATGCCGATCGCGGCGAGCCAGCCGAGCTTCTCGAACAGCGACAGGTAGAGCGGCAGCGATTCGGTAGCCGGCAGTTCGTGCGACGGCATCTGCGCGAAGTTCGCGACGACGCTGCCCAGATACTGCGACACGCCCGTCGCGACGAAATACGCACCCATCATGAAGCCGCTCATGCGCGCCGGCACGTAGCGGGCGATCATCGCGAGGCCGAGGCCGCTCACCAGCAGCTCGCCGAGCGAGTACAGGCCGTAGCCCCACACCATGAACCACGACGACACGCGGCCGTCGACCGCGTAGCGCCCGCTGATCGTGAACACCAGGTAGCCCGCGGCGACCGCGCCGAAACCGAGCGCGTACTTCGCGGCGACCGGCAGGTCGCGGCCGCCCTTCGCGACGGCGTTGTAGACCCACACGAGCACCGGGCTCAGCAGCATGATCCAGATCGGGTTCAGCGCCTGGAACTGCGCGGCGCTCCACGTGAACAGCGTCGTGCCGAACAGCATGAAGCGCGGGTCGACGTTGCGCAGCGCGAACAGCGTCAGCGACGTCGACATCTGCACGTAGAAGATGAAGAACAGGATCACCTGGCCGATCAGCACGAGCGCCGCGATCAGGCCCGCGCGCTCCGAGCGCTCCGACTTCGCGATCATGTACGCGAAGATCGCGAGGATCGCGAACGCCGCCGCCCACACGCTGGCGACCGCGAGCTGCTTGTGCTGCAGCACGTACAGCGTGATCAGCGCGAGCGCGACGCCGCCGGCCGCGACCGCGCCGAGGCGCTTCCAGCGGATCGGCTGGTCGTCCGGCTGCGAGCCGACGTGCGCGAGCGTGCGGTGCATCAGCATGAAGTTGAGGATCGCGAGCAGCATGCCGCCGCAGCAGACCGCGAACGCGGTGTGCCAGCCCCAGTGATCCTTGATCCACGGCGTGGCGAGCATCGACACCGTCGAACCGATGTTGACCGCCATGTAGTAGATCGTGAACGCGCTGTCGATGCGCGCGTCGTCGCCTTCGTAGATGCGGCGCACGAGGTTCGCCGCGTTGGCCTTGAACAGGCCGTTGCCGACGACGATCACGCCGAGCGACGCGTACATGTACGTCAGCTGATCGTTCGGCACCGCGAGCATCAGGTAGCCGGCGCACAGCACGGCCGCGCCGATGATCATCGTGCGGCGCGCGCCGAGCACCTTGTCGCCGATCCAGCCGCCGATCGACGGCGCGGCGTAGACGAGTGCGGTGAACGCCCCCCAGGTCAGGTTCGCGTGGCTGTCGGTGAAGCCGAGCCGGTCGACCATGAAGAGGACCAGGAGCGCGGCCATGCCGTAGTAGCCGAAGCGCTCCCACATTTCGATGAGGAAGACCGTCGTAAACGATCGGGTCTGTGAAACAGGTGCGTGCATCATCAATCTCGTTTGAAACGGACGGCGCGGATTGCGCGTCGCCTTGGGGGTCGAACTGGCGCCGGAGCACTGTGGCCGGGTAGGCTTGCGTCGGCGATGGAGCAGTCGGGCGGTTAGCCCGGGCCGGGGTCGGACTCCGCCCGACACGGCGGAGCGCGGCCCCGACCGGCGCGCGAGTGGTAACGTTCGCCGGTCCGGTGCGTCAGGTTCGCGCCACTTAGGGAAACTCCCGATATGGCAGCAGCTTTCAGGAACATTTGTCTCATCATCTACTTGTAAGCTTGACGCCCGTTCTCCGCAGATTCCCGGAGAGCCGCTTGCAGCTTGCCTGTGAAGCCTGCGAGTCTGGCAAGATAGCGCGTCGTTTCGCTCGCTTCGGGCCCTGTTTAGTGCACCGGGCTCAACGCCGAAGACGTGTGCGAACCTGAAGATTAAGCTATCTCCAATTAACTTAGTTACTTTCCATCAAACATTTTTTGACGACCACTTTTCGGCCTGCTATGGTTCCCCCCACTGAAAACTCGCGATCGGCAGACGCTGTCGCACTTGGCAGCAAGATTCGCGCGTTGCGCCAACGTCTGAAGCGCACGCTCGACGACACCGCTACCGCCGCGGGGATTTCGAAGCCGTTTCTGTCTCAAGTCGAGCGCGGGCTCGCGTCGCCGTCACTGACGTCGCTGGCCGGTATTGCCCACGCGCTCGGTGTGACGGTGCAGTACTTCGTGGATACGCCGAGCGAAGAACGCTCGGTTTGCCGAGGCGATCAGTTGCGCTTCTTCGGGTTTGCCGATTCGGCGAACCTGTTCGCGAGGCTGACGAACGTGTCCGAAGGGCGCCAGCTGGAGGCGATCCTCGTGAGGATGCCGCCGGGGCAGAAACGGTCCGAGGTGACGACACATGCAGGAGAGGAGTTCCTGTACGTGATTGAAGGGGAAGTGTCGCTGACGCTGGAAGGCAAGACGTTCGTCCTGCAGGCCGGCGACAGTTCGCACTATCAGTCGACGGTCCCGCACAGCTGGGTCAACACCGCGAAGATCGAGTCGGTGGTGGTCTGGGTCGGTACGCCGCGACTGTTCTAACGCACGGGTATTCCTTCGTTTCTTCGACGGAATGCCTGTCGAAAGAAATGTAAGGAATACTAACATGCAATACGAGAACCACGGGCCTCCTCAATCGCTGCCCCCGTCAGCGTCTCACGCGTAAGCCGCGGCATTCGCCGCGCGACGCCCACCGAACAACCTTCTCAAGACTGCCACGATGAAATCCTTGCATGCCATGTCGGCCGTGCTGGCCGCGCTCGCCCTGACGACGCCCGTCGCCCACGCCGTAACCGTTCCGTCGAACGTCGCGCTCGCTCCCCAACAGGACCTGACGCGACAGGTGCCGGCCGAAGTCGAGTCGCTCGACCCGGCGCACATCGAATCGTGGACCGGCAACACGATCGGCCTCGACCTGTTCGAAGGGCTCGCGCGCATCGATGCGGCCGGCCAGGTCGTGCCGGGCGTCGCGCTGTCGTGGGAACGCAAGACGCCGCAGACGTGGATCTTCAAGCTTCGCCACAACGCGAAGTGGAGCAACGGCCAGCCGGTGACGGCCGCCGATTTCGTCTATTCGTGGCAGCGCCTCGTCGATCCGAAGACGGGCTCGAAGTACACGATCCTCGTCGAGTTCATCAAGAACTCGAAGGACATCATCGCCGGCAAGGCCGCGCCGACGACGCTCGGCGTGCGCGCCGTCGATCCGTACACGCTGGAAGTGACGACCGACGTGCCGGTCGCGTTCTTCCCCGAACTGACCGCGATGGCGCCGCTCGTGCCGGTGAACAAGGACGTGGTCGCGAAGTTCGGCGACGCATGGACGCGTCCGGGCAACCTCGTCAGCAACGGCGCGTACCAGCTCGTCGACTGGCAGCCGAACAACCGCATCGTGGCGACGAAGGACGCGAAGTACTGGAACGCGTCGAAGGTCGTGATCAACAAGGTCACGTACCTGCCGATCGAAAGCGACGAAACCGCGATGCGCATGTACCAGGCCGGCCAGATCGACTACAGCTACTCGATTCCGTCGGGCATCTTCCAGCAGGTCAGCAAGCAGTTCGGCGGCGAACTGCGCCCGGGCCTGCAGCTCGCGACCTACTACTACTACCTGAACAACAGCGACGCGGCGCTGAAGGACAAGCGCGTGCGTGAGGCGCTGTCGATGGTGATCGATCGCGACGTGCTCACGTCGAAGCTCACGCAGGCCGGCGAGAAGCCGATGTACGGGCTGATGCCGAACGGCACGAAGGGTGTGCAGCCGTTCACGCCGGAATGGGCGTCGTGGCCGATGGCCAAGCGCATCGCGACCGCGAAGGACCTGCTGAAGCAGGCCGGCTATTCGGACGCGAAGCCGCTGTCGTTCACGCTCACGTACAACACCAACGACCTGCACAAGAAGGTCGCGCTGTTCACCGCATCGGAATGGCGCACGAAGCTCGGCATCACCACGAAGCTCGAGAACGTCGAGTTCAAGGTGCTGATGAAGCAGCGGCATGACGGCAAGGTGCAGATCGCGCGCGACGGCTGGTTCGCCGACTACAACGACGCGATGACCTTCTTCGACCTGATCCGCTGCGGCAGCTCGCAGAATACCGTCGGCTACTGCAACAAACAGGTCGACGCGCTCGTCGAGGAAGGCAACCAGAAGCTCGACGACAAGGCGCGCGCCGCGCTGCTCACGCAGGCGCACGACATGGCGCTGAACGACACGCCGATGGTGCCGCTGTTCCAGTACTCGGCCGACCGTCTCGTGAAGCCCTACGTGGGCGGCTATTCGCTGAAGAACGTGATCGACATGCGTGCTTCGCAGGACATGTACCTGATCAAGCACTGAGCGGAGCGATCATGCTGGCCTACGCATTGAGGCGCACGTTGTGGGCGGTGCCGACGATCCTCGCGGTCATCACCGTCTGCTACCTGCTGCTGCATTTCACACCCGGCGGCCCGTTCGATACGGAGAAGCAGCTGTCCGCCGCGACGCTCGCGAACCTGAACGCGAAGTACCACCTCGACGAGCCGCTGTGGAAGCAGTACCTGCTGTATCTCGGCTCGCTGCTGCACGGCGATCTCGGCCCGTCGTTCCGCTACGTCGACTGGTCGGTGAACGATCTCGTGAAGAAGGCGCTGCCCGTGAGCCTCGGCGTGGGCGGCGTGTCGATCCCGATCTCGATCGTGCTCGGCGTGCTGCTCGGCACCGTCGCGGCCGTGCGCCGCGACAGCGTGATCGACCGCTTCGTGATGCTGATCGGCAACTTCGGCAACGTCGTGCCGCCGTTCGTGCTCGGCCCCGTCATGGTGTGGATCTTCGCGATCCTGCTGAAGACGTCGGCCGGCAACGGCTGGCTGCCGGCCGGCGGCTGGGGCGACGGCGGCTGGCAGTACCGGCTGCTGCCGATCGCACTGCTGACCCTCATCAACGTGTCGCTGCTCGCACGCGTGATGCGCGGCTCGATGATCGAGACGCTGTCGAGCAACTACATCCGCACCGCGCGTGCCAAGGGCCTGCCGGGCTCGACGATCGTGCTGCGCCACGCGCTGAAACCCGCGCTGATGCCGGTCGTGTCGCTGTTCGGCACGGTCTGCATCACGTCGATCACGGCGGCCGTCGTCACCGAATCGGTGTTCGCGCTGCCGGGCGTCGGGCAGCTCGTCGTGAACGGCGCGATCAACCGCGACTACACGCTGGTGCTCGGCCTCGTCGTGATGACGACCGTCTTCGCGGTGCTGTTCAACCTGCTGGTCGACCTCGCGTACGCGTGGCTCGATCCGCGCATCCGTTATTGAGCGAGGCACAGCGATGACTCCGACCACTCCCGCCGTCGGCCTGCCCGTGCAGACCGATTCGCCGCCGCGTTCGCGCTCGCCGCTCGAGCTCGCGTTCGCGCGCTTCCTTCACAACCGCGCGGCGCTGTTCAGCCTCGCGCTGCTGGTGCTGATCACGCTCGCATGTTTCGTCGGCCCGTGGCTGCTCGCGGCCGATCCCGCCGCGAGCGACTGGGGCTCCATCAGCCTGCCGCCGACCTGGGCGAACCAGCACTGGCTCGGCACCGACGAACTCGGCCGCGACCTGCTCGTGCGCACGCTGATCGGCGGCCGCGTATCGATCGAGGTCGGCCTGCTCGGCACGCTCGTGTCGGGCCTGTTCGGCGTCGCGTGGGGCGCGACCGCGGGCTTCGCGGGCGGCCGCGTCGACTCCGTGATGATGCGCGTCGTCGACATGATGTACGCGATCCCGTACCTGCTGATCGCGATCCTGATGATGACCCTGTTCGGCCGCTCGTTCATGCTGGTCGTGCTGACCATCAGCGCGTTCTCGTGGATCGACATGGCGCGCGTCGTGCGTGGCCAGACGCTGTCGCTGCGCAATCGCGAGTTCGTCGATGCGGCGCGCGCGATCGGCGTGTCGCCGGCGTCGATCGTGCGGCGCCACATCGTGCCGAACCTGCTCGGCGTGGTCGTCGTGTACGCGACGGTCTCGGTGCCGAACATCGTGCTGACCGAATCGGTGCTGTCGTTCCTCGGTCTCGGCGTGCAGGAGCCGATGACGAGCTGGGGCGTGCTGATCCAGGACGGCGCGCAGAAACTGGAATCGATGCCGTGGCTGCTGCTGGCCCCGGCCGTCATGCTGTGCGTGACGCTCTACTGCGTGAACTTCGTCGGCGACGGCCTGCGTGACGCGCTCGACCCGAAGGATCGCTGAAGATGGCAGCTCTACTGGAAGTTGACAACCTCGGCGTGCGCTTCACGCGCAAGGATGCACCGCCGATCGACGCCGTGAACGGCGTGTCGTTCTCGCTCGAAGCCGGCAAGACGCTCGGCATCGTCGGCGAATCGGGCTCGGGCAAGAGCCAGACCGTGATGGCGCTGCTCGGCCTGCTGGCCGGCAACGGCACGACGACCGGCACGGCGCGCTACCGCGGCGACAACCTGCTCGACATGAATACGCGCGCGCTGAACGCGGTGCGCGGCGACCGGATCGCGATGATCTTCCAGGATCCGATGACGTCGCTCAATCCGTTCCTGACGATCGAGCGGCAGATGACCGAGACGCTGCAGCTGCATCGCAAGCTGTCGCGCAAGGCAGCCATCAAGCGCGCGATCGAGGCGCTCGAGTCGGTGCGCATTCCCGATGCGGCGCGCCGCATCCGCATGTATCCGCACGAGTTCTCGGGCGGCATGCGCCAGCGCGTGATGATCGCGATGGCGCTCTTGTCCGAGCCGGAAATCCTGATCGCCGACGAGCCGACCACCGCGCTCGACGTGACCGTGCAGGCGCAGATCATCGACCTGCTGCGCGAGCTGAATCGCGAGCGCGGCACCGCGATCGTGCTGATCACGCACGACATGGGCGTGGTCGCCGGCCTCGCCGACGACGTGATGGTCATGTACGCGGGCCGCACCGTCGAATACGCGCCGGCCGAATCGATCTTCGCGGCGCCGTCGCATCCGTACACGATCGGGCTGCTCAACGCGCTGCCGCGCCTGACCGACGCGGTCGACGCGCCGCTCGTCGCGATTCCCGGCAACCCGCCGATGCCCGGCAGCGCGCCGGCCGGCTGCGCGTTCGCGAAGCGCTGCACGTATGCGGAAGAACGCTGCGGCGCCGAGCGCCCGGCGCTCGAAACCTATGGCGCCGCGGACGCGGTGCGCGCGTGCCACCGGCCCGTGGCCGATTTGATCGGAGGTCTGCGATGAGCGTCGATGAACGCCGCCAAGCCGGCGCGACGGACGACACGCTGCTGTCCGTCGACAATCTGAAGGTGCATTTCCGCGTGCCGCTCGGCGGCTATCCGTGGTCGCCGAAGGGCACGCTGCGCGCGGTCGACGGCGTGTCGTTCGACGTCAAGCGCGGCGAGACGGTCGGGCTCGTCGGCGAATCGGGCTGCGGGAAATCGACGCTCGCGCGGGCGTTGATCGGCCTCGTGCCGATGACGGCCGGCACCGTGAAATGGCGCGGCCAGGCCGTGGCGCCCGATCACCTGCGCGGCACCGCGATGCGGCGCGAAGTACAGATGATCTTCCAGGATCCGCTCGCGTCGCTCGATCCGCGCATGACGATCGAGCAGGTCGTCGCGGAGCCGCTCGTCACGCACCAGCCGGGCCTCGGCCGTACCGAAGTGCGCCGCCGCGTGATCTCGATGCTCGAACGCGTCGGCCTGAACGCGCATCACCTGCTGCGTTATCCGCATGAATTCTCCGGCGGGCAGTGCCAGCGCGTCGGCATTGCGCGTGCGCTGATCAGCGAGCCGAAGCTCGTGATCTGCGACGAGCCTGTGTCGGCGCTCGACGTGTCGATCCAGGCGCAGATCGTGAACCTGCTACGCGACCTGCAGCGCGATCTGTCGTTGTCCTATCTGTTCGTCGCGCACGACCTGGCGGTGGTGAAGGCCATCAGCCAGCGCGTGCTCGTGATGTATCTCGGCCGCGTGATGGAGTTCGGCACGCGGCATGACGTGTACGGCGTGCCGCAACACCCGTACACGAAGGCGCTGCTCGATGCGGCGCCGACGCCGGAGCCGGCGCGCGAGCGTGCTCGCCGCCCGATGCTGCTGGCGGGCGAGATGCCCTCGCCGCTCAACCCGCCGTCCGGCTGCGCGTTCCGCACGCGCTGCCCGGTCGCGATCGACGCGTGCGCGCAGGACGTGCCGCTGCCGGAAGTGCGGCAGGGGTCGGCGGCGCGCGTCGCGTGCATCCGCGCGGGCGCGGCGTGATGTGACGTGACGCAGCAAACATAACCAAGGCAGGTCAACAGGGGTAGGTGCGGCGCGAACGATCTTCGCGCCGCGGGTACAGGCGCGTCCTTAGCCGGGCTCGCCGGGGGGCTGGAAGCGGATCGCAACCGGCGTGGACGATATCAACACAAGACGAGAATGACGATGAAAAAACAGAAGACGATCGGGACGGCATCGAAGATGCTGCTTGCATGGGGACTACCGGCGCTCGCCGGCGTCTCGCTGACGGGCGTCGCGCACGCCGACGACGCGGCCCCCGCGCCGCTGACGGTCGCGCAGGCCGCACCGGCTGCCGGATCGGGCACATCGGTTGCGCAGGCAACGACCCCGAACGCCATTGTCAACGCCGAGGCGACCCAGGCCGTCACGCCGCCCGACGAGCCGTCGGCGCAGTCGAAATCGAACGGCTTCATCGCCGACAGCCATCTCGACTTCCTGTTCCGCAACTATGCGGACGTGCTCGACAACAAGGGCGGGCCGCATCGCCATGCGTGGGTCCAGGGCGCGATGGCGAACTTCGAGTCGGGCTATACGACCGGCCTGATCGGGATCGGCTTCGATGCGTCGTTGTATGCGGCGCTGAAGCTCGACGGCGGCCAGGGCGCCGGCAGCATGGTGCACATCGCGAAGGGCGGCGGCGGTGGTAACCAACTGGCGTGGGCCTATCCGGGCATCTACGACATCAAGGCGCGCATCTCGAACACGGTGGTCAAGTACGGTCTGCAGGCCGTCGACAACCCGTTCATGGAGCAGCACGACAACCGCGCGCTGCCGCCGACGTTCCTCGGCGCGACGCTCGTCAGCAATGAATTCAAGAACGTGATGCTCGAGGCCGGCAGCTTCACGAAGACCGACGCACGCGGCCATACGACGCTCACCAACCTGACGACGCAGTATGGCGGCACGCGCATCAATCGCCTGTCGTATGTCGGCGGCACGTGGGACTACTCGCCGAACGGCGAAGTCGCGCTGTACGCGAACCAGGCCGACGACGTGTGGCACCAGTACTATGCGTCGGTGAAGCACAGCATCGGCAGCCCGCAGACGATCAAGTGGACCGGCTTCGGCAACGTCTACTCGACGCACGACACGGGCGATGCGCTGCAGGGCAAGATCAACAACAACGCGTACAGCCTGTCGCTGGCCGCGCAGCACGGCCCGCACGAGCTGCTGCTCGGCTTCCAGCAGGTGCTCGGCGACCAGTTCTTCGACTACCTGAACGAAACGAACGGCATCTTCCTGACCAACTCGATGGACGTCGACTACAACGCGCCGCACGAAAAATCGCTGCAGCTGCGTTACACGTTCTACGGCAAGGAAGCGGGCCTGCCGGGCTTCAAGGCGATGGTGTGGGGCGTGACGGGCTGGGGTGCGGACGGCAGCGCCGGCGCGGCGAACGACCCGAGCAAGTCGAGCATCTACTGGAGCAACGGCGCGCCGGTGCAGGGCCGTCACCACGAGTTCGGCTTCATCCCGTCGTACACGTTCCAGAGCGGCAAGCTGAAGAACACGAAGGTCACGTTCATCGCGATGTGGCACGCCGGTTCGGCGCATTACTCGGACGCGACGAACACCGAGTATCGTCTGGTCGTGAACCTGCCGCTGCACGCGTTCTGAGCGAAGGGGGCGCAACGCCCCCTGTCTCGCACGGCCGGCCTGCGATCGGTGCGATCAGGCCGGCTTGTGCCAGCCCGCGACCGGATCGTTCGCGGCGGGCGTTTCTTCCACCAGCGACGTGAGCTGGCGGCCCGTATCGCGCCATGCGTCGAGGCCGCCGCGCAGCGCGAGCGCATCGGTGAAGCCTGCATCGAGCAGGCGCTTCGCCATCAGCGCGGCCGTCACCTCGTTCGGGCACGAGCAAAACACGACGAACTTCTGTGTGAGCGGATAGCGCGCGACGATGTCGCCGATCTGGCGCTCGTCGGCGAACTGCGCACCGGGAATCGTGAACGGGTCGAGCTTGCGATGCTCGGGCGAGCGGACGTCGAGCACCACCGGGGCGGTGGTGTCGCGCAGCAGCACGTCGAGCTCGTCGACGCCGATCCGCGCGTTCGCGAGCTGGCGGATCAGCGCGCGGCGGCGCATCCACCGCACGGCCGCATAGACCGCGAGCAGCGCGACGATCACCAGCAGCACCGCGCGGCCGAGACGGCTCGCGCCGGCGAACAGCCAGTCGATCTGCCGGTAGAACACGAGGCCGGCCAGCAGCCCGACGATCGTCCACAGCGCGGCGCCGAGTGCGTCGTAGCCGGCGAACGTGCGATAGCGCGTGCCGAGCGCACCGGCCATCGGCACCGACACCAGCGACAACCCCGGAATGAAGCGCGCGACCGCGAGCACGCGCACGCCGTAGCGGCCGAAGAAGCGTTCGGTCTTTTTCACGCAGGTATCGCGCGACAGCGACAGCCGGCAGATCGTCTTCAGCGTCGTGCCGCCGTAACGCCGCCCGGCGACGTACCAGACCGTGTCGCCGATCAGCGCGCCGAGCACCGACAGCACCACGACCGTCACGAGCTGCGAGCCGATCATCGCCGGATGCATCGCGGACATCGCGCCGAACAGCACGAGCGTCGGCATCGCGGGCACCGGCAGGCCGATGGCCGCCGCGAGCACGTTGGCGAACACGAGAAGCGGCCCGTACTGGGCGACGAGGTCACGTAGGAGCATGACGGCTGGCCGAAAAGGAAACGCGTGGGCGGGAAAGGCAGATGGGCCGATTATCGGCCTTTTTCAATGCAGCGGCGGGAATGACGCAAAGCGCCTGACGGCGGCAGGGAGATGTGGGTGAGCCGGCGCATTGCACGCGGCTCACCGTTCGGAATCATCAGGAGGACGTACGGGCGAGCGATGCGGCGCCGTGGTTTTCGCCGGGTAGCTCGGCGCCATGCGAGCGGATCGCCGCGATCAGTTCGGCCGGGGTGATCTCGTAGCGGACCTCGCGGTGGATGCCGGGTTTGCGTTCGTCGATCTCGATCAGCAGCACGCTCTTGCCGTCGCTCGTTGCTTCGAGCCGGAGCGAGCGCAGTTGGCGGCCGTCGGTCGCGTCGTGTTCGGTGAGCAGGGTCATTGCCCCGGATGAGCCGGTAGTGCGCATCGAACCTATCCTCGTATCGTGTCGTGGAGCCGTGGCGGCAAGGATGTCTTTGTTGAATACAGCTTGGCGCAGTTTAACGCGAACGGGCCGCGACACGGAGCATTTTCGTGAGGGTGAAATGAGGGCTGCACCACCGATCCTTCTGATGTTTGAGCCGCGCCGGGCGGGCGTCTCCGCCGGATCGGGCACCGGCTGAAACCGGTACCCGAGCGACGTTCGCGGCCACGCCGGCGTGGGTGGCGACACGCGCTGCGCCGCGCGTCGCCGCGGCGGCGTCAGAAGCGGTCGGCAAGCCCCATCGCCGGGTCGCTGACCGAGTGGCGGCCGGTTTCCACGCGGCCGGCCACGCGGCGCGAGAAGCTCGCGTCGCTGTCGGCGGTGACGATGAAGTCGTACCAGTGGCCGGTCGAGTCGAGCTTCCAGTGCAGTTCGGACTGGTCGCCGGCGCGCACCGTGACGGTCCAAGTCGTGCCCGTGCCCATGCCGTTGCCATTGCCGTAATAGTGGCCCTGGCTATTGCCGTCCTCGTTGCCGTGGCCATGACCGCGATCGTCGTTCGAGCCGCGCCCGGACAGCGGCCCGTAGACCTGGTTCGACTTCACCGTGAAGCGCACCGTGCCGCCGCCGTCGTTGCGCAGCCGCAGGTGGAGGTTGCCGCTCGCGCCCGCATAGCCGACGCGTACTTCCGGATGCGGCGCACGAGCGCCGGCCAGCCGGCTCAGGTCGCCGGTGAAGCGGCGGTGATAGCCGTTCGGGCCGAGCACCCACAGGTCATATTTACCGCCATTGTCGGCGCGCGCGGCCCAGTCGCCGTGCAGCGTCTTGCCCGGCTCGACGACGTAGCGCTGCGGCAGCCGGTCGAGGTGCAGCTTGTCATAGACGTGAAACACGGCGGCGGCGCGGCCGGTGTTCGCGAACTTCAGCGTGACCGTGCCGGCGCCGGCATCGGTGCGTGCGCTCGCGTGCAGTTCGTACGGCAACGCGCGCGACGGGCGCACGCCGGTGGCCTGCGTCGGCAGCGCGGGCGTGGCGGGCGGCACGATCTTCGGCGCGGTTTGCTGCGCGGCGCTCAGCGCGTCGACCTGGCTTTTCGTCGTCCGGCCCGCGAGCGTCGGCAGCGGCTCGTTGTTCGGCGTGCGGAAGTTGAACGCGCTCGTCAGGTCGCCGCACACCGCGCGGCGGTACGCGCTGATCTGCGGTTCCGCGACGCCGAAGCGCTTTTCGAGGAAGCGCAGCGTCGACGTATGGTCGAACACCTGCGAGTTGACCCAGCCGCCGCGGCTCCACGGCGACACGATCCACATCGGCACGCGCGGGCCCGGGCCGTACGGACGACCGTCGGCCGCCGGCTGGCTCGACGTGGCCGGCGTGAAGTCGTGGTACTCGACCGCGACGTCGGCGGCCGACAGCGTATGGCCGCCCGCGAGCGTGCCGTCGGCGTTGCGCGACGGCACGGCCGGCGACGGCATGTGGTCGAAGAAGCCGTCGTTCTCGTCGTAGTTGACCAGCAGCACGGTCTTGCTCCAGACCTCCGGGTTCGCCGTCAGCGCGTCGAGCACGGCCTGCACGTACCAGCCGCCCTGCGCGGGGCTCGACGGCCCCGGGTGTTCGCTGTACGCGGACGGCGGGATGATCCACGACACTTCCGGCAGCTTGCCGTTGCGGATGTCGTCGCGGAACGTTTCGAGAAAGCCGTACGGCATCGTGTTGCCGAAGCCCTTCGCGAGCGGGCTCAGCGGATCGTCGATCGCGGGGTCGTAGAACGCGCCGGCCGCCGTCACCGGCTGCGTGATGTCGGTCGACGCGACGTACGCGGGCCGGCGCGCGGCCGGCATCTGCTCGATCGCCGCGCGCCAGTGGCGGAAGCTCATCATCTCGTTGCAGCCGAAGTTGTCGATCAGGCTCTGGTAGACCTTCCAGTTCACGCCCGCCTGTTGCAGCCGGTCGGCATAGGTCGTCCAGGTCCAGCCCTGGCTCGACGGGCCGATGTCGTTGCCGCCGTTGAACTGGTTGTTCAGCGCGGCGATCTTCACGCGGTTGCCGTCGGCCGGGCTGATGCCGTTCGGGCCGTTGGTGCCGCTCCAGTAGAACAGGCGGTTCGCGATCGTGCCCGTGTGCATCCCGCAGTGGTAGTGGTCGCACAGCGTGAACGCATCGGCGAGCGCGCGCTGGAACGGCACTTCGGCCGCGTCGTAATAGCCCATCGACAGCGGCGTCTTCGCGTCGGGCCAGCGGTTCATCCGGCCGTGGTCCCACGCGGCCTGCGAATCGGCCCACGTGTGAGGCGTGCCGCCCGCGCGCTGCGCGTTGCCCTGGCGCGCGTCGAGGTGATACGGCGTCACGGTCGCGGCGGGTGTCGCCTTCGTGTACGCCTGATAGAACACGTCGCGGCCGTTCGGCGACGGCACCGCGAAGCGGTCGCCATAGCCGCGCACGCCCTTGAACGTGCCGAAGTAGCTGTCGAACGCACGGTTCTCCATCATCAGCAGCACGACGTGCTTGACGTCCTGGATGGTCCCCGTTTCGTGGAAGGCGGGAATGGCGAGCGCGCGGCGGATGCTCGGCGGAAACGCGGACAGCGCGGCGGCGGCGAGGCCGGAGCCGGCGGTCTGCTGAAGGAATTTGCGGCGTGACGTCATGGCGTTCGGATCCTGTGAGGGGGGAAGCGTTCGTGAATTCGTCTGGGGGTGCGCGGGCGTCGTCCCGCTCCCGGACGGTCCGCGATGCGTGCACGTTCGGGGCATCGGATGCGTATCGCGGCGGTGCGCGCATCGCGCCTGACACGCCTGACGCGCGACGTCGCGCGGATACCGCGGCCTCGTCGTGGCGATCCCGCGCGCCGCGCGCTCGTGATGCGCGGGGCAGGTGTCAGCACACGCCGGCCCGGCGCATGCCGGGTTGGGGCGGTGCCCAGTCTAGGGAGGCGACATGACGTCGACGTGATGAAGAAATGACATCGCGTGTCGCGCGCGTGACGTTGCGTGCGCAACGATTCGTTCAAGCGCGAATGCGAGGCTGAAAACGGTAAGAAATTACCGATCGTCGCAGGCGTGACCGGTCAGAATTTTCCGGATTTTGCGTGGATGGCGCGAGCGCGTTTCGTTGCGGATGCAACCTGACGGGCGACGGCGTGACACCCGTGTTTCAAATGCGTGAAATCGGCTAAGCTCGATGCATTGCTGCGCGCCTGCGCAGTCCGCGCCTTCGGCGCGATTTTTCGGAACCGGCCCACCCATGACCGATATCAGAATCCGGCACAGCGAGACGCACGACGTCGACGCGATCCGGCAGATCGCCGCGCATCCCGCGGTGTACATGAATACGTTGCAGCAGCCGTTTCCGTCGCTCGAAAAATGGCAGAAGCGGCTCGACACCGTGCACGAGCACGGCGTGAGCCTCGTCGCCGAAATCGACGGCACGGTGGTCGGCCATCTCGGCCTGCATCCCGAGCCGAATCCGCGCCGGCGCCACGCGGCGGCGCTCGGCATGATGGTCGACGCGGCCCGTCACGGGCGCGGCATCGGCGGCCGGCTGCTCGCGGCCGCGATCGATCTCGCGGAGAACTGGCTGAACATCACGCGTCTCGAGCTGACCGTGTTCACCGACAACCGCGCGGCGATCGCGCTCTACGAGAAACACGGTTTCCGCATCGAAGGCGAATCGCCGGATTACGCGTTGCGCGACGGCGTGCATGCGTCCGTGTATCACATGGCCAGGCTCAAGGCGCGGCAGTGAACGGCCGGCCGTCGCGGATGTGACGGCACACGCGCCCGCCCGCCCGCGCCGCCGCGCGTCATATTCAATCGAGAATTCGTTCGTTTTCCTTCGGCTGTACCCGTCGTATCGTCGAACGATTTGCCGGTCGCCGCGGCCGGCTTCGTTTTTCCGTATCGATGCATGCGCGACGCGGCATGTCGGCCGGCCTCATCGTCATCGCATCACGGCCCGCGTTGCGTGCGCGGCATCGCCCTGAAACCGTCTCTTTCAACGGAACCCGCTTCGATGAAAACCGTTCTCCGCAATCTCACCGCCGCCTGCCTGTTCGCTGCCGCCGGTGCGGCGCTGGCCGCTGCCGCGCCCGCGGGCGCCCCGGTGGCGAGCGCATCGCCCGACGGTGCGCACCTGCCGCCCGGCATCGCGTGGCAACACGGCGACGTCGATGCCGCGTTCGCGCTCGCGAAGCGCGAGGGCAAGCCGCTGCTGCTGTACTGGGGCGCGGTATGGTGCCCGTCGTGCAACCAGGTGAAGTCGACGATCTTCAGCCAGCAGGCATTCAAGACGCGTTCGTCGTTCTTCGTGCCCGTGTATCTCGACGGCGATACCGAAAGCGCGCAGAAGCTCGGCGAGCGTTTCAAGGTGCACGGCTATCCGACGATGATCCTGTTCCGCCCCGACGGCACCGAAGTGACGCGGCTGCCCGGCGAAGCCGATCTCGACCGCTACATGCAGGCGCTGTCGCTCGGGATGACGGCCGCGCATCCGGTGCGGCAGACGCTCGCGACGGCGCTGAAGAACGGCGCTGCGCTGACGCCGGACGAATGGCGCCTGCTGGCCGACTATTCATGGGATACCGACGGCGCGCTGCCGGTGCCGGCCGATCGCGTCGCCGAGACGCTGCAGTCGCTCGCGCAACGCGCGCGGGCAGCCGGTGCGAAAGCCGAATCGGCGCGTTTCGCGCTGAAGTCGGCGGTGGTCGCCGCATCGGACGACCCGACGCAGGCCGGTGCGCTCGACAAGGCCGCGCTTGCCGATTCGCTGCGCACGGTGCTGCACGATCCCGCGCTGTCGCGGGCCGATTCGGACGTGCTGGTCGCGGCGCCCGCGCGCGTGGTCGCGTATCTCGGCGGCGACGACGCGCAGCGCACGAAGCTGCGCGGCGCATACGACACGGCGCTGGCGCGCCTGTCGACCGACGGCACGCTGTCGTCGATCGACAGGCTGATGGCGCTGCATGGCCGCGTGCTGCTCGCGCGCGGCGGCGCGCGCAACGGCGCACCGCCCGCCGCACCGGCGCTGGCCGATACCGCGCGCAAGCAGATCGCCGCGTCGGTGCAGGGTGCGGCGAATGCGTACGAGCGGCAGGCGCTCGTCAGCGAAGGCGCGGACACGCTGACCGACGCGGGGCTGTACGACGAATCGGATGCGTTGCTGAAGGCGGAGTTGCCACGTTCGTCCACGCCGTACTACTTCATGTCGGGGCTGGCCGCGAACGCGAAGGCGCGCGGCGACAAGGCCGCCGCGCTCGACTGGTATCGCAAGGCATACGACTCGGCGAGCGGGCCGGCGACGAAGCTGCGCTGGGGCGCGACTTACTTCGCGAATGCGGTTGAACTGGCGCCGAACGATTCGGCGCGCATCGAAGGGATTGCCGCCAGCGTGCTCGCGCAGGCCGACAAGACCCGGGACGCGTTCTACGGCGCGAACCTGCGCGCGCTGACCAAGGTCGTCACGCAACTGAACCGCTGGCGCGGCAGCGGCGCGCACGATGCGTCAGTCAGGTCGGTCGTGAAGCAGTTCGACGGCGTGTGCGGGAAGCTGCCGGCGGGCGATCCGCAGGCGGCGGCGTGCGCGAAGCTGATCCAGCCCGTGAAGGCGTAACGACGCGGGGAGGGATCGTCGAGCGGGCCGACGATGGATTACCGGCCCGACTCCGACGACGCGCCGCGCTCGCTGCCGTATCCGGCGTCGTGCTGGCCGGCGATCTTCGCTTCGGCGGATACGATGCTGGCCGGATAGAACCAGTCGCTCGACTGGAAGCCGGCCTGCTTGAGCGCCTTGACTTCGGCGTGGACCTGCGCGCGCGTAAGCGGCTGGTTCGACTGGGCCTGCGCGGCGAACGGGGCCGAGACGGCCAGGGCGATGGCAACGGTTTGGATCAGGCGCTTCATGATCGGGACCTCCACGATTCCGGTGAATCGCGGCGCTTCGTTCGTTGAAGCGCCGCGCGACGTTGAAACCAGTGTAGGCCGGGGCGGGCGCGCGAAAAATGCGATTGCGCCCAACGCAGTGTTTTGCTGCCGGCAACAATGGGTTGGGGCGGAGGCCGCGTAATGGCCCGGGCAGGCCCACGCGCGTGCAAGCGCGTGCAAGCGCGGCCGTGTGGATTGGATCTTGATTCGGCGGGCAGGGAAATGAAATCGGACCGGATGCGCATTCCGGAATCCGTTCCGGTGCGCATGCGGTCCGATCTTGAAAGACGGGAAGGCGGCTTGTACGAAACGCCGCCCTGATGCCAAGGCTTACACGAGCCCCGTCGCGTAGTACACGGCGATCACGAAGAACACTGCGAGCGTCTTGATGATGGTGACCGCGAAGATGTCGCGATACGACTCGCGGTGCGTGAGGCCCGTGACCGCGAGCAGCGTGATGACCGCGCCGTTGTGCGGCAGCGTATCCATGCCGCCGCTCGCCATCGCGACGACCCGGTGCAATACGTCCATCGGGATGTTGGCGGCCTGCGCGCCCTTGATGAACACGTCCGACATCGCGGCGAGCGCGATGCTCATGCCGCCCGACGCCGAGCCCGTGATGCCGGCGAGCGAGCTGACCGACACGGCTGCGTTGACGAGCGGGTTCGGGATGCTCTTCAGCGCATCGCCGACGACGAGAAAGCCGGGCAGTGCTGCGATCACGCCACCGAAGCCGTATTCCGACGCGGTGTTCATCGCGGCGAGCAGCGCGCCGCCGACGGCGGCTTTCGAGCCGGCCGCGAAGCGGTCGCTGACGCGCTTGAACGCGGTCAGCACGACCAGCACGATGCCGAGCAGCAGCGCGGCCTCGACCGACCAGATCGCGACGACGGTCTTGATCGACGTCGTCACCGGCGTGTGCACGCCCGGCAGCACGTCCGGCGCGACCGTGTACGACGCGGCGCCGTACCACTGCGGGACCAGCTTCGTGAACGCGAAGTTCGACACGCCGACGAGGACCAGCGGCAGGATCGCCAGCGCCGGGTGCGGCAGCGACGTCGCCTCGACGCGCTCCGGCTCGTTGACGAGCGACGTGCCGTAGCCTTCGCCCTTCGCCATTGCCGAGCGGCGGCGCCATTCCAGATACGTGAGGCCAACGACGACGATGAACAGCGAGCCGATCGTGCCGAGCACGGGCGCGGCCCAGGCGGTCGTCTTGAAGAACGTGGTCGGGATGATGTTCTGGATCTGCGGCGTGCCGGGCAGCGAATCCATCGTGAACGAGAACGCGCCGAGCGCGATCGCGCCGGGCATCAGCCGTTTCGGGATGTTGCTCTGGCGATAGAGTTCGGCCGCGAACGGATAGACCGCGAACACCACGACGAACAGCGACACGCCGCCATAGGTGAGCAGCGCGCACACCGCGACGATCACCGCATTCGCGCGCGAGCGGCCGATGTAGCGGATCGCGGCATGGACGATCGACTCGGAGAAACCGGACAGTTCGATCACCTTGCCGAACACCGCGCCGAGCATGAATACCGGGAAATACAGTTTGACGAAGCCGACCATCTTCTCCATGAAGATGCCGGAGAAGACCGGTGCGACGGCGGCGGGTTCGGTCAGGAGCACCGCGCCGAGCGCGGCGATGGGCGCGAACAGGATCACGCTGTAGCCGCGATACGCGGCGTACATCAGGAACGCCAGCGCGGCGAGGACGATCACGAAAGACAAGGGAGTCTCCTAATGGCTTTGGTTGTTGTTCGATCGCGCGGCGCGCCGCGGACCAGCTCAGGTTCGTGCAGGTTTCGTGCCATCGGCCGGATTGCGCCGCCGGACATGGGTCCGCCGGCCGCCGGCGGGCCCGCGCCGGTGTAGGTCTGACGATTCTACATAAAACGTCTCCATCCGGAGACGTTTTGGCCATCCGGTCAACCCTCGAAATCGTGCAGGGCTTTCCCGGACAACGCATTGCGGCGTGTCTCCAGAATGGGATAATCCGTCTCGTTCCGGAGACATCCGGCCGACGATACACGGAGACGACGACACGATGATGAACGACTGGGCCCGCCTGCCCGTCAACTACGGCGACGTGCTGCGGCGCGCCGCCGAGTCGCTGTTCCGGACCTTCGAGGATTCGAGTGCGGGCACGGTGGTCGTCGATCGCGACGCGCGCGTCGTGTGGATGAACGAGCGTTACGCGGCACGCTTCGGTTTCGCCGATCCGCAGCAGGCCGTCGGCCTCGATTGCGAGGCCGTGATCCCGAACAGCCTGATGCGCGAGGTCGTGTCGACCGGGCAGCCGATCCTGCTCGACATCATGGAGACAGGCCGCGAGCCGCTCGTCGTCACGCGCCTGCCGTTGAAGAACGAGGCCGGCGAGACGGTCGGCGCGATCGGCTTCGCGCTGTTCGACCAGCTGAAGACGCTCACGCCGATTTTTTCCCGCTACGCGCAGCTTCAGCAGCAACTGATCGCGACGCAGCGCTCGCTCGCGCAGGCGCGCCGCGCGAAATACACGTTCGCGAGCTTCGTCGGCACGAGTGCCGCGAGCCTCGAGACCAAGCGCCAGGCGCGCCGCGCGGCGCAGGTCGATTCGCCGGTGCTGCTGCTCGGCGAGACGGGCACCGGCAAGGAGCTGCTCGCCCACGCGATTCACGCGGCGTCGGCGCGTGCGCTCCAGCCGCTCGTGACCGTCAACGTCGCGGCGATTCCCGACACGCTGCTCGAAACCGAATTCTTCGGCGCGGCGCCCGGCGCGTACACCGGTGCCGATCGCAAGGGGCGCGTCGGCAAATTCGAGCTGGCCGATCGCGGCACGCTGTTTCTCGACGAGATCGGCGACATGCCGCTGCCGTTGCAGGGCAAGCTGCTGCGTGTGCTGCAGGACAAGGAGTTCGAGCCGGTTGGCTCGAACCGGATCGTGCGCGCAGACGTGCGCATCATCGCCGCCACGTCGGCCGACCTGCCGGCGCTCGTGGCAGCCGGGCGGTTTCGCGCGGATCTCTATTACCGGCTGAACGTGCTGACGATCCACGCGCCGCCGCTGCGCGAGCGCGCATCCGACATCGCGGCGCTCGTCTACGCGACGCTCGAGGAGCTGGCGGCGCAGCACGGGCGCGCCGCGCACTGCGAGCTGACCGACGATGCGCTGCGGATGCTGTGCGGGTATCCGTGGCCCGGCAACGTGCGCGAGTTGCGCAATACGCTCGAACGCGCGCTGATGCTGTCGGACCGTTCGGTGATCGATGCGCGCGCGCTCGCGCCGTTTCTCGGGCCGGTGCGCATCTCGCCGGACGGTGCGGCGCCGGCGCAGCGGGTTGCCGCGGTGCCGGCCGAGCAGCGCGCGGGCGATGCGTTGACGGCATCCGGTGCGCCGGCCGCTTCGTATGCCGATGCGCTGGCCGTGTGGGAGCGCCAGTTCCTGACCGATGCGCTGGCGGCCTGTGACGGGAAGGTCGTTGAAGCGGCCGCGCGTATCGGCATCGGCCGCGCGACGCTGTACAAGAAACTGGCGGCGCTCGGTATCGACCGGTAGGCCGATCGGCGATGCCGATGCGGCGCGATGTAACGCATCGAACAGGAGATCACGATGAAGCGGATCGGCATCGCAGGATGGCTGACCCTGTTGCTGGCGAGCGCCGCACTCGCGCAGGCCGGCGACGCCGCTGCGCCCGAGGCGCGGCGCAACTGGTACAACGATCCGTTCGTCGCGCTGTCGCAGGACGTGGCCGAATGCCCGTTGCCGCTCGGCCCGTGGATGACGCGCGCCGAGATGACGGACGATGCGCACTACCGCGCCGAACGCGGCACGACCTGCTGGCTCGCCCATCGCTGCACGAAGCCGAACTCGTATATGTATGACGCGTCGATCGCCGATGCGGCGAAGGCGCACTTCGCCGGTTCCGATCACCTGCGCGGCACGAGCCTGTGGATTACCGTGCAGCGACGGTTCATCTACGTCGAAGGATGCGCGGATACGACGTTCGATCGCCAGGCGCTGCAACGCGAATTCGAGGCGCTTCCGGACGTCGAGCAGGTATTCGTTCGCATCACCGACGATCCGCGCAAGCGCTTGCCGTACAAGGCGCGCGGGCAACCCGACCGCACGCCGGACTGACGGCCGAAGGGCTACCCATGGCATACTCGCGACATTCAAAAAAAGGTTGACGGGAACAACAATGAAACACATGCTTGCGTCGGTCTGTCGGTGGCCTCGGGCGGCCGTGATGTTGGCTCTGGTTGCAGGGCTCGGCGGGTGCGGCGGCAGTGCTCCGCTGTTCACTTCGGACGGGCGCCCGACCACTCAGGTGCAATGCACCGGCAGCGACTGGAGCAATTGCACGGACAATGCCCGGGCCATGTGCAACGGAGATTTCGACGTGATCCAGCAATCGACGGATGACGCCGTGCGAAATCTTCTCTTCGCATGCAAGAAGAAGAGCGGTTATTGATCCCGACATGACCGGCTGACGAGACCACGATCGGGCGAAGCGCTTTTCTGTTTGCTTTGAGTCACTTGTTTTTCACGAATAACACTCACGGAGTCCCATCCATATGGCGACCTACAGGCAACTGAACGCGCAGCTCGAACGGCTTCAGCAAAAGATCGACAAGGAACGTGAAAAGGCGATTGCCGACGCGATTGCGCATATCCGCGCGAAAATCGACGAATACGACATTACGCCGGAAGAGCTCGGTTTTCGCCCGGCAGGATCGGCCGCCGCCGCTACCGCCGCGAAGCCCAGGCGAACCTTGCCGCCGAAGTACCTGAACCCGAAGACGGGCGAAACCTGGAGTGGCCGCGGGCGGGCGCCGGCATGGCTCGGCAAGAATCGCGGACGTTTCCTGATCAAGGACTGACTCCCGAAAATCCTCACCTTTCGTGTGTCGACTGACGGTGCGAACGGCCATGCGGCCTTCGCACCGTTTTGTTTTGGCGCAGTCGTCATGCGATTTTCCGTGACGAATTGGAGTGCAATGCTCCGCAATTAACGGATCCCGTTTTGCGAATTCGCCGCGATTCGCCTGCATATTGCGGGGAATTCCCGTAAACAACCGCGTAATGGTGCAATGCACGCGCATTGGCGTTCGCGCTTTTCGCGGTGCATGCCTGACGCAGATTTTCATCACCTTTCGCGTGTTTGCGCGGTGTGTCGTGCGATTCCCGAAGAGACTCACCATGGCTCCTGTAAATCCTCACCTTTGAGAAAGCGGCTGCAGCGTCGTGCCGCGTTGCGTGCTTCGTGCGAGCGGCGCTGCGATGTCGTGCCGCGTGTGTTGCAGGCCCATGGTGCAAGCATTGACGTCCGTCGAACAGTCGGCCGTTCGGCATATAGGCAGCCGCAAGCGCTTCGCCTATGCTTGGGGTTCGCGTCGATCGGCGCACGGCCTGCGTGGCCGCATGCCGATCGTGTCGTCTTTCGTCACCGCAGGGAGCCGATGTGACCGTTCGCCATCTCGATGCGTTGTTCCAGCCCAAGTCCGTTGCGGTCGTCGGCGCGTCATCGCGCGCGGGCAGTATCGGCGCGATGGTGTGGTCGCGTGTGCTCGACGGCGCGTTTCAGGGGCCCGTGTGGCCCGTCAATCCGAAATATCGCGAGCTGGACGGGCATGCGGTCGTCTCCGATGTCGACCGGCTGCCCACGCCGCCGTCGGTTGCCGTGATCTGCACGCCGCCCGCGACCTGGGCCGGCATCGTGCGCAAGCTCGGTGAGCTCGGCACGCGCGTCGCGGTGATCGTCGGCGAGGCGCGCACCGATGCCGATCGCGCCGCGGTCGATCGCACGCTGAAGGCGGCGAAGCCGTTCGTGCTCCGTATCGTCGGGCCCGGCAGCCTCGGCGTGTTGTCGCCCGCGCGGCATGCGCATTTCGGCGCGCCTGCCTATACGGCGCGATCGGGCGGCGTCGCGTGGGTGTCGCAATCGAATGCGCTGACGAACGCGGTGCTTGGCTGGGCCGATGCGCGGGGCCTCGGTTTTTCGCATGTCGTCGCGCTCGGCAGCGAATCCGATGTCGATGCGGGCGACGTCCTCGACTATCTGGCAAGCGATCCCGGCACGCGCGCGATCCTGCTCGAGCTCGATACCGTGCGCGCGGCGCGCAAGTTCATGTCGGCGGCGCGCGCGGCCGCACGTAACAAGCCGGTGCTTGCGTTGCGCACCGGCCGTGCCGATCCCGGCGACGCGCTCTACACGGCGGCGTTCCAGCGCGCGGGCATGGTGCGCGTCGATGCGCTCGACGATCTGCTCGACGAAATCGAGACGCTCGGCGTCGGCCGTGTCACCGCGCGGGGGGCGGCGACACTCGTGACGAGCGACGCGGGCGTCGCGAAACTCGCGGTCGATGCGGTCGCGGAGGTGCGCGTCGCGCTGGCCGACTGGTCGCCGGCGGCAACGTCGGCCGTATCGGCCGCTTTGCCGCATCTGGCTGCGCCCGGTAATCCGCTGACGCTGGGCGACGATGCGCGCCCCGAGCACTTCGCCGCGGCGATCAAGGCGCTTGCCCCGTTTCCGCAGACGGGCACGCTGTTCGTCGTTCATTCCACGTCGCACAGCGCGCCGGCCGAGTCGGTCGCGCGCACGCTGATCGATTCGCGGCAGTACGCGCATCGCGGCATCCTCGCGTGTTTCTTCGGCGCGGTCGACGCGGCGACGCGCGATGCGCTGCACGCGAACGGCATTCCCGTGCACACGACGCCGCAGCGGCTCGCACGCGCGTATGCGCGGCTCGTCGACTACAACCTCGGGCGCCAGTTGCTGATGCAGACGCCGGAGGGCACGCCGCCGCAGCCGGCCGAGTGCGTGGCGTCCGCCCAGGCGGACGCGCGCCGCATGGTCGAAGCCGGCCAGCATGAACTGGCCGGCGAAGCCGCGCTGCGCTGGCTGTCCCATTTCGGTCTGCAGGGCGAGCAGCCGAATGAGCCTGCCGGCAAGAAGGTCGTCGATATCACGATCGACATGTACGACGATTCGAACTTCGGTCCGGTGTTTCGTTATGCCGTGCCGCCGGCGGACGGCGTATCGGCGCCGTTCGTCGTCTACGGCCTGCCGCCGCTGAACACGGTGCTCGCCCGCGCGGTGATGGAGCGCTCGCCGTATGCGCGCAGCGCGCCCGTCGAGCCGACGCTCGACGCGCTGACGGCACTGTCGCAGGTCGTCTGCGATGTGCGCGAAGTCGTTGCAATGTCGGTCACGCTGCGTGTGCTGTCCGACCGCGCATCGGTGGTCGCGCCGCGCATCACGCTGGCTTCGGGGCGCAGCCGGCTCGCGATCATGCCGTATCCGCGGCACCTCGAGCAGACGCTCGAGTGGCGTGGCGAGACGGTGACGATCCGCCCGATCCGTCCGGAAGACGAGGCCGCGCACAACGAACTGCTCGGTGCGATGACGCCGGAAGATCTGCGGATGCGTTTCTTCGGCGCGGTGCGCAGCTTCGATCATTCGCAGGTCGCGCGCATGACGCAGATCGACTACGACCGTGAAATGGCTTTCATCGTGTCGTTCACCGACGTGTCGGGGCGCGACCACACGCTCGCGGTCGCGCGTGCAGTCGCCGATCCCGACAACGAGACGGCGGAGTTCGCGATCGCGGTACGGCCCGATCAAAAGGGCAAGGGGCTCGGCCGGCTGATGATGACCCGCATCATCGACTACGCACGCTCGCGCGGCACTGCCTGGATGGTCGGCGAGGCGCTGCGCGAGAATTCAGCGATGATCTCGCTCGCGAAATCGTGCGGTTTTGCGGTGTCGACGACGGAGGAGCCCGGCGTCGTGGGTTTCAGGATGAAGTTGCAGCCGTAGGCGTCAGTCCGTGGTTCGACGCTTGAGGGCAGCGCATGGCGTCGACGCGTCCCGACGTTTCGCCACGTCGCAAGCTAAATAAGGAATGCAAAGCGTTTGAACCGGCCTCCGGCGTGAATCGCTCGTCAACGTGTCGGACCTGTCGGTCGAAGCGATACCGCGACGCACGCATGGTGTCCGGCGATGCTCGCAGCGTGCTGCGATATTCGTCCGCCGCAGCCGTTTCAACCGATGTGCTTGCAAGCATTCGCTACCGTATTCCGGCCTTGCAAATTCAAAGCCGTCACCAAGGTGAGACTTTTCGGGAGCGGCCAGTGAGCTTTTCCGGGACAGCGTGGTGAGCCGATACGGGAGCGTTCGGTGAGCCTTCCCGGGAACGGCCGGTGAGCACCTGCGGGGGAGGCCGGTGAGCCTTTCCAGGAGGCCTCGGTGAGCACTTGCGGGAGCGATCGGTGAGGACGTTCGGGAGGCGTCAGTGAGCGTCTCCGGGAGCCTTGGGTGAGACTTTTCGGGAGGCCGTGGTGAGCGCTTGCGGGATGCTGAGGTGAGCTTTTTCGGGAGCATCAGAATGCCCGGCTCCCGTGGGCGCGCCGCCGGCCAACGCCGGCGTGACGCGCGGGTGCGGGCACGCAGGAACCGTGCCCGCGATTACATTCAGGCAGCGAGTTTCGACGCCGCGTCGTTCACCTGGTCGCGCGAAATCGCCAGTTCCTCGAGGTGCGGATCGGCATAGACCGCGCCGGTTTCGCGCTCGAGGCGGGCGATCGTGAGCGCACAGCGCGCGGTGTCTTTCGGCATCGCGATGAAGCGCTTGACCGACTCGCCGGACGTGAACGCGTCGAACAGTGCGCCGCGCACGTCGTCCGGAAGCGTCTTGGTCCATTGGTACGGCTTGCCGTTGAACGTGATCGACGGCGGCAGCGTGCGTTCCTTCTTGGTCGCCGTGATGAGCCCGTAGGTGCGAGCCGCGTCGCCGATCTGCTCGGGCGAGAAGAGTTCGTCAGGCGTGATGTCGAACTGCTCGATGTAGTTCTCGATCGCCTGCATGGCGGCGGCACGATCGTCGCGCTTTTTCTGCGCGCGCGCGACGATATCGCGCAGCTCGTCCGCTTCCTCGGGCGTGATCGTGAAGCTTGCCTGCTTCTGCTGAAGTTCGGAGAAACGCTGGAATTCTTGATCGTTCAGAAGTTTGGCCATGACATCCATCGGACACGACGGCCGCGACAACCGGCCGCCGTAGTTTTTGAGAGGGCCGCTATTCTAGCGTAGCGCCGCGGGTGCCCGATGCGACATCGCGCATCGGGCACCGCACGGGCGTCGCGCGCAACCGGAGCCGGCGCCGCTGCGCCGTGCCCGGCGCGCTTTGCCGGGGAGCCCGCGCGTCAGCAGGCCTCGCTGCGGCACATCGACAGATGGGCGGCGGTGTCGCGCAGTGCGCCGACGACCACGTCGACGGACGGCGCCATGTGCGCATCGATTCGCCGCATGAACGGGCACGTCAGCACCGCGATCGCATGGCCGGCCGGCCCGAGGATCGGCACGGTCAGGTCGGTCACGCCGTACGCTTGCCGGCTGTCCTGGCGCAGATAGCCGGACTGCCGGATCGACTGGCACGCATTCGCGAGCTCCTGCTCGTTCAGCGGCGCTTCGCCCTTGACCTTGCGGTGCTCGGCCAGCATGTGCGCGCGCTGCTCGGGGCCCTGGAACGCCAGCATCATGCGCCCCGACGCCGTATCGGCGAGGCCGACGCGCGAGCCGAGCCGGACCGACACGCCCCACGGGCCGGGCCCGTCCACCTGCGCGATCACGAGCAGGTTGCCGCGATCGTAGACGGACAGGTGGCACGACTGCTCGGCGGCGTCGGCGAAGCGCTGCATCGGCGGCAGCGCCTCGGCGATCAGCCGGTTCATCGGCGGATGCCGGTGCGCAAGCGCGAACAGCTTGAGGCTGAGCGTGTAGCGGTCGCCGCCGGTCGAACGCATCACGTAGCGGCGCGCGACGAGGCGTTCGAGCATCCGGTAGATTTCGCTCGCGTTACGGCCGAGTTCCTTCGTGATTTCGGTGCGGGTGAGTCCTTCCTTCTGCTCGGCCAGGAGTTCGAGAATGTCGAGGCCCTTGTCGAGCGCGGGTGCGCGATATCGGTCGATAGCGGCCATCGATTCCCGTGCGTCGCAGCCGGGAAGCGGGTCGTTGGTTGTCTGCATTGTCGGTGTGAGGTTGGGGGTGACCGTCGATCGGTTGGCGACGCACGCTGGCCGGTTCTGCACGCGTATAGGGCGGGCCCGCGTATGGCAATGAAAGCCATCCGTACGAGCTTAGCAATAAACATACAGTGTGCAATGCAGCGTCTTTTTACCGATCGTTACCGAACAAGAACGGATTGGCAAACGTTTTCGATGACAGGGGCACCCCGAATAGCCAGTATTCATGCACCGATGGCAGGCGCAGTTGCGCATTACGGCCGATCGATCGACGCCGGTGCGGCGCGTGCTGCGCCGCAGCGTCGGCAGGCGCACCAATAGTCGGTATCCGTCGCGCGTCATTTCACGGCGCGCGGCCGATGGTACAAAGGCTTGCGGGCCAGCGACGGCGCGGCCGCGCGTGCAGCCGGCCGGCATGGGCCGGCACGCGTCGCGGATGCCGGGCCGTCGTCGCCGATGCGCAGACCGGCGGCCGCCCGTTCGATGCGCGCCGTACCGTCGTACGGCGCCGCGATCGCTGCGCCCGCGCGACCCTCGCGCGTCGACGGCATGCCGCATGCGGCGCCGACGCGTGCACTCGACGATCGACAACCAGTCCGGCGCGCGGCCGCGAAAGGCCGCGTCGGCCGGTATCCTGTCCCATTCGACAACAGAGGTTAAGCACGATGAAACTGCTTCGCTATGGCCCGTCCGGCCAGGAAAAGCCCGGCATCCTCGACGCGGCCGGCCGGATTCGCGACTTGTCCGCGCATGTGCCGGATCTTGCCGGCGATGTGCTGTCCGACACGGGTCTCGCGCGGCTGCGCGCGATCGATCCGGCCACGCTGCCGCTCGTGTCCGGCGAGCCGCGCATCGGCGCGTGCGTCGGGCACGTCGGCAAGTTCATCGGCATCGGCCTGAACTATGCCGACCACGCAGCCGAAGCCGGCATGGCGGTGCCGAAGGAGCCGGTCGTGTTCGGCAAGTGGACGAGTTCGATCTGCGGCCCGAACGACGGCATCGACATCCCGAAGGGGTCGGTCAAGACCGACTGGGAAGTGGAACTGGGTGTCGTGATCGGTGCGAAGTGCAAGGACGTCGACGAAGCGCGCGCGCTCGATTACGTCGCGGGCTACTGCGTGGTCAACGACGTGTCCGAGCGCGAATGGCAGATCGAGCGCGGCGGCCAGTGGGACAAGGGCAAGGGCTTCGACACGTTCGGCCCGCTCGGCCCGTGGCTCGTCACGCGCGACGAAGTGCCCGATCCGCAGCGTCTCGACCTGTGGCTCGAAATCGACGGCCACCGTTATCAGAACGGCAACACGCGCACGATGGTGTTCACGGTCGCGCAGCTGATCGCGTATCTGTCGACCTGCATGACGCTGCAGCCGGGCGACGTGATCACGACCGGTACGCCGCCGGGCGTCGGCATGGGCATCAAGCCGTCGCCGGTGTTCCTGAAGGCCGGCCAGACGGTGCGCCTCGGGATCGAAGGGCTCGGCGAGCAGTTGCAGCGCACGCGCAACGCGCAATAAGCGCGTGAGCGGCGCGGGCCGGCTGGAGGATGCGGCCACCCGCATGCAGGCCATGCTGCCCGACCCGTCGGCATGACCGCCGCCGACGACCGGCGCGCACCGAACCGCGACGTAGCCGAAACCAGGGGCCCGATTCCGCACGATGCGGAATCGGGCCCTTGTCGCTTGTCCGCGTCCGGACGAAGCGGATCACACGACGTTGTCGAGTTCGCAATGCGCTTCGAGCCGATACCCGTCGGGGTCGACGACGAACGCCGCGTAGTAGCCCGGGCCGTAGTGCTCGCGCTTGCCGGGCCCGCCGTTGTCCTTGCCGCCGTGCTCGAGCGCGGCACGGTAGAACGCGTCGACCTCGACCGGCGACGCGGCCTTGAACGACAGGTGCATCCCCGATTCGGGATCGGCAGCGACAGGGCGAGCCGCGTGCTGCAACCACAGCTCGGGCTCGGTCGTGCCGTACCCGACGGCGTTGTCGTCGCTATACAGACGCTTGTAGCCGAGTGCGCCCAGCGCGCTGTCGTAGAAGGTGCGGCTGCGGTCGATGTGGGCAACGCCGAACGAAAGGTGATCGATCATCTGTGGCTCCTTGAACCGAGAGGGGACGTCAGTGCGGCAAACCTGCTTATAGACACCATGCCAACCGCTTGTAGCGAAGCGCGCCGAGCGTGGGGTCGTCGTACAGGCGGCCGGCGGCGGTGTGGATAACGCTGAACGAAAAGCGATCGATCATCTGTGTCTCCTTGGATTGAAGGGGGCGTCAGGGCAGTAAACCTGTTTTTAACCACCATGCCGGTTATGTTAGAAATCGCTCGGGCGCTTGTCAACCGGCATGGTGGTTAGATACGATCGCGTCATGAGCAAAACGCAACCTTCCGTCACGACGGACTGCCTGATCCCGGCACCGCCAGAAACGTTGAGCCTCGATTTCGCGAATACGCTGTACTGGCGCGGCAGCGACCCGCCGACGGAAACCTTCTGCACGATGGACGACCTGCTGGCGTGGTGCCGCGAGCAGGCGGGCGTGCCGGCCGGCCTGGCCGACGCATGTCGCGTGCATGACAAGGAGAAAGAGAAACAGCAGGGCGACGAGCCGGCGATGCTGGCGCGCGCGCTCGCGTTGCGCGAGGCGCTATACCGGCTCTTTCACGCACAGGCGGAGCAGCGCGAGCCGCAGCCCGACGATCTCGCGCTGCTCGGCGGCTTTCTGGCGGAAGCGTCGCCGCGCGTTGCGCTGGCGCGCGTCGACGGCCGCTATGCGTGGCGGATCGACGCGTCAAGTGCGACGCTCGCGGGGCTGTTGAGCCCGGTGCTGTGGTCGGCGATCGACCTGCTCGGCGGCGCGCGGCTCGCGAAGGTCAAGCGCTGTGCGAACGACGAATGCCAGTGGCTGTTCATCGACGACAGCAAGAACGGCAGCCGCCGCTGGTGCTCGATGTCGTCGTGCGGCAATCGCGCGAAGGCGTACCGCCACTATCACAAGGCTGAATGACGCGGCGGCCCGAACCTATTTCGCCGACAACTTCCGCCACAGCGTCGTCTTGCTGATGCCGAGCATCGCGCAGGCGCGATCGCGGTCGCCGCCGCACGCGTCGAGCACCGCGCGGATCTCGTCGGCTTCCGCGCGACGGCGGCGCGCGTGCAGCGTTTGCGCGTCATCGGCGTCGGCCGCGTCGGGCGGCGCCGCGAACAGCTCGGGCGCGATCACCTGCAGCGCGCCGGGGGCGAGCGCCGCGCACGCGGCGCCCGGATCGCTTTCGTCGACTTCCTCGGCCAGCTCCACCGCGATCCGCTCGACCACGTTCTGCAGTTCGCGCACGTTGCCGGGCCAGCGGTAGCGCGCGAGCGTCGCTTGCGTCGCGTCGAGCACGCGCATCGCGTCGTCGGCGTCGCGCACGCGTTCGGCGAGACGCGGCTCGCGTCGCGCGGCCTGCACGAGCAGCGTCGCCGCGAGCGCGGGAATGTCGGCCGCGCGCTCGCGCAGCGGCGGCAGGCCGATGTTCAGGATGTTGAGCCGGTAATAGAGATCCGCGCGGAACGTGCCGGCCTCGACGGCCGCGAGCAGCGGCCGGTGCGTCGCGGCGATCACGCGCACGTCGATGCGGATCGGCTCGGTCGAGCCGAGGCGGATCACCTCGCGCTCCTGCAGCACGCGCAGCAGCCGGCTCTGCAGCGAAGGCGGCATCTCGCCGATCTCGTCGAGAAACAGCGTGCCGCGGTGCGCGGCCTCGAACAGCCCGGTCTTGCCGCCGCGCCGCGCGCCGGTGAATGCGCCTTCTTCATAGCCGAACAGTTCGCTCTCGAGCAGCGCTTCCGGAAACGCGCCGCAGTTGACGGCGACGAACGGATAGCTGCGCCGCGCGGACAGCGCATGCAGGCTCTGCGCGATCATCTCCTTGCCGGTGCCGCTTTCGCCGAGCACCAGCACGGTCGCGTCGGATTTCGCGTAGCGGCGCACGAGGTCGCGCACGCGCGTCATCGGCGCCGATGCGCCGACCACGTCGTCGAGTGCGTAGCGTGCGGCGAACTGCTGGGTGGTCGGTTGCGAACGCAACGCACGATCGAGCCGTTCGACCGCGCGCGATTCCTGGAACGTCAGCACGCTGCCCGACGTGACGCCGCGATCGACCAGCGGCCCGCGATGCACGACGTAGCGCACGCCGCGCACGGTCGCGAGCGCGTCGCCGTCCTCGCCGCGCAGCGTGCGCAGCTCGGGCCGCAGGTCGACGAGCGCGCGGCCGACGGCCGCCGCGGGTTCGACCCCGAGCGCCGACGCGAGCCGCTCGTTGATCGCCTCGACGCGGCCGCGCGCGTCGAGCGCGACCACGCCGTCGCGCAGATGTTGCAGCAGCGTGTCGAGCCGCTGGCGGCGGAATGCCTCGGCGTGCGTCGCATACGCGACTTCGAGCGCCGTCTCGACGGCCTTGCGCACCGACGCATGCGAATACAGGAACACCGCGCCCATGCCGGCGCTGGCCGCGAGATCGGTAACGAGGCCCGGGCCGACGATCGTCTCGATGCCGCGATCGCGCAGGTCGTGCACGCAGGCTTCCGCTTCCTGCGCGGACTGATATGACGCAAACTGCACGTCGAGGCCGTACGCGGCGACGAAGCGGCGCACTTCCGGCGGCGTCTCGCCGGCGCTGACGAGCGCGATCCGCGCGGCGTCGCGCCGCGCGCGCGCGAGCGCCTGCATCACGTCGAAGCCGGTCGGCGACACGACCACCACCGGCACCTGCGCCCGCGTTTTCAGGAAGCCGCCGTTCGAGCCGGCCGCGACGATCACGTCGGGCCGCGCGGTGCCGGCCTCCGCGATCGCGCTCAGCGCATCCTCGTAGGCACGCGTGACGATCCGCACGTCGGCGCGTTCGTCGAATTCGCCGGCGATCTCGCGAAACAGCTCGCGCAGGCGGCTGATGCCCATCGCCCAGATGCGCGGGCGCACGGTGCGGTCGGCCGGGCCGACGGGCTTGGTCGAGGAGAGGTCCATGACGGCCGATTATGCGCGTGCGATTTCATTTTTGAAACATGTAGTGCTAAATTGAAATCGGCGGGCGCTGCAACGCCGACGGCGGTTGCTTAATAATCAGTGGGTTAGCGACGTTTCGCGCGCTGGCCCGGTCCTTGCTGTTATTGAGCATTCCATCAGGAGGCCGTTCATGAGCAATACGCATCTTCAGAGCGCCGGCGCGAAGTTCCGCGCGGCAGTCGCGGCCGAGCAGCCGCTGCAGGTGGTCGGCGCGATCACCGCGTACGCGGCCAAGATGGCGCAGGCCGTCGGCTTCAAGGCCGTGTACCTGTCGGGCGGCGGCGTCGCCGCGAACTCGCTCGGCATCCCCGACCTCGGCATCAGCACGATGGAAGACGTGCTGATCGACGCGACCCGGATCACCAACGCGACCGACCTGCCGCTACTGGTCGACATCGACACGGGCTGGGGCGGCGCGTTCAACATTGCGCGCACGGTCCGCTCGTTCATCAACGCCGGCGTCGCGGCCGTGCACCTCGAGGACCAGGTCGGCCAGAAGCGCTGCGGCCACCGCCCAGGCAAGGAAGTCGTGCCGATCGAGGAAATGGTCGATCGCGTGAAGGCCGCGGTCGATGCGCGTACCGACGATCAGTTCGTGATCATGGCGCGCACCGATGCGGCCGCCGCCGAAGGGATCGATTCGGCGATCGAGCGCGCGGTCGCGTACGTCGAAGCCGGCGCGGACATGATCTTCCCGGAAGCGATGAAGACGCTCGACGACTACCGCCGCTTCAAGGCGGCCGTGAAGGTGCCGATCCTCGCGAACCTGACCGAATTCGGCTCGACGCCGCTGTTTACGGTCGACGAACTGCGCGAGGCGAACGTCGACATCGCGCTGTACTGCTGCGGCGCGTATCGCGCGATGAACAAGGCCGCGCTGAACTTCTACGAGACGCTGCGCCGCGACGGCACGCAGAAGGCGGCCGTGCCGACGATGCAGACGCGCGCCGAGCTGTACGACTTCCTCGGCTATCACGAATACGAGCGCAAGCTCGACGAACTGTTCGCGCAGGGCAAGAAGTAACGCGGCCCGCACCCCCGATACACCTTGGAGAAGGAAAACATGAGCGAGACGAAAGACGCAGCAGCACCGGCCGCCGCAGGCGCATTCAAGCCGAAGAAGTCGGTGGCGCTGTCGGGCGTGACGGCCGGCAACACGGCGCTGTGCACGGTCGGCAAGACCGGCAACGACCTGCATTACCGCGGTTACGACATTCTCGACGTCGCCGAATCGTGCGAGTTCGAGGAGATCGCGCACCTGCTCGTGCACGAAAGGCTGCCGACCATGACCGAGCTGGCCGCGTACAAGACCAAGCTGCGCGCGCTGCGCGGCCTGCCGAGCGCGCTGAAGGCCGCGCTCGAGCAGATCCCGGCGTCCGCGCATCCGATGGACGTGATGCGCACGGGCGTGTCGGTGCTCGGCACCGTGCTGCCGGAGAAGGACGACCACAACCTGCCGGGCGCGCGCGACATCGCCGACCGCCTGATGGCGTCGCTCGGCTCGATGCTGCTGTACTGGTATCACTTCTCGCACAACGGCAAGCGCATCGAGACGGAAACCGACGACGACTCGATCGGCGGCCACTTCCTGCACCTGCTGCATGGCAAGACGCCGTCGAAGTCGTGGGTGGAGGCGATGCACACGTCGCTGATCCTGTACGCGGAGCACGAATTCAACGCATCGACGTTCACGGGCCGCGTGATCGCGGGCACGGGCTCGGACATCTACTCGGCGATCACCGGCGCGATCGGCGCGCTGCGCGGGCCGAAGCACGGCGGCGCGAACGAAGTCGCGTACGAGATCCAGAGCCGCTACAGCTCGCCGGACGACGCCGAAGCCGACATCCGCCGCCGCGTCGAGAACAAGGAAGTCGTGATCGGCTTCGGCCATCCGGTCTACACGATCTCCGATCCGCGCAACAAGGTGATCAAGGGCGTCGCGCACAAGCTGTCGAAGGAAGCGGGCGACACGAAGCTGTACAACATCGCCGAGCGCCTCGAATCGGTGATGTGGGACGCGAAGAAGATGTTCCCGAACCTCGACTGGTTCAGCGCGGTGTCGTATCACATGATGGGCGTGCCGACCGCGATGTTCACGCCGCTGTTCGTGATCTCGCGCACGTCGGGCTGGAGCGCGCACATCATCGAGCAACGCATCGACAACAAGATCATCCGCCCGAGCGCGAACTACACGGGCCCGGAAGACCTGCAGTTCGTGCCGATCGAGAAGCGTTGATCGCCCGCCGCGCGCACCGGCCCCCGTGATGCGGGCGGCCGGCGCGCGCGGCACGTCATACCCCGAATTCCCGCCCCACATCATGAATACCGCCAACCGCAAACCCCTGCCCGGCACGTCGCTGGACTATTTCGACGCGCGTGCCGCGGTCGAAGCGATCGCGCCCGGCGCGTACGACACGCTGCCGTACACGTCGCGCGTGCTCGCCGAAAACCTCGTGCGCCGCTGCGATCCGGCGATCCTCGCCGAGTCGCTGAAGCAGATCATCGAGCGCAAGCGCGAACGCGATTTCCCGTGGTTCCCGGCGCGCGTGGTGTGCCACGACATCCTCGGGCAGACGGCACTCGTCGATCTCGCCGGCCTGCGCGACGCGATCGCGGACGGCGGCGGCGACCCGGCGAAGGTGAACCCGGTCGTGCCGGTGCAGCTGATCGTCGACCACTCGCTCGCGGTCGAATGCGGCGGCTTCGACCCGGACGCGTTCGCGAAGAACCGCGCGATCGAGGATCGCCGCAACGAGGATCGCTTCCACTTCATCGAGTGGACGAAGAAGGCGTTCGAGAACGTCGACGTGATCCCGCCGGGCAACGGCATCATGCACCAGATCAATCTCGAGAAGATGTCGCCGGTGATCCAGGCGCAGGACGGCGTCGCATACCCGGACACCTGTGTCGGCACCGACAGCCACACGCCGCACGTCGACGCGCTCGGCGTGATCGCGATCGGCGTCGGCGGGCTCGAAGCCGAGAACGTGATGCTCGGCCGCGCGTCGTGGATGCGCCTGCCCGACATCGTCGGCGTCGAGCTGACCGGCAAGCGCCAGCCCGGCATCACCGCGACCGACGTCGTGCTCGCGCTGACCGAGTTCCTGCGCAAGGAAAAGGTGGTCGGCGCGTACCTGGAGTTCCGGGGCGTTGGCGCGGCGAGCCTCACGCTCGGCGATCGCGCGACGATCTCGAACATGGCGCCCGAATACGGCGCGACGGCCGCGATGTTCTTCATCGACGGCCAGACGATCGACTACCTGCGCCTCACCGGCCGCAGCGACGAGCAGGTGAAGCTGGTCGAGACCTACGCGAAGGCGGCCGGCCTGTGGGCCGATACGCTGAACGATGCGCAGTACGAGCGCACGCTGACGTTCGACCTGTCGAGCGTCGTGCGCAACATGGCCGGCCCGTCGAATCCGCACAAGCGGCTGCCGACGTCCGATCTCGCCGCGCGCGGGATCGCCGGCCAGTGGGAAGAGAAGCCGGGCGAGATGCCCGACGGCGCGGTGATCATCGCCGCGATCACGAGCTGCACGAACACCAGCAACCCGCGCAACGTGATCGCAGCTGCCTTGCTCGCACGCAACGCGAACGCGAAGGGCCTCACGCGCAAGCCGTGGGTGAAGAGCTCGCTCGCGCCGGGCTCGAAGGCGGTCGAGCTGTATCTGGAAGAAGCGAACCTGCTGCCCGAGCTGGAAAAGCTCGGCTTCGGCATCGTCGCGTTCGCGTGCACGACCTGCAACGGGATGTCGGGCGCGCTCGACCCGAAGATCCAGCAGGAGATCGTCGATCGCGACCTGTACGCGACGGCCGTGCTGTCCGGCAACCGCAACTTCGACGGCCGCATTCACCCGTATGCGAAGCAGGCGTTCCTCGCGTCGCCGCCGCTCGTCGTCGCGTATGCGATCGCCGGCACGATCCGCTTCGACATCGAAAAGGACGTGCTCGGCCATGACGCGGACGGCCAGCCCGTCACGCTGAAGGACATCTGGCCGACCGACGAGGAGATCGACGCGATCGTCGCATCGAGCGTGAAGCCCGAGCAGTTCCGCAAGGTCTACGAGCCGATGTTCGCGCGCAGCGCCGACGCCGGCGAACGCGCCGCACCGCTGTACGACTGGCGCGCGCAGAGCACGTACATCCGCCGTCCGCCGTACTGGGAAGGGGCGCTTGCCGGCGAACGCACGTTGACGGGCATGCGCCCGCTCGCGGTGCTCGGCGACAACATCACGACCGACCACCTGTCGCCGTCGAACGCGATCCTGCTGGACAGCGCGGCCGGCGAGTACCTCGCGAAGATGGGCCTGCCGGAAGAAGACTTCAACTCGTACGCGACGCACCGGGGCGACCACCTGACCGCGCAGCGCGCGACCTTCGCGAACCCGACGCTGATCAACGAGATGGCGGTCGTCGACGGCGCGGTGAAGAAGGGCTCGCTCGCGCGCGTCGAGCCGGAGGGCAAGGTCATGCGGATGTGGGAAGCGATCGAGACGTACATGAATCGCAAGCAGCCGCTGATCGTCGTGGCCGGCGCCGACTACGGCCAGGGCTCGTCGCGCGACTGGGCCGCGAAGGGCGTGCGGCTCGCGGGCGTCGAGGCGATCGCCGCCGAAGGCTTCGAGCGGATCCACCGCACGAACCTGATCGGGATGGGCGTGCTGCCGCTCGAGTTCAAGCCGGGCACCAACCGGACGACGCTCGGCATCGACGGCACCGAGACCTTCGACGTGATCGGCGAGCGCACGCCGCGCGCCGACCTGACGCTCGTGATTCACCGCCGGAACGGCGAGCGTGTCGAGGTGCCGATGACGTGCCGGCTCGATACGGCCGAGGAAGTGTCGATCTACGAAGCGGGCGGCGTGCTGCAGCGTTTCGCGCAGGACTTCCTCGAATCGTCGCAGGCAGCCTGACCGGCGCACATTGGGAACACAGACATGGCTCACATTCCTCAAATCAGGATTCCCGCGACCTACCTTCGCGGCGGCACCAGCAAGGGCGTGTTCTTCCGGCTGCAGGATCTGCCGGATGCCGCGCAGGCGCCGGGCGCCGCGCGCGACGCGCTGCTGCTGCGCGTGATCGGCAGCCCCGATCCGTACGGCAAGCAGATCGACGGGATGGGCGGCGCGACGTCGTCCACCAGCAAGACGGTGATCGTGTCGAAGAGCACGCGGCCGGGCCACGACGTCGACTACCTGTTCGGTCAGGTCGCGATCGACCGCGCGTTCGTCGACTGGACCGGCAACTGCGGCAACCTGTCGGCGGCGGTCGGCCCGTTCGCGATCAGCGGCGGGCTGGTCGATCCGGCGCGCGTGCCGCGCGACGGCGTCGCGACCGTACGGATCTGGCAGGCGAACATCGGCAAGACGATCATTGCGCACGTGCCGATCGTGAACGGCGCGGTGCAGGAGACGGGCGACTTCGAGCTGGACGGCGTCACGTTCCCGGCCGCCGAAGTGCAGCTCGAATTCATGGACCCGGCCGCCGACGAAGAAGGCGCGGGCGGCTCGATGTTCCCGACCGGCAACCTCGTCGACGATCTGGCCGTGCCGGGCATCGGCACGCTGAAGGCGACGATGATCAACGCGGGGATTCCGACGATCTTCGTCGAGGCCGAGGCGATCGGCTATACGGGCACCGAGCTGCAGGATGCGATCAACGGTGATGCGAAGGCGCTCGAGAAGTTCGAGACGATTCGCGCGCACGGCGCGCTGCGGATGGGCCTGATCGACACGCTCGACGAAATCGCGACGCGGCAGCACACTCCGAAGATCGCGTTCGTCGCGAAGCCGGCCGACTATGTCGCGTCGAGCGGCAAGCGCGTGAACGCGGGCGACGTCGACCTGCTGGTGCGCGCGATGTCGATGGGCAAGCTGCATCACGCGATGATGGGCACGGCGGCGGTCGCGATCGGCACGGCCGCGGCGATCCCCGGCACGCTCGTCAACCTTGCAGCGGGCGGCGGCGAACGCAACGCGGTGCGCTTCGGGCATCCGTCGGGCACGCTGCGCGTCGGCGCGGAAGCGCAACGCGAGAACGGCGAGTGGACCGTCACGAAGGCGATCATGAGCCGCAGCGCGCGCGTGCTGATGGAAGGCTGGGTGCGGGTGCCGGGCGACGCGTTCTGATCGTTGCCGTCGGTATCGGCGCAGATGCGGGCGGCTTCGGCCGCCCGCGTCGTTTTCGTCAGCCGTGCAGGAAGCGGCGCAGCGCGTCGTGGCTCAGGCGGCGCGCCGCTTCCGAGACCCGCGCGCCGGGCACGATGTCGAAGCCGTGTACGCCGCCGGGCAGCACGTGCAGCTCGGTCGGCACGCCCGCGCGGAGCAGGCGCTGCGCATAGTCGAGATTTTCGTCGAGAAACAGGTCGAGCGAGCCGACCGACAGGAACGTCGGCGGCAGGCCGTCGAGCCGCGTGGCGCGCGCGGCCGCCGCGTACGGCGACACGCCGTCGATGCCCGGCGCATGACCGAGCAGCGAGGTCCAGCCGAACCGGTTGTTGGCCGCATGCCAGATGAATTCGCCGGCATGCGGATGCGGCGTGCGCGTGCAGGTGCGATCGTCGAGCATCGGATAGATCAGGTGCTGGAACGCGAGCGGGAATTCGCCGCGGTCGCGGGCCAACAGCGCCAGCGCGGCGGCGAGCCCGCCGCCCGCGCTTTCGCCCGCCACGCCGATCCGCGCGGTGTCGATGCCGAGCGTATCGGCGTGACGGAACACCCAGCCGAGCGCCGCGTAGCAGTCCTCGATCGCGCCGGGAAACACGGTTTCCGGCGCAAGGCGGTAGTCGACCGAGATCAGCGCGCAGCCGAGCTGCGTCACGAGCGACCGGTGCACCGCTTCGAGATCCTTCGCCGCACCGCGCACGTAGCCGCCGCCGTGCATGTGGACGATCGCCGGGAGCGGGCGCGCGTGGCCGTCGGGCCAATAAACGAGGACCGGGACGTCCGGCGCGCCGGCGGGGCCGGGCACCGTGCGGCGTTCGAGCGTGCTGCCGGCCGGGTCGGGCGGCGGCAGCGGCAGCACGCGCTGGCGCGACTGCGCGAGGTTGTCGGCGTCGAGCGTGACGGTCGGCCAGGTCTCGAGCAGCGGGCGGATTTCAGGATCGACGAGATGCAGGGTGTTCAACGCAGGGCTCCATCGTGGAAGTGGGCGGCGCGCCGCGGTCAGAGCACGCTACGCGCGACGACCCAGCGGTGCACCTCGGTCGGGCCTTCGAAGATGCGCATCAGCCGCGCCTCGCTGGCCATCTGCTGCAACGGCATTTCCTTCGTCATGCCCATCGCGCCGAGTGTCTGCATCGCATGATCGATGACGGTCGACGCCATTTCGGTCGCGAACACCTTGACCATCGAGATCTGCGTGCGTGCATCCTGCCCGGCATCCACGCGCGTAGCCGCTTCGTAGGTCATCAGGCGGCACGCATGGATCTGCGTGAGCGCGTCGGCGACCCACCACTGGACCGCCTGGCGCTCCGCGAGCGGCACGCCGAAGGTCGTGCGCTGTTTCGCATGGTCGCACAGCAGCGCGACCGCGCGCTCGGCGCGGCCGATGCACCACGCGGCCATCTCCAGCCGCCGGTTCGCGAGCCGGGCCTGCATCGGCGCGAAGCCGGCGCCTTCCCGGCCCAGCAGTTGCGCGGCGGGAATGCGGCAGTCTTCCAGCACGATTTCGTAGGTCGACAGCCCGCCGATCATCGGAATCCGGCGTTCGATGACGAAGCCCGGCGTGTCGCGGTCGACGATGAACGCCGACATGCCGCCGCGCTTGCCCTTGCTTCGATCGGTCAGCGCCATCACGATCGTCCAGTCGGCTTCGGCCGCGTGGCTGATCCAGATCTTCCGGCCGTTCAGCACCCAGCCGTCCGCGTCGCGCACGGCGGTCGTCGACAGCGCGCCCGGATCGGAGCCGGCGCCGGGCTCGGAAATCGCCATCGCCGCACGCGTGGTGCCACGTGCGTACGGGTCGAGATAGCGCGCGCGTTGCGCATCGTCGGCCGCGTCGCACAGCATCCGCAGGTTCGGCGAGTCGGGCGGCAGGATATACGGGGTGACGGTCGTGCCGATCGCCTCGTTCACGCCGACCATCGCGACGGCCGGCAGATCCGAGCCGCCCGCGTCGAGCGGCGCATCGAGTCCCCACAGGCCGAGCTGCCGGGAGCGCTCGTCGAGTCGCGCACGTTCGTCGGCGAGCAGCCCGAAGCGCTGGCCGTCGGCCTCGCGCGCCATCACCGCCGCTTCGAGCGGAATCAGTTCGTCCTTCACGAAACGTGCGACGAGGTCCCGGATCATCCGGTGTTCGAGTTCGAGTTCGAAATTCATGAGGGTGGATTCGTACAGGAGAGGAAGAAGTCGTGCCGTCAGCCGGCGTTCGTGTGCGCCGCCGCGCGGGCGCGCAACGTGCCGAGCAACGCGAGCGCGCCGGCCGCCAGCAGCGCGGCATTGAAATAGAGCCCGCCGTGCATCGACCCGGTGGCCGTGTTGAGCACGCCCATCAGGAACGGGCTCGCGAACCCGCCGATCGCGCCGGTCATCGTGATCGCCGCGATCGCGACCGCCATCGAGCGCTTCGGCAGCGCGAGCCCCGGCAGCACCCAGAACGCGGGCAGCGCCGCGGCGTGCGTGGCGACCGCGATGCACAGCGCGATCATCAGGTGCGACGTGCCGGCGCTGCTCGCGAGCCCGGCGAGGGCCGCCGCGCACGCGAGCATCGCGACTGCGCCGTGCTTGCGCCATTCGCGCCGGCGCTCGGTGCGCCAGCCCATCGCGAGCATGCCGACGATGCCGCACAGGTACGGCAGCGAGGACAGCAGCCCGATCTGCATCGCGCCATGCAGGCCGCCGCGATGCAGGATCACGGGCATCCAGAACACGAGCGCGTAGCCGGCGGCCGCGATCGCGAAATTGGCCGCGCACAGCAGCCAGAAATCGCGATGTGCGAGCAACGGTCGCGCCGGGTTCGCCGCCGGCGTACCGGCTTCGGCCTGCGCGTGCGCGGCGTGCAGCGCGGCCTTGTCGGCGTCCGACAACCAGCGTGCGTCGTCCGGCCGGTCGTCGAGAAAGCGCAGCGCGACGAGGCCGAGCGCGCTGCTCGGCAGCCCTTCCACGACGAACAGCCATTGCCAGCCGCTCAGGCCGGCCACGCCGTCGAAGTACGTCAGGATCGCGCCCGACACGGGGCCGGCGATCAGCCCCGCGAGGTACAGCGCGGTCATGAACAGCGCGAACGCCTTGGCGCGCTGCCGCGGCGGATACCACGCGCCGAGATAGAACAGGATCCCGGGGAAGAAGCCGGCCTCGAACACGCCCAGCAGGAAGCGGCACGCGTAGAACTGCGCGGGCGTCGTGACGAACATCGTCGCGGCCGAGCCGAGACCCCACAGCACCATGATCCGGGCGATCGTCCGGCGCGCGCCGATCCGCGCGAGCCAAGCGTTGCTCGGAATCTCGAACGCCATGTAGCCGATGAAGAAGATGCCCGCACCGAGCCCGTAGACGGCGTCGGAAAAGTGCAGTTCGGCGGCCATCTGCGCGTGCGCGAAGCCGATGTTGATCCGGTCGATGAACGACAGCGTGTAGCAGAGGATCAGGAACGGCAGCAGCCGGCGCGAGATCCGGCGGTAGAGCACCTGCGTCGCGCCATCGTCGACGGCGGCCGGGTGGGTCGAAAGGGTCGGGGTCATGGGCGCTCCGTCAGAAACGGTGAGCGATGCCGAGCGCGAACACCTGCTCGGTGCCGCCCGGATGCGGTTGCAGGCCGACGACGACGGTGTTGCGGGCGTCGCCGCCGTTCTTCATGTAGAGATAGCGTGCGTAGAGCGACGTCCGCTTCGACAGCGGATGGTCGTAGCCGACGCCGAGCGCGGTCGCGTCGTTCGCCGAGCCCTTCACGTCGCGGCGCACGACCGACACGAGCACGCGATCGAGCGCACCGACGTTGATCGACGCGCCGACGCTCGCGGTCGAGAACGCGGGCAGGCGCGCAGCCGTGCCGACGCCGTACAGGAACGCGGCGTACAGCTTGACGCGCGCGAACGCGTAGTTGGCTGCGAACACGTAGTGGCGGGTCGTCGACGGGCAGACGACGGGCGCCAGGTTGCCGGCCGACGTGTCGCCCTGGAAGCCGGCGCCGACGTAGAGCCCGCCGATCCGGTACTGCAGCCCGGCGCCGTAGTTGCGTCCGGCCTGCGTCGATAGCGCGTTCGGCGTCGGAAAGCCGTACGTGGCCATCACGCGCAGGCCGTTCCAGTCGGGGCTCAGATACGACGCCGCCTGGTTGAAGCGTGGAATCGGCGGGGTCGTGTTGCTCGTGATCGTGTCCGTCGACGTCGCGAGCAGCGCGAGCGGCGACATCCGTTCGTTGAGTCCGAACGGATCGCCGTCGTACACGACGTAGAACGCGGGCGTGTATTGCCGGCCGAGCCGCAGGTCGCCGTAGCGCGTGTTCTGCAGCGACACGTACGCCTGCCGGTAGAACAGCGTGCCGCCCTGGAACGATCCGTCGGCCGGCGAGAAGCCGCTTTCCAGCACGAATTTCGTCGACGTGCCGCCGCCGAGATCCTCGACGCCCGTCAGTCCGAAGCGGCTCGTCGACGAGCCGCCGCCGCTTTGCCGCATGCTCGACAGGCTGCCGACGCGATCGAATTCGACGTAGCTGTCGACGATCCCGTACAGCGTGACCGACGACGCGTGCGCCGACGTGGCGCACAGCACGCACGCGCCGACCAGGAATGCTTTCCGTTGCATGAAGGTGTCTCCGTCCATGTTTTCTTGGCGCGCCCGCGTTCTGGGAGCGGTGCGCGTGGGGTGTCGCGGTGCTGCGCCGGGCTCAGCGTCCCTTGAACACCGGCTTGCGCTTCTCGAGAAACGCGCGGGCGCCCTCGATCCGGTCCTCGCTCGCGTAGACGTCGGGGCCGACGTCCAGCCGCAGCGCGGCGGCCACCGGCAGCCCCTGGCTGTGCGTCGCGGTTTCCTTGATGCGGCGGATCGTGAGCGGCGCGTTCGCGGCGATCGTCAGCGCCAGTTCGCGCACGGTGTCGTCGAGCGCGGCGCCGGGCACGACGCGGTTCAGCAGGCCGGCGCGCTGCGCTTCGTTCGCGTCGAAGCGGCGGCCCGTGAACAGCAGCTCCATCGCGATCGCGCGCGGCAACATGCGCGGCAGCAGCACGCTTGCGAAGTTCGCGCCCATGCCGACCCGCGCTTCGGGCAGCGCGAAGGTCGCGTGATCGGCGGCGATTCGCAGATCGCACGCGAGGGCGATTTCGCAGCCGCCGCCGATGGCGTAGCCGTTGATGGCCGCGATGGTCGGCTTGCGCAGCTCCAGGATCAGTTCGTGCACGTTGCGCGCGAGCCCGCGCATCGGCTGCATCCCGCGTATCTCGGGGTCGCCGAGATCGACGCCCGCGCTGAACGCGCGTTCGCCCGCGCCGCGGATCACGATGACGCGAATCGACGGGTTGTCGTCGAGCGTGACGAGTTCGTCGCACAGGCGGCGGATCGCTTCGGTGGACAGGGCATTGGCGACGCGTGGGCGATGGATCGTCAGCCACGCGATGCCGTCGGCGTCGTTGCGCAGGATCGACGGGGCATCGTCGTCCGTCAGCGAGGAAAACGAGCGTGGGGTGGTCATGACGCGCTCCCGGCGGCGTCCGCCCGCGTGTCGTGCAGCACGCCCGCCTGCCGTAACGCGTCGCGGCGGGCCGCATCGATCCCGAACGCGTCGAGCACGGCGTCGGTGTCGGCGGCGAACGGTTGAGGCGGACGGCGTATCGATCCCGGCGTACGGGACAGCTTGGCGGGGATGCCCGCGCCGGTGTACGTATCGGTATCGACGAACATCGCGTTGCGCGCCGCCTGCGGATGGCCGAACGCATCGGCCACGGTGTTCACCGGCCCCGTCGCGACGCCGGCGCGCAGCAGCCGCTCGACGACGTCGTCGGCATGCAGTTCGGCGGTCAACTGGCCGAGCAGCGTGTCGAGCGCATCGCGATGCGCGACGCGCTGCGCATTGGTCGCGAAGCGCGGATCGCGCGCCAGCTCGGGCACACCGAGTGCCTCGACGAGCCGCGCGAACGTGCGGTTGTTGCCGGCGCCGGTCGCGACCGGCTTGTCCTTGCACGGGTAGACGCCGTACGGCGCGATCGCGCCGTACACGTTGCCGGTCGCGACGGGCACGTTGCCGGTCGCCATCCAGCTCGTGCTGACCGGATGCAGCATCGACAGCGCGGTGCTGAACAGGTCGATGTCGACGTGTTGCCCGAGGCCGGAGCGCGTCCGCTCGACCAGCGCGATCACGATGCTGGAGACGGCGCTCAGGCCGGCCGCGTAATCGACGACCGGAAACGGCACCTTGAGCGGCATGCCGCCGGGCTCGCCGTTGATCGACATGAAACCGGCGAGGCCCTGCGCGACGGCGTCGTAGCCCGGAAACCGCGCGAGCGGGCCGTCGGTGCCGTATCCGGAGATAGAACAGTGGACGAGGCGCGGGAAGCGCTCGCGCAGGCTGTCTTCGTAGCCGAGGCCCCAGCGTTCGAGCGTGCCCTGCTTGAAGTTGTCGATCAGCACGTCGGCCGTTTCGAGCACGCGGAACAGCACGTCGCGTCCGTCGGGATGCGACAGGTCGAGCGCGAGATTGCGCTTGTTGCGGTTGAGCCCCCAGTAATAGCTGGAGAGGCCGTTCGGCATCGCGGGCCCCCAGTCGCGCGTTTCGTCGCCTTGCGGCGGTTCGATCTTGATGACGTCCGCGCCGTGGTCGGCGAGCGTCTGCGCGCAGAACGGCCCCGCATAGACGCGGCTCAGGTCCACCACGCGCACGCCTGCGAGTGCGCCTTCGTTGCTGCTGGTCATGACGATGTCTCCTTCGATATGGATTCGACGGGCCGTCGGGCCGGCATGCGCCGGCTGCACGGCCGCGATGCGTCGCGGGTTCAGCCGCGCGCGGCGAACAGCGCGTTCACTGCCGCGCGATGTTCGGGGCTGGCGTGCGCGAACGCCTGGTACGACGCCGACAGGTCGAGCAGCGTGTCGAGGCTCGCGTGGCGGCCTTCGCGCAGCAGCCGCTTGGTCAGGCGCAGCGCGGTGCCCGAGTGGCGGGCGATGCGGCCGGCCAGTTCGTGCGCCTGCGCGAGGAGGTCGCCATCGGGCACGACGCGCGACACGAGTCCGCAGCGCAGCGCGGCCTGCGCGTCCAGCGCATCGCCGGTGAACGACATTTCCGCGGCGACCGCGGCGCCGACGATTCGCGGCAGGAACCACGCGCCGCCGTCGCCCGGTACGAGGCCGAGCGTGATGAAGCTTTCCGCGAAGCGTGCGCGGTCGGCGGCGATGCGGATGTCGCACATGCACGCGAGATCGGTGCCGGCACCGATGGCCGGGCCGTTGACCGCCGCGATGGCCGGCACTTCGAGGTGCTGGAACGCGTGCGCGAGCCGCTGGATGCCGCGGCGATAGCTGGTCCGGATCGCGGCCGGGTCGTGCGGGCCCGATTCCATGAACGCGCGCATCGCCTTCACGTTGCCGCCCGACGAGAACGTCGTGCCGGCGCCGGTCAGGACCAGCACGCGGATCGATTCGTCGCGGTTCGCTTCGTCGCAGCATTCGGTCAGTGCGTCGATCGCATCGGTGTCCGAAATGGCGTTGCGGGTGTCGGGACGGTTCATCGTGACGGTCAGGATCGCGCCCTGCCGTTCACGGATCAAAAAGGCTGCCATGGTGTCTCCGTATGTTCTATGCCGCGGGGCTTCACGCCGCGGGCCGAAGCCTAGTATCGTCACGACGGTCGGCAGCGGGAAATTCCGTTCCACATACGTGGAAGGCCCGTGCCGGTCGCTGCGGGGAGGGCGGGATGAGCGGAAACGTGGTCAAGAGCGCGGCGCGCGTGTTCGAGGTGCTGGAACTCTTCAGCACCTTGCAGCGGCCGCTGAGCGTGCGCGAGATCGCCACGCGCTGCGGGTATCCGGGGTCGAGCGCGGCGGCGCTGCTGACCAGCATGAAGACGCTCGGCTACCTCGCGTACGACGACGCAACGCATGCGTATGCGCCCACCGCGCGGCTCGTCAATCTCGGCGAAGCACTGGTCGATTCGGCGGCCGGCAGCCGGCGGCACTGGCATGCCGTCGCGAAGCGGCTGGCGGGGCGCACGCACGAGGCGGTCGTGATCGCGGTGCAGAGCGACCTGTACGTGCAGTACATCGATGCGGTCGAAGGCTCGCACTCGATTCCGGTGCAGTTCTATGCGCCGATCGGCACGCGTCGCGAGATCTGCATGTCGGGTCTCGGCTGGGCGCTGCTGAGCATCCAGCCGGACAGCACGATCCGCCGGCTCGTGTCGCGCAGCATCCGCCGGATCGGGAAGTCGGGCAGGACGATCGACGAGGACGTCGTGCTCGACAAGGTCGAACAGACCCGCCGGCTCGGCTATTCCTATTCGGCGCATACCGTCACGCAGGGCGCCGCGATGATCTCGATGGTGATCGCGGACGGAACGGGCTGCCGCTGGCGATGGGCGTGGCCGGGCCCGTCGAGCGGATCGACCCGCATCGGGACGCGATCGTGCGCGCGATGCGGGCGGCGCTGGCCGAGCGCGCGGGCGACGTGGGCCGTTAGCGCAGGTTCCCCCTTGTGCGGAGAGATTCATTCCGGGGGCCGGCGCAAGCCCGTTATTAGCGTGAACGGGCCCTGACCGCGCGAAGCCGGCGCGCGCAGGCATTCGCATAGAATCGGGACGTTTCGCCGCTCCTGTCCCGACTGCATTTCAGCGAGGTCGCCATGCCATTGAACGCGCCGCTTGCCGGCATCCACATCGTCGAATTCGAAGGTCTCGGCCCCGGCCCGCTCGCGGGCTGGATGCTCGCCGGCATGGGCGCGCGCATCACGCTGATCGCACGTCCGTCCGGCCGCACCAGCGCGCCGGATGCGCTGCGGGCCCGCGACGACGACCTGCTGCGCGAAGGCAAGACGATCGTCGAACTCGACCTGAAGGCGCCGGCCGGACGTGACGCCGCGCTCGATCTGATCGCGCAGGCCGACGCGTTGATCGAGGGCTTGCGGCCCGGCGTGATGGAGCGGCTCGGCCTCGGGCCCGACGCTTGCGCGCGCCGCAATCCAAAACTCGTCTACGGGCGCATGACGGGCTGGGGCCAGCACGGCCCGCTCGCGGCCGCGGCCGGGCACGACCTGAACTACGTCGCGCTGACCGGGCTGCTGTCGTTGTCCGCGCCACGCGACGGCCGGCCGGGCGTGCCGCCGACCGTCGTCGGCGATGCGGGCGGCGCGCTCGGGCTCGCGTTCGGGATCGTCTGCGCGTTGCTCGACGTGCGTGGCGGCGGGCCGGGGCGCGTGGTCGACGGCGCGATCGTCGACATCGTGTCGATGCTCGGGTCGCTCGCGCTGTGGGCCCGCGCGAACGGGCAGCTCGACGGCGCGCAGCCGAGCCTGTTCCACGACGCGCCGTTCTACGACGTGTATCGCTGCGCGGACGGCGAATGCGTGACGATCGGCGCGCTCGAGCCGCCGTTCTACGCGCTGCTGGTCGAACGGCTCGGGCTGACCGACGTCGATCCCGCGTCGCAGTACGACCGCGCGCGCTGGCCCGCGCTGAAGGCGCGTTTCGCGGAGGTGTTCGCGCAGCAGCCGTCCGCGCACTGGCGCGCGCTGCTCGAAGGCACCGACGCGTGTTTCGCGCCGCTGCTGAGCGTGGCCGACGCGGCCGTGCATCCGCACAACGCGGCGCGCGGGATCTATCGGACGGATGAGAACGGGAACGTGCGGGCGCGGGTGGCGCCGCGGTTTTTGCCGTTGGCGGGGGATGAAGCCGATTAGGGCTGTCTTTCAGGAGGTTGCTTCCGTTCGTCGACGGCCGAGTGTCGAGCGCATCAGAGTGCCAATTGTGGTGCTAAATTTGGTATCAAATTAAGTACAATCGACGCTCGATCGGAGAAGGAGCGGGTATGCCTCACACCATTCTGGCAAGCGTGACGGCTAGCATCTCGGAGCTGAAGCGGAATCCGATGGGAACCGTTGCTGCGGGCGAGGGTTTCCCGGTCGCGATCCTGAACCACAACGAACCCGCGTTCTACTGCATTCCCGCGAAGACGTGGGAGGCGATGGTCGAACGCCTGGAAGACATCGAAGACAATGCGTTGGCCGATTCGCGCGCCAGGGAGAAGGTCGTCAAGGTCAAGCTGAATGACCTTTGAACTCGCCTTTCTCGAACCTGCATTGAAGGGGAGGAAGCTTGATCGCACCGTGCGCGATCAGTTCAAAGCGAGCCAGCCCGAGCGCCTCGAGCATCCTCGCGTCCGTCAGCCAAATTGCATGGCCACCCGGATCGCTACAAGATCAAGTTGCGTGGTGTCGGCTATCGCCTCGTCTACGAAGTGCGCGACGCGGAAGTCATCGTGCTGGTGATCGCGGTGGGCCGCCGCGAGCGTGATGCGGTTTATCTGGCTGCGATGAAACGCTAGCGCGACATGCGTCGCGGCATCGATGTCTGGACCCGGCAACTCACGCCGTTTCCTCCCGCGCATCCGGCACCTTGCCGTCGCCGACGCGGTTGATCGTGCCTTGCGCGATCGCGACGAGCCGCTCGTGGTCGCCGTCGATGACGAACACGTGGCACTGGCAGGTCGCCTGGTGCCGGCCCGCGTAGACGAGCTTCGCGCGGGCGACGAGCGTGCCGTTCACGGCCGGCCGCAGGTAGTTGATCTTGTATTCGGCGGTGATCACGCGCGGGCCGAGCACGAGCGCGCCGGCGAACGTCAGCGCGTTGTCCGCGAGATAGCTGATGACGCCGCCGTGCACGAACCCGTGCTGCTGCCGCAGTTCCTCGCGCACGGGCAGGCACAGCGACACTTCGTTGTCGCCGATATGCATCAGCTCCGTGCCCAGCAGCATGCTGAACGGCTGCGCGCGCAATGCGCCGCGCGCGTGGTCCGTGATGTCGGTCATCAGTTGCTCCGAGAAACCCCGTCCTTCAGGACGGGGAGGAAAGGAGCGCCGCTGTTTGACAGCGGCATTCCACCGTTAAAATGGCCGGCATGATCCTTGTCTATCGCTACCGGGTGAAATCGCTCAACGGACTGCTCAACAAGCAGAGCCGCGCGGTGAACTACGTCTGGAACTTCTGCAACGACACGCAGAAGCACGCGCTCAAGTGGGGCAAGAAGTGGCCTACAGGATTCGACCTGAACGTGCTGACGACCGGCAGCAGCAAGGAACTCGGTATTCACTCCGGCACAGTCAACGCGACGTGCGAGCAATACGCGAAGTCGCGCAGTCAGCACCGTCGCCCGTACCTGCGTTATCGGGGCAGGAAATCGCTCGGCTGGGTGCCGCTGAAGGGCCGAGACCTGAAGCGCGAGGGTGACGCGTTCCGTTTCGCCGGCAACACCTTTCGCGTGTTCAACAGTCGACCGCTTCCCGAAGGCAAGATCAAGGACGGAACCAACTTTGCGCAGGATGCACGCGGCAACTGGTTTCTCAACATCGTGATCGATATGCCGGATGTGCAGGCCCGCCCGGTCCGTTCCGGTGTCGGCATCGATCTCGGCTTGAAAGACTTCGCCACACTTTCGACCGGCGAGAAACTGCCTAACGACCGGTTCGGTCGATGCGCGGCGGAAAAGCTCGCGAAAGCGCAACGGGCGCGAAAGCACAAGCGGCATATCGCGAAGCTGCACGCCAAGGTTGCGAATGCCCGTGCCGATTTCCAGCACAAGCTCGCGCTCGACCTGGTGCGGCGATTCGACTACATCGCAGTCGGCAACGTGTCGGCCGCAAGACTTGCCAGAACCAGGATGGCGAAGAGCGTCTACGACGCATCCTGGTCGTCCTTCCGAAACAAGCTCCGCTACAAAGCGATCGCGCACGGGGCCACGTTCGAGGAAGTCGACGAAAGGGGTTCCACCCAGTCCTGTTCGTCGTGTGGATCGAAAGACAGCACGACGCGGCCGAAAGGTATCGCGGGACTGAGAATAAGAGAGTGGGCCTGCAGTGACTGTGGTGCCGAGCATGATCGAGATACCAACGCTGCGTTGAACATTCTCCGATGCGGACGTGCATCGCCAGGTGTGGGAATCCTCTCCCTTTAGGGAGAGGGGGGACGTCAACGAACTTCCTTCGAAATGAGTGCCCGCTTGCGCTGAACTCTAGGAAGGGGGCTCCGGATAAGCAAGGAAATTCGTCCGCGTTTCGTGCAAATCCCGGCGCGATGCGACGCGATTATTGCGTCGAATACGCAAGATCTCCGCGTTTGCGGGCGATTCGACGCGAATGCGCGAGCGAAGCGCGCGATTGACCTGCGTGGCCGGCCATTCCGCCTAAAGTCCGACGAAGAAATGCCGCTAATGCCGGGGCATTGCCTCATCGTCCGCTCTCCAGGAATCCCCCATGTTCGGAAAAATCAAGCTCGCGTCGGGTCTGCTCGGCGTGTTGACCGTGTTCTGTCTCTTCCTGTTTGCGATCGAAGCGCTCGGCTTCTGGACGCTCGCGTCGACGCGCAGCGGCGTCGACGATCTGTCGAACGTCGCGATCGCGCAGGTCGACGCGGCCAGCCGGGCGACCGAGCAACTGCTCGACGCGCGCATCAACCTGTCGCGTGCCGGCACGCGGATGGTGCGCGGCGGCCCGAAGCCCGAAGACATCATCCGCCACGCGGGCGCGTCGCTCGCGGAAGCGGACAAGGCGTTCGCCGTGCTGACGGCCGCGCAGCCGGTCGACGACACCAACCGCGCGCGCGTCGCGGCGCTCACCGAGCGCTATCGCGCGCTGCGCGGCGCGCTGGGCGAGCTCGTGCAGTTCCTCGACGCCGACAACATCCAGGCGTTCCTCGACCAGCCGACCCAGGGCTTCCAGGATGCGTACATCGCCGAGCTGCATCGCTTCACCGACTATGGCGGCACCTCGAGCCGCGCGGCGCTCGACACCATCGACGGCGGCATGCTGTGGTTCAAGTCGGTCGGCATCGTGCTGCTCGTGGCGATGCTCGCGGCGAGCGCCGCGATCTACGCGGCCGCGCGGCGCGCGGTCGTCGCGCCGCTGGAGCAGGCCGGCCGCCATTTCGAGCGGATCGCGCAGGGCCGCCTCGACGAAGCGGTGCAGGCGGGCGGCGTGTTCGAGATCGACCGGATGCTGCGCAGCCTCGCCGCGATGCAGACGAGCATCGCGGGCACCGTGCGTACGGTGCGCCAGGCGTCCGACGCGATCCATCTCGGCGCGGGCGAGATCGCGGGCGGCAACGCCGACCTGTCGGCGCGCACGGGCACGCAGGCGGCGTCGCTCGAGGAAACCGCCGCGAGCATGGAGGAATTGACCGCGACCGTCCGGCAGAACACCGACAGCGCCCGCGCGGCGAGTGCGCTGGCCGACGCGGCGCTCGAAGCGACGAGCCACGGCGGCGGCGTGGTCGACAGCGTGATCGACCGGATGCGCGGCATCGCGCAGAGCTCGGGGCGGATCGCGGAAATCATCTCGGTGATCGACGGCATCGCGTTCCAGACCAACATTCTCGCGCTGAACGCGGCTGTCGAGGCTGCGCGGGCCGGCGAACAGGGGCGCGGCTTCGCGGTGGTCGCGGGCGAAGTGCGCTCGCTCGCGCAGCGCAGCGCGCAATCGGCGAAGGAGATCAAGGCGCTGATCGAGGATTCGGTCGCGCAGATCAACGGCGGCGCGGAGCTCGTCGAGCGCGCCGGCGACGCGATGCGCACGGTGTCGGCGTCGATCACGCGGGTCGTGCAGACGATGTCGGAGATCACGGCGGCGTCGGTCGAGCAGAGCGTCGGGATCGAGCAGGTGAACCAGGCCGTCACGCAGATGGATCAGCTCACGCAGCAGAACGCAGCGCTGGTTGAGGAAGTCGCGGCGGCCGCCGCGTCGCTGAACGACCAGACCGCGCACCTGATGCAGGCGGTGTCGGTGTTCGAACTGGGCGATGGACGCGCCGCATCCAGCGGGCGCGCGGCGCCGTCGTTCGCCGCGACGGATTACGAGCCGGCCGGCAGCGCCGCGTAGGCGGTCGCGAGATGGTAGGGCGTCGTCGACGGCATGTCGGCGCGCGATACCTGCCCGTCGGCCGTCTTGCACTCGAACCAGCCGCGCGGATGCAGGAAGCGCGCGGCGAACCGCTCGATCTGGCGCGCGAGCGGCGCCGAGGCCGGCGTGCCGCCGTGCGTCGCGAGCGCGCGCAGGTATTCGGTCTGCGCCCAGATCCGCTGCGTGCCGTCGATGCACGCGCCTTGTGCGTCGAGCGCCGCGCACACGCCGCCCGTCTGCGGATCGACGCCGTATTGCTCGGCGAACGCGAACGCGCGCGACAGCGCGGCGGGAAGCCCGGTCTGCGCGAGCCGAGCGCCGGCCGCATCGACCAGATAGAACCACTCGAACTGATGGCCGGGCTCGAAACGGTTGTCGGCCGAGCCGAGCGGCAGCTCGGCCACGCAGCCGGTCGCCGCATCGACGAAGGTGCGCTCGACGGCCTGCGCGGTGCGCGCGAGCGCATCGTCGAACGCCGGGTCGCCGAACGCATCGGCGGCCGCGAGCCAGGCTTCGGTCAGGTGCATCAGCGGATTCTGCAGCGCCCCGCTGCCGGATGACGAGAAATCGGCGTGGCGCGCGGCATCGAGCAACGCGTCGCCGTGGCGCGGCGCGAAGCGGTCCTGGATCAGCGCGGCGGTTTCTTCTGCCACCGTGCGCGCGGCGGCGTCGCCCGACGCCGCATGCCATGCGGCGCACGCGAACACGATGAACGCGTGCGTATAGAGATCCTTGGTCGTATCGAGCGGCGCGCCCTGCGCGTCGACGCTGTAGATCCAGCCGCCGTGGCGCGGGTCGCGAAAGTGCCGGCACAGCGCCTCGAACAGCGTGGCCGCATGCGCGGTGTCGCCGGCCTGCGCGAACACGAACAGTTGCCTGGCGCACGCCATTGCGCGATAACGGGTCGCGGGCAGCGGCGCGTGGGTGGCCGGATCGACGGCCTCGAACGGCAGTTGCAATGCTGGGTCGAACCCTGAACCCCGCCAGATCGGCAAGACGACGTGCACGAAATGGTGGCGCAACTGGGCGGCCTGGGCGGAAGCGGAGTCGGAAACGGACATGGCGGGGTTGAGCGCTTGGATCGAAACGTGTCGGCGCGGCCCGGAGAATCGGCGCGGCCGGGGCCAAGGATAAAACATTCCGCGCGGCCGACACCAAAAAAGGAGAGAAATCGGATGCTCAGCAACCTGGAACTCGTGATGCGGCTCGTTCTCGCGGCGGCGCTCGGCAGCGTCATCGGCTTCGAGCGCGAGCGCCTGTCGTGGGCGGCCGGCCTGCGCACGCACATGCTGGTGTGCGTCGGCTCGACGCTGATCATGATCGTGTCGGCGTTCGGTTTCGCCGACGTGCTCGGCACCAGCGACCACGTCGTGCTCGATCCGTCGCGGATCGCCGCGCAGGTCGTGTCGGGCATCGGCTTCCTCGGTGCGGGCTCGATCCTGCTGCGCGGCGAGATCGTGCGCGGGCTGACGACGGCCGCGAGCCTGTGGTCGGTCGCCGCGATCGGCCTCGCGGTGGGCGGCGGGCTCTATGTCGCGTCGATTTCGGCGACGATCATCATCCTGATCATCCTGGCCGGCATCAAGCCGCTGGAGCGGCGCTATTTCACGGTGCGCCAGCGGCGCCAGCTTGCACTGACGGTGGCGAGCGGCACGCTGACGTTCGATTCGCTGCACGCGGCGCTCGGCCCCGACAGTGCACGCGTGAAGCAGTTCATCGTGCAGCGTGCCGACGACACGGGCGAGCGGGACGAGGTGCGCATTGCGCTGGCGCGGGTGTCGGAACTCGAATACAAGGCGATCTGCGACAAGCTGCGCGCGCTGCCGGGCGTCACGCGTTTCGACGGCGGCAACGGGCTGGCGGGCGACGAATAGCGGGAATCGGGTGGGGGCGTGCGGCTCAATTCGTCCATTGAATGCGGCCCCGCGCGAATGACTGGATCCGGTACGGATATGAGAGAATCATCCCGTCGCGTGACTGGCGCCACGAGATAGAAAACTATCGGGAAGCGTGACATAGACCGTTTGCCGCGCGCCTGGGCCGTTTCCAATTTAGATCTTGACGCCCAGGAATATGCCGACTCCCCTCGCCGCCCCTTGCCCTTCCGAAACGTTGGCCGACGATTTGCCCAACTTCCCGGTGGATTGGCCGGCATTGGATATCCAGTGCCGCCGCCAGAATTTCCGTCATGCCCCAATCTGAGCTGGTCAGATTGATTATCTTGACCCGAACGCACCTTCCAGAGGCCGACGCACCTGTCGCGGGAGACGTCCAATGACCATCTGCCGATTTGAAAACGCAATCCAAAAGAAGGCGCTTGCCCTGCATGGATTGATCAGAAAAATTGAGGTCAAGGCGGCTGACGAACTGCCGTCGGCAATGGCCGATATCGAGCATGCACGGAAAGAAGGGTATTGGATTGCCCTCAAGCTGAGCTACTCCCTGGGCGAATGGCTCGAGCCGGCACTCATGGAAAAACACGCCCCCTCGAAGAATAGCGGCGCCCCTCGCATGACTGCACTCGTCTTTGAGCGTGCCGTGCATGAAGCTGCATGGGAACCCCCACTTCACCCGCGATCCGGCCGCATTGTCAGCGCTTCGCCGAGAATCAGCTTCAACGAATACAGGAAAAAAGTATCAGCTATCAAGCGCTTGCTTGAAAATGGTGACGTTTACCAGATAAATCTTACCTTTCCAATAGACGTCGAAATCGAAGGGAGTCCTGAATCCATATACCGGGAAATAATAAATCTTCACCCGGTATCGCATGCGGCCTATATCGATGACGGCGAATCGCTAGTGCTGTCTTTCTCGCCTGAGCTGTTTTTATCGCGCTCAGGAAGCATCCTGACCAGCCGGCCGATGAAAGGCACGGCTCCTCGGCATCGGCATCCGGAAGAGGATCTGATTTCCGCTCGCGCGCTACAGGCCAGCATAAAAGACCGAGCCGAAAACGCGATGATCGTCGATCTGTTGCGTAGCGATATGGGAAGAATCGCCCGCATCGGCTCCGTCAAGGTCGAGAAGTTGTTCGATCTCGAACGCTATCCGTCGATATGGACCCTGACCTCTACGATCACGGCGGATATCGGATCGGCTTCCTTCTTCGAGATACTGCGAGCCCTTTTTCCATGCGGCTCCGTGGTCGGCGCGCCGAAGATTGCCGCAATGCGCCACATCCGGCAACTCGAGATGGAAGACCGAGGTCTCTATTGCGGCAGTATCGGCTGGATGGCTCCCAATGGGGATTTCTCGCTAAACGTTGCGATTCGGACACTCGCGCTGGGGAAAAACGGTTCCGGCGTATATGGAGTCGGTGGCGGCGTGGTACTCGACTCCAAAGCGGATCTCGAATGGAACGAATGCCAATGGAAATCGAGGGTATTAGGCAACGTGAGCAGCGAAGGGTGGCGTGAAGCCAATCATTGCGCTCTCGCAAAACACCAGGAACTGGAGTCATCGATGAATTGATGTGAGGTGCGGGGCGCCCCGAGGACCGCTGCCCGAGTCGCCCCAAAACCCGTTGGACGAACCTCTCTCGTCCCGGATCGCTCACCCGCCTGGCGGACACCGCGTTCGCATGCCTGTGCGAGATGCTGCAGAATCTCGCGAAAAATTTCGCGATCGGGATGTCGTCACTGTCCGGCGCAACGATCATGCATAGCGCGCCAGGAATGCCGGCTTCGTCGAGCCCACGCAGGGCCATCGAGCGAATGCGGCAGGTGGCCGACAACGATGCCCGGCGCAGCGGCGTGCCCGGCGTGTACTTCCATTCCTGGCTGCTCGTTGGTGATCACATGACCGCCGCTGCGCCTTTCGACACGCCGGACAATCGCTGCATCGAGATCGCGATTGTCAAGTTCGTCGGGTAGCCGTCGAGAACCACTCGCTTGTGCTTCGGTCGTCAATGCCGGGTCATACGTGTGAACGTCGACAATGGCGCCGGCAATTTCGAGTCGACGAGATGATGCGTGACGCCCGCGAAAATCGGGCGGACAAGCCGGCCTGCATAACGCACGGTCGTGCGGCTCGATGAATTCTCTCGCTGCATCGATGAAGGCGAGCCCTCTTTCGACAGCCTGACGCTTCTCGGGTTGCGACCAAGCAACCGGAATCCCAGCCGTTCCTCCAGCCGCTTCACTTTGACGCTGACCACGCCTTGCGTCATATGCAGATAATCCGCCGCTTTCGTAAGGCTTCCAAATTCCATAACCAATAGAAAGGTGCGAACGGTATCTACGTCAAGCGAGATCATCGTCGATCATCCGAATTTGTTGTGGTTGAAATAGCATTCTTGATATTTCAAAAAATTTTATAGAACCTCATAATTCCATCAATCGCCAACAGACGAGACCTATTTGGCGGATACGTATTCGTAGAACCATCAATTGCTCACGCACATCATTCAGCTCTTTCTCGATGACCTCCGGATTCGGCAAATATCTTGTGACACGTTATTCATGGCGTATGTGCGCGGATACGCAGATCCGCTCGATACTGCGAGCGACGCATCGAGATTTTCCTAGGCCCCGCTGTTTATACGATTCGAGCGAGAATTCAACCGAGTCAAACGTGTCCCGTTTGCGCGAGGATGGCTTTCGGACGTGCGTGTGGTAGTGGGCAAGCGTCTACCTGAAATATTTGCGGAGCCAGGATGAGAGGTTTCCAAAGAAAAGCCTCACTATTCATCAGATATGTAGTGAGCGCCAACCTGTCAACAATTACGGCTAGGTGTCCAACCAGATAGACGGGCCGCGCCTGAATAAAATATTCGCCCAGCCCGGCCTCTAAATATCAGCTCGCACTGTAACGCGTGATGGCATGCAGTCATCAGTCATGCGCGATTATTTCGATGGGAAACATAAAGCTGGCCGCTCACGACTGATTTTTTAAAACTATTCGTGAACTTCGTTGAATGAAATCTTTGATGGAAGCAATCTCGTGAAAACTACGGCGTTCCTGAAAGGCGAGCTTCCGGCGACGCCCAAGGACGAACGCTTCGTCACCGACTTGAGAGCCGTTGTCCGACGGATCCTGCTCGATCACCCCGCGTCCATAGCGCGCACACGCCGACAGGCAATCAACGCGCCGGCTGGTCAAGTATTTCAACCAGCAGTTGCCTGACATCGCGGGGCTGCCGTGCATTCGGTCGACATCTCGTCCCGAAAACGGTCTGGCGCAACCACAACCCGCTCAAATACGCGATGGGCAACCAGTCGTCATGCCGGCCAGCTCATTCGCAACCGTTCAATCGAGCCACAAGGATGATTGAAATGCCATATTTAATTTCCGGCGCCCCTCCATTTTTATTGGCGATTCTATGGCTCGCATTACACGTCGCCTGCTTCTCGGCAAATGCGGTCGCCGTAAAGGCAACCAGTCTCACACTGACGATTTGCCAGATCATTTTTTTTCGCTCGCTGGCAACATTGGCTTGCTCGGCCATAACGCGGTCGGCGCGAGTGCAAATTGCCACCTCGATAAAATCGGATGTCTTGCAGCTCCTGATTATTAGGGCGATTGCGGGTTTCCTTGGAATATACGGCGTCTTCTATACGATCTCGGTGCTGCCGGTGCCAATCGCCATGACGCTTACAGGAATTACACCCGTATTCGTCATATTCCTGGAAGCCGTTGTAACGAACGAGAGAGTGCGCAAGGAAATCCTGCTCTATGCGCTCTTCGCAATCGCATCCATTTACATCACGACCAGCGCAAATGGCGTAAGTAAATTTGACGATCTCGATGTCGGGGATATAGCGATCGGACTCGCGGCCGGCGCACTCGTCGCCATCTCCTTTGTCTCGGTGCGACTTACCGTCCGAAAGGTCGGCACCAATGCGGTCGTTTTCTGGTTTGGGCTGGGGAAATTCGTCGGTTCGCTTCTTCTGGGCGGGACGGCCATATTCGCTACCCACTATACATTGCACGAGACGATTTTGCTGTCGTTGATCTGCTTCCTTGGAGCTATTTCCGATTTCGCAAAAACGGCAGCGTATCAGTACGGCCGCGCGTGGATCGTCAGCATGCTATCGCTACTGGCGATCCCCGCGTCGGGCATCCTCGCTTTCGTATTTCTTCAAGAGAAGCTTTTCCCGAGTCAGTGGCTCGGAATTATCTTGATGATCTTTTCATTGTCGGCAATTGCATACAGGAGAAACAGCTAGAACGACGAATTTCAAATTCAATCCCTGTCTACCTCAACCTGCTAAACCGAGAAATCATGCATCTTCCATACAAATTCAAGAAGCTCGACATCGCGATCGATACGCTATCGATCAAAAAGGAAATTGAAGCACTTGGCAACCCCTGGGGACGCCATGGTTTCCATGAAACTGGTCACGACGTCATTCCCTTGCTGAGCACAAACGGAACATTGTCCAATCCCGATGGAACGCGCAACAATGCATTGACCCCGCCATTTTTGCCGACGGAAAATCTGGCAAAGATGCCTCATACGCGGGACGTCATTTACTCATTCGGCATTCAGCCTCAAAGAGTACGCATTGCCCGGATGAAAGCTGGCGACATCATCAACCCGCATCGCGATCTCCATCCGAATTGGTATAACAAAGTGAGGGTTCACATCCCGATCGATACGAATGAAGACGTACGCTTTCACGTCTGGGAAACAAGCGACGAACTCAAACCCGAGGATCGTACGGATTTCCATATGAGTGCGGGAAACTGCTGGATCCTAGATACCTGGCGTGTTCATGCTGTAACCAATCTCTCCGCCGAAGATCGAACTCACTTGATCATCGACCTGGAGCCTCGCGGCCAATTATTCAAATCGATGTTCGATGACGTTCCTGAGGATCACTTGCGAAATTGCCTGTCTTACGAATATCCCAAAACATACTCTACGGATGCCGAAACCATGGGATGGCTGACTGCGGGAAAACCTGACATGGGGGTGGAATTGTGGAATGCTTCGATCGTTGAAAAAAATCCACAGGTTGGAAGGTACAAGCACAACAACGAATTCTGGAAATAAGAAATCGTACAACAAACATATCTGCCCCAACAAGTCGGCCGATATGTCATATCCGGCAGCGCCCCTTGGATTGCCACTTATTTTCACGAGTCGTTCACTCTGGTTTTTAACTAGACATTCCGATTTTACGTGTTGTTCCATAATCAATTTCGTGCGCCGATATCGAAACGCGTCGACTCCGACGAATGCGCGTAATTCAGGCAACTGAGCCAACGCTGAATGTTGCATCAGGATTGCTGAAGATATAAGTGAAGGTATCTGAATTGCCCGATTCCGCGAAAGAATTGGCGGGTCGCGTGAGCAATGCGTTCCGGAAAGGATGTGCCAGGGGGAAATTCGCATGCAGGGTTCCGGATGGAACCGGCAGGCACTGGTGTTGTTGAAGAAAAGCCAGAACCGATTGGTTGTTATTCATTGATTGTGAGAGGTCGCTCCATGCGCGTCGAACGGGTTCCATACCGCTTAATCACTGTCGCGACGGCCGCCGTTTTCCTGGCCGCGTGCGGGAAAAAAGA
>NZ_CADESR010000012.1:0-196144 GCF_902830285.1 Burkholderia sp. BCC0419
CCTGGCTCATCCCGATCGGATAGCCGGCCGCCGAGCCGTTGTTCAGCCACGGCAGGTAACCGGTCTGCGGCACCTGCGTGACGGTCTGCCCGTCGATCGTGCGCGTCACGCCGCTCGATCTCAACCCCGGGTAGTAGATCCACGTCAGTTCCCAGGTCAACGCGGCCGAATCGGCGCCGAGCAGTTTCAGGAACGGGTATTCGCTACGCGTGAGCGCCAGCAGCCCGTTGATGTCGTACTGGAACTTCTTCTTGTCGACCCATTGCGAGCAATTGACGCCCGCCACGCCGTTCGTGTTCAGGTCGAGCGGGCCGCCCGCGCCGTAGCAGCTCGACAGCGCGACCGCATCGCGCGGCCGGTACGACAGTTCGGTGCCGATCGCCCAGGGGCCGAGCCCGAAGTTCGCGCTGACGCCGAACAACTGGCGCCGGCCGGGGTACGACCATTGCACGTTGCCGTTCGCGAGCGACGCGAGCACCGGCGACTTGTCGGTGTAGTTCAGGTAGTAGAACGCGAAGTTCGCGTCGAACGAGCGCGGCGAGTAGTTGAACTTCACGCCGAACTGCGGCCGGTATTTCGCCGGCAGGTTCGTGACCGACGGCAGCCCGATGTCGTTGAACGGCGGCCCGGCGTAGGTGCCGTTCACGAGCCCGTTCTTGATCGCGTTGAGCGTGTCCTGGTTGCCGGCCGCGCCCGGTCCGCCGATCGCGTTGGCGATCGTGCCCGCGCTCGGGCCGATCACGTTCAGGTTATTCGTGTTGATCGTGAACGGCTCGGCACCGCGGCCGAAACCGTTCGTCACCGACCAGTACGAGCCGACCGGCGGATAGCGGTTGCCATTCCACTGGAACTGGTAGTAGGCCTCGGTGCTGAACCCGTGCGACAGGTCGGCCGCCAGGCTCACCATCGGCGCGGGCAGCAGCGCCTGCTTGAGCTGCGAGCCGGGGATCAGCAGCTTTTGCACGTCGATCGAGTTCGTCGCGTTGATGCCGCTCTGCGCGAACATGCTCTCGCCCCAGTTGATCACCTGGTTGCCGAGCCGCACGTGCGCGTTGCGCCCGCCGATCGTGAAATCCTTCTGCGCCCACAGATCGAGCAACTGCGCGTTGTAGACGACCTGCGCGGCCGCGGTGCTCGACAACGGCGTGCGGTTCGTGTTCTTGGCCATGAAGTCGTACATGCCCGTGCCGCGCACCATGAACTTCAGCCCTTCGCTCGGCATCTTCAGCAGCAGCTCGCTGGTCGCGCTGATGTAGGTGCTGAACGGCTGGCCCTTGCGGTAGTTCAGGTCACCGTTGTCCGCGTAGCCCCACTGGTTGGTGTTCGCGGCCGCGCCGCAGCCGAAGGCGTTCGGGTCGCCGGTGAGCGAGCAACTGGGGTTTTTGGTCCGGATGCCCGCGCCAGCCGTCAGGTTCGACACCCACGAGCCTTGCAGGGCCCCGCCGTTCAACGTGAAGTCATACGCGTACGCGCTCGACGTCGCGGCACCCGCCATCGCCACCGATACGGTAGCATTCCTGAACAATCTTGCCGGTTCCATGATCCACCTCCGCCCCTGTTCGATGCCGGCGCACGATCGTTGCGCGCGCCGGTCCTTGTATCCGTCAGCCGGTCAGCCTGCTGCCATCAGCGTTCGCTGACCGAGCGCAGCGATTCCGCCGTGTAGAAATCCGACTTGAAGCGCGGATCGTCGGCCTGCTCGAGCCAGTGGAGGTCCTTGCCCTGCCCGATTGACGACGCATCGAGCACGTAGCGGCCGTTGATCATGTCGTACTGCGCAAACGGTTCGTTGTCGCAGGCGCCGCCGAGCTCCCATACCGGAATCGGATAGCTTTCCCGCACCTTCCACAGCTTGCCCTGCGCGTCGTAGTCCTCGCCCACCAGCGCGAGCCAGCTATCCTCGTCGAGATAGAACACCTTCTTTGACGCGACGTGCCGCGCGCTCGGCTTCAGCGTCGCCTCCACCACCCACACGCGGTGGGCCTCATAGCGCCGGTTCGCAGCCGCGACGCCGTCCGGCGTCGCGACGTCGTGCAGCTTGCTCTTGAACTTGTACATGCCGAACGCGTTGTACGGGACGAGCATGTCCTTCTTGCCGACCAGTTTCCAGTTGAAGCGGTCGAGCGCGCCGTTGATCATGTTGCTTTCGTCGATCAAGTACTGATTCTCGAAGCCGATCAGTGGCGCGTCGTGCGTATAGGCCGGCATGCGCCGTACGCGGCGCTGGCCCGGGAAGTAGTAGTACGTCTCCGATGCCTTGTCGAAGTACTGGCGCTGCACGAAGGCCTGGCCGGCCAGCGCGGCCGGCGAATTCATCTGGAAGTATATGGCCGTGCTCAGCTGGTCCACGTCCTGCGGCGAATGCTTGCCGAGCTTGCCGGACGGGAAATAGAACGTCTGTGGACCGACCGCGTCGATCCATTCGCTGCTGCCCGGTCGCGGCGACACAGACGTCACGACTTGCGCCCATTCGACACCTTCGCCGCGATAGCGCATCTCGTAGTTCAGAATCGCTTCGACGCCGCTCTTCGGCTGCGGGAACGGCACGCCCGGCAATACGGCCGACGCGAGGCTCTCGCCGCTCGAATTGAGCTTCGCGGCGGTGAGGTTCGCCTTCGAGTTCTGCTCGGCGGCGTCCGGCAACTGGCATTCGCGATGGGACGGATAAACATCCATCCGGTAGCCCTTCTTCTGCTTGATCAGCGCGATCTGGCCGGGCGACAGCTTGTCCGCATACTTGTCGACGTTCGCGGCATCGATCGAGTACAGCGGTTTCTCGTTGCGATGCTTCCAGAAATCGCCGCGAACCTTGCCCCACTCCCAGCCGGCGTCGGGCGACTGCTTGCCCGTATAGGCCGGCACCGCGCCGTCCTTGCTCGCCGAACGGTCGGCGCCGGCCGGCGTCAGGTCGTCCGCCGCGACGGCGGTGCCGATCGCGACACATGCAGCGGCCGCCATCGCGGACACGGCCCAGAAACGATGCTTCTTCATCACGGTTCTCCTTCCCACTCCGCCTTCGCTCGCCCGTCATGGACGAAACGCGCTCACTCCGATCGCCTTCGTCGTCGACGATGACGTCGCTCCTTGATCGCGGCCGGCCAGTGCGCCGGCCGCGTGCCTTTTCAATCGACTTTCATGTTTCCTTCAGGACTGCGATTTATGTCTCGCGCAAGCCCATCCGGAAATTTGCCGCTGCCGCCCCGTCAGTCCTTGCCCGACCCGGCCACCGCCACTGCGCGAATCTCCACGCACAGGCCCGGCAGCGCCAATTCCGTAACGCCGACCGCCGTCCACGACGGATAGCGGCTCGGGAAGTACTCGTCCTTGACCGTCGCGAAACCCTGCATCTCCTGCTGAAGGTTCGTATGGAAGGTCGTCAGTTCGACGACGTCAGCGAGGCTCGCGCCGGCCGCTTCGAGGATCATCTTCAGGCTCTCGAACGCGATCCGCGCCTGCCCCTCTATGCCGTCGGCCGGTTGCATCTGCGCATCGAGACCGACCTGGCCCGATACCCAGATCGTGTCGCCGACGCGCGTGGCTGGTGAGAAGTGATACGCGTCGTACCACGGCTGGAACGGAGGCGGAACAATCGATTGACGCTTGGCGGTCACTGACATGATGCGAACCTCTTTACTCAGATGAATGGACGGACACAGGATGTGCATTACGGATCGCCGGCTTTCAAAGTGAAATCCCGTCAAGAAGCAGAGCGCCCAGCAGTGCCGTATCCCAAAATGACTGTATTCGGCTGCGGTTTGAGTGGAAATGGTTACCGCTCGACTATGTAGAGCGCCCCGACCCTTCCAAACCATCAGCCTTTCCAAACCTCTCCCGAACTACGTTACACCGGCCTAAAAATAATGTCTATGCGGCCAAATATTAGCGGTGATGCGGCCCACTATCAAGACGATAGAGATAGGGGAAACACCGACTGAACCACGCTTAAACAGGCTGGTTAGGCTAACGGATAACACGCGCTGGAGCGCCGATTGAAGAAGGAAGGCGCCAGCTTTCGGGACCTCCCGGTCGAGGTACGCAACGACCGCGCCTTCGCGGAAAAAGTTGAATGCCGTGCGAACGCAGCATCAAAAAACGCCAGTGGAAACGGCACGGCGGCATCGAAAAAATGACCGCCGCGCCAATTTCGATGTCTCGTCGGTCATCGCAACTGCGTGCAGTAAGACGACCGGTACGGTTGGCCCGGCTCCAGCGACGGATCGTTGAGCTCACTGATGTCGTAAGGGAAGTTGCACCCGCCGGTCGGCAGGGGCCGGTAATACACCTTGTCGCCGTAGAACCGGTAGACCAGCGTGTGACGATCGGGGCAATCCGGGGTCACTGGAGCGCCGCCGTGCAGCATGCCGGAATGAAACACCAGCGCATCGCCAAGCTCCAGATCCCAGGTAAAGACATCCCACGCCGCGGGGTCCTTGGCTCGGTCGGCCTCGATATCAGGGAGCCGGGGCCACTCGCAATCGATCCACAACGGCGAGGTATGGTCATTCGCGTCGTTGTAGGAAGTACCGTTGTACTGAACGCCGGCGTGGGAGCCGCGGACGAATTCGAGTGCGTTATACCGGGGAATCTTTTCGAAGCTGGTCCAGATATTGAGCATCTGCGGCCCGCTCACAGGCACGTACGAGTTGTCCTGATGCCAAGGCGACCGGCCGGCATTGCCGCCCTTCTTGATAAACAGTTCTTCTCCGACAAACCACAGGTGCTCAGTGTCCCAGAGAGACGCCACGAATTCATCGAGTCCCAACTCCTTGACCGTCGCGACATACACATCGCGGTTCTCGAAATTTCCGTAGTCGTTAAAGGTCTCGTAGGGCGTCCCTTTATAGGCGTAGCCGTGCAGCGGGCTCGGGTGGGCGATCCCGTAGTCGAAAGCCTCCCGCATCCGCTTAAGCCGCTCCGGTGAGAACAGACCTCGGACGACGATGGCACCGTCACGCGCCAAGTCTTGCTTCATTTGCTCTGTCACTTGCATGGAAATTTCCTCCTTCCTTTTTGACCACAACGTTTGCAATACATCGGGTGACGATGTCCGATCTGTTCTGGGGGAAACCATGCACATGCTCAACGCCCGATAAGTGCACCAGGTCGCAGCGCAAGCCCCCGCATGATCACCATTCAACTCGTAGCCACGCACCTGAACTCGAGCGCGTAATCCACAGCCCTGAGGATCGGATCTCCTCGTAATTTCATCTCTACTCGGTGGCCGCGCCGGACTCAGCCACTACCCTGATCTCGACGCGCAGACCCGGACCGGCCAATTGGGCCACACCCACTGCCGTCCTCGACGGATAGCAGCTCGGAAAACACCGATCCTCGACGGTCATGAACGCTTCGATTTCGCCGCGAAGATCGGTCTGGAGCGTGCGACAAGGTTGCGGCGCCAACATGCAGAGCGGCCGCTATCCTTTCAAATTACCCCTGTCAATATTACGTATTCATGGCCCACAAATAACGTTTCCATGGCCAAATATTAGCGGCGCAGCGGCCTACAATCAAGATGAACAAATTAGGGAAAACACCAACTGAACAGCGCCCGAACGATCGGGGCCGGTCACCGAAGCGCAGGTGCTAGCGCGCGCGTTCCCGAGGCGCTGTGTGCGGAACACGCCGAGCGAGACGCAACGCCGAGTGCGGAAGTCGACAGGGCACCCTCGTGACTCCCGGGGGAATGCAGAGGCGCCTCATGCTGGAGACGGAGGGAGCCCGCGACGCTCAACGCCGCTCAGAGGCCGTACTAGCCAAGGTCCAACACAGAAACGAGTTGCTTGTCGGTAACGGGCAACGGCCGCACTGAATTCAGGACGCGATGGGGGACTGGCAAGAAGGCATGTCGATTCCGTTTGAAGAACACTCGCGTGTTACATCGCGCTTGGCCTCACGTGGCACCGCGGAAAAATTCAGGTTGCACCCAAAGCTATCTCAGACGAGGCGATGTTTTCCGGCGAAGGCCTTCTGCTGCTCAGTAAGCCAAAACGAATAGCGAGGCTGGCGAGCGAGTCACGCGGAGCATGTCAGAATTTTAGTGTGCGGAGGTCATGAGACGTCTTGAGACGGGGGCCTGCTCACCTTTGAAAGCGAGTGGAGCCCGGCCCTTGGACCATCGCTCGACAAGGCGCTGAATGCTGATCTTGCAGATGGGCGTCTAGACATCGGATGCGTGGCGGCTCATGGCCACTTCTTCTATGATCGAGCGGCAAGTAAATACAATTACGTTGACGAGAATAAACCGGCCACCGCGTTTCTCTTCAAGTTGATAGCACAACTACAGTTTAGCGGAACGGTACCGATGATAGATGTAGAGGCGTATGGCCAGTGGCTGACGAAATAGCAAGGCGTCGACCTACCCCATCTAGGCTGGTGTCGATAGCGCTTGCTCGATGCCCCCACTATGAAATGGCTCTGGTTCCGGGGCTGAAGCCACTTCTCTTCCGAAAGGAGCATCAAATGTCGTATTGCCCCTTCCTTCAGACGCTGCACGATGACACGCGGCCAGTAGGCAACCTCGGTCGAGGAACTCACTACTCTGTCCTTCGCGCGCCGGTGTGGCACGACGAGCTTCTGAATCGACTCGATCGATGTGCCTTCCTCGACTTCGCGGTCATCTGGGATGAAGATCATGACGACCGTGTGATCGACGCAATCATGATGTTCTACGTTGCTGGCCTGCTTTCCCCCCATCCGGTACATTGGGGAAAGATGCGGCACTCTGTCAGTGATTCTCGCGCCCGACACCGGCCGAGTTTGGGAGCCGGCAAAGCTGGATCAGTATCGCGACGAGATCGACGACATCTGCCAATGCCTAGAGGATCCGTGTTCAGTGCACTTCGACGACGTCGATGGTCAACAGCACTCGATCATCCATGACTGTCCAGAGAAGGTTGCCATATATCTAAAGAATATCGACATGCTGTGGCAACTAGGCGTGAACCCCAAAACCCGGGTCGCGTAGGTCAAACGCAACACTGGGACTGGCTGGGACACCAGATGGGTCGCATTCCTGTTGCGTTATCCCGCACCCAGCAGCGCAACAAATGACTTGATTTGAACACGCAACGGGCAACAGCCTAAAAAGTGGATATTCTGTGAATAACTTGGCCGCCTTCCGGTTGAAATACAATAAAACCAGGAAAAACAACCCGACGCAACACCCCACCATAGGTACCAAGATTCGATCGTTTGTGTTGTGGCGGCTAAGTTGTAATGTCCGCTTCTGGCTAAGTTCAAATGTCCGTTTTTCGACCCATCGTAAGCTGATTGGCCGCTGGGAATCCAGCGCTGGAGGCTTCGATGGCAGCGACGGAACGGATCACGATGACGATGCGTGAACTGGACCGATTCAAGGTCATTCAGGATGTGGCGGACGGCAAGCTTCAGCCGTGGCGCGCGGCCGAGCGACTCGGGACCGGACATGATAGTGGTACCACCTTCGTTGCCCAACTGGATCGCCCGGGCCTGCTTCGGCGGCAACCAACCGTCAACTGCTCTCCACAGCGGTGAAGTCGCCGGGCGGCAATGGTCGGTTCGCCACGTCCTTTGCTTCGGTGCGCGTCAGGCCGAGCGTCTGCAATACCATTGCCGCGGCCCGCTCGGGTAGCCGGCCCTCGTCTCCCACCGGCTTCCTCACCTCGCCCGCAGCCGCGTCGGCCGCGTAGCACTCTGCCGCGATCGCCGCCAGGATCGTCCCCGTCATCGCGAGCACGCTCATGAACGGATCATCGACCACGAAGCGGCGTGCCGCGATTCCGCGCTCGCTGTCCCGCCGCAAGCGCCGGCCCAGCCCGTGGTCGAGCGCGCGCGCCGAAAAACCCTCCCGCATCAGAAACCGTCCCCAAAGCCGCTCGCGGCGCGCGCGCATCAGCGTGTGACGCACGCAGACGGAAACGACCTCGGCCGGATCCGATAATCCGCTCGCCAGCCGCTCGAGCCCGTCCGCGAAATCGTCGAACACCCACTCCGTCAGCGCGGCGAAGATGCCGTCCTTCGATTCGAAGTGGTAGTAAAACGAGCCGAACCCCACATCCGCCGCCTCGGTGATTTCGCTGATCGCCACGTTGTCCCTGCCCTTTGTCGCCATCAGGCTGAACGCCGCCTGCAGCAAGCGCATACGCGTCACCTGTTTGCGCCGCGCGCCGCGCGGCTGGCGCTGCTCCGCTTCGCCCGCTGACGCGTTCGCGCGGCCGCGCCGGGCCGGTGTGTCGTCCATGAGCGCGCCTCCGTTGTCCGAAAGATTCTTCTGCATGGCGCAATTCTAGATTACTCACTCATACTTGACAACTTTATCAGTTATGAGTCTAATCTCGAAAATAGCAGAACCGGTTCCGGTCCGCGCCCTGGGTCCGACTCCCGCCGGCAACCTCGGCGACGTGCGGAGGACCGTGCAGGTACAGGCGCGGCCATCGCAGGGGGCGAGCCGCGCCATGTTGGCGAGCGGAATGGTCTGCGCCATGAACATCGGAGTACTGATTGATCGTCAGGCGCACCGTCGCGGAGACGTGCTCGCGCGCCTGCCTGAATCGGGGTGTCCCTCCGTGGTCGCCAAACTCTTTTAAGTTGACCCCTCATTTGTCTTGGAAACATCGTGAAATCACCCGGTCTTGACGCGCGGACTTCAACGCGCCCGTTTCTGACACGCATCGCACAGCCGGTACGGCGAGCCCCGATCGCGTTCGCGTGCTGTGCGATTCTGCTCACGGCCTGCCACTCGCACGAGGCCGCTGCGCCCGAACCGCAACCCGTGGTCGCGCTGGCCGTTCATGCGGCCGACGGCGCCGCGCAGCGCGTGCTGCCCGCACAGGTTCAGGCGCGCTATTCGACGCCGCTGTCGTTTCGCGTCGGCGGCAAGGTCGTCGAGCGGCGCGTGCGGATCGGCGACACCGTCAAGGCCGGCCAGACCGTCGCGATGCTCGATCCGACGGACCTGCGCAACACGCTGCTGAACGCGCGCGCCCTGCTCGATGCCGCCGAGCATCGCGTGGCCTATGCGAAGCAGCAGCTGGATCGCGATCGCGCCCAGGCCCAGGCCAACCTGATCGCGCCCGCGCAGCTCGAAACGACGCAGGACGCGTATGCATCGGCGGTCGCGCAACGCGATTCCGCGCTCGCGCAAATGGCGCTCGCGAGCGATCAGCTGCGCTACGCGACGCTGGTCGCGGATCACGACGGCGTGATCACGTCGGAGGATGCCGATACCGGGCAGAACGTCCAGCCGGGCCAGGCGGTGTTTCATCAGGACTGGAGCGGCGACCTCGACATCGTCTGCGACGTCGCGGAGCGCGACCTGCGCGATCTCGCGGTCGGCCGCATCGCGCACGTCAACCTGACGGCCCTGCCGGGCAAGGTGCTCGACGCACGCGTGCGCGAAGTCGCGGCGGCCGCCGATCCGCAGAGCCGCACCTGGCGCGTGAAGCTTACGCTGATCGCGCCGGGGCCGGACGTGCGCGCCGGGATGACCGCCAGCATCACGTTCGACGGCGCCGCCGACACCGCTGCGGACCACGCGGTCACGCTGCCGGCCACCGCGCTCTTTCATCGCGGCGACGCGCCGGCCGTATGGGTCGTCCGCAAGGGCAGCGACACGCTGGAGCTGCGCCCGGTGACGATCGGACGCTACGACGAACGCACGATCACCGTCACGTCGGGTCTCGCGGACGACGAACGCGTCGTGATGCAAGGCGTGCACACGATCAGCGCCGGCCAGCACGTTCGCGTCGTGCCGCCGCTGCATGCGGAGGACTTCGCGTCATGAATGCGCGTGAACACCGGCCGTCGACCGACGGCAATCTCGCACGACCCGGCGCGGCATCGCACGACGACGGCGGATTCAATCTCTCCGCATGGGCGCTGAAACACCAGCAATTGGTGATCTTCCTGATCGGCCTCGCGACGATCTTCGGCGTGATCGGCTATACGCGCCTCGCGCAGTCGGAGGACCCGCCGTTCACGTTCCGCACCATGGTGATCCAGACCTACTGGCCGGGCGCCACGGCGCGCGAGGTGCAGGAACAGGTCACCGACCGGATCGGCCGCCAGCTCCAGGCCGCGCCGTACGTCGACAACATCAAGAGCTATTCGCGGCCCGGCGAGTCGATGATCTTCTTCGCGATGAAGGATTCGGCGCCGGTCGACCAGGTGCCGGAAACCTGGTATCAGGTGCGCAAGAAGGTCGGCGATATCCGCTCGACCCTGCCGAAGGGCGTCGTCGGCCCGTTCTTCAACGACGAATTCGGCGATGTCTATACCAACGTCTATGCGCTCGAAGGCGACGGCTACTCGCCCGCGCAACTGCACGATTACGCGGACAAGCTGCGCACCGCGCTGTTGCGCGTGCCGGGCGTCGCGAAGGTCGACTACTTCGGCGACCCGGCCCAGCACGTGTTCGTCGAGATCTCGAACGCGCAGCTGACGCGGCTCGCGATCACGCCGCAGCAGCTCGCGCAGGCGATCGATGCGCAAAACGCGGTCGCGCCGGTCGGCACGATCACGACGGCGGACGATCGCGTGTTCGTGCGCCCGAGCGGCGCGTTCAAGGACAGGCAGGCGCTCGCCGACATGCTGATCACGGTGAACGGCCGGACGTTCCGGCTCGGCGACGTCGCGAAGGTCACGCGCGGCTACGACGATCCGCCGGCCACGCAGATGCGTACCAACGGTCACGCGGTGCTCGGCATCGGCGTCACGATGCAAAAAGGCGGCGACGTGATCGATCTCGGCAAGGCGCTCGACGCGAAGGCCGCCGAACTGCAGCGCGGCTTGCCGGCCGGCCTGAAGCTGGCCGCGGTATCCAGCATGCCGCATGCGGTGAAGCACTCGGTGGACGACTTCGTCGAAGCGGTCGGCGAAGCCGTCGCGATCGTGCTCGTCGTCAGCCTCGTGTCGCTGGGCCTGCGCACCGGCATGGTCGTCGTCATCACGATTCCGATCGTGCTCGCCGTGACGGCACTGTGCATGCACGCGTTCGGCATCGGCCTCGACAAGGTGTCGCTCGGCACGCTGGTGCTCGCGCTCGGGCTGCTGGTGGACGATGCGATCATCGCCGTCGAGATGATGGCGGTGAAGCTCGAGCAAGGGTGGAGCCGGACCCGCGCCGCGGCATTCGCGTACACGAGCACAGCGTTCCCGATGCTGACGGGCACGCTCGTCACGGTATCGGGCTTCCTGCCGATCGCGCTCGCGAAATCGAGCACCGGCGAATACACGCGCTCGATCTTCGAGGTATCGGCGATCGCGCTGATCGTGTCGTGGTTCGCGGCCGTCGTGCTGGTGCCGCTGCTCGGCTACCACATGCTGCCCGAGCACGCGCATCGCGACGGTCACGCACACGGCGACGAGGTGTACGACACGGGCTTCTACCGCCGGCTGTCCGGATGGATCTCGGCTTGCATCGAGCGCCGCTGGGTGGTGCTCGGCATCACTGCCGTGCTGTTCGCGATCGCGATGGCCGCGTTCACGCGCGTGCCGCAGCAGTTTTTCCCGAATTCGGAGCGTCCCGAACTGCTCGTCGACATGCGCTTGCCGGAAGGCGCTTCGTTCGATGCGACGCTGCGTGAAGCGAAGCGGCTCGAAAAGGTGCTCGACGGCCGGCCTGAAATCGACCATGTCGTCGACTTCGTCGGCACCGGCGCGCCGCGCTTCTATCTGCCGCTCGATCAACAGCTTCAGCAGCCGAACTTCGCGCAATTCGTGATCACGGCCAAGGACGTGGAGACGCGCGACCGGCTGTCGCACTGGCTCGAGGCGACGCTCGCCAGCCGCTTCCCGACCGTGCGCACACGCGTCGCGCGGCTCGAGAACGGGCCGCCCGTCGGCTTCCCGATCAAGTTCCGGGTGAGCGGCGACGACATCGCCACCGTGCGCGGCATTGCCGAAAAAGTGGCGGACAAGGTCCGCGCCGACGCCCGCACGCGCAACGTGCAATTCGACTGGGACGAACCGGCCGAGCGGTCGGTGTCGTTCGAGATCGACCAGCTCAAGGCACGCCAGCTCGGCGTGACGTCGGAAGACGTGTCGGGTTTTCTCGCGATGACGCTGTCCGGCTACACCGTCACGCAGTATCGCGAGCGCGACAAGCTCATCGACGTCGACCTGCGCGCGCCGAAGAGCGAACGCGTCGATCCGTCGAAGCTCGCCGGCCTGGCGATCCCGACGCCGCACGGCCCGGTGCCGCTCGGTTCGATCGGCCACGTGCGCGACACGCTCGAATACGGCGTGATCTGGGAACGCGACCGTCAGCCGACCGTCACCGTGCAGGCCGACGTGCGCGGCGAAGCGCCGAGCATCGGCGTGACGCGCGACATCGACGCCGCGCTTGCGACGGTGCGCGCGACGCTGCCGGCCGGTTACCGGATCGAGATCGGCGGCGCGGCCGAGGAAAGCATGAAGGGCCAGACGTCGATCAATGCGCAGATGCCGCTGATGATCATCGTGGTGCTGACGCTGCTGATGATCCAGCTCAAGCGCTTCTCGCGCACCTTCATCGTCGTGCTGACGGCGCCGCTCGGCCTGATCGGCGTGGTCGCCGCGCTGCTGCTGTTCGGCAAGCCGTTCGGCTTCGTCGCACTGCTCGGCGTGATCGCGATGTTCGGGATCATCATGCGCAACTCCGTGATCCTGGTCGACCAGATCGACCAGGACATCGCGGCCGGGCAGCCACGCTTCGCCGCGATCGTCGGCGCGACCGTGCGCCGCTTCCGGCCGATCATGCTGACCGCTGCCGCCGCCGTGTTCGCGCTGATCCCGCTATTGCGTTCCGGCTTCTTCGGTCCGATGGCGACCGCGCTGATGGGCGGCATCACGGTCGCGACGGTCCTGACCATCTTCTTCCTGCCGGCCCTGTATGCGACGTGCTTCAAGGTGCGCCGCGACGAGAGCGAGCCGCGCGCAATGAACGTCGCGTCCTCGGAGATCTCCTGATGAAATTCCCTCTTCTCACCTCGGTGCTCGCCGTGAGCGCGGCGCTGGGCTTCAGCGGCTGCGCGATGGCGCCGAGCGGCACGCCGCCCGCGATGCCGTCGCCCGCGCACTACGGCGCCGAGCCGCAAGTGCAACAGACCGTGGCCGCGCAAGGCGTCGCGCAGCAATTCGACGTCGGCGCCGCGCCCGTTCCGCAATGGTGGCGCCTGTATCGCTCCAGCGCGCTCGACGCACTGGTCGACGAAGGCCTGCGCGCGAATCCGACACTCGCCGCGACGGAGAAAACGCTCGCCGCCGCGCAGCAGGAACTGCGTGCGCAGATCGGTGCATCGACGCTGCCGTCGCTCGATGCGAACGCACAGGTTGCCCGCACCCGCACGCCGGACATCTCCGGCGCCGGCACGCAAAACCTGCGATACAACGTGTTCGTCGGACAGCTGCAGGCGCATTACACGTTCGACCTGTTCGGCGCCACGCGGTATGCGAACGCGGCGAGCGCCGCGCGTGTCGACGTGCGCGGTTGCGAACTCGAAGCGGCTCGGCGCGCGCTGGCGGCCAACATCGTCGGCACCGCGATCAATGCGGCGGCGCTCGACCGCCAGATCATGCTGACCGAGCGCCTGATCGCCGTCGCCGAGGCCTCCGCGCTGGAAGATCAGCAGCGTTACGCGCTCGGCGCGATGTCCCACGTGCAGGCGCTGACGACGACGCAAGGCGCCGCGTCGCTTGCCGCGTCGTTGCCGCCGCTGCGCCAGCAACGCGCGAGCGCCGTTCACGCGCTCGCGATCCTGCTCGGCCGCACGCCCGACGCGCCGCCGCCGATCCCGGCTTTCGCCGGGCTGTCGCTGCCGGAACACGTGCCCGTGGCCGTGCCGTCCGACCTGCTGAAGGCGCGCCCCGACATCCGCGCGGCCGATGCCGCCGTGCGGGCCGCGGCGGCGGACGTCGGCGAGGCGACCGCGCAGATGTTCCCGAGCCTGTCGCTCACCGCGACGATGGGACGCGGCGGCTTCAGCTGGCCCGCGCTGCTGTCGGGCGCGGGCGGGCTGTGGGCGGTCGGCGCGGGGCTGTCGCAGCCGCTCTTCCACGGCGGCGCGCTGCTGGCTCACCGACGCGCCACGCGCGACTCGTACGACGCGGCGGTGCTGCAGTACAAGGCGGCGGTGCTGTCCGCGTTCGGCGACGTCGCCGATTCGCTGGCGGCGCTGGACAACGACGCGCAAGCGCTGGCCGCGAACGAACTCGCGGCACGCGCGGCGGGCGAGGCTTTCGACGAAACGGTGCAACGCCGCACGCTGGGCGCCGTGCCGATGTCCGCGCAACAGGCGAGCGAGCAGCGCTATCTGGGCGCGGAACTGGATGCGACGCGTGCCGCGAGCCGCCGGATGACGGATACGGCCGCGCTGCTGCAGGCCATGGGCGAACTGCCGCCCGACACTCACGCGACGGTCGCTGCCCGGCAATAGTCGATGCGTGCCCGGACGCCCGGTCGCGCCGCCTTGCGGCCGCCCCGGGCGGATTCCGGGTTTCGACGCCCGATGCGTGCGTGTCGTGCGCGCCGCGGCGCCGAGCTTCCGTTACGCCACACGATGGATTCCCGATGAAACCCGACAACCTGATCGCCTGCCACGAATGCGATCTGCTGCTTCAGCGTCCGCCGCGCCTGCGCGCGCTGGTTCCACACTGCCCGCGATGCGGCGCTCGCGTGAGCGGCGCGGCGCACGGCCGCCGGACGCTCGACCGGATGTGCGCAATGGCGCTCGCCGCGCTGCTGACGTATTGCGTCGCGCAGGCCTTTCCGATCGTCGCGCTCGATGCGGCCGGCATCGCGTCGCACGCGACGCTCGGCGACGCCGTGCGCGCGCTGGGGTCGCACGGCCAGCCGGTGGTGGCGGTGCTCGTGTTCTGCACGACGATACTGTTCCCGCTGCTGGAACTAGCCGCATGGCTGTACCTGCTCGTACCGTTGCGCGCAGGACGCGTGCCCCGGCGCTTCGCGCCGATCCTGCATGGCGTTCAGCGGTTGCGGCCGTGGAGCATGGTCGAAGTGCTGATGCTCGGCGTACTGATCACGATCGTCAAGATTACGAGCCTGGCGCACGTGATCGCGGGGCCCGCACTGTTCGCGTTCGCCGCCCTCGCCGTGATGCTCGCGTTCCTGTCGTCGATCGAGCCGGCCGGCCTGTGGGACGCGCGCGACGAACTCGTCGCGCTGCATCCAGCCGGCGAAGATCACCCGAGGCCGTCCGGAGCCGGCATGACGCAACCCGCCGCGCGCCCGGCAACCGGCGACGGATCGTCGGGCATGACGGCCCGCGCCGCGGGATTGATCGCCTGTCACCACTGCGCACGCGTACAGCCGGCGCATGCGTGCGGCCAGCGCTGCACGCGTTGTGGTGCGACGCTGCACGCGCGGCGCCCGCGCAGCGTCGCCCGCACCGGCGCGCTGGCTGCCGCCGCCGCCCTGCTCTACATCCCGGCGAACCTGTTGCCCGTCATGCATGCGACGTCGCTCGGCCGGGCCGAGGACGACACGATCCTCGGCGGCGTCGCGTACTTCTGGATGTCGGGCGACTGGGCGCTCGCCGTCGTCGTGTTCGTCGCCAGCGTGCTCGTACCGATGCTCAAGCTCGCGATCCTCGCGTTGCAGGCGATGGCCGCGCATCGCGGCGCGCAATGGCGCCCGCTTGAACGGGCGCGGCTCCACCGGCTGGTCGAGCGTGTAGGCCGCTGGTCGATGCTGGACGTGTTCGTCGTCGCGCTGACGATCGCACTCGTGCATTTCGGCAGGTTCGCCGACATCACGCCCGGCCCCGGCGCGCTCGCGTTCGGTGCCGTGGTCGTGCTCACCATGTGCGCGTCGATGCAGTTCGATCCGCGGCTCATCTGGGACGGCACGTCCCGCACGGGCATGTCCCTCACGAACACGTCCCGCCCGGCGGCCGTCCGCCGCCCATCCTGAACCGGCGCAAGCCCGCCGCCTCCTTTCGGATTCCAAAACGATGCATCCATTCGATCTACCCCAACCCGAGATCCGGCCGCGCAGCCGCTGGATCCCGTCGCTCGTCTGGATCGTGCCACTCGTGTGCGCGCTGATCGGGCTGTCGCTCGTGATCCGGACCGTCGCCGCGACCGGTCCGACGATCACGGTCACGTTCGCCAGCGCAGAAGGACTCGAAGCCGGCAAGACCAAGGTCCGCTTCAAGGACGTCGATATCGGCTCCGTCCAGACCATCACGCTCACCCCCGACTTCAAGCGCGTGGTCGTGTCGATTCAACTGACCCGCGACGCAGCGCGGTTCGCGAACCGCGGTACGCGCTTCTGGGTCGTTCGGCCGCGCGTCGGCGCCACCGGGATATCCGGGCTCGGCACGCTGCTCTCCGGCGCGTACATCGGTGCGGACCTCGGCCGCTCGCCGCAGGAGGAAACCGCCTTCACCGGCCTGGAAGCGCCGCCCGCCGTCACCGCGGATCAGCAGGGCCACCGCTATCGGCTGCACGGCGACTCGCTCGGCTCGGTCGACATCGGCTCGCCGGTGTTCTACCGGCATCTGCAGGTCGGTCAGGTCGTCGGCTTCGCGCTCGACGAGCACGGTAGCGGCGTCGACGTACAGGTGTTCGTCAACGCTCCGTACGACAAGTACGTCGGCACCAATACACGCTGGTGGCACGCGAGCGGCGTGGATCTGCGGCTCGACTCGAGCGGCCTGAAACTGAATACGCAATCGCTCGCGACGGTGGTCGTCGGCGGTCTCGCGTTCCAGTCTCCGCCCGGGCAGCCGGACGCGCCGCAGGCAGCCGACAACGCACCGTTCCGGCTCGCGCCGGACGAAGCCGACGCGATGCGCGATCCGGACGGCACGCCGCTGATGGTCGTCATGCGCTTCGACCAGTCGCTGCGCGGGCTATCCGTCGGCGCGCCGGTCGACCTGCGCGGCATCGCACTCGGCCAGGTCACGAACATCGGCATCGAGTACAACGAGCACACGCACAATTTCAGCATGAAGGTCACGATGGCGCTGTATCCGTCGCGACTGAGCCGGCACAGCGACACGGCGCTCCCCGCGCCGGATTCGGCCAGCGGGCATGAGCTGCTCGAGCACCTGGTGGTCCAGGGGTTGCGCGGACAGTTGCGCACCGGCAGCCTGCTGACCGGTCAGCTCTATGTCGCGCTCGACATGTTCCCGAAGGCGCCGCGCGCGAGCGTGGACGTGCGCCGCACGCCGGTGGAGCTTCCGACCGTGCCGAACACGCTCGATGAACTTCAGGTGCAGATTGCCGACATTGCGCGCAAGCTCGATCAGGTTCCGTTCGACCGCATCGGCAACAATCTGAACGGCGCGCTCGCGCATGCGAACCAGTTGTTCGGCCATCTCGACGAGCAGGTCGTGCCGCAGGCGCGCGACACGCTGGCCGCCGCGCAACGCACGTTCGACGCGGCCGAGTCCACGTTGCGGCAGAATTCGCCGATGCAGTCCGACGTGCACGACGCGATGCAGTCGCTCACGCATACGCTCCAGTCTTTGAACACGCTCGCCGACTATCTGGAGCGTCATCCCGAAGCGCTGCTGTTCGGGAAGAAAGGAGACCGGCAATGACCGCGCGCCCGTTTCGCCGCCTTCGCATGACCGCGCGCATCGCGACGTGCGTCGCGCTGGCCGTGCTGAGCGCGTGTACGTCGCCGCCCGTGCACTTCCATACCCTGGCGGCGCCCACCGGTGCCGGCGGCGATGCCGCCGCGCATCCCGCATGGCTGATCGACATCCAGGCCGTGCACGTCGTGGCGCCGGCGGACGGCAACCGGCTCGTCGTGCAGCGCGGCCCCGAGCGCGCCGACATCCTGGAGCAGGAACGCTGGGCCGCGCCACTCGGCGACGAAATGCGCGGCGGGCTGTCGACGCGCGTCGCGTCCGAGCTAGGCGCGATCGACGTTCACCGCGTGGCCTATCCGGACGGCACGGCCGTCTACCGGGTCGCGGTGGACATCCAGCGAATCGAATCGTGGCCGGCGTCGCACGTGCTGCTCGACGCGACCTGGAGCGTGAGCGCCGGGGCCGGGCAACGGGCACTGACGTGCCGCAGCATCGTTCGGTCCGGCGCGTCGACCGGCTACGACGCACTCGTCGATGCGCATCGCCGCGCGCTCGATGCGCTCGCGCTTGAGATCGCTGCAGGAATTCGTGCGGAAATCACGCACGCTGCGCCGCCCGCCGGATGTCGCGCGGGAACACTCGACCGTCGGCGCGCGCCACCGGTCGTCGATCGCGGCGCGCCGGACCCGCTCATCGATTGAATTGGGCCCCGAAGACGCGGCCAGCCGGGTCGGGCGATCAGCTTGGCTCCGCGGCTGTGGGGCCGGTGCCCTCGCACGATCAAGTCTCATCGTTATAACAGCGGACCGACGTACCGCCCTTTCCCGTGTCGATCCGACGTTCGCGCGATGCGGTGTTGCGCCGCTTCAATCAATTTCGCCCACATGGACAACACATGACAAAACGCGCGCGCCTGACCCGCGAGCAACGCAGGCTTGACACCCGCGAACGGCTGATCGCCACCGCTCGTGCGCTATTCATCGCGAAAGGCTTTGCCGATACGAGTGTCGAACATATCGCAGAGGGCGCCGGCTACACGCGCGGCGCGTTCTACGCGCACTTCGAACACAAGCGTGAACCGTTGATCGAGATCCTTCGCCGTGACCATGATCGACTGATCAAGAGGCTTCGGCTGGCGGCGCCGAAGGGCGACGGTTGCTGCACCGTCACCGACGCCGCGGACGTCGCCGCCGGCTGGGAATTTTTCCCGCTGTGGGTCGAGGTGTATCTGTACGCCCTGCGCGATGCCGGATTCCGGCAGATCATCGACAGCATGCACACCGAACTGGCCGCGCCACCGAACGCGGCAAACGGCGCGGCGGGCCCCTCTGACCACATGTCATCGTCGGCCGAACTGGCGGCGGTGCTCGGCGTCGCGTTGTTGCGTACTGGCGCACGGCGCGACGAGCCGACGTAGTACGCCGCGATGCGCATGCCCTGCTGTCCGTCTTCGACACACGCCGGCTGGACGGTGCCCGACAGGCTAATCGATCCAGTCAGCTGACGGGTACCGCTCGAGCACGCGGGATGGCTTGGCCGGCGCCTGCGGCACCCAGTTGCGTCACTGTGCGGTCTCGGCCGCTTCCACGACCGGCAGCGGCCGGCTTGCGATCTTCTCGGCTTCCGTGCGCTTGAGCCCCAGGGTACACAGGAGCGTCGCCGCGGTGCGTTCCGGAAAATGCTCTCCGCTGAAGCCGAGTTCCTTGAGAACACCGGCCGCCGGCGCACCCGGAGCAACGAAGTTGAGCTCGGCGGCAATTGCGGTCAGCACTGTACCGCCAACTGAAAGGAAGCCGATGAATGGGTCGGCGACCACGAAGCGCTTCTCGGCGATACCGCGCTCGATGTCCCGCAGCAGGCGTTGACCCAGGCCAAGCGTCAGGACGCGCGCCGAAAAGCCCTCGCGTATCAGGAAGTGTCCCCACACCGGCTCGCGCCGCGCGCGCATCAGCGTATGTCGCACCGAGACGGAAATGATTTCCGCCGGGTCGGACAAGCCGCTGGCCACGCGATCGAGCGAATCCGCGAACTCCTCGAATACCGATTCCACGAGGGTCGCGTAGATCGCCTCCTTCGATTCGAAGTGGTTGTAGAACGAGCCAAAGCCGACGTCGGCGGCCTCGGTGATTTCATTGATGGCGACGCCTTCCATGCCCTTCTCCGCCATCAGTCCAAGCGCGGCGTCCAACAGGCGGGCACGGGTCTCCCGCTTGCGGCGCGCGCCGCGTGGCTCACGCTCTTCGGCGACCACTGGACTGGCTGCTTCCGGAGCGGAGCGTTTTGATGTCCGGCGACTCGGTGTATTCGTCATGACGTTTCCGATGCTTGTTCGTGCCCGAGTATAGATTCAAATGTCTACATTGACAAAATTATCATCTATGACTTTAATGTCACCAAAGTGGCCGACAAACCCTCAAGAACCGATCGAACGACGAATGGAGATACGGTGGAGACACAACTGCACACGGGCGCCCGCGCGTCCATTTACAACAACTCGCGCTCGTCGACGGAGCGTGCGCTGCCTTTGGCGCTCGGCATACTGATTGCAGGATTCGAGGCAGTCGGCGCCACAGTGGCCAATCGGCGGGCACGTCACGAAGTCGACGTCTTGATCGTCGACGAGGCTGCCGAGATACGCGTCGCCCCACGCGCGATCGCACTCGGCGACGAAGCGCTGCGGACTCCCGACACCTGTGACGAGCAGCATCGCCTCCATGCGAAATCGACGACCGACTTCGCAATATTCACGGGCCGGCCAGTCACGCCGTGCCGCGATTCGATTGCATGCCTGCCGTTGCGCGGCAAGCCCCTCGATGCGACGGCGCCTGTCGTCGCGATTGCCATTCGATCTGCCTGAGCGTCATCCGCCATGAAACTGACCACCACCCAGCCGGCTCGCCACCCTCACCCCACGACGAAGGCATCGGCGCTCGCCTATCTGATCTTCGATCGTCCCGACATCGGCGAGGCGGAGCACTTTCTCAACGACTTCGGTCTTCGAACCGTACTGCGGGATGACACCCAAGTGCTGCTGCGCGGAACGGGCACCGCACACTTCTGTTATGTGGTTCGCCAGGCGCCGAAGGCCCGCTTCGTCGGCTTCGGATTGCGGGTCGACAGCCGAGCCGATCTGGAGGCGCTCGCCGAAGTCCCGGGCGCGTCGAAGGTCGAGGCATCGGATTGGCCCGGTGGCGGCTACCGGGTGCGGCTCACCGATCCGTCGGGTTTTCGGGTCGACGCGATTGCGGGCCAGGCACTGGCCCGCACGTTGCCGCATCGCGCTCCGCTCTCGTTCAACTCGATCGACACGCCCGTGCGGATCAACGAGACGCAGCGGCCGCCGGTGAGCGCGCCCGAGATCATTCGGCTCGGGCACGTCGTGCTCGAGCTCGCCGATTACCAGGAAACCTGCGCGTGGTACACGCAGCATTTCGGGTTCATCCCCAGCGATGTCCAGGTGCTGCCGGACGGCTCCCCTGCGGTTGCGTTCATGCGGCTCGATCTCGGCGACAGGCCGGCCGATCACCATACGCTCGCGCTCGCCCAAGGGTTCGTGCCGACTTATAGCCATAGCGCGTACGAACTGGTCGACGCCGATGCCGTCGGCATGGGCCAGCGCATGCTCCGCGATAACGGGTGGACGCACGCGTGGGGCATCGGCCGGCACATTCTGGGCAGCCAGATCTTCGACTACTGGCAGGACCCGTGGGGCGACAAGCACGAACACTATTGCGACGGCGACCTGTTCACGGCCGATGAGCCGACGGGCGTGCACGCGGTCAGCCGCGAAGCGATGGCGCAGTGGGGCCCGACGATGCCGCGCAGCTTCACGAAGCCCCGGTTCACGCCGTCGAGCCTCGCGGCGCTGTTTCGCAATCTGCGCAGCAGTCCCGATCTGACGCTGAGCAAGCTGCTGACCCTGGCGAAGCTGTTCGCCTGATCCCCAACCGCCTATTCGACTCACGAGAGACCTATTCATGTCACTGCTTGTCCTGCACTTCCGGCATAACGGCCGCGCCCAATGGGGGGTGGTCGCCAACGGCGCCGTCACGCCGATTCCCGGCGACTTCGAGACAACCGCGCACTTTCTCGCGGCAAATCCGGTTGAACGACTCGTCACGCTCGATGGAGCGACGATTCCGGAGTCGGACGTGGAGTGGCTGCCCCCGGTGACAGCCAACCAGCAATTCGTTTGCCAGGGCGCGAATTATCGTCGGCACATGATCGAATCGGGCATGGATCCGGACGCGAAAAAGTTCAACATGATCTTCACGAAGGCGACGAGTTGCATCGTCGCCGCCGACTCACAGGTCGTGAAACCGCGACACGTCCGGTTTCTCGACTACGAAATCGAACTCGGCCTCATCCTCAAGCGCGACATCACGTCTCACCAGCAGATCACGGACGCGAACCTGTCCGACTATGTCGCCGGCACCGTGATCGTCAACGATTATTCCGCGCGCGATGTCCAGATCCCGCAGATGCAGTTCTACAAGGGCAAGAGCTTCCGGACGTTTGGCCCGGTCGGCCCCTATCTGTGCCTGCTCGAGCGGCGCGACTTCCCGAAGCTGAAGTCGCTCGACCTGACATTGACCGTCAACGGCGCGGTGCGTCAGCGAGACTCGACAGCGAACCTCGTCTATGGTCCGGCGGAAACGTTGACCGAGTTGTCGAGCGTGCACGACCTACGCGCCGGCGACCTGCTCGCGACCGGCACGCCGGCCGGCTGCGCACTCAGCATTCCGTCGCCGCTCAAGCAGCGGGCCGTCGCGCTTTTTCCCGAATCCGTGAAGTGGAAGATGTTCATGAAGGTGCAGGCGGGGCGAGCGCAGTATCTGAAGGCCGGAGACATCGTCGAAGCCCGGATCGCGAGCCGCGACGGAACGATCGATCTGGGCGTGCAACGTAACGAGATCGTGGACGAAGCAGCATGAACGGCATCGCGACCCAGGACGACGTGCTGGCGATCGAAGCACAGGGCCTTCCGCCGGACCTCCCGGCCAGCACGTACGAGATGATCTGCGCCGGTGCGGCCCTCGATCCGTCCGCCCCCGCGCTCTCCTTTTTTCTGACCGCCGACGGGCACCGCGACGTCGAGCGCTGGACCTATCGCGAGTTGGTCCATGACATCACCCGCACGGCCAACATGTTCACGCGCCTCGGCGTGAGTTCGCATTCGGTAATCGCTTACGTCCTGCCCAATCTTCCCGAAACACACTTCGTGATCTGGGGCGGGCAGGCGGCCGGCATCGTATGCGCCATCAATCCGCTGCTCGAAGGCGAAGCGATAGGCAATCTGCTCAAGGCGTCCGGCGCCAGCGTACTCGTGACGCTCGCGCCATTTCCCGGGGCCGATCTCTGGCAAAAAGTCGCGGATCTCCTTCACCAGGTCGAGCCGCTGCGGCATCTCGTGCTGGTCGATCTGGCCGATCGCGTGCGGGGCACGGCGCAGTCGGCAGGCCGCACGCTCCAGCACGACGCCGGTGCGAAGCCGTACGGCGATGGCGGTTTGCGCAGCGCGGTGCCTGCGCACATCCAGATCCACGACTTCGGTACGGCAATCGCGCGGGAATCCGGTACGGCGCTCGACAATGCGCGCCGCTTTCAACCCGGCGACATGTCCTCCTTCTTCTGTACCGGGGGAACCACCGGGTTGCCGAAAATCGCGATGCGCAGCCACGGCAACGAAGTGGCGAATGCATGGAGCGCCGGGCGGTTCTTCGGCGACAGCATCGGCCCCGGCAAAACGACTTTCTGCGGATTGCCGCTCTTTCACGTCAATGCCGCGATGGTGACCGGCCTTCTGCCTTTCTCGCGCGGCGCCCATGTCGTGCTCGGCACACCGCAGGGTTATCGGGGCGACGGTGTCGTCAAACGTTTCTGGGAAATCGTCGAGCATCATCACATCAATTTCTTCAGTGGCGTCCCGACACTTTATGCTTCGCTGCTCGATATTCCGGCCAACGATCATGTTATCGACTCGCTCGAATACGGCCTGTGCGGCGCCGCGCCGATGCCGGTCGGCGTCTTCAGGGCCTTCCAGGAAAAGACGGGCATCCGGATTCTCGAAGGCTACGGCCTGACCGAAGGAACCTGCGTGAGCAGCGTCAACCCGACGACCGGCGAACGCCGGCTGGGATCGATCGGGCTACGCATCCCTTTCCAGGCGATGAAAGCAGTCGTCGTGGACAACGCGGGACGGTATCTGCGCGATTGCGCAGTTGACGAGGCGGGGCTGCTCGTCATCTCCGGGCCGAACGTTTTCACCGGCTACACGCGTGCCGATCAGAACGAGGCCCTGTGGCTCGATCTCGGCGACGGCAAGCGCTGGCTCAACACCGGCGACCTCGGCCGCTGCGACGTCAACGGTTACTTTTGGCTGACCGGCCGCAGGAAGGATTTGATCATCCGCGGTGGACACAATATCGACCCGGCAACGATCGAGGAGCCGCTGCATCGACATCCGGCGGTCCAGATTGCCGCGGCAATCGGGCGTCCCGATGCATATGCCGGCGAGTTGCCGGTCGCGTATGTTCAGCTCAAGCCCGGTATGACCGCTACCGAGCGCGATCTGGAAGTGTTCATGCAGCAGGAGATCGCCGAACGCGCCGCCCTGCCCAAGCATGTTCGAATCGTCGAGGCGATCCCGCTCACGGGCGTCGGCAAGATATTCAAACCGGAACTCAAGCGCCGCGAGACGGTTGACGCGCTCCGCGCGGCATTGGACCAGGGTGGAGCCCCCGGAGCATCAGTCAACGTCACGACCAATGATTCGGGCGGAATGTCGATCCTGGTCGAGCTGAGCGATCCCGGGCTCGAGACTACGGCGCGCTTCGTGCTTGGGCGTTTTCCGTTTGAATTCTCGATTTCGATCGGCGCGAAGTCAATCCGGTCACATGACTGACAGCGACGGATCCACGGCGATGGGGGAGCACGGCTAGCCGGGAAAACAAAAACTTTGAAATCGGCTCGCCGCACTCAATAAGGTATCCAAATTAGTTTTTACTCGTGAATCGGATCGAGACAGAGGAGACAAAAGATGAATTTCACGCGAACGATGCGTTTCGCAGGCGTGGCGGTTTGTATCTGCTCGGCTGCACTTGCCGATAATGCATGTGCACAGACGGCCGGAAGCATCACCACATCGGTGGGATGGCTACACATCTCGCCACAGGGCGACGCAACACCGCTGACCGTGCAAAGTGTTGGCGGCGTAACGGTGAATCAGCAACTGGCCGGTACCGGGGCGCATGCCAGCTCGACGGATACGATGGGCATCACCACCGAGTACTACGTCACCGACAACGTGGGTGTCGCCATGCTTTTCGGACTGCCACTGAAAGTCAATCTGATTGGCGATGGGACGTTACAGAAGTACGGCACCCTCGGCACGACCAAGCCGATGCCGCCCGCCCTCGAACTTCGATATCACCTGTTTTCAGCCGCATCGAAATTCCGTCCATACGCAGGACTTGGCGTGAACTATACGTGGTTCACTCAGGTTCGAGCGACCAACCGCCAGTTTGTCTCCGATAGCTTCGGGCCGGGCGGCTCGGTGCACGCGACCCTCAGCTCATCGTGGAACCCCGTATTCGAGCTGGGGGCAAGTTACGCGATTACACAACACTGGTCTGTCGGCACCTCCGTCAACTACATGCCGGTGAAGACCGGCCTCACGTTATACGGACAGACCGCCACCGGAACGCAGATCGTTTCCAGATCGACGCTCCGACTCCATCCCGTTAGCGTTTTCTTGAACGCCGCCTATACGTTCTAGCGGGTGCGCCCGGATGCCAGCGCCCCGCATCAACGCAACACACTGGATCGAACGATGAAACGACAGGCTCTCAAGACCATTCTCTTTGCATTGCCCAAGGTTCTGGACCTGACGGCACGCCGCTTCCCCGCTTATCGTGATCGCCTCAAGGAGCGCAATCTCGTCGCGTGGATCGGGCTCATGGATCAAAGCATCGGTCGCGCCATCGAGTTCAAGAATGGCCGTATTCGGTCGCGCGCCGGCAAGCATCCGCGGCCCGACGTGCGCATGGCCTTCAAGGATGTCGCCACCGCCCTGAAGTTCCTTTCCCCCAGCCCGGACCAGGGCGAAATCGTCCACGCCGCCAAGAACTTCAAGGTGGTCACCGAGGGCGAGGACGACCTGTTGGTCTGGCTCATGCAAACCCTGAGCATGATGCGCACCGTCGGCCTGCCGATGGGCACGCCCATGCGCGACGGCACCCGACGCTACACCACCTGTACCAATGGCGGGCCTCTGTTCGTCTATGTCAAGGACGGCCGCATCGTCCGCGTGACCCCCATCGACCTGGATGGTACGGATGCGCCAAGTTGGGTGATCGAGGCACGTGGGCGCCGCTTCAGCCCGCCGCGGCGGGGATTGGCCGCCCCCCACGCGTTGACGCTCAAGTCGCTGGTCTACTCCGACAAGCGCATCCTTCACCCGATGAAACGGGTCGACTTCGACCCCGACGGCGAGCGCAATCCGCAGAACCGCGGCAAGTCCGGCTATGTGCGCATCAGCTGGGATGAAGCCCTGGACATCGTCGCCAAGGAGATCAACCGGCAGAAGCGCGTCCACGGTCCCGGTTCCATCACTTTCCCGATGTCGTCCCACCACCAGTGGGGCAACGTGGGCTACTACCTCAGCGCGCTGACGCGCTTCGCCAACCTGATCGGCTTCACCCGCGTCGCCGCGAATCCGGACAGCTGGGAAGGCTGGTACTGGGGCGCCATGCATCATTTCGGCAATTCGATGCGCGTCGGCGTGCCCGCCGGCTATGGCGGTCTGGAGGATGCTCTCAAGGAAGCCGACATGATCGTCTTCTGGTCCTGCGACCCCGAAAGCACCAACGGAGCCTACGCAGGATTCGAGGGAACGCCACGCCGCCTGTGGGCCAAGGAGCTTGGCATCGAGTTTGTTCACATCGACCCGCACTGCAATCCCACCGCCCAGTTGCTGGGCGGCCGCTGGATTCCGATCCGGCCGCAAACCGATGCCGCCCTCGCTGCCGCCATCATGTACGTATGGACCGTGGAGAACTTGTACGACAAGGACTACGTCGCGACGCGCACGACCGGATTCGACGATTGGAAGGCCTATCTTCTGGGTGAAACCGACGGTACCCCCAAGACTCCCGAGTGGCAGGAGAGCGAGACCGGCGTGCCGGCCAAGGACGTCCGCGCACTGGCGCGTCTATGGGGAAAGAAAAAGGTTCATCTCGCCGTCGGGATGACCGGCGCGGGATTCGGCGGCGCGGGCCGCGGGGCGACCGGCGCGCAATGGGCGCGCTGCATGATCATGATGATGGCCATGCAGGGCTGGGGCAAGCCGGGCGTGAATTTCGGCTGTCTCGAAATCGGCGTCCCGCACGATCTCCAGTTCTACTTCCCGGGCTACGCGGACGGCGGCATTTCGGGCGACCTGGCGTGGACGGCCAATGCGGTGGACAACTATCAGCGCATGCCACACATTCTGACCATGAATCCGGTCAAGCAGATGGTGCCGCGACAGCAGATGCCCGATGCGATTCTCAACGGCCACGCCACCGGCTATCTCTGGGACGGCATGTCCCAGGAAGCCCAGTTTGCGCCGTTCACCTACCCGATGCCCGGCTATTCGCCGATCCACATGATCTATCGCTACGGCGGATCCGCGTTCAGTACCGTGACGAATTCCGGACGCTGGACGGAGGCCTACCGGCACTCGAGCATCGAGTTCGTCGTCAATCAGTCAATCTGGATGGAGGGCGAGGCCCAGTTCGCCGACATCATCCTGCCCGCATGCACTTCGCTGGAGCGTTGGGACATTGGGGAATGGGCGAATTCGGGCGGCTACGCCCACCATGGGTATGGCACGGTCAACCATCGCATGCTGACGCTGCAGCACAAGTGCATCGAGCCTTTGGGCGAGTCCCGCTCCGACTACGACATTTTCACCGCCATCCTGACCCGGTTGGGCCTGGGTGGCGTGTTCACCGAGGGCTGTGGCGATCTTGACTGGGTCAAGCGCGTCTTCGACTCGTCGGATCTGCCCGATCATATTTCGTGGCGCGAATTCTGCCGCAAGGGCTACTTCGTCGTGCCGCCAGAGAAGCCCGAGCTACGGCATCCCGTGGACATGCGTTGGTACGCGGACGGCAGGAAGAAGGATCTGCCCGAACCCCATCCGCTGCCGTCACAGTTCTCGGAAAAGTTCGGCGAGGGCCTGCAGACGCCGAGCGGCAAGCTGGAGTTCGTGCCCGAGTTGCTGAAGCGGCACACTGCGGACAACCCCGAGCGGCCATCGCTCAACCGATATATCCCCTCCTGGGAGGGCCTGCGCTCGGACCTGGCTCAGCGCTACCCGCTGCAGTTGATCGCCACCCACAGCCGCTACAGCTTTCATACCCATTGCGACGGCAAGAATTCCGCGGTGAACAGCGTCGAGGATCATCGTGCCCTGATCGCGGGGCACCGGTTCTGGCTGCTGAGGCTCAATCCGGCTGACGCCGCCATTCGACGCATTGCCCATCGCGATCTCGTCAAAGTGCACAACGCCCGCGGCGCCGTGATCTGCGCGGCCGATGTCTCGCCGCTGGTGAACGCTGGCGTAGTGAAATCCTACGAAGCTAGCGCTGAATTTCAGCTGATCGAAATCGACGGCGAGCAAGTCGAGATTGGCGGTTGCATGAACATGCTGACCCCCGACCGGCCGCAGACCTCCGGCACCAGCAGCATGAGCCCGAATTCCTGCCTGGTGCAGGTCGAGAAATGGCGCGGTGCCGAGGCGTTCATGCTCGGTCGCGCAGCGTGAGGAATTTCAAATGAGCAAGTGGAACCTGATTATCAAAGTCGGGCGTTGCGAGAACTGCCAGAACTGCGTGATCGCCGCGCGGGACGAGCACGTCGGCAACGACTTCCCCGGTTACGCCGCACCCGCCCCGGCCGACGCCGAGAGCCCCATCCGCATCCTGCGTCGTGTCCAGGGCGCTTCGCATATGGTCGACACCACTTATCTGCCGGTCATGTGCAACCACTGCGACGACGCGCCCTGCATGCGCGTGGGCGGCAGCGCCATTCGCAAGCGTGCCGACGGCATCGTCATCATCGATCCGGACAAGGCACGAGGCCGAAAGGACATCGTCAAGGCCTGCCCTTACAAGGCGATCGTCTGGAACGAAACGCTGCAACTGCCCCAGATCTGGATCTTCGATGCGCATTTGCTCGACCAAGGTTGGCCCCGCCCGCGTTGTCAGCAGTCGTGCCCCACCGATGTCTTCGAGACGGTCAAGCTCGATGACGCAGCGATGGCCGAGAAGGCCCGACGCGAAGGACTCAAGGTATTGCGACCGAACCTGAGCACGAAGCCCCGCGTGTGGTATGCCGGCCTTGAGCGCTGGGAAACGTGCTTCGTCGGCGGAAGTGTCAGTGTCCAGGCAGGAGACGGAGTCGAGTGTGTGACGGATGCGGCCGTCGCCTTGTACGTCGGTAATCAGCAGGTCGCCGAAACCGTCTCGGACGGCTTCGGCGATTTCCGGTTCGACGGCCTGGCCAAGGGCAGCGGCCCCTACAGAGTCAACATCCGACATGCACTCGGCAACGCCTGGCGCGAGTGCGAATTGGGCGACAGCGCCTACCTGGGCGAGATCAGGCTCAGTCAGTCGACAAACGCCGTGGCGATCGAGTGCTGACGATCCGAGCAAGGCTGGCCGCTGCGGCAATCGCACCGATCTCCGTAGCACCGCCTTGTCGTTTCATCAGAACTTCGCCAACCACAACCAGACGGCCCACATCATCACGGACTCTGCAAGTTCGGGTACCGCTGGCCCCACTGTATCGTATAGTCAGCAAGTCATTGATTACTTTTATTATTAAATTGGGGCCCAAGCGAAAGACGCCGCCAAGCCGAGGTGGATCTAACCGGAAAATTGCACGGAAATCCAAGGGGCCCCTTGGACCTCGGTAAGCTGACCGGCCGCCGGTTTTCCGGCGCCGACGGCGCCTCAGCGCACGACCAACGCTTCTACGACGCCGCATCCGATACGACCGCGATCGCTTCCACCTCGATCAGCGCGTCCGGCGAATACAGGGCCGAGACTTCGACAAGACTTTCCGCCGGATACGGTGCGGAAAACCATTCGCGACGCACGTCGACCATTCTGTCGAGGTACGACATCGACTTCAGGAAGATCGTCGTCTTGACGACTTGATTCATTCCCGAACCGGCCGCTTTCAACGCACGCTCCAGGTTGCCGAACGCGCATCGGGCCTGACGATCGAAGTCGCCGGGCCCTTCGATTTCACCGTCATCGCCAATGGCAGGCTGCCCCGAAACGAAGACGAAACCGCCCGCCCGAATTGCTTGAGATAATGCAAACGGCGCATAGGGATCGGGATTCGTGTGCACCTGTTCGATTTTCATGGAAGGCTCTCCGTCGAGTTCCGGGTGATTGTCAAGGATCGGAGTATCGGGGGAGCTTTCGAGCGCAACAAATGGTCAATTCTCACCTTACAGATGAGCTTTTCTAATCCATGCGCAAACTGCCTCCGTTGAGCGCGCTACGTGCATTCGAAGCCGCGGCGCGGCGCGCCGGCTTCAAAGCGGCGGCTGAAGAACTCAATGTCACCCCTACCGCCATCAGCCACCAGATACGTCAACTCGAGGAATGGCTCGACGTCAAACTGTTCGAGCGCCAGACACGCGGAGTCCGCTTGACGGAAAACGGCAAGGCGCTGTTTCCGGCGCTTCGTGACGGCTTCGACAGCTTCGAGCGTGCAATCGAGGCAGCGCGAAACGTCGACGAAACCAAGGTCGCAACGCTCACGTCCACGGTGGCATTCACCGCAAAATGCCTCGCCGCTCGAGCAGGCGGATTTCGTGCCGCGTATCCCGATTGGACCCTGCGGCTCGATGCCACCCATGCCATCGTGGACCTCGACCAGTCCGCGCATGCATCGATCCGTTACGGTTCGGGCTACTATCCCGGGCTCATGTCGGAACCGCTTTTCAGGGACCGTTTTACCCCGGTGTGTCGTCCGCATTTGTCGATCGCACACGAGAAAGACCTGCAGCGCGCGACGCTGATTCACTTCGATTGGGGTCCCGCCGTTCGCGACGATCAACGAGCGATTACATGGGCGCGCTGGCTGGAGGCAGCCCAAATACGCGGCACCGACCCGAACGAAGGCCTCCGATTCAACGACGAAGTCCATGCGATGCAAGCGACCCTTGCCGGACAGGGAATCGGCCTGATAAGCCGGACCCTGGTCTCCGACGAGTTGGCCAACGGCACCCTGGTACAACCGTTCGACCTGGCGCTGGATAGCTTCCAGTACGATCTCGTTTATAGCCCTCGCTCCGCGACGAGACCGGCAACCGAAATATTGCGAGACTGGGTGCTTCGGGAATTTGCCGGGCATCGCTGTGCAGAAACCGCCAAAACGAACGCGAGCGCGCTGCCCACTCAGGCACCCGCCTTCGATACGACGTAATCGTTATCGAGAGATCGTCCCCCGTCGAGCGCCCTGCTTCAACACGGAACCCGACCGCCCACACCATTACCCATCATCGTGCACCAGCGCTGCGTGTCTTGTTGCGGTGACGGATACGGCAAGCCGGTCCGCGGATTGATCGAGTCCAGCGGATTCGGTCCCGGGGGATGGTTTGCCGCGTGCATCGCGGCGTTCTCCGCCATCTGCCTCGCGGTCGCCGCGTTCTGTCGAGCCAGGTCCGCCTTCTGCGCGTCGTCCACCTTCTTCGTCAGGGTCACCAGCCGCGCGAACTGCGGATCGCGAACATCCTGCAATGGCGGCAAAGGCGGCGCGAACGGCATGAAAAGCAGCGGCCCGTCATATCTCGGCACCGCTAGTTTTGACGGCTTGCCGAAATCCGCGGCCATGCTGATCTCCCACATGCCGGCGTTCATGCCGAGCGCGTGTTCGTAGCGTCGGTTCACGTCCGCCACGCTGAGCGGCCCGGACGGCGCGGGCAACGGTTGCAGGGATGGCGGCAGCGTCTGCCGGGCGGCAGGATAGATTGCGCGAACCCAGCTCACCGCGGCGACCGAGTATTGATAGAGAAGCGCGTCGTACTTTTCCAGCACTTGCGCTCGACTATAGTTGCCGGGATTCTGGAAAACGGGCTTGTACGCCGCGAGGCTGTCGATGTACCGCATGTTCGCATCTCGCTGCTCCGCAACGAACTGCTGCTGAGGGTCGACCGGCGCAGATGAAGAGAGCGCAGCGCAGCCGGATAGCAGGCTGACGACGAATGCAACGCCGGCCGTCGTTCGGGAGGCTGACCGGATGGGACGCAAGATGTTGGGCATCGGAAACGCTGTGGAGACTTGACGGGTTTTGATGAATCGGCGCGCTGCCGACAACGGCCGGCATGCGCGACACTCGCCCTATTCTGCCCCGCTCCATGACGCGCCCGGTGGAATTGCGTCTGATCCTGGTGGATTCCAGTCTCGGGATTTCGTCCGGCGACAGCGGCCCCGGACATCCGCCCACCTCCTCAACAGGGTGTGACGAGCCCCCGTCGACTGCAGCAACGGCTCGCCATCCGCGTCCTGTTGCGTCAATCGCCGAATCGCGACATCGCGTGCGGCCGAATCAGCCGGTTGTCGCATGCACGTGCGTGCCGGCGCGTATGCCATCCACGCGTTCAATCCGTGCTGCCCAGCGCTTCCCGCAGCGCAGCAGCGGCCTCTCGGTGTGCGTGCGCGGCTTCGGGAATCACGCGCCCCATCGAAAAAAATCCGTGGATCATTCCCCGGTAGCACCGCGCCTCCACGCGATTTCCCGCGCGGCGCAACTTGTCGGCATAGCCGGCATGCTCGTCGCGCAACGGATCGTATTCGGCGGAAACCAGCCACGCCGGGGCGACGCCATGCAGATCCGCCGGCGCGTGACGCTCGCCGTCGAGCGGCGCAAAGCGCCAGTCCGCCGCATCGGCCGCGTCCCGCAGATAGTTGCGATGAATCCAGCGGATCACGTCGTGCGTCAGGAAATGATCTTCGCCGTAGCGCCGGTGCGCCGCGCTGCCCAGCGACGCCGACAGCGCCGGATAGATCAGCAACTGCATCGCCAGCGCAATGTCCATCTCGCGGGCCCGAACGGCGACCACCGCCGCCAGCGTGGCCCCCGAGCTTTCGCCGCCGACGGCCAGCCTCGACGCATCGAGACCATAGGTCAGCGCCTTGCGGTGCAGCCACCGCAGCGCATCCAGCGCGTCGTCCACCGCACACGGAAACTTGTGCTCGGGCGCGAGCCGGTAAGACACCGACACGACCGCGCACCGTGCGTCGGCTGCCAGCATCCGGCAGACGGCGTCGGCCGTCTCGAGCGAGCCGACGACATAGCCGCCCGAATGAAAGTAAAGCAGCGCCGGCTGCGGCGCGCTCCAGTCCGCGGCACGCGGATAGTAGATGCGCGCGGCGATGCGCGCGCCGTCGCGCATCTCGATCAGGCATTCGTCGATGCCGTCGACGCCGCGCGGCGCGAGGTCGGCAAGCGGCACGTAGTACGCGAAATAGCGGCGCGCCTCTTCCAGCGGCAAGCGGTCGAGCGACACCGCGCCGGGCCTCGCGCGACGCTCGAGAAACTGTCTGACACTCGGTGCGACGGGCATTCGATGTCTCCTCGACGGGTACTTTGCGCCGCGTGTCGTCCCGCGCGGCGCATCGGGCGCTAATCGGGCCTTACCTCGGCAGCGCGAGCGCGCGCAACTGGTCGCCGACATGCAGCAACGCAACCTGGTCCTTCACCTGTCCGATGAACATGCCGATCATCAGCGCGAGCAACAGGACGGCCAGCGCGCCCTTGACGGGCTGCGCGAGCGAGACGAGATCGAGTTTCGACGCAATCCGCGACAGCAGCCCCACCCCGACGTCGATGAGCAGCAACAGCAGCACCGCCGGCCCGGCGAGCTTCGCGATCGTGACCATCAGCGAATCCGTCTGCTGCATCACGAACGCCTCGATGAACGCGCGCGGCACCGGCGTCAGGCTGCCGAGCGGCCACCACACGTAGGTCTGGAACACCGCGCCGAGCAGGAACGTCATGCCGCCGAGGGTCCAGAACGCGACCGTCGCGCACTGCATCAGCAGCGTGGAGGTCAGCGTCGTCTGCTGCCCGAGGCTCGGGTTCGTGATCTGCACGTTGTTGTAGCCGGTGAGATCGTCGATATAGGTGCCGACGGCTTCCGCGACCCAGAACACCGGCGACGCGACGAACGCGATCACCAGCCCGATCACGGCCTCCTTGACGACGACGGCCAGCAGGAACCCGCCATGCAGTTGCGTCATCAGCGCCTGCTGCCCGTAAGCGACGTAGATCGACCACAGCACGACCATCGCATTGCGGATGCGCTTCGTGATCAGCTCGCCGCCCGTGGGCGGAAAGATCGTCAGCAGCACGAGCAGACGCACGCCGCAGACGGCGACCAGGATCATGAACGACAGCAGCGCGCGCCCGAGCTGCGGAATGCCGGTCGAGAACGGATCGATCATCGCGTGCGCTCCGTGGCGCCCCGGCGCGGCCCGTGCACGGCCGGCGCGGCACGGCGACGCGCGACGAACGTTTCCTCGCTCTCCTCGTCCTGCAGATCGTCCGCGCGGGCCTCGGCGAGACGGCCCAGGCGATCCAGCCGCGCGCTGCACAGGTCGATCCGCACGTCGTGGCGGAGAATCGCGGTACGGGTCGTACCGATCGCCTGTTCGATCGCGGCCACGCTCTCCCGCAACCGCTCCAGCGTGTCGAGTTCCCGCGCGCGCCGTGCGTGCGCGTCGGCCAGCAGCTTCTCCCAGTCGAGCAGTTCGTCGATCCGCACCGGCCCGCGGCCGTCGAGCAGGCGGTCGATGCGCGCGGTGCGCCGGTCGACCTCCGCCGCCGCTTGCGCGAGCACGCGCTGCTGCTCGGCCAGCCGCGCATCGGCCTCGTCGCGTTCGCGCTGCTGCTCGGTCAGCGTGTCGCGCAGCGCGGCCCGGGCACGCGTGAGGCGACTCCGGATCGTCGAGAATGCAATCACGCGCCTGTCTTTCATCGTCGTCGCCTTTCTCCTTTGGCAGCGGCGGCCGCGCTCACGCACGCAGGCCGCGCAGCGCGTCGCGTGTCGCGTCGCGCGTGCTGAATTCGTCGGTGCGCTGACAGAGGAATTGCCGGATGGCCTCGATCTTGCGCACGGCTTCGTCAGCGACCGGATCGCCGCCCGCCCGGTACTCGCCGAGTTGCAGCAGCGTTTCGATGTCCCGATGCTTGGCCAGCAGCCGGCGTACATGACTGGCCGCGTCGCGATGCGCGTCGTCCGTCACCTGCGGCATCACGCGCGACAGGCTCGCCAGCACGTCGATGGCCGGATACTGGTTGCGTGCGGCAATCTCGCGCGACAGGATCATGTGCCCGTCGAGAATGCCGCGCACCTCCTCGGCCACCGGATCGCTGCCCGATTCGTCCTCGGCGAGCACGGTGTAGAGCGCGGTGATCGAGCCGTGCTCCGACAGCCCCGCGCGTTCCAGCAGGCGCGGCAGCTCGGCGAAGATCGACGGCGGAAAACCGCGCCGCGCGGGCGGCTCGCCCGCGGCCAGCCCGATCTCGCGCTGGGCGCGTGCAAAGCGCGTCAGCGAATCCATCATCAGCAGCACCCGCTTGCCGCGATCGCGAAAATATTCCGCGATGGCCGTGGCCGAATAGGCCGCCTTCACGCGCTCGATCGACGAGCGGTCGGAGGTCGCGCACACCACGATGGACCGCGCGATGCCTTCCGGGCCGAGGATCTGTTCGATGAACTCGCGCACTTCACGGCCCCGCTCGCCGATCAGCGCGATCACGTTGAGGTCGCAGCGCGTGCCGCGTGCGAACATGCCCATCAGCGTGCTCTTGCCGACGCCGGCCGGCGCGAAAATGCCGACGCGCTGGCCTTCGCCGAGCGTCATCAGCCCGTCGACGACCCGCACGCCGGTGTCGAGCGAACGCTCGAGCAGCGGGCGGCTCATCGCGTCCGGCGGCGCCGCGTAGAGCGCGGCGGTTTCCGTCGTGTCGATCGGGCCGCGGCCGTCGATCGGGCGGCCCATGCTGTCGACCACGCGGCCGAACAGCGCGGAACCGACCGGAATCGCAAGCGGCCGACCCAACGCGACCACCTGGGTGTCACGCGACAGGCCGTCGAGGCGCCCGAACGGCGACAGCAGCGCCGTGTCGCGGGAGAAGCCGACCACCTCGGCGCATTGCATCAGTTCACCCTGCCCGGTCCTGAGTTCGCACAGCTCGCCGTAGCGGACGTCGATGCCGCTCACGCGGATCAGCGTGCCGAGCGCGTCCATCACCTTGCCGCGGGTCGACAGGTGCGCCGCACGGTCGAACTCCTGTTCGAGCGTGTCGGTCAGCCGGATCAGCGCATCGATGCCGGCGGCGTCTCGCGACACGTCGCTCATGCCGGCACCCCGACATCCTCGGCCGGGCCCGTGCCGCTCGCGGGTTCCCGTTCCTGTTCCGGCGGTTCCGGCAACCCGGCCGCCGCCGCATGCGTCCTGACTTCGGCGAACGCGTCCGGTGCGAGCGTATCCGGCACGTCCGGCGCGTTCGCGTCGCGCCGCAGCGCGGCGTCGGCCGCCATGCGGACCGCGTCGATCTGCACCTTGAGGCTCGCGTCGACCGAACCGATGTCGGTGTCGCACACGCACGCGCCCGGGTCGAGCGTGCGGTCCGCATGGACCGTCAGCTGGACCGGCTGGCCGCGCGCGCGCCACTGCGCCACCGCCCGCGAGAAGGTCTCGACGGCCGCGTCGTGCTCGTCCGGATGCACGCGAACCTGCAGGGTCCGGCTGCCTTCGATGATGCGTTCGACCACCTCGCCGGCGCGGGCGAACAGCGCCGCCGGCTGTTCGTTGGCGACGATCTTCTCGACCGCGGATACCACCAGCCCGGCGATGCGCTGCTTCAACGACATCTGCAGTTCGTAGCGCTGCTCGAGCAGCTGCGCGGTGCGCGCGTACCACTGCGAAAGCGCATCGCGACTGCCTGCGTCGTAACCGCGCTGCTGCGCGGTGTCGTACTCGCCGCGGGCTTCGGCGCGCAGCGCGTCCGCGTCCGCGCGGGCCGCCGCGAGCATGCTGTCGGCATCGCGCGCCGCTTGCGCGAGGACTTCCGCGTGCTGGCGCTGCAACGCGAGATAGCCCGCGTCGAGCTGCACCAGCGACGCCAGCGCCTCGCGCGGCACGACGTCCGCGTGCACGCCGACGCCCGTGTTGCACGCGCGTGCCGCCTGTTCGGTGCCCGGTTGCCTGAGCCAGATGATCATCGCGTTTCCTCCTCCGCAAAAAAATCGTCGAGCCGCATCAGCACGCGCCGGCTGTCGTCGCGCGTCGCGTCCGCGTCATGCGCATGCAGCCACGGCGCCGCCACCGCATCGCGCGCCCATGCCAGGCGCAACAGTCCTGCCGGCGCATCGGGTTCGCACATGCCGCTCGCCCGGAACAGGCAAAAACCTTCCCAGCTCAACGCGTACTCGTCGAGATGATCGAGCGGATGCATGCCGAAGTCGCGAATCCAGCGGTCGACCGGTTGCACGCGCGGCTCGGCCATCAGCCAGCGCAACGCCGCCGCGCCGTGCCGGCCGAGCCAGCCGCAGACCTTGTCGCGGCTCTCGCGGTCGACCCAGTAACGCAGTTCGGCGCGCCGGCCGTAAAGCGCACGCAGGCACAGCACGGCGAGCGCATCGTCCAGCGCCAGCGCGCCCAGCCGCCCGGCGTCGCCACGAAACGTCCGATAGGCCGGCACCGGCAGCCCCTCCTGCGCAAGCCAGCCCTCCAGCGCGCCGGCCCGCAGCCGGGCGAGCTGCGCACCGCCCGTGCCGGCCGCCCGGCGCCACGCGTCCGGAAACCAGCCCGGCCCGATCCAGTCGGGCAGCCCGATACGGTTCGCCTGGTACTGCACGAGACGCCGTGCGAGCCCGAAGGCGACGCTGCCGTGTTTGTCGATATCCATGATCGTCCGCCGCGTCCGCGCGCCGGTCAGCGCCCGGCGCCGTCGGCGGCCGGCTTGCCTCGGAACGGGCCCACCGGCAGCTTCGCCGCCAGGCCGTCCGCCGCATGTCCAGCGGGCGCGCCCGGCGCGTCAGGCGCGTCGGCGTCATGCGCGCGCCGGCCTCGCTTGAGCGCCGCGACGACGAGCAGCGCGAGCGCCGCGAGTACGCCCCCGACGATCGCGATCGTGCGCCACACTCCGCCGCCGGACGGCGCGCGCGGCATCACGTCGAGCGGACTGCCGGCGACGGCCGTCAGGCTGACCTTGTCGTACGACAGCCCTTCGACGCTGTGGACCACGAGGTTCTTGATCTGCGGCTCGATCGTCGCGAGATTCGCCGTCGGCAGGTACTTGATGAACACCGAGGCCGACGACGGCTTCACGTGCATCGCGAGCGGATCGTTGTCCGGCAGCACGATATGCACGCGCGCAACCATCACGCCGTCGATCTGCGACAGCGTCTTCGACAGCTCCTGCGACACGCCGTAGATGAAACGCACGCGCTCCTCGGTCGGCGTCGACACGAGGCCGTCCTTCTTGAAGAGATCGCCGAGATCGTCGTACTTGTGCGCCGGCAGTCCGTGCTCGCGCAATACGTTCATCGCCTGCACGATGTGCGCATCGTCAACCTTGGCGCTCCACGTCTTGCCGCCGTCCGCGCTCTCCTTCTTCGCGTCGATGCCCGCCTGCAGCAGCGCCGCGACGATCTCGTTGCAGTCCTGCTCGCTGAGGTTTCCATAGAGTTCCTGTTTGCAGCCGGCCAGCGCGATGCACAGCGCGACGCACGACACCGCGCACACGCGCATGCTCGCGCGGCCGACGATCCTGATCCGGGCGTTCATGATCATTGGTTCTTCATCAGGGTTTCCAGCGCGCCTTTCGACGATTCGACCACGCTGATCTTCATCGACATGTCGACCTGCAGGCTCGCCGTCTCGATCTGCATCTGCACGGAAGCCGCCGCGATCTGGTTGAACGACATGTCGCCCGCGTTGTGCAGCATGTAGAGCGCGTCGTTGGAGACGGTCTGCAGCGCCTCGTCCTCGCTGAGCACGAGGTGCGTGGCGAGCGATCCGGCCTCGGAACCCTGCGGCTTCGGCGGCGCCGTGACGCCGCTCGTCATCATCTGCTCGAAGCTCGCGACCTCGTGCGGCGGCACGACGACCGGCAACGCCGGCACGCCCGGGTCGATCACGTCGGCCGGGCCGGCCACACCGCCGCCGCCGCGTGCGATCGCCAGTTGAAAATCGGGTACGGGAGGAATCGGATTCATCTGGAGTCCCTTTTTTCGAAAAGACGAGCGACGCGTTCAAAGACGCAGGTACTGGCTTTCTTCCGCGGTCGGCGTCGCTGCGGACGGCTGGCCGCCGTCGGCATTCGCATCCGGCCCGTTCGCGTCGTGCAACGTCGGCGTCTTGATGCCGAGCCGGTCGCGCAGGCGCTTCATCATGTCGGTCATGTGGAACACGCCGGTGGCCTGGGCATCGCGATTCGCGCGCTCGAGTTCGTCTCGCAACTCGACCGAATCGAGCAACGCGCGCGCGTCGTCGCTCAGGCTGTCCTCGTCCTCGCGCATCTTGCCGGCCACGATGCGCCAGTCGGCATTGCCGCTCGCCGCCAGGCAATAGACGAGCATGGCCCGCGCGCCGGGCATGCATTCGCCGCGCGACGCGAGCCCGTCGAACACCGCGATCGCGTCGATCCAGTTGCGATGCACGATGTGCACGTAGCCGTCGTACAGGATCAGCTCCGGCCGCGCGGGCCGCATCACGTGGAGCGCGTCGAGCAGATGTTCGGCTTCGTCGCTCGTCATGCGCGGATTCGGAAACTTGTCGACCAGCGCAAGACGCACGATCTCGCGCATTGCACTGACGAGCCTGTTGCTGCACTGCATGTATTCGGGTTTGCCGTCCATGTTCGAGTCCGCCTTCAGGTAACGGGAATGTCGGGACGCGGTTGCCGTCCACGCTCCCAAGTTAGCAAACCGCCGCCGCGGCAACGCCACGCGTGCGAAGGCATTTCCCGCGCCGCGAAGGCCGCATCGCGCACGCGGCACGCGGCCGGCCCGAACGCCGCGTGCTTCGGGCCGGCCGCGCCGCCTTCGCCTGCATGCGTGTTCCCGGGCGGCGGCCGCGCTACCGTGCGACGACGCATGACGACGCGAACGGAGCGTTCATGAGCGACGAGAAGACCGAACAGCCCACGCGACGCAAGCTCAAGGAGGCGCGCAAGAAAGGCACCGTGGCGAAGAGTGTCGATCTCGTCGCGGCGGTGCTCGTGCTCGTCTCGCTCGCACTCTTTACGTTCGGCTGGCATCCGCTGCTCGACGCCCTCCACCAGAACATCTCGCGCGCGATCGATTTCTGTGCGTCCGAACGCTCGATGCAGGCGCTCTGGTCCGTGCTGATGCACGAACTGGCCAACGGCGCGATCGCGTGCTGCGTGATCAGCGTGGCCGCGGCGCTCGCGGCCGCGCTGTCGATCGGTGCGCAGGTGGGCCTGCAGGTGTCGTTCGACCCGGTCATGCCGAAGATGGACCGGCTGTCGCCGGCGGCCGGGCTCAAGCAGATCTTCTCGAAGCGCGCGCTGATCGACCTGCTGAAGATGAGCGTCAAGGCCGGGGTGATCGCCGCCGCGCTGTGGCACGTGATCGTGTCGCTGTTTCCGTTGATCACGTCCGCGATGGCCGAGCCGCTGGCGGCGCTCTCGCAGATTCTGTGGCACGCGCTGCTGAAGCTGCTGTTCGCGGCTGCCGTGCTGTTCCTGGTGGTCGGCGTGGTGGACTGGAAGATCCAGCACTGGCTGATGATGCGCGCGCAGCGCATGTCGAAGGACGAGGTCAAGCGCGAACTGAAGGAGCGCGAAGGCGAGCCGAAGCTCAAGCACGAGCGGCGCAAGCGCGCGAAGGAACTCGTCAACGGCGGCGGCGAAAGCGTGGCGGGGGCGGTCGGCCGCGCGAACGTGGTGGTCGTCAATCCGACGCATTACGCGGTCGCGCTGCGTTACGTGCGCGGCGAAACGCCGTTGCCCGTCGTGCTGGCGAAGGGCACCGACGACGCGGCGCTCGAGATTCGTGCGCTGGCGACGCAACGCGGCATACCGATCGTCGCCAACCCGCCCGTCGCGCGTGCGCTTTACAAGGTGGCCGAGCACCGGCCGATTCCGTCCGAACTGTTCGAAGTCGTCGCGGCGATCCTGCGCTGGGTCGAAGCGGTCGGCCCCGGCACGCCCGCTGCCGAACCCCGTTGATTCGCCCCTGGAGCGCGACATGTTCAAGAACCTGAAGTTACCCGCGAGCGGCGAAGTCGGCATCGCGGCCCTCGTCACCGCCATCGTTTCGCTGATGATCCTGCCGCTGCCGCCGGTCGTGATCGACATGCTGCTGTCGGTCAACATCTGCATCAGCGTCGTGCTGCTGATGGTGACGCTGTACGTGCCGTCGATCACGCAGCTGTCGGCGTTTCCGTCGGTGCTGCTGTTCACGACGCTCTACCGGTTGTCGCTCAACATCGCGTCGACCAAGTCGATCCTGCTGCACGCGGACGCGGGACACATCATCGAAAGCTTCGGCGAGCTCGTGGTCGGCGGCAACCTCGTCGTGGGCCTCGTGGTGTTCCTGATCATCACGACCGTTCAGTTCATCGTGATCGCGAAGGGTTCGGAACGGGTGGCCGAAGTCGGCGCGCGGTTCACGCTCGACGCGTTGCCCGGCAAGCAGATGAGCATCGACGCGGACTTGCGCGCGAACCTGCTGACGCCCGACGAGGCACGCCGCAAGCGCGCGCGGCTCGCGGTCGAAAGCCAGCTCTACGGCGGCATGGACGGGGCGATGAAGTTCGTCAAGGGCGACGCGATCGCCGGGCTCATCATCACGCTCGTCAACATGACCGCCGGTATCGCGGTCGGCGTGGCCTATCACGACATGACGGCCGGCGATGCGGCGAACCGCTTTTCGATCCTGTCGATCGGCGATGCGATGGTGTCGCAGATCCCGTCGCTGCTGATCGCGGTCGCCGCAGGCGTGATGATCACGCGGGTATCCGACGAGTCGGCCAAGCAAGGCAGCTCGCTCGGCGAGGACATGTTGCGCCAGCTCGGCGGCAACGCGCGCGCGATGTGGTTCGCGTCGGTGCTGCTCCTCGGCTTTGCGATGGTGCCCGGCTTTCCGTGGGAACTGTTCCTGCTGCTGTCCGCGCTGCTCGCGTTCGCGGGTTACCGGCTCGGGCGGCGCGGCGACGGCACGTCGTCGGCCGCGCCGGGCAAGACCGTCTCGGCGCTGCAGCGCGCGGGGTCGAAAGGCGACGCGCCGACGATCCTCCGGCACGCGCCGCAGTTCACCAGCGCGCTCGGCGTGCGGCTCGCCCCCGATCTCGCCGAGCGCCTGTCGGCCGCCGCGCTGAACGACGCGTTCGAGGCGCAGCGCATGCTGCTCCAGGAGCAGGTCGGCCTGCCGTTCCCGGGCATCACGATGTGGACCGCGTCCGACCTGGCGGCCGGCACGTTCGAGATTCTCGTGCTGGACGTCCCGTCGCTGACCGTGACGATTCCGCCCGGCAAGGTCATGGTGCCCGGCGCGGCGGCCGACCCGGCGCTGGCCGCGCAATGCGAGCAGGCCGGCGCGGCGGGCGGCCAGGCGAACAGCTACTGGGCGCCGGAACGCCAGCCGCCCGGCGGCGCGACGGTGTGGCGGGCGGAACAGGTGATCGCCAACGACACGATCGCGCTGCTGCGCGCTCGCGCGAAGCTGTTCGTCGGCATCCAGGAAACCCAATGGGTGCTGGAGCAGCTCGGCGCCGAATTCCCCGGGCTCGTCGCCGAGGTGCAGAAGGCGTTGCCGCTGCAACGGATCGCCGACGTGTTGCGGCGCCTGCTGGAAGAGAACGTTCCGATCCGCAACGCGCGCAGCATCATGGAGAGCCTCGTGAACTGGGGGCCGAAGGAGAAGGACATGCTGCTGCTGACGGAATACGTGCGCGGCGATCTCTCCCGCTATATCGCGTACAGCGCGACGGGCGGCGCCGCGTCGCTGCAGGCCGTCCTGTTCACGAGCGACCTGGAGCAGCATATTCGCCAGTCGATCAAGCAGACGCCGACCGGCAACTATCTCGCGCTCTCGCCCGATGAAGTCCGCACGCTCGCGGAGCGGATCGGCACTTACGTGGGCGACGTGCCGCACGACGAAGTCGCGCTCGTCACGTCGATGGACATCCGTCGCTACGTGCGGCGCATGGTCGAGGCGCACCTGCCCTGGCTGCGCGTGTACTCGTACCAGGAGCTCGGCGATTACGTCGAACTGCGCCCGCTCGGCCGCGTCACGACATGACGGCCGCGCGCCGGGACAGCCATGACGACCCACCCGATCACGCCGCGCATCCACATGCCGGACGACGACCCGGACGACGCCGCGCACCGCACGCCGCGCCCGGCGCGGAGCCGGCGCGGCATCGACTATGCGGAACTGGTACGCGATGCGCGCGAACGCGGCGAGCGCGCGGCGCTGCACGACGCGTTGCGCGCGCACGGCCGGCGCACGCGCGGCGATCCGCTCCGCAGGCCGGCTGACGCGGCCTCGTCCGACGACACCGCTGCCGACGCAGCGGGTCAACCGGACGCCGGCGAAAACGGCGCAGACGACGATCTCGACGCCGATGCCGACGCCGACGCTCCGCCGGCCGAGCGCGCACGGCGGCTCGACGCACAGGTCCAGCCGTTCGTCGCGGCACTCGGCGTCGAACAGTTGCGCGTGGTGGAACTGATGCGCTTCGTCGCCGCGCACGTGGCCGATTTCTGCAACGACGCGGCCGTGCTCGAGAACGGCAACTGGACCATCCGGCTCAGGCTCGATCCGGACCTGCTGCCCGGCTGCATGCTCGAACTGCATCTTTCGTATTTCGACCTCGCGCTTCGGTTCGACGCCGATGCGCCCGACACGCGTCAACTAGTGTGTCGTCATGTGCACGTGCTGCGCGAACAACTGGCGAATCTGCTGCATCGCCTCGCCGTCGCGCGCCACGTGTCGATCGAAGTCGCGTGACCGCCAGCCGATACGAACGGTTGCGCGCGCACCTACCGCCACGTCGAACGAACCGCTCACACACGACACGATGAACGCCACCGGCCAACCTGCTCGCCATGCCGTCCGCGCGCTGCGCGACGCCCCGACCGGGCTGCCGCGCATCGATGCGGAACTCGCGAGCGTTGCCCGTCTGCTCGGCGATGCGCGTTTGGCTGCGTGCGTCGCCGCGATCGACGGTGCCGCGGGCTGGCGGCTCGCGCCCGGCGACGTGGCGGACGGCAACCTGTGCTGGGTCGCGCTGCAATACGACGGTGCGCGGGCCTGGGTCGGGCTGAACGCCGACGCGCACCCGGCACTGGCGGCACTCGCGGACGACGACAGCGCGCCGCTGCCGTGCGCGATCGCGGGCCTGCTGCTCACGCCGCTGATCGACCTGCTCGACACGTTCGGCGCCGTCAACGTCAGCGTCGCGGCGATCGGGCGTCATGCCCCCGCGCACGCCGACGGCCGCCGCGCGGCGACCGTCGGCATGTATTGCGTGCGCGATGGGCACCGCCATGCGTGCCGGATCGGGCCGGTTGATCCCGGCTGGATCGACCTGATCGAACGCCGGATGGCCCGGTATCCGTCGCCGCTGCCCGCGCGGCTCGGCCGGATTCGCATGCCCGGCTACCTGGTCGTCGGCAAGAAGGCGCTGCCGATCGCGACGCTCAAGCGCCTGCGTGCCGGCGACGTCGTATTGCGCTTCGCCGATCCGGCATTCGCCGATTCGGACGGCGCCGCGCCGGTCCATGCGCTTGCGCTGCGCTGGGGCGTGGCGGGCACGCATCGGTACATCGCGCACGCCACGCTCGACGGCCCCCGACTCATCCTCGATACGGAACCCGCCATGACCGACCGCAACGACCACCCGGCGCCCGGCGCCCCCGACGCCGAGACCCAGACCTCGCTCGACGAACTCGAGCTGCCCGTCAGTTTCGAAATCGAAACGGTCACGCTTCCACTCGCGCAGTTGTCCGCGCTGCGGCCGGGCTACGTGATCGAGTTGCGGGGCACGCTGCGCGACGCGCGCATCCGGCTCGTCGCATACGGGCAACTGATCGGCATCGGCGAACTCGTCACGGTCGGCGAGCAGCTCGGCGTACGGGTCATCGACGTGTTCGGCAGCCATGACGCAGATTAACGAACTGACCGCGCTGCTGGTCGCGGTCATCGCGATCGGCCTGATCCCGTTCGTCGCGATGGTCGTGACCTCGTACGCGAAGATCGTCGTCGTGCTCGGACTGCTGCGCAACGCGCTCGGCGTGCAGCAGGTGCCGCCGAACATGGTGCTCAACGGCATCGCGATCCTGGTGACGCTCTACGTGATGGCGCCGATCGGGATGAGCGCGGCCGACACGATGCGCCACGAGCAACTGGCGAATTCGCCGGCCGAAATCATGGTCCAGGCGTTCGGCGCATCGCAGGCGCCGTTCCGGACCTTCCTCAAGAAGCATTCGCGCGAACGCGAGCGCCTGTTCTTCATGCGCTCGGCGCACGTGATCTGGCCGGAGAGCCTCGCGAACGCGCTGCACGAAGACGACCTGATCGTGCTCGCGCCCGCGTTCACGCTGACCGAGCTCGCCGACGCGTTCAGGATCGGCTTCCTGCTGTACATCGCGTTCATCATCGTCGATTTCGTGATCGCCAACGTGCTGCTGGCGATGGGCCTCAACCAGATCCAGCCGACCAACGTCGCGATCCCGTTCAAGCTGCTGCTGTTCGTGGCGATGGACGGCTGGTCGGCGCTGATTCACGGCCTGATCCTCACTTACAAGTAGACAAGCAGGCGCGCGATGAACACGGACACCCTGATCGGACTGACCTCGCAAGGCTTGCTGCTGTGCCTCTACATCTCGCTGCCGGCGATCATCGTGTCGGCGCTGTCGGGATTGATCGTCGCGTTCCTGCAGGCGATCACGTCGCTGCAGGACCAGACCATCTCGCACAGCGTCAAGCTGTTCGCGGTCATCGGGACGTTGCTGCTCACGGCCGGCTGGGGCGGCACCACCATCCTGCGCTTCGCCCTGCGGCTCCTGAGCGCGGCGGTGCCGACATGACGACCGTCCATCACGGCCCCGGCGCGTCCGGCCCGCACGAGGTGGCGCCAGCCACCGCGGGCACGGCCGCGCAAGCGCGTGCACGCATCGACCTGCGTGCGCGGCTGTACCGGAACAGCATCTTCCGCCACGCGGCGCGCGCCTGGCATCCGTCGCACGGCGCCGCGCATGCGCGGCAGGCCGCGGCCGATCACCTGCGTCACCTGCTCGCCGCGCACGGCGGCGTGCCACACCTGCCGCACCTGCCGGGCCGCCACGAAGGCCACGGCGCGCCGCGGCCGCGACAACCGAATGCGCGGCCCGACCCGCAGCAGAAGCATCGGCAACAACAGCAGCAATCACGGCATCCGAAGAGTCCGCCGCAGACGCCGAAGCACGACCGTCGCCCGCCCCGCCATCCGGCGCACGGCAGCTGGGCGCCGCGCCGGGACGCGACACCCGCCGCGCGCATGCCGTCGTTCAACGACGGCGGATCGCAATCGAACGGCGGTCGCCGCGACACGCCGGAGGACGGCAAGCGGCGCATCGATGTGATCCGGCGCGTGGCCGCCGCCGCCCGCACCGAACTCCAGGCGCTTGCCGCACGGACCGCCGACCAGCCGCTCGTCTACCCGGGCGCGATGCGCGAAGCGGTCATCCTGCAGCGTTGCGCGGGACACGACGCGTTCGCGGTCGCGGCCGACGTCCTGAAAGCCCGGCAGCTGGCGGGCGACGACGCGTCCAGCAGCTACGACGACCTGCTGAACTTCCTCGTCGACTTCAAGCGGCTGAGCGCCAGGACCGGCGCACGCGGCGCACTCACGCCGCTGCTGGCCTTCCACGACCTGCGCCGGTCGACCTCGGCGCTGCGCATGCGCTCGCTGGTCCGGCTCGACGCGATCGCGCGCGTCCGCCACGGCGTACCCGGCAGCGGACCCGGCGGCGAGGAGCCGTGAACGCACGCCGGTTCGCGGCACGGGCGATGCGTTCGCGATCGCGGCCGGATCGCGGCGCGCCGCTGCCTACACTCGCAAACATGCGGTAAGCGGCGGTGCCGTGCATCTGCGGCGCCGATCACCGAATCCCTGCCTGCCAACGGACCTGCCCTCATCCCATGAAGACACTGCGCATCCTGACCGGCACCCATGCGGGGATTCAGGCGCGCCTGACGCCCGGTCGCTACCGGATCGGCGCAGCCGACGACACCGATATCTGCATTACCGACTGGGACGAGGACGACGTGTTCGTCGAACTCGACGAACACGGCGCGGTCAGCGCGCGGCGCGCGGATGCGGCCGCGCCCGATCAGTCGGTCGTGTGGATTCCCGATTTCGTCGCCTTCCCGTTCGGGACGACCGTGCTGTGCTTCGGCGACGAAGACGCCGCGTGGCCGCCCGACATCGAATTGCTCGCCGGCCTGTACCACGGCACCGGCGACAAGCCGGCCGCCGGCGAACGCGCGCCCGCTGCGAAGCGCCGCTCCCGGCTGCTGCTCGCGGCGGGGGCCATCGTCGCGCTGCTGGCGGCAGGCGGCTCCGTGATCGCCAACGTCTGGCCCGATCGCGGCAGCGCACCGCCGCCGCCCGATGCGCGCTCGGTGGCGGCGCGGCTGGAGCGCCAGTTTCGCGACGCACGCATCGCCGGGCTGCGGGTCCGCGCGCAAGGCGACACGGTCGTCGTCGACGGCATCGTCGACGAAACCTCGCAGGACATCGCCGCGCGCGCCCTGCTCGCCCGCGCGGACTACCACGCGATCGCGCGCCAGTACGACGTCGCGCACGACGACGTCGCGAGCATCGAGGAATCGATCGGCATCGACGGCGTGCGCGTGCGCTATGCGGGCGACGGCGTGTTCGACGTGACGGGCGTCGCGCCGTCGATCGCGCGCCTCGAGGAAGCGCTGGGCCAGTTGCGCGCGGACCTCAACGCCAACATCCGGCGCCTCGACGTGAACGTCACCGAGGCGCCCGCGGCCAGCACCGTGCTGTACAGCGCGATGCTCGACGTGGGCGCCACGCGTTACGTCCAGACGACCGACGGCGTCAAGCACGTGTTCACGTCGAGTACCGGCGACGCCGCCGGCGGCCCGCGGATATTGCGCGAATCGATCGTGCCCGGGCGCGACGCGATCCGCTAGTTCCCCGTCAACCCGGCCCGTTGCGGGCCATCGAAGGAGTTGCCATGTACGACGCACTGGAAGCCATGATCGACGAAATGAAGGGCCTCGAGCAGACGCTCGCGGGCGGCCATGCCGGCGCGCGGATCACCGCGATCGCGGCCGCGTTCGAGGACTGCGCGCAGCGCGTATCGGACGCGACCGCCGCCTGCGCCGATGCCGACGAGCGCGCGGCGCTGCAGAAGATCTACCGCGGGATGATCGCGGGCCAGCGCCTCGTGCATCGGCTGAACGAACTGGCCGCGGACGATTCGACCGTCAGCCATTGAACCGGTGTTGGGCGTCTCGTCCAGCCGCCGGGCGCGGGTGCCCGGCGTAATCGGCCGGTACGCGAAGCCGCTCGGGCGTCGCGTGCCGGACCCGTTTGTCATTCAACTTGTTCCGGAGGAAGTTATGTCATTTGGCGCCAGCGCGGCAATGATGGGCATGATGCAGACGATGGTCAGCACCATGATCGAGGCCACCATGATCCAGGTGATGATGTCGATGATCCAGTCGGTCTGCAACATCGCGAAGACGGGCGCGCAGGATACCGAGGAGGATTCGAAGAAAGGCTGATCCCGTCGGGCGTGGCGGACGCGGCCCGCGCCGCGTTCGCCCGCGCCGGATCGTCGCGGTCATGAGCATCGAACGCTTCGCGGAAATCGTCCGCGACACCTGTGCCGTCGTCGGCCTGCCGGATGCGGACTACGTGCTGCAGACGCGCACGATCGAAGTCGAGGGCTTCGACGTGCGGCTCGATCATTTCGACAACGATCCCGAAGCCATGTATGTGAATTTCCACTACGGCACCGTCACCGCCGGGCGCACGCTCGTGATCTTCCGCCTGATGCTCGAGGCGAACCTGCTGATCTATGCGCAGGACCAGGCGCAGCTCGGCCTCGACGCCGACACCGGCGGCATCATCCTCATCCTCAGGCTGCCGCTGACGCCCGATGTCGACGGCGCCGTCGTCGCCGATACCGTCTCGCACTACACCGAACACGGCCGCTACTGGCGGCGCAACATCATCGAATCGACCGACGAGATGTTCCAGAACATCGTCAACGGCGATTACGCGTGGCTGCGCGCGTAGCGTCGGCGTCCGCGTTGGTCGCGCACCCTCGCGTGGTCGCGGCCGGCACATGCGGCACATGCGGCACATGCGGCGCATGCGGCGCATGCGGCGCGGGCCGCGCTCATCGGCACGCCACGGCCGGCTGACCGGGCGGCGCGCCGTCACCCGTATCGGCGGGCGATGCGCAGCCGTCGGCCGGATGCGGCGCGAGCAGGATCACCCGCATCGATCCATGCCCGGCTACCGACGGGGACGCACCGGGTTCCACCATCGCGAGCATCTCGCCCGGCCCGAGCGACGCACGCGCGACGTCGATCGCCGCACCGCGCCATTCGACGGCCAGCACCACGCGGGGCGGCTCGGTCCGCATGTCGAGCGCCGGCACGATGCGCAACGCGTCGTCCGTGGGCGGCCCCGCGTCGGAGGTCGCCACCGGGGTCGCGGCGGTGCCGTCCGATGCGGCCGTGTCCCGCAGGCCGCCCGCCCGCGCGACAGGATGCTCGGCGTGCCGTTCCCACGCGACGGCCACGCCGTCATCCGTCTGAAGCGCGCTGTCGGTCAGCATGCGCACGCCCGGCGTGCCGCGCAGCGCGGCGCCCAGGTTGCGCGCCGCGCGGGCCCGCATCACCGTGGCGCCCGGTGCGCCGAGCCCGATCGCGCCCAGCGCATCCGCATCGACTTCGGCCACCAGCAGGCCGATGCCGACGTGCTGCCGGGGCCGGTCGAGCGCGACGATCGCCCGCACGTCGGCGTCGAGCCGCTCGGGCCGGTCGCGCACCAGCACCGCGTTCGTGCCCGCATCGGCGCCGAGCACCGGCAGCGGCGCCTCGTATTCGGTGATGGTTGCGCGCAGGCCGTCGTGGGGATCGAGCACGCGCGCCGCGCGGCTCGCGATGCCCTGCACGACGTTGGTTCGACCATTCGCGAACGCCGTGCGATCCGCCGCGTTGCCGTAGCGGAGCGGCACGATGCGCACCGCCGTCTTCACGCGCGCCCGCGCGTCGGCGTCGAGTCGCTGTGCCGCGCGGCCCACGAGCGCAATCCAGGCGGGCGGCCCGCGAAACGTGATGAGGCCGCGGGCCGGCGCGTCGTCGCGCGCGACGAAACGCACGTCGTCGATGCCGGTCTGCGCGAGCAGCGCATGCAGGTCCGCCGGGCGCGCGTAGTTGAGACGGACGATCAGCGTGGTCTGCGCGCCGGCCGCATCGACGTGCAGCACCGTGCCGTCGTAATACCAGACGAGCCCGTACCCGTGCGCGAGCATCTCGACGAAGCGCTGCGGCGGCAGCTCGAAGCGCCCTTCGACGCGGCCCGGCAGCCCGGCGTCGAACGCAATCGGCACATGTGTCGCGGCGGACAGCGCACGCAGCGCGTCCGGCAGCGAGGCGCCGCTGGTGGAATAGCGGTACGGCGCGGACGACCACGGCGGCAGGTTGGGCAGCGCACACGCATGCGCGCGGCAGTCGGGCGACCGGCGTCGCGCCGGCGGCGGTGATGCGCGGGCGTCGCTCGCGGCGTTGCCGGCGGACCGCCCGCGCGTCGTGCGGCGTGCGCGCGGCGGCGCGGCTGCCGTGGGCGCGGACACCGCCGATGCCGGCGCGGCCTGACGCGGCGGCGCAGCCGGCGCGGGTTCGCCGCACGCGAGGTGCAGCAGCATGCAGACGCTCGCGAAAAACCCGCTCAACGCTTGAACTCGATCGCCCCTTCGCCTTGCTCGACCTCCTGGTCCACGGGCATGTCGGCCAGGTTCAGCCGGTAGCCGCGGCCGTACACCGACTGGATCACCCAGTCGACGTTCAGGTTCTTCAGGCGCGTGCGCAGCCGGCTCACGTACATGTCGACCGAGCGGCTCTGCGAGCCGCCGTCCCAGCCCCAGACGACCGAATACAGGTCCTGGCGCTGCACGACGATGCCGCGATGCGACGCGAGGTGCCACAGCAGGTCGAATTCCTTCGCGCCGATCGAGTGCGAGGTCGTGCCGCGGCTGATGTTCAGGTTGGCGCGGTCGAGGATGTAGTCGCCGACGATCATCCGGCGCCGTTCGCTGCCGGCTGTCTGGAAGCGCCGCAGCAGCGCGCGGATGCGCGCGAGAAAGACGATCCGGTCGACCGGCTTGATCAGGAAGTCGTCCGCCCCGGTGTCGAGGATCCGGACGATTTCCTCTTCGTCGGAATGCACGGTCTGAAACATCACCGGGACCGTCGAGCGCGATCGCCCGCGCACCCAGTTGAGCAGCTTGTCGCCCGACAGGCCGGGCACGTCCCAGTCGAGGATCATCAGGTCCGCCCAGTGATCCGACAGATGGTTGCGTGCCTCGATGCCATTGTCGAACGCCTCGACCTGGTACCCCTCCGCCTTGAGCCACGAAACCAGCATCGTCTGCTGGATCCGGTCATCCTCCAACAACATGATTCGCGTCTGATTGAGCATGTTTGCGATCCGCTCGGGCCCTCAGCCCGGTGTCAAGCGCCGCTGACGAGGTGCCTGGTCGAGCGGTGGGCGCTCCAGCGCCGCAGGGCCAGTGCGCCGGCCGTCCGGCGAGTTTCGGATACCGGCCTGCAGCACGAGGCGCGGCAGGCGCAACACGAAATCCGTACCGGACTCGCGATTGACCTCGGCATGCAGCGTGCCGCCATGCAGCGCGACGATGCGCGCGGCCAGCTTGAGGCCGATGCCGTAGCCGCCCGATGCCTTCGGCGACAGCGCGTCGAAGTCGGTCATCGGGCGATCGGGCGAGAGCCCCGGCAATCCGCCCGCCTCGTCGCCGACCACCACGACCGCCGTGCCGTCCTCGACCCGGAGCGACACCGTCACGCGCGCCCCGGCACGCGATGCCTGGATCGCGTTGTCGATCAGGTTCTGCAGCGCGCGCATCACGAACACCTGCACGCCGCTCATCCAGACGGCCGGCCCGTCGGCGAGCCACAACCGCAACGCGACGTCGCGATAGACGGCGGCCACCTCGAGTTTCGGAATCAGGCTGCGGATCGCGCGGCGCAGATCGAAGCGCACGAAATCGCGATGACGAACGACGTCGGCTACCGACGAGAAGATGTACTGATCGCCGAGCGACAGCGCGTAACGCGCGAGTTCGGCGATCCGCTGCATGCCGCCGCACGCTTCGAACGCCGCCTGATCGTGCTCGTGCAGCTGCGTGAGCGCGACGATCGAATTCTGCGGCGAGCGCAGGTCGTGCGACAGGAAGCGCAGCGATTCGGTACGGTGGTCGAGCGCCTGGTGCAGGTCGGTCACGTCGTGCAGCCACGCGACGGCCGCGGCGGGACTCCCGGGCCGGGCCCGCTCGAGCTTCACCCACAGCCAGCGGCCGGCCGCCTGCAGCTCGATGCCGCGTTCGAGATCCTGCTGCAGCGCGCGGTGCGCATCCGTATCGTCGTCTGTGTCGCCATCCGGCCGACACGCGCGCAGCAGCGGCAACAGCGACACGCCGGCGTCGAGCGGCCGTTCGAGCAGACGCGCCGCGACCGGCGTCGCGAACAGGATCGCGCCGCGCCCGTCGACGGCAATCGCGCCCTGCGGCTGTGCGTCGAACAGGACCCGTGCCCAGTCGATCGCGGACGGCGGCCCGTCTACCGTCAACGGGCGCACATCGGATCCAGGCTTCGTCGACATCGATGCCATTCAGGTTTCCGTTAATCAGAAGCGGGCAGTCCGGCGAGCATATCATTAGTAATATAAAACTAATAATATTAGATTTATTTATACCCGGAAATTGGTGTCAAATTCCGATGGAAATCGCCATCGAAATTCGATTGGCCATGTTTAGAAAATGAAATACCTTTCGTTTAGCATTTCGCATTCATAGCTCGATGATTCGAGGCGTCAGCAGAAACAGGCGTTCCATCCGACTGTTCTCGCGATTCGTATATTTGAACAAATTACCTATTAAGGGAATTTTTGAAAGAACGGGCACGCCCGTCGTCGTATCGCTGCGGCCGTCGTTCTTGTAGCCGGCGATCAGCAGCGCCTCGCCTTCATTGACGAAGGCCGACGTATTGATGTTCGTACTCGAGATCACCGGGATATTGTCGACGGTCCGCGACGTCAGCTGGCCATCCTGGATCGCGACGTCGAGCTTGATCTGCGTTCGGCCGCCTTCGTTGACGACCATCGGCAGGACACGCAGCGACACGCCGGTCGACACGCTGTACAAATCGGCCGACGTGTATCCGCTCACGCGCACGAAGAACTGCGTCTGGTTCGCCATGTCGGCTTCGATGTTGTCGAGCGTCGTGACTTTCGGATTGGCGTCGATCTTCGCCAGGTTCTGCTCCTCCAGCGCCGACACGTTCGCCATCAGATAGCGGCCCGCGTTGCCGATCACCGCCGACAGCACGCCGCCCACCGGCATCGCCGCCGCCGTCACGTTGCCGGCCAGCGTCGTGTTGCCGAAATTCTGGGTCAGCGTGCCGTTGTAAGTGTTCTGCGCGCCCAGGCCGTTGCCCGTCTGCAGGTCGATATGGCTGTTGTGCGCGGTCCAGTTCACGCCGAGCTGGCGGACCGACGACGTATCGACCTCGAAGATGTGGGCCTCGATCTCGATCAGGCACGGCTTGACGTCGAGCCGCTGGATCAGCGCCGGATACTGGTACATCCGGTCGGGCGTGTCGCGGATCAGGACCGAGTTGGTGCGCTGGTCGGCCTCGATGACGGGCAGCGTTTCCTCGTCGCCGCCGCCGGACGCCTGCCCGCCGGCATTCGGCCCCGAGCTGGCGACGGCCGACGACAGTTGTTGCGACGGCCGCCCCGACAGGCCCGACAGCAAGCCCAGCGACGACTCGCCGTTCGCCAGCGTCGTGCCCGGCGGCAGCGGCGCGGACGGTCCGCCCGCCTGCATGCGCGCGCCGCCGACGTTGCCCATCGGCTGCGCGCGCTGGACGTTCGGCGCGCGCCCGCCGCCGCCGCCCGAATTGCCGCCGCCGCCCTGTTGCGGGTGATAGACGTTGTTGAGCACCGTCGCGACGCCGAGCAGGTTGATGCTCTGCCCGTCGGCGACCACCGAGCGGTCCATCGCCCACGCATGATGCAGCGGATAGACCTGCACGACGGTGCCGGCCCGGTGCCGCGTGGTCGTATCGAGCCGCTGCGCGACGTCGCCGACGAGCTTGACGTAGTTCGGCGGCCCGTTCACGATCGCCGCGCCCTGCACGTCATCGTAGGTGATCCTGAAGCGCGGATCGGTCACGTTCATCGCCGCGAGCGTGCTGCGCAGTTGCGCGGTGCTGCCGTGATCGAGCTTGATCAGCGTGCTCTTCATTTCGTCGGGCGTCACGATGTCGAGCACCTGGCCGTCGTAGTACCAGACGAAGCCGAACGACGATGCGAGCGTGTCGAGCAGGCGCTGCGGCGGCATGTGGAACTTGCCCGTGACGCTGCCCTGCACGTCCTTCGAGATATCGGCCGGAATGCCCTGGCTGGCGGCGAAATCGCGCAGCACGTCCTTGATGTCCTTCGAGTCGGCCGTGTAGTCGACCATGCGCGTATGCCAGTTCACGGGCGCGGCGTGAACCGTCGCCGCCACGCATGCGGCGACGAGGATGAACAGCAGGCCGAAGCGGAAGATGGGCATGGTTGTCTCGCTCGCACGAAAGGCAGGTCGTGGGATCGATGATTGGCTGCCCGCCCGGCCGCGTCAACGCCCGGCGCCCCGTCGCATCGCCCCCGCTTCCGGTGCATGCATGTCCGTTCGCATCGCGCCGGTCAGTAGTAGGTGTTGATCGTCCAGCCATGCACGACCGGCGTATTGGGAATCGCCTGGTTCTGCTGGCCGAGCAGGCTGCTGGTCCACGGCGTGGTGATGACGGCGTAGGTCGCCCAGCTCGTGACGATCCGGACGCGGTACGTGCCCGGCTTCACGGCTTGCGTGAGCGACGTCGTGATGCCGCCCGAATCGTCGATCAGCGTCGGCGATTGCGCCTCGGTATGGCCGTAGCTCGCCGACAGCGCTTCGTTCATCACGTCGACGGCCTGCGAGAGCTGCGCCTGCGCGCCGCGCTTGCCGGTGCTCACGCCGTCGTTCAGGTGCCCCCAGGTCGTCACGGCGATGATGCCCGGCTTGGCCATCGTCACCGGCACATAGTAGTAGTACGAATAAGTGCCGTTCGCACCGTTGTAGGTGAACGGTCCGCTCGACCACGCCCCGCCGGGCACGCCGCCGCACCCGGCGTAGTCGGTCGCGTTCGGCGAGGCCATCAGGATCGTGCAGCCCGTCTGGTTCGTGACCGGTTCGATTTCCGCCTGCGTCTGCCACGTGCCGTCGCGGCACGACAGCACGCGGCCCGACGCGTCGGTGGTGACGGGCGTCGTGTTCGCTTCGTCCGGCGCGCACGGTGCGCCGACCGTCTGCCCGTTGCCGAGGTCGAGATAGCCGGCCTCGTTGACCGCGAGCGCCTGCCATGCCGTGCCGTTGAACGTATAGGCGCGCCCGGTGGCAAGCGTCACCGCGACGTCGCCCGGCAGCGGATTCGGCAGGCTGCCGAGTGCCGCGGCCGACGCGACGGGGTCGCGCCAGTGCAGCGACGTGATCGGTTTCCACATGCCGCTGCTGCAGGTGACGACATGGCCCGACGCATCCGCCGCGATCGAGCCCGCCGCGGACGTACAGGCGGCGTAGTCCTCCTGCTGCGCCAGCGTGACCGGCACCTGCATCGTGTTCAGCGCGGGATTGCCCGGCACGCTGACGCGATAGAGGAAATCGCCGTTCTGCGCCTGCGCGTTGGCCGGAAACACCTGGCTCACGAGATGGCCGAACCCGGTCGCGTTGCCCGAGCACGATTTGCGCGACGGGTTCGGTGTCGCGATGCTCCACGCACCGTACGCGCCGAATGCCGCGCCGGCCGCATTGTTGGTGCGCGGAATCGAGCCGCCGCCCGCGCCCGCATTCGCCGCGATGTAGCCGAGCTGCACGTCGCCGATCGTCGCGCCGCCTTCGGTCACGAGCAGCCCCTGCACGGTCGTCGCGTCGATGCCGTAGACCAGCAGGCACGGCGTCTGTCCGTACGCGTTCTTGCCGGACACGCCGGGCGGCAGATAGCGCGCGAGCGGGTAGCTGCCGCCCGCGAGGGACACGACGACCGGCACGGTCGGCGTGGCCGCGCCCGCGAGCGCGCTCTGGTTCTGCGTGATCAGCTGCGCGGCGGCCTGCGTCATCTGCGCCTGCCAGGCGGCCGCCTGTTGCCCCTTCGCGTCCGCGAGGGAGGTATTGATCATCGCCGTGACGCCGACGATCATCAGCGATGCGATCGCGAGGGCCGCGAGCATCTCCACGATCGTGAAGCCGCGCTGACGTTTGCGTGATGGGCTCATGATGAAGTCGACGAGTTCAGGGGCGGCGCCGCGCCGCCCGTCAATACGCTTGTGCCATCCAGACCGGCGCACCGTCCGGAACGGCGGCTGCGACGGCCTCCGGCAGCGCGACGGCCGGATTCCCCGGCGACACGATCGTGCCCGCGTGCGCCACGCCGGCAAGCGCCGAATGGAACGCGAGCGCCTCGATCACCGGAATCGCCGCGCCGGCCGCCGTGGAGGTCGTATAGACGACGACCGTGCTGCCCGCGACCGTCGTGTTCGGTGCGACATAGACCCGCCACAGCGGATTGCCCGCGCCTGCGCCGAGATACGGCCCGAGCGCCCCGTCCGATACCGTGCCGGCCGCGGCCGGATTGGCGAGCGCATACCGCACGCCGGCGAGCCGGTAAGCCGCCATGCTCTGTCCCATCGACGTCGCCGTGACGGTCGGTTCGGCATCGACCGCACGCGCATCGACGAGCGCGTAGACGCCGGCGAGCGCGATCATCGCAGCCGCGATCCAGAGCGCGAACATTCACCCGCCTCCCCTGAGCGACGCCAGCGCGTCCGACGCGATCATCGACTTCATCTGCTGGCGCAGCGCGTCGCCGAGTTCGTCGTAGCGCCCGTCGCGTACCTGCGCCCGCGCCGGCGCGCTGTCCGCGAGCATCAGCAACTGGGCCTCGAACCGCCGCTGCCCCGGCGCCCGGCTGGCGAGCCGCTGGTGCAGCACGGCCGCGAGACCGTCGGCGAGCAGCGAGCGCACCGACGGCGCGTCGAGCACGCGGGCCGCGAGCGTATGCAGCCGCGCGATCGCGCGGCCCACGTCGTCGGCCAGGACCGTGCTCACGATCAGGTGGCCTTCGCGGGCCGCCAGCAGCACGTCGATCATCAGCGCCGGATCGTCGAGATTGCCGACGAAGATCACGCGTGCGCCGCAGCCGAGCGCCGCCCGCAAATCCTCCTGCCGGTCGGCGCTGGTCAGCGTCGGGATGCAGATCCCTTCACCGTAAGCCCCGCCCGGCGCCGCGTCGATCGGCTCCTCGATCGTCATCGCGATGCCGCCGTGCAGCGTCAGCCGCTCGCGCACGAGCGCGCCGGCCGTGCGGGTCTTGCCGCACTTGGCCGCGCCGCAGATCACGACGAGGCCGTCGAGGTCCGCGCGCAGCAGGCGCCGCACGTAGGCGCCGGGCAGGCCGAGCCCCGCGAGCGACGCGAGCGTCGGGTCGAGACGGCGCAGCACGTACATCGGCCCGTCCGGCGTCGGCATCACGCGCACCCGGTACGGCACGCCGCCGTACTCGAGCCGGAACGCCCGCGCCCCGGGCCGGGCGCTGCCGCACGCGAACTTCAGCGCATCCAGCTCGGCCCGCAGCTTCGGGTGCGTGGGCAGCGCCCGCACGCGCTCGGCGGTCCCGTCCATGAAGCAGTCGCCGATGCGCGCATGCCCGAGGTACAGGTACGAAAAAGCCAGCCGCTGCAACGATTCGGTTTCGAGGGTCATCGCGTCGGTTCACCGGCATCAGGTCGAGGTCCAGGCCACCGTATTCGTGTCGCCGCCCGCGCACGCGGTGGCCGCGCTGTCCGGCGTCGCGGGCAGCGTCAGCGCCGTGTCGTTGACCGTGATCGAGATCCAGCTGCCGCCCGCGCTCACGCTGTTGACGCACACGCTGCGCGGCACGTTCGTATAGGTGATCGTGAACTGGTTGCTGTTGTTCGTGGCCGCCGCGACGGTGATCGTGCCGTTCCACATGTTGGTGATGGCGCCGCTGCCGGACGCCGGCGCCAGTGTCGACGGAAACACGCCCGCGCTCGCCAGCACCGAATTCGACAGGTTCGCGTAGCTCGCCGACTGCCCCATGTACAGCTTCTTCACGCCGCTCTGGATCGCGTTCACCTGCTCCGTGATCGAGTTCGTGTTCGCGCTGCTGAACGCGCCCGCCAGCAACGCGATCGCGCCGATCACGACGATCGCCGCGATGCCGAGATAGGAAATCGCCTCGAGCAACGACGCGCCGCGCTGCAGTGCGGCGCCCCGGTGCGCGGGCCCCCCTGCCGGCGGCGGCATGCGCGCGACGTCGCGCCGCTTCGTTCGTATCGGCATCCCATGCTGCGTGACCGCTTTCATCGCCTTTCCCCTGTTGATGAACCTGCGTGGTTGATCGGAGTGATTGACCGGAGTACCGCTAATGCATCGCCCTGCTCATCGCGGCGAGTTCCTCCTGGATGCCGAAGAACCCGACGATCAGCACCCCCAGCATGATCGCCATCGCCACGATCGCGACGCCGTTGAGCACGCGCATTTGCGCGGACACCCGCTCGACGCCCGTTTCGATCCATTCGTCCGCGAGCGTCTTGAGCGACTCGGCGAAGCCCTTGTATTGCGCGTACACGCACAGGTCGTCGACGATTTCCTGCGACGGAAACCGATGCCCGCTCATGCGCATCGCCTCCCCGACATTCAAGCCCGATTTCACGCCGAACAGCGTGTCGTCGATACGCTCGCGCAGCCATGGCTTCGCATGGTCGGCCAGTTGCGCGAGCGATTTCTCGACGGTGAAGCCGGCCGCCTGCATCGACGCGAACGCGGTCAGGAAGCTCGAACCGACCATCAGCCGGTACAGCGACCACGGGGCGTAATTGTCGAAACGGCTGCGCAGGCGCCCGGACCAGCGCGGCATCGACCAGACCAGCAACGCGACGAGCACGACGAGCACGATCAGGCATTCGGGCAGCCACGCCTGCACGAACACGGACAGGTCGTACAGCAGGCGTGCCGAGCCATGCCAGCGTTCGGGATCCTCGATCGCCGCGAATTGCGGCACGAGCTTCGCGCCGAACAGGTAGAGATAGGCCAGCATCATCGCGAGCAGCGCGACGGGATACGCGAGGCCCTGCGCGATCGCATTGCGGATGCGCCGCCCCGACGTCACGATGCCGGTCACCGAGCGCAGCGCGGCTTCGAGGCGGCCCGACTGCTCGCCCGCCAGCACGATCATCTGTTCGGCCTGCGGCACCCAGCCGTCCATGCCCTCGGCAAGGCTGCCGCCGTTCTGCACGGTGCGGCGCCATTCGCCGAGCAGGATCGCTTCGGGCAGCGTCGGCTTGCGTCCGTCGTGCGACGCGCGCAGTTCGAGCTCCTCGAGCACCTTCAGCAACGGCAGGCCGTTCGAGAGCATCTTCTCGATCTTGCGATAGTGCCGCAGGCGCGCTTGCGGCGTGGCCTGCAGCTTGGCCCACCGCAGGTGCGGATCAAGATTCATGGCCGGCTCCCGCGACCGCGCCGCCCGGATTCCCGCGCCGGCCCTCCGTCGTGTCGACCGGACGCAGCCGCACCGGTTCGTTGCGCGCCACGAGCGGGCCGACGATGCGTTCGGCCGCGCGCGGGTCGACCAGGCCTGCGGCGACTTTCTCGATCGTGTGCTCGACGGTCGTGCGGCCGCCGAGCTCGTCGAGCCAGTACGCCTGCGCCGCGCGTTTGTCGCCCTCGCGCAGATAGGCGAACAGGCGCGCATCCGGCCGGATCACCTCGGCGACCACCGTCCGGCCGATGGTGCCCCGCCCGCCGCAATGCTCGCAACCGGGCCCCTGCACGAAGACCTTGTCGAACGAGGCGCCGACCGCGCGGCGCACGCGCGCCGCCAACGCATCGTCCTGCTGCGGCGAACCCGCGAGGCGCTGCTTGCAATGCGGGCACAGCAGCTTGACGAGACGCTGGCTGACGAGCCCCGTGATCACCGATTCGTCGGCCACCATCGCGAGCGGCAGGCCGAGGTCGACGAGCCGGTCGACGATCGCGAGCGCACTGTTGGCATGGACGGTGGTCCAGACCTGATGGCCGGTCATCGACGCCCGCAACGCGCTTTGCGCGGAAGCGCGGTCGCGCACCTCGCCGATCATGATCGTGTCCGGGTCGAGCCGCATCGCATTGGCGATGGCGCCGGCAAACGCCAGCGAGCGCGCTTCCTCGGTCGGCGCGTTGACGACCGGCGTCTGCACCGCGCCCGCGATCGGATACTCGACCGGATCCTCGACGGTAATGACGTGGACGGAGCCGTGGGTCTCGGCGATCTGCCCGGCCAGCACGCGCTGCAGCGTGGTCGACTTGCCCGACCCGGTCGGCCCGCTGATGATGTTCATGCCGTGCGGCAGGCGCCGCAACTCGTCGATCTCCGCGGCCTGCGCATCCGAGTAGCCGAGCAGGCGCAGGTCGATCGAATCGCCGGCGTCGTTGTAGAGCAGCCGCAACACCATCACGTTGCCGGTACTGGTGGGCGCCGTTGCAATGCGGACCCCGAACAGCTCGGCAGGCAGTTTGTCGCGGTCGCCGATCGCCGCGTCCTGGCGCTCGTGCGGCTTGTACGTGTTGTCCGAAACGCTCGCCATCGCCGCATAGAGCGTCGCGAGCAGGCGCGCGCCCTGCTCGCGGGTCTGCTCGCTCACGCGCACCAGTTCGTTGTGGATGCGAAACAGGATCTCCGTGCTGAAGCGCTTCACGCGGATGTGGATGTCGGACGCGCGTTCGCGGCACGCATGCGCGATCAGTTCCTTCGCGAGCATCTGCATCGCCGTGTGATCGACGCGTTCGCCGGTCCCGTCGGAGCGCATTCCCTCGTACGCGCGCCGCACCTCGTCGAGCCCGACCGCCTGCATCCGGTAGTGATGGTGGAGCCGGTCGAGCCGCGCGCGATAGGACAGCACGTAGGGGCTCAGCTCGTGGCCCTCGGCGATCAGCAGGCGGCCGTCGTCGAGCAGGCACAGCAGCTTGCGCTCTTCCGCGCTCGCGGCCCACGGGCCCTCGCCGGACAACGGATGCGCGGTGTCGACGCCGGCCGCGCTTCGCGGCGGCGCGGCGGCGCCGGGACGCCCCAATCGAAGTGAGCTCATCGAATGCCTCGCCTGGCTACTGGGCCGGTTGGTACGCGGGCGGCAAACCCGCTGCCGCCGCCGCGGGGTCGGCGGCGGGCACGAGCGTGCCGGCGGACGCGCCGGCGCCCATCGCCACACCGGGATTGGCGGCGCCGTTCGCGGCCGGGTTCGGCCCGCCGCTGAACACCGCGCCGCTGCGTGACGCGAGCACCGGCACCATGCGCATCTTCTGCCCGTTGCCCCAGCGCCCGACGACTTCGTTCGCGCCGATCGACACGATCTTCATGCCGTTCGGCAATTCGTCGCCGGACGCCACGTCGAAACGCTCGCCGATACCGGTCTGCACGATCGCCGTATAGCGATGACCGAAGCCCTCGATCGCGATGACGCGCACGTTCTGCGCGACCGGGTCGATCGTCGCGGCGCTGCCGAGCCGGGCCAGCGCGGCCGTCCGTTGCGCGACTTCGGCCTGGGCGTCGAGTTTCCTGATCTCGGCCTTGAGCAATACGGTCTGCTCCTCGAGCCGCGTCAGTTGCGCGGCGGCCCCGGTCGACCAGCCGGCCGGCGGCGCGTCCTGCGCGGCGCCGCTCGCCGGCGCGGCGCCAAGCGGCTTCGCCACGGCGACGCCCGCGGACGCTTTCGGCACGGTCGCGGCAGGGTCGGATGCGGCGGCGACCGCGCCGCCCGTCCAGATCAGCGCCGCGACGATCAACCCGGCACGGGCGCGAGCTCTCGTATCAATTCGCATAGACGACTCCCTCCGCGGACCAGTCGCCCGCCTGGTAGGTCAACTTCACAAGGCGCACGCCCGCCGCGCTCAGCAGCGGCGTGAACTGTTCGGGCGGCAAGCCGCCGAGCCGCGCCAGCAAGCGCCACTGACGCCACGGCGGCGGCGCGCTGCCGACCGGCGCGAGCGCGTCGGGCTGCGGCGCCGCGACCGGCGACAGCGTCGCCGGCACGTTCATCGCCTGGAACCGCGCCAGCAACTCCGCTTTCAGGCTGCCGCCCGGCAGCAGCGCTTCGTCGCGCGGCGCGCCCATCTCGAACGGCTCGCTGAACGACGCGTGTTCGCCGCTTGCATCCAGTTGCGCGGACGGCGCCCGCGCGAGCAGCAGCGCGACCGTCGAGCCGTTGCGCGACCACGCGTACTGCACGCCCTGCGGATCGCACACGTAGCGATCGAGCGTCCATCCGCCCGGCGCGAGCAGCGCGAAATGCCGCTGGCAGGCCCGCGCGAACTGGCCGGGATCGGGCAGCCGCGCCCACGGATGGGCGGCCGGCCCCGACGCGCCCACCCGCAGGCCGGCCCGCGCCAGCGCGAGCGCGCGGTCCCGCTCGCGCTGCTCGGCGGCGCGATGATGGGCGTACCAGACCGACACGCCGGTCGCCGCGACCGCGACGCCCGCGGCGAGCCCGAGCGCCTGCCACGGCAGGCCGCGCCGGACCGGGCGCAGGCGGGTCCATTGCGGTGCCCGCACGCGGCCGCGCCGGCTGTCGAGCAGATCGTCGATGCGCCGCGCGTAGAAATTGTGGAACCCCATCGGCTCGATCTCGGGGTCGCCGATCACGGTGTTCCAGCCACCGAGCGCGTAGTCGGAGTTCAGCCGCTCGAACACCTCGTCGGCGGACCCGATGAAATCGCCGTTCGGCAAGAACGAGCCGTCGCGGATCGCGAAAAAGGCCCAGCGTCCGTCGGGCAGCCTGAACGCACCCAGCCAGTTCGGCGCGGGTTGCTGGCGGCCGTTGTAGAACGCGCCCTGCTTCGCGATCGCCTTCGCGACGACGATGCCGAGCGACGCCATGCCCGACTGCACGCCGTCGCCGGCGTTCGCGAACCCCGCGGCCGCGACGCTGCGGTCCATGCGCAGCACCATCAGGTCGAAGCTCAGCTTCCTGCCGAGTTCGATCGCTTCCTTGCGCAGTTCGTGGCGCCGCGACAGCGACTGCCAGAACAGTCCGCAGACGAAACGCTGGTGCCCGATCTGAATGACGTGAGTAGCCATGGCAGGATCCGTCGCGCGATCGTCAGGCGCCGTTCATCATGATCGGCGTGATCAGGATCACGATTTCCTGCCGGTCGCGGACCCCGTCGTAGCCGCCGCCGAACGCGTAATTGTTCGGCTTGCCGATGCCCGACTTCGTGAGGCTGTCGTTGGATGCCTCGTAACCGCTCAGCACCAGCGTCTGCCCCGACTTCATCGACACCCGCTGCAGGAAATTGCGCGTGTCGATCTCCGGCGTCTGGATTTTCTGACCGCCGCTCTCGACGGTTTTCAGCTCCAGCAGCGCCGAGATGTTCGTGTAGAACTGCAGCAGGACCGTGCCGTTGTCGAGCACGTGCGGCAGCAGCGTCATGTTGAACCCGGTCGTGATGGTGCCGGGCGTGAGCGCCGTCTGCGAGCCGACGTTCGCGGTGTTGGTCGTCGACACCGACGCCAGGTAGCCCTGCTGGGTCGCCACCTGCACCGGCACCGGCTGATCGTTGAGCGTCGTGATCGACGCCGAGGTCTTGCGCCGCACCTTGCCCTGGCGCGACAGCGCGCTGATCATCGCGAGCGTGCCCGACGCGCGGCTGTTCGGCGTGATCACCTGCGCAGTGAACGAGACCGGATTGGTCGCGGTCGTCGAGAACGTGTTCGCGAGCGAGAACGACGTACCGAGCGCCTGGTAGACGGCGTGCCAGTTGATGCCGTAGCTGTCGTCGTCGGACAGGTCGACCGACAGCACGGTCACGTCGATCAGCACCTGCTTCGACAGCGAGCGATTCTGCGCGTCCATGAACTGCCCGACGCGATCGAGCGCGTCGGGCGTGTCCGTGACCGTGATCGACCCGGTCGCCGGCGACGACACCACGCTGCCATAGCGCGACAGCATCGCCTTGATCGACGCGCTCAGGCTGTTGAACACCGACAGCTGCGAGTTGACCACCGTGTTGGCCGTATTGCTGGCCGATACGCTCGGCTGGTTCGAATTCGAACCCGTGCCGCCCGCCGACATGTTGCCGCCGCCTGCGATGTTGTCGCTCGTCGCGCCGCTCATCACGTGCGCGTCGACCGACGCGTCGCCGGGGATCGCGTTGACCTGGAACGTGCGCGTGTCGGTGAAGTAGAACAGGATCGCGCCGTTCACCAGCTTCCACGACACGCCGAAGCGCGCGGCCGCGGCATCGAGCAGGCCGCGCAGGTCGCCGTGCCGATACGAGATGTGGGTCGGCGCCGCGAGGCCCGCGATCGCATTCGCGCCGGGCGCGTTGCCGCGCGACCCGTCGAGCCCGGGCAGCGTCGGTAGCGGCGGCAACGGCGGCACGTTGCCGAGCACCGGCGTCGACGCACCGCCGCGGGCGCTCGCCGGCGCATCGCCGGTCGCGTTCGGCGAGACGCGCGTCGGGATATGCGTGAGCCGCGAAACGCGCTCGGCGAATTCGGCCAGCGAGCCGACGTCGCTGTCGAAGGTGGCCGGCTGCAGGAACACCGGCGGCAGCACGTCCGCATGATTCAGCTTGATCGTCGTGCCCGACAGCCACAGTGAATCCTTGACGATCACGCTGTCGGCGCCCGCGCGCGGGCGGGCGTCGCCGGCAAACGCGGCATCGATCGCTTGCTTCGACTGCGCGTGATCGTGGTCGACAGCGGCGGACAATTTCTCCGACAGGCCGGTACAGCCGGTCGTCAGGGTCGCGGCGAGCGCGAGAGTGATCGCGAGATGGCGCATTAACCGGCTCCCTTTTCAACGATGCGAAGCACCTTGTTGCCTCGATAGAGAATCGCCTGCACGGGCGCGTCGGTGGCCGACAGCGCGCCGATCACCGATTGCAGCGCTTCGTCGAACGTGCCGGTCAGGGTCGCGGGCGCGTCGACGGCGAAATCGACCGGCGCCTCCCAGATCAGTCGCCAGCCCGCCTCCTGGGTCCAGCGCGTGAGTGCGCCTCGCACCGTGCGATCGGACAGCTCGATGCGCCACGTCCGCGCCGGCGGCGGCAACGGCCCCGCGCCGGCGGGCAGCGCGCCCGCGACGGGATGACGATCCACGGCGGCGCCGCGCGCGCCGGGCAGCGGCAATTCGGTGTCCGGCGTGCGGTCGGCCTGGGTCGCCGGACGCGCGTCCGCGGCCGCGGACGCGCGCGACGAGCCCGGCGCCGACGGACGCGATGCGAGCCGCGACGCGCCGGCCTTGCCGGCCGGGCTCGCGCGATCCGGCATCGGGCTCGCGGGCGGCGCGCCGCCGATCGGGCCGCCGACCACGGCACCCGCGGGCCCGCCATCGGTCACGCCGCCCGGCAGCGTCGCGGACGGCATCGGCGGCACCGGTGGCGGCATCAGCGCGCCCACCGTGTCGGAGCCGAACGGCTGCCGGTAACGAACGGTGACGAGCTGGAAATCGGTGTCGACCTGCGCGGCGAGTTCGGGATGCGCCGCGAGCATCTCGCGCAGCGTTTGCGCGAGCGAATGGCCTGCGCTCCACGACACCGGCGTCGCCGCCCATGCGCCGGCATTCGGCAGGTTGATGCTGTACGTGACCGGCACCATCCTGCGCAGCGCGGCGCGCAACGGTACGCCCGCGCCCTGGGTCGTGACGCGCGGCGTATCGTGCGCCTCGCCGGCCACCGAGACCTGATCGTCGAGCGCCGTGCCGCCGGGCCCGGTGGCCTGCGCATGCGCGGCCCCCCAGCCTCCGACCATCCAGAGCGCTACCATGCATGCCTTCAACGTACGCATTCAGGTCGTTCCTCCAGCCACGGCGTCGCCGACGCCCGATGATTTGCCTGCCGGTTGCCGCATCCCCGCCGCCGCGCTGGACAATCGCGCGGAGGCCTGCGAGGATCGCGTTACCCCCTTCGCTGCAATCGACACACGATATGCACAGTCACCCGTCCGAACCGCGCGACCTGACCCAGGAGATCCTCGACCTCGTCGATCAGCGCCGCTTCTTCACCGACCTGCACATCGAGCAGGACCGGCCCATCATGATCAAGACGCCGCGCGGCTGGGTCGAGACCGAAGGCGGTCCGATCATGCTCGACGAGATGGCGCCGATGCTCGACGCCGTCGACGACGACTGGGACAACCGCCTGCGCGACGGCGCGATCGATCGCCAGTTCGTCCTCACCGGCTGCCGCCTGCGCGCGCACGTCTACCGCACCTCGAACGGCCGCAAGACCGTCATCTCGATCCGCCGCCTGCCGCTCGCACCGCTGCCGCTCGACAAGCTCGGCCTGCCCGCATACATCCGCTCGACGATCGAGACCGCGAGCATGGGGCTCGTGCTCGTGACCGGCGTGACGGGCTCGGGCAAGACCACCACGATCGCGTCGCTGCTCGACCACCTCAATCGCACCCGCAACTGCCACATCGTCACGATCGAGCAGCCGATCGAATACGCGATCGACAGCCACCAGTCGATCATTTCGCAGCGCGAGGTCCCGACCGACACCCGCAGCTTCTCCGCCGGCATGCGCGAAGTGCTGCGCGAGCGTGCCGACGTGATCATGGTCGGCGAGATCCGCGACATCGAAACCGCCGAGGCCGTGCTGCAGGCCAGCGAATCGGGGCACCTCGTATTCGCGACCATGCATACCGGCAGCGCACTCACCACCGTCACGCGCCTGCTGTCGTTCTTTCCCGCCGAGCAGCGCGAACGTCACGCGGCATCGCTCGCGAACGCGCTGATCGGCGTGATCTGCCAGAGCCTCGTGCCCAGCGAAAGCGGCGATCAGCTCGTGCTCGCCAGCGAACTGCTGTTCAACCACAATCAGCAGATCAGCGCGTTCCTCACCGATCCGTCGAAGATCCCGATGCTCGCGGAATTCGTCCGGCGCAAGGAGGACAACATGTCCCGCTCGCTCAACGAAAGCCTCGCGCAACTCGTCGCCCGGAATGCCATCACCGCGCGCGACGCACTACGTGCGACCTACAACCGCATCGAACTCAACGAAATGCTTCAGCAGACCGGTATGCGTTGAGGTCATTCTCGCCAGCCGGATAACGCGCGAAGACAATCTTTGACAATCTGTTACGATTCGCGCCGCGCCGGCCGCACACGAGGGGCGCGCACGCACGCCGTACGCTCGCCGTACGCGAGGCACTGCCGTTTCGATCAGGATCGGGCGGGTTTGTCGAGGCCGAGTTTTTCCATCGCCTCGTGCGCATCGATCACCATCGTCGCGACTTCGCCGACGGTCACGCGCAGGCGGGTCGCACGCGAGCGGATATGTTCGTAGGCGTCGTTTTCGCTCAGCTGGTGCGATTCGATCAGGATGCGCATCGCGCGCTCGATGTGGCGGCGCGCCTTGATCGCGTCCTCGAGCTTGCCGATCTTGCTCTGCAGCCGCTGCTGATAGCCGGACGACGCGCGCGCGAGCACCAGCGTGCTCAGGATGCCCGTCGAGCGATAGGGCCTGGTGATGACGCCGTGCGCCTGCGTATCGACGAGGATCTTCAGCACGGTCGGATTTTCATAGTCCGACAGCGCGATCAGCGTCGCCCGCGTATCGGCCGCGCACCAGTTGCCCGCGCGGCGCGTCTCCGGTCCGACCAGGAAGAACACCGCGTCGGCATCGTCGGGCAACTGCGCGGGAAACGGCCACAGCACCGTCACCGGGCAGCCGATCCGGCCCAGTTGCTCGACCAGCACGTTGCGGTCCTCGCCGGGCGGATGAATCACCAGCACGCGCAAGGTGCGCAGATCGTCGAACAGCCGGTGCGCCCACGTGGTCATGGCCGTTCTCCATCGAGCCAGAACTCGGCGAAGCCGTACGACACCAGGTACGGATCGGGCTTGACGGGCCCGCTCCCCTCCCAGACGATGTCGAACGCGCCGTCGGGCCGGCACACGGCGATGCGCGGCGTGAGGATCGCGTGATTGTTGTCCCGGTCGATGCGCAGCACGCCTTCGGGCGAATCGAATTCGACGTCGTGCACCGCGTCGACCAGCTTCGCCGTGTCGAGGCTGCGCGTGCGCGCCAGCGCGAGCGCGAACAGGCGGACCTGGTTGTACGCCATCTCCGACCACATGCTCGCGGGCTGCTCGCCGAAGCGTGCGCGCCACGATTCGAGAAAGCGCCGGTTGCCGTCGAGATCGAGCGTATTCAGGTAGCTGGCCGACACGATATGGTGGCCGCACAGTTCCGGGCCGATCATGCGCGTCTCGCCCTCGGTCATGGTCAGGCTCGCGATCGGCACCTGGGCGGGATCGATGCCGTGCTCGCGGTACAGCTGATAGAACGCGCGCGCGCTGCGCCCGATCAGCGTCGAGAACACGACGTCCGGCGGCGCCGCGCGAATCTGGCGGACCACCTCCGCGAGCGCGTCCGGATCGGCGTCGTTCGGCAGGTAGATCTCGTCGACGATCTCGCCGCCGTGCTGCTCGACCATGTCGCGCATGATGCGGTTCGATTCGCGCGGATAAATGTAGTCGGCGCCCACCAGGAAGAAACGCCGCCCGCGGTTGCGCAGCAGATAGGCCGCCAGCTGCATGCTGTTCTGGTTCGGCACCGCACCCGTATAGATCACGTTCGGCGAATATTCGAAGCCCTCGTAGATCGAGCAATACCAGAGCAGCGCATTGTTGCGCTCGATGACGGGCAGCACCGCCTTGCGGCTCGACGACGTCGAGCAGCCGAAGATGACCGTGACGTCGTCGTCCTGGATCAGGCGCGACGCCAGCCGGCGGTATTCGTCCGGATCGCTGCGCGGATCGTAGACCACCGGGTCGAGCGGGCGTCCGTCGACGCCGCCCGCCGCGTTGATTTCCTCGATCGCGAGCACGGTGCCGAAAAAGTGCTCGGATTCGGTCGCCGCCGTCACGCCCGTGCGCGAATACAGCACGCCGATGCGCCATCCGGCATCCGCGCCCGACTGTCCCGACGACTGCTGCGACTTCGCCTGCATGCCGTTTCCTCCAGTGTCCGTGCTCATCGTGCCGGGCCCGCGCCGTGATGGCCCGCGCGGCCCTCGGCACGCGCCTGCTTACGTGACCGAGATGGCCTGCTCGACGAACCGGGCTGCCGCGAGGCAGCGCAGGTCGTCGCCGCGCGGGCCGATCACCTGCACGCCGATCGGCGCGCCGCGCACGCCGAGCAGGCCGGGCACGTTCACGCACGGCGTGCCGAGCAGGGTCCAGTTCCGGTTGAATGCCGGATCGCCGGTCGACGCGAGACCGTCCGGCGCCTCGTCGGGCGCGCTGGGCGTCAGCAGCGCGCTCAATCCGTCGAACCAGCCGCCGAGCGCGTCGCGCGCGGCCGCGAGTTCGGCGCATGCGGCGAGATAGCTCGCCGTGTCCACCTGCGACGCGCGCTCGAGAAACGACGCGAGCATCGGCGTCAACGCGCCGCGATGTCGATCGTACTCGAAACCCAGCGTCCGGTATGCCTCGTAACGCTGGATCGTCTCGTGCGCATCGGTCATGCGCGCCATCCACGGCGCGAAGCGCACGCGGCGCACGCGGCCGCCCGCCTGCTCGATCGCGCGGATCGCCGTGTCGAGCACCGCGTACGCGTTGTCCGACGGCTGCGTCCACGGCCACGATTCCGGCACGCCGAACACCGGCCCGTCGAGCGGCGACGCGTCGTCGGTGCGCGGATCGCGCGCGGCCAGGACGGCGCCCAGGTACGCGACGTCGCGCACCGTCGCCGCGAACAGGCCGACCGTATCGGCCGTCCACGAGAAGCCCTTCATGCCGGCGGTCGGCAGCATCGCGACGGTCGGCTTGTAGCCGGCGATCCCGCAGAACGACGCGGGGCGGATCGTCGAGCCGCCCGTCTGCGAGCCGATCGCGAACGGTGCGTAGCCCGCGGCGACCGCCGCCGCCGATCCGGACGACGAGCCGCCCGCGGTACGGCCGGGATCGCACGGATTGCGCGTGACCGTCGGCGCCATGTACGCGAACTCGCTCGTCACGCTCTTGGCGATCACGACACCGCCCGCGCGCCGCAGCATCGTGACGATGGCCGCGTCGGCGACCGGCTGGTGCCGTGCGTAGATCGGCGAACCGTAGCAGGTCGGCAACGCCTGCGTGTCGAAGATGTCCTTGACGACGACGGGCAGCCCGCCCAGCGGCCCGTCCGCCGCGCCGGCCGCCGCCAGCGCGGCCTCCCGCGACACCACCGCGGTCAGCGCGCGAACCGATGCTTCGACGGCGTCGATCCGCGCGAACGCGTCGTGCATCGCGCGACCGCGATCTCCGTGCCTACCGTCGATTCGCGCCAGCATCTGCCGCGCGGAGCCCGGGCGATAAAAGCCGGTTTCGTGCATGTCGTCGTCCTCCCGGCTAGACCCGCAGGTGCGCGAAAACCGACGCGGCAGCCGACGGCGCCTTCGCATCGCCGTCGTCGATCAGCGCCCCCTGCTTCAGCACCGCATAGCGATCGGCGACCTTCAGCGCGAACGGCACGTTCTGCTCGATCAGCAGCAAGGTCGTGCCGCGGCGCTCGCGCTCCCACAGCAGCACGTCGGCGAGCCGGTCGATCACCGACGGCTGCAGGCCCTCGGTGATTTCGTCGAGCAGGATCGTCGACGGCCGCATCATCAGCGCGCGCGCCACCAGCAGCATTTTCTGCTCGCCGCCGGACAGCGTCCCCGCATACTGCTTCAGCCGGCTCGCGAACACCGGAAACACCGGTTCGATCTCGGCGAAGCGTTCGTCGAACGTCGACGCCTGCGCCAGCCCGAGCCGCAGGTTGTCGCGCACGCTCAGGTCGTGGAACAGCGCGTGCTCCTGCGGCGCATAGGCGATCCCCGCCCGCGAGATCCGGTGCGGCGGCAGGCGCGTGATGTCCGCGCCGTGCGCATGGATCGAGCCGCCCGTCTTCGGCAGGTAGCCCATGATGGTCTTCAGCAGCGTCGTCTTGCCCATGCCGTTCTTGCCGAGCAGCGCCACCGCCTCGCCGGCGGCGACGCGCATCGTCAGGCCACGCAGCACGATCGCATCGCGATAGCCGCTCGTGACCGCGTTCACGTCGAGCGCAATCCCGCTCATGGTGCCTCCTGTCGCGCGGCAGCGGCGCCGCCCTGCGCGCTGCCGGAATAAATGGTGCGGACCAGTTCCGACGCCACCACGTCGGCGAAGCTGCCCTGCATCACGATTCGGCCTTGATGCAGCACGACGATGCGGGTCGCGACTTCCGCGACGAAATCCAGATCGTGCTCGACGAGCAGACAGCACAGCCCGTACCGGTGCGCGAGCGCCGCGAGCACGTTGCCGATCTGCGTGCGCTCGACCTTGGTCAGTCCCGCCGTCGGCTCGTCGAGCAGCACGATGCGCGGCTCCAGCGCGAGCACCATCGCCAGTTCGAGCGCTTGCTGCTCGCCGTGCGACAGATCCTTCGCGACGGCATCGAGCTTGCGGTCGAGGCGCGTCGCCCGGATCACCTCCAGCGCGTACGGCGGCAGCGCGAGCGTCGTCGCGGCGCGCACCAGCGACGGCCGCTCGACGATGGTGCCGGCGATGCGCAGGCATTCGGCCACGGTGAGGCTGTCGAACACGTTGGCGTTCTGGAACTTGCGGCCGAGGCCGAGCCGCACGCAGCGCTCCGGCGGCATCCGGCCGATCTCGGTGCCGCCCAGCGCGACCTGCCCCGACGAACGCTCGGCGCCGTCGCTCATGCAGCGCATCAGCGTCGTCTTGCCCGCGCCGTTCGGGCCGATCAGGCCGACCAGCTCGCCGCCGGCCGCCTGCAGGTCGATGCCCTGCAATACCTTGAGACTGCCGAAATGCCGCTCGACCGCACGCATGTCGAGGGCAGGCGCGGCGCCGGCCGCGGCTTCACGCGGCTGCACCGGCCGCTCCACGAGCACCGGCAACGGCCGCCCGCTCGCCATGAAGCGGCGCAACGGTCGGGCGAGCAGCGGCACGAGGCCCTTCGGCAGCAGCACGATCACGACGACGAACGCGGCGCCAAGAATCAGCTGCCATGCGAACGGCATGCTCCCGCTCAGATAGGCCGTCGCGACGTTGATCAGCAGCGAACCGATCACGGGCCCCCACAACGTGCCGCGCCCGCCGAGCGCGACCCACACGACGAGTTGCGTACCGAGCAGGAAACCCGACAGCTCGGGCGCGACCACGCCGCTGAACGCGCCGTAGCCGAACCCGGCCAGCCCGGCGATCATCGCGGTCGCGATCAGCAGCACGATCTTGACGAACGACGTGTTGATGCCGAGATACGCACAGCGCGCCTCGTTGTCGCGGATCGCGACGAGCAGGCGGCCGCCGTCGCTGCGCACGAACACCCAGGCCAGCACCGCGACGGCCAGCAGCGCCGCGCCGGCGATCCAGTACCACTGGCCCAGCGACAGGTCGAAGGTCTCGAAGCCGGTCAGCCCCGAGCTCGAGCCGGTCCATTCGCCGCCCGACAGCAGCGACTGTGTCAGCACGATCGGCAGCACCAGCGACATCACGGTCGCGAAGAACGGCGACGCGCCCCGATAGAACGACAGCCAGCCGAACACCGCGGCGACGGCCGCCGTCGCGGCGAGCGCCGCGCCGATCGCGAGCAGCGCATGCAGCGCCGAAAAGCCGCCATGCGTGAACACGAGCCCGGCCGTGTACGCACCGATGCCGAAGAACGCCGACTGGCCGAAGGTCAGGTAGCCGGTATAGCCCCACAACAGGTCGACCGTCACCACGACGATCGAAAAGAAACACGCCTGGATCAGGACGTTCAGCAAATACGAACCGAACACGAACGGACCGGCGACCAGCAGCACGGTCGCCGCGGCGACCATGATCGCGAGGTCGCGCCACGCACGCGCACGCGGTGCAGACGCGGCCTGCGCCGCCGAATCGGCGCGATGCGGCTCGAACGAGGCGTCGACCTTAGCCATGAGCGAACCCCCGCGGACGGATGCGCAGCGTCAGCGCCGCGAGCACCGCGATCGTCAGGCCGCCGAGCACCGGGCTCACGAACGTGCTGACGAGCACCTGGCATGCGCCGAACACGATGCACGTGACGAGCAGGCTCGCCATCGAATGCCCCGAGACCATCACCAGCATGAATGCGCTGACGATCCACCCGACGCCCATGTCCGGATCGACGCTCGACAGCGGCGTGATCAGCGCGCCGGCGAGCGAGCCGAGCGCCGCGCCGAGGGCGAACGTGATGAAGCGGATGCGGCCCGAATGAATCCCGAGCCCGCGTGCGAGGTCTTCGTTCATGATGACCGCCCGCGTCTTCACGCCGAAGCGCGTGCCCGACAGCAGCAGCGTCAATCCCGCGCAGAGCCCGAGCGCGATCGGCACCAGCACCAGCCGGTAGGCCGAGTATTGGGTGCCCGCGATCGACACCGCGCCCTTCATCGAGGTTTCGACGAACTGCACTTCACGGCCGAACACCATCACGATGATCTGGCCGATCACGATGCCGAGCCCCCAGGTGGCCAGAATCGCGTCGAGCGGCCGTTTGTACAGCGGCCGGACGATGATCCATTCGACCGCCATGCCGACCACCGTCCCCACCACGATCGCGAGCGGCACGCTCAGCCACGGATCGAGCCCCAGCCGCGTCACGACGAAGCTCGCGTAGGCGCCCAGCGTGAGCAACGCGCCATGCGCGAAGTTCACGATCTTCATCACGCCGAAGATCACCATCAGGCCGACGGTCACGATGAACAGCACGGCCGCCGTCGTACCGATGTCCAATACCAGTCCCATGTTTCCTCCCGGTTCAGGTTCGGTTCGCCGCCGGCGAACCCGGGTGCACCGCGCCGCGCGTTACTTGAGCTTCGGGCATTGCATGCCGGGATCGACGTCGGCGAACGTCTGCAGCACCTTCACCGAACCGTCCGGCTGGATCTGCCCGAGGCGCATCGCGAGCGGCACGTGACGGCTGCGGTTCATCGTGACCGTCCCGCGCGGCCCGTCGAACGACACCTCGCCGAGCGCCTTCACGACCTTCGACGAATCGGTCGACCCGGCCTTCTCGACCGCCGCCTTGTAAAGGAAGAACGCTTCGTACTGCGGCTCCGACAACTCGTTCGGCGTCTTCACGTCCTTGCCGAACTTGCCGTCGAGCGCCGCGACGAACTTGCGGTTCTGCGGCGAATCGATGCCGGTGAGGTAGGACGCCGTCATGAACACGCCGGTCGCGACGTCGCCCATGCCCTTGGCCGTGCCTTCGTCGATCGCGAGGTTGCCGTACGGCAGCGCGAGGCCCGAGCTCTTGAGCTGCTTCGCGAGCGCGACGTTCGGCGCGCCGCCCGCGGTGGCGCTGATCAGCGCATCGGGTTTCGCCGCGCGGATCTTCGAGAGCACCGGCGTCCAGTCGGTGCCGTCGATCGGCAGGTAGGTCTCGCCGATCACCTTCCCGCCGTGCTGTTCGATGTACTGCTTCGTGAAGTCGAGCATGCCGCGGCCGAACGCATAGTCGTTGCCGACCAGGTAGAACGTCTTCGCGCCGCGGCGCTGGTTGAAGTAATCGACGATCGGCGCGACCACCTGTTCGGGCACCCAGCCGTTCACGTACATCCACGGGCTGCACGAGCGGCCTTCGTAGAACGACGTGTAGATGAACGGCTTCTTGCCGCGCGCGACGATCGGCAGGGCCGCGTTGCGCGCGGCGCTCGTCTCCATCGAGATGATCGCGTCGACGTTCTTCTGGAACACCAGCGTGTCGTACGCCTTTTGCGCGCCCACCGCGCCCGAGCCGTCGTCCGCGATCACGAGCTCGACCGGACGCCCGAGAATGCCGCCCGCCGCGTTGATCTCGGCCACGGCCAGTTGCGACGACTGCACGACGGCCGGCGCGACGACGCTGTTGGCGCCCGACAGCCCGACCGCGACGCCGATCCGGATCGGCTCGGCCGCCGATGCGGCCATCGATGCCGCGACGATGAAGGCGGCGGCGATTGTCTTGTTCAACGACCTCATGATGCTTCCTTGTAGTGGGGATGAGTCGCGGCGCATCGGGGTGAATGACGCCGGGTGAGGCACGAAACGCGCGCCGCGATCACGGCGGCGACACCGGCCAGCCGGTGCCGAGCATCGGGTCGTAGATATCCGCGCGACGATCGCGCAACACATGGTTGTGCGCATTCAGCGTGCGGCCGGCGCGCGTGCGCGCCACGTCGATCGTCCCGTAGACGATTTCCTCGCGATCGGCGCTGGCCGGGCCCGCGATGGGCCAGCCGTCGCCGCCGACGATCAGGCTCTGGCCGATGAACGGCTGGCCGCGCTCGATGCCGACCCGATCCGCGCACGCGATCGCGACGCCGTTGCTGTGCGCGGCGGCCATCGTCAACGTGGTCGCCATGCCCGGACGATCGTCGGGCTGCGACGGCATCGGCACCCAGTTGGTCGGCACGCAGACGAGATCGGCGCCCTGCATCGCGGCCAGTCGAAACGTCTCCGGAAACCACACGTCGTAGCAGATCGCCATCGCGATGCGCCCGAGCGGCGTGTCGAATACCGGCACGCCGAGGTCGCCCGGCTCGAAAAAGCGCTTTTCGTTGTCCCACAGGTGCAGCTTCCGGTACACGCCGAGATGCCCGCCCGGCCCCGCGAACAGCGCCGAGTTGTAGAGCCGCGCGCCATCGCGCTCGGCGATGCCGCTCACTATGTGGACATTCAGACGCCGCGCGATGGCCTCGAACGCCCGCGCGGTCGCGCCGTCGGGCACGGGCTCCGCGAGCGCCAGCGCTTCGTCGCGATCCTCGAACACGTAGCCGCTGTTGGCAAGCTCGGGCAGCACGATCAGCACCGCGCCGTTGCGCGCGGCCGTCTCGATCCGCTCGAGCGCACGCGCGAGGTTGTGCTGCGCCGCACCGATGCGCGGCTCCATCTGCACGCATGCGATCACGAACGCACGCGCCTGCGCCGCCTCCCCTTTCGCCGGGCCGTATTCCGCCATCCGTCGTTTCTCCCGAAAAACAAAAAGCCCCCGGACCAGCGTCGTGCGACGCAAGTTCGGGGGCTTCATAGCCGTCCATATGTGGCGCGGCAACATTGCCGCGGAGGCGCCGTCGAGCTTGGCGCCTCAGTCCGGCCGAATATAAGAAGCCATTTTTTACGTGTCAAGCGATTCCTCCGGCGTCGTTGCCGCGTCATGCCACCCCGCTTTTCGACGCACTTTTCGTATGCGGCCGCGACGTTTGCCGGCTCGTCGCGGCCGCACGTTCGCGACTACAGGATCTGCTGCTCCAGCGGCGGGTTCTTGGGCAACGTGCCGCCGTGGTGCTTCACCATGCTCTGCACCGAGTTGATCGCCGCCGCGAACGGACCGCTCGCGAAACCGGCCTCGGCCGTCACCTTCTCGTTGATGAAATGCAGACCGCTCGACTTCAGCGTGTTGGCGTACAGCGTGCGCGTATTGTCGAGATCGTTCGGCGCGTCCATCTTGAAGGCGCCGCCCTGGGTCGGCACTTCGGTCCAGTGCGTGTAATGACTCCGCGCTTCCCAGTGCTTGTCGATCAGGTCCGCGAGATTGCGCAGTTTGGTGGCGTCCTCGGGCTCGGCGCGCGTCGCCGCTTCACGCAGCGTGCCGACCAGGTTCTCGATCTGCGTTTTCTTCGACTTGCCCTCGACCTTCTTCGCGTTGTCGCCGAGCGTGTAGCTCAGGTAGATCACCGCGTTGTCGCCTTCCTTCGCGGGGGCGTGCAGATACAGTTGCTGGAACTCCGCGGTGGACTGCAGGTTCTTCGGCAATGCCTCCGGATGGAACTCGTCGGCCGGCACGGTCATCGTCATCTTGGTCGCGCCGACGATGTTGACACTGTCCAGCGCCACGGCGAGTTCCGCCGAGACCAGGCTGCCCTCGCCCTGCTTCGTCAGGCCCAGTTGCGTCGCGATCTTCGGGCTCGCCGCGAAAAAGACCTCGTCGTAGGTTTCGGTCTTCGTTTCGCCGTTTTCCTTCCACGACACACGGTACTCGTCCTTGCCGGTCTTTTCGTTGGTCGTCTTTTCGACGCCCATGGCCGGCGCATTCAACCGGATCGCGCCCTGAGCCGCGAGCGACTGGCGGCCGGGCGGCAGCCCCGCGGTGTCCGCGATCATGCGCTTGAGCGGCTCGTCGGCGCCATCGACCAGCAACTGGTGGTTTTCGAGCCGTTCGTCGACGAGGAAACGCATTTCCTCCAGGAAGCCCGTGTTGAAGTAGCCCTTGTAGCCGCCGACGCCGATGCCGACCGCACCGAAGGTTTCCCAGTGCTTGTCGTCCCAGTGAATGCCGTTTTCCTTCAGCAGATGCTCGACGCCTTCCTTGAACGTGAACGGATCGAACCGGTTCTTCGCGGCCTCGCACAACTCGCGAAACTTCGCCGTGTCGCCCGCGTCCCGTGCGTCGCGCATCGGCTGCGTCAGCGATCCCATCGCCTTGTCGAAGTCCGACTTCACCTGCTTCAGCACCGGGTCGGTCGGCTCCTTGCCCGGCTCCGCCTTGCGCACGCTTTCCTCGAGCAGCAGCAGCGCACCGACCTGGCTCGGGTTCGTGAAATCGATATGCTTGAGCTCGTAGTGCTCCGCGAAGCTCCAGTAGAAGTTGCCGTGCGTCGTGTGAAAACGCATGCCGCCGGGATGCGTGGCCGTCGGGCTCTGGGTGCCGTCTTCGAACTGGCGATGGTGCGTCGCCAGGCGGCCGCCGATGTGATCTTCCGCCTCGAGCACCGTCGACGTCACGCCAATGCGGTTCAGGCTGTCGGCCGCCATGATCCCCGCCGGGCCCGCGCCGATCACGCACACCCGGAGCTTTTCCGCGACGTCCTTCGGCAGGTTGCCGACCTTGCGGTCGTTGCCCCAGTAGAAGCCCTTGTAGTCGTACATGTGGTCGAGCGGCAACGTCATGCGCATGTCGGCATCGCGTGCGCGGACCGTGGCGCGATGCGTTTCGTCGGTGGCCGCCTGCCCGAACGACCCTTGCAGGGCCGTGCGCGCCTGCGCGCCGCAGGCCGCGAGCAGGCGCTGCGCATCCGCGGTCGGCATGTGGGCCGCCGTGTGTTCGAGCCACGTCGCGACGTTCGGCCCGCCGGCGAGCCGCTTGTTCCCGGCGCCGACCGTGTCGAGCACGTCGCTTTTCTCGCGCTCGGACAGGGCGTGCCAGTGCAGCGTCAGCTCGCGGCGCATCTGCTTGACCTCCGGCGCCGACTTCAGCGTCGAGAGCGTGGTCAGGTTGGTCGTCATCGCTTCCAGCAGCTTGGCGCGATTGTCGGCGGACGGCCATTTGCCCGCCGCCGCCGAGAAGTAGTGGCCGAGCGACTGCGGCGTGAGCGGCGGGATGTCGCGCCCTACGGCGGACAGGCTTTCGCGTGCCGGCCGCATCCTGTTCTTGATCGATTCGGCGCCCAGGCTGAAGGCCGCCGTATCCACGCGGCTCGACGGCCAGCCGCTGGGCGTGTCGACGCGCGCACGCTTGGCGGCGGCCTCGAGTTCGGTGGCCGACGCGCGCGGGCTGCCCTGCGTGGGAAGCGCGCTGCGCCGTTCCACGCCCGTGACTTCGGGCAGCGTCGAACTCGACGGGCCGACGGGCGACGACGGCGATGCCGGACGCTCGAGCGTGGCGTGTTCCGCGCTGTCGGAGGTGTGAACGTGAGGATTGACCGATTCCATTTCGACGTTTCCTTTCGGGTTGCAGAAGGGGATTGAAACAACGATGTGGTGAAACGGGCCGTGCCGGCTGCGTGTCGCAAGCGGCTGCGTGACGGCCCGAATCGGGGGGCCGGCGCACCGCGACGGGTGGGTCGCGATGCGCCGGGCGACGACGGCGACGTCAGGACGCGTCGCCCGTCGACGTTCGCCGCGGCGACTCCGTCGGCGTCGGGGCATGCGACACGTCGGCGGGCGACGACGACGCCGGCGCGGGCGCGGGCAACGCACCCGATGCGACCGGCTCGCTGCCGTGTTCGCTGCCGCTGTGTTCGTCGACTTCCTCGATGCGCGACGACACGTCGTCCTCGTCGTGGGCCGGCGCCGGCCTTCTCGACATCAGCGCGTCGCAGGTATCGATCAGCGTGCCGAACGCCTCGGTCGCGAGGAACTCCATGATCATCAGCGCGCCGGGCACCGCCAGCGCCGAGCGCGGCGAGATCTGCCCTTTCGGCAAATTGGCATTCTCGGGATCCTGTTCGATCAGGTGCGAGGTCAGCACGAGCGCGGTCGCGATAACGAAGCCCGCGTGCGCCGGCACGCCCGCCAGTCGGCCGAACTTTTCGGTCCAGAGCGTCTTGAGGCCCTGCCCCATGGCGCGCGCGGCGTCGCTGCCCGATTCGAGCAGGCTCTTGTTGTGGTTGACGAGTCTCGCTTCCAGCCGGTCGAGCGGTTGATGCGCGATCAGTTCGCCGTGCGTCGGCGCCTCGATGCCTTTTTCCCGCATGGCATCGCCCGATTGCCGCAACCGGCCGAGCGCAGCCTTCACGGCGCCGCCCGCGCCGCTCAGTGCGCTTTCGAGCGTTTCCGCGCCGAAGAACGTCGCGGCGTCGGCATACACGTCGTTCAGTACCGTGCGCTGCTGATCGAGCGAACCGCCGGTATGGATCGCATGCAATACGGGCACGATCGTCACCATCGCGCGCACCAGTTGACGCTCCATCTCGGCCCGCACGCCCGGCGGCAGCGCTTCTTCCGCGTAGCGGTTGTAGCGGCGCAGCACGGAAGGCGGCAACGCGGTCGCCACCAGCGGCGGGATGTAGTGCGCCTCGAGGCCTTCGCGCGCAGCGGCCGTGTTGGTCGTCGTGAACATGACCGTCGCACCGATCGGCAAACCGGTGGCCGGCGACGGCACGTGCTTGCCCACGTACGTCCCGGCCAGCGACAGCGCGAGCAGGTAGCCCGAGCGCCCGACGAGCGGCGCCGTCCACTCCGCGAAGGACTTTTTCAGAAAACCGCGCAGCGCCTTCTCGTCCGTCACGCCATGGCGTTCGTACAGCGGCGCGCGTGCGAGCAGGCTTCGCAGCACGTCGTCGGGCACGCGGTCGGCATGCGTGCCGTACAGCACGTGTGCGGTCGTGGCCGCGATCGTGACATGCGCTGCCGGCACATCCGGGCCGGCGAGCGCCGTCAGCTTCTGTTCGCAGGTCCGGTGCCCTATTTCAGGATCGCTGCCGTGTGGCACCGGCATGCGCCGCTGGCGCAACGTCATGGCGAATTCGTCGCCTGAGGCGACGGTGCCGCGATTGCGCGCGGCCGGCAACGCCGCCGTGTGCTGGGCCATCGACGTCGATGCCGGCACGGGCGGACGCGCGTCCTCCCGGGAACGCGCCGTCTCTTCGGGCGGTTCACCGGTCGCTTCGCGATGTCCAATCGTGGAGGGTTCCATAGGTATCCTGATAGATCGGTTTGCAGTTGGCGAGACGAATGCCATGCCCGCGCCCCATGGGGCGGCCTTGCCTGTCGGGCATCGATCGGGCCGGCATCCGCGGCATGGCGTCGTTCCGGATACGAGAATAGGATTCGTCGCGGCCGGCTACCCCGCTTGCGCGAAGCCGTCGCGCGACGCGCGAAGCGCCGCTGCGCCGGCCCGTGCGTTCAGCGGTCGGGCCGGCTCGCGATCGTATGCAGCCCGTCCCGCAGCAACGAATCGAGCGTGGCCGGCGCCGTCGCGAGTGCGCGCTGCGCGTGTGCGGCGGCATTGACGGTATCGCCGAGCGCGTCATAAATCTCCGTCAGCCGGCTCAGCACGTCGAAGCTGTCGTAGCCGCCTTCGAGCGCGCTCATCAGGAACGGCAGCGCCGCGCGCCGGTTCGCGTCGCCGCCGTTCGCCAGCAGCAGGCGCGCATGCAGATAGCTCCATTCCGGCAGCGCGGGCATGTCGTTGGCGAGGGTCGACAGCGTGTCGCGCGCGAAGCCGGGATCGACGCCCGCATCGATCATCGACCGCACCATGTCGCCGACGATGCCGTGGTGCCTGCGCGTGCGGTACAGCTCGACGATCAGCTCGCCGAATTCCGCGTTGACCGCGCGCAGGCGGCTCGCCATCGCGTCAGCACGCGTGCCGCGCACGGGCTCGCCGTCCCACGGCAGGATGTCGTACAGTTCGGCGCCGAACGGGCTCAGGTCGATCCAGCGCGGCGTTCGTCGCCCGCCTTCGATCACGTGCAGCCCGCAGCCGGTGCCCGCTTCCCGCGGCGACGGCGCGGCCGCGGCCGGCAGCGCCGTGCCCCGGCTCTTGCTGCGCGTGCGCGCCATGCTGGTGCCGACGAACAGCCGCCCGGCATGCGCCAGCGCGCCGCGCACGTAACCGTCGAGCGGCCGGTCGGCGCCGCGCGGCGCGCCCGCGACATGCACGAGACTGCCGTCGCGTGACGACACGCACAGCAAGGTGCCGCGATCGATGAACAGCGAGTGCGGATGGCGCAGGCCGCGCCGGACGACGCGGCCCGCCTCGCTGAGATCGAGGATCTGCCCGTCGCAGGCATCGCGCCACGACGCGCCGGGCTTGCAGCCGAACATCGACAGATAGACGTGCTCGCCGAATGCCCGCAGCGAATTCATGTGCAGCGTATCCGCGCCCGGCTCGATTTCGAAGAACACGCGCAGGTGCAGCGCGCCGTCGCGCGGCCAGTCGATCGCGAACACCTGGTTGGTGCCGCTGCTCACGACGAGCAGTTCGCCATGCCACGCCAGCAGCGAATGCGCATCCAGCACCGGCGCGAGCCGCGCCACGCGCCGGATGCGTGCGGACGCATCGATTTCGGCCAGCAGCGTGCCGACCGTGCCGGGCACGCGAATCTGCAGCGCCGCGTAGTAGCTCGCATCGACGCGGCACAGACCGGTCGCGCCGACGACCTGCGCGGCGACATCGCCCAGATCGATCCATTCGAACGTGTCGGCATCGACATCGAAGCGCGCGAGCACGTGTCCGGACGGCTTGGCATAGCAGAAGCTCAATAGCAGTTGGGTCATGAAGGCATCGGGTCGTGGAGGAACAGGCGGATGCGCCGCTACCGCACGGGTCGCGGCGCACGGACGATCATCGGGATCAGGCGGCGCAACAGCTCGTCGGTGCACTGCGCCGGCGTGCGGCCGCCGGTGTCGACGACCATCGCCGGCGAAGTCGGGCGTTCGTACGGCGATCCGACGCCGGTCAGGCCATCGAGCGCGCCCGCCCGCGCGAGCCGGTACAGCCCTTTCGGATCGCGGGCTTCGCACACCGCGAGCGGCGTGCTGACGAACACTTCGACGAAGCGCGATGCGCCGACGATCGAGCGGGCAAGCGCGCGTTCGTGCCGATACGGCGTGATGAGCGCCGCGATGACGACGAGCCCCTGATCGTTGAGCAGCCGCGCGAATTCGGCCGCGCGCCGCACGTTTTCCGTGCGATCCGGCGGGGTGAAACCGAGATCGCGGCTCGCGCCGCCGCGCAACACGTCGCCGTCGAGCGTCGCGGCGACCACCCCGCGTGCCGACAGCCCTGCGCGCAGGTGCACGGACAGCGTCGATTTGCCCGCGCCGCTCAGGCCGGTCATCCACACTGTGACCGCGCGTTGGCCGGGTACGCCGGCGACGCCGTGCCGCGCATCGTGCATGCCGCCCGCCCGCGCGTTCATTGCGCCGCACCGTCGATCGTCATCGCCCCCCACTTCACGAGCGTCGCCCTGACGAGCCGTGCGTATTCGTCCCGCAGGCGCGGGCTGCGCGAATGATAGGCGCCGACCGCGTCCCAGGTATTGCCGTAGGCGGCAATCTGCTTGCGCAGGTGCCACGCGGCCACGTAGACGTTCACGCATTCGTCGAGCAGATCCTTGGCGCGAATGCCGAAGGCGGCCAGCTCGCGCAGATGAATCGAGTTGATCTGCAACTCGCCGATGTCGGTCGTGCCGTTCTTGTTGCGGTGGATCGCCTGCGGATTGCCGCGCGACTCGACGTTCGCGATGGCCCGCAGGATCATCGGGTTGACGCCGTGATACGCGGCGGCCGATTCGAAACAATCGGCGTGCGCGGCCGTGGCGGCGCAGGCGAGCCACACGCACAGCGCGACGCGCGGTACCCAGCGGCGCTGACGTGGCGGCGCCGAATGACGTTGGTTCATGGTCGACCTCGAGAAGATCGGAGATGTCGGTCAGCGCCCGCTCGGCGCTGTTGCGGCATGCGGGCGTTGCAGCGCACCGCGACCGCGTCGAAGCGAAACTTAGCGACGTATCGCGGGGCACGTCGAGGGTCGATCGGCGGCTGCGGGTGCCGCGCTTCGGATTGGCGCCGTTCGCTTCGGCACGCATCGACGCGGGTGAAAGCGGCCGACGCATCGGCTTCGCGCCGACGCGAGGGGCTTCGCGCCCCACGCCGCGCGGCCGCGGCGGCCCGGTATAAAACGTTCATCCCCCGCGCCGACGCCGCTCGGCCGGCGACCTGGATCGTCTGGAGAACGCCATGCCGAGAACCGAGGAACGCGACCCGAGCCTTTATCCCGTCGAGTCCGGGCACGATGCCGTGCACGACACCGGGCGCGACGATGGCCACCTCAGGTCGTCGCGGCTGGACCGCGGGCAATTCGAGGCGCTGCAGCCGCAGCCCACCAGCAAGTCGCGAATTGCGCGGTGGAACGCGGAGGTCCACCGCGCGATTCACGGCGACGAACCGCCTGTGGCGTGGGTATCGCAGCCCGATTCGTCTCGACGGGCGGAAAGTGTGCCGCCCCTGCCCGGTTCGCCCGACCCGTTCGCGTCGGCCCCGCCGGGACGCCGGCCGATCGGTGCGATGCCGTCGCGTCACCGGCCGACGGCAAACGACGACCATGTGCACTATGCGCAGTTGCCGTCCGAAGACGGCCGGTCCCAGGTGGGCGAATCGTGGATGCCCATGCCGCCGCGCTCCGTCAGCCCGATATCGTTCGTGCACGAACGGCACACGCCGCTCGAGCGCCGCGCACCGGCATCCGACGACGGCCGCATCCCGCTGCGGTCGGACGACGATGCTTTCCGCACGGACACGCGGCGGACGCCGTTCCCGTCGCGGCCGGTCAGCCCTTCGACGACGTTCGACCGGAGCGATCGCGATAGCCATGCCGATACGTCCGCGTTCACCGATCGCGCCACGCGCGATTCGACCGACGGCTGGCAGGATCCGTCGTTTCAGACGAATTTCACGCCGGGCATGCAAGGCACCGGGCAGCCGCGCCGCCCCGGCATGAACCCGCCCGACAACCGCTGGACCTCACGGCTCCGGCCATGGGAAAACGTCATCGAAGGCGGGGCCAGCGTGATGGCGATGATGGCGAGGACCATCATCAACGTCGTGCAGTCGATCGCGCAGATCTTCGAGAAATGGGGTGACGCGCTCGTTTCGCTGACGCGTCGTTGACCGAACCGATCTCACCATCACGCCCATGTTCGACGAAACCTTCGCGCACAAGACGCTTTTCGAACTGCTGACGGACGCCGCCGACGATCGCGACGCGTTCTACGACGCGATGCCGGCGCTGCCCGGCCCCTATCGCGACGTCAGCGGCACCTGGATGGTCGGCCGCTACCGGCTCGCGTGCGCCGTGCTCGATCATCCGGCGCTGACGACCCGTTCGCCGCTGGTCGAATGCGACGTCGTGCGCGACGAAGCCGGCCTGCTCGACACGATGCTGTTTGCCGACGATTCGATGCACGAGCGCATGCGCAAGACGTTCGCACCGCTGTTCGCGAAGCCGCGCCTCGCGGCGCTGCGTACGCACATCGCGAGCGACCTCGACGCGCTGCTCGAGCAGATTCCCGATCCGCGGCGCTTCGATCTCGTCGAGCACATCGCGCAGCGCCTGCCGGCGCTCGCGGCGTGCCGGCTGCTGGGTATCGATCCCGTGCACGCGCCGCGCCTGCAGGCGCAGTCGATGGGGCCGATCCGGCTGATCAGCGCGATGCCGATCGGGCCGGCCGACCACGCATTGGCCGTCGCCGAGACACGGCGTTTCGTCGACGCGCTGGACGCGCATCTCGACAGCGTGTGCGCCGTGCTGCAGGCCGGCGGCACGCGTCCGGCGCTTGCGCACCGCCAGTTGCTCGCGAACGTGCTGCTGACGTTCATCGCGGGCTACGGCACGACCATGCTGTCGCTGGGCAACACGTTCGCACAGGCGCTGGCGCGCCGCGATCTGTGGCAAGCGCTCGCGCAGGAACCGCGGCGCGTGCCGCTCGCGCTGCGCGAACTGATGCGGATCGAACCGGCCGTGCACGTGATGATTCGCTTTGCGCGCGCCGACGTCGAACTCGACGGGCTCCGCATGGCGAAAGGCGATGTCGTCGCGGTGGTCGCCGCCGCCGCGAACCGCGACCCCGACGAATTCGCCGGGCCGGCCGACCTCCGTCTCGATCGTGCGCACGGCGGGCTCGTATTCGGCGCTGGTTCGCACGGGTGCCTCGGCGCCGCACTCGCGCGCATGCAGCTGGCCGTCGTGTTCGATACGCTGCTCGCCCGCATGCCCGGCCTCATGCTCGAACCCGGCGCGCATCCGCGTCTGCAGGAAGGGGCGTTCCGCGGCTACCGCTCGCTGCGGGTGTACGACGCGACCGGCGCTTGAGCGGCGTGGAACGCATGGGCCGTCGAAAGTAACAGAACGTCACAAAAGCCGGCTGCGGCGAAACGACGGTGCCACGATGCGCTCACCGACACGTTCGTGTCATCCATCAAGGGAGCGCCTCATGTCCTCATCGATCTACTTCGCCGTGGCTTCGACCCTCGCGTCGGTCGACGCCGAATCGTCGCTGTTCACCATGATGCTGAACGGCCAGTTCCGCGACGCGTCGGTTGCCGCGGCGGCGCGCGCCGAGCCGGCCGTGCCGGGCGTCGCGGCCGACTATGCGAGCCTGCAGACGTACGCCGACGTGCTGCTGGTGCTCGGGCAATACGAGGAAGCCGAAGACGCATACCGGCATGCGCAGAAGGCCATCCGCGGCGAGCACCGGACGGCCCGCGCCGCCCTGTCGCGCAACGCCGGCTGGCAGGCCCTGTTCCAGAACCATCTCGGTACGGCGCTCAAATGCTTCCAGCGCGTGAGCGACGACGAAGACGCGAGCGCCGGCCAGCGGCTCGAAAGCCTCGTCGGCTCGGTGCTGGTGCTGTTCAGGCTCGGCCGGCTGGACGGCGTGCATGCGCTGCTGACCGCGTTGCACGGTCAGGCGGCCCGCGCGCAGGATGCGCGCTGGGTGCGCGTCGCCTACATGCTGAACCGCGACATCGTCGATCAGTACAAGCTGCGTTCGAGCGCCCAGCTGGCCGATCACATCTACTGGCATTCGGCGGCGCTCGAAACGCGCTCGAAGGGATTCGACGAGACGTTGCCCGCGCAACCCGACGACACGCCGCCGATCGGCGTCCTGTCACGCCACGCGGATTATCTGAATCACCTGCGGGCGCTCGCGGGCGGTGCCGAATCCGCGCTCACCCGGATCGAAACGCACCTGCGCTGGAGCCAGGGCGCCGGGCTCGCGGAATACCACCGCGAATTGCGGCTCGAAGTCACGCTGGCCGCGCTCGCGGGGCGCCTCACGCACGTTGCCGAATCCACGCTCCACGTGTTCGGCGAACGCGCATTCCAGGGCAACCAGCACGCGCACTGGTACAACGAGCTGCTCTACTGCCAGTCGAAACTGCGCCAGCAACAGGGCCGCCTGCAGGACTACGCGCAGATGTACGCACGCTATGCGCTGCAGTCGCTGCGCCACGTGCGCGCCGACAGCGCCGCCGTGCCGGCGGTGGCCGCCGAACGCGCGCAGCCCGCCGCCGACGACATCAGCGCGCGGCTGCCCGGCAAGTACCGGCGCGCCTATCGTTACCTCGTCGAGCACCTCGAGCGGCCGGATCTGTCGGTGCGCGAAGTGGCCAGCCATATCGGCGTCACGGAACGTGCGTTGCAGGCCGCATTCAAGGCCAATCTCGGCTATACGCCGAGCCAGTTGATCCGCACGCGGCGCATGGAGCATATCCGTCACGACCTGCTGGAGGACGACGCGCACACGTCGAGCGTGCTGCGCATCGCGAACCGCTGGGGCGTCCAGCATCGCTCGACGCTGCTGAACGGCTATCGTCAGCTGTTCAACGAAGCGCCGTCGGAAACGCTCGCGCGCTGACGCCCATGTGCGCCACACCTGGCCCGTCCATGCCGGACGCCGCCGCGCCCCGCTTCGCGGTCCCGCGCGTCATCGAGGCCGGCGCCGTGCGGCTGCGCCCGTTTCGCGCGGACGACGCGCCGGCCCTGTTCGCGGTCCTGCTCGGCGATCCCGGCGTGACGGCGTGGCTGCCGATGCGCACCCATGCGAACGTCGCCGAAACGCAGGCGTTCATCGCCGGCTGCGACGCGGCCTGGCACGCCGGATGCCGCTACACGTGGGCGCTCGAGGACGCCGCCGGCGGGACGCTGCTCGCCGCGATCGAATTGCGGCCCGAGCCGCCGCGCGCCGAGATCGGCGTCGTGATCAGCCGGCTCGACGGTCATCGGCGCCGGCGGGCGTGTCTCACCGCGCTGCTCAAGCTCCTGCGCTGGCTGCTGGCCCAGCCGGCGCTGTGCCGCATTCATGCGTATTGCGCGCCGGAAGGCGCTGCCGCCGGCACGCTCACGCGGCTCGGCTTCCGGTTCGAAGGCCGGCTCACGAACTGGGAGCCGCGCCCCAACCAGGGGCTGGCCGCCGCCGATGCGCTGCTCTTCGCGATCACGCGCGAGCCGGGCGCGACCGGCGCGGCGGCCGCGCCGCCGATGCACCGGCTGGTCGACACCTGAGCGCGGGGCGGCCATCGCGGCGATGCCCGTCCGCCGTCCGCAGTAGAATCCGCGTGATCCATCCCGAACGGCACCGCCGCGCAACCGGAGGGCACCATGGCGATTCACGAAGTCTTTCCGTATCTGCGCGCCAAACGCGCGGAGGACGCCATCGCGTTCTATGCGAAGGCATTCGGCGCGCAGGAGAAATTCCGGCTCGTCGAACCGTCCGGGCGCATCGGCCACGCGGAATTGCAACTCGGACCGTGCACGCTGATGATCTCCGACGCGTTCCCGGAATACGATCTCTTCGCCCTCGACCCGGACGGCAACGCGCCGATGGCGCTCCATCTTCATGTCGACGATGCCGACGCGACGATCGCCGCCGCCGTCGCGGCCGGCGCGCGCGTCACGCGCGCGCCGCAGGACCAGTTCTACGGCGAGCGTTCGGGCAGGATCCGCGATCCGTTCGGTTACGATTGGCTGATCGGGCATACGATCGAAGCGGTCGAACCCGACGAAATGCAGCGACGTTACACGGCGCTGATGTCCGGCGACCGGTAAGCGATCCGGACGGCATACCCCGAGCGATCCCCCCGACATTCGCGATGCACTACCACCCCGACGACATCAGCCGGCTTTTCCTCGGTGTTCCGACACTGCAGTTGAACCGCTCCGCGCCGGCCGAACGGTTTCTTGCCACCGCCGTCGAGTCCGGCGTCGAACTTCGGCAGGTGCTGCGCGATTACCCGCATGTCCGCTATCAGCCGCTCGACTTCCACTATCTGTGCCAGCAAAGCCTGTCCGCGCTGGACGACGCGCTGCTGGCCGACCTGACACGCGACATGCAGTTCGGCTGGCGCGGCGCGCACTGGGCCGCGCTGCTGATCGCGTTGTCGGGCGACGCGCGTTATCTGCCGTATCTCGACGAGGTCAGGCACCATCGCGGCGTCGAATGGACCGCCGAGCTTGCCGAAGCCGCGTCAGGCCCCGATGCGCAATCGTCGGCCTGCCGTTGCTGCCGGTCGATCGTGCAGTTGCGCAATCAACTGGCCGAGTTGCCGCGCGTCGTCGTCCGGTTGAGACGCTGGCTTTCACCGGAAGCGCTCGAAGCGAGGGCAAACGCCATTCGCGCCGCCTATCGAAGCGGCGGCGCCGACGCGGCGCTGCCGATCGCGCGCAGCTAGACGCTCGACACACCACCATCGCGCGATGGCGCGCCGAACCCCACGCATCGCCACGCACACGTCCGTCCCGACCGCTTCCCCGCAGTCGACGCATCGCGATTCCGAGCGATTCCGCAGAGGACCTTTTCTGTGCAACGCCTTAATCGACCGCCGCCCGATCTCCAATAATGGCCGCTCGATCCGTCGGCCGGCGCGCCGATGCGACCCACCGGCGATCGGGCCGGAGACCAACGATAAAAAATCCTATGTATTCCTATAAAACTGGCCAGCAGGCCGGCACTCGCGTTGCCGCACCGCATGCCGTCCGTCGCTGCCGCGTTGCCGGCGCAATCCCGCGGACCGTGATCGCGGCCTGCGCAGCCGGCTTCATCCCGGGCATCGCGCTTGCCCAGAGCAGCGTGACGCTGTACGGCCTGATCGACACGTCGATCACCTACTCGACCCACCAGCGCACGCGCGGTGCCGGCTCGCCCGGCGGCGACAGCGTCGCGATGACGAGCGGCGCACTGAACGCGTCGCGCTGGGGGCTGCACGGCCGCGAGGATCTCGGCGGCGGATTGGCCGCGGTCTTCACGCTCGAAAACGGCTTCTCGGGCACCACCGGCAAGCTGTCGCAGAAAGGCGTCGACCTGTTCGGCCGCCAGGCGTGGATCGGCATGAGTTCGCAGACGGCCGGCACGCTGACCTTCGGCCGCCAGTACGACCTGATCCTCGATTTTGTGACGCCGCTCGGCGCGTCCGGCCCCGGCTGGGGCGGCAACCTTGCGGTCCACCCGTACGACAACGACGATTCGAACCGCAACCTGCGCATCAACCACGCGGTGAAGTACACGAGCCCGACGGTTCGCGGACTGAGGTTCGGCGCGATGGTGGGGTTCTCGAACACGGCCGGCCAGTTCTCCAACAACGCGGTGTGGAGCACGGGCGTGTCGTATGCGAACGGGCCGCTGAAGCTCGGCGCCGGCTACCTGAAGATCAGCCGCGACCGCCACGCGCCGAACCCGGACGGCGCACTGAGCACGGTCGACGGCTCGGCGACGATCACGGGCGGCAACCAGCAGATCTGGGCGATGGCCGGGCGTTATGCGTTCGGGCCGCATTCAGTCGGCGCCGCGTGGTCGCATTCGACCACCGACGGCGTGACCGGCGTGCTCCAGGGCGGCAACATCGCGCCGCTGAAGGGCGAATCGCTGGTGTTCGACAACTTCTCGATCGACGGGCGCTACTTCGTCACGCGTGCGCTGAGCGTCGCCGCCGCGTACACGTACACGATGGGCCGCTTCGACACCCGCACGGGCCAGACGCGCCCGAAATGGAACCAGGTCGTCGCGCAGGCCGACTATGCGCTGTCGAAGCGCACGGATGCGTATCTCGAAGGCACGTACCAGAGCGTGAGCGGCGGCAACGGCAATCCGGCGTTCAACGCGACCGTCTGGACCTTGACGCCTTCCGCGAACAGCAACCAGTTGGTCGTCGCGCTGGGGCTGCGGCACAAGTTCTGATGAGGCGGCGTGCGCTGCGGCGTCACGCGGCCGACCGACGGCATCCGGCGAGTGCTCCCCGCATCACCCGCTCCCCGTGACCGGCACTGACAAGGCCGCCCCCGTGCGCGGCCTTTTTTGCTGTGGCGTGCCGCGCGTACCGCACACCGCTTGTGCGGAAGCAAGAATGCCTCCCGACTGTCGCGTTTGCGCAAAAAATGCGGAGAAACTGGGCACGTTGTGACATTTTTCCTAATCTGTTTGCAGCGACGCCGCGATCCGGCGTTCCGGCCGCAACATTCTTTCATCTGGCGCACCATCGGCTTACGAGCCTGCATCACGGCAACGGAGCCGGACCTTTCGCGCCATGGCGGCCGGACAGCTGCGTGCAGACGAAACGGCACGCGCCACGCTTTCAACGCAGTCAACCGCTGGAGAAGAACGATGAGCAAAATGAACCGAATTGCGGTCCTGGCAACTTTCATCCTGCTGGCCGGTTGTCACCACGCGGCGAAAACGCCCGAGAATGCCGCCGCGGCGCCGGAGCCCTCGAGCGAAACCGTCGCGACGGTGACGGCCGACGATCTGAACAATCCGAACAGCCCGCTCGCCAAGCGCAGCATCTACTTCGATTTCGACCAGTACTCGGTGAAGCCCGAATTCCAGTCGCTGCTGCAGGCGCACGCCGACTACCTGCGCAGCCACCCGGCGCGGCGCGTGCTGATCCAGGGCAACACCGACGAGCGCGGCACGTCCGAATACAACGTCGCGCTCGGCCAGCGCCGCTCGCAGGCCGTGATGAGCACGCTTGAAACGCTCGGCGTGCCGGCGACGCAACTCGAGGCCGTCAGCCTCGGCAAGGAGAAGCCGGTCGCGCTCGGCCACGACGAGGAATCGTGGGCGCAGAACCGCCGCGCCGATCTCGTCTATCGTTGATCCAGGCGCCGCTGCCGCGGCGATACGCAAAAAGCATGGAATAAACGCCCCGCCGAAACGTCTTCTCATCGCGCAGACGCGCGGTTCACGCGAACCGCCTTTCCTGTGGCCTGCGCGCTGCAAGGAGATTGCCATGAAATCGGCAACGTTGGCTGCGGCGCTGATCGCGGCGCTGGTGCTCGTGCTGTCGGCGGGCTGTACGTCGTCGGGCAGCGGTACGTCGCAAGGACCGGGCATGAGCCGGTACGGCGGCTCGGGCGGCAGCGGAGGCGGTGGCGGAGGGGGCGGCGGCTACTGACGCGCCGCCGCGAAGAAAATGAGGCGACGAAATCGCGCGCGAGCACCGGAAGCTGGCTGCTCGCGCGCGACGCTCTACCCCACGGCGCGACTCAACGCATCGCCTTCACGTCGGCCGGCGTGACGCTCGCGGGCTGGCCGCCCCACGTCGCGCGCAGGTAGTTCGCGAGCTGCGCGAGTTCGTCGTCGCTCAGCGTGTGCGCGAAACCCGGCATCGGCTGCAGGTTTTCGAAGCCGGCGAACTTCTGCTCGTCGATGCCGTCGAGCATCGCGACCAGCAGGTTGCGCGAGTCGGCCTGACGCACCGTCGAGTTGCCGTTCATCGGCACCGCCACGTGCGGCTTGCCTTCGCCGTTGAAGCCGTGACAGCCGGCACAGACCGCGAGATACACCGAGCGGCCGGCCGCCAGTTGCGCGGCATCGGCCGACACCGGCTTCACTGGCTGCGGCGCGGGCGGCGTATCGCCGAGCAGGTACGTCGACAGCCCGCGCAGGTCGTCCTTCGTCAGGTACTGCGTGCTCAGGTGCACGACCGGATACATCTCGCCGAACGCCGAGCCTTGCGGCGCGATACCGACGCCGAAGAACGCCTGCAGGTCGGTGGCCGTCCAGCCACGCGCGGCGAGGCCGGCCGGCGTGATGTCGGGCGCGGCCACGCGGCCGAGCGCGGCCCCCGCGAGCGGCTTCGCGCCGTCGAGCTGGCCCGTGAACGCGCGCGGCGTGTGGCATTCCGCGCAGTGGCCGAGCGCGCCCGCGAGATAGCGGCCGCGCTGCCAGTCGGCGGATTGCCCGGCCGACGCATCCGGCAGGCTGTCCTTCAGGAACAGCATGTCCCAGAACACCATGCCGAAGCGCAGGTTGTACGGGAACTTCAGGTCGTGCGCGCGGTTTTCCTGCGCGACCGGCTTGACCGTCATCAGGTACGCGTACATCGCGTCGGCGTCGGCGCGCGTGAGCTGCCGGTACGACGTGTACGGCATCGACGGATACAGGCGCTTGCCCGGCGCCTTGCCGTCGTGCAGCGCAGCGTAGAAGTCGTCCGCGCTCCAGTTGCCGATCCCGTGGTCCTTGTCGGGCGTGATGTTCGAGCCGTAGAACGTGCCGAACGGCGATTCGAGCGCCGCGCCGCCGGCGAACGGCGCGCCGTCCTTCGCGGTGTGGCACGCCGCGCAGTCGGCGGCCTTGACGAGATAGCGGCCGCGCGCGACCGGGTCGGCGCCGGGCGCACCGGACGCCGCGCTCGACGCCGGCGCGTCGTGGCCGCCGCAGGCGGCGAGCAGCAGCGCGCAGGCCGCTGCGAGCGCGGGCAGGCCCGCGGCCCGCGCGACGCGATGAGCGAGTGTGCGTTTCATGCGGCGTCCTTCACGAGTCCCGGCGTCGTCAGCACCACGTCCTTGACGGCTTCGTAGTAGCGGACATAGCCCGTGCAGCGGCAGAGATGCGCGTCGAGCGCGTCGGTGATCGTGCGTTCCACGTCGGCCTTCGCGATCGGCTCGCGCTTCAGGCGTTCGATCAGCACGGTCGCCGCGTTGACGAAGCCCGGCGTGCAATAGCCGCACTGGAAGCTGAAGTGCTCGAGGAACTTCTGCTGGATCGGCGACAGCTCGACCACTTCGCCGGCTTCGTTGCGCTTCGCGTGGCCTTCGATCGTGCGGATCGAACGGCCGTGGAAGAAGTGCGCGCCGGTAAGGCAGGTGCGCATTTCCTCGCTCGTGCCGTCCGGCTTGTCGACAATCACGACGCACGCGTGGCAGATGCCCTGCCCGCAGCCGAGCCGCGAACCGGTGAGGCCCAGGTACTCGTGCAGGAACTCGATCATCATCAGCCCTTCCGGTACCTGCATCGGGCCGACGGCGTTGCCGTTGATCCTGACCGACAGCGGCTTCTGCTGGAACCGGACGAGCGGACGCTCGACGGCAGCCGGTGCCGATGCCGGCGCGGCGGGTGCGGACGCCGGTGCGGCGGAAGCCGCCGCCGGTGCGGAAGCGCCGGGCGCAGCCGCGCTGGCGCTCGCGGCCGAAGCCGCGGTTTGGGCGGTCGTCATGCGAGCACCTCCTGAATCTTTTGCGGGGTCACCGGCAGGTCGGTGAAACGATGGCCGATCGCGTGCGCGATGCCGTTCACGATCGCGCCGACGACGGGGATCATCACCACTTCGGCGACGCCCTTCGGCGGATCGGTCTCGGACAGCGGCGGCAGCACGTCGCCCGTTTGGGTCCATACGGCGACGTCGGACGCGCGCGGCAGCTGGTAGCGGTTGAAGTTCCACGTGCCGTTGCCGGGGCCGTCTTCGTAGAGCGGCAGGTACTCGTGCAATGCATGACCGATGCCCATCGCGAGACCGCCCTGCAGCTGGCCCGACACGAGTTGCGGCGAAATCTGGTTGCCGCATTCCATGATCGAGTGGTGCGTGAGCAGCTCGACCTTGCCGGTCGCTTCGTGCACGGCCAGCTCGACGAGCGTGCCGACCGCCGTGTAGTACGTGACGGCCGCGTTGTTGCGGCTCGTCGGCGGGATGAACACGCGCTTGCGATCGAGCACGCGATAGCCGTTCGCGGTCGGCGGCAGCGTGCCGCGCAGCGCGGTCGCGCCGGCCGGTGCGGCGGTGCCCGGCACCGGGCCGTCGTCGGCGCCCGTCTTCGGCACGCCGACACGCAGCGACAGCCCGTCGATCGGCAGACGCTCGACCGCGCCGCCTACCTCGAATTCGGCGTCGGTCCACTGCCAGCGGTTGAACACGTGCACGACGGCGCCGGTCGGCAGGCCGAGCGCATGCGCCTGCTTCGCGAGCTGCTCGAACGTCAGCGGCTCGAGGCCGTCGGCGGTCAGCTTGCCGTCGACCCAGCGCGCGTCCTCGATACGAATCGTGTACGGCGCGGCCTGGCCGCCGCCGAGGCCGCGCGTCCAGATCGACATCGCGGCCGGCCACAGCCCGTAGCGGAACACGGCGCGCGCGGCTTCGCGCGTGCTGTGCGTGAAGTAGTACGCCGAGTTCGTCGCGCTCGACGGCGACGCATAACCCGGCGACCAGCGCGGGTTCGCGCTCAGGCGGTCCTGGTCGGCCTGCGACATCAGGTACGGATCGCCGCTCGTCTCGACCGGCAGGTCCGGCCATTCGGTCAGGGCCACGCGCACGTCGGTCGCCGGCCGGCCGAGCCATTTCGCGACCGCGACGGCCTGCGACGTCGACATCCCGGTGCCGATCTCCGCGGCCGTGTGTTGCAGCGACACCTTGCCGTGCTCGTCGAACTCGACCTTCGCGAACGAAGCCTCGGCACCCGTGCCGAAATCCTTCTGCACGCACGCGAAGCCGACGCCGTAGCGCTTGCCCGGATGCGCGGCCTCGAATTCGGCCTTGCGCGCGGCGCGACGCGTCCACAGCGGATGCTGCTTCGCGCGTTCCAGCACTTCGTCGACGCGCAGCGCGCCGGCGGGAATCGCGCCCTGCGTGTTCTTCATTCCCGAACGCAGCGCGTTGCGCAGCCGGAACTCGATCGGGTCGATGTTCAGTTGCGCGGCGATCTCGTCGACCGCCATCTCGGTCGCGGCCATGCTCTGCAGCGTGCCGTAGCCGCGTGCGGAACCGGCGTCGATCGCGCGCGACGCGATCGCAACGGCCGCGAGGTCGCTCTTTGGAAAGTAGTAGATCGATTGCGCGGCCGTGGCGCCGACCATCGCGACCGACGGCGAGAAGTTCGAGCGACCGCCGCCGTTCGCCTCGAAGTCGCCCTTGAACGACTGCAGCAGGCCCGTGTTGCGGTCGACCGCGATCCGGTAATGCATCTTGAACGCGTGACGCTTCAGCGACGTCTGGAACTGCTCGTAGCGGTCGTTCGCGAACCGCACCGGGCGGCCGTCCGCGTACAGCGCGCAGACGAGGCCGTAGAACGGCACGTTGAAGTGATCCTTCGAGCCGTAGCCGACCGTGTAGCACGGATGCACGAACAGCTGCTTCACCGGGAAGCGGCACTTCGCGACCATCGCGGCCGCGTTCTCCGACACTTCGAGCGGCGACTGGGTCGGCACGACGAGATGCAGCGACTGCGTCGCGGCGTCGTACCAGCAGTTCGCGTTGTCGGGCTCGAGCGCGGCCGTATCGACCGACTGCGTGTTGTATTCGCGGTCGAACACGAGCCAGTCGGCCGACGGATGGTCGAGCTCGCCGGCGATCTGCCCGGCGAGGAACATGCCCTGCTCGTCGAGCTTGCCGTGCTCCTTGCCGTCCGGCCAGACCGGCAGGTGCTTGCGCATCATGCTCGGGAAGATCGGCGCGTCCTTCAGGCTCGAATAGACGTCGTCGTCATAGGCCGTCTTGCCGCCCACGCGCACGTAGCGGAAGGTGCCCCACGGATCGCGCTCGAGCGGGCCCGTGACCGCGCCGTAGCGGATCACGTCGTCGCGGAACTTCAGCGCGTTCTTCGCGAAGCGGAAGCGCGCGAAGTCGTGATAGATCAGGATCGCGACCGCATGGCCGAGATACGCGGGCGTCTTGCCGGGCGGCAACAGCATGTCGTCGCCGTAGAACGCCGGGAACGCGACGCCGTCTCGCGCGAGATCGTCGGCCGTCACCACGCGGTCCGGCTTCAGCTCGTCGCCGAGCAGCGACAGGTCGAAGCCTTCGTACGTGCGGTCGGCCTGCGTGACGCGCAGGATCAGCGCGTGCGACTGCTGCTGCGGCCAGTGCGGCATGTCGGCGGCGCGCACGTCGCGGGCGAACACTTTCGAGCCCGTGACCTTCGCGATGCCGTCGATGCGGAACTGGGGGATGCCGGTGACGCTATCCCATTTGACCGGGGTGAGGAGTTTTTCTTCGAAGAGCGCCGCGAACGCGCGGCTGCCGATGGGCGCGACGTAGACCGCGACGCCCGCCAGCACGCTGGCTTTCAGAAAACCCCGCCGTGACAGGCCGTGGTTTTTCATTTGGGGGAACCTCCTGAGGCGGCTCGGACGGCGATCGGGTGTCGCGGCGTTCGGAGCGGCGCGCATTCTGGCATTGTTTTAGATATATCGCCCATAGTATTTCCCGCATGAAATACTTATTGGATTTCTTATAACGAGATTCAGCCGGCCTGCGGCGGGTGGTCGCGGGGCGATCCGTTGGCCGTTTGCGTACGGCCGGATGCCGTCGCGTCCGGCTTCGGCCGGCATCGACAACGCCCGGCGAACCCGTACGCCACCCATCGCGGCCGGTCTCCGGTCGGCCGCCGTACATCGTTCCGTTCGCAACGATGCTGCCTTCGCGCCGCCGAATCCGCAAGCCTCCCGCAGCCGTGGTTGACGACTGGCGTTCGACGCGATGCGCGGCGCTGCCAGCCGGCCCGCGCCGCCGGTTTTTCGTGGTAATGTCGTGCGCATCCGGCTCGGCCGGGCGTCCGCCACGTGCCGTGCGGGCGCCGCCAGCCATCGAGACATCGTGTCGAGGTCGACAACCATGGCAGTCAGGGCGTCTCTCCTGAACTCCGTTCTCGCCACTCCCCCTTCCGGCAACCACCGCGTGACGGCCGCGCTGCGTCCGTCGATGCTCGTGACGCTGTTCGAGGACGTGCGCCCGATGGCGCTGTCCGGGCTCGCGAGCGGTTTCGTCGCGGCCGTCGCGCTGCTCCGGCTGCAGCAGCTGTGGTGCCTCGCATGGCTCGTCGCCGACGTCGGCCTGCTCATGGCGCGCCTGTCGATCGCACGGGCGTACACGGTGCGGCGCAACGCCGGCGACGATCGCGCCGAATACTGGGCGAGGCGCTATGCGCCGGTGTCGCTCGTCGCGTGCTTCGTGCTCGGCCTCGGCGTGATGGGCTGCGTGCAGGCCGCCGACGTCGAGCTCGGCACGCTGTCCGTGATGGTCGCGGGCGGCGTGTTCGGCGGGATCGCGTCGCGCAATTCGGCGCTGCCGCGGCTCGCGATGACGCAGGTCGCGCTCGGCGTGCTGCCGATCGGCGTCGGTGCGCTGCTGGCCCCTCGGCCGGGCGCGTGGCTGCTGGTGCCGCCGCTCGCGATCTATCTCGCGGCGATGCGCACGGTCGTGCAGCGCCACTACCGCGTGCTCGTCGCGCTGATCGCCGCGCGCCAGCGCAACGCCGAACTCGTCGCCCGCTTCGACGCCGCCCTCACCTACATGCCGCACGGCCTGTGCATGATCGACGGCGACAGCCGCGTGATCGTCGCGAACCGGCGCACCGCGCAACTGTTCGGCTCGCCGCGCGAGATCGTGCTCGATACGCCGCTGCCGGCGGTCGTCGCCGCGCTCGGCGCCCATGCCGTGACCGATCCCGGCGGCGCCGGCCTCGCCGCGCAGTGCGACAGCTGGCTGAGCCGCCACGAGCCCGGGCCGCTCGACATCGCGCTCGCCGACGGCCGCCAGCTCGAACTGACGCGCCACCGCGTGCCGGACGGCAACGCGGTGATCATCGTCGAGGACGTCACCGCGCGCCGCCGGACCGAACAGCACATCCGCCACCTCGCGCGGCACGACGCGCTGACGGGTTTGCCGAATCGCCACGAACTGCATGCGCAGCTCAAGCGGATGCTCGCACGCCGGCCGCGGCTGCCGAGCCCCGCGTTCGCGGTCATGTATCTCGACCTCGACGGTTTCAAGTCGATCAACGACCGCTTCGGCCACCAGGCCGGCGACGAAGTGCTCACGCGGGTTGCCGAGCGGCTCGGCAAGACGCTGCCGCCGGGCGAGCTCGCCGCACGCATCGGCGGCGACGAATTCGTCGTCGCGATCGACGACACGACGATGCACGCATGCTCGATCCTCGCCGCGCGGATCATCCGGCAGATTTCGGCGCCGTACGCGCTGTCGATCGGCGAGACCGTCTGCATCGGCATCAGCATCGGCATCGCGCTCGACGACGGACACGGCTCGCCCGACGAGCTGATCCGGCAGGCCGACAGCGCGCTGTACGACGCGAAGTCGGCCGGCAAGGGCATCTACTGCTTCTATTCGAGCGGCAGCCGCCGCATGGCGCCGGCCACCGCAAGCTGAGCCGGCGACGCGCGCACCACGCCCGCATCCGCTCTTTCCGTGCCTGCCGCCTCCTCCCGACGATTCAATCCCGCAACGTTTTGCCGGTTCGCACGTGGCGCCGCGCGTTCGCGTGTCACGTGACGTGTTCCGTAACATCGCCGTCCGGCACGCAGCACGATGACGGCAGAAGCCCGCACGATCGCGGCCGCGGCCTGCATTTCGTCGCTGGCACTCTTATTGCTCCTTGATGGGGAAAGAACGTTTCAGGGAGCCCAACATGAATACCGTCGACGTCCTCGCACGAACCGAAATCATCGACGAACAGGCTGTGATCGACGGCGCATTGCTGATCCGCCGGCTCGTGTCCGACCGCCGGATGCCGGCCGCGTACGAAGCCGAATGCATCGACAATCCGCCGCTCACGCTGTACGGCGCGTTTCGTCAGGGCGTCGCCGATCACGCCGCGCGGCGCGCGAATCCGTATCGCGCCGGCAGCCGTTTCTGGGCACTGTGGGAAGAAGGACGTCTCGAAGCTGAAACATCCGGCCGGTAAGCCCGTTGCACGCGCCGGGCCTGTCGCGACAAGGGCTCGGCGCGAAATCCGACACGTGAATGCAGTTGGCCGGCGTGCCGGCATGCGTTCATCGCTGCAACATCGCGCGGTCGCGCGTATCGGCCCGGCAAGGTCCGGCAACGCGCCCGTCCGCCGTCACGCGCATCCCGGTCGATCCCGCCCGGCGCGCCGCGCGGTGCCGGTTTCCCCTATAAGATGGCAGATTCCGTTCATCGAACGATACCGCCATGACCGCCTCCTCCTCTCCCCGAAATCCCATTCACTGCGAAATCGATCTCGACGCGCAAGGCAAGCACGCGGGCTACCTTCGGCTGCCGCACTCCGTGCACCGCTCCGCCTACGGCTGGCTGCCGATCCCGATCGCATCGATCCGCAACGGCGACGGCCCGGTCGCGCTCGTGATGGCCGGCAACCACGGCGACGAGTACGAAGGCCAGATCATCGTGTCGCAACTGATGCGCGAGATCGAGCCGGACATGGTCAGCGGGCAGTTGATCCTGCTGCCGATGGCGAATTTCCCGGCGGCGGATGCGGGCCAGCGCGTGTCGCCGCTCGACGAAGGCAACCTGAACCGCAGCTTTCCCGGCGACCCGACCGGCACGCCGACGCAGATGATCGCCCACTACATCGAGCACGCGCTGTTGTCGCGCGCGCAGTATCTGGTCGACCTGCATTCGGGCGGCAGCTCGCTGTTGTACCAGGGCGGCAACATGCTCGCAATCGATCCGCTCGACGCGGACGAAGCCGAGAAACTCAACGGGCTGCTGGTTGCGTTCGGGTTGCAGAATGCGCTGCTGCATGCGCCGAATCCCGTGCATTCGGCGTCGGCCGCGCGCCGGCAAGGCGCGATCTCGATCGTCACCGAACTCGGCGGCGCGGGCATGGCCGATCCGTCGCTGATCCGGCTCGGCCGCCACGGGCTGCTGCATTACCTCGGCTATATCGGGCTGCTGCACGGCGCGCTCGTGCCCGACGCGCCGCCGACCGTCACGCGCTTCATGCGCGTCGACGGCGATCGCCATTTCGTCTATGCGTACGAGCGCGGGCTGTACGAACCGCTCGTCGAACTCGGCGACCAGGTGAAGGCCGGGCAGCCGGCCGCGTGGGTGCATTTCCCCGATACGCCGTTGCGCGAACCGGTGCTGCACCGATTCAACGGCGATGGAGAGGTGGTGTGCAAGCGCGTGCCCGCGCAGGTGCGGCGCGGGGATTGTCTGTTTCAGTTGGCGGAGTTGTCGACGCCGCCGCGTGTCATCGGGTGATGAAGCCGACTGACGCGTTCACGACCGTCGTACGTCGTACGCCGACGCCGGTGCGTACGCGCTGATCGTCAGTCGGAGGACACCGGCGACTCATTTCCCTGCGCCACGCCACATTGATGGCAATGCGGGAAGAAGAAGAAATTCCGGCCCCCGCATTCGCATACATTGAAAAGTTTCAATCCGCAATGCACGCAGAACGTGGAGTCGTCGCCGCCGAGATTCCATTGTTTGTCGCATGACGGGCAACGCTTTTTCTCGAGTGACCGCACGGCTTTTTCGTATCCGATCGTGCGCGCGCGTTCGCCCTGATCCTGCTGCAATTCGAGCCGCTTGCGTTCGGCATAGCGCTGAAATGCCTTCATCATGTAAAGACCGGCGAATACCGTGAGCACGATGCCGACCAGGACCCGGACATAGCCGCCGAAATTCGGCAAGTACGGGACCAGTTCGATGAAAAACGCACTCAGCGCAAACAGGCCGAAACCGTACACGAACGGCCAGTAGCGCGCCTTGCGGTAGCGGATGAACAGCCAGGTCGCGACGAGCAGGATCGGCAGCGTCAGCGCGAGCCGCAGTCCGAACACCTGCATCTCGTAGCGCCGGGTTGCCTCGTCGAAGCGACGTTCGGCTGCTGCGTCCGCTTCGGCGATTTGTGTGTCGACTCGAGTTTGCTGCGATGCCAGTGCCCGTTGCTGGTCGCCGATCGCATCGATCTGATGCTGCCAGTTGACCACCACTGCCTGGAGCGCATCGAGCTTGCGCGTTCTCGCGAGAATGTCCGGGTCCCTCGCACCGTCCCCCGTCACCGCGCGAGTGGCCAGCCAGTTGCGGAAACTCTCCTTCTCGGCCGCGTACTCCTTCGCGGCGCGGCTGCGCGCCACTTCCATCGTGTCGGCCTTCTCGGCAAGCGCGTCGCGCTGCGCCAGCAGCTGGCGCCGCGCCGCGTCCAGCCGTGCTTTTGTCGGCGCATCGGCGAATTGCTCGACGACCGGCGGGCCACCGCTCGGGGCGAACGCCATGTCGCGGATCACGAGACTGCCGAGCATGTTCAGAAAGACGGCGAAGATGATCGCGATCACCCATGACGCGAGTCGCAGGAGCCGCGCCGGGCTGGTCAGGCCGTCGCCGGAAGTCATCATTGTTTTTTTCCCGTTTGTTGGAATGGTTGCCATTGTCTTCAATCTTGATGCAACCGTCGATCGTCTCTTTCTCCGTCGATTACAGTCGCGAACCTCGGTAGACGAGGGTTAATGTAGTGACGGAGTTAATACGTTCTACGCGATCCGGGCGCCTTTTGCGCGTTCATGGCGCAATCAAAATCCCCCTGTTGGCGAAATAGCGATCGAATGTACTTCGCTGCATCGATACGTTTTCCTGCGTGTCATGTTCAAAGCCTGACGGATTGTGGAAAACCCACTCGTCGGTCGCGGGATTGACGCCAAGCACCAGGACAAGGTGCCCGCCACGGGAGGGAGGCTCAACCCCGGCATGCCGGATGCCAGGATGAACAGATGCCATGAACATATATCCGTCACGCAAACTGTGCTCGACCGTAGACGATTCCATATGCTCGACGACACGACCTTCAATCTGAAAGCGTTCGCGGATCCAGTTTACGAATGGTCGGTAGAGCAGGCGCTTTCCTTTGTCGCCCATCTCTGGTTGATAGACACCAAAGGTGATGGCCTCACGCACGAGTTCCAACAGCGGAATCACTCGCGCGGTGCGATGTGCCAGCAACATCTTCAGGCACGCGATGCCGCAAATATGTGGGCTCCATTGCGCATACTCGTCCGGGCTGCTGGCGCCAGAGTTACGCCAGAGCGGATCTTCCTCAGCGCGCAATTCGCGCGACAGGAATCGTGAGATCAGGGTCCTGGATTCCCATTGGGAAAAATACGGTACATCAATCATTTTTCATCCCATGAACAGAAGTGCGACGCCTATGGCTGCCACTGCGCCAAAAGCAAGCTGCTCGCGAAGTTTGCCTTCGTTGTAGAGAATAGCCGAGACGCCCAATAGCAACGGGACACGGAGGGCAATCGCCAGGTAGCCAAATGCGACGGGCAGGATCGTCTGTAATGAAAAATTGAAGAATAACTCGGGCAGAGCCCATATTGCGCCGACAAACAGGAGCGGTCGAACGTGGATGCGGAAGAGCGTGCGCCGGACGAACCATGCCGCGAGAACATTGCCGATACCAGTCCAGAACAAATAGGGAAGCCAGCCGGTGCGCGGAATACCCACCTTGTCGCAGACAGCGAAACCCACGACTATCACGATCATCCACGCAAACCGCCGCTTGTCTGCGGCTGGCATCACCGCGAGATGACCGAACATGGCAAATCCGACCCCGGCCGCAAACAGTATCGCGATCGCGGCGACACCGCCCGGCGTCAGACGGGTTCCAAATGCCCACGATTCGACTGCCGCGATGAACCCGATCGCGATTGGGAACGTATAAGTCGTCGCGGACAAGCTCCGCCCGATGAGACGCTGTTGCATACCCATCAGCACAGCGAGCAACGCCCCCTTAATCAAACCTGCACCGATGCCGCCGAGATGCGGGTGCAGATCTGGTGCTCGACCGACTGCAGCCAGAATCGACCACAGTACAGTACAGCTCACGACTGTACCGAGCCCTACACATAGGGAAGTGGCATCGGGATCGATGTCGTTAACGACCCGCTTGAACAGTAGCGTCCGAACGGTGACGAGCAGCAGGATTACCAGAAAAAATTCGGCCTGTACCAAGCTCAAGGTCGCTGTCCTCAATCGTGGATTTATGGCTCGATACGCCGAGTGCCGAATCGAGATGTACGTCGATGGAATCGATGACCGCAATTCCGCCATGGAAACTGAAGTTCGGAAGGATAAGCGGAATCTCCGTGCATCCCAGAATCACGGCCTCGACGCCGGACAGCGCGAAGTGCTTCACGACTCCCATGAAGATATCGCGCGATACTTGGGAGAAGATTCCATGACACAGCTCGCGATAGATGATGTTGTGAATAACGGCGCGGTCGCCTGCTTCAGGCGTCACCACTTCGACACCGGCCGACTCAAGCCGCTCTCGATAAAATTCGCGCTCCATCACGTACCGGGTTCCCAACAATCCAACACGTCTATAGCCGCGATTCAGAACGTGCGACCGGGTCGCGTCGATGATGTTGACGATGTCCAAGTCGAAGCTGCGTTGAAGCCGATCGCAGGTATTGCTCGTCGTGTTCGAGCAAATCAGCAGCTTTCGTGCTCCCGCATGTTACGCAGCAGAAGCGACGAGTACAGACGCTATCGTCGGATCAAGAAGATGCCGTTTCATCGTGCGGCCGTGCTTCCGGCTCCGTCAGATAGCAACCGCGGAAACGCTCGTCGACGCGTTCCGCCATCAGTCTGGAAAACAGCATCGCCGCTTCGAGCGGGCGATGGTTGATGACCACGGAATCTGTCTCGCCCTTGTCGTTCAGATGCGCGACGACCACCGTCTCGATCGGCATGCCCTGGATCCGGGACCGATAGGACTCCAGATACAAACCGTCGCCCATCACACCCTTGTAGCTGTGATGCTGGAATTCGTACAGCGAGACCGCGTGTTTGATCACGGAGAGAATATCGGCGCGCCCTTCGATCGGACGTTTCAGGACGGTGGCTTCGAGCGTCGCGTTTTCGGCGAGGCCCGTCAGCCAGAGCGGCGGACCGCCGGCGGGCGCCATCACGGGGGCTGTGTCGTTGAATTTCATGCGGGCGCTCCTGTTACGGTTTGCTCGTGATGCCGGCGATAGCGGCATTGCGAGCCGCTTCGAGCGTGATGCATGCTTTTTCGCGGCGACGTCGTGCGAGACGCTCAACGCCCGCGCCGCGTTCGGACTCGCCCGCCAGCAGCGCATGAATGGCGGGCAGCGTCCAGATCGCGCCGCGTGTGCCCCACGCGCCATCCGGGATCTCGGTCGGGAAGACCCAGACGCGCGGCGCGACGTCGTCGAACGGCTGGTTCTCCGCGCGGGCCACCGCCTCCGTGACCTGCCTGACGAGCCAGCGGCGCGATTCGTCTGTGTATTGCCCTTCGGGGACGGACGGAATGATCCGGTAGCGGATCGTGTCCGCGCGCTCACCGCAGATGTAAATCGCGGCAGGTCGATGAAGGTGGAATACGGTGACGCGCTGTGCGATCGGACTGGCGGGGTCATAGCCTTCCGCCTCGATGAGAATGTCGGTCAGTTCCTTGACGAGGCGTGCCTCGGCCTCGGGCGTCAACGCGTTTTCGGGCCACAGTGCATCGATCATCGGCATGGTGCTGCTCCTGTTTTTCGGTTCGTCGGATGTGGCCATGATCGGGGTTTACTGGCGCGACCATAAGTGGCAGGATCGCCATTATTCAGGGAATTTCAGACACGCAAATGGCCATCGTCCGCATCTGGGTCTATGACGGCATCCTCGCGTCCGGCGTCGCGGGCCCGGTCGACGTGTTCAGCGCAGCCAATCAGTTCCATATGCGCAAGGCCACACCGGCCGGCACCCCGTCCGCCCCGCTGCTCGCATGGCGTGTGGAATCGCTCGACGGTCAGCCCGTCACTGCCGCGTCGGGCCAGACCATCGAGGTTGATGGAAAGATCGACCCGCGCAAGCGGGCGGACGCCGTTCTGCTGACCGCCCCATTCTTCTCGAACATCGACGAGTTCATCGGGCGCCGCGAGCGGTTGAACGCGTTGACTTCCGCGCTGAGGCGCCAACGCAAGGCCGGCGCCGTGCTGGCGGCCTATTGCACCGCCAATTACCTGCTCGCCGAGGCCGGCCTGCTGGATGGCCGCGCCGCGACCACGCACTGGGCGAGAGCCGCGGACTTCGCGCGCCGCTATCCGCGAGTCGAAGTTCGCGCGCAGGAACTGATGATCGCGCAAGACGGCATCATCTCGGGCGGTTCCGTGACGTCGTATCTGAATCTCGCGGTGCAGCTCGTTGAAACACTCGCCGGCGAGGCGCTCGCAACGATGACCGCGAAGGCATTGCTGATCGACATGAATCGAACGTCGCAGGCTTCCTTTGCAACGCTCGTCGAGGAACACGGACATACCGATACGCTCGTCGCCCGTGCCCAGCGGCAGATGGAGGCGACGTTGCAGCAGGGATTCCGGCTGAGCGAGCTGGCCGCCTCGCTTGCCGTCAGCGAACGCACGCTCAATCGTCGCTTCAAGGAAGCCGTCGGGCTCGCGCCGCTCACGTATCTGCAGAATCTGCGTATCGAAGTCGCGAAACGCTTGCTGGAAACCCGGCCAATCGGGCTGGAGGCGCTGAGTCAACGTGTCGGTTATGGCGATATCAGCACGTTCCGGCAATTGTTCAAGCGCAAAACCGGATTGTCCCCAAGCGAATATCAAATGCGGTTTTCACGCGTGGCGGCGAAGCATCGGGAAGACGAGCCAGGCAGCAAGGACTGAGACCTGGCGATGTCGCGGAGATATGGCTGCGGTCGGCCACGACACCCACCCGGCATTGCTGAGCCTGATGATCGACCGTACGCCGACCACGCATGTTCACGAGCGCGCCGCGCACCCGGTGACTGTGAACGATCGGAGCGCCGGCGATCCGGATGATTGCCTCGTGAGTGACGCTTCGTGGCCGCGAGTGCTCCCCGTCATATAGAATGACGCGCTTTGCCCGTACGCCTATGTGGTTCAAGAACCTTCAGCTTCATCGTCTTCCGGCACCTTGGGCCGTTACCCCCGACCAGATGGAAAAATGGCTGGCGCCTCACGCGTTCCAGCCGGGCAGCAGCGTCGAAATGCAGCGTGCCGGATGGGCGTCGCCGCGTGACGACGGCGCGCTCGTGTATTCGATCAACCGGCAGATGCTGCTGCTGTTTCGTACCGAAAAGAAGCTGCTCCCGGCGTCGGTCGTCAATCAGGTCACCAAAGCGCGTGCGCTCGAGGTCGAAGAGCAGCAGGGCTTCAAGGTCGGCCGGAAACAGCTGCGCGAACTCAAGGAACAGGTGACCGACGAACTGCTGCCGCGCGCGTTCAGCATTCGCCGCGATACCCGCGTGTGGATCGACACGGCGAATGGCTGGCTCGTCATCGATGCGGCTGCCCAGGCGCTTGCCGACGACGTTCGCAGCCTGCTCGTCAAATCGATCGACCCGTTGCCGCTCGCCGGCGTTCAGGTGGCGCGTTCGCCGGTCGCCGCGATGACGGACTGGCTGCTGTCCGGCGAGGCGCCGGGCGGATTCACCGTCGACCAGGACGCCGAGCTGCGTTCGACCGGCGAAGGCGGCGCCACGGTGCGATACGTCGGCCACGCGCTGGAAGCGAACGACATGCGCCGGCACATCGAAGCCGGCAAACAATGCATGCGCCTCGCGATGACGTGGGATGACCGGATCTCGTTCGTGCTGACACCATCGCTGACGATCAAGCGCGTCACGCCGCTCGACGTGATCAAGGAGGCGGCGGACCCGACCGCGCAGAATGACGATGAACGCTTCGATTCAGATTTCACGCTGATGACGGGTGAACTGGCGCGGATGCTGACCAGTCTCGTCGAGATCCTGGGTGGCGAACAGCGCGACTCGATGCATCAGGCGGCAGCAGCCTGAACGCCGTCGTCGTCGCGGGTCATCGCCCCGCGACGGCGGGGCTTTGCGCCGACGCGACGATTCGAGGAGGACCGCCGCCACCATGGCGGCGGGTCGCGCCTGGCGCTCGCCCCCTGCCGATCCGCGGCGGTCATCTACGTCGCCCACACTTCAAACGGACACGGCTCCCCGCCACGCCCGTTCGCCCTACCCCACTCCCCCTGCAAGCCTTCTTCCACCTCCCGCGAAATCCTTATCGAAATTGCTTCGTTCGCCTTTGCCGGCCGCGCCGCTAACGTGTTCAAAACGGCGGCGGCGCGCCGGATGCCTTGCACGAAGCACGACAGCCGCCGCCATCACGACAACTGCGTCGCGATAACGGAACAGACCGGACGGGCCGCATGCCCGCACCCCGCCAGGAACGTCCGCATCGCGCGCCATTCGCGATGCCCATGGCCACGAACGACCGCATCATCGACACGACGCCGCACGACGTCCGCGCGCAGCCGCTGATCGACGCGCTGATCGACGAGTATTCGACCCGTTACGACGCGTACCGCCCCGACAGCCGCGCGTCGGCCCGCGACGAACTCGCGCGCTACCCGGCCGAACTGTTCGCGCCGCCCGAAGGCGCGTTCGTGCTGCTGCTGCGCGACGGCGAGACGATCGGCGGCGGCGCGTTCAAGCGCTACGACGCGCAGACCGCGGAACTGAAACGCATCTGGACACGCACCGACCTGCGCCGCCAGGGCCTCGCACGGCGCATCGTCGAAGCGCTCGAACTGCGCGCCGTGCAGCAGGGCTACCGCCGCCTCTACCTGACCACCGGCTTTCGCCAGCCCGAAGCGTGGGCGCTGTACGACCGCACCGGCTATACGCGGCTGTTCGATTCGTCCATCGATCCCGAAGCGTATTTCCACCTGCGCTTCGGCAAGGATCTCGTCGATCCGTCGCGCACGTCGACGCTGGCCGACCTGTGGGCGCCCGTGCCCGAACCGGTGCTGCCGCGCTGAGCGCACGGCGTCCCGCATTTCACGTCGCCCATTCCGCTTTCCACGCTTCCACGCTTCCACCACAGGACGTTTTCATGCATCGAGCCGTACCGCTTTCATCCCGTGCCGTGCGCACGCTGGCCACCGCGCTGATCGGCCTGAGCGCCTTCGCCGCCGTCACTGCCGCGTCCGCCGCGACGTTCGACCTGAGTCCCGAGCAGCGCGGCCGCCCGCGTGGCGCGGCCGATGCGGCGGTCGAGCGCGCGGTGCCCGCGTCGTTCAAGTTCGCCGATTCCGGCACGCTGACGATCGGTATCGCGCCGAGCCTGCCGCCGATCAGCTCGTATGCGACCGACGCACGCACGGTGATCGGCTTCGACGCCGACGTCGGCCAGCTCGTGTCCGACAGCCTCGGCCGCAAGCTGAAGATCGTCGCGCTCGCGTGGGCCGACTGGCCGCTGGCGCTCGAATCGGGGAAAGTCGACGCGGTGATCTCGAACGTGACCGTCACCGAGGAGCGCAAGCAGAAGTTCGATTTCTCGACCTATCGCAAGGATCAGGTCGGCTTCTACGTGCGCAACGACAGCAAGATCCAGGCGATCCGCGAGCCGAAGGACGTCGCCGGGCTGCGCATCGTGACCGATGCCGGCACCAACCAGGAAAAGATCCTGCTCGCGTGGGACCGCGAGAACGTCGCGCACGGGCTGAAACCCGTGCAGATCCAGTACTACGACGACCAGGCGATGCGCATCGTCGCCGTGCAGTCGGGCCGGGCGGACGCGGTGTTCAGCGTGAACTCGGTGCTCGCGTATCAAAGCGCGCAGCAAGGCAAGACGCGGCTCGTCGGCGCGATCAGCGGCGGCTGGCCGCGCACGGCCGACATCGCGATCGCGACGCGCCGCGGCAGCGGCCTCGCCGAGCCGCTGACCGTCGCGCTGAACGGACTGATCAAGAGCGGCCGCTACCAGCAGGTGCTCGACCGCTGGAACCTCGCGTCCGAAGCGATCGACCAGTCGCGCACGAATCCGCCCGGGCTGCCGAAAAGCTGAGCGCCGCGCGCCAACCACCGTCCATCCACGCTCACGCAGGAACGCCGCTCACCATGTCTTATTCGCTTTCGTTGCTGGACAAGAGTCCGATCGCCGACGGCGCGAACGCCGCCGATGCGCTGCGCTTCACCACGACGCTCGCGCAACGCGCCGAACAGCTCGGCTACGCGCGCTTCTGGGTCGCCGAACATCACGGCACGCCCGGTTTCGCCAGCTCGGCGCCGGAGGTCGTCGTCGCGCACCTGCTCGCGCACACGTCGCGCATCCGCATCGGCTCGGGCGGCGTGATGCTGCAGCACTACAGCCCGTTCAAGGTGGCCGAGACGTTCAAGCTGCTGGCCGCGCTCGCGCCGGGCCGCGTCGATCTGGGCATCGGCAAGGCGCCCGGCGGGCTGCCGCTGACCACACGCGCGCTGCAGTGGTTCCACGACAAGGCGCGCAAGCCCGATTTCGCGGGGCAGCTCGCGGAGCTCGACGCGTTTCTCGGCTGGGGCGTGGCCGAAGATCATCCGCTCGCCGGCGCGGTCGCGATGCCGGTGCCGCCGCAGTTGCCCGAACGCATCCTGCTCGGCGGCTCGCCAGACAGCGGCGCGCTCGCCGCGCGCCACGGCTGGCGCTTCTGCTACGCGGGCCATTTCAACGGCGACGACGCGAATCTCGAACGCTCGCTCGACGCCTACCGCAGCGCGGGCGGCCAGAAGCCGCTCGTCGCGCTGTACGCGGTCGCCGCGCCGACGCGCGACGAAGCCGAGCAACTGATCGGGCCGCTGAAGATCTTCAAGCTGCAGTTCGCGGGCGGCCAGAGCTTCAACCTCGCCAGTGCGCAGGCGGCCGCGGAATTCGCGCGGCAAAGCGGCGCGTCCGACTACCGGATCGACGAGCTGCGCCCGACGGTGCTGGCCGATACGCCCGAACGCGTGCACCGCGCGCTCGACGCGCTGAGCCGGCGGCTCGACGTCGATGCGTTCGTGATCGATTCGCCGGTGTCCGACTACGCGGCACGGCTCGCGTCGGCCGAATGGCTCGGCGGCGCACTGTCCACCACACCGTTGCAGGCGGCCCTCGCGGCCGGCCGCTCCCTCTCCCCTGACCAGAACGCGTGACGCTCCCATCATGACGACCCGACGATCGATCCCCTTCGGCCTGATGCTGCAAGGCGCAGGCAGCCACATGAACGCGTGGCGGCATCCGAGCAACCCGCCCGACGCGAGCATCAACGTCGACTTCGCGATCGGCGTCACGCGCAAGGCGGAAGCCGCCGGCATCGCGTTCGCGTTCGTCGCGGACGGCCTCTACATCAACGAGAAGTCGATCCCGCACTTCCTGAACCGCTTCGAGCCGCTGACCGTGCTGTCGGCGCTCGCGGTCGCGACGAAGAAGATCGGGCTCGCGGGCACGATCTCGACGTCGTACAGCGAGCCGTTCACGGTCGCGCGCCAGCTCGCGTCGCTCGACGCGATCAGCGGCGGGCGCGCGGGCTGGAACGTCGTGACGACGCCGCTCGAAGGCACCGCGAAGAATTACGGCAAGGCGCACCCGGATCACGAGCTGCGCTACGAGATCGCCGACGAATACCTCGACGTCGTACAGGGCCTGTGGGACAGCTGGGACGACGATGCATTCGTGCGTGACCGTGCGACCGGCCGCTTCTTCGATCGCGACAAGCTGCATACGCTCGATCATCACGGCCGCTTCTTCCAGGTCGCGGGCCCGCTGAACATCCAGCGCTCGCCGCAGGGGCAGCCGGTGATCTTCCAGGCCGGCTCGTCCGACACCGGGATCGGCCTCGCGGGCAAATACGCGGATGCCGTGTTCACGCATTCGCCGTCGATCGACGAAACGGCCGCATTTACGCAGCGCGTGAAACAGAGCGCGATCGAGCACGGGCGGCAGGCCGGCGACGTGAAGATCTTCCCCGGCGTGGGGCCGATCGTCGGCCGCACGGCCGCGGAAGCGGAGGACAAATACCAGGCGATCCGCGACCTGCTGACGATCGACGAGGCGCTCGCGTATCTCGGCCGCTATTTCGATCACCACGATTTCACGCAGTACGCGCTCGACGCACCGTTCCCGGAACTCGGCGAGCTCGGCCGCAACAGCTTCCGCTCGACCACCGACCGCATCAAGGCCGATGCGAAACAGAAAGGCCTGTCGCTGCGCGAGACGGCGCTGGCGGTCGCGACGCCGCGCCCGAACTTCATCGGCACGGCCGAGCACGTCGCCGACGAGCTGATCCGCTGGCACGACGCGGGCGCCGGCGACGGCTTCATCCTCGGTTTTCCGGTGCAGGCGCAGGGCGTCGACGATTTCATCGAACTCGTGATTCCGGTGCTCGAGGCGCGCGGCCGCTACAGCCGCGACCTGCCCGGCGCCACGCTGCGCGACCACCTCGGTCTGCCGCGCAAGGCGAGCCGCTACGCGACGCCCGGCGCCGCCCAGGAAACGGCCGCCGAAGCACACGCCTGACGCCCCCGCGCCGCCGGTGCGCGGCGCGCCCGCCGATCGATCGATTCGAGGATGCCAACGAAATGAGCGACACGACCCACCTCGGCGGCGCGCTGCCGCCGCTCTCTTCCCCCGGCGCACGCGAGCCCGGCACGCGTTTGCGGATCGTGCCCGCGCGCCACCGGACGCGCACGGCCGGCACCGTGCTCGCGCTCGTGCTGATCGCGATCACGCTGCATTCGATCCTCGGCAACCCGCAATGGGGCTGGCCGGTGTTCGCCGAATGGTTCCTGTCGCCGCCGGTGCTGTCGGGGCTCGCTCGCACGCTGGTGCTGACGCTGCTCGGCGCGGTGTTCGGCTTCGTGCTCGGCGCGTTCGTCGCGCTGGCCCGGCTGTCGCGTTCGCGCCTGCTGTCCGCCAGCGCGTGGATCTTCGTGTGGCTGTTCCGCTCGATTCCGCTGATCGTGCTGCTGCTGATCCTGAACAACCTCGGCTACCTGTACGAGCACGTGCGGCTCGGCGTGCCGTTCACCGACATCGTGTGGTTCGACACGCCGACCACCGACCTCATCAGCCCGTTCCTCGCGGCCGTGCTCGGCCTCACGCTGAACCATGCGGCGTTTTCCGCGGAGGTGATCCGAGGCGGCATTCTCGCGGTCGATCAGGGGCAACTCGAAGCCGCCGCCGCGCTCGGGCTGCCGCGCGGCCGGCAAACGTCGCGGATCGTGCTGCCGCAGGCGATGCGCGCGATCCTGCCGACCGCGTTCAACGACCTGATCACGCTCGCGAAAGGCACGTCGATGGTGTACGTGCTCGCGATGCCGGAGCTGTTCTACACGGTGCAGGTGATCTATCGCCGCAACCTCGAAGTGATTCCGCTGCTGATGGTCGCGACCGTCTGGTACCTGATCATCCTGACCGTGCTGTCCGCGATCCAGGTGCAGGTCGAGCGGCACTATGCGCGCGGCGCGCTGCGCAATCCGCCGCCGTCGGTGGTCACGTTCGCGCTCGCGCGCATCGGCGGGCTGTGGCGGCGTGTCGCGTCGCGCCGTGCGGCATCGAGCGCGCAGGCCGCAGGCGACACCCGCACCGATACCGCGGCCGCCGTGTCGCGCACCGGCGGCGAAGTGGCCGTGCATGGCGTGTCGAAGCAGTTCGGCATGCAGCGCGTGCTCGACAACGTGTCGTTCGTCGCGCCGCGCGGCAGCGTGACCGTGATCGTCGGGCCGTCCGGCTCCGGCAAGTCGACGCTGCTGCGCACGATCAACCACCTCGAACGCGTCGACGACGGTTTCATCGACATCGACGGCGAACTGATCGGCTATCGCCGCGACGGCGACGTGCTGCACGAATTGAACGAACGCGCCGTGCTGAAGCGGCGCACGGCGGTCGGCATGGTGTTCCAGAACTTCAACCTGTTCCCGCACCTGACGGTGCTCGAGAACCTCGTCGAAGCGCCGGTCGCCGTCGCCGGCGTGACGCGCAGCGCGGCCGAGCACACCGCGCGCACGCTGCTCGCGCGGGTCGGCCTCGCGGACAAGGCCGACGCGTATCCGCGCCAGTTGTCCGGCGGCCAGCAGCAACGCGTCGCGATCGCGCGGGCGCTCGCATTGCGGCCGAAGGTGCTGCTGTTCGACGAGCCGACGTCGGCGCTCGATCCCGAACTCGTCAACGAAGTGCTCGACGTGATCAAGGAGCTCGCGCGCTCGGGCACGACGCTCGTGATCGTCACGCACGAGATCGGCTTCGCACGCGAGGTGGCGGACAACGTGCTGTTCATGGAACGCGGGCGTATCGTCGAGGCCGGGCCGCCCGCCGCCGTGCTCGATGCGCCGTCGCATCCGCGCACCCGTGCGTTCCTGTCCCGGGTGCTGTGATGCGCGCCGCCTCCCACCTGCGAGGTGCCGCGCGATGACCGATCGACGCCAGTTCATCACGGCCGCGCTGGTCGCGGCATCGGGCCTGCCGTGGCATGCGGCACGTGCGGCTGCCGCGACGGCCGATCTCGATCCGCGCCAGGCCGGCCGCCTGCGCGCCGGCCCCGACGACGCGGCCATCCGCGCGGCAAGCAGCTATCGCTGGGTGCGCGACGGCGCGTTCACGGTCGCGATTTCGCCGCACGCGCCGCCCGTATCGACCTATGCGACCGACGCGCGCACCGTGGTCGGCGCCGATCCCGACTATGCGCAGCTCGTTGCCGACGCGCTCGGCCGTACGCTCGTGCTGCTGCCGATCGCCTGGGCCGACTGGCCGCTCGGGCTGACGTCCGGCAAGTACGACGCGGTGATCTCGAACGTCGGCGTGACCGAGAAGCGCAAGGAGAAATACGATTTCACGACCTACCGGCTCGGGCTGCACGGCTTCTACGTGCGCACCGGCAGCCCGATCGCGAAGATCGCGGAGCCGAAGGACATCGCGGGTTTGCGCATCATCACCGGCGCCGGCACGAGCCAGGAGCGCATCCTGCTCGAATGGAGCAAGCGCAACGTCGCGCAGGGGCTGAAGCCGGCCGAGCTGCTCTACTTCGACGACGATGCGACCGCGCGCGTCGCGCTGCTGTCGGGCCGGGCCGATGCGGAGCTGAACCCGAACGCGTCGCTCGCGTACGAGGCCGCGCGCAGCGGCAAGATCCGCCGCGTCGGTGTCGTCAATGCGGGCTGGCCGGCGAATGCGGATGTCGCGATCGCGACGCGTCGCGGCAGCGGGCTCGCGCCCGCGCTGACGCTCGCGACCAACGCGCTGATCGGCAACGGCCGCTACGGGCAGGCGCTGGCGCGCTGGGGTTTGCAGAGCGAGGCGATCGCGCGGGCGGAGACCAATCCGCCGGGGTTGCCGTCGTTCTGAGCGTTTCGTTCAAAACAATCGCCCCGGCATACCGTGACGGCAATGCCGGGGCGTTTCGACTTGCGGCTGGTTCGTCTACGCCGGCACCGCCGCCTGATATCGATCGAGTTCCGCGATATGCGCATGAATCGCCGGGATCAGCTCGCGCCCGTAGGCCAGCGCATCGTCGAGCGGATCGAAACCGCGAATCAGGAACGTCGATACGCCGAGCCGGTAATACGCGCCCAGCGCCCGCGCGACCTGCTCGGGCGTGCCGACCAGCGCGGTCGAATTCCAGCGCGCGCCGGTCAGGTTCGCGACGCCCATCCACAGCCGCTCGTCGAGCACGTCGCCCTGCGCGGCCGCCGCCATCAGCCGCTGCGAGCCGGCATTCTGCGGCGCATGACCGGCGATCGGCTGGCCGTTCGCGAGTCGCGCCGCGCGCACGCGCTCGCGGATCGCCTCGGCCTTCTCCCACGCGGCCGCCTCGGTATCGGCGACGATCGGCCGGAACGACACGCTGATGCGCGGCGCACGCCCGAACGGCGCGGCAGCGGCCCGCACGCGCGCGATCTGCTCGCGCACCGCGTCGAGCGGTTCGCCCCACGTCATGTAGACATCCGCATGCTCGCCCGCGACCGCGAGTGCGGCCGGCGACGAGCCGCCGAAATAGATCGGCACATGCGGCCGCTGCGCGCCCTTCACGACCGGCGACGCGCCGCGCAGCCGATAGAACGCGCCGTCGTGGTCGACCGGCGCATCGGCCAGCCAGATCCGTTTCAGCACGTCGAGATATTCGCCGGTGCGGCGGTAGCGGGCATCGTGCGGCACGAAATCGCCGTCGCGCTGCAGGTCCGCATCGTCGCCGCCGGACACCACGTTCAGCGCCAGCCGTCCGCCGCTGAACACGTCGAGCGTCGATATCTGCCGCGCGGCGGCCGACGGCACGATCACGCCCGGCCGGTGCGCGAGCAGCAGGCGGATGCGTTCGGTCGCGGCGGCCGCGAACGACGCGACGATGAAGCCGTCCGCCGCGTTGCTGAAATGGCCGACCAGGATCTGGTCGAAGCCGGCCGTCTCGTGCGCCTGCGCGAAGCGGCGCACGTAGTCGGGCTGGACGGCCGCGCCGCCCGGTACGTCGACCTCCGCGCCGGGTGTCGCGGTGATCATGCCGATGATGTCGACTGGCATGTCGGGATGTCCTTCGGTGTGTCGATCGGTGTGTCGATCGGGAATCGCGGAAATCGTAAAGCGTGCCGCACGGTCACTGCGCGGCGGCCGTCTTCTGCGCGGGCGCTGCGAACGCGCCCGCATACGAGCGGTCGAGCAGCTTCGACGTGTCGTACGCGGCCGGAATCACGCCGGACTTGTGCAGGAAGTCGGCCGTGTTCTGCGCATCCTTCGCGGCCGTCTCGTCGACCGGGCCGACGCGCTGCCTGGCATTGTTGAGCCAGCGATACGCGACGTCTGGTTCGAGATTCGCACGCTTCGCCCACAGGTCCGCATACTCGCGCGGATGGCTGTCGACCCACTGGCGCGCCACCACCACGCGCCGCAGGAAATCGGTGATCTCGGGCCGCTTGCCCGAGGCGGCCTGCTCGTTCGCGGCGACGAAGCTCAGCGCAGGCATCAGCCCCTGCGCGGTCGTCACGGGCCGCGCGCCCTGCCGCAACGCGAGCGTGCTGACGAACGGCTCCCACAGCGATACGGCATCGACCGAGCCGTTCGCGAGCGCATTGGTCGCGTCGATCGGCATCAGGTACGCGTACTTCACCGAATCGGCGCGCAGGCCCGCGTGTTCGAGCGCGCGCAGCACGAGCTGCTGGCTCCATGCGCCGCGCCATACCGCGATGGTCTTGCCCTGCAGGTCGGCCACGGTGCGCACCGGCGAGTGCTTCGGCACGAGGATCGCGACGCCGTCGAGGCTCTGCCGCGACACCGCGACGACCTTGACCGGCGCGCCGCGCGCGGCCAGCGTGAGCAGCGCGGAATCGCCGAGGAAGCCGATGTCGATCGCGTTGCCGTTCAGGCTTTCGGCCACCGGCGCGGCGGCCTGGAAGTGCTTCCACTCGATCGTGTAAGGCAGGTCCTTCAGCACGCCGGACGCCTCCATCGACGCCTGGATGTTGAAGTAGTTCTGTTCACCGACGCGCAGCGTGACGGTGTCCTTGGCGATGCCCGGCTGCGCGGCAAGCGCCAGCAAGAGCGCCGTGACGATTCGGCTCAGCAACATGATCTCCCGGAAGGTTCGCGGGCAGCCGCGCGACGGCGGCGCCCTGTTGTCCGCCGTGCGAAATCGCCGGCGCAACGGATGGAACCGGAGAAGATACGTCGATCCACTTCATGACACAAACGCAATATTCTTCTATGTAAAGATGCAAATGTTTTATGAATCACTCGCCCATGCCCGACGCTCGCCGCCAGCCGTCGCCGGATGAATTTCGAACGATTCCTCGATAGATATTTCGTGCACGAAATAAATCCCGGACTATATTTCGCATACGAAATAACTGCCTGGAGCGAGGACGGCCATGACCTCCCAACCCATCGAGTTTTCCGCCGCCGACGGCTATGTGCTGCACGGCACGCTGTGGTCGCCGGACGCGACGCCGCGCGCGCTGGTCCTGATCCATCCGGCGACGGCCGTGCCCGAGCGGCTGTATGCGGGCTTCGCGCGCTTCCTGACCGAACGCGGTTTCGCGGCGCTGACCTACGACTATCGCGGCATCGGCGCATCGCGGCCCGCGCGTCTGGGCGCGCTGCAGGCCCGCATGCGCGACTGGATGGAGCTCGACGTGGGCGCCGCGACCGCGTGGGCCCGGCACGCGCATGAAGAGCTGCCGCTGCTGGCGGTCGGCCATAGCGTCGGCGGACACGCGATCGGGCTGTCCGGCGCGACGACGCATCTGCGCGCGGCCGTACTGGTCGCCGCGCATGCGGGCAGCACGCGGCTGATCGCGCAAGCAGCCGAGCGCCTGAAGGTGCGGCTGATCCTGCGCGTGCTCGGCCCGCTGATGTCCGCGCTGCTCGGCTACGTGCCCGGCAAGCGGCTCGGGCTCGGCGAGGATCTGCCGGCCGGCGTGTTCCGCGAATGGAGCCGCTGGACGACGCTGCCGCATTACTTCTTCGACGATCCGACACTCGGCGCGGCCGAGCGCTTCTCGAAGCAGCAGTTGCCGATCCTCGCGCTCGGCTTCGACGACGATCCGTGGGCGAACCCGGCCGCGATCGGCCTGCTGGTAAGCTACCTCACCCGCGCGAAGGTCGAACGCCGTCAGATCGATCCGCGCGCGGCGGGCAGCGGCCCGGTCGGGCACATGGGCTTCTTTCGCAGCCGGCCCGGCAGCGTGCTGTGGCCCGACGTCGCCGACTGGCTCGCGCAGGCGCTCGACACGCCGCGCACCGCGGGCCGTCCCTCCCTTTCCATTGCAGCCGGGAACCCAGCTTGAGCGAAGACCGACGACTGTTTTTCATGTTGAACATCGGCCAGCGGCGCGTGCAGCGCTGGATCGACCGCAAGGCCGAAACCGACACGCGCGCGAGCGCCGCGCAGGCCGGCGTGCTGTTCTGTCTCGCGAAGCAGGACGGCGCGCTGATCGGCGAAGTCGGCGCGGCATTGCAGCTCGCGCCGTCCGCGATGACGGGGCTCGCCGACCGGATGGCGAAAGCCGGCCTCATCACGCGTCATGCCGATTCGGACGACGGCCGCGCAACGCGGCTGTACCTGACCGACGCAGGCCACGCGGCACTCAAGCGGGCGCGCGTGCTGCTGCGCGAACTCAACGGCAAGCTGTGCGACGGGTTTTCCGACGACGAACTCGAGGTCGTCGCGCGCTGGCTGCACGCGTTGCAGGAGCGGTTTCCGGCGGAGCGCTGAGCAGCGCTTCACGCGTACGCGATCGGTGCGCGCCGGCATCAATCGCAAGCGATTGCGATTCGCGTTTTCGATTCGATTTTCATGCTGCCGCAACGGCAAATCTTGCATGCCGGCCACCGGTTTCCGGCAACGCTTTCCGGCTACGTCCTGTTACAAAAAACCGTCTGTCGCGCGGCATTCGAATCGCCTACATTGCAATCCACTTCGACACATTCGCCGCATGCCCGGACCGGCTTTCCCGTCGGGTCGACATCGCAGACACACCCGACGAGCAATGAAAACGAAGAGGCGTCTTAACCGAAGCGCTGGCGGCATCCAGCGCACGCGGATGGCGATGACCGAAGCGGCATGCTGAACGGCACGTAACGACGTGTGCGGCACGATTGGCCGCGCGCCGGCTCGCGTTGTCTCGTCGTGCCCCGTCATCGCATCCGCACCTCACCGAGGAGTCGTCCATGCGACGCATGATCGTGTCCCATCCGCTTGTCACTCGCCTGTCCGCCGCGATGGCGCTGGCCGCCGCTGCCGCGGCGCACGCCGAGCCCGTCGTCGTGTCCGGGCCGAGCCCGTTCGCCGCGTGCACCATCGGCGGCCCGGGCACCAACTACGTGAATGCAGAAGTCGAACCGTGGCTCTCGGTCAACCCGGCGAACCCGACGAACATGATCGGCGTGTGGCAGCAGGACCGCTGGTCGAACGGCGGCGCCCACGGGCTCGTCGCCGGCTACACGTTCGATGCGGGCGCAACCTGGGCGCGCACGCCGCAGCCGTTCAGCGCCTGCGCGCCGGGCGGGCTCAAGTACGAGCGCGCGTCCGATCCATGGGTATCGTTCGGGCCGGACGGCACCGCGTACTCGGTGTCGATCTCGTTCAACCAGTCGAACAACGCCAACGCGGTCGGCGCGTCGGTCTCGACCGACGGCGGACAGACATGGAGCAGCCCGGCCGTGCTGATCGCGAACGACGAACCGACGACGCAGTTCTTCAACGACAAGGAATCGGTGACGGCGAACCCGGTGAAGGCCGGCACCGCGTATGCGGTATGGGACCGCCTCGAGCTGCCGAACGGCAACCCGTATGCGAACCTGCACACGGCGGCGTACCGCGGGCCGACGTTCTTCTCGAAGACGGTCGACGGCGGCAAGACGTGGAGCCGCGCGAAGGTCATCGTCAACGTGCCGTCGCGTCAACAGACGATCGGCAACCAGATCGTCGTCGATCCGAAGACCGGCACGCTCTACGATTTCTTCGACCTGATCCAGCCGCCGTTCCGCAAGGCGGCCGGCAAGGTCGCGTTCATCAAGTCGACCGACGACGGTGCGACCTGGACGAAGCCGCAGGTGATCGCGGGGCTGCAGACGGTCGGCGTCACGGATCCGAACACCGGCGAACCCGTACGCACCGGCGACATCATTCCGGAACCCGCGATCGATCCCGCATCGGGGCAGCTTTACGTCGTGTGGCAGGACAGCCGCTTCAACGGCGGCACGTACGACGAGATCGCGATATCGACGTCGAAGGATGGCGGCGCGACCTGGAGCGCGCCGCAACAGCTGAACACGCCGACCGGGCGCCCCGCGTTCAATCCGTCGGTGCGCGTCGACAACACGGGGGCGGTGATGGTCACGTACTACGACTTCCGCGACCTGCAGGCGGGCAACACGACGACGCTGCCGACCGGCTTCTGGCGCAAGATCTCGCATGACGGCGGCACCACGTTCGCCGACGAGCGGCGCGTCGGCGGCCCGTTCGACATGAAGCTCGCGCCCAACGCCGAAGGGTTCTTCATCGGCGACTACCAGGGGCTCGACGTCCTCCCGTCGTCGTCGTTCCATCCGTTCTTCGTCCAGACCAACGCAGGCAACCTGACGAACCGCACCGACGTGTTCTTCGCGCCGTGACGCGAGGATGACCGTCACGCCGCCGCACGACGCCATGCGTCGCGCGGCGGCGTGCGCCTGTTCAGGGCATCAATGCATGTCGGTCAGCACGATGCGTCCGTCGACCTTCCCTTCCCGCAGCTTCGCGAATACGTCGTTGATGTTGCCGAGCCGGTCGCGGTGGATGTGCGCGCGCACCAGGCCGTCCGCCGCGAAATCGAGCGACTCCTGCAGATCGCGCCGCGTGCCGACGATCGACCCGCGCACGGTGATGCCGTTCAGCACGGTCGAGAAGATCGGCAACGGGAAATCGCCGGGCGGCAAGCCATTGAGCGCCACCGTGCCGCCGCGCCGGACCATCCCGAGCGCCTGCGCGAACGCGCTGCGCGACACGGCCGTGACGAGCACGCCGTGCGCGCCGCCGATTTCCTTCTGGATCACTTTCGCGGGGTCGTCGACCGACGCATCGATCGTCAGGTCCGCACCCAGTTGCCGCGCCAGCGCGAGCTTGTCGGGCGAGATGTCGACGGCCGCGACGTGCAGGCCCATCGCACGCGCATACTGCACGGCCACGTGCCCGAGGCCGCCGATGCCGGAAATCGCGAGCCATTGGCCCGGGCGCGTGTCGGTGACGCGAATGCCCTTGTAGACCGTGACGCCCGCGCACAGGATCGGCTCGATCTCGTCGAACGCCACCTGCGCGGGCAACTGGCCGACGTAATCGGGATCGGCCAGCACGTATTCCGCGTAGCTGCCGTTCACCGAATAGCCGGTGTTCTGCTGCCCATGGCACAGCGTTTCCCAGCCCGTGCAGCAGTACTCGCAATGGCCGCAGGCCGTGTAGAGCCACGGCACGCCGACGCGGTCGCCCTCGCGCACGTGCGTGACGCCCGCGCCGACCGCCGCGACGATCCCCACGCCTTCGTGGCCCGGGATGAACGGCAGCGACGGCTTGACGGGCCAGTCGCCGTCGGCCGCGTGCAGATCGGTATGGCAAACGCCCGACGCCTTGATGTTGACGAGAATCTGGCCGGGCCCCGGTGCGGGGATCGGGACTTCCTCGATGCGCAACGGCTCGCCGAACGCGTGTACCACGGCCGCTTTCATGGTCTGGGTCATGCGTTGCTCCTGTCTGGTCGATGAGCAACCCAGTATCCGGTTTTGGAATCGGAGCACGTTGATACGCGTCAACGCATCGGGACGCATGCAACGGTCGACGCGGCTTCGCCACGACCGGCGTCGTTTGACGCGCAAGCGCGAGCCAGCGGTTGCACGCTGCCCCGCCGCTCCCGCGGCCCTTTCAACGATCCGACGGAAACCCGACGGGATCCTGCCATTCGGCTTGGAATTTGAGATGATATAACATATCATCTCGCGAGCTCGTCCGCCTGACGCCGTTCCAACCCAGGTGGCCGCGCGTCGCCGAGCCATGTTCCAACGGGTCATTGCGCGTCATTGACGCAACAATATATCGTATCTAGCGGTGACCCGCATCGCTCGTTATCCGATCCGATTCCAACCGATTCACCGACCATGCGCGACCTCCCTCGCTTACCGCTTCGCCCGCTCTCGTCCCTGTCGCTGATGCTGTTCGCCGCCGCCGCCCACGCGCAGACCGATGCGCCCGCCGCGTCCGGCACGCCGGCCGCCGCCCCGCTCGCCCCGATCTTCGTGACCGCGAACCCGCTCGGCGACACCGAACTGATCGCACCGACCGTCCAGCTTTCCGGCGATGCGCTGACGCGCCGCCAGGCCGATTCGCTCGGCGAAACGCTCAACGGGCTGCCCGGCGTGTCGACCACCACCTACGGGCCGATGGTCGGCCGTCCGATCATCCGCGGGATGGACGGCGACCGGATCCGGCTGCTGCAGAACGGCGTCGCGGCGTATGACGCGTCGTCGCTGTCGTACGACCATGCGGTGCCGCAGGATCCGCTGTCGATCGAGCGCGTCGAGATCGTGCGCGGCCCGGCCGCGCTGCTGTACGGCGGCAACGCGGTGGGCGGCGTGGTCAACACGATCGACAATCTGATTCCGCGCGAAGCGATCCAGGGCGTGACCGGCGCGCTCGACGCGCGCTACGGCGGCGCGAATTCCGTGCGTGCAGGCGCCGCGCAGGTCGAAGGCGGCAACGGCCGCTTCGCGTTCCACGTCGATGCATTCGATCGCGAAACGAGCAAACTGCGGATTCCCGGCTACGCGCGCAGCAGCCAGCAACGCGCGATCGACGGCCCCGACACGCCGCAACCGGAAGGCAACGTGCCGAACAGCGACGGGCGCGTGCACGGCGGTGCGGTCGGCGCGTCGTATACATGGGCGGACGGTTTCGCGGGCCTGTCGTACAGCGGCTACGAATCGAACTACGGCTCGGTCGCCGAGGACGACGTGCGGCTGCGGATGCGCCAGGAACGCCTCGCGCTCGCGTCCGAGGTACGCAACCTGAGCGGGCCGTTCACGAAGCTGAAATTCGACTTCGCGTACACCGACTACCGCCACAAGGAAGTCGACAACGGCGAGACGGCGACCACCTTCCGCAACCGCGGCTACGAGGCGCGCATCGAGGCACGGCACCGCAAGATCGGCCCGTTCGAAGGTGCGATCGGCGTGCAGTTCGGCCAGAACACGTTCTCGGCGCTCGGCGACGAATTGCTCGTGCCGTCCACGCGCACCAACAGCGTCGCGCTGTTCGGCCTCGAGGAATGGCAGGTCGTCCCGGCGCTGAAGCTGAGCCTCGGCGGCCGCTTCGAGCACGTGAAGGTCGATCCCGATCCGGCCGGTGTCGAAAAATTCGCGGGCGCGCAGCCGCGCGACTTCAACGCCGGCAGCCTGTCGGCCGGCGCGCTGTTCTCGCTGACGCCCGTATGGTCGGTCGCGGCGAACGTCGCCTACACCGAACGCGCGCCGACCTTCTACGAGCTGTATTCGAACGGCCCGCACGATGCGACCGGCCAGTTCCTGATCGGCAACCCGAACGCGTCGAAGGAAAAAGCCGTGTCGACCGACCTGTCGCTGCGCTATGCGAGCGGGCCGAATCGCGGCAGCGTCGGCGTGTTCTACAACCGCTTCTCGAACTACCTGACCGAGTACAACACCGGCCGCGTGGTGGACGACGACGGCGAGCCCGTCGCGCCCGGCACCGACGGCTCGCTGAACGAGGCGATCTATCGCGGCGTGCGCGCCGAGTTCTACGGCATCGAGCTGGACGGCAAGTGGCGTGCCTTCGCGCGGCGCGGCCATACGGTCGATCTCGAACTGACGGCCGACTACACGCATGCGCGCAACGTCGACACGGGCCAGCCGCTGCCGCGCATCGCGCCGCTGCGCGCGACGCTTGCGGCCGACTACGGTTACGGCCCGTTCGGTGCGCGTGCGCAGGTCACGCATGCGTGGTCGCAGCATCGCGTACCCGACAACGACTTCTCGACGGACGGTTACACGTCGCTCGGCGTGATGGTGACGTACAAGTTCCGCATGGGCCCGACGCACTGGCTCGCGTACCTGCGCGGCGACAACCTGACGAACCAGGAGATTCGCTACTCGACTTCGGTCGTGCGCGGCTTCGCCCCGCAAGGCGGCCGCAGCGTGATGGCCGGACTGCGCACCACGTTCTAACCCCGGTACGGCTCGCGGCCCCCCGCCGCGGGCCTCTTACCGGCGCGAATCCGAGCCGGGTGACGATCACCGATATTCACCGGCATCGTCGAAGGCATCGCGTTCCAGACCAACAACGCGCCGCGTGCAACCGGCGCATCCAGCCTCGAAAATCGCTCTAGCCGATCGATGCGCATGCCGTCATGCACGCATACGCATCGTCAGCACGATCACGCGCGATTCGCCCTACTCGCCGCATGGCCTTGCGCACATTGCATCGCAGCGCGGCGCAAGTTTCGGTCCCGCTCGGGCATCGCCCGTTGCCGCACTGCCGCCATCGATACCGCGCGACCTGCCCGCCCGCATCGTCCGTCGACACGGACTTTTAAAACGCACGAATGACGAGTATCCTAAAAAGAGCACTTTTCGACCGGACGGCGAATCGCGTGCCCTGACTCCCGTCCGATCGCCCTGCGGCCCCGTCGTATCGCGCACCGCGCGCCGACGGTGGCGTCTGCCTCTCGCGCCCTGGCCGCACGAACCTTCCCCAACAATCTTCAGGAGAGCTGGTGAGCCGACTCGTCGTCGTATCCAATCGCATCGCAGATCCCCGTAAAGCCGCGGCCGGCGGCCTCGCCGTAGCCGTGAAGGACAGCCTGCAGGAAACCGGCGGCGTCTGGTTCGGCTGGAGCGGCAGGCTACGCGGCGGCGACGATCAGCCTCCACATGGCGACGACGTGCAGATCCAGAACGTCGGCGGCATCCAGCTCGCGACGGTCGATCTCGATCCGCAGGATTACGACGCTTACTATCTCGGCTACTCGAACAACGTGCTGTGGCCGGTGTTTCACTACCGGCTCGATCTCGCGCAGTTCGACCGGCGCTTCGCCGACGGCTACCGGCGCGTGAACCAGCTGTTCGCGCGCAAGCTGCGCACGCTGCTGCGGCCCGACGACACCATCTGGGTCCACGACTATCAGCTGATTCCGCTCGCGGCCGAGCTGCGCGCGATGGGCTGCACGAATCCGATCGGCTTCTTCCTGCACATCCCGATGCCGCCGCCGCCGATCATGGCCGCGATCCCGGAGCACGAATGGCTGATGCGCTCGCTGTTCGCGTACGACCTCGTCGGCTTCCAGACCGAATCGGACCTGCTCCACTTCGAGCATTACGTCGAAGCGGAAGCCGGCGCGGCGCGGCTGCCGGACGGCCGGCTGCGCGCGTTCGGCCGTACGCTGTCGGCCGGCGCGTTCCCGATCGGCATCAACGTCGACGAATTCGAGTCGCTCGCGCGCGATCGCGACGGCATCGACATGTTCGATCGAATGCGCGACGAATATTCGCGCCGCCAGTTGCTGGTCGGGGTCGACCGGCTCGATTACACGAAAGGCCTGCCGCAGCGCGTGCATGCATTCCGCGAGCTGCTCGAACAGTATCCGGAGAACCGCGACCGCGCGACGCTGATCCAGATCGCCGCGCCGAGCCGCGAGGATCTCGGCGCCTACGACGACCTGCGGCGCGAGATGGACAGCCTGTGCGGCGCGATCAACGGCGACTACGGCGAGCTCGAATGGATGCCGATGCGCTACATTCACCGCACCGTCGCGCGCAAGCGCCTGCCGGGCCTCTACCGCGCGAGCCGGGTCGCACTCGTCACGCCGCTGCGCGACGGGATGAACCTCGTCGCGAAAGAATTCCTCGCCGCGCAGGACGCGGCCGACCCGGGCGTGCTCGTGCTGTCGCGTTTCGCGGGCGCGGCCGAGCAACTGAAGTCGGCGCTGCTCGTCAATCCGTACGACACGCAAGGCACCGCGCAGGCGATCCAGCGCGCGCTCACGATGCCGCTCGAAGAGCGTCGCCAGCGTCACGCGGGGCTGATGGCGATCGTGCGCAAGACCGACGTGCACTGGTGGCGCACGCGCTTTCTCGCAGCGCTCACGGAAGCAGCCGAAGTCGCGGCCGCGACCGAATCCTGACGCGCTGACGCGCGCTCACGCCGCCGTCGTCTCGTCGTGCAGTGCATTCCGCACGATGCCGTTCAGCCGATACGTGCGCCCTGCTCATGGCGAATCCGTGGCGGGAAAGAAGGAAAAGAAAGCACGGCGTCGGGATATCGACGCGCGCCGGCCGCCGGTTCGCGCAGCGGCTTCAGCGATCGCGTTCGTGCGGCCGGCCGTACGCGACGAAATCGCGCTCGACCGCCGAAGCCTGCTCCGTGTCGATCGCGCCGGCATCGTCGCCCGGCGACGACGAAGTGGATGAAGACGGTTCGATGCGCCCATCGATCAGCGCCTGCAGCGCATCGCGTTCGAGCACCTCGCATTGCAGCAGCCGTCGCGCGATGCGTTCGAGCGCGTCGCGGCGTTCGCCGAGCGTCGCCGCCACGCGCGCATGCGCATCGGTCAACAGCGTGCGCACCTCTTCGTCGATCATTCGCGCGATGTGCTCGCTACAGCGGCGATCGCCCGCATGCCATGCGCCGGGCATGCCCGGGTGCGCGTCGCCGTCGTCGAACGTCGCAAGCCCGATCTTCTCGCTCATCCCGTACTGCATGACCATGTGGCGCGCCATCGCGGTCGCGCGTTCGAGATCGTTCTGCGCACCGGTCGACACATCGGCGAACACGAGTTCTTCCGCCACGCGCCCGCCGAGCAGCGCATCGATCCGGTCGAGCAGCTCGCTGCGGCGCAGGACATAGCGATCCTCGGTCGGCACCTGCTGCGTGTAGCCGAGTGCGGCGACGCCGCGCGGAATGATCGACACCTTCTTCACCGGGTCGCAATGCGCGCGGCTTTCCGCGACGAGCGCATGGCCGGCTTCGTGATACGCAATCGTCAGCTTCTCCTGCTCGTTCATCACGCGGCTCTTGCGCTCGAGGCCCGTCAGCGCGCGGTCGATCGCCTCGTCGAAATCGGCCATGCCGATCGCCGTCTTGCCGAGTTCGGCCGCATGCAGCGCGGCCTCGTTGACGACGTTCGCGAGATCGGCGCCGACGAAGCCCGGCGTGCGCGACGCGAGCTCGCCGAGGTCGACTTCGGCCGCGAGCTTCACGCGCTTCACGTGCACGCCGAGGATCTGGCGGCGGCCGTTCACGTCGGGCCGGTCGATCGCGATGTGACGGTCGAAACGGCCCGGCCGCAGCAGCGCGGGATCGAGGATCTCGGGCCGGTTCGTCGCGGCCATGATGATCACGCCGGAGCCGGCCTGGAAGCCGTCCATCTCGACCAGCAACTGGTTCAGCGTCTGTTCGCGCTCGTCGTTGCCCGACATCGGGCCGACGCCGCGCACCTTGCCGAGCGCATCGAGCTCGTCGACGAACACGATGCACGGCGCCTTCTGCTGCGCCTGCTCGAACAGGTCGCGCACGCGCGCGGCGCCCACGCCGACGAACATCTCGACGAACGCCGAGCCGCTGATCGAGAAGAACGGCACCGCCGCCTCGCCGGCCACCGCGCGTGCGAGCAGCGTCTTGCCCGTGCCCGGCGCGCCGACGACGAGCACGCCTTTCGGAATCTTGCCGCCGAGCCGCTGGTAGCGATCGGGATTGCGCAGGAACGCGACGAGCTGCTGCAGTTCGGCCTTCGCTTCGTCGATGCCCGCAATGTCGTCGAACGTGATGCCGGTTTCCTGCTGCACGTACACGCGCGCGCGGCTCTTGCCCATCCCGGTAAAGTCCTGCAGCCCGCCGCGCCTGCGCAGCATCATGTTCCACACGAACACGAGCAGCATCAGCGGCAGCAGCCACGACGCGAGCGACGTGATCCAGCCGGTGTCGGGCGTGCCGTGATAACGGATGCCGGCGGCGGTCAGCGTGTCGATCAGGTGTTCGTCGGTCACGCGGCTGGTCGTGAAGCGCCACGGCGTGCCGGCCTGCTGCACGACCGCCGCGTCGGACGCCGGCAGCATCGCGCCGGCCTGCGGCATCTTCAGCGCGCCCGAGATCGACGCAGGGCCGACCTCGAGATCGTCGACGAGCCGCGCGGCGACGAGCCGGTGGAAATCGCTGTACGCGATCGGTGTCGACGTCGGGTGCAGCATCAGCAACTGCGCGGCGAACAGCACGAAGAAGCCCGCCGCGATCAGCAATCCCGGGTAGTCGAATTTCTTGTCCATGGCATCGGGCCGGCCGTATCTGCTGCGCGGCGTGCGCTCACGCCGGCACGCGCGCGCAACGGGTACGCGGCGGCCGCCATGCGAAAGCGGCATGCATCCACACCATCGTCGCCTCGCTGTCTCGCGTCGTTCGTCGCATCGATGCCGCCCGGCAACACCGTCGCCAGCGTTGCCGGGCGATCCTCGCCCGGGCGGCACGCCGCGACGCGCCGCCCCTGATTCCAGTCTAGTTCGCGCACGGGCGTCGCGCACCGCTCGCCGTGCGAGAGTCGAATCGTCCGACGAACGGCTTTCATCTGCCCCCTTGCCGCGTTATAGTCGCGTTCATGACATTTCCGTGACAGTCGCATCGCGCCACCGCGCGCGCTGCCGGCCGTTGCATTCCGCCCTGCGTCGCGGCAGCCCGCGCGGCGCCGGCGCGCATCGAACGACAACGCCCACCCGCCCATCCGAGGAGCCCACGACGTGAACGACACCCCCGATCGCCCCGACGACCTGCCCGCCGATCCCGACCGCCGCCGTGTGCTCGGCGGCCTCGCCGCGCTCGGTGCCGGTGTCGCGCTCGCCGGCTGCGAAACCACCGCGGGCAACGTGCCGCGTTCGGCCGCCGACCTGCGCATCGACGAAGCGTTGCGCCAGCGCGTGCGCCACATCGTCGTGATCTATGCGGAAAACCGCAGCTTCGCGAACCTGTACGGCGATTTCCCGGGCGTGCGTCATCCGCTGAGCGAAGTGCGGCCGGAACACGCGCAGCAGCTCGATCGAGACGGCAAGACGCCGCTGCCGGTGCTGCCGAAGATCTGGGGCGGGCTCGTGCCGCAGGCGCAGGAAGTGGACGGCAAGCGCTACGCGATCGCCGAGCGCGACATCGACAAGCTGCCGAACGCGCCGTTCCGGATCACCGACGCGCAGGGCCAGCCGCTGCCGAACGGCGTGATCACGCGCGACCTGTGGCACCGCTTCTACCAGAACCAGATGCAGATCGCGGGCGGCCGCAACAACCAGTTCGCCGCGTGGGCCGATTCGGGCGGCCTCGTGATGGGCCATTACCGCAATTCGGCCGACACGCTGCGGCTGTGGAATCTCGCGCGGCAATACACGCTGTGCGACAACTTCTTCATGGCGGCCTTCGGCGGGTCGTGGATGAACCACATGTTCCTGATCTCCGCGCAGCCGCCGCGGTATCCGGACGCGCACAAGCATCCGCATGCGGCGAAACTGCTGTCGAAGGTCGAAGGCGACGACCCGGCCGGCACGCGCCTGAAGCTCGCCGACGATTCGCCCGCGTCCGCGCTCGACGGCCCGCCGAAGTTCGCGGTCGACGGCCCGCTGACGCCGGACGGCTATGGCGTGAACACGATGGCGCCGCCGTACCAGCCGAGCTACGTGCCGCCGCCCGATCCGGGCAACGCCGCGTATGCGGATCCGGCCGACCATCGCGTGATGCCGCCGCAGGGCTACGCGACGATCGGCGACCGCCTGTCGGAAAAGAACATCGACTGGGCGTGGTACAGCGGCGCGTGGCAGTACGCGCTCGAGCATCGCGACACGGGCACGGTGCCCGATTTCCAGTACCACCACCAGCCGTTCAACTACTTCGTGAACTACGCGCCGGGCACCGAAGCGCGCCGCCAGCACCTGCGCGACGCGGGGCTCGGCGACGAGCCGTCGACCAACCGCTTCATCGCCGACATCGACGCGGGCCGCCTGCCGGCCGTCACGTTCTACAAGCCGCAGGGCAACCTGAACATGCATGCGGGCTATGCGGACATCGAATCGGGCGACCGTCACATCGCGACCGTGATCGACCATATCCGGCGCGGGCCGCAATGGGAAAACACCGTGATCGTGATGACGCACGACGAGAACGGCGGCTGGTGGGATCACGTCGCGCCGCCGGTCGGCGATCGCTGGGGCCCCGGCTCGCGGATCCCGGCGCTCGTGATCTCGCCGTTCGCGAAAAAGGGCTTCGTCGATCACACGCTGTACGACACGAACTCGATCCTGCGCTTCATCAGCCGCGTGCACGGCCTCGCGCCGCTCGACGGCGTGGTCCTGCGCAACAACGCGTTCGCCGCACGCGGTGAGACGCCGCCGGGCGACCTGACGAACGCGCTCGATCTCGGCTGACCGCCGGTCGATCACAGGAAACGACGACGCCCCGGGCCGTGCGATGGATGGCCCGGGGCGTCGTTCGTTTCAGGTCCTGCGAGGCTAAGCGGTGCTGCGCAATGCGTCGCGCACGGCGCGCGCGACAGACGGCCGGCATCTGCGGGGCACGTTCGACTTCCTCCGACGTTTCGCCGGTCGCCGCGATGCCGATCCTGGCGATATCGATGTCGAAAACGACAACGTCCCGCCGCCGGTGAGGGATACCGGCGACGGGACGTTCATACCGCTTTCAGGTCGGACGTCGATTTCGCGCGTCAGCCGCCGATACGTTGCTCGATCTTCTTCATCGTGTCGGTCATTTCAGCCGGCAAGCGCAGCTTCAGCGTATCGAACAGCGCCGCATGCAGCTTCAGCTCCTCGCGCCATTCGTCTGCGTTCATCGACGTCACCGCATCGAACTGATCGCGCGTGAAATCGAGGCCGTCCCAGTGCAGGTCTTCATACGCAGGCGACACGCCGAACGCATGCTCGCCGCCACCGCCGGTGCCTTCGAGACGATCGAGCATCCACTTCAGCACGCGCATGTTCTCGCCGAAGCCCGGCCACACGAACTTGCCGTTCGCATCCTTGCGGAACCAGTTCACGCAATAGATCCTCGGCAGCGTCGCGCCGGCGGCTTCGAGCTGCTTGCCGAGTGCGAGCCAGTGCGCGAAATAATCGCTGACGTTGTAGCCGCAGAACGGCAGCATCGCGAACGGATCGCGGCGCACGATGCCCTGCTGGCCGACGGCTGCCGCGGTCGTTTCGGAGCCCATCGTCGCGGCCATGTACACGCCTTCGACCCAGTCGCGCGCCTCGGTCACGAGCGGCACCGTCGTCGAGCGGCGGCCGCCGAAGATGAACGCATCGATCGGCACGCCGGCCGGGTTTTCCCAGTCGTCGTCGATCGATGGGCACTGCGCAGCCGGCACGGTGAAGCGCGAGTTCGGATGCGCGGCCTTGCGTCCGGTTTCCTTGCCGATCTCGGGCGTCCACGGATTGCCCTGCCAGTCGGTCAGCTTCGCGGGCGGCGTGTCGGTCAGCCCTTCCCACCACACGTCGCCGTCCTCCGTCAGCGCGACGTTCGTGAAGATCACGTTTTCCTTCAGCGTGGCGATCGCGTTCGGGTTGGTCTTCACGCCCGTGCCCGGCGCCACGCCGAAGAAACCGGCTTCCGGATTGATCGCATACAGGCGGCCGTCGCGGCCCGGCTTCAGCCACGCGATGTCGTCGCCGATCGTCGTGACCTTCCAGCCGTCGAAGCCTTCCGGCGGGATCAGCATCGCGAAGTTGGTCTTGCCGCACGCGGACGGGAACGCGGCCGCGACGTGATACTTCTTGCCGGCCGGCGACGTCACGCCGAGGATCAGCATGTGTTCGGCGAGCCAGCCCTGATCGCGGCCCATCGTCGACGCGATGCGCAGTGCGAAGCACTTCTTGCCGAGCAGCGCGTTGCCGCCGTAGCCCGAGCCGAAGCTCCAGATCTCGCGCGTTTCCGGGAAGTGCACGATGTACTTGACCGGGTTGCACGGCCACGGCACGTCCTGCTGGCCGGCTTCGAGCGGATGCCCGACGCTGTGCACGCACGGCACGAAATCGCCGTCCTCGCCGAGCACGTCGTACACGTCGCGCCCCATGCGCGTCATGATCCGCATGTTCACCGCGACGTACGGGCTGTCGGACAACTCGACGCCGACGTGCGCGATCGGCGAGCCGAGCGGGCCCATCGAGAACGGCACGACGTACAGCGTGCGACCGCGCATCGAGCCGCGGAACAGCCCGTTGAGCGTCTCGCGCATTTCGGCCGGCGCGATCCAGTTGTTGGTCGGGCCGACGTCGTCGCGCGACGCCGCGCAGATGAACGTGCGATCCTCCACGCGCGCGACGTCCGACGGATCGGATTGCGCGAGATACGAGTTCGGGCGCTTCGCCGGGTTCAGGCGCGTGAGCGTGCGCTGGTCGACCATCGCCTGGCACAGCGCATCGTATTCTTCCTGCGAACCGTCACACCATACGACGCGCTCGGGCTCCGTGAGCGCCGCGATGCGCGATACCCAGTCGATCAGCTTGCGATGTTTGACGAAAGCCGGCGGAGCGATCAGCGGGCCGTGTGTCGCTTCGGCCAAAGTGTTTTGCAACATGGGGATGTCTCCAGATTATTGGGCGGGGATGGGGGTGCGGGGCGAGCCCGCGAGATGGGGAATGCGTGCGGAGCGCAGGAAGATGCGGCACGCAGGACAGACGCGCGAACGGAGCGCGCGTCGATGCCGCGATGCGTGCGAGAGAAGGTGAAGTCTCGTTAGAGGGTGCGAACGCGAGTTTCGCCATGCATGCAACCTGCCATACAACTCCATGCCGGCCAGCATACCATCGCCGTTATTGGGCCGGCGTTGCGTTGCAACAAGAAACAACTGTGACCGCGCACCGGCATGCGCGTTGCAGGCCGGGTGCTTGTTACGGCGTCGTCGCGCGCGCTTTGGGGACGAAACGGCCGCGACGTCCGCCCCGCAAGGGTTTCGCGCGAGCGGCAATTTCAACCTGCGGCTCGTGCGTGCCGACCACGCGAACGCGCGCCGCACGAATTAGCGTTTTCGCTACTCAGGCAAACCCTGAATTAGGTTGCGTACACAAACATCCTGATCGAATGCGCGATGCCGCCACTGCTCATCACGGTGCGCGCGGCAATCCGGGGTAATACGCGCCCGGCTACGACGCGAATCGTCGACGCGTGCTTCCGATCGCCGCGATGACCGCCCCTTCGGCATGCTTCGACGCGGTGGGCGACGACGCAAAATTCCAGCACAACGTGTGCCGAGATGATGGACAGTTGCGAGCGCTTCATCGATGTCGACACGATCGACGGGGTGCCGACGAGCCAGTACGTCGTGAAGGCCGTGCGCGGGTAACGCGCCGGCTTGGGCAGACAAAAAAAAGCCAGCCCCGAGGGGCTGGCGTCGTGCTTCGGGTCGGACGACGATCAGAACTGATTCATCGTGTTGTCCTTGCCCGCTGCCTTCAGCGCCGCTTCGCCGCTGAAGTATTCCTTGTGATCGTCACCGATGTCCGAGCCGGACATGTTCTGGTGCTTCACGCAGGCGATGCCCTGACGGATTTCCTTGCGCTGCACGCCGGCCACGTAGCCGAGCATGCCCTGGTCGCCGAAGTATTCCTTGGCCAGGTTGTCGGTCGACAGCGCAGCCGTGTGGTACGTCGGCAGCGTGATCAGGTGGTGGAAGATGCCTGCTTCACGCGATGCATCGGCCTGGAACGTACGGATCTTGTCGTCGGCGAGCTTGGCCAGTTCGGTTTCGTCGTATTCGACGCTCATCAGCTGCGCACGGTCGTAAGCCGACACGTCCTTGCCTTCAGCCTTCATCGCGTCGTAGGCCTGCTGACGGAAGTTCAGCGTCCAGTTGAACGACGGGCTGTTGTTGTACACCAGCTTCGCGTTCGGGATCACCTTGCGGATCTCGCTGACCATGCCGCCGATCTGCGCGATATGCGGTTTTTCGGTTTCGATCCACAGCAGGTCGGCGCCGTTTTGCAGCGCGGTGACGCAATCCAGCACGCAACGTGCTTCGCCCGTGCCGGCGCGGAACTGGAACAGGTTGCTCGGCAGGCGCTTCGGACGCAGCAGCTTGCCGTCGCGTTTGATGATGACGTCACCGTTGCCCAGTTGGTCGGCCGACAGTTCTTCGCAATCGAGGAACGCGTTGTATTGGTCGCCCAGGTCGCCCGGCGTATTGGTCACGGCGATCTGCTTGGTGAGGCCGGCGCCGAGCGAATCGGTACGCGCGACGATGATGCCGTCGTCCACGCCCAGTTCCAGGAACGCGTAGCGGATCGCGCGGATCTTTGCGAGGAAGTCCTCGTGCGGCACGGTGACCTTGCCGTCCTGGTGGCCGCACTGCTTCTCGTCCGACACCTGGTTTTCGATCTGGATGCAGCATGCGCCCGCTTCGATGAATTGCTTGGCCAGCAGGTACGTTGCTTCCGCGTTGCCGAAACCCGCGTCGATGTCGGCGATGATCGGCACGACGTGCGTGACGTGGTTGTCGATCTTTTGCTGGATCGCGGCCTTGGCGGCGGCGTCCTTCGCGGCATCCAGCTCGCGGAACAGGCCGCCCAGCTCACGGGCGTCGGCCTGGCGCAGGAACGTGTACAGTTCGCGGATCAGCGCGCTGACCGAGGTCTTTTCGTGCATCGACTGGTCCGGCAGCGGGCCGAACTCCGAGCGCAGCGCGGCGACCATCCAGCCCGACAGGTACAGGTAGCGGCGTTCGGTGCTGTTGAAGTGCTTCTTGATGGAGATCATCTTTTGCTGGCCGATGAAGCCGTGCCAGCAACCCAGCGACTGCGTGTACTTGGACGGATCGGCATCGTACGCGGCCATGTCGGCGCGCATGATCTTCGCGGTGTACTTCGCGATGTCCAGGCCGGTCTTGAACTTGTTCTGGGCACGCATGCGGGCGGCATATTCGGGGCTGATGGCATTCCACGCGCTGCCGTGGTTTTCCTTCAAACCAGCCACTGCCTTGATGTCGTCTTGATATTGGGACATGTCTATCTCCTGGGAACGAAGCGCATTTGAGTAAAGGATTCAGCGTGCCCGCCGCGTGTGACGAAGCGAACTGCATGGACTCAATAGTAATCCTGTCCGGCGCGATTTCGTCCAAGTCTTATATAAGACATAAGATATAAATTTCTGTTGTTTTTCAATGAGATAGCCAGGCATTTTTGCGATGCAAAATACGGTTTCAAGCGGCGGTAAAACGCGGCGGCAGGAATTCGGCACGAATCCCGTAATGTGAAATGTTCTTTCGGCTGCTGAAGAACGGGCCCGCTTCGACCACGCCCGGGCAACGACGACCGCCTCGCTTTGTCACAGCTATGACGAAACGTCTATACTTGGACGATTCTTTGATCCGCGCACGCCAGCGCGTCGGCCTGCCTCCCGGAGCGACATGAACGACTCTCCCGTTTTCGACACCCTTTGCGAACTGCTGAATACATCCGGCGCACGTTTCCGCGTGCTCGAGCATCCGGCGGAAGGCAAATCCGACGCGATCGCCGCGCTGCGCGGCACACGCCCCGAACAGGGCGCGAAGGCGATGCTCTGCACGTTCAAGGATGGCGGCGACACCGTCGCGCTCGCGGTGATTCCCGGCCACCTGAAGATCGACTTCCGCAAGGTCGCCGATGCGGTGGGCCGGCGCAAGGCGACGCTCGCGTCGCCCGACGTCGCGGCCGCCGTCACGCGCTGCGTGATGGGCGCCGTGCCGCCGTTCGTGTTCGATTCAAACGTGACGCTCGTCGTCGATCCGGCGCTGGTCGAGCGCAACGCCGAGATCGCGTTCAACGCGGGCCGCCTCGACCGCTCGGTCGTGCTCGACGCGGCCGACTATGTCCGGATCGCGCGCCCGCTGCTGGCCGACATCACGCGGCCGGAAACGACTGACACGCCCGCCCCCCAGGAGCACGCATGAGCACGAACCGCAAACCGCTGCCGTCGGAGCAGGCGTCGCTGATCGAGCAGGTGCAGCGCATTGCCGAAGGGCTCGGCGAGATGTTCGCGCCGTTCACCGAGGTCGTCGTGCACGACCTGCGCACGCCGGAGCACGCGATCCTCGCGATCCACAACAACCTGTCCGGACGCGCGGTCGGCGATCCCGCGACCGAACTCGGCCTCGCCCGCATCGCCGACGACGAGTTCCCGCAGGTGCTCGCGAATTACCCGAACCGCTTCGCCGACGGCCGCACCGCGAAAAGCACGTCGATCGGCATCAAGGATTCGACCGGGCGCTACGTGGCCGCGCTGTGCCTGAATGCCGACGTCACGCTGTTCCGCGGCTTCCAGGGCATGCTCAACCAGTTCTGCCGCACGGACGGCGAAGCCGTCGTCGAAACGCTCGACCCGGCCAGCGCCGACGCGATCCGGCAGCGCATCGACGCATTCGCGACGCGCCTCGCGACGACGCCGCGCGAGCTGAAGACCGACCAGCGCCGCGAGCTGATGCAGACGCTGAAGGCCGACGGCTTCCTCGAGGTGCGCCGCGCGATGGAGATCGTGTCGCAGCATCTCGGCGTCTCGCGCGCCACCGTCTACAACGATGCGAAGTGACGCGCCGCGCCCGGCTTTGCCGTTTTGCGTTTCCCGTTGACTGATCTTTTCGACCCTCGAGCGACCATGAACTCTCCGATTCTCCCCACGTACGACGACGTCGTCGCCGCCGCGGCCCGGCTCGAAGGCCACGCGCACCGCACGCCGGTGATGACGTCGCGGACGATCGATGACGCGCTCGGCGCGCAGGTGTTCTTCAAGTGCGAGAACCTGCAGCGCATGGGCGCCTTCAAGTTCCGCGGCGCGTTCAACGCGCTGTCGCGCTTCAACGCGGAACAGCGGCGCCACGGCGTCGTCGCGTTCTCGTCGGGCAACCATGCGCAGGCGGTCGCGCTGTCGGCGCGCATCCTCGGCATTCCCGCGACGATCGTGATGCCGCAGGACGCGCCGGCCGCGAAAATGGCCGCGACGCGCGGCTACGGCGGCAACGTCGTAACCTACGACCGCTACACCGAGGATCGCGAGCAGATCGGGCGCGCGCTCGCGGAACAGCACGGGCTCACGCTGGTTCCGCCCTACGATCACCCGGACGTGATCGCCGGCCAGGGCACCGCGGCCAAGGAACTGTTCGACGAAGTCGGCCCGCTCGACGCGGTGTTCACGCCGCTCGGCGGCGGCGGGCTGCTGTCGGGCACCGCGCTCGCCACGCGTGCGCTGTCGCCGCATGCGAAGCTGTACGGCGTCGAGCCCGAAGCCGGCAACGACGCCCAGCAATCGTTCCGGTCCGGCACGATCGTGCATATCGACACGCCGCGCACGATCGCCGATGGCGCGCAGACGCAGCACCTCGGCAACCTGACGTTCCCGATCCTCCGCCGCGACATCGACGACATCCTGACCGCGACGGACGCGGAACTCGTCGACTGCATGCGCTTCTTCGCCACGCGGATGAAGATCGTCGTCGAGCCGACCGGCTGCCTGTCGTTCGCCGCCGCGCGGCGGATGAAGGACGCGCTGCTGGGCAAGCGCGTCGGCGTGGTGATCAGCGGCGGCAACGTCGATCTCGAGAACTTCTGCGCGCTGGTGTCGGCACCGGCCTGACCGTCGCGGCGCGCATGAAGACCGCGTCATGCGCGCGCCGCCGAGCCTTCACGTCGCGTTAAGTTTCGCGCCCTAGACTGATTACGTCGTCCTGAAGTCAGTCAGTCGTGTAGGAGTCGCCATGAATACGCACGCGATCGTCGCCGCCGCCCTGGCGGCCGCTTCCCTGTCGGCGTTCGCTCAACCGGGCGTGACGTCATCCGGTTTTCCCGCCGCGTCGCCTCACCCTGCAGCCGGGCAAGCGATGCACCGCTCGCCCGCCGCGTTGCCGCCCGCCGGCTTCGTGCTCGCGAAGATCGATCAGAACAATACGCCGCCCGATCGCGGCGGCGACCCGGGCGGCCGCGCACACGGCGGCTCGCATATGTAACGACACGCGCCGGCCGTCGGCATTCGGAACGACGGCCGCGGCGGATCGCGGGCGGCGAGGATATCGTCGGTGCGCCGCGGCAGCGCAGCCGTCGATCGTCTCCGGTTGCGGAATCAGCCAGTCGCGCCCGGCGCGACGACACGCGCTCGAACCCACCCGTTTCATCAGACATGAAACGCAGTACCGCCGCAGAGAACGAGAGAATCCGGAAATCCGCCGCCGGACAATGACGTTTTTTTGCATCCCCACGCGGCCGCACGATTGACGCGCCGGAGTGCGCGCCATTACCCTTGCGCGCTGATGGTTCCCAGGGATGGGATCAAAAGGGAACGCAGCAGAGGCAACGCCTCGAATCTGCGGCTGCCCCCGCAACTGTGAGCGGCGAATCCGTGCCACCGCATGCCACTGGGAAACCGGGAAGGCCCGCACGGATGACGACCCGCGAGCCAGGAGACCTGCCATCGACCCGAGGTCCAGCAGCCGCACCGGGCGGGGTGTCCCGATGCGCGAGGCACCGCCCCTGGCGGCCGCCCGTTGCATGGACGACCCGACCTCAGGATCCGTCAGATGTCCTTCGTTCCAGAATCCGCTTCCCGGCCGGAAGCGCCGCACCGACACGCCGTCGGCATGCGTCCCCTGTCCGCCCTCCGCTCACGATCGCCGTACACGTCACACGTTTTGTCCCGCCGCTTCATGAACATTCGCCACCTGCTTGCCACCTCCGCCGCCACCGCGCTGCTTTCCCCGCTCGCCCATGCGGCCGGCGACACGGCGCTTGCGCAGCCCGCCGCGCCTGCGGACAACACGGACCTGCCGACGATCAGCGTGACCGACACGCGGCACCTGCCCGAATCGTTCGACCGGCGCTATGCGTCGACGCAGGTGCTCACGCGCGAGGATCTCGACCGGCTGTCGCCGACCGACCCGAGTATCACGCAGGCGCTCGCGACGCTGCCGGGGGTGACCGTCGCGCAGAACGGCGGGCCGGGTTCGTCCGCGTCGGTCAGCATCCGCGGCTCGTCGGCGAGCCAGGTCGCCGTGTTCATCGACGGCATCCGGATCGGCTCGCCGACCACCGGCATCGCACCGTGGGCCGACCTGCCGACCGAAGCATTCGAGCGCGTCGAAGTGATCTCCGGCCCGGCCGCCGCGTCGTTCGGCAACAACGCGATGGGCGGCGTCGTGCAGCTCATCACGCGCCGCGCCGCCAACCAGCCGAACCAGACCACCGTGTCGTTCGGCGGCGGCTCGAACAAGACGTTCGACACGCAGTTCCGCACGTCGGGCACGGTGCCGTCGACGGGGCCGCTGGCCGCGCTCGGCGGGCTCACCTATTCGCTCGGGCTGCACGACTACAACACGGCCGGCATCGATGCGACGCGGCCGTTCTTCTACGGCCACGAAGACGGCCGCAATCCGTATCACGCGCAGGATCTCGATGCGCGGCTCGGCTATGCGCGCGACAACTGGTCGATCTCGACGTTCGCGCTGTACCACCGCTCCGATCTGTCCTACGACAACAGCGGCTACGCCAATCGCGAACTCGATCATCAACTGACGACCGGCGTCGCGTTCCATCTCGACATCACGCCCGATACGCAGTTCGACCAGTCGTTCGGCTATGCGAACGACCGCCAGTTCATCTACGCGGACAACCCGGCCCTCGCGACGGATCAGATCAATTCGCAGCGGATCAGCACGTCGACGTCGCTGACCCATCAGGAGCACGGATTCCACCTGTTCGGCCTGCCGCTGTCGGGCGAATCGAAGCTCGCCTACGACTTCACGCGCGAACAGGCGTTCCTGCCGGTCGACATTTCCGGCGGCGTGCCGACGCGCAACGATTCCGCGTTCTCGCTGCACCAGTCGGCGACGCTCGGCAGCGTGACGATGTTCGTCGCCGGCCGTCACGAGATCATCGCCGGGCAAGCGGTGAACACCGGCAACGCCGCGCTGTCGTGGGCGATCACGCCGGTCTACACGGCGCGCGTGTCGTACGGCAATGCATTCCGCCTGCCGACGTTCAACGACCTGTACTACCCCGGCTACGGCAACCCGACCCTCAGCCCGGAACGCAGCACGTCGGTCGAGGCCGCGCTCGACGCGAACACCGCGTACGGCACGTTCACCGCGGCGATCTACGACACGCGCGTCAACAACCTGATCGCGTACAACCCGGCGACGTTCTCGCCGATGAACATCGGCCGTTCGCACATTCGCGGCATCGACCTGTCGTACAAGGGGACGATCGGCCGCTCGACGCCGGTGAGCGTCGCGGTCGGCATCCTGAATCCGCAGGACGAGACCAACCAGACCTGGCTCAGCCGCCGGCCGCGCCAGACGGTCAGCCTGAACGTCGACCACACGTGGGACGAACTGAAGCTGCATGCGCTGAGCACGGGCGCGTCGCTGCTGTACGGCGGCTCGACCTTCGACGATCCGGCCAACCGGCAGTATCTGGCGTCGTACCTGACGGTAAGCCTGCGCGCGTCGTACCGGATCAATTCGCACCTGACGGTGTCGGCGTCGCTGTCGAACCTGTTCGACCGGCAGTACATGACCGCGTACGGCTACAACACGCTCGGGCGCACCGCGTTCGGCAAGGTCAGCTATACGTTCTGACGGCCCGGCGCATCGGCGCAACGCGCCACACCGGCACGCGCGGAAAATTGACATCGCGGCAAAAACTAATAGAATTAGTTTTTTGACTAACCCGCATAGCATTCGTCATGGCGCGTGCCGGCATTACCGTGGACAAGCTCGTCGAAGCCGGCGCGCAGCTCGCCGATGAAAGCGGCTTCGAGCAGCTCACCGGCGCGGCGCTCGCGCGACATTTCGACGTCAAGCTGGCGAGCCTGTATTCCCATATCCCGAGCTTCGACGATCTCAAGAGCCGCATCGCGCTGTTCGCGCTGCAGGAGCTGGCCGATCGCGCCACCGACGCGCTGGCCGGCCGCACCGGCAAGGACGCGCTGGCCGCGCTCGCGAACGTCTATCGCGACTACGCGCGTGCGCATCCGGGTCGCTTCGCGGCCGCGCGCCATCCGGTGAGCGCCGAGCGCGCCGCCGCGAGCGCGGGCGGGCAGCTCGTCAGGATGACGTCGGCGGTGCTGCGCGGCTACGACCTGCCCGATACCGAACAGGCGCATGCGATCCGCCTGCTCGGCGGCTTCTTCATGGGCTACGTGACGCTCGAAAGCGCCGGCGGCTTCTCGCACAGCGCGCCGGATTCCGACGCGTCGTGGTCGCGCAGCCTCGATGCGCTCGACGTGATGCTGCGCCACTGGCCTTCGGCCGCATGACGCACCGAACGGAACCCAAGCGATGAAAGACAAACCAGACGGCGTCGTGCTGCCGAGCCGTATCGTGCCCTTCCCGACCTCGATCAGCGACGAAGCGCGCGCCGCGCTGCAACGCCTGACCGGCGGCGACGGCGTGCCGCTGAATGCGTTGCACGTGATGCCGGCCCCGGACGATGTCGATGCGTGGATGCGCATGAAGGCCACAGCCGACGCGCATTACGCGGCCGCGGTCGAGCAGCTCGCCGGCTATTTGCGTTCGAGCGTCGAGACGATCCGCGTCGGCGATGCGGACGTGCACGTCGCGACACCCGAAGCGGCGGCTTCCAGCGCCTACGCGACCATCGACCTGCATGGCGGCGCGCTGGTCGTCGGCGGCGGCGCCGCGTGCCGCGCCGGCGCGCAGATGCAGGCCGACCGGCTCGGCATCCGCTGCTACGGCGTCGACTACCGGATGCCGCCGGAACACCCGTATCCGGCCGCGCTCGACGACTGCATCGCGGCCTATGCGTACGTGCTGGAGCGTTACGCACCGGAAAACGTCGTCATCGGCGGCCGTTCGGCCGGCGGCAATCTCGCTGCCGCGATGGTGCTGCGCGCCCGCGACGAAGGCCTGCCGCTGCCGGCCGCGCTCGTGCTGCTGTCGCCGGAAGCCGACCTGACCGAATCCGGCGACAGTTTCGAGACCAACCGGCTCGTCGATGTCGTGTTGCCGGCGCCGCTGATGGCGAACAACCTGCTCTACGCGAACGGCGCCGATCTCGCGCATCCGTACCTGTCGCCGCTGTTCGGCGATTTCGCCGCCGGCTTCCCGCCGACCTTCATCCAGAGCGGCACGCGCGACCTGTTTCTGTCGAACGCCGTGCGCCTGCATCGCGCATTGCGGCGCGCGCAGGTGCCGACCGAGCTGCACGTGTTCGAGGGGATGCCGCATGGCGGGTTCATGGGCGCGCCGGAGGATATCGAGCTGAGCCACGAAATCGCGCGCTTCGTGCACGCGCACCTGCATTTGCACGCATCGAATTGAGCCGGCGATGAACGGAAAAGCACACAAGGACGACATCGGCATCGGCCCGGATCGCTGGATCGAATGCGCTGACCTGACAGGCGATCTCCGCAATGCGATTGAGATCGACCCGCATCTGGCGGCCGTCATGCCGTTGATCGACGCGCTGGAAATCCACTGCGTCGCAGGATGCTGCGGCATCGACGCGTTCGGCTTCTGGCCGGACGAAATCGCCGTTGCGCTCGACACGTGGGATCCCGATGCGCTGACACGGCTCGTCGACGATCTGCTGTCGGTTCAGCATGCGATCGATGCGTTGCCGTCCGATATCGTCGTCAGCATGCGAATCAACCAGTACTGTCGAAAAACGGTGATGCTCGAGCTGCTCGCCCATATCCGGACGACGGTCGACGCGATCCGGTCGACCCGCGCGGCCCCGCGCGCCTAGATCAGCCCGCGCACGCCGGCGACCAGCTGGATCGCGCCGAATACCGCGACGACGGCTGCCGACACGCGCGACAGCCCGTGCATGAACGCGAACGACATCCTCGCGCGCAGCGTGGCGGTCGCGCTGCTCAGGCACAGCCACCACGTGGCCGAGCCGACGAACACGCCGGCGACCATCCACGCCACGGTCGTCCACATCGCGCCTGCCTGCGCACCCGGCAGCGGGCCGAGCGCCGCGAAGATCCCGACGAACGACACGATCGTCATCGGGTTCGACAGCGTGAGGCCGAACGTCGTCAGGAAATCACGCAGGACGGTCGTACGCGGCAACTCGCGTTGCCCGGCCGGTGCGGCTGGCGCCTGGCGCGCGATGGTCCACGCGAGCCACACGAGAAACGCGCCGCCGCCGATCTTCAGGCCGACGGTCAGCATCGGGAATGCGGTGACGATACCCGCAACGCCCAGCGCGCCGAGCAGGCCGTAAATCGCATCGGCGCACGCGGCGCCGATGCCCGTCGCGAATCCCGCCTGGAAGCCGCGGCTCAGGCTGCGCTGAATGCACAGCATGCCGATCGGGCCGACCGGCACCGCGATCGACAGCCCCATCACGACGGATTTAATGAACAGCATCGCCTGCTCCTTGCAACATCCAGTGGATCGAACAGGCATCGTAGGGAAAGTCCGGCCCCCGCTGAATGCGGTTTTTAAGGAAAAATGGCGGCTCTACCTTAAAAATTCCCGCTGCGATGGACGATCTGGACTGGAAGATACTGGCGCTGTTGCAGGACAACGGACGCATCAGCTATACGGAGCTCGCGCGCCAGGTTCACCTGTCGGTGCCGGCGGTGACGGAGCGCGTGAAGCGTCTTGAAGCAACCGGTGTGGTCGAAGGCTACACCGCCCGGATCAATCCGTCCGCGGCCGGCTATCCGGTGAGCGCGCTGATCGGCATCACGGTGCCGCAACCGGCGAAAGCGAAGTTTCTCAAGCTGCTGGAGACGATTCCCGAAGTCGTCGAATGCCATCACGTGACGGGCGCGGATTCGTATGTGATGCGGTTCGTCGCCGTCAGCATGGCCCATCTCGAACAGTTGATCGAACGCATCAACCTGTACGGCGAAACGCGCACGTCGATCGTGATGTCGACGCCGCTGCCGGCGCGCGGGATCGCGCGGCCGGCGGCAAGAATCGACGTCGTGCGGAGGTGAACGAGCGCGGGCCGACCTGCGATCACCCGGACGGCCCCCGCGCCGGCCGCTGCTTCATCCGCCCCGGCGAATAACCGTAGAACTGCCGAAACGCATGGGCATAAGCGCCTTCGCTGGAATAGCCTACGGCAACCGCGACATCGATCAGCCGGAATCCGGATCGATGCATTTCAAGCGCCTTCGTCATGCGCGCGTGAGTTCGCCATTGCTGAAACGACAGCCCGGTCGACTTGACGAAGGCCCGCTGCAGCGTCTTTTCGCTGGCGCCGACCTCGCGCGTCCAGTCGCTCAGCATGCGCACGTCCGACGGATCGATTTCCAGCGCGCGGCAGATGACGGCGATGCGCGCATCGTCGGGAATCGGCATGCCGGCCGCGACGCGCGGCGCCCGACGGATTTCGTCCACGATCAGACGTGTTTTCCAGAAACGCGCGTCCGACGACGCATCGGCATCGTCCCAGCACGCCGCATCCAGGATCAGCGCCTTCAGCAGCGGGCTCACGTGTGAAACGGAGAAGATCGGATCGGCATGCAAGCACGCGCCGATGTAGACGCTGTGGTAGCGATACGGCCTGTCCATCAGAACCGAATGGGGCACGTCGGGCGGAATCCACGCGGCCTGCCCAGGCCCGAGCCGAACCAGGTGGTGCGCCGTTTCCAGCAATGCGGCACCGCGCTCCGGATAAAGCAACTGGCCGCAGCTGTGCACGTGGTACGGCGCTTCCGCAGTCTTGCCTTCGCGCACGATCGAGACAAGCTGGGTGTCGTCGGCCAACGCGCGCAGCCGCTCGTGCGCCCGGGCGATCGCGGATTTCATCTGTCGCATTCGATTCGAAAACTGACTGTTTTCATGCGGTATCGGGAAAAACACGGCAGTACATTGATACCGGCTCGGCGCACGGCTGCAGATTCCGGCGAATTCTTGCCGGTATTCCGCCGGTATCCCGCCGGTTTCAGGGCCTTCGGCCGAGGATATCACCGGCCGCCGAAGCGAACGTACCCGCAAGCATTACTGCCGCGATACGGACCATCGGCAATCCCCCCAACCGCAGTCACACTCGGGCAGTCAAGACGACCATGGCGACTCGATCCACCCAAACCGCTTCGCACTGGGGCGTGTACAACGTTCTCACCGACGACCACGGCGCCATCGCGGGCACGGCACCTTTCAGTGCCGACCGCCACCCTGCGGCGTTCGTCGGCGGACTACCCGAAATCGTGCGCGGACGGCTGCGCATCGATCGCCCTTACGTGCGCGCGGGCTATCTGCGCTCGCGCAACGCCGAGGGCCGCGGCGGCGACGCCTTCGTGCCGGTGAGCTGGGACGACGCATTGCGCCTGGTCGCCGACGAGCTTGCGCGCGTCAAGGCCGAACACGGCAACGAAGCGATCTACGGCGGCTCCTACGGCTGGGCCAGCGCCGGGCGGTTCCATCACGGGCCCAGCGTGCTCAAGCGACTGCTCGGCTTGCACGGCGGCTACGTGGACAAGCGCGGCAACCACAGCTTCGGCGCGGCACTCGGCGTGATGCCGTATATCCTCGGGCGCACCGATATCACGAACCTCGTGCCGTCCTGGCCGGAGGTGATCGAATCGACGGGGCTGCTGGTCATGTTCGGCGGCGCTGCGATGAAAAACACACAGCTCGACCCGGGCGGCGCCGTCATTCACGACAGCGTCGACTGGTACGCGAAAGCCGGCGATCAGGGTCCGCCGTTCATCGTGATCAGCCCGTCGCGTGCCGACGTTCCGGCCGGGCCGCGCGCGGAATGGATTCCGATCAGGCCGCATACCGATACCGCGCTGATGCTGGCGATCGCGCACGCGCTCGTCGACGAAGGACTACACGACGTCCGCTTTCTGTCGCGCTACTGCGAAGGGTTCGACCGCTTCGAAGCGTATCTGCTGGGACGCGACGGCAGCACGCCGCATACCCCCGAATGGGCGGCGAACATCACCGGCATCCCGCCAGCACGCATCCGCGAACTCGCGCGATCGATGGCGGCGAACCGGACGCTCATTAACCTGAGCTGGTCGATACAGCGGGCCGACCATGGCGAGCAGCCCGTGTGGATGCTGATCACGCTGGCCGCGATGCTGGGCCAGATCGGCCTGCCGGGCGGCGGCTTCAGCCTCGGCTTCGGCGCGATCAACGGCATTCTGGCGCCGCGCGTCGACGGCATGCCGAGGCCGACGCTTCCGCTCGGCCCCAATCCGGTCAAAACCTACGTTCCGGTCGGGCGTGTCGCCGACATGCTGCTGCACCCCGGCGAGCAGATTCGCTGCTTCGGCGAAACGATCACGTTTCCGGACATCCGGCTGGTGTATTCCGTCGGCGGCAATCCGTTTCATCACAACGCGAACCTGAACCGCTTCCTGCGCGCATGGCAGCGACCCGAAACCGTGATCGTTCACGAGCCCTGGTGGAATCCGGCGGCAAGGCACGCGGACATCGTGCTCCCCGCGACGACCACGATGGAGCGCAACGACATCCTCGCGCACGAGAATTCTCCGTACTGGATGGCCATGCGGCAGGTGATCGAGCCCGTGGGCCTCGCGCGGAACGACTTCGATATCTTCGCCGACGTGGCCGATGCACTCGGATTCCGGCCGGCCTACGACGAAGGGCGCGACGAATCGGCGTGGCTGCGTCACATGTACGACGTCGCCCGAAATACCGCGCAGAAGAACGGCTTCACCTTGCCCGACTTTTCCACGTTCTGGACGGACGGACAGTACCGGTTTCCGCAACCGGACTCAGGCACCGTGCTGTTGAGCGCCTTCCGGCGCGACCCGGTTGCGCATGCGTTGGCGACCGCGTCCGGGAAAATCGAAATTCATTCGCGCGTGGTCGAACAGTTCGGCTACGACGATTGTCCCGGGCATCCGGCGTGGCTCGAGCCGCAGGAGTGGCTGGGCGCCGCCGGCGCGGTCAGCCATCCGCTGCATCTGCTGTCGAACCAGCCGGCGACCCGACTGCACAGCCAGCTCGACCCCGCTTCGGCCAGCCGGACGAGCAAGATCGCGGAACGTGAACCGCTTTACATGCATCCGGACGATGCAACGGCCCGCGGCATTCGGGACGGACAGGTGGTACGCGTGTTCAACGATCGCGGCGCGTTCCTCGCAGGCGTCGCCCTCGCCGACTTCCTGGTACCGGGCGTCGTACAGATCGCGACCGGCGCGTGGTACGACCCGCTGCGCGGCGGCACCCCCGGAACGCTCGAAAAACACGGCAATCCCAATGTCGTCACGCTGGACAAAGGCACCTCGCAATTGACTCAAGGCTCCGTCGCGCAAACGGCGCTGGTGGAAGTCGAGGTTTATGCGGACCCGCCGCCCGTCACGGCGTTCGAACCGCCCGCGATCGTCGAAGACAACGCCGGCTGACACAGTCGCGCAGATTCTCGCCCGGAAGGTCGGGACGGGCGGCAAGCGGCCGCCCGGCGGCTGGCGGACGGCCGCCTTTCCGTCGACGATCGATGCGCACCGGCTACTTGCCCGCCGCACCGCCGGTCACGCCGCCGAGCAGGCCGCCCACCAGCGACGTCACCGGCGCGAGCGGATTGGCGAGGCCGCCCAGCGGCGAGCCGCCGCCGCTCGTACCGGCCGCGGAGCCGTCGTGCACGGTGGCCGGGATGCCGCCGACCACGCTCGTCACCAACCCGGAGATCGGCACCGCGCCGTTCGCACCGGCCGGGTTCACGAGGCCGCCCGCATTGGTCACCGTGTCGCCGACCGCACGGACGAGGGAGCCGACGCCACCGACGATCGGCTGCGGCGACGCGGCGGTCACCTTCCATCCGGCCGACGTGATCGCCCCGCCGACCTGTCCGAGCAGGCCCGCGACCGGCTGCCCGAGGCCGGTGGCAGTGCCGACCTGCTGCGTGAGCTGGCCCGCCGTCGTCACGAGCGGCGTGATGGCGGTGCTGATCGCCTGCGTCGCCTGCTGGACCGGGGCCGACGACAGCGACGCGCCGAGCGTAGCGCCGCCCGTGCGCAAACCGCTCGCCACCGTGTCGAGCAGCCCGCCGACCGGCGTCGTGATCGGCGCCAGCGGCGACAGCGGGCCGGACCCGAGCGCCTTGACGGTTTCGCTGATGCCGCTGACCGGGTTGCCGGTCGCGGCGACGACCGTACCGAGGCCGCCGACCGTCGTGCCGACCGGGTTCGGTACGATGCCGATCTGGCCGAGACCGCCGCTCACGACGTCCGACGTATCGCCGATGATCGTGCCGACGCCGGTCACCGTATCGGCCGGCCCGACGGTGACGCCCTTGCTGACGCCGGGCAGGCTCATGCTGCCGAGCGTGGCGCCCTCGTCCATCACGATCGCACCGACGGAGCTGACGATGCCGTTCGTACCCGGCGCGCCGCTCGTACCCCAGCCGCTGGTGTTGCCGCTGCTCGAGCCGCTGCTGCTCGTGCCACTGCTGCTCGTGCCGCTGCTGCTTGTGCCGCTGCTGCTCGTGCCGCTGCTGCTTGTGCCGCTACTGCTTGTGCCGCTACTGCTTGTGCCACTGCTGCTTGTGCCACTGCTGCTTGTGCCACTGCTGCTTGTGCCGCTACTGCTTGTGCCGCTACTGCTTGTGCCGCTACTGCTTGTGCCGCTACTGCTTGTGCCGCTACTGCTTGTGCCGCTGCTGCTTGTGCCGCTGCTACCGCTTGAGCCACTACTACCACTCGTCCCACTCGTGCTCGTCCCGATGTGATTGCCAGCAAGCGTCGGCGCCGTAATGTCGCCCCCGCCGCACGCCGCGAGCGCACACGCCGCGGCAATGGCGGCGAGCGCAACGTTCGCCTTGATGAAATGATTCTGCATGGAAGTCCCCGTCCGCTATTCAGCGCGAACATTTCATCAAGCATCTACCGTGCCATCTCCATCGGCCTCCTTCACAGTTTCACAATCGCCTTGCGATGGCCGGGCAGACCGCACTGCGCGGCACGACGTATCGCATGCGGCCCGCGTGCTGCGGCTCGACCCGCCCTGACATTCCGATAACGCTGACGTAACACGAGCCGTGCGTTACGTAGCACGCACGAGCCGTAAAAACGGCGGCGTCCACCCGAGCACGCGCCGCATCCTCGTCACGGCCGCTTCACCAGCTTCACGATCGTCAGTGTGCCGTTGACGTTTTCCACCCGAACCCGGACCTTGTCGCCCACCTGCAGCGACGAGATCATCGCCGCATCGCCGGCCTTGAATGCCATCGTCATCGGCGGCATCCCGAGGTTGTCGAGTGCGCCGTGCTTCAGCGTCACGAGCCTGCGCCCGGCATCGATATCCTTGACTTCGGCATCGGTCAGCTTCGCATCCGGCGCCGACACATTCGTATCGCCCGACTTCATGCCCGACATGTCGCCACCCGCGAGCGCCGGCATGGCAACGACCGCCATCGCGCACGACATGGCGACAGCGTGAAAGCAGGTTTTCATCGAGTGTCTCCCGTCGGGGCCCGGCGCGTTTCTGCTGCCAGCCGGTGCTCGCATCACACGATCAACGTCACACCGGCCCACGCGATCAGCACGACACCCAGCACACGGCCGATACGATCGCCGCCGGGCAGGACCTTTTCCACGAACACGAACAGCGACAACGCGACGATCCACACGACATTCATCACGCCGCCGACGAACAGCAGCGCCATCAGCAACCAGCAGCAGCCCACGCAAACCATGCCGTGCCGCGCGCCCAGCAGGAAGCTGCCGGCCACGCCCGGACGCCAGTGCGCGACGAGGAATGCAGCCGGCGCACGGCATTGCCGCAGGCACGCGCGTTTCAGCGGCGAGAATTGATAGAGCCCGGCCAGCGCCAGCACGATGGCGGAAAGGAGCGCGCTCCTCGACCACAGCATCATCGCGGAGATCAGCCCGGCAGGCTGCAGCAGCGCCTGAAGCAACGCCGCGCCGATCGAGAACGCGAGCCATGTCGTCAGATAGCCGGCCAGCAGCGCCACCGACGTGAACGCCGATCCCGCCGCCCCGTTGCCGTGCTGCCGCAGCACGCGCCGGTACAGCATCACGAGCGGCGCGGCGCCGGGCGTCATCATCGCGATCATCATCACCCACCACATCGCGATCACGGTCGGCAGCGACGGATCCATGCTGCCCATGCCGTCCGCCAGCCGATGCGGAAACAGCGCGACGGTCGTCATCTCCCACGCCGACATGCCGGTTCCCGCGCCCGTCCACAGATAGAACCAGCACAGGCCGACGAGCACGGCCATGCCGAACAGCATGACGGCGCGCTCGCGCGCGAGCCAGGTGTCGAACGGCGTCATGCCGCGGCGCGATGCCGGATCAGCCCGTGGTTGTTCAGATGCAGCCGCGCGAATTGCGCATAGGTTCCGTCGAGATTCAGCGCGATGTTGCCCTGCGAGCGCCCCGTGCCCGAACCGATCTCGGCCAGCTCGTATTCGAAACCGTGCGGCAGGTCGATCCGCACACGGTGCTCGGCCCCCGTCACCGGATTGTGGATGGGTTCGCCGGCGGCGTCGAACACACCTTCCACGTGAATCCGGCCGCGCCGCGCATCGACATCGACGTCGAAATCGATCTTCGTGAAGATCGGGTCGAACGCGTGCTCGAGCGTCGACGCATACACGGAAAACATCGTCGCGAAAGGATCGGTATCCTGACCGGTCATGATCTTCAGCACGGCTTCACGCTGCGCCGGACTGGCGCGCTCGTCGACGATCGGCTGGCACTTGCCCTTGCCTTCGTGAACGGCACCCGGCCACTGGAACACCACCGCGATCCTGACGCCGTCGAGCACCACGTCGCCGTAGTGGCCGCTGTCGATCGAAATCGCCCCCATCGCTTCGCAGTTGCCGTTGGTCGGCAGCGCATTGAACTGGCAAGGGCAACCGTATGAGCAATTGCAACTGATCATTTCGGTACCTTGAATCTCCCACGGCGTCATGGCTCCACCTCGCGCGCTGAAATAGACGAACGCTTCGAATCTAGTGCACGCAATCGGGGAAAGCAAAGCAGCAATGGCGGCGTGAAAACCGGGGGTCCGGCCTTACGCAAGACGTTTCGGGATGCGTTCGCCGCGCTGTTCCGGAAACCGTCTCGTCACCCGTTCTCACACGAACAGCGACGCGACGATCGCACACCACACCGCGCCGGCACCGCACAGAAAAACGCGCCGCGCGACGAACATTCGCGACTCGTCGTCTGGCGTCTTCATGGGCGATGTCGCGAGAAACGGCACGCTGGCGAGGCATGCGAAACCCGCCAGCGCGGGCACGATCACGACGTAGTCGCCGAACCGCCAGGGCAGCGCTTCGTGCAATCCCCAGTAGCCGAGAAACAGCATGCCCATCGAGAACATCGTCGCCGCGGCCGAGCTGAGCGCGACCACCGATCCTATCGGAAATTGCACGGGAACCTCCCCTCGCGGGCAGGCGTGCTGCCGCTCATCTCGCCGGGGATCGCGATGATTGCGTCTGCCGGCGCAGACTCATGCGTTCATTTCCGGCTCGAACGCATCGCGTGCGCCGTCGAGGCCGAGCAGCGAATGCGCGTTGTCCCCGATTGACGGATTCGGCCCGATCGAGCGGTTATGTCGTACCCGTTCAACGAGGACGCGCGTCGCGCCGCTAACTCGGCTTCTTCGTGCCCTGCGCAACGGAAATCCACCCGACCACCGCCGCGGCGACCCAGCAACAGGTGATCATCAGGTCCAGATCCATCCAGCCCTGAAAATTCATACTGTTTTCGAAACTGCAGCGCTGATGGCCCCTGACCCACATGCAGCCGCTGATCAGCTGCTGGATGTGCATGTAGATGCTGTACACGGCAACGGCCGAAGCGATGACGGCGACCCGCAGGCTTATGCTCTTTTTCATTGATGCTGAAGGCGTGGGATGATCTCCCGACGATCTTAAGCCAATGGCAATGCGTGACGCAATCGATCCGGTATCGACCCGATTGACCAGCACGCGTAAAAGGGGATCGATCTCGCAACAGCAACGCGGATCACCATGACGAAACAGAATACGATCGCACTGATCGTCGATCCCGACAGCGGCGAGCGGATTCGCGACATCGCCGCGCACGCACGGCATACGTGGGTCGTGACGAGCGATACGAACGACCCCGTGGTCAGGCAGATCTGGAATACGCGTGGGCCGGAGTCTGGGCAAGCCCCCGAAGGCGGCGTGACCACGTTCCTGCGTCATGGCGACGACCGCGAAAGCTGGTGCGCCGGAATACTGGATGCGGTCGACGACCATCACGGCGACGCGCTGCATCGCGACGGCCATGCGATTCTGGCCGTTTACGGCACGCCGCTTTCCGGACGCCTTCGGCGCGCGTTGTCCGCCTTCGGGTTTTCGGACTTCGTGTCGACGACGGAAGGATTTCTCGCGTTCAAGCGCGACACCGGATGAATCGCGGGTGGTTCGCAGCGCCACCCAGTTCAATCGACGATCGGCCTGATCGTCTGCAGGCAATCCGCAGCCAGTTGCTGATAAATCCGCGTGCCGTTCGGCTTCGCGTCGATCTCCGCATCGCTCAGCCGCCGCACGACGGGCGCCGGCACCCCGCAAGCAGCACGCCGCAGGGCACGTCGTAGCCGGCCTTCACGAATGCACAGGCCGCCACGATCGTCGCGCCATCCCCGTACTGTCAATCCGGACGATACGCGTCGCCACCGACGGCGGCAAAGAACGAAACCGTACTCGCCATCCTGGCCGCGCGAACGCGAGTCACGTCGAGCCGCGCCAGGTCGTATGCATACTCGTCGCGGAGCACACGAAGCCGGTCCGAACTGCCGTTCTCGAACTGGCGGCGGGTCATCTCCAGAACGGTCTGCTGCCGTTGCGCGACCGCGCCACGGGCCTGCAGCGTGGTCGCATCGCGATCGATTTCGGTCATCGCATCGGCGACGCTCTGCAACGCGCCCAGCACGACCTTCCGGTAGTCCTCGAACGTGGCATCGTAAGCGGCAACCGCCGCATCCCGCGCCGCACGCAATTCTCCACCATGAAAAACCGGTGCGCTGAGCTGGGCGCCGATATTCCAGATCGTGGTGCCGCCGGCGAACAACTGACCGAGCACCAGCGGCGACGACCCGATGCTCGCACCCAATTCGATCCGCGGGTAAAGATTGGCCGTGGCAATGCCGGCCAGCTCGCCGGCAATATGCAGGCTCGCCTCCGCTGCGAGAATATCGGGCCGTTGCCGCACGAGCTCCGACGGAACCACCGACGGCAGGTCCTGCGGCAACTGCAAATCGTCCAAGCGAAACTGCGGCAGCGATTCGGGCGATGGAACACCGGCATAGACCGCGAGTTGAAACCGGACCTGCAGCAGTTCCGCGCGTAATACCGCTAGTTCCGTCTCGATTCGATCAGCGTCCGAATCGCCATCGATCGTTTCCCGATACGCGACGCTGCCGATTTCATGCCGTTCGTGCAGCATCTGCCGAACAGTTTTCCGGTTCCGCAACACTGCGTCGGTCAATTCGATTTCGTCGCGCAGCCGCCCTTCCCGAACCACCGCAGCGATGATATTGCTGGCCAGCGTCAAGCGCGCTGCGTCTGCCTGATGCTGTCTCAGCGCCGCTTCGTACCGTTTCGCCGCGATCCGATGGCGCTGCGCGCCGAAGAAGTCGAAGTCGTATCGAACGTTCACGTTCGTGTTGTACAGCATGAACGGGGATGGGTTGGGAATCATCGGCAAGCCGGCAGCGGCAGTATTCAACTGCTCCCTTTTGGCCGATGCGCCGAGGTCGATCTGCGGATAGCGACTGGCACCGTGTTGTCCCGCAAGATACTTCGTGGCCTCGATCAACCGCGACTCCGCGCTCCTTATGGACGGACTATCCTGCATTGCCTGCTCGACGAGTGCATCCAGCGCCGACGAGCCAAAGCGCCGCCACCAACGCGGCTCGGGTTCGCCGTGCACGCCCGCGTCATCGCGATCGGTCGACACGGCGCTCATTCCCATGAAGGTGGAAGGCAATGCCAGCTCGCTCGCGGATCGGGGAACAAACGCGGGATGGCTGCACCCGTGCCCCGCGACGATGGCAACCGCGATCGGCAGGACCGCAATCGCGCGGCAGGCGCGGCGGCATGGACAGGTTCGTTGTGCCATCGTCGTTCAATCGAGCGTGGTTCGGTACGCGAGTAGGCCGATCGTCATTGCAACCAGCGCGAATACGACCATTGTCGCCGCATCAGGCCATACTTCGTTCCATCCACTCCCCTTCAGGAGGACACCACGAATGGCCCGGTTGAAATAGGTCAGCGGCAATCCGTTGCCGAGCAGCCGCGCCCAGCCCGGCATGCCGGCAAACGGAAACATGAATCCGGAGAGCAAGACGCTCGGCAGGAAATAGAAGAACGTCATCTGCATCGCCTGCAACTGGTTCCGTGCGACCGACGAAATGGCGATGCCGACCATCAGGTTCGCGACGATCAGCAACGATGCGAGGCAGTAGACCGTTACAGGATTGCCTTCAAACGGCACGCCGAACACGAACCGGGCCGCCAGCAGGATGATCGTGCATTGCAGGAGGCCGATCAGGATGTACGGCACGATTTTTCCGCAGATTACCTCGATCGAGGTTGCAGGCGACGCGAGGATGTTCTCGATCGTTCCGCGTTCACGTTCACGCGTGATGGCGAGGCTCGTCATCATGACCATCGTCATCGACAGGATGACTCCCATCAATCCGGGGATGATGTTGTACTGCGTAATGCCGGCCGGATTGTAGATCCTGTGCACCCGGGCCGAGAATGCATCTCGTGGCGCGGCTATCGCCAAGACTCCCGTCAAATCCTTGTTCAACACCGTCAGTGTCATCGTGTTGAACGCGGCGATCGCATTTCCCGTTGCCGCGGGATCGGTCGCATCCGCTTCGACCAGAATTTCCGGGTGCTCGTTGCGCACCAGCCGTCGCGAGAAGTCGTGCGGCACGCTGACCACGAACTGCACGCTGCCCTTTTGCAGCGCGTCACGGGCCGCCCGTTCGGAAAACAGGCCGCCCCGGACATCGAAATACCCCGTGTTGCGCATACCGGCGACGAGCGATCGCGAAAATTCGCTTGTGTCGTCGGCGAGCACGATTGTCGGAAGATGCCTGGGGTCGCTGTTGATCGCAAAACCGAACAGGGCCAGTTGCACGATCGGCAACACGGCGATCATCCCGAGCGTCACGCGATCGCGGCGGATCTGGAGGAATTCCTTCGTGACCATGCTCCACCAGCGGGAAATCGAAAATCCGATCATGATCAGCCAGCCTCCCCGGATGCGTCCTTCATCAAATGCAGGAAAACGTGCTCGATATTCGTCGCGATCCTGTGAAGCTCGACACCATCGCCGCAGACCGCGGCGAGACTCGCCCCAAGCACGGCCTCGTCACGTCCCGATACGTGCAGTGCACGACCGAACGCAATCACCTGCTCGACGCCCGGCCGGCCCTTGAGCCGGTCGTTCAGCCGGACGAGATCGCCTCCGGACACCGACCAGGTATGGAGCGCGTGCCGCCGCACGAGATCGCCTGCCTCGCCGTGTGCCAGCAGCGTGCCGTACGAGATGTAGGCCAGCTTGTGGCAACGCTCCGCCTCGTCCATATAGTGCGTGCTGACGAGCACGGAAATACCGCGTGCCGCCAGACGGTGCAGTTCCTCCCAGAACACCCTGCGCACGCCCGGGTCGACGCCGGCCGTCGGTTCGTCGAGCAGCAGTAGTTCGGGCGACTGCAACAGCGCAGCGGCAAGCGCCACCCGCTGCTTCCAGCCGCCCGACAATGAGCCAGTCAGCTGGTTCGAGCGCGACTCCAGGTCCATCTCGGCGAGGATCCTCGCGACGCGTTCCTTTCGCGCGTCGATCGCATACAGTCGCGCGACGAAGTCGAGGTTCTCCCGCACCGTCAGGTCTTCCCAGTACGAAAAACGCTGCGTCATGTAGCCGACTCGTCGCTTGATCTCCCGGCATTCCGTCCGGATGTCGAATCCGAGGCAGGTTCCGCTGCCGGAATCCGGCGTCAGCAGTCCGCACATCATGCGCAACGAGGTCGTCTTGCCGCTGCCGTTCGGGCCGAGAAAGCCGAATATCTCGCCGCGACCGACCTGCAGGCTCAGGTTCTTGACGACGTGCCGTGTGCCGAAATGCTTGTTCAGCTCGCGCACGTCGATCAGCGGCATCGCATGATTCATGGCGTCACCTCGATCGGCAGACCGGGATGCAGAGAGCGCGCGGCAACGGTGTCGGGCCGCGCCTCGACAAGAAACACCAGCTTCGAGCGTGCGTCGTTGCTGTAGATGACGGGCGGCGTATATTCGGCGTCCGACGCGATATGGCTGATCGTCGCCGTATAGCCGCGTTCGCAGCCGTCGCATGCGATCTTCACGACACGACCGACGCGTAAATTGGCCAGCGCGGCCTCAGGCACGAAGAAGCGCACCTTCGTATTGCGATCGACCAGAATCTTCGCCACCGGGTTGCCGGCGACGACCCACTCGCCCGGCGTAAAGAACGTATCGACGACGACACCCTTGCCGGGAGCCTGCACCGACAGTTGCCGGAATTGCGTCTGCAGCCGTTCATATTCGGCCTGCAGTGCATCGGCGCTCTGTCGCTGCGAATGCCGTTGACCGTCGCGCGCCGGCAAGCGCGCCGTCCTCAGTTGGCTGGCGAGCTCGCTGACTCGTGCGTTGTCCACCCGGTCCGCCGCACGTTCGCGTTCGAGCTGATCGCGCGAGATCGCCTGTATCGCGTAGTCGGCTTCTGCACGGGCGAGCCGTTGCGTCGAAAGCGCGGCACTCGCCCGCGCCTGTTCGAGCTGCGCCTTCACCGTATCGATTTCCGATGAACGCTTTCCCTGCTCCAGATCGTCGAGCACGTTCAGCGACGATTGCCACTGGTGATACTGACGCTTGATTGCCTGTTCCAGGTCAGGAGCACTGATCTCGAAAACGACCGCGCCCGCTTCGACACGATCGCCGCGTGCCGCGTGCAATGTCTTCAGGTTTCCCGAGTACGGCGCCGACAGATAGGAAAACTGCCCTTCGATATAGCCATGATATGTTTCCGGCGACTTTGTACAGCCCGCGGCGAGGAGGCACGCGCAAACGAAGCCGTACCCGGCCCACCTGGGCATGAGCGTGATGCATTCCATAGGGAAGAAGCCGAATATGGCGTGGTTGTATGCGACGACGGCTCAGAGGATGCCGATATTGATGTCCTTCGCCTCGATGATCTCGCCGTAGACGGGTTGCAGACAATCGAGCAGGTCGGCAAGCGCCTCCCCGTCGAGCATGCCGGCCCAAGGAAACATCCGGATGACATCCGCCCGATCGCGCGGATGTGTCAGCAAAACGACGTCGATATCGCGCGGCGCAACGCGTCTCAGCCATTTTTTTGTGCAGATGGACCAAAGTAGACATTCGATTCCGTTGCAGCAGGAAACAGCTGCTTTTCAACCATGGGCGCCCTTCCATCTTTTCAATTTGAATGGCATGGCCGGTCCATATGAAATGGACCAATCAATTCTATTTCACGTGAAAAATTGTGAATCCATACACATCTCGACTACGAAATATCCATGACGATGTCTTTCGACATGGGCTTTAATACGGCGGCCGTGCCATACAAAATTCGCCCAAGCAACTACACGATCGAACCGATACGGCGATGAATTCTATTTTTTTGCAATCCAATTCGTCAACGCAAAATCCGGCGTTTTAATTTTTAATTTTGAGATTGGATCGTTATTTTTCAATTCGAAACAAATAAAAGACTAGTACTGGTACTAAGTCATATTGAAAACTCTGGAAACGCCCCGGCCCACTACGTGGGCATCGCCCCCACTATCGTGACTAAGGGAATTCCGCATTGCCGACCGTGACGCCACTGTGCCAAGAGGAGGCTAAATCTGCCAATCCGACGGAGGCACACGTCACGGATAGGACCCGGCGGAGGGCAACGCCGCACTACATCGTGGAGACGATGCCAACGTGATACGACCCCACCGGCTACTGCCAGTAGGCCGTCAGCAGCTTGGGCGTAGGCTGGCGGAACAACATGTTGCGGAGGAGAAGCGCCGTGCCCGATTCAGGATCGTTCGAACCGGCCTCCATAATCAAACGCCGCTGCGTCACCCTCCTGCCCCTCTGTCTCGCCGTACTCGTGGCCCAGGTCGACACGGCCGTCGTCATCAGGTGTCGCGCTTCGAGCAGACGCAACTGCTTCTGGTACTGCAGCGGTGTCATCGCCGTCAGCGCCTTGAATTGCCGGTGAAACGCGGACGGGCTCATCTGCGCGACGGCGGCGAGTTCGTCGACGCGGATCGCCTCGGCGAACTGGCCGCGCAGCGCATGGATCGCCGCGACGACGCGCTGGGCGTGACCGTTGGCGAACACGACACGCGACACTTCGCCGCCGTGCGGCCCGGCCGCTGGGTCAATGCGTAGCGCATCGAGGTGTCGGGCGAGATGGCGCTCTGAGCGTTGACTTTCGTCGATCGGCCCGATACGATCGATGCACTTTCAAGACGCCCTCCCGGTCCGCCGGGAGGGCGTTTCGTTTTGGTTCCCGGACCAAAAGGAAACGACTTGAAATGAACCCTATCGACACCCTCGCCTCCCGCCCGGACAGCGCAGCCGGCAGCCTCGGTTACCTGCGGCACGGCACGGGCCCCGAATGCGTGATGGTCCTGCACGACTGGCTCGGCGACCATACGAACTACGCGGCGCTGCTGCCGTATCTCGACGAAACGGCGTTCACGTACGTGTTCGCCGATCTGCGCGGCTACGGTGCGTCCATTCACTTGGGCGGCACGTACACGATCAACGAGATCTCGACCGATTGCGTCGCGCTCGCGGATCGTCTCGGCTGGCAGCGCTTTCACGTGATCGGCCATTCAATGACCGGCATGGCGACGCAACGGCTCGCCGCCGACGTGCCGTCGCGCATCAAGAGCGCGATTGCCGTGTGCCCCGTGTCGGCGGCCGGCAATCGCCTGCACGACGACGCACGCGCATTCTTCGCGAGCACGACCGTCGACGACGATGCGTTTCGCCGGCTCGTGCGATTCGTGACGGGGGGACTGTCGGCGCGCTGGGCCGATGTCAAGCTGCGGCAGAACCGCGAGCGCGTGGCGCCCGCTTGCCGACTCGCGTATCTCGACATGCTGACCGGAACCGACTTCGTCGATGACGTGCGCGGGCTCGACACGCGCTTTCTGGTCGTCGTCGGCGACAAGGACCCGGGGCTCGACGCAGCAGCGATGCGGGCGACGTTTCTCGCATGGCATCCGGACGCGCGGCTCGTGAAGATACCGAATTGCGGGCATTACCCGATGCAGGAATGTCCGCCGTATTTCGCGATGGTGATCGAGGATTTCCTGCGGGACGCGGCCGCCTGAGCGTGAAACACGCGCGGCGCCGGTAAAGGCGGGAGAAGCAGAAGAAGCCGTCGCGGCGCGACGGCACCGCCGGCGATCGACGAACGGCACACAGTGCGCCGTTCATCCGGTTCGTCCGGCCATGCGGCCGAACAGGTGACGATCGGTGCGCGCTGCTGCGCACCGGTCGTGGCCGCTTAGCGGCGCGGCTGCCCGCTTCGCGGCGGACGCGGGGAATTCGCGTCCTTGTGCCGGAAGTTGATGCGGCCCTTCGTCAGGTCGTACATCGACAGTTCCAGCGTCACGCGATCACCCGCGAGAATGCGGATGTGGTTCTTGCGCATGCGGCCCGACGCGTACGCGCCGACCACGACGCCGTTTTCCAGCGTGACACGGTATTTGCTGTCCGGCAGCACTTCGTCGACGATTCCGTCCAGTTCCAGCAGTTCTTCTTTTGCCAAACCAATTCCTCCAGACAAGGTGATTGACCGCGGCCGCGGCGATCTGCCCGGCGCCGGCTCCCGCAAACGGGACGGCGGCCGGCAGGCAGCCGGGATCGGTTCGTTCAGACGGGCCACGGGCCTGTCTTGCGATCGGAGCCCGGCGCGTTGCGGCGTTCGGGCGGTCGGTGGCGGCGGCGCAATGAGCGCGCCGCGCAAGTCGGGACCGCGCCGGCTACGGGGCATGGCGGCGGCCTGCTCGGGTTGATGCGTTGAAGCGGTGATGCGCTGGCGAAGCGACGAGCGCTTCGCGAGGGCGTTGCGTCGCACGCGGGTCACGCATGCGATGAGGGAGGCGTCACGACCGATGCATCGTGAATGTCGCGATGCATCGGTCGTGCGCATCGGAACGCGCAGGCCGCCGTCATGCGGCGTCCCGCGCGATACTCCATCCGGCATCGGCCGCCGCTTGGCGACCGCTGCCGATGCGGCTTACTGCGGCGTGATGTTCGACGCTTGCAGACCCTTCGGGCCGCGCTTCACTTCGAAGCTGACCTTCTGGCCTTCGGCCAGGGTCTTGAAGCCCGTGCCGCGAATTTCGGAGAAATGGGCGAACAGATCGTCGCCGCCGTTGTCCGGGGAAATGAAACCAAAGCCCTTGGTTTCGTTGAACCACTTGACGGTACCGGTATCCACAAATACTTCCTTAATACAAATAATTGAACATGCGCCCGCGACGGGCACAGAAAGAATCAAAGAGGGAGAGACCAACGACTGCCGCACGGTGTGCGGCCAATGATGAGCAATCGAACTTCTTGACGACTTCGGTTTCGGACACTACGCGGGAGCGGCCGTTTCGTCAAGTTATTTTGATGCGACGCACAAGCGCGGGCGCTCCGGACACCTTCCATGGCGGATGTTGCCTGTCGATATAGCCCGTTTCGATGCGCCCCTCATTTTTTGGCCGCCAGCCCGTTTTTTTACCGTCTGTTGGGACGAGAGGACGAGCGGTAAGAGGCCGGCGCCGCCCGTCCCGGCTTCGCGCGACGGCGGGCCGCCGCCGCGACGCTAGTCGAACGGATTCAGCAACCGGACGCCGGTGCGCGCGAAATCGTCAACGTTGCGCGTGACGACCGTCAGATCGTTGATCAGCGCGGTGGCTGCGATCAGCTTGTCGAGTTCGTGCGTCGGATCGGGCACCCGCAAATGCCCCCACATCTGGCTGGCCTCGATATCGACCGGCAGGATGTTCGGCGCATAGCCGGACAGGATCATCGCCATCCAGGCCTCGAGCGCCGACGCCTGGCTGTGATCGCCGCGATGACGGATCAGGTCGACACCGCGCCGCAGCTCGGCCACCGTCACGACGGACAGGTAAAGCGGGCTCGCGTCGGCTTCGGCCTGCCTGAAGAACGCCCGCACGCCGCGGTTGGTTCGCTTGCCCTTCCTGATTTCGCTGATGACGTTCGTATCAATCAAAAACACGCCTGACCTCGCCTGAATCCTGAACACGTTGGAAATCCGCGTCTTCGCCCACCTCCGGCATGCTCATCAGCACTTGTGCAAAGGACCGCCGCTTCGGCCGGCCGAGCGCTTCGGCCAGAATGGCTCGATGTTCGGCCTCGGCGCTCCTGCCATGGGCCGCCGCCTGCTCGCGCAGGCTTTGAACGATAGTGTCATCCACGTTACGCACCAGAAGATTTGCCATGAGTACCTCCATCCAGATTTGCTATCAATGATAGCGCCATGAAGATAAATTGCAAGCATTGCTATCACCTTCGTGACCGGACGGACCCCTGAGTCGGCGTGGACCCGCAGCAGCGGACGACAAGAATTTCGTCCATCTTCCGCCGCGGGTCCGACGCATCGAACTGCTGTCGCTCAAGGTAAGCCGGAGCGGGACGATGGGGAAGCCGGCCGGATGGCCAGTCGAGTGCCATCGATAACGACGAATGTCCGGCCGGCGAGGAACGGGATTTGCGATGCGAGCGCCGTCGGCGACATGCGCTGCGAATACGGGCGTCGCATCGAGTCGCGCTGAAACATCGTGTTGCACAACGGGCCGCGACCCCTCGCCATCGTTTGATACCATCGGATCACAAGACCGGCGATCGAACGCCGTGCGAAGCGCGCAGAAGACCTTGCATCGACGCGGACCATCCGTGCCTGAAATCCCGATCCAAGACACGAGACGCCCTTCAGTGGACTTTGTTACGCCCTCTCTGGAAACCCTGTTCTCCCCGACACCCGACAAACTCTACTTCCCGGCATGCGTTGCGGCCGTGGCGATCATCGCGTGGCTCGTCGCCCGACACGTGCCGTTCTACCGGTCGGCCGTCGACAAGTCGCTGTCGATGCGCTATCGCAATCTCGACGGGTTCCGCGGCCTCCTGGCCATCTCCGTGGTCTTCCATCATTTCGCGTGCAACCAGGCGTTGCTGTCGACCGGCGTCTGGGGTGCCGGCACCGACTTCCTGCGCGATCTCGGGACGATTCCCGTCGCGATGTTCTTCATGGTCACCGGGCTGCTGTTCTGGGAACGCGCATGCCGAGGCGCGCTCGACGTGCGGACCTTCTTCGTCGGGCGCGTGCGACGCCTCGCGCCGCTCTATCTGTTTTACGCGGCCGTCATCGTCATCTGCACGCTTTACTGGTTTCCTCGCAACGCCGTCGGTGCACCGGCGCAGTTGCTGGCCGACCTGCTCAAGACCGTTTCGCTCGGCTGGTTCGGCGCGTTCCCGATCAACGGAGCGGAGCGAACCCCGTATCTGAGCGGCGTCTGGTGGACCCTCGCCTACGAATGGCGGTTCTACGTCGCCGTTCCGTTTCTCGCGTGGTTCGTCGCCACGCGTGCGTGGCGCAAGCTGCTCGCGCTCGCGATCGTCACGGCCTGCGCGGCGCTGTTCGGGCCGCCAGGCGGCATGGCGCTGCTGTTCGCGTTCGGCGCGGTGGCCTACGAGGTGTCGCGGCATCCTGCAATCTGCGCGCGGCTCGCCACGAAAGCGGCGGCGACCGTCGCGCTGCTGATCCTCGCGATGTCTCCGTCCCCCGCCGAACGCTATTCGATCGCAGGCGCGCTGCCGCTGCTTCCGGTGTTTCTCTGCATCGCCAGCGGGAACACGTTCTACGGCGTGCTCAAGACCCGCCCGCTCGCGCTGCTCGGCACCGCCAGTTTCAGCATCTACATGATCCACATGGTGATCGTGTACATGATCATTCATGCAGTCGACAAGTTCGTTTTCCCGATCAATTCAGCCGACGACTCGGGCATCTGGGCGCTCGCGCTGGCATGCGCGCTGGTTGCCGTCTTCTGTGCGCTGCTGACTTACCGCTACGTCGAGCATCCGTTCATCGCAAAGCGCCACGACGCACGCCCGGCACGCCGCGCGGCGGAGCCCGCTCGCGAGCGTCAAACGGTCACGCCGTGACCCGTGCGCGTTCAGAAACGGTACGAGATGCCGATCTGCAGGACCGGGTACCACCGATAGCGCGACATCATCTGCCGCAGCGAGTCGAGCCCGCTCGCGGCCAGCACCTGGCTCTTCGCCGGTCCGGCCGCCGCGGCCAGTTCCGGCGACAGCGTGTACGAACATTTCGGTATCCCGTACGCGACGCCGATATCGGCGACGAACCCGAGCCCTTTCGACGCAGGCCGATGCCCGTAGCCGATTCCGACATACGGCATCACGGTCGGATAACGCGCTTCCGCGACCGCGTACATGCCCGGCAGCGCTGGATAACGCTTGCCGCCGAATACGTAGGTCCCGTTGGTCGGTACCGATACGCCGTGAAGCTCGTCGTCGTTGAAGCGCAACCCGAGCGTCGCGCGGAAGCCGCTGCCTCGCCACGGAAAGATGTCGGCATATAAGCCGCCCTGGCGCAGCTTCAGGTCGTCCTGATAGCGATTGCCGGCCACCGTGAAGTTATGCGTCAGATTGATCGCGTTGAAATCCGCGTGCGCGCCCAGCATCGAATTGAAGCTCACGGCCGCCCCGATGCCGACGCCCTGCGTGCCGCCCTGCAGGTAGATTTCCTGCGCGTGCGCGCTCGCGACGAACATCGCCGCGACTACTGCCCATTGATTCACTGTCGTTTTCACGGGCGCCTCCCCCGACATGTGCCGGGTGCGACGCGACGCACACGCGACCTTCGTCGCGATGCGCGATGCGAACCCCGGCACGACACCTTGCAAGCACGCTTGCTGTTCGACGGATCGGGGACGCGTTGTGCGGTGCACATGACCGATACGACATGCGCTGCGCATGCGCCGTGGCACACGGCGCGCGCGACCCGATCCGATTCCCCGTTTGTTTCGATGTCGTTACATGCCGCCGATGCGCGGGTCGTTCTGGCGAAATTCATCTGCGCCGGCGGCATCGGGTGAACCGCAAAGGGCGTGCCATGCGGCGCTGGCCGAAGCGGAAAAAGCGCCATTCGTCGGGACGGGTAGTGGCGCGAGTCGCAATCGAGGGGAAATGTTTCAGGAACGTATCCGTATTCGGCGAGCGACGCCGAAACACGCGATGTGCCGTCTTGTGCGTCGACGGTGCATGGATGGCGCAACGCCCGCGGAGCGAAGCCGGACGGCCATCAGCGCACGCGCGTTGCCGTTGCGATCAATCGCGTACGGAACAACGCATTGAAAATGCGTTGCAAAAATGCACCTTCGCGCCGGGCGCAAGCGTCGCCGATGCACGATCCTGCTTGACGAGGCAGGGTGAATACCGATGCGTGCGCATGCATCTTGTCCGGCCATGCGCGACATGCCGCGCGAGCCGGCCGGCTCATGTCGTGCGACGTGGTCGAACGGATGCGGAAGTAGAAAGGCAGATTATCCGCGGCCCCAAACGATCACGCCCGCTGCAATGATCGCCGGCACGAACCCCGACAGCAGCGCATACGCCCTGCCCCCTCGCGCACGAACGGCCCCGGCAACAAAGCAACGCGCGCAATAGCCAACAGGACGAACGACGCTACGCCGGCCTTCGAGAACATCGCGAGCCGGTGCGAACGCGCGTCCGCCGCGCCGCGCCGCATCCCGGCGACGATCGGCACGCACGCCCGCGCGACCTGCCCGATCGCCGGATGCGCGGCGAACAGCCGCCCGATCTCCGCCGGATGGCAGTTGAAACCGCCGACGATGAACATGTCCTTGATGCGATCGGCGAGACCGCTTCCCGATGACCGGCGGAATCGGTACCATCGAGCAGGCGCCGCGCGACCGTGCACCGGCGCCGGACTTTCGCCCCACCGATTTCCCCATGTCCCGAGAACCCACCCATTCCGCGCTGCTCTGGATCGTCGCCGCTGCCTTCTTCATGCAGTCGCTCGACACGACGATCGTCAACACCGCGCTGCCCTCGATCGCCCAAAGCCTGCATGCGTCGCCGCTCGCGATGCAGCCCGTCGTGGTCGTCTACACGCTGACGATGGCGATGCTCACGCCGGCCTCCGGCTGGCTCGCCGACCGGTTCGGCACGCGCCGCGTGTTCTCGGTCGCGATCCTCGTGTTCGTGCTCGCGTCGATCGGCAGCGCGGCGTCGCACACGCTCGGCCAGCTCGTCATCGCGCGCGCGGTGCAAGGCATCGGCGGCTCGATGCTGCTGCCGATCGGGCGGCTCGCCGTGCTGCGCCGCGTGCCGGGCGAACAGTACGTCGCGGCGATCGCGTTCGTGTCGATCGCCGGCCAGCTCGGCCCGATCGTCGGGCCGACGCTCGGCGGCTGGCTCACGCAGGCGATTTCGTGGCACTGGGTGTTCATCGTCAACGTGCCGGTCGGCGCGGTCGGCTTCATCGCGGTGCAGCGCTACCTGCCGCACGACCAGGCGACGCAGCCGCCGCCGTTCGACTTCGTCGGCTGTGCGCTGCTGTCGGCCGCGATGATCGCGCTGTCGCTCGCGATCGACCCGCCGATGTCCGCGCACCGCGCCGTGTGGGCGGCCGGGCTCGCCGGGCTCGGCCTGGCGAGCGCGCTTGCATACCTGCCCCACGCGCGGCGACGCACGCAGCCGCTGTTCCGGCTCGGGTTGTTCCGCGAGCCGAACTTCGGGTCGGGGCTGCTCGGCAACCTGCTGTGCCGGATCGGCACGAGTTCGGTGCCGTTCATGCTGCCGCTGCTGATGCAGGTGCAGCTCGGCTATACGCCGCTGCAATCGGGGCTGATGATGCTGCCGGCCGCGATCGCGGGCGTCATCGCGAAACGCTGGATCGCGCCGCTCGTGAAGCGCTTCGGCTATGCGGCGTTTCTGGTCGTGAATACGGGGATCGTCGGCTGCGCGATCGCGGGGTTCGCGCTGGTGTCGGCGCGGCCCGCGCCGGTGCTGGAAGGCGTGCTGCTGATCGTGTTCGGCGCGGCGAATTCGATGCAGTTCGCGGCGATGAACGGCGTGACGCTCAAGGGGCTGTCGCACGCCGACGCCGGCAGCGGCAACAGCCTGTTCACGATGATGCAGATGCTCGCGATGGGGCTGGGCGTGTCGATCGGCGGCGGGCTCGTCAACCTGTTCGCCGCCTATCGGGGCTCGATGGCGCATGGGTTCATGCTGTCGTTCGCGTGCATGGGCGCGGTGACGCTGCTGTCGTCCGTCGTGTTCCGGCGGATCGATACGGCCGCGCCGCCGGCCGGTGCGGCGGCGCGCCCTTCCGCGTGATCGCGGCCGTCAGTTCACCTGGCGGCGCTCGACGACGCGCTTGAGCACCCAGCGGATCGACGAACCGTCGGCCGGCGGCCGCGCGACGCGGTATTCGTCGACTTCGAGCGTGTACAGGTAGCCCGGCTGGTAGGCAAACCCTTCGATCCCCGCGTACCACAGGCTCCACGGCTCGCTCGGGCTGCTACGCACCTGCAGGCACTCCATCGGCGCGACGCCCGTGCAGCGCGCGGACTGCGGCGCGACGTAGACGATCTTGGCCACGGGCTTGCCGTCGGCCAGGCGGGCGGCATTCGGCGCGGTGGCCGCCGCATCGGTCTGGCATCCGGCTAGGAGCGTGCTGCCGGCAAGGACGGCCGCGCCGAGCAGCGTTCGGGTCTTGTGAATCATCTGATATGCCTCTGGGAGCGTTGGAGGGCCAATTAGACGAGCCGCCCGGCGAGAAGGTTCACAAACACCTTACAGAACGCGTTCGAGCACCGTCATTTATCGGATCACGTGCGATCCGATACGCTACGGTGTTCCGGTTCCGCCGCGCGCTTCGTCACCGGCCACGCGCTCGCCGTCGACGGCGGCTTCACCGTGTGGTGATCGTGTACCATCGACGCTTCCCGATACGATTTCGCACGCTGCGTTCGTCCGCCCGGCCACGCCCGCGCGGTTCGCGCAGCGCGTTTCCTTCGCATGACCTCATCCGTTCCGTCCGACACCGCGCTGCGCCCGCTGCCGATCGATACGCTGGCCGTGCCGGCCGCGCTCGACGGACGCACGGGCACCAACCGCTCGGGCAGCGCGCATCCGCAGATCGCCGCGACCAACGACCTCGACGCCGTGCGCGCGTGGCTCGCCCGCTTCGTCGATACGCCGACCACGTTCCAGAACTACCGCAAGGAAGCCGAGCGCCTGCTGCTGTGGGCCGTGATCGCGTGCGGCAAGCCGCTGTCGTCGCTCACGCACGAGGATCTCGTCGTCTACCGGCAATTCCTGCTCGCGCCCGCGCCGGCCGAGCTGTGGTGCGCGAACGGCGGCCGCAAGCATCCGCGCGACGATCCGCGCTGGCGGCCGTTTTACGGGCCGCTGTCGGCGGCCAGCCAGCGGCAGGCGCTGGTGATCCTGAACGTGATGTTCTCGTGGCTCGTGCAGGCCGGCTATCTGGCCGGCAACCCGCTCGCGTTGTCGCGACAGCGGCAGCGCCGGCCCGCGCCGCGCATCACGCGCCATCTCGGGCAGCCGTTGTGGCAATCGGTGAAGGACGCGATCGCCGCAATGCCGCGCGACGATGCCCGCGCATGCTTCCATGCGGATCGCGCACGCTGGCTGTTCACGCTGCTGTATCTCGGCGGGCTGCGCATCACCGAAGCGGCCGATACGACGATGGGGCAATTCTTCTGCCGGCGCGACGCGAACGGGCACGAGCGCTGGTGGCTCGACGTGACGGGCAAAGGCGGCCGGCAGCGGCTCGTGCCGGCCACCGACGAGATGATGGCCGAGCTGGCGCGCTACCGGCGCGCGCACGGCCTGCCCGCGCTGCCGTTCGACGGTGAGCCGACGCCGCTCGTGCTGGCGGTCGGCCAGACGCGCAAGCCGCTCACGCGCGCGGCGCTGCACCGGATCGTGAAGCAGGTGTTCCGGCACGCGGCCGACCGGCTGCGCGCGAACGGCGATGCGGGAGAACAGGCGGCGCACGTGCTCGAACAGGCGTCCGCGCACTGGCTGCGCCACAGCGCGGGCTCGCACATGGCCGACGGCCGCGTCGACCTGCGGCTCGTGCGCGACAACCTCGGCCACGTATCGCTCACGACGACGAGCCAGTACCTTCATGCGGACGACGACTGGCGGCATCGCGAGACGGAGGAGAAACACCGGATCGGGTGGTAGGCGCACCGCCCTACACGTCACACCCCGTCAGTACACCGCCATCCAGTGCCCGGGCACCCATGCCCAGTGATTGCCGGCCCACCGGTAATGCCCCTTCGCCCAGCGATAGCCGGGCGCGGGCGGCGGCGGCGCCACCTCGACGACGGGTGCGGGCTGCGGCGGCCGCACGGGCTCGACCACGCACGCGGACAACAGCACGGCACTCGCGCTCACCAGCACGGCGAGCGAAACGGATCGGATCTTCATCATCTCGAGTTCTCCCTGTTGTGTAATCGTGTGGCGGGGACGAACGCACGCATGTGCCGCGTTACGCGGCCCCGCGAATCAGGCCCGTCATCGGCCGCGTTGCGCTGCTTTCCGCGAACAGCGCAGCCGCGGTGCGGCGCGGGTCGAGCCGCAGGCTGTCGGCGGCCGCGCCCGCGATCAGCGCGTCGAGCGACGCGGTCGGCTTCAGGTCGCGTCCTTCGTACAGGTCGCCCGGTCGCAGCCCCGGCCAGTCGGCGATCACGCGGCCGCCGGCGACCGCGCCGCCCGCGAGCATCGCGACCGACGCCTGCCCGTGATCGGTGCCGCCCGTGCCGTTCACCGCGGCCGTGCGGCCGAACTCAGTCGCGACCAGCACCGTGGTCTGCTGCCACGCAGGCCCGAGGTCGTCGCGCAGCGCGGCGAGCATCGTGTCGAGCGCCTTCAGCTGATTCGCGAGCCGCCCGTTCTGCGCGCTGTGCGTGTCCCAGCCGCCCGTCTCGATCATCGCGATCCGCGGGCCGTCGTCGCGCGCGAGAAACGTCGCGGCAAGCTTGCCGACGCCGGCCGGGTCCTGCCGCGCATGCGCATCGCCGGCGAGACCTCGCGCTTCCATCGCCGATTGCCACAACGGGCCGAGCTGCGCGTCGGCTTCGTAGAGCGCCGACACGCGCGTGAGCAGATCGTCCGGCGCGGCCGGCAAGCCGGACGGCGCATACGACGCGGCCTGCACCGTGCCGCGCAACGCGAGCGGCACGGTCGGCGCGAACGCGATCGCGCTGTCGCGTGTCGCCGGCAGCAGCGCGGCGAGCCGGTTCAGCCAGCCGTCTCTCACCTGGTACGGCGCACGGCCGCCCGTTTCGAGCACGTTCTGGCCGTCGAAATGCGAGCGGTCGCGATACGGCGACGCAATCGCATGGACGAACAGCGCCTGGCCGTCGCGGTACAACTGCGCGGTCTGCGCGAGCGACGGATGCAGCGCGAACGTACCGTCGAGCCGCGTCGCGGCCGCCGTGTCGATCGCGAGCGGGCCGCGCAGCGACGCATACGCGGGCTCCGCATACGGGACGACGATGTTCAGGCCGTCGGCCGCGCCGCGCTGGATCACGAACACGAAGCGCCGGTCGGTCTCGACGTTCGCGAACACGATCCGCGGCGCGACGAGGATCGCGCCTGCGCCGGCGGCGGCAACGCTCAGGAATTGTCGGCGGGAAAAAGACACGGCCATGGTCATCTCCGTTGGAAATCGGGCGATACGAGCAGCAGCGCGAGCGACGTGGTCGCGCTTTCGGCGCGCGACAGTGCGGTCGCGGTCGGCGCGCTCATCGAACCGGCGAGCAGCGTGTTGCCGAGCGTGCGCGGATCGAGCCGGTCGCCCGTACGCGCGGCCAGACGCTGCGCGATCTCGACGCGGCGCACAAGTGCGTCGGGCGCGGCCCAGCTCGCAGCGACGTCATCGTAGCCGGCCGGCGATCCCGGTCGCCACACCGGCTGGCCGAGTTGAGCCAGCAGCGGCGCGGCCTTCAGATCACCGGTGTCGCGCCAGCCGAGCCCGCGCAGTGACGATACGGCCCACTCCCACGGCGTCTTGAACTTGCGGTCGACCGGCGACCACGCGTCGGGCGCATCGACGAGCGCGCGATAGACGGTCGGCAGGTCGCCGCCACGCGCATCGAATGCACGCGCGAGCCGATCGGTCAGCGCGGGCGGCGGCGTGTCGGCGACGAAATGACGGGCGAGCTGGAACGCGATGTGCCGGCCCGTCGCCTCCGATCGCGCGAGGTCGTGCAGGATCGCGCGCGCCTGCGCTTCGCCCGGTTGATCGTAGGTGCGGCCCATCACCGCGCGCGAACCCGGTTCGTGCAGATTCGGGCGGAACACGAATGCGCCGGGCGCCGCATCGCCCGGTTGCGGCCCGCGCCCGCCGGCGATGCTCCAGCCGGTCAACGCGCGGGCGAATTCCGTCACGTCGGCTTGCGTGTAACCCGTGCGCACGCCGAGCGTATGCAGCTCCATGATTTCGCGTGCGAGGTTCTCGTTGAGCCCGCGCTTCGCCGACGGATTGCGTGCTTGCGCACGCAGCGCGGCCGGGCTGTCGGGGCCGACCGAGTGCGCCTGATCGAGGAACATCTGCATCGCGGGATGCTGCTCGACGGCGACGAGCATGTCCTCGAAACGGCCGAGCACGTGCGGACGGATCGCGTCGCGCTCGAATGCGCCCGCGTACGCGGCCACCGGCCCCTTGTCGATCGACACCGCGAAATGGTTCGCCCAGAAGTGCACGAGACGCTCGACGAACGGCGCGGGCGTGTTCAGCGCGCTGTTCATGCGCGCGGCGACGGCGCTGCGATACGCGTCGTAGCCGTCGCGGCGGATCGATTGCTCGGTCGCGCGCTTCGCGGCCGCGTCGTCGGACGTCATCGCGTTGCGGGTGCTCGCGAAGCGCGTGGCGAGCGTGACCGCGTCCGGCTCGCCGGCCCATGCGGCGGGCCGTGCATCGTAGCGGTCGAATTGGGCGACGAGTGCCGCCTTCGGATCGGCGGGCAGTGCTTCGTCGGCTCGCGCGCCGAGACCGAAACGGTTCAGCGCGATCGCGGCCGGCGTGGAGTCGTTCGGGTGGTCCATGACGGGCTCTCTTGCGGTGCGTACCCACGTTTAACGCGGGAGCGCCGGGAAATCCGTCGCGGGGATGGCAAATATTTTTGGTTCATCGCGGATTTCCGGGGAACGCGGGGAAGACCGTCGGCACTCGGCCAGAAGGGGCACACGACTGTGGTATCGCGAAGGCATTAGAGTGTCCGTTGGATATGCGACAATTGTCATACAACTACACCCCCGAACTCCATGGACGACGAAATCCGCAGCCTTATCCAAAACGGCGAGATTGGCGCGCTTGCGCTGGACACTTCCATGTTGCGGGCGGCAGGTTATGCGTTTGAGCGAGGTCTGCTAGAGCAGGTGGCTCATCTCCGGGCGCACGGGATAACAGTGCTGCTCCCGGATATCGTTATGCACGAGACGCGTGCACATCTTCTCAAAGAGGCAGCCCTCGCCGTTGGTAAGCTGCGGGGTGCTGTTGAAGATTTGGACCGAAAAACCCTGACCTACCCGGCGGCGCTGGCTACGCTGATATCGGCCTCGGACGCGGCATGTGTCGAAGCGCAAGAACGCCCGGCCCAGCGGGTAAAGGAATGGATCGCCAAGGCAGGGATCTCGGTAGTTGACGCTGGCGATTTTGTTCAGGTTGAAGATCTGATTGCACTCTACGTTGCTGGCGATCCGCCGTTTACCGTAGAGGGGAAGAAGAAGTCCGAGTTTCCAGACGCATTCGCGCTATTGGCACTCAAGGGTTGGGCCGAAAACAATGACACTCGTGTACTTGCTGTGTCTAGCGACGATGACTGGAAAAGGTTTGGCGAGTCTTCCAGTGCGGTCTATGTCGTACAAGACCTTGGGGCTGCGCTTTCTGCGTTTCAGACACCCAATGCCGCAAATGTTTGCCGTGCGCTGTTCATGTCCGTTGACGATGGCGATCCATACGGGCTTGAAGCGGAGCTACTGAAAGCGCTTGATAAAGGTCGCGATCGACTCCGGCTGCGCCTCGAGTTAGATGAGACACCATATGCTGAGACAATTGAGGCGTTCTCGATCGAATTCAGCGGAGTGGAGCTTCCTGAGTTTGACCATGGCTCAGACGAATTTAAGCCGGTTAGCCACGATAGTGCCACCGGTAAGACAGTGGTTGAAATTGCTGCTTGGGCATCAGCGGTCATTTCGTGGCAACTAAGCCTCTCAACGTGGGACAAAGCTAAGCGCCAGAGCGTCACGGTGGGCGGTGGCACATATCGCGATGAGCAACAGTTTGAATTCAAAGCACTGATTACGGTCGCCAAGGGATCCGGGGATTTGAAAATCATGCGAGTAGAAATTGAGCCGACGACCGTGGACTCTTTCCTAGACGAGGTTACTCCCCAGTGGTACGGAGATGCATCGGTTTAGATATCGCTCAGGTGCTCGGCGTCACAATCTAACAAATTGTGGGATGTGCGGTGCTTCGCCAGTGCCTGTCTCGTTATACGCTTTAAGTGAGGAGTTGCATGCGCTGCATTTTCTGCAAGGCGGATTCTTTTGACTCAAGAAGCGTAGAACACATCATTCCCGAAAGCCTGTGGAATACGAAACAGATCCTTCCAAAAGGTGTTGTTTGCGATAAGTGTAACAATTACTTTGCGCGAAACGTTGAAAAACCTTTGCTGGATTCGCCGGCACTTACGCATCTACGGTTCCATGAGGCGATACCCAATAAGCGCGGTCGTATTCCGGAAGTCGACGGCCTAATTCTCCCGGGGCACGTGGTTCGCATGCAGCGTCACACTGATGGGCCATATGTGGCATCTGTTGCTGTCCCCCCCGTTGCGTTTGACGAAATCATGAGCGGAAAAAGTAGCACATTGATTTTGCCGATCGGGGCAGAACCTCCCGCAACCCAAATCGTGTCTCGATTTCTGGCAAAAGTCGCTATAGAGGCACTAGCGCAGCGGCTCCTGAATTCTCCAGGTGGTCTTGACTATGTGGTCGATGAGGTTCAGTTCGATCCCATCCGGAACTTTGCACGGGTTGGACAACCAAGGGAGTGGCCGCATCATTCGCGAAGAATCTACGATATCAATCATCGCTGGAACGATGCACGCGGTGAAGACGTTCAAGTGGTGCATGAATACGATTTTCTTTACACGAAGCAAGGCGAACTGTATCTGGTACTAGCGTTGTACGGGCTGGAACTCGCAATCAACATCGGAGGCCCGGAAGTAGATGGATATCTCGCATGGCTGGAGAAAAACGATGGTGTGAGCCCTTTGTATTCGGGAAAAAACGCGCCACCACCCACCGAATGAGGGCCGGTGCATTAGCGAGCCAGCTACGAGGTCATTTGGCACGGTTGTCGTCTCGAAGCGCCGGTCATCTGACCGGCTGCTGACGGCCCTCGACTCTGATCGTCCCCTTTCGGATTCCCTGAAAGGCAGTTCCGGGTCGAACGTGGCCGGTCGCGTGTCACAGGGCGGCGGCCCGGTCGCCGGCCGCGTTCGCCATGAAGGGACTCTCGTTTGGACACTCAACCGACCGCACAATTCAGAAAGCGGTCATTCGATTCCGAAGGCTAACGTGAAACCGCGAGGCCAATCAATCCCGGGCCTATGCAAGCAGGATTTCGCGCTGGGATTGCGCCGGCCAGTCGACGCACCACCGCCCCCGCCCGTCAAAGTGAATGGCAGGCTCGTGAGCTCATTTCAGGACTGCGTCACAGGCGTCGAGCAATTGAGGCCGCCACAAGGCACGGAAAGCGGCGCAGCAGGAGCCGAAGTCCAACCCACCACCACGCCGCCCAATTGCCCGGTTACGCCACCGAAGCCCGCCTTGGTATGTTGCTCCGTGTGCAACACATCTGCGCCCGCCAAGCAATCACCGGGCTCATTCACTTTCCAGGCGCCGTGGTCCCAACCGGCAATCCGATGCAAATCGGCACCGCCCTTCGTTGGATGTTGCGTGTTTTTCCCATGCTTGTTGTCGGAGCCAAAGCTGTAAGCCAGCCGACAGTATCCTCCACTATCGGGCGCTGGCGCAGAGCTCCATCTCCCTAGCGTTGCGCCATGATGAGGTGCTACCAATCCAACAAGCGGCTCGTCCGTCTGGCTGGCATCGATATACGAGTAATCGCAATCGCCTGTGAGAAGCCACCTCTTGCTAGGGGGCATGGACGTGTCTTCTGCCATCAAAACGATGCCCGTGTTGTTTCTGTCTCCGCCGTTACCAACGGCGATGATCAACTGTCGGGATGCCGCAATATTCACGTGTACAGGAGAGCTGGTCGACGGCTTATAAATGAAAACATCGCCGCCGTTTGCCACGATGTCATATGCGAACGCGAGATGCACCGGACCCGCTTTCTGTTCCGGAGCTAACCAGGTCTTGGACAGGGCGGGATAAGTGCCAGCTCCAGGCGCGCCCGCCGACGCAGGTGCCATCATCGCATAGGCACCCGCCCAGTGGTCTGCATCCCAATGCGACAGGATGACGGTGTCCACCCGGCTGAAGCAGAAAACGAGATTGGTGGGCGTGGTCGAACTGTTTCGGTATACCCCAGCGCCCAGGTCATAGTACAACGTCGGGAAAGCCGACGATACTTGGTTTTTCAGGAACGAATTGCAGTTCCCTTGGCCGACGTCGTAAATGGCAAGCAGGTCTGCGCAAACGCGTTGCAGACGAGGGGCAAGGAAACGCTCATCCGCCGTAGGAAGGTGTGCGAAGGAAAAGGCCTGAGTCAGTAACTTGCCTGCTTTTCCAGACGGCATAGTGCCTTGCACATAGACCGTCGTCGGTGGCGCGAACAGATTGGAGTACACGTTCGCAGGCACTGCGCCGGGCACCGGTGCCGTCGAGAAACTCAGGTGAAACCACGCCCTTTCGAAACTTTGATACCAACCATTTGGCTCGCCCTTAGATTCATAATCAGCTGCATGAGGATATCCGAAGGGATGGCGGTAGGCCGCGCCGTCCGTAGGGGACAGCGTAACCTCGACTCGATATAAGGAGGCGTCTTCAAACGGGTTCACCCCGGGCGAAGGTGTCAGTTTCTGCTTTAACAACTTCTGGTGCTGATAGTCGCTGATACCAGCCTGTTGCCAGAAAGAGCTGCTCTCGAACCAATCGCCATCAACCACATCTAGAGCAATAATGACATCGCCCCTCGGAGACATTTCGACATGGTCTACCGTGGCATAGCCCGCCGGAGGAAAGTCTGATCTCATCTCCTCAAATCTTCTGAAGTGCCTGTTCATCGCTTCCTTCAATCTCTGTATTGTCGGGAGTCAAACACGAAGACTTTACTTCGAACAACGCTATTCGGCTGAACTGAAAATTCCGTGATGAAGAGCTTGTCCCCATCGCGCACTCTTTCTTCGAGTTCCGGAAGAAACGACAGCAGGCACACCAGCCGACGTTCTCGTGGCCAGCCTTCAAGCATTATTCGCAAGGTGCCTTCAATGATGCCGAGCTTCTGCTCCTTGTGAGCGTCGTCGCAGACAAAAGACAGAAGCTTTTCCGCCGCTTCATGGTTGATCGTACGCAGTTCATCTAGCTTGTAGTCGAGCGGCGACTCGAACTTGCCTCCGCGCACGAAGCCCCCCTTCTCTCTGTCAAGGAACGCAGCCGCTTTCTGCAACTCGTCAATCAGGCGAAGCGCCTTAAAGCAAGAGACCGGCCGTCGAAGCAGAGATAGATGAACGTCCGCAGAGGCCGAAGACTTGGCCCCGATCAATTATACGGATGGCCGTTCCACTCGGATATCAGCCATTGCTACTTCCAAGAGTCGACCGGCTTAAACGGGTCGGCAAACGACATCCACGAAATTCCACGAAGAACCATATTTTTGGGATCGGGGAAGCGAGGAACCGGACGACTGGCGGAGGTGGCGCCCAGCAACAGCGTACGACATCGACGCGCAACAGCGGTCCGATTCATCCCGCGCCCGCATTGCACATGACCGAACGCGAGTGTCGGCGACATGCGTACCGCGTATCGCCCCGCCCGATGTTTACTGACTCGCCGGCGCGTCCGGTTTCTTCTGCAGCTTCGGCGGCAGACGCCAGTTGCCGCTGTGCTGCAACCCGTCGACGAACTTCATGCGCTCGTCGGGCGCCAGCGTCGCCGCGAAATCGACGACGCTGCGCTCGACCTGCGCCCGCATCGCGGTGTCGGCCGCGCGCGTGCGGTCGAGCGCCGCATCGATCGCCGCACGATCGAGTTGCGGCGCGGCGAGCAGGTCGAGCACGGTGATCCGGCCGTCGCGCCCTTCCCGCGCGAAATCGCGGCTGCTCTTGCGCGCCGCCTTCAGCGCGGCGGCGAACTCGCGCTGCCGCGCATCGGGCAATTCATCCGCCGCGAAACGCAACGCGGTGCGCGATGCGGGCGTGCCGGCCGCATGCAGGTCGCGATGGGTCGAGAACCATTGATATACGCCGCCCCCAATCGCGCCGAGCATGAACACGTTCAGCACGACCGAGCCGACCAGCGTGAATTTCCAGCCGCGTTCGGTCATTCGTCACTCCCGTCCACGCTCGGACCGCCGAACGTCGTCGTCAGATAGCCCGGCTCGTGCTGCGCCGGCGGCGCACTGCCGAGCATCAGCATCGACACGGCCACCGCCCCCGCGAGCGCGCCGGCCAGGCCGACGCCCGCGAACGCCGCGCCCGACCACCATACGGCGCCGCGCCGGCGTGCGCGCTGCGGCGCGGGCGCCGTCGCGACGATGCGCTCGACGAGCGCGGGCGTCGGCGGCGCGACCGTGTCGCATGCGAGCCACGCATCGAGGTCGGCCGCATCGTCGAGCGCCTGCAGCGCTTCGCTCGGGTTCGCGTGCGCCCACGCCTCGGCGGCCGCGCGCTCGCCGGCCGGCCAGCGCCGCGCGTCCGAGCCGTACGCGGCGACGATGGTACGAAATCGTTCGGGTGTCATCGCTTGTCCTCGCTAGGTGGGTCGCCGGCCAGTTGCGCGCGCAGGTTGCGCCGCGCACGCGCGAGCAGGCTTTCCAGCGCATCGACGGTAATGCCCATCAGGTTGGCCGCTTCCACATTCGACATTTCCTGATAGTACTGGAGCACCAGCGCTTCCCGCTGCCTCGGCGGCAACGCGGCCAGCGCCTGCCGCACGCGCGCATCGCGCGAACGCAGCTCCGCATGCGCGGCCGGCTCCGGTTGCGTGTCGGGCACGTCGGGCAGCGTGTCGACGGGCTCCTCGCGCCGCCCGCGCAACCGGTCGTAGCACAGGTTCAGCACGACGCGATGCAGCCACGTGTCGAAGCGGGCTTCGCCTTCGCGCCAGCGCGGCGCCTGGTTCCAGATTCGCAAGAACGTCTCCTGCGCGACGTCCTCGGCTTCGTTCCGGTCGCCGAGCATGCGCGTCGCCAACGCGAGCAGCCGCGGCAGCTTGCGCGCGACGAGCACGCGTACCGCCGACGCATCGCGCGCGCCGACGCGCGCGACGAGTTCCGCGTCCGGATCGCGGTCGCCGCGATCGTTCAACGCCGCCTGCTCCGTCGCGCGGCACGCGAGCGCCGCACTGTCACGGCAGAGGGACCCGCCGCCCGGCTGAAGCTCATCGTCGTGCTCTCCTTGCATGCGTGGGGCCATCGCCGGACGGCGCCATGCCGACGGTTCGGCATCGCCGCGCGCGTCGCGCCCGGCATCGCACACGGCGTCGGCCATGTCGGTTTCATCGACATCCGGTTCGCGCCGCATGTCGATCCTGTCTGCCGGCCGCGCGACCGTCGGCCGGCGCGCTCAATATACGACGACCGGCGCGGGCCGGTAATACACCGGACGGGCCGGCACCACGACGCAGCCGGCCAGCACGATGGCTGCGACCGCCAGTATCACGATGGTTCGAAAAGGCATCGCTTCGACTCATGATGTTGCGTGAAAAATCCGCTGCGCCGGCACCCCATGCCGCGCGCCGACGTACACGTCAGGCCCAGTGGCCCGGCACCCAGCGCCAGGCCGGGCCGCGCGCGGCCCAGTGTCCGGGCACCCAGTGGTAACCGACGCGCACGATCTGCCAGTGGCCCGGAATCCACATGTAACGGCCCTGCCGCCAGTGCCAGTGCCCCTGATCCCATACGTAACCCGCACGGGGCGCCGGCATCACTTCGACGCGCGGCGGCGGCGGCGCGTAAGGCGCGACGATGACGGCCTGCGCGAATACGGCCGACGTTGCGAGCGCCGCCATGCAGCCGGCGGCCAATCGCAATGGAACAGAAAGTTTCATGAAAGACTCCGAAATAACGGGCATCGACCGGAAGCGATCGTTCATGCGTTAAACGGAGCCCGCGGGAGCAATCCGTCGCGGCGTCGGCAAATAAATTTTCGGTGGACCTACCCTGCTTCGGAGCAGGCCGGAGGCGCGCGACGCGCGATCGTACGTATCGGCCGCCGCGCACACAGGGTTGCGGTACTGTCACAACGCGGCAAAACTGGCCTTCGACAATGCATGCGACCGGGATCCCGCTCGTTTCCGGCCCATGCCCCGGCCATGCTCGCGCATGGCCGCGCGGTTCCCCACCTCGCGCCCCATCAACGAAAACACCGACCATGTCGAACCAGGACACTCTCCCTGACCAGCCGAACGAGCCGGCCGCCTCCGTGTCGCGTCGCGGCTTCCTGAAACTCGCCGGCGTCTCCGGCCTCGCCACCGCCGCCGGCGGGCTCGCGGCCGCCCGCGCCGCCGCGTCGAATCCGGACGGCACGCCCGAGCAGGTTCACCTGACGTGGGGCAATGACCCGACGTCCGAAGTCGTGATCTCGTGGGCGTCGCTCGCCCCGGCCGTCAATCCGCGCGCGCGCATCGTCGCCGACGGCGAGCCGGCGCACACCGTGCACGGCGTCCAGCGCCTGTACACCGACGGCCTGAACGGCGAGACCGTGTTCGCGTACCACGCGCGCGTGCACGGGCTGAAGCCGGATACGCGCTACCGCTACGAGATCACCGCCGACAACGACAGCAATGCCGCGCAGCCGTTCTCCGCGAATTTCTCGACCGCCCCGCGCGGCCGGGCGCCGTTTCGTTTCACGAGCTACGGCGATCTCGCGACGCCGAACGGCGCGTGGGTGCTGTCGTCGCCGCAGAGCCGCTTCGCGGTGCAGGCCGTCGAGCAGTTCCAGCCGCTCTTTCACCTGCTGAACGGCGACCTCTGCTATGCGAACCTGAACCCCGCGCACCAGCCGGAGGTGTGGCGCGATTTCGGCAACAACAACCAGACGTCGGCCGCGAATCGCCCGTGGATGCCGTGCCCCGGCAATCACGAGATCGAATTCAACAACGGACCGCAGGGGCTCGACTCGTACCTTGCACGCTATACGCTGCCGGAGAACGGCACGCATTTCCCGGGCCGCTGGTACAGCTTCCGCGTGAGCTCCGTGCTGTTCGTGTCGCTCGACGCCGACGACGTCGTGTACCAGGATGCCGCCGCGTTCGTCGGCGGCCCTGCGCCGCTCGTGCCGGCCGCGAGCACCGGCCGCCCGCCGATCGAGCCCGGCACGTCGTTCTATGTCCGCGGCTACAGCAACGGCGAGCAGACGCGCTGGCTCGACCGCACGCTGCGTCATGCCGCGCATGACGACGACATCGACTGGATCGTCGTGCAGATGCACCAGGACGCGCTGAGTTCGTCGAAGACGGGCAACGGGTCCGACAAGGGCATTCGCGAAGCGTGGCTGCCGCTGTTCGATCGTTACGGCGTCGATCTCGTGCTGTGCGGCCACGATCACGACTACGAGCGCAGCTACCCGGTGCGCGGCTGCAATCACCGCGCGGGCGTCGATGCGAAAACCGGCGAAGTGGTCGAGACGCTGCAGCCGCGCCCGGTCAGCTCGAACGACCCGGACCGCACGAAGTTCGACACGAGCCACGGCACGATCCACCTGATCCTCGGCGGCGGCGGCACCAGCGCGCCGCTCGACGTGTACGGCGAAAACCCGTCGACCGGCTTTGCGCAGGCGAAGGTGTTCACGAAGCCGAACCGGCCGGTGCCGGGCACCGCGCCGAACACGTTCGTGCGCCAGCCGGCCGATGCGCTCGAGGACGCGATCTGGTCCGCGCGCCGCGATACGGGCACCGGCTACGGGATCGCGGTGTTCGACCACGATCCGGGCAAGCCGGGCGGCCACACGACGATCACGATGCGCTACTACCACGCGCCGGGCGCCGACCAGCACCCGACCGCGCAGTACGAACTGTTCGAGACGATCGAGCTGAGCAAGAAGCGGCACGAGCGGTGATCGACGCATCGGGCGCCCGCTGCGGCGGGCGCCTGATGCGTTACCGTCGACGGACGGGAGGCGCGGCGCGCGTTAGACTGCCCGCTTCGCACACCGCCCCATGCAGATGAGTTTCGAATACCGCATTCACACGCCCCCTTCGGCCGACGCATTCGACGCCATCGCCAATGTGCTGCGGCAAGCATATGGCGACATCGACGTCGATCCACGCGAACGGCGGCTTGAAATTCGCGATGCGGCCAGCGGCTGGCCGCTGATCGAGCTGTCGATCGAAACAGCCGGCTTCCTCCTTGTCACCACGCTCGGCCCGACGCGGAACGCGATGCTCGACGCGCTCGGGCACGCGCTGTCGGGAATCGGCGCACCGTGGCGTATCGACGACGCGTGATCGGCTCGCGCGACCGAATCGATCGTACATGCCAGTCCGGCTGCATCGCGGCAACGGCCGCGCCCCCGTAAAATGCGCGTTTCCGGCGAAATCTTCGCTTCGTATCGTGGCTCGCGATGACGGCACGCGCGAGCCGACCCGAATCATCCGAAATCGAATGGGCATGTTGAAACAGGCAGCAAGCATGAAACGCAAGAACAACGCAACGCTCGTCGGGCTCGGCGCGGTGCTGTTATGGGCCTCGGTGGTCGCGCTCGTGCGCGGGGTCAGCGAAAGCCTCGGCGCCACCGGCGGCGCGGCGATGATCTATACGGTGGCGTCCGTGCTTCTGCTGTTCTCGATCGGCTTCCCCGACCTGAGCCGATTCCCGAAAAACTATCTGCTGTGGGGCGGGCTGCTGTTCGTGTCGTACGAGCTGTGCCTGTCGTTGTCGATCGGCTATGCGAGCAACGGTCAGCAAGCGATCGAAGTCGCGATGGTCAACTATCTGTGGCCGAGCCTCACGCTCATCGCCGCCATCGTGTTCAACAAGCAGCGCGCGAACCTGCTGGTCGTGCCCGGCGTCCTGCTGTCGATGCTCGGCATCTGCTGGGTGCTCGGCGGCGACCAGGGGCTCGATCCGGCCGGCATGCTGCGCAACGTCGCGGACAATCCGCTCAGCTACGGCCTCGCGTTCTTCGGCGCGCTGATCTGGGCCGCCTATTGCACGGTGACCGCGCGCATCGCCAACGGCAAGAACGGCGTCACGCCGTTCTTCATGCTGGTCGCCGCGGTGCTCTGGATCAAGTTCGCGATCGAAGGCGGCGGCGGCATGACGTTCAGTTTTCACGCGGTCCTGTATCTCGTGCTGGCGGCATCGGCGCTGGGGTTCGGCTATGCGGCCTGGAACACCGGCATCATGCACGGCAACGTGACGGTCATCGTCGGCGCATCGTACTTCACGCCGGTGCTCGCCGCCGCCTTCGCCGCCACGCTGCTGCATGCGCCGCTGTCGGCCGAATTCTGGCAAGGCGCGTCGATGGTGTGCGGCGGCTCGATCCTGTGCTGGCTCGCGACGCGCAGTCGCCGTGACAAGGCCACGCCCGTGCGGATCAGCAAGGAGGCCGAGAGCAATTGCCACGGATGACGATGGCCGGTGCCGTCGTTAACTTTTCGACTCCAGCGCGATCCGCACGGCCAGCCCGGCCAGCACCGTCCCCATCAACCAGCGCTGAACCGCCGCCCAGAGCGGCCGCCCCGCGAGAAAGCCCGCGATCGAACCGGCCGCGCAGGCAATCAGCGCATTGACGCTGACGCTCACCGCGATCTGCACGCAGCCGAGCGCCAGCGATTGCGCGAGCACGCTGCCGTGCCCCGGCACGATGAACTGCGGCAGCAACGACAGATACATCACCGCGATCTTCGGGTTCGCGAGGTTCGTGACGAAGCCCATCGCGAACAGCCTGGCGCGGCCGTCGTGCGGCAACTGCCGGACCTGGAACGCGGAGCGCCCGCCCGGCTTCAGCGCCTGCCACGCCAGGTACGCCAGATACAGCGCACTGGCCAAGCGCAGCGCATCGTACGCATACGGCACGGTCATCACCAGCGCGGTGATGCCGACTGCCGCGCACACCATGTAGAACACGAACCCCAGCGCGACACCGCCGAGCGACACCAGCCCGGCGCGACGGCCCTGGCAGATCGAGCGCGAAACCAGATAGATCATGTTCGGTCCGGGCGTCAGCACCATGCCGAGCGACACGAGTCCGAACGCAAACAGGGTGGGCAAAGTGGGCACGGCACGCTCCTTCAGGGCAACGATCACGAGATCCGAACAATGTATTGCATCCCGGCGCTCATAGGCATGAATAAACTGCAAGCCGCCCATGAGCGCCGTTCATCGTGCGCGCCGCTCGCTACCTGCTCTTTTTCGCGCGCGTCCGGCTCGTCTTTCCTGCTTTTGCACGTTGCGCGTCGACGAGCCGCACGAACGCGTCGGTGACCGCATTGCCGGCGGTATTCCACGCCAATCGCACGGAGCGATGCAGCCGCGGCGACAATTCCAGCACGCGGCCGCCGAACGGCGTGTACGTGAGCGTGATGCGCGGCACGATCGACACGCCCATGCCGGCCTCCGCCATCGACAGGATCGTGCGCATCTCGACCACGTTGAATGCGGCCCGAAGCGGCGCCCCGCCGCGCGCGAAGTAATCCGAGATCACCGGCCCGCATCCCGCCTTCGAGAAAATGAACGGCGCCGCGGCCAACTGCCTGGCCGACACGCTCTTGCGGCCGGCGAACATGTCGTCGGCCGCCACCGCGACGAAATCCTCGTCGAGCAGCGGCAGGTTGTGCGCGAACGTCTTCGTGCCGGCCACCACGCCGACGTCGGCCGTCCCGTCGTCGATCCACCCTTCGACTTCGCTGTCCGTGCCTTCGAGCAGCACCGCCGATACGCCCGGGTGCATCTCCTTCAATGCCTCGAGCGCGGGAACGACGAACGCCAGCGACACGCTCGGCAGCGACGCGACCACCAGCTTCCCTTCGAGCTTGCCGCGCGACAGGCTGAACTGCTGGCGCAGCATCTGTGCTTCCCGCACCACGCTCTGGACATACGGCCACAGGCGCTCGCCGGCCGCCGTCAGGACGACCGGCTGCCGGTCGCGCCAGAGCAGCTTGACCTGCGTGATGTCCTCCAGCTCCGTCAGCGCGTGGCTGATCGCGGATTGACTGCGGCTGAGCCGGTCTGCCGCGGCCGTCAGCGAGCCGAGTTCGACCACGGCAGCCAGGGCCTGCAACTGGGCAAGCGTCATCGGGTTTCCTTGTTCGATGGGGTATGTATGCCGCGCATGAAGCGACTCATCTTCTTGAATTATATTGAACCGATGCGACGGTCATGCAGTCGACATGCATACCTCGTCACGTGCGCGCCGAATGCCCCACGCTACGCACAGGTTCGATGCACGATCGAACCGCCGGCATGCCGCATGCGGCCGATCGCGCATGCGTTCTGAAAGCTGCAACGCGTAGTATTCGCAGACCCGGCGTATCGCCCCGACCGACAGCACGGACGATACGCGACCGGCTTTGCTGTACGTACGCCGATGTCGACGTCAGCGTTGCCATGTTTTCAGAGGCACGAAATGGAAACCTATGTGTTGCTGGGCTGCGGCCTGGGCCTTGGCCTGTTGATCGCGATCTGGGGTATCTGGTCGCTCCGATGACGCGCGCCGGCCCCGTCCGCGCGCAAGGCATCCGTATGGAGAAGGACGGGAAACTGTAGTGTCGGTGAACGGCTCCGATTGACTTGATTCGCAGTCCGATTCAGTCTGCCATCGCCTGTACCCCGAGCCGTCGGCCGCCTCTGCCGCCCGGCGCTTTTAATACGTCCGGCACCACGCCCTGCTCCATTCCCGAAGACGCGTTAGACTATTCGGATGGAACAATGCCGTTATTGCCCGAGAATCCGCGATGAATGGGATTGCCACGGCGACGAATGCCGCCAGGCAATCGCCAAGGCGCTGCGCCGGCAGCGCGCGGGCCTGCCGATGGTCCCCGATCGCATCCGCAACGAGCTGCCGTCCGGCGCGCCGACCCAGCAGGTGATCGCCGTCCTGTCGCGCCAGCGCCTGCGCGCGCGTCGCGGCAACGAGGAACGCCGCGAGCGCAAGGAAATCGACGACGACGGGGTCTGATCCGGCTCCCCGGTAGCCCCAAGTTCCGCCGCGCGCGATCTTCACCCGCCCGTTGCCGCCAGGCGCGTGCCCGTGCGCGACATCCCGCCCCCACTCACTCTCCCGCCATTGCCTGCAATCCCCGCAATACAGCATGGGGGCAGAACAGGTTTGTCTCGAAATTATTACCTCCAGCGCAACGATCTTTCACTCAAAGTCACGTTTACCCTATGTGAACCGGCGCCTACGATGTAATCAACCGCTGACGACATGGTGTCGAACGCGGAAAGCCAATAAACATCGGAGGTCATCATGAAATCGCTCGTTTCCGCAGTCGTCGCCGCCGTCGCCCTGTCCGCCTCGTTCGGCGCATTCGCGCAAAGCACCGTGACCCGCGCCCAGGTGCGCAACGAACTGGTCCAGCTCGAGAACGTCGGCTACAAGCCCAGCCAGGCGAGCCCGCACTACCCGGCCGACATCGAGGCCGCGCAAGCCCGCGTGCACGGCATGGACAACAGCGGCCTCGGCTCGCAGCCGGCCGCGACCGTCGAAGGCGGCGCACCGGTCGTTCGCGCACAGACCCCGCGCGACTCGGTCTACTTCGGCCACTAAGCCGTTCGCTGCGCACGCCGCACGCGCAGCCCACCTATCCGACGAGCCCGTCCCGCGACCGGCTCGTCGCGTTCCGGCCGGCCGTCAGCGGTTGCCGCCCGACGCGACGCGGCCAGTCTCGTCAGGCACGCCGCCGCGGACCAGATCCTGATAGCGCACGCACACGCACTGGGCGGACGCCTTCGCCGCGTACATCGCCGCGTCGGCCTTGACGAGCAATTCCTCGGCCGACGCGCCATCCGCCGGAAACTCGCTGACGCCGATGCTCGCGCCGACGGCCATGCGCCCTTCGTCGAACTCCAGCTCCTCGGCCATCACGATCTGGATGCGCGACGCGACATCGCCGATCACCGCCGGTGAGCGCACGTCCGAAATCAGCACGATGAATTCGTCACCGCCGAGCCGCGCCACCATGTCGCCGCTGCGCAGCACCTGGCTCAACCGCTTCGCGACCGCGACGAGCGTGCGGTCGCCGGCCGAGTGCCCGTGCTGGTCGTTGATCTGCTTGAAGCGGTCGAGATCGACGAACATCACCGCCAGCCCCTCGCGCACCGCGGCCGCATGCCGGATCGCGGCATCGAGATGTTCCATGAACAGCAGGCGGTTCGGCAGGCCGGTCAGCGGGTCGTGACCGGCGAGGTGCGTCAGCTCCAGTTGCTTCGCGCGCAGCATTGCCATCTGCGTGCGAATCTCGACGCGCATGCTGTCGAAACAGCGCGCGAGCACGCCGATCTCGTCGGCCCGCGCAACCGGCAGCCGTTCGGCGGCCGGATCGTCGAACACGTGCGTCGCGGCGCGCGCGAGCGTCTGCAGCGGCCGCGTGATCGCACGCGCGAACAGGATCGCGAGGATCGCCGCCAGCACGCTCGATACGAGCACCATCCTGACGATCCGTTCGCCCAGCATGCTGGCCGGCGTGAGCACGTCGGCCAGCGGGCGGGCCATCCCGAGCACGACGAAGCGGTTGCCCTCGTCGTGCCCGAACGGCGTGCGCACGAACGCGAACATCTGTCCCGGCGCCTCGTCGGGCTGCGCGAGGCCATTGAGCGTCACGTTCGTGCGCCCGCTGTCGAACAGCGCGCGCGTGGCGGCAAAGCGATCCTGCATCAGCACGCGCCGGCCGCGATCGAAGCCGAACGTCTGCTCCGGATCGGGATGCACGAGAAAATCGCCCCACTCGTTCGCGAGATAGACCGCATAGTCGTCCGGCAGATCGCGTTCGAGCCGGTCGAACACCCGAGAGAGTTCAACGTCGACGACGAGCGCGCCGACCGTCTGGCCTGATGCGTCGACCACCGGCGTCCCCACGCGCAGGATCGGCAGCCCTTGCGCCGCATGCGCTCCCGTCTCGTGATTGATCGCGATCGGCGACAGGTAGATATGGCCGGGCGCCGTCGCGAGCGTATCGAATACGTAGGAGAACTGCCCTTTCTCCTGAAACGCGCTTTCGGGCAGCACGACGATGCCGCGCGCATCGCGATCGAGGCGAATGCGTTCGATCCCGAAATGCCCGCTCGCGATCAGGCGGATCTGCAGGTATTCCGCGTGATTTCTCATGAAGCTGTAAAACACCTGCTCGAGCCGCATGCGTCGCGTGTTGTCCGGATGGTCGGCGCCCGCGACGGACGCGGACGACGGCAACTGCGCGAGCACGAGCGCATCGTCGGCAACGTCGGCGAGCGCGGTCGTGAAGCGCTGCCCGAGCAGTTGCGTCGACATCAGCAGGCTGTGCTGCGCTTCCTGCACGAGCATCGCGCGGTTGGCGCGATACGCGTAGTAGCCGGTCGTGCCGGACGCGATCACGCCGATGCACGCGAACAGCACCGACAGCTTCGACGTGAGCCCAAGCCGGATCATTTTCCGAACCGCTCCGGCCGATCGCCCGACACGATGCGGCTCCACAGCGACTCGCGGCGCGCGATGTCCTCCACGGGCTGAAGCCACACGAGGTGCTGGTGACCGGTATCCAGGCCGCGCGGCCGCTCGAGCGTGTTCGCGAGCCCCTGACGCTCGGTCAGCAGCGCGCCGATCGCCGGTTCGAGCATGTAGTTGATCCATGCAAACGCGAGCTCGGGACGGAGCGCGCCGCGCGTGACGGCCCAGCAATCGAGCCACGCGAGCGCGCCTTCGTCCGGGATCACGTAGCCGACGTCCGCGCCGGCGCGACGCAACTGCTCGACCTGCTGCGTGCCGTAGTTGCCGAACATCAGCGCCGCGCGATGCTGGACGAACAGCGCGGTCGCTTCTTCAGGAAGCGTGTAGTACGTCAGCAGGTTGCGGCGCAGGTCGATCAGCTTGCGGGCCACGGCAAGCGTCTGCGCGGGCGACAGGTGGAACGGATCGGGATAGCCGAGCGCCAGTGCCGTGAACGAGAAATTGTGCTGCGCGCTGTTGAAGTCGAGCACCTTGCCGCGATAGCGCGGATTCCACAACTCGCGCATCGAGCGCGGCGCGGCCGGCACCTGCTTGCGGTCGTAGATCAGCCCCATCGACGAATACGTGAACGGGATCGCGTAGGACGCGCCGTCCTGCACGAGGCCGCCGATCGTCGCGAGCTGCTGGAAATTCGGTAATTGCCGCCGCCGGCTCGGGATGCGCGACAGGTCGATCGGCGCGAGCAGGTGTTCATGCGCATAGCGCTGGATCTCGGCCGTGTTCGCGGCCAGCACGTCGTACGGCGGCGGCGAAGCGCTGTGCATGCGCGTCCACAGCGCTTCGTCGGAATCGACCAGCGTCACCTCGACGCGCACATGAAACTGCGCCTCGAATGCGCTGACGATATCGCTGTCCGCGTAACCGGGCCAGGCCAGTACGCGCAGCACGTTGTCGTTGATGGTTTCGGGAGAGACGGCGAAGGCCGGCAGAACGGGCGCAAGCAAGCCCAACATCAAGATGACAAGCAGCGTCCGCACGGCGCCGCGGGCGCGCGCGCATGCACCGATTCCCCTGATCAGTCGGACCCCGCGTGAATCACCCCGCTGCATTCGACTGTCCTTTTTCGAGTCGATGCGATATCCCGCAACGAGACCATAAAACGCAGGGTCACGCAATTGGCACAAGCCGCACATCGCGCATGTTCACCGCCTCACGGCTGAATGCGACGCAATTAAATGGGGCCGCGAATACGCCAATACGAGAATCCGACCGTCAGCGCCAGGCCTGCGTGAATTCAGCGATCACGCGTGACAGGTGGGCGCGCATCGCGTCGCGCGCCCCGCCTGCGTCGCGCGCCATGATCGCCGCGAAGATCCGCTGGTGATCTTCCTGCGACGCCTCGCGCAGCGCGGCCGAGTGAAAGTGCTCCTCGATCTTGTCCCACAGCGGATCGCTGCGCGCGCAGTCCCACATCGCGGTGACCATGTGCAGCAGCACCGTATTGCCGGTCGATTCCGCGATTCGCAGGTGGAACTGGCGATCGGCCGCGTCGTATGCGGCCTTGTCGTTCATCTGCTCGCGCATCGTCGTCAGCGAGAAAAACAGGCGGTCGAGATCGGCATCCTTGCGTTCGGTCGCCGCGAGCGCCGCGACTTCCGCCTCGATCAGCCCGCGCGCGCGCAGCGTCTCGATCGGCCCCGGCCCGCGCGGCACGTCGAACGTCACCGGCCGCGCGGCATCGGCCGCCGACACGTAGATGCCCGAGCCGATCCGCACCTCGACGATCCCCTGCACCTCGAGCGCGATGATCGCCTCGCGCACCTGCGTGCGGCTCACGCCGAACTGGTCGGCCAAGCTGCGCTCCGACGGCAGCCGTGCGCCGGCCTCGAACGCGCCGGCGGCCACCATCGCGTGAATCTGCCGCGCAAGGCCGATATAGGAGCGGTCCGCGGCATCGGTGTCGCGGCTGGCGGGCAGGCTGGAAAAATCGGTCATCGAAAGGCTCGCAACAGGCTGGCCGGCGCCGCTGCGGCGCCGGATCGTCAAAATGGTACACCAATTTGGTTCGCAGCCGGTCCGGCCTGCCGGCCGGCCTTACCAGTCGTTTCCTCGGATGTCACGTTGACCGTCGTCCAGCCGGACAACTGGTAAACCACTATCCCGCGCAACTGGCATACCAATCATAATTCGCACACCGACGACGGGCCGGCACGCCGCCGCCCGATCGTCCGACGCATGAACCGCCAGCCAGGAGCCGCTCCAGTGAAGATGTCTTTCCGTTGGTACGGCGAGTCCGATCCGGTCTCGCTGCAATACATCCGCCAGATTCCCGGCGTCACGCACATCGTGTCCGCGATCTACGACGAACCGGTGGGCGAAGTCTGGCCCGTGCACAAGATCGACGCGCTGAAGGCGACGATCGAACGCGCCGGCCTGCAGTTCGACGTCGTCGAATCAGTGCCCGTGCACGAGGACATCAAGCTCGGCAAGCCGGGCCGCGACCGCCTGATCGACCACTACCGGCAGACGATCCGCCATCTCGGCGCGGCCGGCATCCGCGTCGTCTGCTACAACTTCATGCCCGTGTTCGACTGGACGCGCACCGAGCTGTCGAAGACGCTCGACGACGGCTCGACCTGCCTCGCGTTCACCACCGACGCGGTCGACCGGATCGATCCGAACGACGGCATCGCGCTGCCCGGCTGGGATTCGAGCTACCGGCCCGAACAGTTGCAGGCGCTGCTCGCCGATTACCGCGACGTCGACGAAAACGCGCTGTGGGCCAACCTCGAATACTTCCTGAAGGCGATCATTCCGGTCGCCGAGGAAGCCGGCGTGAAGATGGCGATCCATCCCGACGATCCGCCGCGCCCGATCTTCGGGCTGCCGCGCATCGTGAAGAACCGCGACGATCTCGCGCGGATCGTGCGTATCGTCGACTCGCCCGCGAACGGGCTGACGCTGTGTTCGGGCTCGCTCGGCGCGGGCCCCGAGAACGATGTCGAAGCGCTCGTGCGCGAGTTCGGCGCGATGGGTCGCATTCATTTCGCGCACATCCGCAACGTGAAGGTCGACGCGAACGGCGATTTCGAGGAAACCGCGCACCTGTCGAGCTGCGGCTCGCTCGATATCGCCGCGATCGTGAAGGCGTATCACGACACCGGCTTCACCGGCTACGTGCGCCCCGACCACGGCCGCATGATCTGGGGCGAGACGGGCAAGCCCGGCTATGGCCTCTACGACCGCGCGCTCGGCGCGGTCTACCTGAACGGCCTGTGGGAAGCGCTGGCGAAGTTCGACCGCGCGCCGCAAGCGTCTCGGTAATTCGCCCTTCGAGGCGGCCGGCGCAGCGGATCGCCGGTCGCCCGCCACGACATTCCGCGCGGAGACACCCCATGCCACGCATCCGATGGGCCATGATCCTGATGTGCTTCCTGGCCAACGTCATCAACTTCATCGATCGCGCGAACCTCGCGATCGCGGCGCCCAGCATCCGTGCCGACCTCGGCCTCGACGCAGTCGGCATGGGGCTCGTGCTGAGCGCGTTCTTCTGGACCTATGCGTTCCTGCAATTACCGGCCGGCTGGTTCATCGACAAGGTCGGCGTGCGCGTGAGCCTCGCGCTGGCCGTCGGCTGGTGGTCGGTGTTCACCGTCGCGACGGGCGCCGCGCGCGGCCTCGCGCAACTCGTCGGCGTGCGGCTGATGCTCGGCGTCGGCGAAGCGGCCGCGATCCCGTCGTTCGCGAAGGTCGCGTTCAACTGGTTTCCGCGCAGCGAGCGCGGCGTGGCCAGCAGCATCTTCGACAGCGGCTCGCGCGTCGGCTCCGCGCTGTCGCTGCCGCTCGTCGCGTGGCTGATCTCGATCGTCGGCTGGCGCGGGTCGTTCGTGATCACGGGCGGCATCGGCATCGTGTGGGCGCTGGCGTGGTGGTTCGTCTATCGCGACCCGGAACGCTATCGCACGATCGCACCGGACGCCGTCGATGCGCTGCTCGCGCAACGCGGCGCCCCGACGGTTGCGGCCGCAACCGACGGCCCGAAGGTGTCGTGGCTCGACCTGTTCCGCTACCGCACCGTGTGGGGGATGATGATCGGCCTGTTCTGCCTGAACTTCGCGATCTACTTCTTCATCACGTGGTTCCCGAGCTACCTGCTGCAGTCGCGCGGCTTCTCGCTCGCGTCGCTCGGCACGTGGGGCATGCTGCCCGCGCTGCTCGCGATTCCCGGCGGCTGGTTCGGCGGCTACGTGTCCGACAGCCTGTTCCGCCGCGGCTGGAGCGCCACCGCCGCGCGCAAGACCTGCCTCGTGCTCGGCATGCTGCTGTCGTCGTCGATCGCGCTGTCCGCGTTCGTCGAAAACGTGTGGGCCTGCCTCGGCCTGTTCGCGCTCGCGTATGCCAGCCTGTCGTTCGCCGGCGCCAACGTGTGGACGCTCGTCGGCGAAGTCGCGCCGACGCCCGCGCACGTCGCGTCGCTCGGCGGCATCCAGAACTTCGCGGGCAATCTCGCGGGCATCTTCATCACGACCTTCACCGGCGTGATGCTGTCGATCACGAAAGGCTCGTTCGTGGTGCCGCTCGCGGTGGCCGGCGCGCTGTGCGTGGTCGGTGCGCTGTCGTACCTGTTCGTCGTCGGCAAGGTCGAGCCGTTGCCGCCGCTGCCGCGCGGCAGCAGCGGGCGGAATGTCGAGCCGAACGCGGCCTGACGCAGCGGGACGGCGCGGCCGACACACCCGCGCTTTCCTTTTCGGGCCGCGCATCGGACAATGAGCCGCGTCCGCCGGCGCGGCGCCGCTCTGGCGCGCGTGCGGCGGCGAAGCGCCCGCCCACGCCGATGAAACGCTACGAAACCCTCGCCCATACGATCGCCGACGACATCCGCAACGGCAACCTCGCCGTCGGCACGCGCCTGCCGTCGCTGCGGCAGATCATCGCGCAACATGGCGTGAGCCAGTCGACGGTGTTTCGCGCGTATTACCTGCTCGAACAGTGGGGGCTGATCCGCGCGCGCGAACGCTCGGGCTACTACGTCGCACCGGGCGCGCAGCCGGCCACGAGCCCGGCAACGAAACGCCGTACGAGCCGCGCCGGCGCCACGCGCAAGGTCGACATCAGCAGCCTCGTGTTCTCCGTCCTCGATGCGGCCACGCAGCCCGGCATCGTGCCGCTCGGGTCCGCGTTCCCCGCGCCGCAGCTGTTTCCGCTGCCGCGTCTGGCGAAGTCGCTCGCGCAGGCCACGCGGCTCGTGAGCCCGTGGAGCACGGTCGTCGACCTGCCGCCCGGCAACGAGGCGCTGCGTCAGCAGATCGTGCGGCGCTATCTCGCCACCGGCATCTCGCAGCCGATCGACGAAATCGTCGTCACGAACGGCGCACTCGAAGCGCTGAACCTGTGCCTGATGGCGGTGACGCGGCCCGGCGACGTCGTCGCCGTCGAAGCGCCCGGCTTCTATGCGGCGCTGCAGGCGATCGAGCGGCTCGACCTGCGCGCGGTCGAGATTCCCGTCGATCCGCGCACGGGCCTCGATCTCGCCGCGCTCGCGAACGCGCTCGACCGGCACGACATCCGCGCGTGCTGGTTCATGACCAATTTCCAGAACCCGACCGGCGTCACGCTGAGCACCGAAAAAAAGCGTGCGCTCGTCGAATTGCTCGCGGCGCGCGACGTGCCGCTGATCGAGGACGACGTCTACGGCGAACTGCATTTCGGCCCGGACTATCCGCTGCCCGCACGCGCGTTCGACCGTCATGGCCTCGTGATGCACTGCAGTTCGTTCTCCAAAACGCTCGCGCCCGGCTACCGGATCGGCTGGGCCGCCGCCGGCCGGTTCGCGGAGAAGGTACAGCGGCTCAAGCTGATGACGACGCTGTCGGCCAGCATCCCCGCGCAGGCCGGCATCGCGAACTATCTCGAGCACGGCGGCTACGACCGCCATCTGCGCAAGCTGCGCGGCGCGCTGCACGCGCAGCTCGACCGGATGGACGACGCGCTGCGGCGCTGGCTGCCGGCCGGCGTCGAATGGGTGCGGCCCGAAGGCGGGTACTTCCTGTGGCTGGCGTTTCCCGACGCGATCGACGCGATGGAACTGCATCGCCAGGCGATCGCGCGCGGCATCAGCTTCGCGCCGGGCCCGCTGTTTTCGGCTGCACACGGCTTCGAGCGCTGCGTGCGCGTGAACTTCGGCCATCCATGGAGCCGCGACATCGAACGCGCGATCCGCGTGCTCGGCGAACTGGTCGCGCAGCCGTCGGTCCGCAAGGCAGGCTGATCGCGCAACGCGCGCGCCGCGCTGGCTGCGTCACGGCCATGCAGCCGATCGGCTCGCGGGTTACATTGCAGCTCCTGCCGCCCTTTCACGATTTCACATGAGCCCACTGCCTTACCTCGATCACGACGCGCTGCTGAAACTGACGGCCGACGCGGCGCACGTCACGCAGCCATGCACGTGCACGAAGACCTCGCTCGCCGGCTGGACGACCCTGCCGCTGTCGCTGCCGGACACGCAACTGATCGAAGTGGCCACGCTCGCGCCGCCGGGCGAGGCCGAGCCGACCTATGCGGAATATCATCCGGCCGGCACGCGCTATGCGTCGGACGACGCGCCGATCGCGCTGCGCCATTTCCCGTACAACCGCTGCACCGTCAGCCGCTGCCGTGCGTGCGGCCGCCTGTTCCTGCGCTACCAGGAAGGCGGCGGCTACTTCATCGACCAGCGCATTCGCGCGCTCGATCCGGCGCTCGTCGTCGACGCATGACCGCGCCCACGGGCATGCACGCATGCCCGGCCCGCGCCGGCGCCCCGCCGGCCATCTGCTGCGCCTTTTTCGTCCCGATCTGCTGCTTGTCCCGCCGCATCGCGTTCCCTACGCTGTCTTCCGTTGCCTGACATCCGTCGCAACGTCCTTCCGCGCCGCGCACCATTCGCCGCGGCGCCTCTCGCGTATCACGTCATGTATCGATATACCGATTTCGACCGGGCGCTCGTGCACAGCCGCGCCGCCCAGTTCCGCGACCAGCTCGAACGCTGGCAGCAAGGCACCCTCGGCGAGGACGCGTTCCGGCCGCTGCGCCTGCAGAATGGCTGGTACGTGCAGCGCCACGCGCCGATGCTGCGCGTCGCGGTGCCGTACGGCGAGCTGTCGAGCGCGCAGCTTCGCGTGCTCGCGCGGATCGCGCGCGACTACGACGTACCCGACGACGACGCCTACCGCGCCGCGTGCGACGCGCAGGCCTTGCTCGGCACGTTGCGCCTGCCGACCCGCAGCGCGCACTTCACGACGCGCACCAACGTGCAGTTCAACTGGATTCCGCTTGCGAAGGCGGCCGACGTGATGGACCTGCTCGCGACCGTCGACATGCACGGCATCCAGACGAGCGGCAACTGCATCCGCAACATTTCGTGCGACGAACGCGCGGGCGTCGCGCCGGACGAGATCGCCGATCCGCGCCCGTTCGCCGAAGTGATGCGCCAGTGGACGACGCTGCACCCCGAATTCGCGTTCCTGCCGCGCAAGTTCAAGATCGCGATCACCGGTGCGACCGAAGACCGCGCGGCGACCGACTGGCACGACGTCGGGCTGAAGCTCGTGCGCGACGACGCGGGCGCGCTCGGCTTTCGCGTGAGCGTCGGCGGCGGGATGGGCCGCACGCCGATGATCGCGACGCTGCTGCGCGCGTTCCTGCCGTGGCAGCACGTGATGAACTACATCGAGGCGATCGTCCGCGTGTACAACCGCTACGGGCGGCGCGACAACAAGTACAAGGCGCGGATCAAGATCCTCGTGAAGACCGAGGGGCAACGCTACATCGACGACGTCGAGGAAGAATTCCGCCAGATCGTCGTCCTCGACGGCGGCCCGCATACGATCCCGCAGGCCGAATTCGATCGCGTCGCCGCGTCGTTCGTCCCGCCGCGGCTGAAGCCGCGCACGCTCGACCTCGGCGACGCGAACGCGCGCGTCTCCGCGCAGGCGAGCCGTCATCCGGCGTTCGCGCGCTGGCTCGCCCGCAATGTCGCCGATCATCGCGACCCGGCGCTGCGCATCGTCACGCTGTCGTTCAAGCGCCGCCTGCAGGCGCCCGGCGACGCGTCGCCGGACCAGCTCGACGCGCTCGCCGATCTCGCCGACCGCTTCTCGGCCGGCGAGGCGCGCGTCACGCACACGCAGAACGTCGTGCTGCCGTGGGTACACGTCGACGACCTGTTCCCGCTGTGGGAAAACGCACGCGCGATCGGGCTCGCGAGCGCGAACGTCGGGCTGCTGACCGACATGATCGCGTGCCCGGGCGGCGATTTCTGCGCGCTCGCGAACGCCCGCTCGATTCCGGTCGCCGACGCGCTCGCCGAGCGCTTCGACGATCTCGACCGGCTGCACGACGTCGGCGACATCGACCTGCACATCAGCGGCTGCATCAACTCGTGCGGCCATCATCACAGCGGCCACCTCGGCATCCTCGGCGTCGACAAGGACGGCGCGGAGTGGTACCAGGTCACGCTCGGCGGGTCGGACGGCTCGACCGCGAGCGGCCCCGCGCGGCCGGGCAAGGTGATCGGCCCGTCGTTTTCGGCGGACGAAATCGTCGATGTCGTCGACGCGATCGTCAACGCGTATCTCGACGCGCGAATCGACGCGAACGGCCGCAGCGAACGATTCATCGATACGGTGCGCCGCATCGGCACGGAACCGTTCAAGGCCGCCGCGAACGCCGCGCGTCATCAGGAAGAGCCCGCATGAAGCACGAGACCTCGAACGCAACCGCACGCATCCGGTTGCTGACGCCGGCCGAGCATGCAGACGACACGCAGCAGCACGGCGCGACGACGCTGACGATCGGCAACGACGAGGAACTGCCGCCGCTCGCCGCACGCATCGCGCACGCCGAGCGCATCGACCTGCAGTTTCCGTCGTTCACCGACGGCCGCGCATACAGCCAGGCCTACCTGCTGCGCAAGCGCTACGGCTTCGCCGGCGACCTGCGCGCGACCGGCGACGTACTGGTCGACCAGTTGCTGCTGATGGAACGCACGGGGTTTTCGAGCGCGGTGCTCGGCGACGACACCGATCTCGCGGCCGCACGGCGGCAGCTCGACCGGTTTCCGGGCTTCTATCAGCGCGATGCGAGAACGACCATGCCGCCGCAGGACGCGGCAGCGCAGACAGGAAATTGACGTTCTCCTCTCCCTAAAGGGAGAGGATTCCCACATCTGGCGATGCACGTCCGCATCGGAGAATGTTCAGCGCAGCGTTGGTATCTCGATCATGCTCGGCACCACAGTCACTGCAGGCCCACTCTCTTATTCTCAGTCCCGCGATACCTTTCGGCCGCGCCGTGCTGTCTTGCGACCCGCACGCCGAACAGGACTGGGTGGAACCGCTTTCGTCGACTTCCTCGAACGTGGCCCCGTGCGCGATCGCTTTGTAGCGGAGCGTGTTTCGGAAGGACGACCAGGATGCGTCGTAGACGCTCTTCGCCATCCTGGTTCTGGCGAGTTTTGCGGCCGACACGTTGCCAACCGCGATGTAATCGAAGCGCCGCACCAGATCGAGCGCGAGCTTGTGCTGGAAGTCGGCGCGGGCATTCGCCACCTTGGCGTGCAGCTTCGCGATATGCCGCTTGTGCTTTCGCGCCCGTTGCGCTTTCGCCAGCTTGTCTGCCGCGTGTCGGCCGAATCGGTCGTTCGGCAGTTTCTCGCCCGTCGAAAGTGTGGCGAAGTCTTTCAGGCCGAGATCGATGCCGACACAGGAACGGATCGGTCGGGCCTGAACATCGGGTATCTCGATCACGATGTTGAGAAACCAGTTGCCGCGCGCATCCTGCGCAAAGTTGGTCCCGTCCTTGATCTTGCCTTCGGGAAGCGGTCGGCTGTTGAACACGCGAGACGTGTTGCCGGCGAAACGAAACGCGTC
>NZ_CADESR010000013.1:0-192624 GCF_902830285.1 Burkholderia sp. BCC0419
GAGGATATCAACAGATATCGGCTGTCGTTCTTTAACAATCTGGAAGAAGTAAGTAATTTGGATAGCGGAAGCGTCTCGAGATGGACGTGGAAACTATCCGGGTTGTGATTGTATCGATGTATCTCAAGATGATTCGAACTCTAAGTTTGACTCAATTGGAATACGGCACAACGCGAGAACTCAACCTGTAGCGACTGTAGCGTCGAAAGATGAGACAGACTCGTTATAGGGTCAAGCGAACAAGTGCATGTGGTGGATGCCTTGGCGATCACAGGCGATGAAGGACGCGGTAGCCTGCGAAAAGCTACGGGGAGCTGGCAAACGAGCTTTGATCCGTAGATGTCCGAATGGGGAAACCCGGCCCTTTTGGGTCATCCTAGACTGAATACATAGGTCTAGTGAAGCGAACGCGGTGAACTGAAACATCTAAGTAACCGCAGGAAAAGAAATCAACCGAGATTCCCAAAGTAGTGGCGAGCGAAATGGGATGAGCCTTGCACTCTTTATTTGTATTGTTAGCCGAACGCTCTGGAAAGTGCGGCCATAGCAGGTGATAGCCCTGTAGGCGAAAACAGTATGAAAGAACTAGGTGTGCGACAAGTAGGGCGGGACACGTGAAATCCTGTCTGAAGATGGGGGGACCATCCTCCAAGGCTAAATACTCGTGATCGACCGATAGTGAACCAGTACCGTGAGGGAAAGGTGAAAAGAACCCCGGGAGGGGAGTGAAATAGATCCTGAAACCGCATGCATACAAACAGTCGGAGCCTCGTAAGGGGTGACGGCGTACCTTTTGTATAATGGGTCAGCGACTTACGTTCAGTAGCAAGCTTAACCGTATAGGGCAGGCGTAGCGAAAGCGAGTCCGAATAGGGCGTTCAGTTGCTGGGCGTAGACCCGAAACCAAGTGATCTATCCATGGCCAGGATGAAGGTGCGGTAACACGTACTGGAGGTCCGAACCCACTAACGTTGAAAAGTTAGGGGATGAGCTGTGGATAGGGGTGAAAGGCTAAACAAACTTGGAAATAGCTGGTTCTCTCCGAAAACTATTTAGGTAGTGCCTCGTGTCTCACCTTCGGGGGTAGAGCACTGTCATGGTTGGGGGGTCTATTGCAGATTACCCCGCCATAGCAAACTCCGAATACCGAAGAGTGCAATCACGGGAGACAGACATCGGGTGCTAACGTCCGGTGTCAAGAGGGAAACAACCCAGACCGCCAGCTAAGGTCCCCAAATATAGCTAAGTGGGAAACGAAGTGGGAAGGCTAAAACAGTCAGGAGGTTGGCTTAGAAGCAGCCACCCTTTAAAGAAAGCGTAATAGCTCACTGATCGAGTCGTCCTGCGCGGAAGATGTAACGGGGCTAAGCTATATACCGAAGCTGCGGATGCGAGCTTTGCTCGCATGGTAGGAGAGCGTTCTGTAAGCCTGCGAAGGTGTCTCGGAAGGGATGCTGGAGGTATCAGAAGTGCGAATGCTGACATGAGTAGCGATAAAGGGGGTGAAAGGCCCCCTCGCCGTAAGCCCAAGGTTTCCTACGCAACGTTCATCGGCGTAGGGTGAGTCGGCCCCTAAGGCGAGGCAGAAATGCGTAGCTGATGGGAAGCAGGTCAATATTCCTGCACCATTGTTAGATGCGATGGGGGGACGGATCGCGGAAGGTTGTCCGGGTGTTGGAAGTCCCGGTCGCTGCATTGGAGAAGGCGCTTAGGCAAATCCGGGCGCGGAATTCAAGGGTGTGGCGCGAGCTCCCTAGGGAGCGAAGCAATTGGAAGTGGTTCCAAGAAAAGCCTCTAAGCTTCAGTCTAACGATGACCGTACCGCAAACCGACACAGGTGGGCGAGATGAGTATTCTAAGGCGCTTGAGAGAACTCGGGAGAAGGAACTCGGCAAATTGGTACCGTAACTTCGGGATAAGGTACGCCCTTGTAGCTTGATGCCCCTGCGGGCAAAGGGTGAAGGGGTTGCAATAAACTGGTGGCTGCGACTGTTTAATAAAAACACAGCACTCTGCAAACACGAAAGTGGACGTATAGGGTGTGACGCCTGCCCGGTGCCGGAAGATTAAATGATGGGGTGCAAGCTCTTGATTGAAGTCCCGGTAAACGGCGGCCGTAACTATAACGGTCCTAAGGTAGCGAAATTCCTTGTCGGGTAAGTTCCGACCTGCACGAATGGCGTAACGATGGCCACACTGTCTCCTCCCGAGACTCAGCGAAGTTGAAGTGTTTGTGATGATGCAATCTACCCGCGGCTAGACGGAAAGACCCCATGAACCTTTACTGTAGCTTTGCATTGGACTTTGAACCGATCTGTGTAGGATAGGTGGGAGGCTATGAAACCGGAACGCTAGTTTCGGTGGAGCCGTCCTTGAAATACCACCCTGGTTTGTTTGAGGTTCTAACCTTGGCCCGTGATCCGGGTCGGGGACAGTGCATGGTAGGCAGTTTGACTGGGGCGGTCTCCTCCCAAAGCGTAACGGAGGAGTACGAAGGTACGCTAGGTACGGTCGGAAATCGTGCTGATAGTGCAATGGCATAAGCGTGCTTAACTGCGAGACCGACAAGTCGAGCAGGTGCGAAAGCAGGTCATAGTGATCCGGTGGTTCTGTATGGAAGGGCCATCGCTCAACGGATAAAAGGTACTCTGGGGATAACAGGCTGATACCGCCCAAGAGTTCATATCGACGGCGGTGTTTGGCACCTCGATGTCGGCTCATCTCATCCTGGGGCTGTAGCCGGTCCCAAGGGTATGGCTGTTCGCCATTTAAAGAGGTACGTGAGCTGGGTTTAAAACGTCGTGAGACAGTTTGGTCCCTATCTGCCGTGGGCGTTGGATATTTGAAGGGGGCTGCTCCTAGTACGAGAGGACCGGAGTGGACGAACCTCTGGTGTACCGGTTGTCACGCCAGTGGCATCGCCGGGTAGCTATGTTCGGAAGAGATAACCGCTGAAAGCATCTAAGCGGGAAACTCGCCTTAAGATGAGATATCCCTGGGGACTAGATCCCCTTGAAGGGTCGTTCGAGACCAGGACGTTGATAGGTCAGGTGTGTAAGCGCAGTAATGCGTTCAGCTAACTGATACTAATTGCCCGTAAGGCTTGATCCTATAACAAGTCTGCCTTGTAGATCGGCGCCGTGTGCAAGCACTGGCCGCGATCCAGAGCGACAAGTTGGATTCTCGTGTGTGATACACACAACCTAAATTACTGCTTCTTCCAAGATTGGTTCTGTTGGCCACGCCAGCAGAACAACCCCCTTTGCCTGATGACCATAGCGAGTCGGTCCCACCCCTTCCCATCCCGAACAGGACCGTGAAACGACTCTACGCCGATGATAGTGCGGATTCCCGTGTGAAAGTAGGTAATCGTCAGGCTCCCTAAGCCAGAAACCCCCGCCCGAAAGGCGGGGGTTTTTGCATTGGCGCGGCGGAAAAAGCATCCTGCGAGCGCCATGCGGCATGAGCTGGGTGTCGAAGGCGTCGACCCCAATCGGAATCACTGCCATGAGATTGGCGCAAAATGCACCTCGCTTGTCGGGGTGTCTGCATGCCAGTAACTGGTGTTGCTGAAGCCACCGCCCTTCTACTCTTGTTCGCTCTGGTGGCCATTAGAGCTGCAATGGGAAATCGGCCTTGCCCGGCGCCGGCCGCGATCAGACGTTGCTAGTTCTCGTCATCTGATAATCGATCAACACGCGTTGATCACCGGTGTATTGAGCGCATCTTCTGCCAAGGTCGATATATATCGTGTGGCAGCGGAATGCGCCTTGCGTTCGTTCAGCCTTCCGCGTGTTATTGGCAGTAGTGGACAGGATGTCACCGCTCCCGGCTCCCTTGTCGCATGAATCCGCGTGGCCGAACTGCGCCAGGAGAGGCGCGACATTGCTATCAAGCGCCATTCTCGGTCCAACTCGCCATATCTCGCCTTGAAAGAACCTCATCGACACGAGGCACAGGCTTGAGTCGAGGCAAGAAGCGGCCCGACTGAGGAGCTGGCCGCGCCGTGTGCGTATTGCAGGTCGACCAAGATCAAAAATCGGCGGGGTAAGGTCACCACTCGTTGACCTTCCTGTACCGCGTAGATTTCCTCGATCAGCAAATAGGCGGCACTGCCTACGCGGTCTCGCCCTTCGCCCATCGGCGCGCGAAGTGTGGGCTGCCTGCGTCGACGCCTGGCGGGTGTTCCGTGCGTGCCATATTCCGATCGCTGAACGGAGAGTCTCCAGCGCGTGGACGCTGGTGCACCGTGCTTTGGTCTTGATCCCCCTTCAGCTCGAGCATTGCCGGACAGCGCACGTCGGATGTCGATGCTCCGGCGCCACATATCGGCTTATAACGTTTTCGGGAGCGTGAGGTGATGGCGAGGGCGCCTGCGTCGAATCCGGCGCGGACATTCGCGTTCAGTTGGACGAGGCGGGCACCGTCCGAGCAGTTGTGATATCGCGTGGACGCCGAAGATTCGCTGCGATGACGTTAGGCGGCTTGCACGACGAGACGTGGCGGCGCCAAGCAGCGGAACATTCGATGCGGCGGCAACAAGGTTATGGAGAGGCAGGGAAGGTTATGGAGAGGCAGGGCTCTGGACCTGGACGTACGTCGTCGTCAAGTGGCGGCTGTAAGCACATCAAGGCGTGCAGAATCATCGGATTCATCCTGCGGAACGTCGTCGGACCAACGCGTGCCGATTCATCGATTGTGCCGCGCGCTAGCCGACGTGCGTCCAACTCGCGCACCCGCCATCGAGCGTCGCCTTCAACTCTTGATACGCCCCAAGCGCCGAGCATGCCTCTTGGGCTCCGCGGTGACGCTGTCAGCCAGGCGTTGCTGTCGGATCCTCCCGATCGGCCCCGAACGGCACCAGGCGTCTGCCGGAACCGTGGCATGTGCAGTTTCAACCGAAAAGAATGTCGTTGCAGAGCAAGCGGGCGCATGGAGAATTTGTAGCGGAGGTAGAAGGGCGACTCGAGACGGTATCGTGCCTTCCGGTGAGCCCGTCGAACGCAGCGGTGATCGAATTCGGTGATGGAGCCGGCCCGCCGCAATTGCCGGAGAGGGCGCGAAAGCCTTGCACGCACATGGCGCCCTGATCGCGAGACCTCGCAGTATGCGGCGCCGGCTGCAGAGCCTCGTGCAGTGCGTCTATTCCGCGCTGGAAGCACCACCGAACCTCCCGCGAGCAACCGCCAGTCGGCTCGCCAAACCCGCCCGGCATGAAATTTGCCGAAATTTGCGTCTACCCGCTTGGCATTGTGCGAAAGAGGTCGTATGATGGCGGTCTTTCGTTTTTAGCGCAGATGCAGATCGGCGTTGAAGGCGGAGTCTGACGAAGATGTGGTGCCGGTCAGCAACATCTCGCGCTTGCCTTAGCCGGGCGAGGGCGGGGATCGGCGGGAAGCGGAAGTCGGGGAGAGAGCGAAAATAATCTTCCGGATGTGCTTGACAGGAGTGCGATGCACCCCCATAATCGTCAGTTCTCTACGGAGGGGTGCCCGAGTGGCTAAAGGGGGCAGACTGTAAATCTGTTGGCTTACGCCTACGTTGGTTCGAATCCAACCTCCTCCACCAAGATATCAGCGCAGTGAGCGGTAAGGAATCGTTAGTGGCCCGTGCGGGTGTAGCTCAATGGTAGAGCAGAAGCCTTCCAAGCTTACGACGAGGGTTCGATTCCCTTCACCCGCTCCAGACCGCTAAGTTGAAGCGTAGCGCCCATGTGGCTCAGTGGTAGAGCACTCCCTTGGTAAGGGAGAGGTCGGCAGTTCGATCCTGCCCATGGGCACCAGCAGTAAAAAGTCAGTGTCTTGTTTGCGCGCGGCGCAACCTGTGAAATTCCTTCTGGGAGTCGAAAATGGCCAAGGGTAAATTTGAGCGGACCAAGCCGCACGTGAACGTTGGTACGATTGGTCACGTTGACCACGGCAAGACGACGCTGACGGCAGCGATCACGACGGTTCTGACGAAGAAGTTCGGCGGCGAAGCGAAGGCGTACGACCAGATCGACGCGGCACCGGAAGAAAAGGCGCGCGGCATCACGATCAACACGGCACACGTCGAGTACGAAACGGCTAACCGCCACTACGCACACGTCGACTGCCCGGGCCACGCTGACTATGTGAAGAACATGATCACGGGCGCAGCGCAGATGGACGGCGCGATCCTGGTGTGCTCGGCAGCAGACGGCCCGATGCCGCAAACGCGTGAGCACATCCTGCTGGCGCGTCAGGTTGGCGTTCCGTACATCATCGTGTTCCTGAACAAGTGCGACATGGTGGACGACGCGGAACTGCTCGAGCTGGTCGAGATGGAAGTTCGCGAACTCCTGTCGAAGTACGACTTCCCGGGCGACGACACGCCGATCGTGAAGGGTTCGGCGAAGCTGGCGCTGGAAGGCGACACGGGCGAGCTGGGCGAAGTGGCGATCATGAGCCTGGCCGATGCGCTGGACACGTACATCCCGACGCCGGAGCGTGCAGTTGACGGCGCGTTCCTGATGCCGGTGGAAGACGTGTTCTCGATCTCGGGTCGTGGTACGGTGGTGACGGGTCGTGTCGAGCGCGGCATCGTGAAGGTCGGCGAGGAAATCGAAATCGTCGGTATCAAGCCGACGGTGAAGACGACCTGCACGGGCGTTGAAATGTTCCGCAAGCTGCTGGACCAAGGTCAGGCAGGCGACAACGTTGGTATCCTGCTGCGCGGCACGAAGCGTGAAGACGTGGAGCGTGGCCAGGTTCTGGCGAAGCCGGGTTCGATCACGCCGCACACGCACTTCACGGCTGAAGTGTACGTGCTGAGCAAGGACGAAGGCGGCCGTCACACGCCGTTCTTCAACAACTACCGTCCGCAGTTCTACTTCCGTACGACGGACGTGACGGGCTCGATCGAGCTGCCGAAGGACAAGGAAATGGTGATGCCGGGCGACAACGTGTCGATCACGGTGAAGCTGATCGCTCCGATCGCGATGGAAGAAGGTCTGCGCTTCGCGATCCGCGAAGGCGGCCGTACCGTCGGCGCCGGCGTCGTCGCCAAGATCATCGAGTAATATCGACGATCCGCGGATCCCGATGGGGTCCGCGATTCCCGCGGTACGCGGTTGTACCGCCGAAACCGGGTGTCCAGTTTGCGCTGGCGCCCGGTTTTTTTTCCGGCGGCGCGTTGCGCGCACCGAGAAACACGCAACACTACTTCGGAATTTCGTGTAGAATCGCGGGCTTAGCAGTGGAAGTACTGTCCGGAACCTGATGCTTCGCTCCCCGCTGGCGTCATGTTTCACGTTCTTTTAGTGTCCGGCGATGCAACATCGCCTCGCTCTTTCAAGGAATTGTCATGCAGCAACAGAAAATCCGCATTCGCCTGAAGGCATTCGACTATCGTCTGATCGATCAATCGGCTGCCGAAATCGTCGATACCGCGAAGCGGACTGGCGCAATCGTCCGTGGCCCGGTGCCGCTGCCGACGCGCATTCAGCGTTTTGACATCCTGCGTTCGCCGCACGTCAACAAGACGTCGCGCGATCAGCTCGAAATCCGCACCCACCAGCGCCTGATGGACATCGTCGACCCGACGGACAAGACCGTTGACGCGCTGATGAAGCTCGACCTGCCGGCTGGCGTCGACGTGGAAATCAAGCTGCAGTAAGGCTTCCGGCGCTGTCCGGCTTGTCGGGTGGTGCTAAGTCTTTGTATTGCTTGCGGAAATCGGAAAGTCGGGCTATACTGCTTGGCTTTTCGCGTATTCGCGTAAAAAAGTTGGGCCTTGCGTGCCCGGCATTTTGTAAATCAGCCCCGACCAATCGCAGTCGGGAATGGAGAAAATGATGAGCCTTGGACTCGTAGGTCGCAAGGTTGGCATGACCCGTATCTTCACGGCTGAAGGGGATTCGATTCCCGTCACCGTGCTGGACGTGTCGGACAACCGCGTGACGCAGATCAAGACTGTTGAAACCGACGGCTACACGGCCGTGCAGGTTGCATTCGGCTCCCGCCGCGCATCGCGCGTGACGAAGCCGCTGGCAGGTCATCTCGCCAAAGCCGGTGTCGAAGCCGGTGAAATCCTCAAGGAATTCCGCATTGACGCGGCCAAGGCAGCCGAGCTGTCGAATGGCGCCGTGGTCGGTGCAGATCTTTTCGAAGTGGGCCAGAAGGTCGACGTGCAAGGCGTGTCGATCGGTAAGGGCTACGCCGGTACGATCAAGCGTTACAACTTCTCCTCCGGCCGTGCCACGCACGGTAACTCGCGCTCGCACAACGTGCCGGGCTCGATCGGTATGGCGCAGGATCCGGGTCGTGTTTTCCCGGGTAAACGCATGACGGGTCACATGGGTGACGTGACGGTGACGGTGCAGAACCTCGAAATCGCTCGTATCGACGCAGAGCGCAAGCTGCTGCTCGTGAAGGGTGCGATTCCGGGCGCGAAGGGCGGTAAGGTCTTCGTGACGCCGGCCGTCAAGACCAAGGGGGCGAAATAATGGAACTCAAGCTCCTGAACGAAAATGGTCAGGAAGGTGCAGTGGTCAACGCATCGGACGTCGTGTTCGGTCGTGACTACAACGAAGCGCTGATCCACCAGGTCGTCGTCGCTTACCAGGCGAATGCTCGCCAGGGTAACCGCGCACAGAAGGACCGTGAGCAAGTCAAGCACACGACCAAGAAGCCGTGGCGCCAGAAGGGTACGGGCCGCGCTCGTGCCGGTATGTCGTCGAGCCCGCTGTGGCGTGGCGGTGGTCGTATCTTCCCGAATTCGCCGGAAGAAAACTTCTCGCACAAGGTCAACAAGAAGATGCATCGCGCAGGTCTCTGCTCGATCTTCTCGCAGCTGGCCCGTGAAGGCCGTCTGTCGGTCGTCGAGGACATCATCCTCGAAGCGCCGAAGACCAAGCTGCTGGCCGACAAATTCAAGACCATGGGTCTCGACTCCGTGCTGATCATCACCGACACGGTCGACGAGAACCTGTACCTGGCTTCGCGCAACCTGCCGCACGTGGCGATTGTCGAGCCGCGCTACGCTGACCCGCTGTCGCTGATCTACTTCAAGAAAGTGCTGGTCACGAAGGCTGCGGTCGCCCAGATCGAGGAGTTGCTGTCATGAGCGAGATTCGCAAGAACGATCATCGTTTGATGCAGGTCCTGCTCGCACCGGTGATCTCGGAAAAGGCGACGCTGGTTGCCGACAAGAACGAGCAAGTCGTGTTCGAAGTCGCACCGGATGCCACGAAGCAGGAAGTGAAGGCGGCTGTCGAGCTGCTGTTCAAGGTTGAAGTTGATTCGGTCAACGTGCTGGTTCAGAAGGGCAAGCAAAAGCGCTTCGGCCGTTCGATGGGCCGCCGCAAGGACGTGAAGAAGGCGTACGTTTGCCTGAAGCCCGGCCAGGAAATCAACTTTGAAGCGGAGGCCAAGTAATCATGGCAATCGTTAAAGTTAAGCCGACATCGCCGGGTCGCCGCGCGATGGTCAAGGTGGTCAACAAGAACCTGCACCAGGGCAAGCCGTTCGCGGCACTGCTCGATTCGCAGAGCTCGACCGCCGGCCGTAACAACAACGGTCGTATCACCACGCGTCACAAGGGTGGTGGTCACAAGCAACACTATCGTATCGTCGATTTCCGTCGCACGAAGGATGGCATCCCGGCAAAGGTCGAGCGTCTCGAGTACGACCCGAACCGCAGCGCGAACATCGCGCTGGTGCTCTACGCAGACGGCGAACGTCGCTACATCATCGCCCCGAAGGGCCTGACCGTCGGCCAACAGCTGATGTCGGGTTCGGAAGCGCCGATCCGTGCAGGCAACACGCTGCCGATCCGCAACATTCCGGTCGGTACGACGATCCACTGCATCGAGATGCTGCCGGGCAAGGGCGCGCAAATGGCGCGTTCGGCTGGCACGTCGGCCATGCTGCTGGCGCGTGAAGGCGTCTACGCGCAGGTTCGTCTGCGTTCGGGCGAAATCCGCCGCGTGCACATCGAGTGCCGTGCAACGATCGGTGAAGTCGGCAACGAAGAGCATAGCCTGCGCCAGATCGGCAAGGCTGGCGCGAACCGCTGGCGCGGTATCCGCCCGACGGTGCGTGGCGTTGCGATGAACCCGGTTGATCACCCGCACGGTGGTGGTGAGGGCAAGACGGCTGCAGGTCGCGACCCGGTGAGCCCGTGGGGTACGCCGGCTAAGGGTTACCGCACCCGCAGCAACAAGCGCACGACGACGATGATCGTCCAGCGCCGTCACAAGCGTTAAGGAGTAGGCAATGGCACGTTCTGTTAAAAAAGGTCCGTTCTGCGACGCCCATTTGCTGAAGAAAGTTGAGGCGGCTGCAGCTTCGCGCGACAAAAAGCCGATCAAGACCTGGTCGCGTCGCTCGACGATTCTGCCGGATTTCATCGGCCTGACGATCGCTGTTCACAACGGCCGTCAACACGTTCCGGTGTACATCTCGGAAAACATGGTCGGCCACAAGCTTGGCGAGTTCGCACTGACCCGTACGTTCAAGGGTCACGCAGCCGACAAGAAGGCCAAGAAATAAGGGGCAATCAAGATGGAAGTGAAAGCAATTCATCGCGGTGCCCGCATCTCGGCGCAGAAAACGCGCCTTGTGGCTGACCAGATCCGCGGTTTGCCGGTCGACAAGGCGCTGAACGTTCTGACGTTCTCGCCGAAGAAGGCGGCTGGCATCGTGAAGAAGGTTGTGCTGTCGGCAATCGCGAATGCGGAGCACAACGAAGGCGCTGATATCGACGAGCTCAAGATCACGAGCATCTACGTCGACAAGGCTGCATCGCTCAAGCGTTTCACCGCGCGCGCCAAGGGCCGCGGTAACCGCATCGAGAAGCAATCCTGTCACATCACTGTGACGGTCGGGAATTAAGGAGCCATACGATGGGACAGAAAATTCATCCGACTGGCTTCCGCCTGGCTGTCAGCCGCAATTGGGCTTCGCGTTGGTACGCGAACAACAACAATTTCGCGGCGATGCTGCAGGAAGACATCGGTGTTCGTGAGTACCTGAAGAAGAAGCTGAAGAACGCTTCGGTCGGTCGGGTCGTCATCGAGCGTCCGGCGAAGAACGCGCGCATCACGATTTACAGCTCGCGTCCGGGCGTGGTCATCGGCAAGAAGGGCGAGGATATCGAACAGCTGAAGACGGAACTGCAACGCCGCATGGGCGTGCCGGTTCACGTCAACATCGAGGAAATCCGCAAGCCGGAAACCGATGCTCAGCTGATCGCCGACTCGATCACGCAACAGCTCGAGCGCCGGATCATGTTCCGTCGCGCGATGAAGCGTGCGATGCAGAACGCGATGCGTCTGGGTGCCCAAGGCATCAAGATCATGAGCGCAGGCCGTCTGAACGGTATCGAAATCGCTCGTACGGAGTGGTATCGCGAAGGTCGCGTGCCGCTTCACACGCTGCGTGCGGATATCGACTACGCGACCTCGGAAGCGAAGACGACTTACGGGATCATCGGCGTCAAGGTGTGGGTCTACAAGGGCGATACGCTCGGCCGCAACGACGCACCGGTGGTGGAAGAAGTAGCCGAAGACAAGCGTCCGCGTCGCAATGCGCGTCCGGGCGACCGTCGTCCGCGCCGTGACGGCGAAGGCGGCGCTCCGGGTGCTCGTCGTGGCGCACCGCGCCGCGGCGCCGGCAAGCCCGAAGACGGCAAGACTGGAGAATAACGATGCTGCAACCGAAACGCAGAAAGTATCGTAAAGAGCAGAAGGGTCGTAACACCGGCAAGGCGACGCGCGGCAACGCAGTGTCGTTCGGTGACTTCGGCCTGAAGGCGATCGGTCGCGGTCGTTTGACCGCCCGTCAAATTGAAGCGGCGCGTCGTGCAATGACGCGTCACATCAAGCGTGGCGGCCGCATCTGGATCCGGATCTTCCCGGACAAGCCGATTTCGCAGAAGCCGGCCGAAGTGCGTATGGGTAACGGTAAGGGTAACCCGGAGTACTACGTCGCCGAGATTCAGCCGGGCAAGATGCTCTATGAAATGGACGGCGTAACCGAAGAACTGGCACGCGAAGCGTTCCGTCTGGCCGCAGCCAAGCTGCCGCTGAAGACGGCGTTCATCGTGCGCCAGCTCGGCGCCTAAGGAGAAAATATGAAGGCTTCCGAACTTCTCCAGAAAGACCAGGCCGCGCTCAACAAGGAGCTGGCGGACCTGCTGAAGGCGCAATTCGGCCTGCGCATGCAACTCGCGACCCAGCAGCTCACGAACACGAGCCAGCTGAAGAAGGTTCGTCGCGACATCGCACGTGTGCGGACCGTCATGACTCAGAAGGCGAACCAGAAATGAACGATAGCGTGAAAACCTCGCTGAAGCGGACGCTGGTCGGTCGGGTCGTCAGCAACAAGATGGACAAGACCGTCACCGTGCTGATCGAGCACCGCGTCAAGCACCCGATCTACGGCAAGTATGTCGTGCGCTCGAAGAAGTACCACGCGCACGATGAAGCGAACACCTGCAACGAAGGCGATCTCGTCGAAATCCAGGAAACTCGTCCTGTTTCGAAGACGAAGGCCTGGGCGGTGTCGCGCCTCGTCGAAGCAGCTCGCGTCATCTAAGCGGGCAGTGCAGTAGGCAGTAACAAGCACTTCTCCACGAAGTGCTTGAAATCGCAAAGTTTTTGCTTGCGTGACCAGGGTTATTTGTTATAATCCTGGTCTTCCCTCTTTATGGGAGCCCCGTCGCGGGCGAAATTGGTGGGGGAAGCGGACTGGCGCCAGCCTGTCTGAAAGATTCACCGAATTGCGATGGCGGGTTTCGTTTGCCGTCGCTGCTGTTCCAACCCAAGCAGCCGATTGGCTGACGGGACCAAGACTGACCGAATGCATCATGGTGGTGCATCCGGATTAAGTTGGGAAAGACAAACCATGATCCAGACCGAATCTCGGCTCGAAGTAGCCGACAACACGGGTGCACGTGAAGTCCTGTGCATCAAGGTGCTCGGCGGCTCGAAGCGTCGTTATGCCGGCATTGGCGACATCATCAAGGTGAGCGTCAAAGAGGCAACGCCGCGCGGGCGCGTGAAGAAAGGCGAAATTTACAACGCCGTGGTGGTCCGCACCGCCAAGGGCGTACGCCGTCAAGACGGCTCGCTGATCAAGTTCGACGGCAACGCCGCTGTGCTTTTGAATAACAAGCTCGAGCCGATCGGCACCCGTATCTTCGGGCCGGTGACGCGTGAGCTGCGTAGCGAACGATTCATGAAGATCGTTTCGCTGGCGCCGGAAGTGCTGTAAGGAGTCGCGATGAACAAGATTCGCAAGGGTGACGAGGTCATCGTCGTCACTGGCAAGGACAAGGGCAAGCGCGGCGTCGTGCTGGCTGTCGGTGCTGAACATGTGACGGTCGAGGGTATCAACCTCGTCAAGAAGCATGTGAAGCCGAACCCGATGAAGGGTACGACGGGCGGCGTGGAAGCGAAGACGATGCCCCTGCATATTTCGAACGTCGCACTGGTCGACGCGAATGGCAAGGCGTCGCGTGTTGGCATCAAGGTCGAGGAAGGCAAGAAAGTTCGCTTCCTGAAGACGACCGGTGCCGTACTGAGCGCCTGACGCAGCGGAGTAAAAAATGGCTCGTTTTCAAGAGTTTTACAAAGAATCGGTTGTGCCCGGCCTGATCGAGAAGTTCGGTTACAAGTCGGTCATGGAAGTGCCGCGCATCACCAAGATCACGCTGAACATGGGTCTTGGCGAAGCGATCGCTGACAAGAAGATCATCGAGAACGCCGTTGGCGACCTCACGAAGATCGCCGGCCAGAAGCCGGTCGTCACGAAGGCCCGCAAGGCAATCGCAGGCTTCAAGATCCGCCAGGGTTACCCGATCGGCGCGATGGTGACGCTGCGTGGCCAAGCGATGTACGAATTCCTCGACCGTTTCGTGACGGTTGCCCTGCCCCGCGTGCGAGATTTCCGCGGTGTGTCGGGTCGTGCTTTCGATGGCCGTGGCAACTACAACATCGGTGTGAAAGAGCAGATCATTTTCCCCGAAATCGATTACGACAAGATCGACGCACTGCGTGGGCTGAACATCAGCATCACGACGACTGCGAAGACCGACGACGAAGCAAAGGCTCTGCTCGCCAGCTTCAAGTTCCCGTTCAGAAACTGAGGTTACCGTGGCTAAACTGGCACTGATCGAACGTGAAAAGAAGCGCGCCCGCCTGGTCGCGAAGTTCGCAGCAAAGCGCGAAGCGCTGAAGGCGATCGTCGAAGACCAAAGCAAGTCGGAAGAAGAGCGCTACGAAGCACGCCTGGAGCTGCAGCAACTGCCCCGCAACGCAAACCCGACCCGCCAGCGTAACCGCTGCGCGATCACGGGCCGTCCGCGTGGCACGTTCCGTAAATTCGGCCTCGCGCGTAACAAGATTCGTGAAATCGCATTCCGTGGCGAGATTCCTGGCCTGACCAAGGCGAGCTGGTAATAGGAGAAACGTAAATGAGCATGAGTGATCCTATCGCCGATATGCTGACTCGCATCCGCAACGCGCAGATGGTCGAGAAGGTATCGGTCGCGATGCCCTCGTCGAAGGTCAAGGTTGCAATCGCGCAAGTCCTGAAGGACGAAGGCTATATCGACGATTTCGCCGTGAAGGCGGAAGGTGCGAAGTCTGAACTGAATATCGCGCTGAAGTACTACGCAGGTCGCCCGGTCATCGAACGCCTCGAGCGCGTGTCGAAGCCTGGTCTGCGCGTGTACCGCGGCCGTAACGACATTCCGCAGGTCATGAATGGCCTCGGTGTGGCAATCGTGTCGACGCCGAAGGGCGTGATGACCGACCGCAAGGCGCGCGCTACCGGCGTCGGCGGCGAAGTCATCTGCTACGTCGCTTAAAGCCGAGGAGAGAGAAACATGTCTCGAGTAGGTAAAAGCCCGATCGCGCTGCAAGGCGCGGAAGTCAAGCTGGCCGACGGTGCAATCACCGTCAAGGGCCCGCTGGGCACCATCACGCAAGCGATCAATCCGCTCGTGAACGTGGCGAACAACGACGGCACGCTGAATCTGGCGCCGGTCGACGAAAGCCGCGAAGCAAATGCACTGTCGGGCACGATGCGCGCGATCATCGCGAATGCCGTGCACGGCGTGACCAAGGGTTTCGAGCGCAAGCTGACGCTGGTTGGCGTCGGTTACCGTGCGCAAGCGCAAGGCGACAAGCTGAACCTGTCGCTGGGTTTCTCGCACCCGGTGGTGCACCAGATGCCGGAAGGCGTCAAGGCTGAAACCCCGACGCAAACCGAAATCGTGATCAAGGGGATCAACAAGCAACAAGTCGGTCAAGTGGCTGCGGAAGTTCGCGGTTACCGTCCGCCGGAGCCCTACAAGGGCAAGGGCGTGCGCTATGCCGACGAGGTTGTGATCCTCAAAGAAACGAAGAAGAAGTAAGGGTGCGCAATCATGGATAAGACTCAATCTCGCCTGCGCCGCGCTCGCCAGACGCGTATCAAGATCGCTGAGCTGCAGGTCGCGCGTCTCGCCGTGCATCGCACGAACACGCACATCTACGCTCAAGTGTTCTCGCCCTGCGGCACCAAGGTGCTCGCCAGCGCGTCGACGCTCGAGGCAGAAGTGCGCGCCGAACTGGCCGACAAGTCGGGCAAGGGCGGCAACGTTAATGCCGCGACGCTGATCGGCAAGCGTATTGCCGAGAAGGCAAAGGCTGCCGGCATCGAATCCGTCGCCTTCGACCGCTCGGGCTTCCGCTACCATGGCCGCGTCAAGGCGCTGGCTGAGGCAGCTCGTGAAGCTGGGCTCAAGTTCTAAGGAAGGAATTCGTCATGGCAAAGATGCAAGCGAAAGTTCAGGCTGACGAGCGCGACGACGGCCTTCGCGAAAAGATGATTTCGGTCAATCGCGTGACCAAGGTCGTGAAGGGTGGCCGTATTCTCGGCTTCGCCGCACTGACCGTGGTTGGCGATGGTGATGGCCGCATCGGTATGGGCAAGGGCAAGGCGAAGGAAGTGCCGGTCGCTGTCCAGAAGGCAATGGAACAAGCTCGCCGCAACATGTTCAAGGTGCCGCTCAAGAACGGCACGCTGCAGCACGAAGTGCACGGCAAGCATGGTGCATCCGCTGTCCTCCTCGCTCCGGCGAAGGCAGGTACGGGCGTGATCGCCGGCGGCCCGATGCGCGCAGTGTTCGACGTGATGGGCGTTCAGAACGTCGTGGCGAAGAGCCACGGTTCGACGAACCCGTACAACCTCGTTCGCGCCACGCTGGACGGTCTGCGCAAGCAGTCGACCCCGGCAGACATCGCGGCGAAGCGCGGCAAGTCCGTCGAAGATATTTTGGGCTAAGCCCGGGTGGTCACCATGTCTGAAAAAACTGTCAAGGTTCAGCTCGTTAAGAGCCTGATCGGGACCCGCGAATCGCACCGCGCGACCGTGCGTGGCCTGGGCCTGCGCCGACTCAACTCGGTTAGCGAGCTGCAGGACACGCCGGCGGTCCGCGGCATGATCAACAAGGTCTCGTACCTCGTTAAGGTCATCGCGTAAGCGGCCCTACGGATCAAGGAGTTGATATGGAATTGAATAACCTGAAGCCGGCCGCTGGCGCCAAGCACGCCAAGCGTCGCGTCGGTCGTGGCATCGGTTCGGGCCTCGGCAAGACGGCTGGCCGTGGTCACAAGGGTCAGAAATCGCGTTCGGGCGGCTTCCACAAAGTCGGTTTCGAAGGCGGTCAGATGCCGCTGCAACGTCGTCTGCCGAAGCGCGGCTTCACGTCGCTGACGAAGGAATTCGTCGGTGAAGTGCGCCTGGGCGACCTCGAGAAGCTGCCGGTCGACGAGATCGATCTGCTCGCACTGAAGCAAGCCGGCCTGGTCGGCGAGCTGACGAAGAGCGCAAAGATCATCGCGACGGGCGAACTGAAGCGCAAGATCGTCGTGAAGGGTCTCGGTGCCACCAAGGGTGCGCGCGCTGCGATCGAAGCGGCTGGCGGTTCGTTCGCCGAGTGACACGCGTAGCGCGTCGTCACTTGCATTCATCGGAGAAGGTACTTGGCTAACAGCCCGAGTCTTGCAAAACCCGGTCGAAGCACGGCGAAATTCGGCGATCTGCGCCGGCGAGCGATGTTCCTGCTCCTGGCGCTGATCGTCTATCGCATCGGCGCGCACATTCCCGTGCCGGGCATCGATCCGGATCAACTGGCTAAGCTGTTCCAGAGCCAGGCGGGCGGCATCCTGGGCATGTTCAACATGTTCTCGGGTGGCGCGCTTTCCCGCTTCACGATCTTTGCGCTGGGGATCATGCCGTACATCTCGGCGTCGATCATCATGCAGTTGCTGGCGATCGTTTCGCCGCAGCTCGAGGCGCTGAAGAAGGAAGGGCAGGCAGGGCAACGGAAGATCACGCAGTACACGCGGTATTTCACCGTGGTGCTCGCGACCTTCCAGGCATTCGGTATCGCGGCTGCGCTGGAAAACCAGCCGGGCCTCGTCACCGATCCCGGCACGCTGTTCCGTCTGACGACGGTCGTGACGCTGGTGACGGGCACGATGTTCCTGATGTGGCTCGGCGAGCAGATTACCGAGCGTGGTCTGGGCAACGGTATCTCGATCATCATCTTCGGCGGGATCGCAGCAGGGTTCCCGAATGCCGTGGGTGGGTTGTTCGAGCTGGTGCGTACGGGTTCGATGAGCATCATTTCGGCGATCATCATCGTCGTTCTGATCGCCGCGGTGACTTACCTGGTCGTGTTCATCGAACGCGGTCAGCGCAAGATCCTCGTGAACTACGCGAAGCGTCAGGTCGGCAACAAGATCTACGGTGGGCAGTCGTCGCATCTGCCGCTGAAGCTGAACATGTCGGGCGTGATTCCGCCGATCTTTGCATCGTCGATCATTCTGTTCCCGGCAACGATTCTCGGCTGGTTCAGTACCGGTCAGCCGACGGGAAGCTGGATTTCCAATACGTTGCATAACGTTGCGGAAGCGCTGAAGCCGGGCCAGCCGGTTTACGTGCTGCTGTACACGCTGGCAATCGTGTTTTTCTGCTTCTTCTACACCGCACTGGTGTTCAACAGCAGGGAGACCGCGGACAACCTGAAGAAGAGCGGCGCGTTTGTTCCGGGCATCCGTCCGGGCGATCAGACCGCGCGATACATCGACCGCATCCTCACGCGTCTGACGCTGGCCGGTGCGATCTACATCGTCTTCGTGTGTCTGCTGCCGGAATTCCTGGTGCTGCGCTGGAACGTGCCGTTTTATTTTGGTGGAACGTCGCTGCTGATCATTGTCGTCGTCACGATGGACTTTATGGCGCAGGTGCAGTCGTACGTTATGTCGCAACAGTATGAGTCGCTGCTCAAGAAGGCTAACTTCAAGGGCGGCAACATCCCGATGCGTTGAAAGGACTATGGCCAAAGACGATGTAATCCAGATGCAGGGTGAGGTGATTGAAAACCTCCCGAATGCGACCTTCCGTGTGAAGCTGGAAAACGGCCATGTCGTGTTGGGGCATATTTCCGGAAAGATGCGGATGCACTACATCCGCATTCTTCCCGGCGACAAGGTGACGGTTGAATTGACGCCTTACGATCTGTCTCGTGCGCGGATCGTGTTCCGGGCGAAGTGATTTGAAAAAAGGGTATTATCATGAAAGTGATGGCATCGGTTAAGCGCATTTGCCGCAATTGCAAGATCATCAAGCGCAAAGGCGTCGTTCGCGTGATCTGCAGCTCGGATCCGCGCCACAAGCAGCGCCAAGGCTGACCGCGCGTTTGTTTGCGCTTTTTGTTTGAGGAAAAACAATGGCTCGTATCGCAGGGGTTAACATCCCGAATCACCAGCACACCGAGATCGGCCTGACGGCTATCTTTGGTGTCGGCCGCACCCGTTCGCGCAGCATCTGCGTGGCAGCTGGCGTCGATTTTTCGAAGAAGGTCAAGGATCTGACCGACGCAGACCTGGAAAAGCTGCGTGAAGAAGTAGGCAAGTTTGTCGTCGAAGGCGATCTGCGCCGTGAAGTGACGATGAACATCAAGCGCCTGATGGACCTCGGTTGCTACCGTGGCGTCCGTCATCGCAAGGGCCTGCCGATGCGCGGTCAGCGTACGCGTACGAACGCACGTACCCGCAAGGGTCCGCGTCGTGCAGCGCAAGCGCTGAAGAAGTAAGCGGAACTGACAGTTACAGGAAAACGTAATGGCTAAGGCTTCGAACACCGCGGCGCAACGCGTTCGCAAGAAGGTTAAGAAGAACGTCGCTGAAGGCGTGGTTCACGTTCACGCGTCGTTCAACAACACGATCATCACGATCACCGATCGCCAAGGCAACGCTCTGGCATGGGCGACGTCGGGCGGTCAGGGCTTCAAGGGCTCGCGCAAATCGACGCCGTTCGCTGCTCAGGTCGCAGCCGAGTCGGCTGGCCGCGTCGCGATGGAATATGGCGTGAAGAATCTGGAAGTGCGGATCAAGGGCCCGGGCCCGGGTCGCGAGTCGGCAGTGCGCGCACTGCACGGCCTCGGCATCAAGATCACCGCGATTTCGGACGTCACCCCGATTCCGCACAACGGCTGCCGCCCGCCGAAGCGTCGTCGTATCTGAGGATGTGCTGGCACGTTCGTGCTAGCGCATTGCCTGTCGCCGCTCAGCGTCGACGGGCGTTGCTTTTTTGATTGACTAAGCCCACCGTTCGCCCCAAAGGGAGCGGACTAGCGCGGATTTCGAGCCGCGTGACTGATTGATAAAGGAATGCAAAGTGGCACGTTATATCGGCCCCAAAGCCAAGCTGTCCCGCCGTGAAGGCACCGACCTGTTCCTGAAGAGCGCACGCCGCTCGCTCGCCGACAAGTGCAAGCTCGACAGCAAGCCGGGCCAGCACGGCCGTACCTCGGGCGCACGTACGTCCGACTACGGTACGCAGCTGCGCGAAAAGCAGAAGGTCAAGCGTATCTACGGCGTGCTGGAACGTCAGTTCCGTCGCTACTTCGCTGAAGCCGATCGCCGCAAGGGCAACACGGGTGAAAACCTGCTGCAACTGCTCGAGTCGCGCCTCGACAACGTCGTGTATCGCATGGGCTTCGGTTCGACCCGCGCTGAAGCGCGTCAGCTGGTGAGCCACAAGTCGATCACCGTGAACGGCGTCGTCGCAAACGTCCCGTCGCAGCAAGTGAAGGCGGGTGACGTCGTCGCGATTCGCGAAAAGGCGAAGAAGCAGGCGCGTATCGTCGAAGCACTGTCGCTGGCCGAGCAAGGCGGCATGCCGAGCTGGGTTGCAGTCGATGCGAAGAAGTTCGAAGGCACGTTCAAGCAAATGCCGGAACGCGCTGAAATCGCAGGCGACATCAACGAAAGCCTGATCGTCGAATTGTATTCGCGTTAATCCGATTGACGGCCGAGGTACCCCGATTGCGTTGCGCAAGGAGGGGCCTCGGCTGTTTATTTTCTGGTTGTTACCGGTCAGCCTTATCGGTGTAACGAGCCGAGGGTATTGAAAAGGAAAGCCCATGCAAACCAGTTTGCTGAAACCCAAGATCATCGCCGTGGAATCGCTGGGCGAGAACCACGCGAGGGTGGTCATGGAACCGTTCGAGCGCGGTTACGGCCACACCTTGGGCAATGCGCTTCGCCGCGTGCTGCTGTCGTCGATGGTGGGCTACGCGCCGACCGAAGTCACGATCGCGGGCGTGGTGCACGAGTACTCGACGCTGGATGGCGTGCAGGAAGACGTCGTCAACCTGCTGCTGAACCTGAAGGGCGTGGTGTTCAAGCTGCATAACCGTGACGAAGTGACGGTTACGCTGCGCAAGGAAGGTGAAGGCGTCGTGACGGCCGGCGATATCGAGCTGGCTCACGATTGCGAAGTCATCAACCCGAATCACGTGATTGCGCACCTGTCGAAGGGCGGCAAGCTCGACGTTCAGATCAAGATCGAAAAGGGTCGCGGCTACGTGCCCGGCAACGTCCGTCGCTACGGCGAAGACACGGCCAAGATCATCGGCCGCATCGTCCTCGACGCATCGTTCTCGCCGGTTCGCCGCGTGAGCTACGCGGTTGAAAGCGCACGTGTCGAGCAGCGTACCGACCTCGACAAGCTCGTGATGAACATCGAGACGAGCGGCGTGATCACGCCGGAAGAAGCGATCCGCCAGTCGGCCCGCATCCTGGTCGACCAGCTGTCCGTGTTCGCGGCGCTGGAAGGCACGGAAACGGCAGCCGAAGCGCCGTCGCGTGCACCGCAGATCGATCCGATCCTGCTGCGTCCGGTGGACGATCTCGAGCTGACGGTTCGTTCGGCGAACTGCCTGAAGGCCGAGAACATCTACTACATCGGCGATCTGATCCAGCGCACGGAAAACGAGCTGCTGAAGACGCCGAACCTCGGTCGCAAGTCGCTCAACGAGATCAAGGAAGTGCTCGCTTCGCGCGGTCTCACGCTGGGCATGAAGCTCGAGAACTGGCCGCCGGCTGGTCTCGACAAGTAAGCCCGGTTGTAGCCTGGCTATAGCTGTAGTTGGCAAAGATGCGGATTTTCCTTTAAAATCCGCATCTTGCTTTTTTTCGTTACCGGCCCGTGCACCCTCCGAGGTGCGATAGAAGAGCTGGACCAAAACTTTGAATCAAGGAAACTGAAATGCGCCATCGTCATGGTCTGCGGAAACTGAACCGCACGAGCAGCCACCGTCTGGCTATGCTCCGTAACATGTCCAACTCGCTGATCGAGCACGAAGTCATCAAGACGACGCTGCCGAAGGCGAAGGAACTCCGTAAAGTCGTCGAGCCGCTGATCACGCTCGGCAAGAAGCCGTCGCTGGCAAACCGTCGCCTGGCGTTCAACCGCCTGCGCGATCGTGACTCGGTGGCGAAGCTGTTCGACGTGCTCGGTCCGCGTTTCGCGAACCGTCCGGGCGGCTACCTGCGCGTGCTGAAGTTCGGCTTCCGCGTGGGCGACAACGCACCGATGGCACTGGTCGAACTGCTCGACCGTCCGGAAGTCGACGAAACGGAAAACGTGCAAGAAGCTGAGTAAGCTTCCGGTACGCAGCAGTATCTGAAAGGGGCCGAGCGATTGCTTGGCCCTTTTTGTTTTTGAGATGCCGGCTGCGATCGATTGTCGCAGGCCGGTGCCGGCAGCGTTGCGCGGGCTGCGCTACGATACGGGGCAACCGGTGCGGTCCCTGAACGGGTAATCGGCGCCGGCAGGAGCCGGCAGACCAGTGAGGAGGGCGCGGATGATAGTGGTGCTGATGCTGACGACGGTACCCGATGCGGCGACGGCTGCGGCGCTCGCCGACGGCGCGCTCGACGCGCGGCTTGCCGCGTGCGTGTCGGAGCTCGGCACGATCAAGTCGCGCTATCACTGGCAGGGCAAGGTCGAAACGGCCGACGAGATCCAGTTGCTGTTCAAGACGAGCCCGGTCCGGGCGCTCGAACTGGAGCGATTTATTCTCGCGCATCATCCTTACGAGACGCCCGAAATCGTCTCGTGGCAGACGACGGCATCGGCCGCGTATGGCCAATGGGTGACCAGCGAAACTCAACGTCTATTTCATGTTTAACGGTATGGCGCTTTCGGTGCGCGTGCGCGCGCTGCGGTTTCTTGTGGTCCTGTTGTCGTTCGTGCTCGTGCTGGGCGGGCTGTCCGTCGCACGCGCGGCCGACGATTTCCTCGATCCGTCGGTTGCGTTCAAGTTCAGCGCGAGCGAATCGCCGGGACAGGTGGACGTCCGCTTCAAGATCGCCAACGGCTATTACATGTACCGCGAGCGGTTCGCGTTCGCCGTGAAGAGCGGCCAGGCGACGCTCGGCGAGCCGCAATACCCGGCCGGCCACGTGAAGTTCGACCAGACGTTCCAGAAGAACGTCGAGACCTATCGCGATGAAGTCGTCGTTCACGTGCCGGTGAAGCAGGCGGCCGGGCCGTTCGAGCTCGCGGTGACGTCGCAAGGTTGTGCGGACGAAGGGATCTGCTATCCGCCGGCCGAGCACGTGATGAAGGTCGATGGCGCCGCGCTCGGCGCCGCATCGTCGTCCGGCGACACGGCTGCCGCGGGCAGCTGGTTCGACAAGGTCACGAGCGCCGATTTCGCGCAGTCGCTGCTCGAAGGCCACGGCTTCTTCACGATCATCGCGCTCTATTTCGTCGCGGGTGTCGTGCTGAGCCTGCTGCCCTGTTCGTACCCGATGATTCCGATCGTGTCCGCGATCATCATCGGCCAGGGCACGCGTGCGACGCATGCACGCGGCTTTGCGCTGTCGCTGACCTACGTGGTCGGCATGGCGCTGGTCTACACGGTACTCGGTATCGCCGCCGCGCTGGTCGGCCAGAGCCTCGGCGCATGGTTGCAGAACCCGTGGGTGCTCGGCGCGTTCGGCGTGCTGCTGACCGCGTTCGCGGTGTCGCTGATCGCGGGCAAGGACATCGCACTGCCGGCACGCTGGCAGAACGGCGCGGCCGACGCATCGAGCGCGCGCCAGGGCGGCCACTTCGTCGCGGTCGCGGCGATGGGCGCGTTGTCGGCGTTGGTCGTCGGCGCGTGCATGACGGCGCCGCTGTTCGCCGTGCTCGCTTTCATCGCGCACACCGGCAATGCGTTGCTCGGCGGCGCGGCGCTGTTCGCGATGGGGCTGGGGCTCGGCGTGCCGCTGCTGGTCGTCGGCGTCGGGGCCGGGACGGTGCTGCCACGCGCAGGCGCGTGGATGGACGGCGTCAAGGTGTTCTTCGGCATCGTGCTGCTCGCGGCCGCGCTGTGGATCGTGTGGCCGGTGCTGGCGGGCGGGCTGAAGATGGTGCTCGCGGCGTTGTGGCTGCTGATCGCGGCCGCGGCGCTCGGGTTGTTCACGCCGAATGCCGGCGCTGCGTCGATCTGGCGCCGCCTGGGCCGCGGCGTGGGCGCCGCGCTCGCGATCTGGGCCGCGACGCTGCTCGTCGGCCTCGCTGCGGGCTCGACCGATCCCGTCAAGCCGCTGGCCGTGCTGGCCGCGCGTACGGTGGCGTCCGGCGGTGCGGCGACGGCCGGCGCGGCTGCCGCGCAGGACGGCCCCGCATTCGCGCCGGTGCGCTCCAGCGGCGAACTCGACGCGCTGCTGAAGACGTCGGGCCAGCCCGTGATGCTCGACTTCTACGCCGACTGGTGCGTGAGCTGCAAGGAGATGGAGCATCTGACGTTCACCGACGCGCGCGTGCAGGCGCGGCTCGCGCAGCTTCACCTCGTGCGCGCGGACGTCACCGCGAACAATCCGGACGATCAGGCGCTGCTCAAGCGCTTCAACCTGTTCGGGCCGCCGGGCATCATCTTCTTCGATCGGCACGGCAACGAGATCGGCCGCGTGATCGGCTATCAGGCGGCCGACACGTTCCTGCGCAGCCTCGATCGGGCGGCCGTTCCGACGGTATGACGGTGGCCCGCCGGGGCGAACCGGTGATGAGAAGATCCGGGGCCGGCTGTCCGTCTCGATCGACGGTAAACAAAAAACGGCGGAACACCGAGGTGTCCCGCCGTTTTTGCGGGTGCCTGCCGGCGCGCGATCAGCGTTGCGCTTTCAGCAGACGCGCGGCATCGAGCGCGAAATACGTGAGCACGCCGTCAGCGCCCGCCCGCTTGAACGCGAGCAGCGATTCGAGCACGACCTTGTCGTGGTCGAGCCAGCCGTTCATCGCGGCCGCCTTCAGCATCGCGTACTCGCCGCTCACCTGGTACACGTAGGTCGGGAAGCGGAACTCGTCCTTCACGCGGCGCACGATGTCGAGATACGGCATGCCGGGCTTGACCATCACCATGTCGGCGCCTTCGTCGATGTCGAGACGCACTTCGCGCAGCGCTTCGTCGCTGTTCGCCGGATCCATCTGGTAGGTCATCTTGTTGCCCTTGCCCAGGTTGGATGCCGAGCCGACCGCATCGCGGAACGGGCCGTAGAACGCCGATGCGAACTTCGCCGAATAGGCCATGATCCGCGTATGGATATGGCCGTCGCTTTCCAGCATCTCGCGGATCGCGCCGATGCGGCCGTCCATCATGTCCGACGGCGCGACGATGTCGACGCCGGCCTCTGCCTGCGCACGCGCCTGGTCGACCAGGATCTCGATCGTGTCGTCGTTGATTACGTAGGCGTTCTCGTCGAGCACGCCGTCCTGGCCGTGGCTCGTGTACGGATCGAGCGCGACGTCGGTCAGCACGCCCAGTTCGGGGAAGTGCTTCTTCAGCTCGCGCACCGCGCGCGGGATGAGGCCTTCCGGATTGGCCGCCTCGCGGCCGTCAGGCGTCTTCAGCGACGGCTCGATGGCCGGGAACAACGACAGCACGGGCACGCCGAGTTCGACGCACTGCTCGGCGACGTGCATCAGCAGATCGACCGACACGCGCTCGACGCCGGGCATCGACGGGATGGGCTGGCGTTCGTTGGTGCCTTCGACGACGAACACCGGGTAGATCAGGTCGTCGGTGGTCAGGCGGTTTTCGCGCATCAGGCGGCGGGAGAAGTCGTCGCGGCGCATCCGGCGCGGACGATGAAGCGGATGGAAGCTCATGGCGATTTGGCAGAAATCAGGGCAAGAAGGACCTTACGGAACCCTTAGGTCATTTTCGAGATCGTTGGTATATGATAGCGATCGAGCGGCGCGCGTTGCGTGCAGCTCCCCGCTTCTCCTCCCTGAGCGGGTGCCTGTCGTTTTTCGATTAGGCTGTTTGACCCGCCGTTTAACGGCGGGTTTTTTTATGAGCCGGCCGAATCCGCAGGTGCCGTCAGGTGCGCACAGCCGATCCCAGCCGCGCGTTGCCCGCTCATTGTGCTACAGGCTCGCTTTTTTCGTCGGCGACGGACGGCCGCAGCCAGCTCTCGATCAGTTCATGGGCCTCGTCGAGCCCCGTGCGCTTCAGCGCCGAGAACAGCTGGACCGTCAGCTTGCCCTGTACGCCCTGGTCGCGATACGCGTCGAGCCCCTTCTGCGTGTTGCGCAACGCGTTGATGCTTTCCTGGCGCGTCAATTTGTCGCACTTCGTCAGCAGCGTGTGGATCGGCTTGCCGGTCGGCGCGAACCACTCGATCATGCGTCGATCGAGATCGGTCAGCGGACGGCGCGAATCCATCATCAGGATCAGGCCGCAGAGCTGCGAGCGCGTCGCGAGATAGGACGACAGCAGCATTTCCCAGTGCGCCTTCGCGGCGCCGGGCACTTCCGCATAGCCGTAGCCGGGCAGGTCGACGAGGTTCGCGACGGGCTCGTCGGCCGGGCCGACGGAGAAGTAGTTGATATGCTGCGTGCGGCCGGGCGTCTTCGACGCGAAGGCCAGCCGCTTCTGGTTGCACAGCACGTTGATCGCCGTCGACTTGCCGGCATTCGAGCGGCCCGCGAACGCGATTTCCGGCTGGACCGTCGGCGGCAGGTCGCGCAGATGGTTGACGGTCGTGTAGAAGCGGGCTTGATGGAGCAGAAAGGCCATGGGAACCGGAAGGACGGGCGGCGCGAGCCGCTTGGTGGAGGCGGGGTAGCCCCGATAGGCGCCGGAGCTTTCAACACGATATTGTACAATACGGCGGTTTTACCGAAGGCCACCGGGCGCCTGCCTCGCGCTTTTATGTGGCTTCTGCGGTAGACTGAACGCCGTCGTTTTTTGCAGAACCTCAAATTCCCACAAGACGAAACAGGGTGTGCGAATGAATCGACTGTGCAAGTCTCTGATGGTGCTTCAGGTTGCAGCAGGGTTCGTAGGTTTCGTAGCGGAGGCAAACGCGGCAGATGCGGCCAAGCCGGATCTCGACCGCGGCAAGGCGATTGCCGGGCAGGTCTGCGCGTCGTGTCACGGCGCCGACGGCAATAGCGCGTCGGGCAGTTTCCCGAAGCTCGCCGGTCAGCATCCCGAATATCTGGTCAAGCAGTTGAACGACTTCAAGACGCAGCCGGGCGCGAAGGGGCCGGTGCGTAACAACGCGGTGATGGTCGGATTCGCGAGCGCGTTGAGCGCGGACGACATGCGCAACGTCGCAGCGTACTACGGGTCGCAGACGACGAAGCTCGGTACCGCACGCGATGCGGCGACCGTGCCGGTCGGCCAGAAGATCTATCGCGGCGGCATCGCGGAAAAGGGCATCCCCGCCTGCGCGAGCTGCCACGGGCCGACGGGGCAGGGGATCCCGGTCCAGTACCCGCGTCTGTCGGGGCAATGGGCCGATTACACGGTCGCGCAGTTGACCGCGTTCCAGCAGGGTGCCGGCGCGCGCAGCAACAACGAGGCGATGCATCAGATCGCGTCGCGGCTGTCGGACAACGAGATCAAGGCCGTCGCGGATTACATCGCGGGCCTGCGTTGAGCGGTCAGCCGCGAATGGAATGACCGGGCGCCCGAAGGGCGGCCGGAGTCAGAACAAGAAAAGGGTGGGGCGCCGCGCCGTTGCGGTTGCCTCGCCCTTCTTTTTTGTCGGCACTCGCCGGGCCGAGCCGGGATGGAGCGGCTTGCAGGCGATGGGGGGCTGCGCCCCCCAAGCGAACATAGTGAGCGTGGGGGCTGTTTCCCCTTAGTCGGAGTTTGAATGAGCGTTACCACGTCGGGGTTGCAGTCGAAGTCGAGTCAGGGTGCGCCGAAACGCGCGGTCGAGCTGCTGAGCTCGATGCGCTTCGCGATCGCGCTGCTGGTGGTGCTGTCGATTGCGAGCATCATCGGCACGGTCCTGACCCAGGACGATCCGTATCCGAACTACGTGAACCAGTTCGGGCCGTTCTGGGCGGACATCTTCCGCTCGCTCGGCCTGTACAACGTGTACAGCGCGTGGTGGTTCATGCTGATCCTGATCTTCCTCGTCGTGTCGATCTCGCTGTGCGTGATCCGCAACGCGCCGAAGATGCTCGCCGATGCGAAGAGCTGGAAGGACAAGGTCCGCGAAGGCAGCCTGCGCGCCTTCCACCACAAGGCCGAGTACACGGCGTCCGGTACGCGCGCGACCGTCGCGGCGACGCTCGCCACGTTCGTCACGAAGGCCGGCTACAAGCACGTCGTGCGTGAAACCGACGGCGCGACGCTGATCTCCGCGAAGCGCGGCGCGATGACCAAGTGGGGCTACATCTCCGCGCACCTGGCTATCATCGTGATCTGTATCGGCGGCCTGCTCGACAGCAACCTGCCGATCAAATTCCAGATGTGGATGTTCGGCAAGAGCCCGGTCAACACGAGCGCGACGATCAGCGAGATCTCGCCCGACCATCGCCTGTCGGCGTCGAATCCGACGTTCCGCGGCTATGCGTGGGTGCCGGAGGGCCAGTTCGTGTCGACCGCGATCCTGAACCAGCCGAGCGGCTCGCTGATCCAGGATCTGCCGTTTTCGATCCAGCTCGACAAGTTCATCGTCGATTACTACACGACGGGCATGCCGAAGCTGTTCGCGAGCGACATCGTCGTGATCGATCGCGAGACCGGCCGGAAGATCCCGGCGCGGGTCGAAGTCAACAAGCCGTTCACGTACAAGGGCGTGTCGATCTACCAGTCGAGCTTCCAGGACGGCGGCTCGCAGATGCAGATGACGGCCTACCCGATGACGGGCAGCCACGCGGCGACCGTCCCGGTGAAGGGCACGATCGGCAGCTCGGCGCCGCTGCAGGTGCCGGGCGCCGACGGCGACACGATCGAGTTCTCCGATTTTCGCGCGATCAACGTCGAGAACATGGCCGACGCGAAAGGCAAGCCGGACGTGCGCGGCGTCGCGACGACCAGCTCGCTGAAGGAAGCGTTCGACGAGCGGCTCGGCTCGGGCGCGAAGACGTCGAAGCCGACGCAGCTCCACAACATCGGCCCGTCGGTGCAGTACAAGATCCGCGGCAAGGACGGCCAGGCGCGCGAATTCAACAACTACATGCTGCCCGTCGACATGAACGGCGAGCGCGTATTCCTCGCCGGCGTGCGCGCGAGCCCGAACGATCCGTTCCGCTACATGCGGATCCCGGCCGACAGCCAGGATTCGATCGGCGAATGGATGCGCCTGCGCGCCGCGCTCGAGGATCCGGCCGTGCGCACCGAAGCCGCCGCACGCTTCGCGCAGCGCTCGCTGCCGGGCGACGCGTCGCTGCGCGGCCGCCTGCAGGACAGCGCCTCGAAGGTGCTGACCCTTTTTGCGGCGAGCGACGACAGCGTCGGCCGCGGGGCGAACGGCCAGCCGGTCGGCGGCTTCCAGGCGGTGGCGACGTTCATCGACCGCTCGGTGCCGAAGGGCGAGCAGGAGAAGGCCGCGAGCCTGCTGCTGCGGATGCTCGAGGGCTCGATGTGGGAGGTCTGGCAGATCGCCCGCGAGCGTGCCGGCGAGCCGGCCGCGCAGCAGGGCACCGACACGATCCGCTTCGTGCAGAACGCGATCAATGCGCTATCCGACAGCTTCTTGTATGGATCGCCGGTCTATTTGCAGCTTGACTCATTCAAGCAGGTGCAAGCTTCGGTATTTCAGCTGACGCGCGCACCCGGCAAGAATCTGGTGTATCTTGGCAGCCTGCTGCTGGTCGCCGGCATCTTCTCGATGTTCTACGTGCGCGAGCGGCGACTCTGGTTCTGGCTGAAGGACGCCGGTTCGGGCGTCGATGTGGTGATGGCAATGTCCACGGCCCGCAAGACCTTCGATTTCGAGAAAGAATTCGTGCAGACGCGCGACGCGGCCGGTGCCGCCTTGCGCGCCGCACCTCGCGATGCCGCGCCCGCCGGTGCGGCTTCGACGGCCCGCCCGCCTGCCGGCGGCGGTTCCGATTCCGAGAATTCCACCCGGTAACATCATGGATCTCACGCAAGTTTCCTCTTCCCGTACGGCGTCGGCTCCGGCGCCGGCATCGTCGCCGCTGTTCGACGAGCGTCCGTTCCTCGCGCGCCTGTCGCCGTTCGACTGGCTGTTCGCCCTGGCGCTGGTGGTTGGCGCCGGCTATGCGTTCGTGCACTACAACGAACACATGAATTACTACGACAAGGCGGTGATGATCGGCACGGTGCCGGCGCTTGTCGTGCTCGGCTGGCGCTGGAAGCCCGCGCGGCTGATGATGGCGTCGATCGCCGTGCTGTCGCTGCTGTCTATCCAGATCTACCAGGGCGATCTCGCCCGTGCCGATTCGGCGTTCTTCCTCAAGTACTTCCTGTCGAGCCAGTCGGCGATCCTGTGGATGAGCGCGCTGTTCGTGCTCGCGACGATCTTCTACTGGATCGGCCTGCTCGCACGCTCGGAAACGGGCGCCGCGATCGGCCAGAAGCTCACGTGGGTCGCCGTGCTGATGGGCTTCACGGGGTTGATGGTGCGCTGGTACGAGTCCTACCTGATCGGTGCGGACGTCGGGCATATCCCCGTGTCGAACCTGTATGAAGTGTTCGTCCTGTTCAGCCTGATCACCGCACTGCTTTATCTGTATTACGAAGGCCACTACGGCACGCGTTCGCTCGGTGCGTTCGTGCTGCTGGTCATCAGCGCGGCGGTCGGCTTCCTGATGTGGTACTCGGTCGCGCGCGATGCGCAGCAGATCCAGCCGCTCGTGCCGGCACTGCAGAGCTGGTGGATGAAGATCCACGTGCCGGCGAACTTCATCGGTTACGGCAGCTTCGCGCTGTCGGCGATGGTGTCGGTCGCGTACCTGATGAAGGAGCGCGGGATCCTCGCCGATCGCCTGCCGACGCTGGACGTGCTCGACGACGTGATGTACAAGTCGATCGCGGTCGGTTTCGCGTTCTTCACGATCGCGACGATCCTCGGCGCGCTGTGGGCGGCCGAAGCATGGGGCGGCTACTGGAGCTGGGACCCGAAGGAAACCTGGGCGCTGATCGTGTGGCTGAACTACGCGGCGTGGCTGCACATGCGGCTGATGAAGGGCCTGCGCGGCGCGGCGGCCGCCTGGTGGGCGCTCACCGGCCTGCTGGTCACGACGTTCGCGTTCCTCGGCGTCAACATGTTCCTGTCCGGGCTGCACAGCTACGGCAAGCTGTAAGATTTCCGCCGCTCGTCCGACTATCAAACCGCCGGTGCACCGCGTGCCCGGCGGTTTTCTTTTGTAACGGGCGGGCGAACCGGGCGTCGAACGGCGCATGACGGGCCGGGTCGAACGCTCATGAAGCGTGCGCGCCGCGCATGCGGGAGGAGCTGCACGATGTGGATCAAACGCCCTTTGCGTAACGTACTGACCGGCGCGGATATCGCGCCGAGCGAGATCACCCCGCCCGCGGTATTCGAGAACCGGCGGCGCGTGTTGCAGGCGGCCGGCGTCGCGGCCGCGGGCGGCCTGTTCGGTGCCAGCGGCGGCGCCTTCGCCGCGTATGCGTCGCCCGACCCGCGGGCAGCGAAGCTCGCGGCGAAAACGAACCCTAAGTTCGTCGCCATCGACAAGGTGACGCCGTTCAAGGACATCACGTCCTACAACAACTTCTACGAGTTCGGCACCGACAAGAGCGACCCGGCGCAGAACGCGGGCACGCTGCGGCCGCGCCCGTGGCGTGTGAGCGTCGAAGGCGAGGTGCAGCATCCGAAGGTGTTCGATCTCGACGAGTTGCTGAAGCTCGCGCCGCTCGAGGAGCGCGTGTACCGGCTGCGCTGCGTCGAGGGCTGGTCGATGGTGATCCCGTGGATCGGCGTGCCGCTGTCCGAGCTGATCAAGCGCGTGCAGCCGACCGGCAACGCGAAATACGTGCAGTTCATCACGCTGGCCGATCCGTCGCAGATGCCGGGCCTGTCGACGCCCGTGCTCGACTGGCCGTATTCGGAAGGGCTGCGCATGGACGAGGCGATGAATCCGCTGACGCTGCTGACGATGGGCGTCTACGGGCAGGTGCTGCCGAACCAGAACGGCGCGCCGGTGCGGATCGTCGTGCCCTGGAAGTACGGCTTCAAGAGTGCGAAGTCGCTCGTGAAGATCCGCTTCGTCGACACGCAGCCGAAGACGAGCTGGAACACGTACGCCGCGAACGAGTACGGCTTTTATTCGAACGTGAACCCGAACGTCGATCATCCGCGCTGGAGCCAGGCGACCGAGCGGCGCATCGGCGAGGACGGCTTCTTCACGCCGAAGCGCAAGACGCTGATGTTCAACGGCTACGGCGATCTGGTCGCATCGATGTATCAGGGCATGGACCTGAAGAAGAATTTCTGAGCGCGATCGTGAGAAACGACATGCCTCCTTCGACGCTCTCGCCCGTACGCGCCGCGGGCGCCGGGCCGGCCGCGCGCGCGGCGCGGGCCGGTGCGATCCGTCCCGCCGCGCCGCGCTGGCTCGCACCGGCCAAGGTGCTGGTGTTCGCGGCCGGCCTCTATCCGCTCGCGCGCCTCGTGCTGTTCGGGCTGACCGACCGGCTCGGTGCGAACCCGATCGAATTCATCACGCGCTCGACGGGCTTGTGGACGCTTATCCTGTTGTGCGTCACGCTTGCCGTCACGCCGGTGAGGCGCATGACGGGTTTCGCGCCGCTGCTGCGCTTTCGCCGGATGATCGGGCTGTTCGCGTTCTTTTACGCGACGCTGCATTTCACGACCTACCTGTGGTTCGACAAGTGGTTCGACGTCGTCGCGATCCTGAAGGACGTCGGCAAGCGCCCGTTCATCACGGTCGGCTTCGCGGCGTTCGTGCTGCTGATTCCGCTCGCCGCGACGTCGCCGCGCGCGATGGTGCGCCGGCTCGGTCGCCACTGGGCGACGCTGCACAGCGCGATCTACGCGATCGCGCTGTTCGGCGTGCTGCACTTCTGGTGGATGCGGGCCGGCAAGCACAATCTCGCGCAGCCGAAGCTCTACGCGGCGATCGTCGCCGCGCTGCTCGGCTGGCGGCTGGTTGCGTGGGGATGGCGGCGCGTGCGCGCGTGACGGGGCGGCCGGGCCCGGAAAAACAAAAGGCGATGACCGGGAAGTCATCGCCTTGTCGCGAGCGCCGCGCGGGCGGCATCGCGTCGTTACTTCGTGGCGGCCGGGCCCGATGCCGGGGCGGGCAGGGTCGATGCACTGCTCGACAGCTCGGGCGACAGCGTGAGCGGCGAGCCGGACGTGTCGGGCGTCTCGTCGGACGACGCGTTTTCGTCGGTCGGTTTCACGTCCGACGGCGGCGTATTCTGCTGCTGGATCGGCTTGGGCATCGGGGGCACGGTGGGCAGATAGAGCGCGCCGCTTTGACCGCAGCCGGCAAGAATCGCCAAAGCCGCTACAATCGCGCTCATCCGGAAAACGACTCGCATGATCGTCCCTGAACAATTTAACCGATAGAGTTTAGCATGTCCGATACTGAATACCTGGCCCGTGCCGAGGCCGTGCTGGCGGCCGTCGAGCGTACCGTGGACGCCGCGAACGACGGCGATCACGACATCGATCTGGAGCGCAACGGCAGCGTGCTGACGCTGACGTTCGAGAACGGCTCGAAGATCATCGTCAACCTGCAGCCGCCGATGAAGGAAGTGTGGATTGCCGCGAAGGCGGGCGGATTCCACTACCGTTTCATCGATGACGCATGGCGCGATACGCGCACGGGCACCGAGTTCTTCTCCGCGCTCACCGAATACGCGACCCAGCAGGCCGGCCTGCCGATCACGTTCAGCGCGTGACGGCAGGGGCACCGGGCCCCGAACGTCGGACCAAAAGAAAAAGCGCCCCGCGGGGCGCTTTCTTCATGGCCGGGCCGCGTGTCAGTGGCCCTGGAACAGGTTCATGATGTCCTGCTTTTCCTGTTCGTCGACGTGCGGCACGGCCTCGTCGACGTTCTGCGCAGCTGGCGCCTGCGGCACGCCGACCGTCGACACGAAGCCGTGACCCGGCGTGAACTCGGTGAAATACAGCTCGCTGCCGAGCGATTCGACGCCGTCCGGTACCGTCGGCTTGAACTCCGGCACGCCCTTCAGCGCCGCACCCATGTAGTCGATCCAGACCGGCAGCGACAGGCCGCCGCCGGTTTCACGATCGCCGAGGCTGCGCGGATTGTCGTAGCCGATCCACGCGATCGCGGCGAGCGTGTGCTGGTAGCCGGCGAACCACGCATCGTGCGAGTCGTTCGTCGTGCCGGTCTTGCCCGCGAGGTCGGTGCGCTTCAGCACGTTGGTCCGCGCGCCCGTGCCGCGCTGCGCGACGCTCTGCAGCAGGCTGTTCATCACGTAGGCGTTGCGCGCGTCGATCGCGCGCGGCGCGTTCTGCTCGGCGACGAGCGGCTGCGCGCGCGCGACGATCGCGCCGTTCGGATCGGTGACTTCGGCGATCAGGTACGGATTGACGCGGTAGCCGCCGTTCGCGAAGACCGAGTACGCGCCGGCCATCTGCAGCGCCGTGACCTGGCCGGCGCCGAGTGCCATCGGCAGGTAGGCCGGATGGCGCTCGGCGTCGAAGCCGAAGCGCGTGATGTATTGCTGCGCGTATTTCGTGCCGATGTGGTTCAGGATCCGGATCGACACGAGGTTGCGCGAGCGCTGCAGCGCGGTGCGCATCGACATCGGGCCCTCGAAGCCGCCGCCGTAGTTCTTCGGCTCCCACGGCTGGCCGCCCGTTTCCGCGGCGCTGAAATACAGCGGGCCGTCGTTGATCACGGTGGCCGGCCCGAGGCCCTTGTCGAGCGACGCCGAGTAGATGAACGGCTTGAACGACGAACCCGGCTGCCGCCACGCCTGCGTGACGTGGTTGAACTTGTTCTTGTTGTAGTCGAAGCCGCCGACGAGCGAGCGGATCGCCCCGTCCTGCGGGACGATCGACAGGAACGCGCCTTCGACCTGCGGCAACTGCGTGATCGACCATTTGCCGGCGTCGTTCTTCACGACGCGGACGATCGCGCCGGGGCGGATGCGGCGGTTCGGCTGCGCGTTGGCGGACAGCGCGCCCGACGCGAAGCGCAGGTTGTCGCCCTCGATCGTCGCCGTGCTGCCGTCGATGAACGCCACCGTGATCTGGCGCGGGCTCGCGGCCGTCACGACCGCGGCGATCAGCTCGCCGTTGTCGGGGTGCTCGAGCAGCGCGTCGTCGATCGCCTGTTCGCGGTCGTCGGCACCGGCCGGCAGCTCGATGAAGCCTTCCGGCCCGCGATAGCCGTGGCGGCGCTCGTAATCCATGATGCCCTTGCGCAGCGCGGTGTACGCGACCTGCTGGTCCGCGGAATCGATCGTCGTCACGACGTTGAAGCCGCGCGTGTAGGTTTCCTCGCGATACTGCGCGTACATCATCTGTCTGACCATTTCCGCGACGTACTCGGCGTGCACGCTGAAATCGCGGCCCGGACCCTTGACGACGAGCGGCTGCGCGGCGGCTTCGTCGTACTGTTCGCGCGTGATGAAGTTCAGCTCGAGCATCCGCTGCAGGATGTATTCCTGGCGCACCTTCGCGCGCTTCGGGTTCACGACCGGGTTGTACGCGGACGGCGCTTTCGGCAACCCCGCGAGCATCGCGGCTTCCGCGAGCGTGATGTCCTTCAGGTCCTTGCCGAAATAGACCCGCGCGGCGCTCGCGAAGCCGTACGCGCGCTGGCCGAGATAGATCTGATTCATGTAGACCTCGAGGATCTGATCCTTCGTCAGCGCGCGCTCGATCCGGTACGCGAGCAGCATCTCGTAGATCTTGCGCGTGTAGGTCTTCTCGCTCGACAGGAAGAAGTTGCGCGCGACCTGCATCGTGATCGTGCTCGCGCCCTGCGACGCGTGACCGTTCGTCAGCGCGACGAAGCCGGCGCGGATGATGCCGGTGAGGTCGACGCCGCCGTGATCGTAGAAGCGCGCGTCCTCGATCGCGAGGATCGCCTTCTTCAGCGAGTCGGGCACGTCCCTGAAATGGACGACGTCGCGGCGCTCCTCGCCGAATTCGCCGATCAGCACGTGATCGGACGTATAGATGCGCAGCGGCACCTTCGGCCGATAGTCGGTCAGCGCGTCGAGCGACGGCATGTTCGGCCAGGCCACGACGAGCGCGTAGCCGAGCACGAGGCCGCCGGCCACGACGAGGGCCACGCACATCGCGGCGAAGCCGAGCAGGATTTTTTGCCACCAGGGCCGCTTTTTCGGCTCCGGGGCGGGAGGCGGGGACGTAGGAGTCGTGGATTGCATAGGCATACCGGAAAACAGTCCCGCGATTATAGCTGCCCGGTAAGACCGGTCCTGACGCGGGGGCCGCCCGTCGGAAAGCCGCGGGTCGGCATGCCGTCAGCATAGTCCGTGCACGGCCGCCGTGAGCGGATGCTGGCCGTTTGGCCGACTGTCGGCCGCACGCGTCGCTTTGCAGAATCAGGTCTCGGAAACGCGGCGTGGGCCGCGACGATTTCGGGAGGCTGGGATGGCAGGACGATGGGTGGCGCGGTTTGCACAGGGCAGGCACCGGTCGACGGGAATCGACGTCGGTGCGCACGAAGTGAGGGTGGCTGTGCTGAGCCGGCGCGGCAGGGAAGCGGAGGTGCGCGTCGAGGGGCTCGAGCGGGAACCGGTCGGGTTGGCGGGCGCGCCGGAAGACGCGCGGTGGGCGGCGGTCGCGCGGTCGCTGGCGGCAGCCGTGGCGCGGCTGTCGGCGTCCGATGTGCGGTGCGACGCGCGCGGCGTGATGGCGCTGCACGACGACGAGATGCGCACCGCGACGCTCGATCTGGCCGGGCGCGGCGACATCCCGGATGCCGCGCGGCAGGCGGCCGAACGCATCTCGGGGCTGGCGCCGGACAGTCTCGCGTTCGACTGGCGGCACTACGGCGGCGCGCGCTCCGGCGAGATCGCGGTGGCGGTGGCGCCGCTGGCGCTGCTCGAGCGGCGGATCGACGTGGCCGCCCAGGCCGGTATCGACCTGACTGTGATCGACGGCGAGTCGGCCGCCGTGCTGCGCGCGCTGCGCTATGCCGCGCAGTTCGAACTCGACGCGCAGGGCGCCTACGCCGTGCTCTGGTTCTGCGACGCGGGCGTGCGCGGCTGGCGAATCGAAGGCCGGTCGACCATGCCGGTGCTCACCCTGTCCGGCACGTTGCCGGAGGCGCTTCCCGATGCGTTGCGCCGGCGCGTGCTCGGGGCCGTGCGTTGCGTATTCGTGGCGGGGGACGAGCGATGTATTGCCCGCTTCGATACGTCCGTCGCCGAGATTGGCGATGTGCTCGGCACGGCGGTGGTCCCGTTCGACTGCACGGGCTGGGACGGCCAGCCGTGCGCGCACGCCGGCATGCCGGGCGGCCCGGCGTTTGCCGTCGCGTTCGGGCTGGCGTTGCGCGGGGTGTGGGAATGATGGCCGGTCACGTGGCGGCAAACGGGGGCGCGGCGGTTGCGGCCGAGCAGGCGGTACAGGCGGTATTCGGCGACTTCAACCTGCTGCCGTACCGCGAGCGGTTGGCGCACGCGTTGCGGCGTCGCCGGGCCACGCAGTGCGGCGTGGCGATCCTGCTCGGCGTGTTCGGCGCCGGCCTGTGGACGGGCGCTGCCGTGTTGTCGCGGGGGCGGGTGGACGCCGAGCGCGCCGGCGTGGAGGCACGGCTGCGGCAGTTGCAGCCACAGGTGGCTGCTGCGGCGCGCGCCGCCAATGCCGCCGCTGCCATCGCGCAGCGCGACGCGCAAGCGGCTGCGCTGGCCGCGCCTTACCGGCGCGTGGCAGGGTTGCTGGCGACCCTGAAGCAGGTGCGTGCCGATCATATCCGGCTCGACGCGCTGCGCATGACGACGACCGGTGCCGTGCTCGATGCGCGCGCCGCGAGTTACCGGGCGGCTGCGCGGTGGCTCGCCGCGATGGCGCGCGAGCAGCGCGACTGGCGGATCGACATAGAGACGTTGAAGCCTGCCTCGGATGGGCCGGCTTCCGCGGCCGGGATGCCGTTTCGGTTCTCCGTGCAGTTGCGCTGGCACGACGCGATGTCGTCGCGGACGGTGTCGGGAGGGGGCGCATGACGGCGCTCGTGCATCGGCCGGCGCTGCTCGGAGGCGCCGGGCCGGGCCGCATGCCGCGCGTGTCGCCAGCGGCCGCGCATGCCGCGGGTTGCGTGCTGGCATTCGCGGCCGTGCTGGCAGGCGGCATTCATCTGGCGAATGCGGCCGACTGGAGCGGGCTGGCACACAGTCGCGCGTTGCTCGCCGCAGCGCAGGCGCGTGCGGCCGACGCGCAACGCGTGCTGGCTTCCGCTGGGCAACGGCGCGACGGACATCCTGCGTCGACGCGTGACGACCGCTTGCCGCATGCGCCGGAATGGGCCGCGCTGATGCTGGAACTGGCCGATCTCGCTGCGTCGAGCGGGCTGCAGCGCGTGTCGATCGAACCGCAGCGCGCCGATGGCGTGGCACCGGACGGCCGGCACACCGTGCACATCGCCGCGGATGGCGGTTTTCGCGCGTTGCTGCATATGGTTGGCGGGCTGGCGCGCTTCCCGGTGCTGGCGGTACCGTCCGCGCTTCGTATCGAGCGCGGCATGTCGGCGGCGCGGGTGGACATGTCCGTCGACGTGTTTCCGGCGCTGCCGGCGACAACGGCCGCGACGGGCACCACGCCGGTTCGCGTCGCCGCGCCCGACGCCGATCCGTTCGGCGAGGCTGGCCCGGCCGAAGCGGCGGGGCGCGCAGCCCGCCTTGCCGGCACGATTCGCGACGCGCGTACCGGTCTCGCGTTGTTCGACGACGGCGATGGCGCGTTCACGACCGTCGCGCCTGGCGAGGTGCTCGGGGCTGCGCGCGTGGTACGCGTCGATCGCGCGGCTGTGACGCTTGCGACGGCGGACGGATCGCAGCGGCTCGTCCTGGACGACGGAGGCCGGCCATGACGAAGCACGGCTGTTGGGTGTTTGTCCTCTGGGCCGGCGTGACGGCCGCCGGCGCAAGCGCGTCGTTGCCGCCGCTGCCGGCGGTCTGGCCCGCCGGGTCGACGGATATGTCGGTGCCGGGTTTGCCGCAGCCGCTGCGCGTGGCCGACGGCGTGGACAGCGCGGTAGCGGAGGATGCCGGACCGCCGCCGTTCGATCAGGCGGCGCGCGCGGCACTGCAGACGGAAACCGCCGCACCGATCCCCACGCTGGAGGGGCCGCCGATCCCGCTGGCGCCGCCGGCCCGGATGAGCGACGCCACGGCGCGGCAACCCGGCGATGCGGACGACGCGCGGCGGATCTCGCTGAATCTGCAGGGCGCCGGGCTCGCGGCTGCGTTCGATGCGATTGCGCGGTTCACGGGGCTCAATATCGTCGTCGGCGAGCAGGTGCGCGGCACGGTGACGTTGCGTCTGAACAATGTCCGCTGGCGCGAGGCGTTCGACACGCTGCTCGACACGCACGGGCTCGCGATGTCCCGGCGCGGCAACGTGATCTGGGTCACGCCGGCAGCCGAGCTGGCTGCGCGCGAACGCGAGCGCTTCGAAATGCATGCGCGGGCCGCCGATCTGGAGCCGCTCGCGAGCCGTACGTTCGCGCTGCATTATCCGCGTGCGCAGGACGTGCAACGGCTGCTGGCCGGCGCGACCGGCCAGCGCCTGCTGTCGAAGCGCGGCGCCGCGGCGGCCGATCCGCGCACGAACCTGCTGTTCGTGACCGATCTCGCGCCGCGTATCGTGCAGATCGCGGGCCTGATCGACGCGATCGACCGGCCGTCACGGCAGGTCCGGATCGAGGCCCGCATCGTCGAAGGCGAGCAGGGTTTCTCGCGCAACCTCGGCGCGCGTGTCGCGCTGCGTGCGCAGGGGCGGCCGTCGTCGGCCGACGGCGCGTCGTTTACGGCGGACGCGCGCAACGCGCTGGATCTCGCCGCGCGGCCGCTCGGCGGCTTCGACGCGGCGACCGCCGGCTTCACGCTGTTCGCCGCGCCGCTCAGCCGCGTCCTCGACATCGAGCTGAGTGCGCTCGAGGCGCAGGGCCGGGGCCAGATCGTTTCGCGGCCGCGGGTGGTGACGGCCGACCGCGTCAAGGCCATCGTCGAGCAGGGCTCCGAGCTGCCGTACCAGGCGAAGGTCGGCAATGGCATGAGCGGCGTGCAGTTCCGCCGCGCGACGCTCAAGCTGGAGGTCGAGCCGCAGATCACGCCGGACGGGCGCGTGGTGCTCGATCTCGACGTGACCAAGGACAGCGTCGGCGAGCCGACCGCGGCCGGCCCCGCCATCCATACGAAGCATGTGCAGACGCGGGTCGAGGTCGAGAACGGCGGGACGGTCGCGATCGGCGGCATCTATGAACAACTGAACCGGAACGATGTGACGCGCGTGCCGCTCTTGGGCAAAATACCGTTTCTGGGCGCGCTTTTCCGGCACCGCGCGCAGCGCGACCAGCGCAACGAACTGGTCGTCTTCATCACGCCGACCGTCGTCGATGCGCGTTGCGGTGCGCCCGGCACGGGCGACGCGGATGCCGAGAAAACGGGGCCGGAAGCCGCCGGCGCAGGCTCGACAAGGCAGCCGCTTTGCCAGTAAGCTGCGCCACACACCAGCAAGATTGAAGCAGAGGAAGCCGTTGCAAGCGCGGGACCCACATGCAAACGTATTTTTCGTCGGCCTTATGGGAGCGGGTAAGACCACCGTGGGCCGTGCGGTCGCGCGTCGTCTCGACAGGACGTTCTTCGACTCCGACCACGAAATCGAGGCCCGTACGGGCGCGCGCATTCCGGTGATCTTCGAGCTGGAGGGCGAGGCCGGGTTTCGCGATCGCGAAACGCAGGTGATCGCCGATCTCGCGCAGCGCGAGAACATCGTGCTCGCGACGGGCGGCGGCGCGGTGCTGCGCCCGGAAAATCGCGACAGCCTGAAAACCAACGGCATCGTCGTCTACCTGCGCGCCAATCCGCACGATCTGTGGCTGCGCACGCGCAAGGACAAGAACCGCCCGCTGTTGCAGACGGAAGATCCGAAGGGGCGTCTCGAAGCGCTGTACGAAGTGCGCGACCCGCTGTACCGCGAATGCGCGGATTTCGTCATCGAGACCGGCCGTCCGTCGGTCAACGGTCTCGTCAACATGGTGCTGATGCAACTCGAACTGGCCGGCGTCATCGCCAAGCCGCTACAAGCATGATTACTGTCAACGTCGATCTGGGCGACCGCGCCTATCCGATTCATATTGGCGCCGGCCTGATCGGCCGCACCGAGCTGTTCGCTCCCCACGTCAAGGGTTCGTCCGTCACGATCGTCACGAACACGACGGTCGATCCGCTCTACGGCGACGCACTGCGCGCGGCGCTCGCGCCGCTCGGCAAGCGCGTGTCGACCGTCGTGCTGCCGGACGGCGAGGCGTACAAGAACTGGGAAACGCTGAACCTGATCTTCGACGGCCTGCTCACGGATCACGCGGATCGCAAGACGACGCTCGTCGCGCTCGGCGGCGGCGTGGTCGGCGACATGACGGGCTTTGCCGCCGCGTGCTACATGCGCGGCGTGCCGTTCATCCAGGTGCCGACGACGCTGCTGTCGCAGGTCGATTCGTCGGTCGGCGGCAAGACGGGCATCAATCATCCGCTCGGCAAGAACATGATCGGCGCGTTCTACCAGCCGCAGGCCGTGATCGCGGACATCGGCGCGCTGACCACGCTGCCCGATCGCGAACTGGCGGCGGGCGTCGCCGAAGTCATCAAGACGGGCGCGATCGCCGATGCCGAGTTCTTCGACTGGATCGAGGCGAACGTCGATGTGCTGAACCGTCGCGAGCCGGCTGCGCTCGCGCATGCGGTGAAGCGTTCGTGCGAGATCAAGGCGAGCGTCGTCGCGGCCGACGAGCGCGAAGGCGGCCTGCGCGCGATCCTGAACTTCGGCCACACGTTCGGCCATGCGATCGAGGCCGGGCTCGGCTACGGCGAATGGCTGCACGGCGAGGCGGTCGGCTGCGGGATGGTGATGGCGGGCGACCTGTCGGTGCGGCTCGGCCTCCTCGACGAAGCGTCGCGGCAGCGCCTCGATGCGGTGATCGCGGCCGCGCATCTGCCGACCCGCGGGCCCGCGCTCGGCGACGCGCGCTACATGGACCTGATGCGTGTCGACAAGAAGGCCGAGGCCGGCGCGATCAAGTTCATCCTGCTGAAGCGATTCGGAGATACGCTGATCACGCAGGCGCCGGACGAAGCGGTATTCGCTACACTGGCGCAGACGACCCGCTAACGGCGGCCCGGATCCGCCGGCGCCCCTGACATGGAGGAGACGTGAGCGAGACATCCAGCAGCACACTGCCCGAAGCCAACCGCGCGTCCGCCGCGCCGGTGGCCGAGCCGCCGACGCTGGCGGCGCTGGAAGCCCATCTCGCTCCGTATGCCGCGCACGCATCGCAGTCGCGCGGCCGCCGCCATCCGGAAACCCCGCCGGCGGCGCGCACCGAATTCCAGCGCGATCGCGACCGCATCGTCCATTCGACCGCATTTCGCCGGCTCGAATACAAGACGCAGGTCTTCGTCAATCACGAAGGCGACCTGTTCCGCACCCGCCTCACGCACAGCCTCGAAGTCGCGCAGATCGCGCGCTCGGTCGCGCGCAACCTGCGCCTGAACGAGGATCTCGTCGAAGCGATCTCGCTCGCGCACGATCTCGGCCATACGCCGTTCGGCCATGCCGGGCAGGACGCGCTGAATGCGTGCATGCGCGAGCACGGCGGCTTCGAGCACAACCTGCAGAGCCTTGCGGTCGTCGACGAGCTCGAGGAGCACTACGGCGCGTTCAACGGGTTGAACCTGTGCTTCGAGACGCGCGAAGGCATCCTGAAGCACTGCTCGCGCGACAATGCGCGCAAGCTCGGCGCGCTCGGCGAGCGCTTCCTGCAGGGCCGCCAGCCGTCGCTCGAAGCGCAGCTTGCGAACATCGCGGACGAGATCGCCTACAACAATCACGACGTCGACGACGGCCTGCGCTCCGGCCTGATCACGATCGAGCAGCTCGCGGAAGTCGAGCTGTGGCAGCGTCACTACGAAGCGGCGCTCGCCGAATTCCCGCACCTCGAAGGCCGCCGTCTCGTGCACGAGACGGTGCGCCGCATCATCAACACGCTGATCGTCGACCTGATCGACGAGACGACGCGCAATCTCGCGCGTGTCGCGCCCGCGTCGCTCGACGACGTGCGCGCCGCGCCGCCGCTCGTGTCGCACAGCCCCGAGGTCGCCGCGCAGGCGGCGGCCCTCAAGCGCTTCCTCTTCAAGAACCTGTATCGCCACTACAAGGTGATGCGCATGGCGAGCAAGGCGCAACGCGTGGTCACGGGGTTGTTCGATGCGTTCATCGACGACCCGCGCCTGCTGCCGCCGCCGTACCAGTCCGACGACGCGGCGCAGCAGCCACGTCTCGTCGCGCACTACATCGCCGGCATGACCGACCGCTTCGCGCTGAAGGAATACCAGCGCCTGTTCGTCGTCAACGACAACTGACTGTCACAAACGATCACTAGACTTCGCCGGTTCAATGGCGACGGGAATGTTGCACACGCTGTTGGTAACGTTTTCATAGGAGAGGTCGATGAAGAAGAAGCCTGCGGGGACACTGGTTCGGTCGATCGCGCTCGGCGGCGCGCTGATGTTCGGGGCGCAGCACGTCGCGCTCGCCGCGACGGAAATCCAGTTCTGGCATGCGATGGAGGCCGCGCTCGGCGAGCGGGTCAATGCGATCGCGGACCAGTTCAACGCGTCGCAAAGCGACTACAAGATCGTGCCGGTCTTCAAGGGCACCTACGACCAGGCGCTCGCGGCCGGCATCGCGGCCTATCGCAGCGGCAACGCGCCGGCGATCCTGCAGGTCTATGAAGTCGGCACCGCGACGATGATGCAGGCGAAGAAGGCGGTCGTGCCGGTCTACGACGTGTTCAAGCAGGCTGGCGTGACGCTCGACGAAAAGGCGTTCGTGCCGACCATCGCGAGCTACTACAGCGACGCGAAGACGGGCCACCTCGTGTCGATGCCGTTCAACAGCTCGACGCCGGTGCTGTACTACAACAAGGACGCGTTCAAGAAGGCGGGCCTCGATCCGAACCAGCCGCCGAAGACGTGGGCCGACGTGAAGGCCGATGCCGAGAAGCTGCGCAAGTCGGGAATGGCCTGCGGCTTCACGACCGGCTGGCAGGGCTGGATTCAGCTCGAGAACTACAGCGCGTGGCACGGGCTGCCGTTCGCGAGCCGCAACAACGGCTTCGACGGCAGCGACGCCGTGCTCGAGTTCAACAAGCCGCAGCAGATCGCGCATATCGCGTTCCTGCAGCAGATGGCGAAGGACGGCACGTTCACGTACGCGGGCCGCAAGGATGAAGCGTCGGCGAAGTTCTACAGCGGCGATTGCGGGATCCTGACGACGTCGTCGGGCGCGCTCGCGAACGTGCAGAAGTTCGCGAAGTTCAGCTACGGCACCGGCATGCTGCCGTACGACGCGAACGTGAAGGGCGCGCCGCAGAACGCGATCATCGGCGGCGCGAGCCTGTGGGTGCTGGCCGGCAAGGATCCGGCGACCTACAAGGGCGTCGCGAAATTCCTCGCGTACCTGGCAACGCCTGCCGTCGCCGCGAAGTGGCACCAGGATACGGGCTACCTGCCGGTCACGACCGCCGCGTACGACCTGACGCACCAGCAGGGCTTCTACGCGAAGAACCCGAGCGCCGAAACCGCGATCAAGCAGATGCTGAACAAGCCGCCGCTGCCGTACACGAAGGGGCTGCGGCTGGGCAACATGCCGCAGATCCGCACGATCGTCGACGAGGAGTTCGAACAGGTCTGGGCGGAGAAGAAGTCGCCGAAGGACGCGCTCGATTCGGCCGCGTCGCGCGGCGACGAACTGCTGCGCCGCTTCGAGAAGTCGGGCGGCTGAGCACGCATCGCTTCGTGCCGCCGGCGGCGCCGCGCGTCAGCGCGTGCCGTCCGGCGGCGCGCGCCCCTTTCCGTTTCGCCTGACCGGATATCCGCGATGCAATCCCGTTCCCGTTTCGGTACGAGCCCGGTGCCGTACTTGCTGATCGCGCCGCAGCTCGCGATCACCGCCGTGTTCTTCCTGTGGCCGGCCGGCGTCGCGCTGTGGCAGTCCACGCAGATGCAGGACGCGTTCGGCACGTCGAGCGAATTCGTCGGCTTCGCGAACTTCACGCACCTGTTCGCCGATCCGCTGTATCTCGATTCGTTCCGCACGACGCTCGTGTTCAGTTCGCTCGTCACGGTGAGCGGGCTCGTCGTGTCGCTGCTGCTCGCCGCATGCGCCGACCGCGTGATCCGCGGCGCGCGCGTGTACCGCACGCTGCTGATCTGGCCGTACGCGGTCGCACCGACGATCGCGGCGGTGCTGTGGGCGTTCCTGTTCAACCCGAGCATCGGCCTGATCACGTATGCGCTCGCGAAGGGCGGCATCGTGTGGAACCACGCGCTGAACGGCGGGCAGGCGATGTTCCTCGTCGTGCTGGCGTCGGTGTGGAAGCAGGTGAGCTACAACTTCCTGTTCTTCTACGCGGGGCTGCAGGCGATCCCGCGCTCGCTGATCGAGGCGGCGGCGATCGACGGTGCGGGGCCGGTGCGGCGCTTCTTCAACATCGTGCTGCCGCTGCTGTCGCCGACGAGTTTCTTTCTGCTGGTCGTGAACCTCGTCTACGCGTTCTTCGACACCTTCCCGGTGATCGACGCGGCCACCGGCGGCGGCCCGGCGCAGAGCACCAAGACGCTGATCTACAAGATCTTCGCGGAAGGCTTCCAGGGGCTCGACATCGGCAGCTCGGGCGCGCAGTCGGTGGTGCTGATGAGCATCGTCGTGGGGCTCACGGTGATCCAGTTCCGCTTCGTCGAACGCAGGGTGCAATACGCATGATCGAAAATCGCAAGGGCTTCGACCTGTTCTGCCATGCGGTGCTGATCACGGGCGTCGTGCTGATCGTGTTCCCTGTCTACGTCGCGTTCTGCGCGGCGACGATGAACGCGCAGGAAGTGTTCACGGTGCCGCTGTCGCTCGTGCCGAGCACGCACCTGTTCGAGAACATCGCGTACATCTGGGGGCACGGCAGCGGCGGCACGACGGCGCCGTTCGGCCGCCTGCTCGTGAACAGCTTCGCGATGGCGCTCGGGATCGCGGTCGGCAAGATCGCGGTGTCGATCCTGTCCGCGTACGCGATCGTCTATTTCCGCTTCCCGTTCCGCAACACGGCGTTCTGGCTGATCTTCGTCACGCTGATGCTGCCGGTGGAAGTGCGGATCTTCCCGACCGTGCAGGTCGTGTCGACGCTGCACCTGACGAACACCTATGCGGGGCTCACGATGCCGCTGATCGCGTCGGCGACCGCGACGTTCCTGTTCCGCCAGTTCTTCATGACGCTGCCCGACGAGCTGATGGATGCGGCGCGCATCGACGGCGCGGGGCCGCTGCGCTTCTTCTGGGACGTCGTGCTGCCGCTGTCGAAGACGAGCATCGCCGCGCTGTTCGTGATCACGTTCATCTACGGCTGGAACCAGTATCTGTGGCCGATCCTGATCACGACGGAAGCGTCGCTGTCGACGGCGGTGGTGGGCATCAAGACGATGATCGCGAGCGGCGACGCCGCGACCGAATGGCAATACGTGATGGCGGCGACGCTGCTGGCGATGATGCCGCCGCTCGTCGTCGTGCTGGCGATGCAGCGCTGGTTCGTGCGCGGCCTCGTCGATTCCGAGAAATGAACGACCGACGGTAACCGGGAGAAGGACCAGGTATGGCTGCGCTGAGCTTGAAGGGCGTCAGGAAATCCTACGACGGCAAGCAGCACGTGCTGCACGGCATCGACGTGGAGATCGCCGACGGCGAATTCATCGTGCTGGTCGGCCCGTCGGGCTGCGGCAAGTCGACGTTGCTGCGGATGATCGCGGGGCTCGAGTCCGTGACGGACGGCGAGATCGCGATCGGCGACCGGGTCGTCAACACGCTGGAGCCGAAGGACCGCGACATCGCGATGGTGTTCCAGAACTATGCGCTGTACCCGCACATGACGGTCGCGCAGAACATGGGCTACGGGCTGAAGATCCGCGGCATCGAGCGCGCGACGATCGATTCGCGGGTGGCCGCGGCCGCGAAGATCCTCGAGCTCGAGCCGCTGCTCGCGCGGCGGCCGCGCGAACTGTCGGGCGGCCAGCGGCAGCGCGTCGCGATGGGGCGCGCGATCGTGCGCGAACCGTCGGTGTTCCTGTTCGACGAGCCGCTGTCGAACCTCGACGCGAAGCTGCGCGTGCAGATGCGGCTCGAGATCCAGCGGCTGCACGCGCGGCTCGCGACGACGAGCGTGTACGTGACGCACGACCAGATCGAGGCGATGACGCTCGCGCAGCGGGTGATCGTGATGAACCGCGGTTACGCGGAGCAGATCGGCGCGCCGGTCGACGTGTACGAGAAGCCGGCGACGGTGTTCGTCGCGGGCTTCATCGGTTCGCCCGCGATGAACCTGCTGCACGGCCGGCTGTCGGAAGACGGCACGACCTTCACGGTCGCGGGCGGCGGCCCCGCGCTGCCGGTCGCCGGCGCGCCGGGCATCGGCCGCGAGATCGCCACTGGGCGCGACTGGGTGCTCGGCGTGCGTCCCGAACACATGACGCCGCAGCCGGGCGTCGCGCAGGCGACGCTGCCGGTCGATTCGTGCGAGCTGCTCGGCGCGGACAATCTCGCGCACGGCCGCTGGGGCAATCACGACGTCGCGGTGCGCCTGCCGCACGCGGACCGCCCGGCACGCGGCACGGCGCTGGCGGCTGCGCTGCCCGCGCACCGGCTGCATTTCTTCGATCCCGAAACCGGCAAGCGCGCCGGCTGAAACTGTCTGACTGCCGGGAGACCGATGATGACGATCCGTACCGACTGGCCCTATCCGCGCGTCGTCGCCCATCGCGGCGGCGGCACGCTCGCGCCGGAGAACACGCTGGCCGCGCTCGACGAGGGCGCGCGGCGCGGTCACCGGATGGTCGAGTTCGACGCGAAGCTGTCGGCCGACGACGTGACGTTCCTGCTGCACGACGACACGGTCGACCGGACCTCGAACGGCCACGGAGCGGCGGCGGGCATGCGTTATGCGGCGCTGGCCGCGCTCGACGCGGGCGCGTGGCGCGACGCGCGCTTCGCGGGCGAACGGATGCCGACGCTCGAGGCGGCGGCGGCGCGCTGCCTCGCGCACGGGCTGGCCGCGAACGTCGAGATCAAGCCGTGCCCGGGGCGCGAGCGCGAAACCGGGCAGCGCGTGGCGGCCGACGCGGCCGCGTACTGGCGCGATGCCGCCGTGGCGCCGCTGCTGTCGTCGTTCTCGTTCGACGCGCTGCAACAGGCACGCGCGAGCGTGCCGGCGCTGCCGCGCGGGATGCTCTACGAAGTCGTGCCGGACGACTGGCATGCGCAGGTGATCGACGCGCTCGACTGCGTATCGTTGCATGCAGACCACAGTCGGCTCGACGAACCGCTCGTGCGCGCGATCAAGGCCGCCGGGCTGCGCATCCTGGTTTACACGGTGAACGACCTCGAACGGGCGCGCGAACTCGCGCGCTGGGGCGTCGATGCGGTCTGCACGGACCGAATCGACCTGATCGCGCCCGATGCGCTGGACGACATCCACGTCGTCTGACGGCCACGGCCGCGGCCGCGGCGGTGGCCGGTGAAACCCTTGCCCGGAACGTGCCTGATGCGAAAAAAACGACGCCCCGACGGGATTCCCGCCGGGGCGTTTTGCATCGTGGAGACGTTACCCCAGGAAAAATCCGCTACAAATTGCAGCAGGATTAACCATTCCCCAAATATTCGACTACGCTTAGAAGCGGTAGCCGACGTTCAGGTACGTGACGATCGGGTTCAGCGAGATGTGGGCCTTCGACGTTTCCGTCAGCGTACCGACCGGCGTCCGGCGGGCCGTCGTGAAGGTCGCAGTCACGCTGACAGGGATGTACGAGAGCGACAGGCCCGCGAACCAGTGCTTCGTGAAGTTGTACGTGAAGCCGGCGTTGAAGACGGGCGCCCACTGGTTGCTGGTCGTGGCGCTGGTCGGGCCGCCGAGCACGCCGTTCTCGAACGCGCCGTTCGTGATCTTCGCGCCGGTGAACCAGATATACGTTGCGCCGATGCCGACATACGGACGGAACTTCGCGTTGGCGTCGTTGAAGTGGTAGCGAAGCAATACGGCGGGGCTCCACTGGTACGCACGACCGAGTACGCCGAACTTTTCGAACTGACCCTTGCCGGTAATGTCGAACTTCGGCGGTATCCCCATCACGAGCTCGGTGGAGATATGGTCGGTAACGAAGTAGCCCGTTGCGAGCCCCAGCGTATCGGCGTCGGTGATGCCGGCGCCGGTGTTGGGAATCGATTGGTTGATGGGCGTGCCGCCTACGCCGTAGACGAACAGCGAGTCGCTGCTGTCCTGCGGCGAAAGGTGCAGCCAGCCGGTGCTGACGTAGAAATCACCTGCGGATTGTGCATGTGCCGTACCGCCCGCGAACGTGAATGCGAGCGCTGCGGCCCCCGTAATGGCCAGTTTTCGTTTCATTGTGTCTCCTCCGATCAAAGGCGTGCTCATTATGACGACTGCGTTTAAAACCAAACAAGCTCGTAAGTTAGAGTTTTCACCCTAGGATTCGCACGACCGTACGCTTACGCGCGCCGCAGGGGCAGGCATTCTACGCAGTGCGCATTTTCGGACCTCCGGGTATTTCCTAACGCGTTCAAACGGACATTCAGCATGGCACGGTTAGCACGACTCTACGTTCCCGACCAGCCGCAGCACGTGATACTGCGCGGCCTGGATCAGCAACCCGCGTTCGTCGACGACCAGGACTACGAACTCTTCATCGACTGCCTGAAGGCCGCCGCACGCGATCATCACCTGTCGGTGCATGCCTACGTGCTGCTGCCGCGCCAGGTGCAACTCCTCGTGACGCCGAGCGACGAGGCGAGTCTGCCGAAGGCGATGCAGGCCGTCGGCCGTCGCTACGTCGCGCATTTCAACCGGCGCTATTCGCGGCGCGGCACCTTGTGGGAAGGCCGCTATCGCGCGACGGTGATCGAAGGCGAGCGCTATTTCCTGCTCGCGAGCCGCGTGGTCGAGATGAGCCCGGTGCGCTCGCAGCTCGTCGCGACGCCCGAGGCCTATCGGTGGTCGAGCTACCGGCATCACGTCGGGCTCACCGTCGACAGCTTGATCACCGACCATCCGCTCTACTGGGCGCTCGGCAACACGCCGTTCGACCGCCAGCGTGCGTACAAGGAGCTGTGCGAGCAGCCGCTCGACGAGCGGCAGGCCGACCAGCTGCAGCAGGCGACGCTGAAGGGCTGGGTGCTTGGCGGCGAGAATTACCGCGAGTGGGCGGCGCGCACCGCGAACCGGCGCGTCTCGCCGTTGCCGCGCGGACGCCCCAGAAAGGTGCGCGAGAACACGCCGCCGATCCAGCAGTAAGGCCGGAAAGGCGGGCCAGAAGCGGCGCGGCGGGCGCCGCTTCTTTTTGCACCAAAATGATACAGCCCCAATAAAACAGCACCACATCAAGGCATCCATTTAATTGGGGTTCGATCAAGCGGTTTTTGTTGCTATTCCCTTGATTCGTCGCGTATATTCCGAATTCCGGTGGCCCGGGCGAAGTCTGCCCAACCACTGTCGGCCGCGCCGTCTCCCGTCGGGAGCGGGATCGATGGCAACAAGAAAACGGTTCAACGGCCTCCAGGCCCCCTTTACGACGGTGTCCCCATGAACGACCACCAGCAGCCGCTCGCCGCGGTGCCCGCCGCACAAGGTCTGTACGACCCGCAAAACGAACACGACGCCTGCGGCGTCGGCTTCGTCGCTCACATCAAGGGCAAGAAGAGCCACGAGATCATCCAGCAGGGTCTGAAGATCCTCGAGAACCTCGATCACCGCGGCGCGGTCGGCGCCGATCCGCTGATGGGCGACGGCGCGGGTATCCTGATCCAGATTCCGGACGCGTTCTATCGCGAGGAAATGGCGAAGCAGGGCGTGGACCTGCCGCCGGCCGGCGAATACGGGGTCGGGATGATCTTCCTGCCGAAGGAAAACGCATCGCGTCTCGCGTGCGAGCAGGAGCTCGAGCGGACGGTGAAGGCCGAAGGCCAGGTCGTGCTCGGCTGGCGCGACGTGCCGGTCGACCATGCGATGCCGATCTCGCCGACGGTCAAGGCGAGCGAGCCGCTGATCCGCCAGATCTTCATCGGTCGCGGCAAGGACATCATGGTGACGGACGCGCTCGAGCGGAAGCTGTACGTGATCCGCAAGACGGCGAGCCACCGCATCCAGGCGCTGAAGCTCAAGCACGGCAAGGAATACTTCGTGCCGTCGATGTCGGCGCGCACGGTCGTCTACAAGGGGCTGCTGCTGGCGGGCCAGGTCGGCGTGTACTACCGCGACCTGCAGGACCCGCGCGTCGTGTCGGCGCTCGCGCTCGTGCACCAGCGCTTCTCGACCAACACGTTCCCGGCATGGGAGCTGGCTCACCCGTACCGGATGATCGCGCACAACGGCGAGATCAACACCGTGAAGGGCAACGTGAACTGGCTGAACGCGCGTACCGGCGCGATCGCGTCGCACGTGCTCGCCGACGATCTGCCGAAGCTGTGGCCGCTGATCTACCCGGGCCAGTCCGACACCGCATCGTTCGACAACTGTCTCGAACTGTTGGTGATGGCCGGCTACCCGCTCGTGCACGCGGTGATGATGATGATCCCGGAAGCGTGGGAACAGCACACGCTGATGGACGAGAACCGCCGCGCGTTCTACGAATACCACGCCGCGATGATGGAGCCGTGGGACGGCCCGGCCGCGATCGCGTTCACCGACGGCCGCCAGATCGGCGCGACGCTCGACCGTAACGGCCTGCGCCCGGCGCGCTACATCGTGACCGACGACGACCTCGTCATCATGGCGTCGGAAGCCGGTACGCTGCCGATCCCCGAATCGAAGATCGTCAAGAAGTGGCGCCTGCAGCCGGGCAAGATGTTCCTGATCGACATGGAACACGGCCGCATCATCGACGACAAGGAACTGAAGGACAACCTCGCGAACGCGAAGCCGTACAAGAGCTGGATCGACGCCGTGCGCATCAAGCTCGACGAGATCGAGCCGAAGGCCGAGGACGTCGCGGCCGGCCGCACCCAGGGCGCCGCGCTGCTCGACCGCCAGCAGGCGTTCGGCTATACGCAGGAAGACCTGAAGTTCCTGATGGCGCCGATGGCGCAGCAGGGTGAGGAAGCCGTCGGTTCGATGGGCAACGACTCGCCGCTCGCGGTGATGTCGAACAAGAACAAGACGCTCTATCACTACTTCAAGCAGCTGTTCGCGCAGGTCACGAACCCGCCGATCGACCCGATCCGCGAGAACATGGTGATGTCGCTCGTGTCGTTCGTCGGCCCGAAGCCGAACCTGCTCGACACGAACAACATCAACCCGCCGATGCGTCTCGAAGTGTCGCAGCCGGTGCTCGACTTCAAGGACATCGCGAAGATCCGCGCGATCGACCAGTACACGGGCGGCAAGTTCAGCGCGTACGAACTGAACATCTGCTATCCCGTCGCCTGGGGCAAGGAAGGCATCGAGGCGCGCCTCGCGTCGCTGTGCGCGGAAGCCGTCGACGCGGTCAAGTCGGGCTACAACATGCTGATCGTGTCGGACCGCAAGACGGACGCCGAGCACGTCGCGATTCCGGCGCTGCTCGCCACGTCGGCGATCCACACGCACCTCGTCCAGCAAGGGCTGCGCACGAGCACGGGCCTCGTCGTCGAGACGGGCTCCGCGCGTGAGACGCACCACTTCGCGCTGCTCGCGGGCTACGGCGCGGAAGCCGTGCACCCGTACCTCGCGATGGAAACGCTCGCGAAGATGGCAGAAGGCCTGCCGGGCGACCTGTCGCCGGAGAAGGCCGTCTACAACTTCACGAAGGCGGTCGGCAAGGGCCTGCAGAAGGTGATGTCGAAGATGGGCATCTCGACGTACATGTCGTACACCGGCGCGCAGATCTTCGAAGCGCTCGGCCTGTCGAGCGACCTCGTCGAGAAGTACTTCAAGGGCACGGCGTCGAAGGTCGGCGGCATCGGCCTGTTCGAAGTCGCGGAAGAGGCGATCCGCCTGCACCGCGACGCGTTCGGCGACAGCCCGGTCCTGCGCGACATGCTCGACGCGGGTGGCGAGTATGCGTATCGCGTGCGCGGCGAAGACCACATGTGGACGCCGGATTCGATCGCGAAGCTGCAGCACGCGACGCGCAGCAACTCGTACCAGACGTACAAGGAATACGCGCACCTGATCAACGACCAGACCAAGCGTCACATGACGTTCCGCGGCCTGTTCGAGTTCAAGGTCGAGCCGACCAAGGCGATCCCGATCGACGACGTCGAGCCGGCGAAGGACATCGTCAAGCGCTTCGCGACGGGCGCGATGTCGCTCGGTTCGATCAGCACCGAAGCGCACGCGACGCTCGCTGTCGCGATGAACCGGATCGGCGGCAAGTCGAACACCGGCGAAGGCGGCGAGGACCAGAAGCGTTACCGCAACGAACTGCGCGGCATTCCGATCAAGGCGGGCGAGACGATGAAGTCGGTGATCGGCGACGAGATCGTCAGCGACATTCCGCTGAAGGACGGCGATTCGCTGCGCTCGAAGATCAAGCAGGTCGCGTCGGGCCGCTTCGGCGTCACCGCCGAGTACCTCGCATCGGCCGACCAGATCCAGATCAAGATGGCGCAGGGCGCGAAGCCGGGCGAAGGCGGCCAGCTGCCGGGCCACAAGGTGTCGGAATACATCGGCAAACTGCGTTACTCGGTGCCGGGCGTCGGCCTGATCTCGCCGCCGCCGCACCACGACATCTACTCGATCGAGGATCTGGCGCAACTGATCCACGACCTGAAGAACGTGAACCCGAGCGCGAGCATCTCCGTGAAGCTCGTGTCGGAAGTGGGCGTGGGCACGGTCGCGGCCGGTGTCGCGAAGGCGAAAGCCGACCACGTCGTGATCGCCGGCCATGACGGCGGCACGGGCGCGTCGCCGCTGTCGTCGGTCAAGCACGCGGGCACCCCGTGGGAGCTCGGCCTCGCCGAAACGCAGCAGACGCTGGTGCTGAACCGCCTGCGCGGCCGCATCCGCGTGCAGGCCGACGGCCAGATGAAGACGGGCCGCGACGTCGTGATCGGCGCGCTGCTCGGCGCGGACGAATTCGGCTTCGCGACGGCGCCGCTCGTCGTCGAAGGCTGCATCATGATGCGCAAGTGCCACCTGAACACCTGCCCGGTCGGCGTCGCGACGCAGGATCCGGTGCTGCGTGCGAAGTTCAAGGGCCAGCCCGAGCACGTCGTGAACTACTTCTTCTTCGTCGCCGAGGAAGTGCGCGAGATCATGGCGCAGCTCGGCATCGCGAAGTTCGACGACCTGATCGGCCGCGCCGACCTGCTCGATACGCGCAAGGGCATCGAGCACTGGAAGGCGAAGGGGCTCGACTTCTCGCGCGTGTTCTACCAGCCGGAAGAGTGCGAGGACGTCGCGCCGCGTCACGTCGACGTGCAGGATCACGGCCTCGAGCGTGCGCTCGACCACGTGCTGATCGAGAAGGCGAAGGCCGCGATCGAGAACGGCGAGCATGTGTCGTTCATCCAGCCGGTGCGCAACGTGAACCGCACGGTCGGCGCGATGCTGTCGGGCGTGATCGCGAAGAAGCACGGCCACGACGGCCTGGCCGACGACGCGGTGCACATCCAGCTGAAGGGCACGGCCGGCCAGAGCTTCGGCGCGTTCCTCGCGAAGGGCGTGACGCTCGACCTCGTCGGCGACGGCAACGACTACGTCGGCAAGGGCCTGTCGGGCGGCCGGATCATCATCCGCCCGACCAACGACTTCCGCGGCAAGTCCGAGGAAAACATCATCTGCGGCAACACGGTGATGTACGGCGCGATCGAAGGCGAGGCCTTCTTCCGCGGCGTCGCGGGCGAACGCTTCTGCGTGCGCAACTCGGGCGCGACGGCGGTCGTCGAAGGCACGGGCGACCACGGTTGCGAATACATGACGGGCGGCACGGTCGTCGTGCTCGGCGAGACCGGGCGCAACTTCGCGGCCGGCATGTCGGGCGGCCTCGCGTACATCTACGATCCGGAAGGCACGTTCGCGGCGAAGTGCAACAAGTCGATGGTCGCGCTCGATCCGGTGCTGCAGCAGGCCGAGCAGGAGCGCACGGTCGACCGCGCACTCTGGCACGAAGGCACGACGGACGAAGCGCTGCTCAAGGGGCTCATCGAGCGTCATTTCCAGTTCACGGGCTCGCCGCGCGCGAAGTCGCTGCTGGAAAACTGGGACGCGGCGCGCCGCCAGTTCGTGAAGGTGTTCCCGCACGAATACAAGCGCGCGCTGGGCGAGATCGGTGCGAAGAAGGCGGCGAAGGAAGTGCTGGCCGCCTGAGCGACGAACGACATAGCGAATGCCGCGCGCGCCTGACGGCCGCGCGCGGCTCCCCCACCCGATACACCGAACAGAAGAGCACCTTATGGGCAAGGCAACCGGTTTTCTGGAGTTCGAACGCCGCCACGAGGCGTACGAAGCACCGCTCACGCGCGTGAAGCACTACAAGGAATTCGTCGCGGCACTGACCGACGCGGACGCGAAGGTCCAGGGCGCGCGCTGCATGGATTGCGGCATCCCGTTCTGCAACAACGGCTGCCCGGTCAACAACATCATTCCCGACTTCAACGATCTCGTTTACCGTCAGGACTGGCAGCAGGCGATCGAAGTCCTGCACTCGACCAATAACTTCCCCGAGTTCACGGGCCGCATCTGCCCGGCGCCGTGCGAAGCGGCGTGCACGCTCGGGATCAACGACGACCCGGTCGGCATCAAGTCGATCGAGCACGCGATCATCGACAAGGCTTGGGGCGAAGGCTGGGTGAAGCCGCTGCCGCCTGAGCACAAGACCGGCAAGAAGGTCGCGGTCGTCGGTTCGGGCCCCGCGGGCCTCGCCGCCGCGCAGCAGCTCGCGCGCGCGGGCCACGACGTGACGGTGTTCGAGAAGAACGATCGCGTCGGCGGCCTGCTGCGTTACGGGATTCCCGACTTCAAGCTCGAGAAGTGGCTGATCGATCGCCGCATGCGCCAGATGGAAGCGGAAGGCGTGACGTTCCGCACCAGCGTGTTCATCGGCAAGGATCCGCTGCCCGAGTCGATCGGCAGCCTCGCGAAGGAAACCATTTCGCCGGACACGCTGAAGGAAGAATTCGACGCGGTCGTGATCGCCGGCGGTTCGGAAACGCCGCGCGACCTGCCGGTGCCGGGCCGCGAGCTCGCCGGCGTTCATTTCGCGATGGACTTCCTGCCGCAGCAGAACCGCGTGAACGCGGGCGACAAGCTCGTCGACCAGCTGCTCGCGAAGGGCAAGCACGTGATCGTGATCGGCGGCGGCGATACGGGTTCGGACTGCGTCGGCACGTCGAACCGTCACGGCGCGAAGCAGGTCACGCAGTTCGAGCTGCTGCCGCAGCCGCCGGAAGAGGAACACAAGCCGCTCGTGTGGCCGTACTGGCCAATCAAGCTGCGCACGTCGTCGTCGCACGAGGAAGGCTGCGAGCGCGACTGGGCGGTCGCGACGAAGCGTCTCGAAGGCAAGAACGGCAAGGTCGAGAAGCTGATCGCGGTGCGCGTCGAGTGGAAGGACGGCAAGATGCAGGAAGTGCCGGGCTCCGAGTTCGAGATGAAGGCCGATCTCGTGCTGCTCGCGATGGGCTTCACGCAACCGGCTGCGCCGGTGCTCGACGCGTTCGGCGTCGCGAAGGATGCGCGCGGCAACGCGCGTGCGGCGACCGAAGGCGATCGTTCGTACTACACGTCGGTCGACAAGGTGTTCGCGGCAGGCGACATGCGGCGCGGCCAGTCGCTCGTGGTATGGGCGATCCGCGAAGGCCGCCAGTGCGCGCGTTCGGTCGATGCGTACCTGATGGGGCATTCGGAATTGCCGCGCTGAGCTGAAGCGCGCGAGCGGGTTTCGATGGAAAGCCGGGCGTCCGACAGGGCGCCCGGTTTTTTTATTTTTGAGGCTGCGGGTGATCGCGGGTTTGCCCGGTTGGGGCGCCCAACGGATCGATGGTTCGCCCGTAGCTTGCAAGCTGCTCGTTGCAATCGATCATCGCGGTGTATCGGGTTTCGCCAACGCGCAGCGGGAATTCCCACACGCCCAGCTTCCACGCGTGATACTGCGGCGCGCCGTCGAACCGGATGCTGTCCGGCGGTATTCCGTGCGCTTCGAGAAGACGGGCCTGGACTTTTTTCCGTAGGGCATCGACAGACATGTCGGGGCAACTGCCCTCGGTCCGCTCATATCGGGAAGTCGCGACCACGAAAAATAGTAGTGCGTAGGTGCAGATCGTTGCGATAACCAGCCAGAGAACCAGCCGGAACGATCCGCGTATGACGCTGGCAATCATGGGGCGCTCGATGCGGGATGAACAACGTGAGGGGTAACCCGGGCAGCTGAATTCTCGGCGTCGCCCGAGCGCCTGCTAGCGCGTGTGTTCCAAAACGGCGCCGAGCTTGAACAGGCATGTCGTCGCCGCCGCCTGCCGGAATGGCCGGCTTCCCTGGCGTGCTGAACGCGCGGTCGTCCGGCGCGTCGACCCGGGGAATCATCGGTAGCCTGGGACGGGATCGACCGCGCGTGGTTCGATACCGGCCGACGAATGGCTTCGTTGCACCGTGGCCGGTTCGAGCGGCAGCATTTGAAATTTCCCGAAGCCCGTGACGTGACGCCCGCAATCGATCGTGGCGACGTAGCTCGCTTCGCCGGACTTCAGGTCGAAGTGCCACCAACCGAGCCTGTCGGCGTGGTAACGCGGCATGCCGACGAATTCGATGTCGTCCGGACGCATGCCGCGCGCTTCGGCGAATGACAGAATGCGTGCTTCGAGTTCCCCGAGCGGTGCGCCGGGGCAATAGCCGTCGTCGGGCTCGTATCGCGCGATCACGACAATGGCTAGAAACAACACGATGAGTGCGATGGTTGCCATGACGACAATCAGCGCGAGTCGACTGGCGTAGCGAATGACGGTTGGGATCATGAGCGCGTGCGGATACTTCTCTGGTCGGTGAAGTTGCATCCTCTCGCGTCCCGTTCGGGCAATCCGGACGGTGTCCGGTCTGGTGTCGGGCGAGCGGCGTCCGAAAGACATTTCGACGTCCGGATTTTCATGCGGGGCGCGCGCCAGCCGGTAGCCGGGACCGGAAGCGTATCGCATCGCCATCCCGCATTTTCGCGAAGCGTCGTCTAACCTGATGACATCCGGCTTCGATTTTTCGCCATCTCAATTTCTTTCGTTTTGTAATAATCCTTGCAAACTGTCATATCATGTCGCCCCTCGGGCCGCGTTCGCGGTCGCCGCACATGACTGACGCTATTTACAAGGACTCTGGATGGAAGCATTCGTGCATGGGCTGATCGACACCGTCAACGGCGTGTTGTGGAACTACGTGCTGATCGCGCTGCTGCTCGGCGCCGGCGCGTGGTTCACGTTGCGGTTCCGGATGATCCAGCTGAAGGCGCTGTTCCTCAGCATGAAGCTGGTCGGCAGCAAGGGCGAGCCGGGCAGCATTTCGTCGTTCCAGGCGTTCGCGACCGGGCTCGCAAGCCGCGTCGGTACCGGCAACATCGCCGGCGTCGCGGTCGCGCTGACGGTCGGCGGGCCGGGCGCGATCTTCTGGATGTGGATGACCGCGCTCGTCGGGATGTCGTCCGCGTTCGTCGAAGCGACGCTCGCGCAGATCTTCAAGGTGTCGCACCCGGACGGCAGCTATCGCGGCGGCCCCGCGTACTACATCCAGACGGGCCTGCGCTCGCGCGGCTTCGGCGTGCTGTTCTCGCTGTCGCTGATCCTCGCGTTCGGCTTCGTGTTCAACGCGGTGCAGGCCAATGCGATCGCCGACGCATTCCATACGTCGTTCGGCTGGCGCCGCGAGACGGTCGGCCTCGGTCTCGTGCTGCTCTCCGCGCCGATCATCTTCGGCGGGATCCGCCGCATCGCGACGGTCGCGCAGGTGATCGTGCCGCTGATGGCGATCGGCTACCTCGCGCTCGCGGTCTATGCGGTCGCGACGCACATCACGCTGGTGCCCGGCGTGATCGCGTTGATCGTGAAGAGCGCGTTCGGCCTCGAGCAGGCGGCCGGCGGCCTGACCGGCTATGCGGTCAGCCAGGCGATCGCGATCGGCGTGAAGCGCGGGCTGTTCTCGAACGAGGCGGGGATGGGCAGCGCGCCGAACGCGGCCGCGACCGCGAGCACGCGCCACCCCGTCACGCAGGGGCTGATCCAGATGCTCGGCGTGTTCGTCGACACGATCGTGATCTGCAGCGCGACCGCGTTCGTGATCCTGCTGTCGGGCCAGTACGCGCTCGGCACCGGAATGGAAGGCGCGGCGCTCACGCAGCGCGCGATCTCGAGCCACGTCGGTGACTGGGGCGGCATCTACATGGCCGTCGCGATCTTCTTCCTCGCGTTCTCGTCGGTGATCGGCAATTACGCGTATGCGGAGGGCAACGTCGAATTCATCACGAAGCGGCGCGGCGTGCTGCCGCTGTTCCGCATCGCCGTGCTCGGCATGGTGATGTTCGGCAGCGTCGGGCAACTGCCGCTCGTGTGGGCGATGGCCGATACGAGCATGGGGCTGATGGCGATCATCAACCTGATCGCAATCCTCGCGCTCGGCAAGTATGCGCACGCCGCGTGGGCCGACTATCGCCGCCAGCGCGCGGCAGGTGTCGCCGATCCGGTGTTCACGCGCAACACGATCCCCGAACTCGCGCGCGTGCTGCCGGCCGACGTGTGGGGCGAGCACGGCCCGCTGCCGCAGCGTCCGGCGTCGGCCGACGCGTCGAACGCGCCGCGGGCCGCCGTGAGCGAGTCATGAACGGCGACCGGCTCCGTGCGTTCGTCGCGCTGATGCCCGATGCGGCGTCGCGCGACGCGCTGCACGCGTTGCCGGTCACCCGTGGCGCGCGGCGCACGCTGCCCGCGCAACTGCACATGACGCTCGCGTTCATCGGTGCAATCGAGCGGGACCGGTGCGACGCGCTGGCCGCGCACCTGCCCGCGCTTGCCGCCGCGCATGCGCCGCCGTCGTTGCCGGTCGAGCGGATCGCGTGGTGGCCGAGCCTGCCGCGCGCGAGGCTGATCGTCGCGGAGCTCGCGACCGATGCCGCTTGCATCGCGCTGAATGCGGGGCTGGCGGCGCTGCTGCGCGAACTCGGTGTGCCGGCCGACCGGCGGCCGTTCCGGCCGCACGTCACGCTCGCACGGCTGCCTCACGATGCGGTTGGCCAGCCCGCGCACGGCGGCACGCCGGGGCGGCCCGTCGAGGTGCGGGTCGAAGCGCTGACGCTGTTCGAAAGCCGGCTGTCGCAGGAAGGCGTGTCGCATCGGCCGATCGTGTCGGCGCCGATCGCACCGGCGGAAGGCCGGACGCGGCAGTAACGACACGCGCCGACGGCCGCGCGCCAGGCCGGTCGCAACGGCGCATCGCTTCGACATCGCTTCGACGTTACCCGCCGGCAGCACTACCCGTCGTAGCGTGCGAGCGTCAGGCCCGCCAGATCGATCTCCGGCGCGCGTCCGGTGACGAGATCCGCGACCACCTTTCCCGACCCCATCGACATCGCCCAGCCCGTCGAGCCGTGGCCGACGTTGAGCCAGAGGCCATCGATCCCGCTCGCGCCGAGCAGCGGCGGCCCGTCGGGCGTCATCGGCCGGCGGCCGACCCAGAAACGCGCCGACGCGCGATCGGCCGCGTGCGGGAACCAGTCGTCGAGCACCTTCATCAGCGTGTCGAGCGCCTGTTGCCGCAGCGCCGCGCGGCGGTTGCCGAGTTCCGCGGTGCCCGCGACGCGCAGCGTCGGGCCGAAGCGCGTGATCGCGGTCTTCAGCGATTCGTCCATCAGCGCGGCGCACGGCGCCTTTTCATCGTCGACGACCGCGAGCGTGGCCGAGTAGCCCTTCACCGGATACAGCGGCACGTCGATGCCGTGCGGTCGCAGCAGGCCGGCGCTGTCGACGCCGAGCGCAACGACGATCGCATCGGCGGCGAGCAGGGCATCGCGTTGAGCGGCCGTGCCTGCTTCGAGCGAGTCGACCCGCACGCCGCGCACCTTGCCGCCCGCGACATCGAGCGCCCGAATCGCGGTACGGAACCGGAACGTCACGCCGTTCGCTTCGCACAGTGCCCGCAGCTCGCGAGTGAAGCGCGCGCAGTCGCCGGCTTCGTCGTCAGGCAGGTAGATGCCGCCGACGGGAGCCTGCCGTGCCCAGCGCAGGCCCGGCTCGATCGCGGTGCAGCCGGCCGCGTCGAGTTCGCGAAACGCGATGCCGGCATCGCGCAGCACCTTCAGCGCGGGCTGCGCCATCTCGACGTCGAACGCACCGCGCAGCAGTTGCAGGTAGCCGCGGCTTGCGCCGTAGTCGAATGGATAGCGCTCGCGAAACGCATGCAGGCACGCACGGCTGTAATACGCGATGCGCTGCATCCGCTGCTTGTTCACGCGGAACCGCTCGAATTCGCATTCGCGCAGCCAGCGCGCGATCCAGCGCCACTGCGCGGCATCGAGCGTCGGCCGGAAGATCAGCGGCGACACGGGCTTGAACAGGTACTTGAGGATCTTGCCGGGCATCCCGGGCGCGGCCCACGGCGTCACGTAGCCGGGCGCGATCACGCCCGCGTTGCCGAGGCTCGTCGCTTGCGCGACATCGGCCTCGCGTTCGATCACGGTGACGTCGCAGCCTGCTTCTCGCAGGTGCCAGGCGGTGGTGACGCCGATCACGCCGGCGCCGAGAACGATCACGTGCATGCGGTGTCCGGAACGAAGCGGTGGCTCACGACGCGACGGCCGGATCGTCGGCGAGCGACTTGCCGCGCGTTTCCGGCAGTACGAGCGCCGCGATGATCACGAGCAGGTAGCCGCCGCCTGCGACGAGACCGATCGCCTTCACGAGCGACATCGACTGCGACAGCGCGCCGACGAGAATCGGGAAGAACGAGCCCAGCCCGCGGCCGAGGTTGTAGCAGAAGCCCTGGCCCGAGCCGCGGATCGCGCCCGGATACAGCTCCGACAGATACGCGCCGACGCCCGCGAAGATCCCCTGCACGACGATGCCGAGCGGAAAGCCGAGCAGCAGCATCGCGGTATCGGTGATCGGCAGCATCGTGTACGCCATGCCGAGCGAGAACGAGCCGATCGCGAACAGGATGAACGACGCACGGCGGCCGAGCCGGTCGGACAGGATCGCGCCGACCACGTAGCCGACGAACGAGCCGACGATCAGCACGACGAGATAGCCGCTCGTGTTGAACACCGACAGGTGGCGCACGGTTTTGAGATAGGTGGGCAGCCACGTCGTGATCGCGTAGTAGCCGCCGAGCATGCCGGTGCACAGCGCGCTGCCGAACAGCGTCGCGCGCAGGTGCGGCGGCGAGAAGATCTCGAGGAAGTGGCCCGACACGCGGCCTTCGTCGCGCGCGCGGCGAGTGGCCGTGTAGATGTCGGGGTCGCTGACGTTGCGGCGGATGTACAGGATCCACAGCGCGGGCACGATGCCGATCCAGAAGCACGCGCGCCACGCGAGCTGCTCGGGCAGCAGCGCGAAGAACGCCCAGTACAGGATCGCGGCCGCGCCCCAGCCGAACGACCAGCTGCTCTGCACGGTGCCGACGGCCTTCGCGCGATGCTCGGGCGAGCGGATCGTCTCGGCCATCATGATCGTCACGACCGACCATTCGCCGCCGAAGCCGAAACCCTGCAGCGTGCGCGTGGCGAGCAACTGCCAGAACGAATGTGTGAAACCGGACAGGCACGTGAACAGCGCGAACGTCGCGATCGTCCACTGCAGCACGCGCACGCGGCCGTAGCGGTCGGCGAGGATGCCGGCGACCCAGCCGCCGACTGCCGACGAGATCAGCGAACTGGTCGCGATCATCCCGGCCTCGCTCTTCGTCATGCCCCAGGTGGCGATCAGCGTCGGAATCAGGAACGAATAGATCATGAAGTCGAACGCATCGACCGCGTAGCCGCCGAATCCGGCGTACAGCGTCCGGCGCTCGCGCGTCGACAATTCGTTGAACCACTGGAATGCCTGCATGCTTGCCGCCCCCTCTCGTCTTGTCTCGTCCCGCGCTGCCGCGTCGCGGTTATTTTACGGGCGCGGTCCTGCACGCCAAAAAGGCGGATGCGGGTTCGAGCGGAAAGGCGGGCGGGAAGGGAGACGCGTCAGAGCGTCAGGCCGCCGTCGACGTGGATGACCTGGCCGGTGATCTGCCGCGCTGCGTCCGACAGCAGGAACGCGATCAGCGCGGCGACGTCGTCGGGTTCGGCGATCCGGCCGAGCGGCGTCGCCTGTTCGGCCAGCGCCCACGCGGCCGCATTGCCGGCGCTCGGCCCGTGGTCCTTGCGCGTGAAGCCCGGCGCGACCGCATTGACGGTGATGCCGTGCGCGGCGAATTCGGCGGCCGCGGTACGCACCAGCGATTCGAGCGCGGCCTTCGCGGCTGCGGTTGCCGCGAACGGCGCATCGGCGCGGTAGCGGTGCGCGACGAACGAACTGACCGCGACGATCCGCGGCGCGGCCGACGTGTCGAGCAGCGGCCGCGCGCGGCCTGCGAGCGCGGAGAATGCACCGGGCATCGCCGCGAAGGCGGATGCGAGCGCGTCTGCGGAGAGATCGGAGAAGGATTGCCGTGCGGCGAAGCCGGCGTTCGCGACGAGCTGGTCGAGCCCGCCGAAGCGCGCAGCGGTTGTGTCGACGAGCGCGGCGGCTATACCCGGCTCGCCGAGATCGCCGGTCAGCGTCAGGCATTCCGCGCCGGCCGCCGTGCACGCCTGGGCGACGTCGGCGAGCCGCGCCCGTGCCGCATCGTCCGCGCCGCGCGCATGCAGCGCCAGCGCGACGCCGGGCGCCGCGAGCCGCCGCGCGAGCGCCGCGCCGATCCCCGAACCTGCGCCGGTGATCAGCGCGATCCGCGCAAGGTGCGCGGCGCGTGCGTTCACGCGGCGACCTTGTCGTCGCTGGTCACGCGCTCGACGTTGATCGTGCCGACGTGGAACGCGGCCAGCGACTCGCGGTGCGCGATGCTGACGATCGCGGCCTTCGGCAGCCGTTCGGCGAACAGGTGATAGAGGCGCGCTTCGTTGTCGGCGTCGAGCGCGCTGGTCGCTTCGTCGAGGAACAGGAAGTCGGGCTTGTGCAGCAGCACGCGCGCGCCGGCCAGCCGTTGCTGCTCGCCCGGCGACAGCACGCGCGTCCAGTGCGCGGTTTCGTCGAGGCGCTCGACGTAATCCTCGAGGCGGCACGCGCGCAGCGCATCGCGGCATGCGTCGTCGGTGAATGCGTCGGGCGTCGCCGGGTAGGTGAGTGCGGCCTTCAGCGTGCCGATCGGCAAATAGCTCGTCTGCGGCACGAACATCATCCGCGCGCCGACCGGCGCGTCGATCGCACCGTCGCCGAACGGCCACAGGCCCGCGAGCGCACGCATGAAGGTGCTCTTGCCGGAACCCGACTTGCCGATCACGAGCCAGCGCGAGCCGGGCTCGATCGTGACGTCGCCGATGTTCGCGAGCGCGTTGCCGTTCGGCAGCGCGAGCTTCAGCGACGACGTGGACAGCTTCGCGGCGTCGATGTAGTGCAGGTTGATGCCGCCGTGCTCGGTCGCGGGCGACAGGCTTTCCTTCAGGTGCGACGTGCCCATCACGCGCTTGAATTCGCGCAGACGGTTGACGGTGGCGCGCCATTCGACGAGGGTCGAGTAGCTGTTGATGAACCACGAGAACGAATCGCTGACGGTGCCGAACGCGGACGAGATCTGCATCAGCACGCCGAACGAGAACGCACCGGCAAAGTAGCGCGGCGCGGCGACGACGAGCGGGAAGATGATCGCGATCTGCCCGTAGAAGCTCAGCACGAACGTGAGCCGCTTCGTGTACTTCATCACGCGCCACCAGTTGTCGCGGATGCGCATGAAGAGGGTCTGCGCGTTGCCGGTCTCGGTCTTCTCGCCGTCGTAGAACGCGATCTGCTCGGCGTTCTCGCGCACGCGGATCAGCCCGAAGCGGAAATCGGCCTCGACGCGCTGCTGCTGGTAGTTGATCGACACGAGCGGGTGGCCGACCTTCTGGATGATCAGCGAGCCGATCACCGCGTACAGCGCGGCCGCCCACACCATGTAGCCGGGAATCGCGATCGGCGTCGCGCCGAGCGTGAACGTCAGCGCGCCGGCGAGCGACCACAGGATCGTGATGAACGACACGAGCGTGACGACCGTCGACAGCAGGTCGAGCGACAGCGCGAGCGTCGTGGTCGCGAACGACTGGAGGTCGTCGGTGATCCGCTGGTCGGGGTTGTCCGCGAGGCGGTCACGCTCGATCCGGTAGAACGCGCGGTCGCCGAGCCACTGGCCGAGGAAGCGGTCGGTGAGCCACTGGCGCCAGCGGAAGCCGAGCATCTGCCGCAGGTAGCGGCCGTACACGGCGAGGATGATGAACGCGAAGGCGAGCGCGGAGAACTGCATCAGCAGGTTCGGGAAGTCGTGGACATCCTTCGACTGCAGCGCGTTGTAGAACTGCGCGTTCCACTTGTTCAGCTTGACGTTGATCCAGACCACGCAGAGGTTGATCGCGATGATCGTGACCAGCAGGCCCCACGCGAATTTCCATTCGGACGATACCCAGTAGGGCTTGATGAGGCTCCATGCGGATACCGGGCGCTCGTCCTGCGGCGCGTCGGAGGCGGAGCGGACGGGATCGATCGATTGGGTCATGTGCTTCCTGATGAGTAGCCGGCGCGCGGGCCGGGCGAAGCCGGACGCGCGCCGCGATAACGCATGCCGGGACGGGGTGCCGACTGACGGCGGGCGTCCGGATGGTGGCCCGCGCGTCTTAAACGGCACTTAAGGCCGGCGGTGACGCGGCAACCGGCCGCTCGCGCGGCCGGCCTGCGGGCATTGTGCCAGAGCGGCGCGGCACGCCGGCGAATTTGCCGCAAGGGGGACAGTTTGCGGCGCTTTCCGCTTTTATGGTCTAATGACCGACGACGAAACAGGGGTGCTTCGTGGCGCGGCCGGCAGATGTTCCGGGCAGCGCGGCGAGGCTGAGAAAGACCCTTCGCACCCGATCCGGGTAATACCGGCGAGGGAAGTTTCTGATCCCGCCGGGCCGCGCTGGCTGCCATCCCACATGGTCAGCGCCCGAGTCCCGCCCGGCCGGCCTTTGCTGCCGGTTTCGTCCTTTTGGGTACGCGCATTGCGCGTTACGGAAGGAATGATGACCGCACAATCTTCAGTCTTTTGCAGGGTTCCCGTCCCGACGTCGCGTGCGTCCGCAGGCGTCGGCGCGTGCGCGCCGACGTTCGTCGCACGTGACCGCGCGGAGGGCGCGCGATGAACGTCCGGGATGCACGACCCGATTTCGCGGTGCTCGGCGGCGGCCTCGTCGGCCGCCTGATCGCGTGGCGGCTCGCGGGCGACGGGCATCGCGTCGCGCTCTACGAGCGCGGCGGCCCGGACGGCGAGCAGTCGGCCGCGTGGGTCGCGGCCGCGATGCTCGCGCCGCTCGCGGAAGCGGCGAGCGCGGAACTGCTGATCACCGAGCTCGGCGCCGCGTCGCTCGCACGCTGGCCGCAGTGGCTCGCGGAACTGCCCGAACCCGTCTTTTTCCAGCATCACGGCACGCTCGTCGTCTGGCATCACGCGGACCGCGCGGAGGCGCCGCTGTTCGAGCGGCGCGTGCGCGCGAACGCGCCGGCCGAGCTGTTCGACGGCGGCTTCGTGACGCTCGCCGGCGCGCAGGTCGACGCGGCCGAACCCGCGCTCGCGGGCCGCTTCGCGCGCGGGCTGATGCTGCCGCGCGAAGGGCAGCTCGACAATCGCCAGGCGCTGCGTTCGCTCGCGGCGGGCCTTGCCGAACGCGGCGTCGCGCTGCACTGGCACGCGTCGGTCGACGACGCGAACCTGCCTGCCGCGCACTTCACGATCGATTGCCGCGGGCTCGGCGCGAAAGCCGCGCTGCCCGCGCTGCGCGGCATCCGCGGCGAAGTCGCACGCGTGCACGCGCCCGGCATCGGGCTCTCGCGGCCCGTGCGGCTGCTGCATCCGCGCTATCCGCTGTACATCGCGCCGAAGCAGGACGACCTCTATGTGATCGGCGCGACCGAGGTGGAGGGCGAGGACATGTCGCCCGTCAGCGTGCGCTCCGCGCTCGAACTGCTGAGCGCGGCGTTCTCCGTGCATCCGGCGTTCGGCGAGGCGCGCATCCTCGAACTCAACGCGCAGTGCCGGCCGACGCTGCCCGATCACCGCCCGGCGGTGATCTGGGACGGCGCATCGACGCTCGCCGTCAACGGCCTGTACCGGCACGGCTTCATGATCGCGCCGGAAGTCGCGCAGGCGGCCGTCGCGTTCGCGCAGGCCGCGCTCGGCGGCGCGTTCGGCGATGCCGACGCGTTCGCCGCGTGGCGCGACGCCGCACGCTGGCCGACGCTGCTTCATCACCGCAACGACGCGCGCCAGCCGGCCTGACGCGCGCCGCCGACCGAATCCGACCCAGCCTCATGGATATCCAGATCAATCAACAGACCCTGACGTTGCCCGACGGCGCGACGGTGGCCGACGCGCTTGCCGCGTACGGCGCGCGTCCGCCGTACGCGGTGGCGCTGAACGGCAACTTCGTCGCGCGCACGCAGCATGCGGCGCGCGCGCTCGCGGCGGGCGACACGCTCGACGTCGTGCACCCCGTCGCGGGCGGCTGAGCGCCGCCGCTTCGCCCCGCTCTTCCAGGAAAACGACATGACGTCCCACACCTCCGCCGACGCGCTGACGCTCTACGGCGTAACCTTCGCAAGCCGCGTGCTGCTCGGCACGTCGCGCTATCCGTCGCTGCAGTCGCTGTCCGATTCGATCGCCGCGTCGCGCCCCGGGATGGTGACGGTCGCGCTGCGCCGCCAGATGACGGGCGGCACGGCCGAAGCCGGCTTCTTCGACCTGCTCAAGCGCCACGCTGTACCGCTGCTGCCGAATACGGCCGGCTGCCAGACCGTTGCCGAAGCCGTGACGACCGCGCACATGGCGCGCGAGGTATTCGATACCGACTGGATCAAGCTCGAACTGATCGGCGACGACTACACGTTGCAGCCCGACCCGGTCGGGCTGATCGAAGCCGCCGCGCAACTGGTCAAGGACGGCTTCAAGGTGCTGCCGTACTGCACCGAGGATCTCGTGATCGGCCGGCGCCTGCTCGACGCCGGCTGCGAGGCGCTGATGCCGTGGGGCGCGCCGATCGGCACCGGCAAGGGCGTCGTGAATCCGTACGGCCTGCGCGTGCTGCGCGAGCGGCTGCCGGACGTGCCGCTGATCGTCGACGCGGGGCTCGGCGTGCCGTCGCACGCGTGCCAGGTGATGGAATGGGGCTTCGACGGCGTGCTGCTGAATACGGCCGTGTCGCAGGCCACGCACCCGGAAATCATGGCGCGCGCGTTTGCGCAGGGCGTCGAGGCCGGCCGCGCCGCGTATCTCGCCGGCCCGATGGACGCGCGCGAAACCGCGCACGCGAGCACGCCGGTCGTCGGGATGCCGTTCTGGCACCAGGACGGGGGCGGCGCATGAGCGCGCGCTTCGCCGATGCGTTCTGGCCGCCGGCCGACGAGCTGGCCGAAGCGGCCGAGCGAATTCGCGCGCGCCTCGGCGACTGGCCGGACGGCGCGGCGCCGTGGCGGCTCTGCGTGGCGGCGCCCGACGCGCCGGCTGACGGCGACGTGCTGATCGTGTCGGCCGGCGATCGTGTCGCGCAGGCGCGCGCGTCGGCCGTATCGCGGCCTGCGTCGCCGGACGCGGCGGCGATCGAATTCGACGAGCAGGGCGCCGTGCTGCATGCGGCGGGCGTGCGCTACGCGCTCGACGCCGCGCATCCGCTCGCGGACGACTGGATCGCCGCGCTCGCCGCGTTCCTCGATTGCGGCTTCGCGCCGGTCGACGCGCTGGTGCTCGCGCTGGCGTGGCGCGACGGCGACGAGACACGCGCCGCCGACGCGTGGCCGGTCGATGCCGCGCAATTCCCGCGCGTCGCCGGGCTGCCGCCCGCGCCGGAGCCCGCGTTTGCGCCGTGCCCCGCGCAGCTCGGCCTCTATCCGGTCGTGCCGAGCGCCGAATGGGTCGAGCGCGTGCTCGACGGCGGCGCGCGAACCGTGCAATTGCGCGTGAAAGAGGCGACGCCGGACGCGCTGCGCCGGGAAGTCGCGCGTGCGGTCGCGGCCGGGCGCCGCTATCCCGATGCGCGCGTGTTCATCAACGATCACTGGCAGATCGCCGCAGAAGAGGGTGCGTACGGCGTACATCTCGGCCAGGAGGACCTCGAAACGGCCGATCTCGCCGCGATCGCGCACGCGGGCCTGCGGCTCGGACTTTCGAGCCACGGATATTACGAAATATTGCGGGCGCTGCATGAGCGCCCGAGCTACCTCGCACTCGGCCCCGTGTACGCGACCGCCACCAAGGCAGTCGCCGCGCCGCCGCAGGGCCTCGCGCGGATTGCCCGCTACGCGCGCTTCGCGGGCGCGCGGGCGCCGCTCGTCGCGATCGGCGGGGTGGGGCTCGACGCGCTGCCGGCCGTGCTGGCGACGGGCGTCGGCAGCGTCGCGGTGGTCAGTGCGGTCACGGGCGCGGCCGACTATCGGACTGCGCTTATTGCATTGCAGCAATGTTTTGCCGGACAATTTGACAATCATTGACCGCAGGGCCTGGAACGGCGTCACGACATCAATCCAATGCAGGCCCTATAATTCGGCGTTCTGCGTAAAAGGACTGTCAGCTCCGTGAGCCCCACTCCTACCGAGACCCTGCTGGAACTTCGCGACGTCGACTTCGGTTACGGCGACCGCCTCGTCCTGTCCAACCTGAACCTGCGCTTCGGCCGCGGGCAGGTCGTCGCGGTCATGGGCGGCTCGGGTTGCGGCAAGACCACTGTGCTGCGCCTGATCGGCGGCCTCGTGCGCGCGCGCCGCGGCCAGGTGCTGTTCGACGGCGCCGATGTCGGCGCGCAAACGCGCGACGGCCTGTATGCGTTGCGCCGCAAGATGGGCATGCTGTTCCAGTTCGGCGCGCTGTTCACCGATATGTCGGTGTTCGAGAACGTCGCGTTCGCGCTGCGCGAGCATACCGACCTGCCCGAAGACCTGATCCGCGACCTCGTGCTGATGAAGCTCAACGCGGTCGGGCTGCGCGGCGCGCGCGACCTGATGCCGTCCGAAGTGTCGGGCGGGATGGCGCGCCGCATCGCGCTGGCGCGCGCGATCGCGCTCGATCCGCAGCTCATCATGTACGACGAGCCGTTCGCGGGCCTCGATCCGATCTCGCTCGGCATTACCGCGAACCTGATCCGCACGCTGAACCAGGCGCTCGGCGCGACGTCGATCCTCGTCACGCACGACGTGCCGGAATCGTTCGCGATCGCCGACTACGTATATTTTCTGGCCAATGGCGGTGTGCTCGCGCAGGGCACGCCCGACGAGCTGCGCGCGTCGACCGATCCGAGCGTGCGGCAATTCATCGACGGCGCGCCGGACGGCCCGTTCAAATTTCATTACACGAGCCCGCCGCTCGCAGCGGATTTCGGGCTCGGCGGAGGGCGCGCATGATCAGCGCGATCGGACGTTACGTCATCGGCGGCCTCGAGCGGGCGGGCTACGGCACGCGCCTGTTCGTGCGCCTCGTGCTGGAATTCTTCCCGCTGCTGCGCCGGCCGCGGCTGGTCACGAAGCAGATCCACTTCCTCGGCAACTATTCGTTCGTGATCATCGCCGTGTCGGGGCTGTTCGTCGGCTTCGTGCTCGGCCTGCAGGGGTATTACACGCTGAACCGCTATGGTTCCGAGCAGGCGCTCGGCCTGCTGGTCGCGCTGTCGCTCGTGCGCGAGCTCGGGCCCGTCGTCACCGCGCTGCTGTTCGCGGGCCGCGCGGGCACGTCGCTCACGGCCGAGATCGGCCTGATGAAGGCCGGCGAGCAGCTCACCGCGCTCGAGATGATGGCGGTCGACCCGATCAAGAACGTGATCGCGCCGCGCATGTGGGCGGGCATCATCGCGATGCCGCTGCTGGCCGCGATCTTCAACGCGGTCGGCGTGCTCGGCGGCTATTTCGTCGGCGTCGTGCTGATCGGCGTCGATCCGGGCGCGTTCTGGTCGCAGATGCAGGGCGGGGTCCAGGTCTGGGCCGACGTCGGCAACGGCGTGATCAAGAGCATCGTGTTCGGCTTCGCCGTGACCTTCATTGCGCTGTTTCAAGGGTATGAAGCGAAGCCCACGCCCGAAGGCGTGTCGCGCGCGACCACCAAGACGGTCGTGTTCGCGTCGCTCGCCGTACTCGGCCTCGATTTCCTGCTGACCGCGCTGATGTTCAGCTAAGCCTCAGCCAAGCCAAATTTTGGAATGACGATGAAAAAGACTGCTCTCGACTTCTGGGTCGGCCTGTTCGTGGTGGTGGGCTTCCTTGCGGTGCTGTTCCTGGCGCTGAAGGTCGGCAACATGAGCTCGCTGTCGTTTCAGCCGACCTACTCGGTGAGGATGAAATTCGACAATATCGGCGGGCTGAAGCCGCGCGCGGCCGTGAAGAGCGCCGGCGTCGTGGTCGGCCGCGTGAAGTCGATCGGTTTCGACACGAACACGTACCAGGCGCTCGTCACGATCGACGTCGACGGCCAATACCCGTTCCCGAAGGATTCGTCGGCGAAGATCCTGACGTCGGGCCTGCTCGGCGAGCAATATATCGGCCTCGATCCGGGCGGCGACACCGAAATGCTGAAGTCGGGCGATACGATCGCGATGACGCAGTCGGCGATCGTGCTCGAGAACCTGATCGGCCAGTTCCTGTACAGCAAGGCCGCCGATGCGGGCGGCGCGAAGCCGGCCGCCGGCGCATCGGCCGCGCCGGCCGCTCCGGCACCGGTGGCGATACCGGCGTCGGCGGTGTCCGCCGCGTCCGGCTCGGCGGCTCAATAACCACGCGAGAGAAAACAAGAGGGTAATGACCATGCACACGATCCGCATCAGGCACGCCGCGCTGGCGGTAGCGGCAGTCGCCGCGTTGAGCGGCTGCGCGACCGTGCAGACGCCGACCAAGGGCGATCCGCTCGAAGGCTTCAACCGGACGATGTACACGTTCAACGACAAGGTCGACACGTACGCGCTGAAGCCGGTCGCGAAGGGCTACCAGTACGTGGTGCCGCAGCCGGTGCGCGACAGCGTGACGAACTTCTTCTCGAACATCGGCGACGTCTACATCGCGGCGAACAACATCGTGCAGCTGCGGATCGCGGACGGCGTCGGCGACATCATGCGCGTCGTGATCAACACGGTGTTCGGCGTCGGCGGCCTGTTCGACGTCGCGACGATCGCGAAGCTGCCGAAGCACACGGCCGACTTCGGGATCACGATGGGCCGCTACGGCATGCCGTCGGGCCCGTATCTCGTGCTGCCGCTGCTCGGCCCGAGCACGCTGCGCGACACGGCGGGCCTCGGCGTCGACTACGTCGGCAACCCGCTCACCTACGTGAAGCCGGACGGCCTGAGCTGGGGCCTGTTCGGCGTGAACCTCGTCAACACGCGTTCGAACCTGCTCGGCGCGGGCGACGTGCTCGATGCCGCGGCGCTCGACAAGTATTCGTTCGTGCGCAACGCGTACCTGCAGCGCCGCCAGATGCTGATCAGCAACGCGCGCGGCGAGGCCGCCGCGACGTCGAGCAACGACGCGCTGCCGAAGTACGACCTGCCGGAAGACGGCGCGGCACCGGCGGCAGCCGGCGCGGCCGGTACGGCGGGCGCAGCAGCAGTGGGCGGCGCGGCGCCGGCGCCGGCGGGTGCATCGGGCGCGGCGGTTGCTGCGCCGGCCTCCGGCACGGCCGAATCGCCGAACCCGGCCAGCGAGACGAACGTGCCGGCCATGCAGGTGGCGCCGCCGTCGCCGGGCGGGTTCCGGTTCCCGAGCATCCGGCTGCACTGACGGATTTACATTCGTTACAGCCGGAAACGATTCAGTCGGTAGCGTATGCGAACTTGCGCGTAAGCTACCTGCTCCAACCTTCGCATCGACTCATTCATGCAGGCCACTATGATGAAAAAACTGTTCCTGATCCCCGTTTTCGCGACGCTGTTCTCGTTCGGCAGCGCAGCTCACGCGCAAGTCGACCAGTCGAACCCGCAGGCGCTGATCAAGACGGCGACGCAGCAGGTGCTCGACGAAGTCAAGCAGCAGACGATCAAGCAGGGCGATACCAACCGCATCATCACGATCGTCAACAAGGACATCCTGCCGTACACCGATTTCCGCCGTACCACGCAGCTCGCGATGGGCCGCAACTGGCGCACGGCGACGGCCGAGCAGCAGCAGCAGGTTCAGGAGCAGTTCAAGCTGCTGCTGATCCGCACGTATTCGGGCGCGCTCGCGCAGCTGAAGCCGGACCAGCAGATCCAGTACCCGCCGTTCCGCGCCGATTCGGCCGATACCGACGTCGTGGTCAAGACGGTCGCGATGAACAACGGCCAGCCGGTCCAGATCGACTACCGCCTGTACAAGACGGCGAACGGCTGGAAGGTGTATGACCTGAACGTGCTCGGCGCGTGGCTGATCCAGACGTACCAGCAGCAGTTCAACGAGAAGATCCAGCAAAGCGGCGTGGACGGCCTGATCAAGTTCCTGACGCAGCGTAACCAGGAACTTGCCGCGGGCAAGCAGGCGTCGTGAGCGGCTTCGAAGCCGCCTCCTCGCTGACCGTCGCGAGCGCGAAGTCCGCGCTCGCGGACGGTCTTGCGCGCATCGGCGCCGGCGCGACCGCCGTCGATTGCGCGGCGCTGACGCAGTTCGACTCGTCCGCGCTCGCCGTGCTGCTCGCATGGCAACGTGCCGCCAAAGCGCGCGGCGCAGCCCTCGACATCCTCAATCTCCCTCCGAAGCTCGCCAGCCTCGCGCGCGCCTACGGCGTCGACGCGCTCATCGAAGGCACCGGGCGACATTGACCCTGTCCGACCGAAGCCTGCCGCGCCAGCCGGCGCGCGCACGCTTCAGGCCGCGCGCCGCCGGCGCCGGCTCCACCAGCCGGTTTGCCCTATAATCAAGCGTTTTGCGGGGCAGCCAATCGGCGTCCGGCCCCCATTTTCTTTCGCAGCAAGCACAGAATAGGCGTCGCGGCCCTTGCGTCGCGCACAGTCATGTCAGCCATAGAAATCCGTCACGTCAAGAAGCGCTACAAGTCGCTTCAGGCGCTCAAGGGCGTCAGCCTGTCGGTCGAGGAAGGCGAATTTTTCGGCCTGCTCGGCCCCAACGGCGCAGGCAAGACCACGCTCATCAGTATCCTCGCCGGGCTCGCCCGGGCCGACGAAGGCAGTATCTCGGTGCGCGGTCACGACGTCGTCCAGGACTTCCGCAACGCGCGTCGCGCACTCGGCGTCGTCCCGCAGGAACTCGTTTTCGACCCGTTCTTCACCGTCCGCGAGACGTTGCGGATCCAGTCCGGCTATTTCGGGCTGCGCCGCAACGACGACTGGATCGATGAAGTGATGGCCAATCTCGATCTGACCGAGAAAGCCGACGCGAACATGCGCGCGCTGTCGGGCGGGATGAAGCGCCGCGTGCTGGTCGCGCAGGCGCTCGTGCACCGGCCGCCCGTGATCGTGCTCGACGAGCCGACCGCGGGCGTCGACGTCGAATTGCGCCAGACGCTGTGGAAATTCATCTCGCGCCTGAACCGCGAGGGCCACACGATCGTGCTGACCACCCATTACCTCGAGGAAGCCGAGTCGCTGTGCGACCGCATCGCGATGCTGCGCCGGGGCGAAGTCGTCGCGCTCGATCGCACCGACGCGCTGCTGCGCCGCTTCGCGGGCCTGCAGCTGTACCTGCGGCTCGCGACGGGCGCGCTGCCGGCCGAGCTGCGCGGGCTGGAAACCGACCCGGCCGCGCGCGCGCCGGGCGAGCACCTGCTGCGCCTCGCGAGCTATGACGAGGTCGAACGGATCCTCGCGCAATGCCGCGCGGCGGGCTGCACGTTCGACGAGATCGAGGTCCGCAAGGCCGACCTCGAGGATGTGTTCGTCCAGGTGATGAACGGGGCCGAGGTGATCGAGGGTCTGGCATGAATCAACACTCCCCACGCGAACTGCGTTCGCTGCCGTCCGAGGGGACGGCCCGGCGCGTGCCGGGAAGCGGGTTTCGAACGTTGTTCTACAAGGAACTGCTGCGTTTCTGGAAGGTGTCGTTCCAGACGGTGCTCGCGCCGATCGTCACGGCGCTGCTGTACCTGACGATCTTCGGCCACGCGCTGTCGGGCCGCGTCGAGGTGTATCCGGGCGTCGAATACGTGAGCTTTCTCGTGCCGGGCCTTGTGATGATGAGCGTGCTGCAGAACGCGTTCGCGAACAGCTCGTCGTCGCTGATCCAGTCGAAGATCACCGGCAACCTCGTGTTCATGCTGCTGCCGCCGCTGTCGTCCCGCGACATCTTCGGCGCGTACGTGCTCGCGTCCGTCGTGCGCGGGCTCGCGGTCGGCGCCGGCGTGTTCGTCGTGACGATCTGGTTTATCCCGATGCACTTCGCGGCGCCGCTGTTCATCATTGCGTTTGCGCTGCTCGGCTCGGCGATCCTCGGCACGCTCGGCCTGATCGCCGGGATCTGGGCCGAGAAGTTCGACCAGCTCGCCGCGTTCCAGAACTTCCTGATCATGCCGCTGACGTTTCTGTCCGGCGTGTTCTATTCGACGCACTCGCTGCCGCCCGTGTGGCGCGAAGTGTCGCGTCTCAACCCGTTTTTCTACATGATCGACGGCTTCCGTTTCGGGTTCTTCGGCGCGTCCGACATCAACCCGTTCGCGAGCCTCGCGATCGTCACCGGTTTCTTCGTGCTGCTCGCGCTGATTGCGATGCGGCTGCTCGCGACCGGCTACAAACTGCGTCATTGATATCGACAGGCCGCGGCCGCCCCCGGGCGGCGCGCGCCGACAGGAGCCTTACACCATGTTGCCGACTCCCGAACAGGTCAAGCAATACATCGCCGGCGGTCTCGCCTGCACGCATCTGGAAGTCGAAGGCGACGGCCAGCATTTCTTCGCGACGATCGTGTCGGCGGCCTTCGAAGGCAAGCGGCCGATCCAGCGGCACCAGCTCGTCTATGCGGCGCTCGGCGATCGCATGAAGCAGGAAATTCACGCGCTCAGCATGAAGACGCTGACGCCCGCCGAATGGCAGAACGCATAAACGGAAATCACTGAGTGCAAGTCACCGTCAACGAGCGCGACGCCGTCCAGAGCGTCGCCACGGCACACCCGGCCGCCAACGGGGAATCGCAGGGACAGGGGATGGACAAGCTCGTGATCGAAGGCGGTCGTCGCCTGTCCGGCGAGATCGTCGTGTCGGGCGCGAAGAACGCCGCGCTGCCGATCCTGTGCGCGGGGCTGCTCAGCGCCGAGCCGGTCGAGCTCGACAACGTGCCGAACCTGAAGGACGTGCGTACCACGCTGAAGGTGCTGAACCAGATGGGCGTGAAGAGCGAGACCGACGGCTGCCGCGTGCAGCTCGACGCGTCGCGCGTCGACAACCTCGTCGCGCCGTACGAGCTCGTGAAGACGATGCGCGCATCGATCCTCGTGCTCGGGCCGCTGCTCGCGCGCTTCGGCGAGGCGAAGGTGTCGCTGCCGGGCGGCTGCGCGATCGGCGCGCGGCCGGTCGACCAGCACATCAAGGGCCTGCAGGCGATGGGCGCCGAGATCAGCATCGAGCACGGCTTCATCGAAGCGCGCGCGAAGCGCCTGAAGGGCGCGCGCATCGTGACCGACATGATCACGGTGACGGGGACCGAAAACCTGCTGATGGCCGCGACGCTCGCCGATGGCGAGACGGTGATCGAAAACGCCGCGCGCGAGCCGGAAGTGAGCGATCTCGCACACTTGCTGGTCGCGATGGGCGCGAAAATCGACGGCATCGGCACCGACCGCCTCGTGATCCAGGGCGTCGAGCGGCTGCACGGCGCGCGTCATTCGGTGATCCCCGACCGTATCGAGGCCGGCACGTTCCTGTGCGCGGTCGCGGCGGCCGGCGGCGACGTGAGGCTGACGGGCGTGCGCCCGCACATTCTCGACGCGGTGATCGACAAGCTGCGCGAAGCCGGCGTGTCGATCGAGGAAGGCGACAGCTGGCTGCGCGTGAAGATGGACCGCCGCCCGTCGGCGGTGACGATCCGCACGTCGGAATACCCGGCGTTCCCGACCGACATGCAGGCGCAGTTCATGGCCCTCAATACGGTCGCGACGGGCACCGCGCAGGTCGTCGAAACCATTTTCGAGAACCGCTTCATGCACGTGCAGGAGCTGAACCGGCTCGGCGCGAACATCACGATCGACGGCAACACGGCGCTCGTGACGGGTGTCGACAAGCTGTCGGGCGCGAACGTGATGGCGACCGACCTGCGTGCGTCGGCGAGCCTCGTGATCGCCGGGCTGCGCGCCGACGGCGAAACGCTCGTCGACCGCATTTATCACCTGGACCGCGGCTACGACCGCATGGAAGCCAAACTGACCGCCGTCGGCGCGAACGTACGCCGCCTTTCCGGGAGCCAAGCATGACCGCGCCGCTGACCCTCGCCCTGTCGAAGGGCCGGATTTTCGAGGAAACCCTGCCGCTGCTGGCTGCCGCCGGCATACAGGTGGCCGAGGATCCGGAAACGTCGCGCAAGCTGATCCTGCCGACGACCGATCCGAACCTGCGCGTGATCATCGTGCGTGCGAGCGACGTGCCGACCTATGTCGAATACGGCGCGGCCGATTTCGGCGTGGCCGGCAAGGACGTGCTGGTCGAGCACGGCGGCTCGGGCCTGTACCAGCCGATCGATCTGAACATTGCGCGCTGCCGGATGTCGGTGGCCGTGTCCGCCGGTTTCGACTACGCGAACGCGGTGCGCCAGGGCGCGCGCCTGCGGGTCGCGACGAAATACGTCGAAACGGCACGCGAACACTTTGCCGCGAAGGGCGTGCACGTCGACCTGATCAAGCTGTACGGCTCGATGGAGCTGGCGCCGCTGGTCGGGCTGGCCGACGCGATCGTCGACCTCGTCAGCTCGGGCGGCACGCTGAAGGCGAACAATCTGGTCGAGGTCGAGGAGATCATGGCGATCTCGTCGCGCCTCGTCGTGAACCAGGCTGCGCTGAAGTTGAAGCGCGCGGCGCTCAAGCCGATTCTCGACGCGTTCGAACGCGCGTCGCAGAATGGCGGTTGAGCGCATCACCGTAACGGAACTCCCATGTCCATCACCATCCGCAAGCTCGATTCGACGAACGAAGGCTTCGGCGCCGCGCTGCGCGCCGTGCTCGCGTTCGAGGCGAGCGAAGACGAAGCGATCGAGCAATCGGTCGCGCAGATCCTCGCCGACGTGAAGTCGCGCGGCGACGCCGCGGTGCTCGAGTACACGAACCGCTTCGACCGGCTGAGCGCGGACAGCGTCGCCGCGCTCGAACTGCCGCAGGACGCGCTGCAGACGGCGCTCGACGGCCTCGCGCCGAAGGCGCGTGCGGCGCTGGAAGCGGCCGCGGCGCGGGTGCGCGCGTACCACGAGAAGCAGAAGATCGAGTGTGGCACGCATAGCTGGCAGTACACGGAAAGCGACGGCACGGTGCTCGGCCAGAAGGTCATGCCGCTCGACCGCGTCGGCCTGTACGTGCCGGGCGGCAAGGCCGCGTATCCGTCGTCGGTGCTGATGAACGCGATTCCCGCGCGCGTCGCGGGGGTCGGCGAGATCGTGATGGTCGTGCCGACGCCGGACGGCGTGAAGAACGAGCTCGTGCTCGCCGCGGCGCTGCTCGGCGGCGTCGATCGCGTGTTCACGATCGGCGGCGCGCAGGCGGTCGGCGCGCTCGCGTACGGCACGGCGACGGTGCCGGCCGTCGACAAGATCTGCGGCCCCGGCAACGCGTACGTCGCGTCGGCGAAGCGCCGCGTGTTCGGCACGGTCGGCATCGACATGATCGCCGGGCCGTCGGAAATCCTCGTGCTGTGCGACGGCACGACCGATCCGAACTGGGTCGCGATGGACCTGTTCTCGCAGGCCGAGCACGACGAACTCGCGCAGTCGATCCTGCTGTGCCCGGACGGCGCGTTCCTCGATCGCGTCGAGAGGGCGATCGACGAGCTGCTGCCGACGATGCCGCGCCAGGACGTGATCCGTGCGTCGCTCGAAGGCCGCGGCGCGCTGATCAAGGTGCGCGACATGGCCGAGGCGTGCCGGATCGCGAACGACATCGCGCCGGAACACCTCGAAATCTCGGCGCTGGAGCCGCAGCAATGGGGCCAGCAGATCCGCCATGCGGGCGCGATCTTCCTCGGCCGCTACACGAGCGAGAGCCTCGGCGACTACTGCGCGGGCCCGAACCACGTGCTGCCGACGTCGCGCACCGCGCGCTTCTCGTCGCCGCTCGGCGTGTACGACTTCATCAAGCGCTCGAGCCTGATCGAGGTCAGCGCGGAAGGCGCGCAGACGCTCGGCGAGATCGCGTCCGAGCTCGCCTACGGCGAAGGGCTGCAGGCGCACGCGAGGAGCGCCGAGTTCCGGATGAAGGGCTGACCGCGCAGGGTGCGCGGGGCCGGGCGGGCGCCGAGGCGCGCCGGCATCGGCGGTACCCGGAGCGGGGCAGGAGACGAGTGCAGGGCGGCAGCCGCCGCCTTGCCGACCAATTTGACGCCGGCGCGACGCACGCCGGCTTGAGACCATGACGACGCCACAAGACATCATCCGCCGCGACGTGCTCGCGATGACGAGCTATCCGGTTCCCGACGCGAGCGGGTTCGTGAAGCTCGACGCGATGGAGAACCCGTATCCGCTGCCGGAGCCGCTCGCCGCGGCGCTCGGCGAGCGGCTCGCGCAGGTCGCGCTGAACCGCTACCCGGCGCCGCGCCCGGCCGCGCTGCTCGACAAGCTGCGCCACGCGATGCACGTGCCGGCCGGCTGCGACGTGCTGCTCGGCAACGGTTCCGACGAAATCATCAGCATGATCTCGGTCGCGTGTGCGCAGCCGGGTGCGAAGGTGCTCGCGCCGGTGCCGGGCTTCGTGATGTACGAGCTTTCCGCGAAGCTCGCGCAGCTCGAATTCGTCGGCGTGCCGCTGAAGGCCGACCTGACGCTCGACGTCGACGCGATGCTCGCGGCGATCGCCGAGCACCGGCCGGCGATCGTCTACCTCGCGTATCCGAACAACCCGACCGGCACGTTGTACGACGATGCCGACGTCGAACGGATCGTCGCGACCGCGCGGCACAGCCTGATCGTGATCGACGAGGCGTACCAGCCGTTCGCCGAGCGTTCGTGGCTGCCGCGCGCCGGCGAGTTCGACAACGTCGTCGTGATGCGCACGGTGTCGAAGCTCGGCCTCGCGGGTATCCGCCTCGGCTATCTCGTCGGCTCGCCCGCGTGGCTGAACGAATTCGACAAGGTGCGCCCGCCGTACAACATCAACGTGCTGACCCAGGCGACCGCCGATTTCCTGCTCGACCACCTCGACGTGCTCGATGCGCAGGCGGCCGAATTGCGCGCGGAGCGCGCGCGTCTCGCGCAGGCGGTGGCCGCGCTGCCGGGCGCGACGGTGTTCCCGAGCGCCGGCAATTTCCTGCTGGTGCGCGTGCCGGACGCGGCTGCCGTGTTCGATGCGCTGCTCACCGAGCGGGTGCTGGTCAAAAACGTGAGTAAAATGCATCCATTACTGGCCGAATGCGTGCGGCTGACCGTCGGTTCTCCCGACGAAAACGCCCGCCTGCTGGCCGCCTTGAAACTCGCGCTGCCCGGTTGAGCCCAGGGCGCGGCGGCGCGCGACGATCAATCCCCATTTACATCAGACTCAATCAAGGAATTGCCATGCGTGTGGCGGAAGTCGTTCGCAATACCAGCGAAACGCAGATCCGTGTGAAGCTCGATCTCGACGGTACGGGCCGGCAGAAGCTGGCCACCGGCGTGCCGTTTCTCGATCATATGCTCGACCAGATCGCGCGACACGGTCTGGTCGATCTCGAGGTCGAAGCGCATGGCGACACGCATATCGACGATCACCACACGGTCGAGGACGTCGGCATCACGCTTGGCCAGGCCGTCGCGAAGGCGATCGGCGATCGCAAGGGCATCCGCCGCTACGGCCATTCGTACGTGCCGCTCGACGAGGCGCTATCGCGCGTCGTGATCGACTTCTCGGGCCGGCCGGGCCTCGAATTCCACGTGCCGTTCACGCGCGCGCGGATCGGCACGTTCGACGTCGACCTGTCGATCGAATTCTTCCGCGGGTTCGTGAACCACGCGGGCGTCACGCTGCACATCGACAACCTGCGCGGGATCAACGCGCACCATCAGCTCGAGACGGTGTTCAAGGCCTTCGGCCGCGCGCTGCGCGCGGCGGTGGAGCTCGACGAGCGCGCGGCGGGGCAGATTCCGTCGACGAAAGGCAGCCTCTGAACTTCCGAACGGACGGACGCTAAAGACAACCTCACGGCTTCGGCGCGGCGCGCCGGCTTGCGATGGATCTGCTCAAATCGTTCATTTCGCTGCTGGCGCTGATCAACCCGGTCGGCGCGGTGCCGTTCTTCCTGAGCCTGACGGCGCAGCAGACGGACGTCGAGCGGCGCCGCACGATCCGGATCGCGTCGGTGTCGGTGTTCTGCGTGATCACGGTGACGACGCTGCTCGGGCAGCAGATCATCGACTTCTTCGGCATTTCGGTCGGCTCGCTCGAAGTGGGCGGCGGGATCATCATGCTGCTGATGGCGATCAACATGCTGAACGCGCAGATCGGCAACACGCGATCGACGCCGGAAGAGCGCCACGAGGCCGAGCTGAAGGACAACATCGCGGTCGTGCCGCTGGCGATCCCGCTGCTCACGGGCCCCGGCTCGATCAGCACGGTGATCATCTATGCGGCGAACTCGCATCACTGGTATGAGCGAGCCGGGCTCGTCGCGATCGGCGCGGCTCTGGCTCTGCTGTGTTTCTTCGCGATGCGGCTTGCCGAGCCGATCGCGAACTGGATCGGCCGCACCGGCATCAACATCGCCACGCGGCTGATGGGTTTGATGCTGTCGGCGCTGGCGGTGGAATTCATCGTCAATGGACTGAGGGCGCTACTGCCTGCACTGAGATGAAAACTTCGATTGCGATTGTGGATTATGGGATGGGCAACCTGCGCTCGGTCGCGCAGGCGCTCAAGAAGGCCGAACCGGCCGCCGACGTGGCGATCGTCGACACGCCGGCCGCGATTCGCGCGGCCGACCGCGTCGTGCTGCCCGGCCAGGGCGCGATGCCCGACTGCATGCGCTGCCTCGGCGAATCAGGGCTGCAGGAAGCGGTGATCGAGGCGTCGCGCACGAAGCCGCTGCTCGGCGTGTGCGTCGGCGAGCAGATGCTGTTCGACTGGAGCGCGGAAGGCGACACGAAGGGCCTGGGCCTCCTGCCCGGCAAGGTCGTGCGCTTCGCGCTCGACGGCCGGCTGCAGGACGACGGCTCGCGCTTCAAGGTGCCGCAGATGGGCTGGAACCGCGTGCGCCAGGCGCAGCCGCACCCGCTGTGGGACGGCGTGCCCGACGACGCGTATTTCTACTTCGTGCACAGCTATTACGTAACGCCGGACAACCCGGCGCACACGGTTGGCGAAACGGCCTACGGCGCGCCGTTTACGTCCGCGGTCGCGCGGGACAATCTCTTCGCGACCCAATTCCACCCCGAGAAAAGCGCGGAGGTCGGGTTGCGTCTGTATCGCAACTTCGTACACTGGAAGCCGTAAACGTGGTGCGCGAGCCACAGTCGACGGGCCTGGAAGGCCCGTCTTGCCGGGCTCGCACGCCTAAGCGCCGAAAGAGTTGTACTAAACTAGCGAGACGGCGCGGCACCGGTTTGGCCGGTACGCGCCGGATTCTTTTCATTTTCCACGACGACACCCGATTGCTATGTTGCTGATTCCGGCCATCGACCTCAAAGACGGTCAGTGTGTGCGCCTCAAACAGGGCGATATGGACCAGGCCACGATTTTCTCCGAGGACCCGGCGGCGATGGCCCGCAAGTGGGTCGATCTCGGCGCCCGGCGGCTCCATCTCGTCGACCTGAACGGCGCATTCGCCGGCAAGCCGAAGAATCTCGAGGCGATCGAAGCGATCCTCGACGAAGTCGGCGACGAAATCCCCGTACAGCTCGGCGGCGGCATCCGCAGCCTCGAGACGATCGAGAAGTATCTCGACGCCGGCCTGTCCTACGTGATCATCGGCACCGCCGCCGTGAAGAATCCGGGCTTTCTGCAGGACGCGTGCACCGCGTTCTCCGGCAGCATCATCGTCGGGCTGGACGCGAAGGACGGCAAGGTCGCGACCGACGGCTGGAGCAAGCTGACCGGCCACGAAGTGATCGATCTCGCGAAGAAGTTCGAGGACTACGGCGTCGAATCGATCGTCTACACGGACATCGGCCGCGACGGGATGCTGCAGGGCATCAACATCGACGCGACCGTGAAGCTTGCGCAGGCGGTCGGCATCCCGGTGATCGCCAGCGGCGGCCTGTCGAACCTCACGGACATCGAGAGCCTGTGCGAAGTGGAAGAGCACGGCGTCGAAGGCGTGATCTGCGGCCGTGCGATCTACTCCGGCGATCTCGATTTCGCGGCCGCGCAAAAACGCGCGGACGAACTGAACGGCGAACTCGACAACGCGTAACCGCGGTTGCCCCGTTCGCCGGGGCTGCCTGCGGGCGGCCCCGACCGGAAGCCTCGCGCGAGGCTTCCGCAACCGGCCGTCCCAACGCGGCATTTGGCGCAACATCATGGCTCTAGCTAAACGCATCATCCCCTGCCTGGACGTGACTGCCGGGCGTGTCGTCAAGGGCGTCAATTTCGTCGAGCTGCGCGACGCCGGCGACCCCGTCGAAATCGCCCGCCGCTACGACGACCAGGGTGCCGACGAACTGACCTTCCTCGACATCACCGCGACCTCCGACCAGCGCGACCTGATCCTGCCGATCATCGAAGCCGTGGCGTCGCAGGTGTTCATTCCGCTGACCGTCGGCGGCGGCGTGCGCGCCGTCGAGGACGTGCGGCGCCTGCTGAACGCGGGCGCGGACAAGGTCAGCATGAACTCGTCGGCGGTCGCGAATCCGCAGCTCGTGCGCGACGCGGCCGACAAGTACGGCTCGCAGTGCATCGTCGTCGCGATCGATGCGAAGCGCGTGTCGGCCGACGGCGAGACGCCGCGCTGGGAAGTCTTCACGCACGGCGGCCGCAAGAACACGGGCCTCGACGCGATCGAATGGGCGCGCAGGATGGCCGAGCTCGGCGCGGGCGAGATCCTGCTCACGAGCATGGACCGCGACGGCACGAAGTCGGGCTTCGACCTCGCGCTCACGCGTGGCGTGTCGGACGCGGTGCCGGTGCCGGTGATCGCGTCGGGCGGCGTCGGCTGCCTGCAGGATCTCGCGGACGGCATCAAGGACGGCCGCGCCGACGCGGTGCTGGCCGCGAGCATTTTCCACTACGGCGAGCACACGGTCGGCGAGGCGAAGCGCTTCATGTCCGACCAGGGCATCCCGGTGAGGCTGTGATGAATACCGAAACGAACTCCCTGCCCGCGTGGCTCGACAAGGTCCGCTGGGACGACAACGGCCTCGTGCCGGTGATCGCGCAGGAAGCGTCGACGAACGACGTGCTGATGTTCGCGTGGATGAACCGCGAGGCACTGGCGAAGACGATCGAGACGCAGCGCGCGGTCTACTATTCGCGCTCGCGCAAGCGCCTGTGGTTCAAGGGCGAGGAGTCGGGCCACGTGCAGCACGTGCACGAGGTGCGGCTCGACTGCGACGAGGACGTCGTGCTGCTGAAGGTCGAGCAGGTGTCGGGCATTGCCTGCCACACCGGCCGGCATTCGTGCTTCTTCCAGAAATTCGAAGGTACGGTGGACAGCGGCGACTGGGTCGCGGTCGAGCCGGTGCTGAAAGACCCCGAACACATCTACAAATGACGCAATCGACCGAAGACACGCTGCTGCGCCTCGCGGCCGTGATCGATAGCCGCAAGGGCGGCGATCCCGATCAATCGTACGTTTCGCGCCTGTTCCACAAGGGCGACGACGCGGTGCTGAAGAAGATCGGCGAAGAGGCGACGGAAGTCGTGCTGGCCGCGAAGGACGTGCGCCAGGGCGGCGCGCCGACCGCGCTCGTCGGCGAGGTGGCCGACCTGTGGTTCCACTGCCTCGTGATGCTGTCGCATTTCGACCTGAGCCCGGCCGACGTGATCGCCGAACTCGAGCGCCGCGAAGGGCTGTCGGGCATCGAGGAAAAAGCGCTGCGCAAGCGTCGCGAGCGCGAGGAAAACGGCGGGTGACAGGCAGGCCCCGCCGCGGTGGCAACAGTGCGGTAAGCTGTAAGAATTGTCATCTAACGGGGGTAGCATCATGAACGATACGTCGAACCAGTTTCCGACGCCGACGGTGCCGGGCGCAGCGGATGCCGAACGCCTGAACGGGCTGCGCACGCTGACCCACGTGCTGTACGGCCTCTATGCGATTCACTGGCTGACGGGCGGCGTCACGGGCATCATCGCGATCATCATCAACTACGTGAAGCGCGGCGACGTGGCCGGCACGCCGTACGCCGACCATTTCGAGTGGCAGATCCGCACGTTCTGGCGCGCGCTGATCGCCTACGTGATCGGCTTCGCGCTGATGTTCGTGGTGGTTGGGTTCGTCATCATGTTTGTCACGTGGATCTGGACGCTGTACCGTATCATCAAGGGTTGGCTGTACCTGAACGACAACAAGACGCTCGATCCGCAGGCTTGGTTCTGACCGGCGCGCGGGCGTTTGCAGGAGCAACATGAGTCACGATCCGAATTGCCTGTTCTGCAAGATCGCGGCAGGCGAGATCCCGAGCACGAAGGTGCACGAGGACGACGAATTCGTCGCGTTCCGCGACATCCGCCCGGCGGCCGAGACCCACGTGCTCGTGATTCCGCGCCAGCACGTGCCGACGCTGTCGGCGGCGAGCGACGCCGATGCGCCGATGCTCGGCCGGCTGATGCTGCTCGTCGCGCGTCTGGCCGATCAGTTGGGCGTCGCATACACGGGCGGCGAAACCGGTTTTCGCACGGTGATCAACACGGGCCCGGGCGGCGGGCAGGAGGTTTACCACCTGCACGCGCATATCCTGGCCGGCCCGCGCCCGTGGCAGCGGATGGGTTGACGACGCGGGGCGTTTCCCCGCATCCGATAGTCGAAGCCGGCGCGTCGCCGGCGATTTGCGCCGCACGGCGGCGTGGTTGAGGAGAGTTTCATCATGGGTGGATTGAGCATTTGGCACTGGCTGATCGTGCTGCTGATCGTCGCGCTGGTTTTCGGTACGAAGAAGCTGCGCAACATCGGCGGCGACCTCGGCAGCGCCGTGAAGGGTTTCAAGGACGGCATGAAGGATGGCGAGGCGCCTGCGCAGGATGCGCAGCACCTGCCGCGCTCGGGCTCGGTCGACGTCGACGCGAAGGAAACGACGCGTTCCGACTCGAACAAGGCGTAACGCCGGCACGCTGACAGACATTCACGATGCTGGATCTCGGTCTTTCGAAGATGGCGCTGATCGGCGTCGTCGCGCTCGTGGTGCTCGGCCCCGAGCGCCTGCCGCGCGTCGCGCGTACGGCAGGTGCACTGTTCGGCCGCGCGCAGCGGTACATCAACGACGTGAAGGCCGAGGTCTCGCGCGAAATCGAACTCGACGCGCTGCGGACGATGAAGACCGATTTCGAGTCGGCCGCGCGCAACGTCGAGACGACGATTCACGACAACCTGCGCGAGCACGAGAAGGAACTGAACGACACGTGGCATTCCGCGGTCGGCGGTCTTGACGGGGCTTCCGGCGACGCCGGTTCCGTCGGCTCCGATACGCCCGCGGCGCCGTCGTGGCGCGGCAGTTCGGCCGCGCTTGCGCCGAAGCGTCGCAACTGGCGCATCAAGCAGGCGGCGACGCCTGTCTGGTACAAGCGCACGACGACCCGCCGCACGCACGTGCAGTCGGGTGCCGCGCGTGTCGCGCGCCACCAGCCGGCCAGCCTGCGCCGGCCGACGCGCTTCTTCTGAGTCGAGCGCATGCTCGCTCGTCAATCCTACCGAGGGCCGGTGTGAGCGACCCCCAGCAGAACCCGGGCGACGCCCCGGAAGAAACCTTCATTTCCCATCTCGTCGAGCTTCGCGATCGCATCATTCGCGCGGGGCTGGCCGTGATCGTCGTGTTCCTCGGGCTCGTGTACTGGGCGCCCGACATCTTCCGGCTGCTCGCGCGGCCGTTGATGGAGAACTTGCCGAAAGACGGCAAGATGATCGTCACCGACGTCACCGGCTCGTTCTTCGTGCCGATGAAGGTCACGATGCTCGTCGCGCTCGTGATCGCGCTGCCGATCGTGCTGTACCAGATCTGGGCGTTCGTCGCGCCGGGGCTGTACCAGCACGAGAAGAAGCTCGTCATGCCGCTCGTCGGCAGCAGCTACTTCCTGTTCCTGTGCGGGATGGCATTCGCGTATTTCCTCGTGTTCCCGACGATCTTCCGCGTGATGGCGCACTACAACGCGCCGCTCGGGGCCGAGATGACGACCGACATCGACAACTACCTGAGCTTCGTGCTGGGGATGTTCATCGCGTTCGGGGTCACGTTCGAGGTGCCGATCGTCGTCGTGCTGCTGGTCCGGATGGGCGTGCTGTCCCTGAAGAAGCTGAAGGAGATGCGACCCTACGTGATCGTCGGCGCATTCGTGGTCGCGGCGGTCGTCACCCCGCCGGACGTGTTCTCGCAATTGATGCTGGCGCTGCCGCTGGTCGTGCTGTTCGAGATCGGGCTGCTGGCCGCGCGGTTCTTCGTGCCGAAGAAGCCGGTAGAAGAAGGCGAGGCGGGGAACGGCGAAGCCGCGGGTTGACGGCGCGGCGCCGGGCGGCTTTCCGGTCAGGCCGGAGTGGCCCGGTACCGCGGTTGGCCGCCAGCCAGCGCATGGCAAAGCCGCCTTCCCGGCACCAGACATCGTTTGAAGCAAAGCAAAAGGGCAGCCGGTCGGCTGCCCTTTTTCATTTCCGCGTCTTGTTGCGTCGCGTCGCGACCGGCAGGCGGCGCGCCGCCCGCCAAACCTCATTCGCTATCGCTGTCCTGCTCGTCGAGCGTCTGCTTCGGCGGCGGCGGGCGCTTGCCGATCACGACGTTCACGTCGAACTGCTTGCCCTTGCGCACGACGTGCACCTTGGTCGACGTGCCTGGCTTGATTTGCGCGACGGTGTTCAGCAGCTTCGTCGTGTCGGTGATTTCGTCGCCGTTCACGCTCACGAGGATGTCGCCCGGCTTGATGCCGGCCTTGTCGGCCGGGCCGCCCTGCAGCACGCCCGCGACGATCGCGCCCGACTTCTGCTGGAGCCCGAACGACTCGGCGATTTCCGGTGTGACGTCCTGCGGCTCGACGCCGATCCAGCCGCGCGTGACCGAGCCCGTCGTGATGATGCTTTCGAGCACGGTGCGCGCGGTCGACACGGGGATCGCGAAGCCGATGCCGAGCGAGCCGCCCGAGCGCGAGTAGATCGCCGTGTTGATGCCGAGCAGGTTGCCGTTCACGTCGACCAGCGCGCCGCCGGAGTTGCCGGGGTTGATCGGCGCGTCGGTCTGGATGAAGTTCTCGAACGTGTTGATGCCGAGGTGGTTGCGGCCGAGTGCGCTGATGATCCCCATCGTGACCGTCTGACCGACGCCGAACGGGTTGCCGATCGCGAGCACGACGTCGCCGACCCGCGACTGGTCCGAACGGCCGAGCGTGATCGTCGGCAGGTCCGTCATGTTGATCTTCAGCACGGCCAGGTCGGTTTCGGGATCGATGCCGATCACCTTCGCGGTGGCCGTGCGGCCATCGGCCAGCGCGACTTCGATCTGGTCGGCGCCGTCCACGACGTGCTGGTTCGTTAGAATGTAACCTTCAGGGCTCACGATGACGCCGGAGCCGAGGTTGGCGGCCGGCTCGTCCTGCTGCTTGCGGGCGTTGCGGTCGCCGAAGAAGTAGCGGAACAGCGGATCCTTCGCGCGCGGGTCGGGCGGCAGCGAGCCGTCCTTGCTCGAGAACACGTTGACGACGGCCGGCATCGCCTTCTGCGCGGCTTCGGCATACGACGTGGTCGCCGGTGCGCCGCCGATGCCCGGCGCGACTTCGCGCAGCGCGACGATCGGCGTGGCGAGCTGCTTGCCGAGCTGTCCTTGCCGTTGCAGCCATTGCGGCTTGAGCGTCACGACGATGAACATCAGCGCGAGCAGTACGGTCACCGCCTGCGCGAAGAACAGCCAGAAGCGTCTAAGCATCTGAATGGATTAGAGGTTTATATGGATCGGATCGAACTCGAATTGTACTTGAACAATACCCTTGAAACCGCGCGCTTCAAGGACTATTGCCCGAACGGCCTCCAGGTCGAAGGGCGTCGCAAGATCGAGAAGATCGCCACCGGCGTGACGGCGTCGGTCGCGTTCCTCGAAGCCGCGCTCGAATGGGGGGCGGATGCGGTGCTCGTTCATCACGGCTATTTCTGGCGCAACGAGGCGCCGCAGATCACCGGCCGCAAGTATCAGCGCCTGAAGCTGCTGCTCGCGAACGACCTGAACCTGTTCGCGTTTCACCTGCCGCTCGACGCGCATCCCGAGTTCGGCAACAACGCGCAGCTCGGCGAGAAGCTCGGCCTGATCGGCGAGCAGCGGTTCGGCGAAGGCGATCTCGGCTGGATGGCGACGCTGCCGATGCCCGTCACGCTCGAGCACTTCGTCGCGAAGGTCGAGCGCACGCTCGGCCGCACGCCGCTCGTGCTCGGCGATGCGGACACGCAGTTGCGCCGCATCGCGTGGTGCACGGGCGCCGCGCAGAGCTATTTCGACGCGGCGATCGACGCCGGCGCGGACGTGTTCCTGACCGGCGAGGTGTCCGAGTCGACCACGCACGCGGCGGCGGAGAGCGGCGTCGCGTTCGTTGCGGCGGGGCACCATGCGACCGAGCGCTACGGAATCCAGGCGCTTGGGCGCCACTTGTCCGAAGAATTCGATCTCGAACACCTTTTTATCGATATTCATAATCCGGTCTGAGCGACGGATTTGCGGCGGTGCATCGCAATTTCGCAATGTAGTATCCGCTTAAAAGTGAAATGATTTAATCGCTCCGATAGTGGGGGATAACCCTTAACTATCAAACACTTCGAAGGGATTTTCATCTCCGGGCCTTGTAAATGGCGACTCCATTCGCGCACACTAGCGGCGGAATCGAAAGTCGTGACGGAAAATCCAACTCAGAAGTGGGGCGTGTGATGCGAGACAAGGAAGAGAAACGCGTCGACAGCGGCCGCCGTACCTGGCTGATTGCGACATCCGTAGCAGGTGGCGTGGGAGGCGTAGCCACCGTCATACCTTTCGCGGCGTCGCTTGCGCCGTCCGCGAAAGCGAAAGCGGCCGGTGCGCCGGTCGAGATCGATATCAGCGGCCTGAAGCCCGGCGAAATGGTCACCGTGCCGTGGCGCGGCAAACCCGTCTGGATCCTGAATCGCACCGATTCGATGCTGGCCGACGTGGTCAAGGCCGACAAGGAAGTGGCCGATCCGACCAGCAAATCCCCGTATTCGATGCCGTTGCCCGCGTATTGCGCGAACGAATATCGGGCGCGGGCCGACCGCAAGAACATTCTCGTCGTGATGGCCGTGTGTACGCACCTTGGCTGCACGCCTAGCCAACGCTTCACGCCGGGTCCGCAGCCGAACCTGCCGGACGACTGGCCGGGCGGTTTCCTGTGCCCGTGCCACGGTTCGACCTACGACCTCGCCGGCCGCGTGTTCAAGAACAAGCCGGCGCCTCAGAATCTCGACATCCCGCCCTACATGTTCACGTCGGCGACGACCCTCGTGATCGGCAAGGACGAGAAAGGAGAAGCGTGATGGCCGCCGACAACAAGGAAGTCTCCACGACAGGTTTCACCGGCTGGATCGACCAGCGCTTCCCGCTCACGTCCACCTGGAAGAAGCACGTATCCGAGTACTACGCGCCGAAGAACTTCAACTTCTGGTACTTCTTCGGCTCCCTCGCGCTGCTGGTGCTCGTCAACCAGATCGTCACGGGCATCTTCCTGACGATGAACTACAAGCCCGACTCGACGCTCGCGTTCGCGTCGGTCGAGTACATCATGCGCGAGGTGCCGTGGGGCTGGCTGATCCGCTACATGCACTCGACCGGTGCATCGATGTTCTTCGTGGTCGTCTACCTGCACATGTTCCGCGGGCTGCTGTACGGGTCGTACCGCAAGCCGCGCGAGCTCGTATGGATCTTCGGCTGCGCGATCTTCCTCTGCCTGATGGCCGAGGCGTTCTTCGGCTACCTGCTCCCATGGGGCCAGATGTCGTTCTGGGGCGCGCAGGTGATCGTGAACCTGTTCTCGGCGATCCCGTTCGTCGGCCCGGACCTGTCGCTGTGGATTCGCGGCGACTACGTCGTGTCCGACGTCACGCTGAACCGCTTCTTCGCGTTCCACGTGATCGCGATTCCGCTCGTGCTGGTCGGCCTCGTCATCGCGCACCTGGTTGCGCTGCACGAAGTCGGGTCGAATAACCCGGACGGCATCGAAATCAAGGCGAAGAAGGACGAGAATGGCATCCCGCTCGACGGCATCCCGTTCCATCCGTACTATTCGGTGCACGATTTCCTCGGCGTGTGCGTGTTCCTGATGGTGTTCGCGCTGATCGTGTTCTTCTCGCCGGAAATGGGCGGCTACTTTCTCGAGGCGAACAACTTCGTCCCGGCGAACCCGCTGCAGACGCCGCCGGAGATCGCGCCGGTCTGGTACTTCACCGCGTTCTACGCGATGCTGCGCGCGACCACCGACCCGTTCAAGATCGTGCTGATGATCGTGATCGCGCTGCTCGGCGTGCTCGCGCTGATCCGTGCGCGCGGCAAGTGGAAGATCGGGCTGCCGGTGCTGGCCGCCGCGATCGTCGTGTTCATGTACCTGACGGAGTCGAAGTTCTGGGGCGTCGTCGTGATGGGCTCGGCGGTAATCACGCTGTTCTTCCTGCCGTGGCTCGACCGCAGCCCGGTGAAGTCGATCCGCTACCGGCCGCTGTTCCACAAGGTGTTCCTCGGGATCTTCGTCGCGGCGTTCCTGACCCTCGCGTTCCTCGGCACGCGGCCGCCCTCGCCGGCGGCGACGCTGATCGCGCAGGCCTGTGCGTTGATCTACTTCGCGTTCTTCCTCGGCATGCCCGTCTGGACGCCGCTTGGCACGTTCAAGCAGCCGCCGGAACGGGTGCGCTTCAAGCCCCATTAACGTGAGCGAGGAGAGAACGACATGAAGAAACTGCTTTCGACACTCGCGCTGATCGGGGCGACCGCCTGTGCGCTGCTGGCGGCGCCGGCCGTGCGGGCGGAAGGTAATTTTCCGCTCGACCGGGCGCCCGATAACACGGAAAATCTCGTTTCGCTTCAGCACGGCGCGCAATTGTTTGTAAACTATTGCCTGAACTGCCACAGCGCGAACCTGATGCGCTACAACCGTCTGACGGATCTGGGTATATCCCAGAAGGAGATCGAAACGAATCTCCTGTTCACGACCGACAAGGTCGGGAACACGATGTCCGTTGCGATGCGGCCCGACGACGCGAAGAACTGGCTCGGCACCATGCCGCCCGACCTGTCGGTCGAGGAGCGTGCGCGCGGCCGCGACTGGCTGTATACGTATCTGCGGAGCTTCTACCGCGACGATACGCGGCCGACCGGCTGGAACAATGCGGTGTTCGAGAACGTCGGCATGCCCCATGTATTGTGGCAGTTGCAGGGGCAGCGCGTAGCCAAATTCGAAGACAAGACGGACGAGGAGACGGGCGAGAAGGTTCACACGCTCGTCGGCTTCCAGCAGGTCACGCCGGGGACGCTCTCGTCGCCCGACTACGATGCTGCGGTGGCCGACCTGGTGGCCTATATGACATGGATGTCCGAGCCGGCCCAGCAGACCCGCAAACGCCTCGGCGTGTGGGTGCTGGTCTTTCTCGGTGTCCTGACTTTCCTGGCCTGGCGGCTCAATGCCGCGTACTGGAAAGATATCAAGTAAACACGCCTGACCGGCGTGGGGCCGGCGCAAGGCGGAACCCGTGAAAGGGGTTGCGCCGCGTGCCGGCCCTCGGCTTTTTTGAGGAAACGCAAATATGATGGTTCTGTATTCCGGCACAACTTGCCCGTTCTCCCAGCGTTGCCGGCTGGTGCTGTTCGAGAAGGGCATGGACTTCGAAATCCGTGACGTCGACCTGTTCAACAAGCCGGAAGACATTTCGGTGATGAACCCGTACGGTCAGGTGCCGATCCTGGTCGAGCGCGACCTGATCCTGTACGAATCGAACATCATCAACGAGTACATCGACGAGCGCTTCCCGCATCCGCAACTGATGCCGGCCGACCCGGTGCAGCGCGCACGTGCGCGCCTGTTCCTGCTCAACTTCGAGAAGGAACTGTTCGTCCACGTCAGCACGCTCGAGAACGAGAAGGGCAAGGCGGCGGAGAAGAATCACGAGAAGGCACGCCTCGCGATCCGCGATCGCCTGACGCAGCTCGCGCCGATCTTCGTGAAGAACAAGTACATGCTCGGCGAAGAGTTCTCGATGCTCGACGTCGCGATCGCACCGCTGCTGTGGCGCCTGGATCACTACGGCATCGAGCTGTCGAAGAACGCCGCGCCGCTGATGAAGTATGCCGAACGGATCTTCAGCCGTCCGGCCTACATCGAAGCACTGACGCCGTCCGAAAAGGTCATGCGTCGTTAATGTTGCAATGAAGGCATGACGGAGCGGGTGGCGCGGCGTGCCGCGCGCCCGCTCCGGGTTCGAGGATTGTGATGCAAGAGATTTCAACGAAGCCTTATCTGCTGCGCGCGTTGTACGAGTGGTGCACCGATAACGGTTACACGCCGCATATCGCGGTGAGGGTCGACAACTCGACGCGCGTGCCGCGTCAGTTCGTGCGTGACGGCGAGATCGTGCTCAACATCAGCTTCGAGGCGACGAGCCAGTTGCAGATGGGCAACGAGTGGATCGAGTTCACGGCCCGGTTCTCCGGGAAGGCGCACAAGATCGAGATTCCGGTGGCCAACGTGCTCGCGATCTATGCGCGCGAGAACGGGCAGGGCATGGCGTTCCAGGTCGATGCGGTCGCGGGCGAAGGCGAGGATTCGGGCGCGTTCGACGATGACGCTGTGCCGGCCGACGACGCGCAGCGTGACGAGTCCGTACCGCCGTTGGCGCCGGTCGCCGACAGCGGCGCGAACGAGGAGCCGTCCGAAGGTGCCGACGAACCGCCGAAAACCGATGGCGACGGCTCGAAAGGCGGGAGCAGACCTCGCCTCAAGATCGTGAAATGAGGTAGAATCTCGCGCTACGCCGGCTTAGCTCATCTGGTAGAGCAGTTGATTTGTAATCATCAGGTGGCGGGTTCGAGTCCTGCAGCCGGCACCAATGAAATCAAGGGGTTACGTGAATTTCACGTAACCCCTTGTGCATTCTGGGCGTTGAAAAGTACATTTTCGGTACAGTCAGCTCTCAGAACAGGTACATGGCAACCATCGTCAAGACGCCCTCCGGCACGTGGAAGGCAGTCATCCGCAAGATCGGTTGGCCGACCACGGCCAAGACCTTCCGCACCAAACGTGACGCCGAGGATTGGGCGCGCCGGACCGAAGATGAGATGGTTCGGGGTGTCTACCTGTCGCGTGCTCCCTCCGAAAAACTCACGGTGTCAGCCGCACTGAAGCGGTATATGGAAGAGGTGTCGGTTACCAAGAAGGCGACCACGCAGCGCAGCGAGAGCTTTTCTGCGAAGCATCTCGAGGCATTTTTCGGGAAGTATTCGATGGCGGCCGTTAGCGCCGAGCTCGTTGCCAAGTATCGCGATGAACGCCTCGCGGCAGGCAAATCAAACAACACGGTTCGCCTCGAGCTTGCGATGCTCGGGCATCTCTTCCGGATGGCGATTCAGGAGTGGGGAATTGGCCTGACTTTCAATCCCATCGCCAACGTTCGCAAGCCGAGTCCCGGTGCCGGCCGGGACCGGCGATTGAGTCGTGACGAACAGCAACGTCTTTTCGCGGCTGCCGACGCCCATAGCAACCCGATGCTCGGCTGGATCGTGCGATTGGCTGTCGAAACAGGCATGCGATCGTCAGAGATCACTGGGTTACGCCGCTCACAGGTCGATCTGAACCGACGCGTCGTTACTCTCAAGGACACCAAGAACGGCTCCGCTCGCATGGTTCCGCTGACGCGTGTCGCAGCCGAAACGTTGCGTTCGGCGCTGGACAATCCGATTCGGCCGATCGACACCGATCTCGTGTTCTTCGGAGAGCCTGGTCGAGACAAGAAGCGCAAACCATACGTGTTTCAGAAGCTCTGGGCCGATATTGTTCGCGATCTTGGTTTTGACGATCTCCATTTCCACGACTTACGACATGAGGCCGTCAGTCGCCTGGTGGAAATGGGGTTGAGCGATCAGGAGGTCGCCGCGATAAGTGGGCATCGGTCGATGCAGATGCTCAAGCGATACACGCATCTGCGAGCGGAAGACTTGGTAAGTAAGCTGGACAGGGTCGGGACATAGAGAGCGTTACGCCTACCTCGTAGCGGTTTTCTGACTTGAGGGTATGCATGGACGAGCAAAATTTAGAAGAGGCGCTGGCGACCGTCTATACGCTTCTCCAGGCGGAAGGGATGGACGAAGCAGCAAACATTGTGCGCGAATATCCCGGTCGGGCGGAGCAGACCGGCTATGACAACTGGAATGGCGGGACTGAAATCTGGGAGGTGCAACTCGAAGTGCCGCCGCAGGAATTCGCTCGCCTGAACGCCAAGCGAGCGCAGCTCGAAGAGCAAATTACCGCACGGTTGAAAACGGCTTTAGAGCACGATACTCAAGACTGGTATTCCGCAAGGATTGTTCCGGCAAAAGTTCGGCGTAAGGACTGGCGTGTGACGGACTCGAGTGTACCGCGCCAGGTGCGTATCAATATCCTCGATGGGATGAGGCTCGAGAGCGTAGCGTGGTACGGGCAGCTCAATGATGTTGAGTTTCTGAGCCGGCTATACGATCTGCAGCAGCTTCCTTCCCGCGATAGCCGCTTCAAGGACGCTGCGAGAGATATCTGGCAGCACCGCATGAACAACGACGACTGGGATCTCGACTGGGTGTATTCGGACGATCGTTCAACCTTGTCGGTGGTCCTGCGGATAGCTTCTTGAGGTTCTTGTGCGAAGTTGTGCATCCGATTGTTAGACCAGATCGCGACGAAGTGATCAAGCTCGTTTCGCACTTCAACGATCAACTGCGCCAAGTCGGATGGGAGCTTTACGAAGAGGAGCTCATCGCTGGTAGACCGCGCTTCGCATACCGCCAAGCTTCGGGTAACGACTCACGCGTAGTGTCGCGAGCGCGTACAGTTGCGGACGCGCTGGACGCCGGATGGATGGCTAAGGAGATTCAACGATTGGAGAACGCCGTCGATCGCGATCCTGCGCTTGCGATCGGAACGGCAAAGGAACTTGTCGAGTCGTGTTGTAAGACGATATTGACGAAAAGAGGCGTGGCATTCACAAAGTCCGAAGACTTGGGGGACTTGACGAAGAAGCTCTCAAAAGAACTTCAACTTGTTCCTGAAGGGGTTAGCGACGAAGCAAAGGGCGCGGATAATATTCGGCACATACTCCGCAATCTTACGCAGCTCACCAACCATCTGGCTCAGTTGAGAGGTCTTTACGGAACCGGACACGGTCGCGATGGGCAATATCGAGGCTTGCAACCACGCCACGCTAGGTTGGCAGTCGCGTCTGCAGTAGCTTTCATCGACTTCGTTGCAGAGACGTATCGGCATCGCGAAGCGACGGTGGGGAAGCAATAGGCGTAGTCCAATCGCATTAGTGGATGTGAGTGCTGGATTTTAGCGGCTAAAATTTGGCTCATCGTGGATTTCCGGGGAATGCGGGGAGGAACGTCGGCGTTCGGCCACCTACTGCCGTTGGCATGCGCACTCACGTGGACGTTCGATCGTTGGCTACACCCAAAGTGCCAGACGTTCATGTACCGGCTCAATCCGGCAAGTCATAGGCTACGGCGTTCATCAGCGACGGTCGTGATCGACGCCTAGCATATGTCGTTTGTCTGCTTGGATACCACGTTATTAGCTGCCCCTATAATGCTTGATGGCCCGATTTTTTTGAGGAACCCATGAAGCCGGAATACTTGGACACCAGCGACACTGCAAGACAAAACGCGGTCAATACCGTCGTGGAGATTCTGAAGACGTCGAAGGTGAAGCTGGCGGGGGAAAGCTCCTTGATTTCTGTGCTGGAGCCCGCAATGCCAGCCGCAATCAAGGCCCTGTACAAGTCTGGTTTTCACCGGACGACAAGCTCGATGAATTCAAGAGGTTATCTGACGCTTCGACGTCTGAACATCCTGGTCGACGTCCAGTTGCCGCTCGTCAAATTTGGTGCGGACGTATTGGTGAAGCGCCTCAAGAAAAGCGCAAAGCTCTTTCTCATGCCCATCAGCCTTTCCAAGGAAGGGGTGATCGCCAGGACGAAAGAGGATTCGCTTATCGATATCTCCTACGCAAGCATGCTCGCGATCTACAAGGAGACGGATGAGTTGAACGCCTGGCGTAACCATATGCAGTTCACGCTTCCTGAAAACCGCCAGATTGTCGCCCTCATTGCTCTTCTGGATCGCTGCATCGGACTTCACGAGAGCGGCTCGGCGGTCGACTACGACAGGTATGACGTGAGATGGGGAGACAATCCGCGTTCTAAAACAGCGACCAGAGGTGCCCGACTGATCTACGCCCCCTCGAGTGGACGCTATGAGCTCGAAGTGAAGGTCGACGCATTCTCGTGGAGCAGTGCCGGAAGTGATTTTAGCTATCCAGAGACGGCAGCGGATCTCAAGCTCAACGTGGAGCGCCATTTGGAGACGCCGGGGGACACGTCGCCGTATCACTGGCTAACGGATTTTCACAGACGGATGTTGGTGCAATTGAGGGACATGTCATCACCCCACTATGAAGAGGCCAAGCATCTCGCGTGACAGTCTGCGGCTCTATGAGCGTCCGCGAAAGACACTAGACTTCGACACACCGGCTGAGCGATTTCATCAATTCGTTGCATCGACGGGTTGAATCCGCAGTCGACAAGCGACATCCACGGAAATCCACGAAGAATCTAAAATTTCGGCTTCCTCCGCTCATCTAATCGAACGCCGAAGCGCGACCGTTGAGTCGCGCTTTTTTATGCCATGAGAATGTTGAGCTGAATATTTTAAAAATGGTTTAGCTAAACTTTTTTCTTTAAAATCAATTGCTTGCAAAACTTCCGTTTGTTTGAAAGAATTAACGTGTGTTTATGTGGAAGCTCTATTAATTAACGTGCGTTTCGGGCCATCGTGCCGGTGGTATGCCTTCGAACTTGGATAGTTCGCTACCCCGACTCATGAGCCCTGATGTCCATCAGTCTGGGTGGAGAAGCTTGATGACGAAGACAGAAGAGATGTTGGTCAGTAGATATGGAGTCCTACTTACATTGTCTGATTGTGCGACGCTGCTCAACCGTAGCGTAACGGGCCTACGGGTCACGCTGAACCGCGACTGCGAACTGGCTACGAAGCTCAGGCCCGCGAAGATCCGTCTCGGTCGGCGCGTGATGTTCAGAGCCTCGGAACTGGCGAAGTTTCTCGACGAGGCATCGTGATGGGACGCCAGCGCACGATTAATGACGTCGCATTTTGGCGCTCACCGAAGATGGCTGGCCGGACCCAAGAGGATCGAGCGATGCTGACGTATCTCCTCACGGGGCCGTTCAGCAACATCATCGGCGTCTACCAGATAGTCCCGAGAATTGCCGCATCCGAGATGGGATGGGATACAGAGTCGCAAATGGTTCCCGTCCTCCTGCGCTTACGTGATGCCGAACTCGTCGAATTCGAGCCGGAATCGAGTTTCGTTTGGGTTCGAATATGGTGGGACCACAACTCAGCCAGCATGTCGGTCGGGGGAACCCTGCGGCAACGAACAATTGAACAAATTACCGACATTCCGCCGCAGTGGCGCGAATCGTTTGTCGCAGATTTTCTTGCGCGCCTTCCTGCGCATGGCAGTAAGAAGCACGGCGATCTTCGCGCATCAGTCGAGCATCAGCTCGCAGTCGAGAGCGGCTTGCTGTTCAGGGGATCGACGTCGGACCCATACCGTACTGATACCGTATCGGTACCCGCGTCATACCCTGGTGAAAGCACGTCGCCCGGATCGACAATGAGGGCAGGACTTCAAGGAACCGTCGAAGCTGCTACGGGCGGCCGCTCGCCAATGGACAGGGTATCGATACCCTATCAATACCCTATGGATAGGGCGCGCGTTAACACTACCTTTAACGCTAACTCTATCTCTAACACTACTACCGCACTCAGATTCCCGGCTTCGTTGACGACCGAGGAGCGCGCATTTGCGGCGAAGTGCCTGGTTCCGTTCGGAAGTGCCGACGCGCAGAACTTGCTTGATGAACTGGCGGCGAAGTTATGCGCCGGGAAAGTGCAAAGCAACCCGCTAAGCTATTTGGCCGGTCTCGTGCGTAAGGCCAGCGCTGGCGAATTCGTACCAACGACCCAATCCACACGGGCACAGATGGGGCTGGGAAATTGTGCTGCTTCAACGGAGCCAATGGACTCACGCGACCACACGACGATGATGCGGCAAGCAATAGCCAAAGGAGTCCTCAAACATGCGACTTCAGGCAACAACTAGTTTTATCCGCGTAGCCGTGATTCACATGAAATCTCTCTTGGATCTTGGCGTTCTCGGGATGATGGTCGCGAAATCTCTGGTTCAACAGGAAAGACGAGGTGTTTTGCAGGTCCGTACCTGCGAAAAACACGGTCGATTGCAGAATTCTCAACGTGAAAAACAGGCATTGATGCACGTTTTTACCGGCAATCTACGGAGGCTATCTCAGGGCAGGATGTGTGAAGTAGTCCCACCGGCAAGCCGGCGTTCCTACTTCACTTTCCTTATTCGCACCTTCGGTGCTCAACGGACATCCCGCTCTGCGAGGCAAGTTGGCAGAGCCGGAAACGAGTAATGGGGACGCCCTTGGAAGTCAAAGTGAAGAACGTGACCCGCAAGGGTTGCTCGCCGATCAAGGTCTACTGCTTGCCGGAAGAACGTGCCGAAATAGAGGCGATGGCGAATGCAAGTGGACACAGCGCATCTACCTATCTGCGTTTGGTCGGGATGGGCTATCGCATCCAAGGAGTGATCGACGCAGCGCAGGTGCGCGAGATGGTTCGCGTGAATGGCGACCTGGGTCGTCTTGGAGGCCTCTTGAAACTCTGGCTGACGAACGATGCCCGCGTGGCGGGGTTTACTCCGGCCACGATCCACGCGTTGTTGTCCAAGATCGAAATGATGCGGGATGAGATGAGCCGCATCATGGAAAAAGTAGTGCGGCCGAGGGCCGAGCCATGATTGCCAAGCACGTTCCCATGCGCTCGCTCGGCAAAAGTGATTTCGCAGGCTTGGTGAAGTACATCACGGCAGACCAGGCCAAGGAGCACCGAATTGGGGAGGTGCGGCTGACGAATTGCACGGCCCCCACGGTTCGGGACGCGGTGACTGAGGTGCTCGCCACCCAGCAGGCGAACACTAGGGCGAAGAGCGACAAGACCTATCACCTACTGGTCAGCTTCCGAGCCGGCGAGCTGCCCGATGCTGCGACGCTCGAAGCTATCGAGGCCCGGATATGTGCAGGCCTCGGGTTTAGCGATCACCAGCGCGTCAGTGCCGTGCATCACGACACCGACAACCTGCACGTACACATTGCCATCAACAAGATTCACCCGACGCGGAACACCATTCATGAACCGTATTACCCGCACCGGACGTTGGCCGAGCTGTGCGACGTGCTCGAGCGGAGCTACGGGCTGCAACACGACAACCATGCACCGCGCCGGCGTGGTGCCGAGTCGCGGGCGGCCGACATGGAAAGGCATTCCGGCATCGAAAGCCTGATCGGCTGGATCAAGCGCGAGTGCCTGGAAGAAATTCGAGGTGCGCGGAGCTGGGCTGAACTGCACCAAGCCATGCGTGCAAACGGGCTGGAAATCCGGGCAAAAGGGAACGGGCTGGTGATCGAGGCCAGTAACGGTACGCAGATCAAGGCAAGTACGTTGGGCCGCGACTTCTCAAAAGTGAAGCTGGAAGGCCGGTATGGTCCATTCGAGTCCTTGCCGATGCGGCGGGCCGATGTCTCGTCGAAGCGCCAGTACCAAAAGGATCCTATACGGCTGCGTGTAAACACCGTGGAGTTGTACGCGAAATATCAGATTGCCCAGCAGCGTGCGACGACCGAGCGCGCGGCTGCCTTGGTCGGGCTGCGCCGTCAGAAGGAAAAGCAGATTGAGAACGCCAAGAGGAAAGGGCAGACTCGGCGCGCGGCAATCAAGCTGTTGGGCGGCGGCCGCCTGACGAAAAAGGTGCTGTATGCCCAAGCGAGCGGTGTCCTGAAATCGGAGCTGGAAGCAATCTACACGCAGCATCGGGTCGAGTGCCAGCGCCTCTACGAGCAGCACCGCCGGCATACATGGGCCGACTGGCTCAAGCAGGAGGCTTTGCAAGGTAACGCAGAGGCTCTGACGGCGCTGCGTGCCAGGGAGGCTGCCCAGGGCCTACAAGGCCGCACGATAAAGGCCGAGGGGCGGTCGCAGCCTGGCCATGTGCCCGTAATCGACAACATCACCAAGACCGGAACGATCATCTATCGAGCCGGCAGTAGCGCCGTGCGGGACGATGGTGACCGCTTGCAGGTATCTGCACAGGCAGGCCAAGCGGGTGTGCAGCAGGCTCTACGGCTGGCGGTCGAGCGATACGGCGATCGCATCACGGTCGCTGGCAGCGCGGAATTCAAAGCGCGCGTCATTCGAGCGGCTATTGATACGCGGCTTCCCATCACGTTCGATGATCCATCGATGGAGCGGTTGCGCCAACAGTACATGACGGCCCGTCAACCTGCGCGGGTCAGTCGTCCGGCGGTGAAGTCTGTTGGCCAGGCACCTCCTCCACAGGCCCGGAATCGTCTGCGCACGATGTCTCAACTTGAAGTGCTGTCGATCAAAGGTAGCGATCGAGCGGTAAGCCGTCACTCGGTCAAGCAGCCGATCGCAGGCGATCCAGCGCGTGGGCAGGTCGAGCAGGCTGCACAACAGGCAGTTAGCCGATTCAAAGCGGCCGCGAATCGTCGGAAGGTGCGAGCAAACGGCTTTGGAGACCAAGGTAAGGCTTGGCAGAACTTGCCAGACGCATTGCGACAGCGGATCGATCGTTTCAATTCGCAACCGCCAGAACGCCAGGAGATCGAGCTAGCAAGGATGCGCCGCGAGGTCGTGGAGAGCCGCGGCGGTGAATTGTCGTCTCTGGACGGTTTGACAAAGCAGAAAGGTCGCTCGCGATGAGGCGGAGAGCCGACAAGGCATAGACGCTAGGCAGTCCATCGACGGTCGAGTGTGCTGACACCGTGACATCAAAAAAAATGAGGCCGGGCATCGGTGTCGCTCTGGTCACCTACCGGTAGCTATCGTGGCGAAGCTACTCGATGTTCCAGGGGCCACATACCGAAGGACTATCGTCATGACGAAGAAAATTTTAGCCGCTAAAACGGCAACGGTCGCATTCGCGATCTCCTGCATCTTTTCGCAACCGGCCGATGCTGGCGGTATCCCGGTGATCGATGTCACGAACGTCATGCAGACAACGATCAGCGCGATAAACAACGTGCAATCGGTTCAGAAGCAAATCGAGCAATACACAACGCAGTTGCAGCAGTACCAGAACATGCTCCAGAACACGCTGGCGCCGGCGGCCTACGTGTGGGATCAGGTGAACGGCACGATCAACAAGCTCCTGCAAGCGCAGGACATGCTGAATTACTACAAGAATCAGGCCGGCAACATCGACGCGTACCTGTCGCGATATCAGGACGTGGCGTACTACCGGTCGTCCCCATGTTTCACCGCGACTGGCTGCACGGACGCCCAGCGGCAAGCTCTGGCCGATGCGCAAGTGAACGGCTCGGAAGCTCAAAAGCGTGCAAACGATGCCGTGCTGAAGGGCGTCGATCAGCAGCAACAAACGCTGGTCACGGACGCGGCAAACCTGCGTTCGTTACAGGCGCAAGCCTCGAGCGCACAGGGACAAATGCAGGCCATCCAGGCGGCCAATCAGCTCGCCAGCGCTCAGACGAATCAACTTCTCCAACTCCGTGGGCTGCTCGTCGCACAACAGGCTGCTGCTGCAACGCGTGCGCAGATCGTTGCAGATCGCGAGGCTCAACAAGCCGCCGCTGGCGCTCAACTGCGTGACGGCAGCAACGTCACCCACTCTGCTCCCAAGAGCTGGACTTTCCAATAAGGGGGCAGAAATGAGAGTAGCTATTTGGGTGCTCGTGTCCCTCGTAACTCTCGCCGGGTGTGACGACAAGGGGGCGTCAGTCGAGGCAAAACAGGCGGCCTCCGCCGCGCAGTTGCGTGACGGCAGCAATGTCGTCAGCTCTCCGCCGAAGAACTGGACGTGGGGCGATGCACCTTCTCAACAGCCGAAGAAAAATCAATGAGGGCCATGCAATGAGAACCATGTTTTTCAAGAGAGGCAAGCTGATTGTGCTCGGTTCAATGATCTTCCTTCACGTTGCGACTGCCCTTGCCGCACCGATGAATGCGAACGTCGTTGATTCGGTGATGGGAAAGTACCAGTCTGCGGCCAGCTCGTGGGGCAACGTCATGGTGAGCTACGGATCGTGGCTCTTCTGGGGATTGGCCCTCGTCAGCATGGTGTGGACGTACGGAATGATGGCGGTGCGCCGCGCTGATATTCAAGATTTCTTTGCTGAGTTGATTCGATTTTTCGGCACGCTGGGCTTCTTCTGGTGGATTCTGTACAACGGCCCTGCGATCGGAGATGCCATCGTCAAATCGATGTGGATGATCGGCGCAAAGGCCATCGGCCAAGCGACTGACTTTACGCCTGGCGGCATCGTACAAATTGGCTACGACATTTTTGCCAAGGCGCTCGACCAGTCTTCTGTCTGGTCACCCACCGACAGTGTCGTCGGGCTTCTCATGGCGCTGGTCGTGATGCTTGTCCTGACGATCGTCGGCGTGAATCTGCTCCTGGTCTTCGTATCGGCATGGATCGTGATCTACGGTGGCGTGTTCTTCCTCGGCTTCGGGGGATCGCGCTGGACCTCGGATATCGCTATCAGCTTTCACAAGCACGTCTTGGCGATAGGTGCGGAGCTGATGGTAATGCTTCTCCTCATAGGCATCGGCAAGACGTTCATCAACGAGTATTACTCCAGCATGGCCGCTGGCATTGACCTCAAGGAAATGGCGGTCATGCTCATCGCTGCTTTTGTGCTGATGTATCTCACAAACAAGATACCGCCGAGGATCGCAGGCATCGTTGGCGTTGGCGGTGTTGGCTCGATCGGAGGTGTTGGCGTCGGCTCGTTAATGGCTGCGGCTTCTATGACGGCTGGCGCTGCAGCATCGGCAGGTTCGGCAGTAATGGCCGGTGCCACGAGTGGCGGTGGCGGCGCATCTGCGCTCATGGCGGCATTCCAAGGTGCGCAGCAGCACATGGCCGAGGGGACGGGCATGTTCAGTGGCAGTGGTGGCTCCGGCGCTCTCAGTGGTGGTAGTGGCAGCGGCGCCAGCAGCTCGTCTGGCGGCAGCGGCAGCTTCGGTTCGTTCATGAGCAACGCAGGCCGCTTTGCGGCCGACATGGGCAACAACCTCGCGAACGGTTCCGGCCAGGTCGCGCAAGACAAAGCCGTGTCGATGATGGGCTCCGCGAGAGAGCGCATCGGCCAAACCATGGGCGGCAAGATTGCGTCGCAAATCCGACTAGATTCTGACTTTGGGAGATCGGATGGTGCTGAGATGGCCAGTTTTTCCGGCAGCAGCTCGGGCCGAGCAGATCAGGCGACGCCCATGAACGATGAGGTGGCGGCATTCGTCAACCGACAGCCTCTGCCTGATGCATGAGAGCGCACCGGCCGGCGGCAACCGGCCGGCACTTCCACGTAGCAACACCTGATAGAGAGGTGAAGTATGGCAACTGAGAATAACACTGAAGCGCAACGAGTTATCCGCTCCGCAGTAACGCAGCTTGCGGCCCTGGAATTTATGGATCAAGGCGCCGCGAGAGGGCTGTCGCAGATGGCTGAGGCCGTCGCAAACCTGTTTGTGGTTGTGTACTACCAAGCCGAAACGGGCCGAGCTACTCGTGCCGATTTCAACGACGCGATAGCCTCGATGAGCCGAGTATTGCAGCAACACTGACGATAGCTGTGCCGGGCCGCGGCTGATTAATTGGCCGCGGGCTTTCCTGATTCTTGCAAGGCGTCATCGAACGGCGGTGACACCTCCCGTCCAACCGATCGGCCAAAGTTTGTTTCTGGATGTCGGTTTGCGACCGTAATGCCCTCAATGAGGGAGTCACCCAGGTCACCGGCAGCTCGACAGATTTCCTCTATAGTGGTCGCCTGCGAGGCCTGATTCGCGAGGAGGTGGAGAGGGTCCCTCTCCCTGGTTGGCTTTTGCCGTGTCACAGCCTGTCCCTCCAGTAGTTGCGAGTGCATTCACCTACACCAATGTATCGATAGCGTGTTCGCTTCGTATCCCGGCGGCCGATGCGGCCAAGGCTCTAGCGATCACCAGATTAGCGGCGGCGGTACTATGCCCTTGATCATATATCCTTGCGGCGCGTCCGCTCACAAATAGGGGTAGTACGTGACCAATTCCGACGAACCGACATTCCTGGATTGCGATGACGGCTCCTGCGAGCCCCCTGCGTATGTCTGCACTGTCCGCCTATCGGACGTGCTTGCCGATTTGACTGATGACGAATTGTCTACATGGCCTGACCAGATTGTCGAGCGTGAGCATCGACGTCGGCGTATGGTATCGACGGATTCCGGGGCTTCCTAGCAGGCCGATGTGTTGATGCATCCCCACTGTGAACGTGCGTATACTCGCCGACGCTGAAGGACAGCAGCTCGTTTTTCTGTCAAAATTCTCGTCAAGTTTTCAATGTCTCGCAAACGTCAATGAATCAAAGGATCGGCTACGCGCGAGCTTCCGCGGGAGACGAGAATCTTGACCTCCAACGGGACGCCCTCACACGATCCGGGTGTGTTGTCGTCTATGAGGAGATCGCCAGTGGTAGGACGGCAGGGTGTCCGCAATGGGAGCAGTGTCGCGGCGCGCTGCGGCCCGGGGACACTCTTGTGGTTTGGCGCTTGGACCGACTTGGTCAGAATCTGGCGGCTCTTGTTCGTGTGGTGAATGAATTGGAAGAGCAAGGTGTTTCGCTTGAGAGCCTGGGTGATGAAATAAGCACGGGCGGTGCGGACGGCAAGCCGATCATTCGCGTATTTGCTGCATTGGCTGAGTTCGAGCGCGTTTTGATCCGTGAACGAACACATGCCGGTCTTGTTGCTGCTCGTGCGCGTGGTCGATCCGGCGGGCGGAAGCCAAAGCTTGATGCTCAACAGATACATGAAATCAACAAGCTGATGGCCGACCCGAGCGTTTCCGTCAGTCAGATTGCGAAGCGCTTCAAGGTATCGAGAACGACTATTTATAAGGTCGCCCCGACTCAAAAGAGAACATGACGGCCTTGAAGAGAATTCTCACCTTTGCCAGATTGAGCGGCATCCTCAGATGTTCGCCGCGCAAAGTTGACTTTCGGCTCAAATCTAATCTGCCTGCATCTTGGAAGGATAAGCAGGCTTCCTTTTACATTGTTGAGGTTAGCGCTGATGGCACAAGCTGATACCTTGGTGGAACTGGTCAAAGCAGCCAGCAGTGGCGATCAGCCATCGTTCCGCAGGGCTGCGGAATCGTTGATCAAAGAGGAGCGTGACAAGGGGCATCGTATTCTGGCGGATCGGTTAGCGAAGTCGTTGCAGCAGGCTACTCTTTTTCAGTCACAGTCACCTGCGATGAGATTGAGCAACGCTACTAGTTCTGGCGCTGGTGCGTACAAAGACTTGTTCTTCGAAACTGCCCCAGAACGAGGGCTGGACAGTATCGTGCTGTCGGACAACGTCCGTGCCCAATTGAAAGAATTGATCGAGGAACAGCATCGCGCCGATCTGTTGCATGCCCACAATCTAAGACCTCGCCATAAGGTCCTATTGGCTGGTCCACCAGGCAACGGTAAGACAACACTGGCGGAGGCATTGGCATGCGAGCTGATGGTTCCATTAATTGTTGTGCGTTACGAGACACTGATCGGCAGCTACTTAGGCGAGACATCATCGCGCTTGAAAAATCTGCTCGACTATGCGAGGACTCAACGTTGCGTACTCTTCTTCGACGAATTTGAGACCTTGGGAAAAGAGCGGGGCGATACGCATGAAACGGGTGAAATTAAACGGGTGGTTAGTTCACTTCTGCTGCAAATGGATGAGTTGCCGGACTACGTCGTAGTCGTTGCCGCAAGCAACCATCCCGAGTTGCTGGACAGAGCAGTGTGGCGACGCTTTCAGTTACGCATTGAGCTGCCGGCGCCGACTCGAGCGCAGCTGACTAGTTTTATTGAGTCGATAGCCTTACGATGTCAAGTCAACTTCGGATTTGCCGCAGAAACAATCGCAAAGCGACTGCTCGGTTTGAACTTTGCTGAAGTTGAAGAATTCTGTCTTTCTGTTGTGCGTCGCGCCGTGCTCGATCAGAGAGCGGATGATGCGAAAATGATTACTCAGACCAAGTTGGAGCAATGGCGTGACCGTCTGGCGCCGATCCAGCAACAAGACTAAATAGACGAAACATATCCGGGGAAGATGTATGGCCGAGAACCTGCCACTTTTGGTATTTCCACAAAAACGTGTCGTGGCTCCGGATCCGGGGCGTGGTTTTCCAATGGGAAAACCTCATGTGCCAGGCCGGCCAAGGCAGGTGGCACGCGTTGTTGGCCAACTTCAAACGCTTCAAGAGTCGTTTGCGCAGTACCAAGCTAGTATTGCGGGCGCTGTTGCCGGGATGGAGCCGGAAGCCGTGCTTGTAATGGAGATTGCCGGAAGCGTAAATGATTTTAAGCAGGCGGTAGACGCGGCAGGGTTAGAGTGGCTCGGAGAATGGGATCTCGAAGATCTTCAGCCTGATGAGGATTTTTACGAAGTCGACGGCAGAGGGAATCGGACTGAAAAGCTAATGAAGGGGCGTCTATTCCTCTCCATGAGCAATGAGGCTGGAATGAGGGAGATGCTCTCTCTTTGGGATCAATGGAGTCGAGGGCGAGCCCTACCTCATGGGAAAGGAAAGTGGGGCGAAGTCTTCGCCCAGTTGCTGGTAATTCGGCGCTGGGGAATTGAAGAAACGCTGCGAGAGACTGGAATGATTGATCGCTGGCGCGATTTGATTGAGCCACTAAATCCGCAAGAGCCAGTTACTTTCCAGATCGAACTCTTCTATCGGCGTGCTGATGCCAGGCGACGGCAGAATGAACAGGCTATACAGCAATTGCTTGCGGCTTTGGGCGGACGGACGCTGGGGCCATTCATCGACATGCAGGAGATTGCCTTCCATGCGGTGAAAGCAGAACTATCGGCCGAGAGGATACGGCAACTGCTGCAAGAGGTCGATGATCCGGAGGCGGACATCGATATCCAACTGTTCAAATTTTCCGGAATCATGTATTTCCGGCCGACCGGACAAAGCTTGGCGATATCAAGCGAGGAGGAGGGGGAGCCAGCTGAATTTGCTGAGGCTGCGCCCGACCTACCACCTATTGTCGCTTTGCTTGACGGTGCGCCTCTTCTTCTCCATTCGGCCTTGAAGGACCGACTGCTGATCGACGATCCCTTTGACCTTGCGGGCCTTTATCAGCCGGGGGAGCGACGGCACGGCACCAGCATGGCTTCGTTGATCGTTCATGGTGACCTCAGTACGGGGCAGACCGAGCCGTTGAAGAGAAAGGTCTACTGTGTGCCGATCATGCAGCCTGATCCCAATCATCCAAAGCGCGACGAACATATGCCCGATCAAGTGTTCTTCGAGGACCGCATTCACATTGCGGTGCGAAGGATGTTTGAAGGGGCCGCGAATGTGCCGGCTCAGGCTCCGGACGTGAAGGTAATTAACCTGTCTATAGGTGACGGAGAGCGTCCATTCATTCACACGCCAAGTCCTTGGGCTCGACTTCTGGACTGGTTATCTTGGAAGTACCGGGTGTTGTTCTGCGTAAGCGCTGGCAATCATGTGGACGATCTTGAAATTGGCATCAGCTACGCCGATTTTGCGGCATTGTCTGAGGAAGAGCGGGCGATTACAACTATCAGGGCCATTGCGCAAGGGCTTTCCTCACGACGACTGCTTTCGCCGGCTGAGTCGATTAATGCGATTACCGTTGGCGCATTGCACTGTGATGATTCCGGGGCGTATCCCGATCGACCGCGGATAGACGTGATGCCAAACGAAGGTTTGTTCAGCCCAGCGATGCGGCTTGGACATGGGTTTCGGCGATCCATCAAACCCGAGGTTCTTCTCCCAGGTGGAAGGCAGTTCTACGAAACACCTAGAATGAATGGGACCACCAGATTTCGGATCGATAGGTCGCCAATTCAGCCAGGACAGAAGGTGGCATGGGACAGTAGCACACAGGGCGAGCTTTCGAATGCTATTTTCACGCGAGGTACCAGCAACGCCACTGCGCTGGCCACGCGAGGTGCCGCGCGAATCTATGAGATGTTGCATGAACTCCGAGAGCAGGAACGGGAGGATTTGCCTGAAGACTTGATAGCGGTGGTGATTAAGGCGTTGCTTGTCCACGGCGCACGGCAGCCTGAAGATGCAAAGGAGCTTTTGACCACTGCATTGAAGAATGCTCGCAACTCGCGACAATTCAAAGAGGTCCTTGCTCGTTATATTGGGTACGGCGCAACAGACATAGAGCGTGTCTTGACCTGTACGGCGCAGCGTGCAACGGTGCTTGGCTGCAGTGAGATTCGCGAAGGCGAGGTGCATGAGTACGCTTTCCCATTGCCTATCGATTTATCGGCGAGAAAGCTGTGGCGGAGGTTGGTGGTAACGCTCGCGTGGCTCACCCCAATTAATCCGGATCATCGCAACCTTCGTGAAGCAAAACTAGAACTTGAGCCAGGCGGTGCGACGTGGGACGACATTCCCTTGAAGCTCAAACGCCAAGATGGCGACCATAATCAGGTGCTCAGAGGGACAGTCCAACACGAAGTGCTTGAAGGAGCGAGCATTATCGCGGCGTACCAAGATGGGGAGTCGGTACGAATTCGTGTGGTGTGCAAAAAGGACGCAACGGTTCGTTTGGATGAGGTGATCCCCTATGGCTTGGCCGTTACGCTTGAAGTCAAGGAGGACATTCCGATCTATCAGCAGATCCGCGCCAAGATCAAACCTCAAGTCGTTGTCGGCGCGGGGCGGCGCTGAATGTTGACGCAAGTTCTCGACGGATTGCGACAAGTAAGTGCCCGTCCAAACGGTCCCCCAAGTGTCAACGAAGCCGGCACGGGGTGCATGGCGCCGGCCCACCTTGGCGTTCTACGACATCCGGGGGGCTGTTTTGTTGACATATGAGGGACGTGGTTGACCGGTAGGAACCCCTCGATTGCCGGTGCAGTAGAGGTACACGCATTAGTTTGCGGCTGTTTGCATAAATTTCGCTAAATTATTGAATGTAAAGTACTTTTGGTTTCGCCTCGTTACGCTTACTTTCCTTTGATTTTCAATAACTTATTGATTTGCAAGGAAATTTGTAATCATCAGGTGGCGGGTTCGAGTCCTGCAGCCGGCACCAAATCCGAAATGGGGTTACGGAGTTTTCCGTAACCCCTTTTTTATTCATGGGGTCGCGCGCCGCGATGTCGCGAGCGCCATCGTTATCCCCCTTTTCTTGTCACGCCCGCGTCACGCTGCACGTCTAACGTTGCACCTTCCCGGCGCGGCAGCATTTTCGCGATCGGGTGTGCGTGACAGCATCCGACGCCGTGCCCGCGTCGCGCAGGGTCACCCGGGATCTCGCTCCCGCCAGCGCATTGGCTTCTGCCTCGCATCCATTCCATTCGAAAACGCGATCGACGCCGATCGAACTGCACCGCGTACGATCAGGAGACATGGACCATGTTGAGTCCGCATGAATTCTCTATGCTGCTGCGCATTGCGCGTGCGCCCGACAGTGTCGACCTCGCGAACCCGGCCTTTGCCGTGCTCGTCGAAAAGCGGCTGGTCGACGACACGCAGGTACGCGTGAATGAGATAGCGGCGCGCCCGGCGCTGACGCCGATCGGCCAGATGCTGCTTGCCCGCTTCGACGAGGCGGCCTGACGGAAAAGAGAGACAGCAGAGGGAGAGGAGAGAAGAATGCAGCCGAGCGTCACGCCTTCGCCGCAGCGAAGAACGTGACGCATTGAAAGCGCGGCGAACCGCTTACTGCGCAACCGGCACCGTCACGTCGCTGCCGAACCAGTGCGTCGAGATCTTCTTCAGCGTGCCGTCCTTGCGCAGCGACTCGAGCGCGTCGTTGATCGCCTTCTCGAACTTCGGGTTGCCCTTGCGGAACGGGATCGCCATTTCCTGCTTGCCGCCGTTCAGCACCGCCCCCGCGCGCAGCGGCAGGTTCGACGTCTTGATCATGTACGGCAGCATCAGACGGTCGTCGAGCGTCGCCTCGATGCGGCCCGCCGCGAGGTCGCGGAGCTTCTCCGGCGCGCCCGGATACGTCTGCACCTCGATGCCGGGCACGGTGCGCGCCATCTGGTCGTAGTTGGTGCCGAGCGTCACGCCGAGCTTCTTGCCCTTGAAATCGTCGAGCGACTTGAAGTTGCGCGTGTCGTCCTTGCGCTGGATCAGCTGCGCGGCCGAGTACGTGTACGGCTGGCTGAAGTCGAGCGCTTCCTTGCGCTGCGGCGTGATCGTGACCTGGTTGACGATCACGTCGAACTTGCCGGCCTGCAGGCCGGCGATGATGCCGCTCCATTCGGTCGGGATGAACTGCGTCTTCACGCCGAGCTTGCCGGCGACCGCATTCGCGACGTCGACGTCGAAACCCTCGAGCTGGCCGGACGTGCCGCGCGAATTGAACGGCGGATACGTGCCTTCGAGGCCGACGCGCAGCACGCCGGCTTTCTTCACGGAATCGAGCAGGTCGTCCGCGTGCGCGGCGACGGCCGTGAAGCCGAGGGCCGACGCGAGCAGCAAGCCCGACAGCAGGAACTTCGAACGTTTCATCGCAGATCTCCAGTGTTCAGTGTCGTGTGGTGAGCGCCGGGTATCGGTCGGACCCGGGGGCGGCCGGAATACGGGCACGTAGACACTACTCGCAACCGCGCCGCGCCGAAAGTCGAATTGGCCCTGATTGCAATCGATTTCACCGCGGGATGGCGGCGCGCAAACCGGCTGCAGGTTGCGTCCGCTCGAGGGGCGTGATTTCAGAGATGCTCGATTTTTCCATCATGCCAATAGTCCGAGCTTTGAGCTTCCGGCAAACTGGCGGGTCACGACAAGCGATCGGCTCCAGGATGCTGACTGCCGTGGAGTCAGTATCGAAGTCGATAAATCCGCGGTATTGAATCTCGGCGACGTCGTCCAGATGCAGCGAGCCCATGCCACCCCCTCGTTCGAAGGTTTGTACCGGTCATGCCGACTACAAGTTCCCGATTCGCTATCAACAGTAATAACCGACACCAGTGACAATTCACTACCACTTTCTCGACGCCGCATTTCAGGCGCCCGGTCAGGATCGCGCTCGCGAAGCAGCGTATCGGTCTAGTTCCGTTGATCCAAGTCGCCGACTGCGATAAAGGGACATATTTGCAATGATTGAACTTGCACACGATCGAAACGGCGTCACGTTCATTTTCGATGGCGACTGCGGTCAACACCTTCTGGCGGCGATTGGTACTTGGGACGGCGATGCATCCATTAACGTGGAGGCTTTCGATCGACGTGCGGGACGGTCGATTGAATTGGGATTTTGCTTCGGAACTGACGATTGCATCGAGTTTCGGCCGAATGGCATCGTACTTACGCTGTCGCGAGAGGCGAGCGATTATGCGGCACACAAACGCAGCGAGCTGCTCGAGATGAACGGCTTCTCTACGCCGGAGTTCTGGCAATTCGATCATCCGAAAAAAACGAGGATGCCGATCGATACCTTTTTCATCGTGACGCAGTAGGCGCCGAACGCGTGAGTCTTGCTACGGAGGATCTTCCGCATGGCAATGCACGAATCCAGGGGAATGCCATGTTTGCGCTCGCTTTGATTTGACCGTGTTTCGATCGGCTTGCCCGGAGCGGTGAGCGGTCCACAAGCGCCGGCCAGTCTCATGGGCAGGGAATTGGCATAATCACGGCCTGCCGCAGGTTGCTCGCGGCCGATGCAACGCAATCAATCCGGATACCACCGCAATACCCATGTCGCTCGATTCCACGACCGCAGTGTCCCTGCACCATATTCTCGAACGTCCCGGCGATTTCTCCGGGTGGCTTTACCTGCCGCCGATGCCGTGGACGCTCGACACCGAGGGGGCGTTTTTCGAAGACGCCGATGACGCGGAAGCCGACGTTGCGCCTGCCATGGCGGCCCAATCCGGCTGGAAAGTCACGCTGGACAGCGCGACGATCGAGGACATCGTGATCAACGCACACGATCAGGTAGACGAACCGAGCGTCGCACAATTGCTCGATGCGTTTGTCTTCTACGTCGAGAACGACGCATTTATCCTGTTGTGATGACAAGCTGGCGAATGCGAACGACGACCGTGATCGAGGAAACAATCATCGGCAACCGTTCGCACGTGACGGAGGCGCCGTGTGACGACCCCGCGCAAGCGATCGCGGCCATCGAACGACTGAACGGCCGCGATCGCTCGACCGTCGCCTTCGACGCGAGCGACACGACGGTGATGACGATCGGCGGTGGCAACGACAGTCGATACGTCGTCTTCATCGCATCGGAGATCGACGCCGCGTTGCTGAACCTGACGACGCCCGAAGCGCCCGCAGACGAAACGATCGAACTCGTGGCGGCGGCCAGCGCGGCAGTTATCCGGCGCGGCAGTGCGTCGAGCGCGCAACGGCGGCGCAGGCGGCTGCCTATTTCGTATCGACCGGCGGCGCCGATCCACGGTTATGCTGGCAACCCGACTGACTCGCCGCACGACAGGAAGGACATGAACATGGCCGACGATCCGGCAGCGCTGCGCGCGCAACAGGATGCCGTTTGCGCCCGTTACGGGCTGCATGCCGTCGAACCCGAAGAGATGGTTGCCGTCGCGATGTCGACGCTCGGGCGCATGCCCGTCTACGGCACGCGCATCGCGCTGTCCGAAGGCGACGACGTCGGCTGGTTCTTCCATTGCGGCGAATATTCCGACGCCGCCGACTTCTATCAGCCGGTGCATGCCGCGCACCTGTCGGCCTGCCTGCCATCGGTTCTGCCTTATCTGCGGTTGCCGGCCGGCGCGCGCTTCATCATCGACGATGCCGGCTACGAAGACGTCTGGATGGCGTGATGCATCGGCACGCGCTCAATCTTTTTTAAAAGCGGACAAAAAACGAAAAAGGACCGTCATGCGGTCCTTTTTCCATGAAGCGGCGTCCGAGAAACGCGCGCCTGTTACGGCAACGAAATCGTCAAATTAGCCGACTCCGGCCCGACCTTGATCACCTGCGAATAAGGCGCCAACGCCTGCAGCGTCTTGTCCTTCAGATACGTGTTGAGCCCGAGATACCCGAGCAGCGCCACCAGCGCAAACACGGTCCCGATCGCCCACACCGGCACCTCGCGCTTCAACCGGTGCGCGATCTGGTCCGGCAGCGGCCAATGCGGCGCGAACGGTGCGCGCTTGCCCTTCATGTGCGCGATCTCGTCGCCCAGCCGCGCGGTCAGATACGCGAGCTTTTCCGGCCCTTCGAGCAGGTACTTGCCCTGGAACCCGAGCAGCAGGCACATATGAAACACCTCGAGCGACTGCAGCCGGGCCGCACCCTGCGCACGACACTCCTCGAGATACTGGAAGAACTTCTCGCCCGCGAGCTGCTCGCCGAACAGCACGAGCTGCAGCGGCCGGCGTTCCCAATCCGCGCGGATCTTGAACTGCGACGACAGCACCATCTCATCGATGGCCGCGCAGAACGCGAACTTCGCGCCGTACACGTCCTCGGCGGCGATATTCAGCTTCTTCGCGCCGCGCTCGAAATCCGACAGGAATTCCTGAATCCGCGTGCTGAACTCGCTGGCGCTGTCCGGCTCCCGCTTGTTCTTGAGCAGGAACAGCATGAAGAATCCGTCGTACAGCAAATCGAGCAGCGAGCGGGCCTGGAACGCGGAGTCCGTCGACGCCGGGCTATGCAGGGGCGGCGGCACGTTGTCGCCGAACAGGGAAGGCGCGTAGCTCATGATGTGACCGCGATCAGTTCGAATTTCAGGTCATTGATGCCAGTCGGCGCGTAGATCATCGCGGACTGGGCCTGCAGCATGCGCTCGTACAGCGGGCTGCGCGAATCGAGCGCGAAGTAGCATGCGCCGGGGCGCACCGGAATCGCGGGCGGCACCTGCGGCGTGTATGACAGCCGCACGCCGGGCATCGCCGACAGCACGAGCTTGTCGACGTCGTCGGGCGCGCCGACCTTGAAGCGGGCCGGCACCGCGTCGACGAGCTCGACGCTCGGCATGTCCGCTGACACCGCGAGGTAGAACTCGGTCTTGTCGTCGATCTTGCCGGAATCGAGGCGGCCGAGGTGGAACGACGGGCGCACCTCGTCGAGCGTGATCGCGAAATAGCGCGTCGAGATCACGGTGTCGAGCAATTCGCGCAGCATCAGGTCGAGGCGCGCGAAGCTCGGGCCCGGATCGTCGTGGCGGTACACGGGCAGGTCGGCGAGCGTATAGCCCTTCGAGAACGTCATCAGCTGACCTGCGAGGCGCAGCAGCTCCTGGAACAGCCGCTCCGGATGCAGCGCCGCATGCTGGTGCAGGTGCGCGAGCGTTGCGAACGCGGCGTTCGCGGTGTGCAGCAGCCAGAACGACGCGATGTCGCCGGAGCGGAACTCGATGATGTTCTTCGACGGCTCGCGGTGGAAGCCGTACAGCGCGTTGACCTTCGCCTGCAGCGCGTCGACCAGCTGGCGCAGCCGCTGGTGCAGGATCGGCGACGCTTCGATCGCGAGGCACGGCGGCACGAAGCTGTCGTCGATCTCGAAGCCGGACGTCGCGGTGCGGCGCACGCGCACGAGCGGCACCGACAGCAGCTGGTCGCGCGGCTCGCTGTGCGCGATCAGCTTGACCTGCGTCTTCAGGAACGTGATGTCGGCTTCGGCGGCGTCGGTGAAGTTGTCGGCGACGCTCGTCTGCTCGCTGACGAACCGTGTCATGAAGCCGGCGGCCGGATCGTCGCTGTAGTTGGTGCCGTTCTCGCGCAGCGGATGCAGCGCGAGATAGAACACGAATTCGTTGATGCCGTCGGGCAATGTGTCCAGCGCGATCGGCGGCGGCAGGTCGTCGGCCTGCGGCGCGGCATACAGCGCGCCGTCCGGGAACACGAGCGCGAGCTCGGCCACCCGCAGCACGTTGCTGCCGAGCGCGTCGCGGTCGATGCGCACCGAGCGCACGCCCCAGTTGTACGGCTGGATCGCCTGGATGGACTCGAACAGGCGCGCCTCGTGGTACGCGTCCTGCCGCTGAAAGTGTTGAGGCCGGAGGAACAGCCCTTCCCCCCACAGCACCTTGGCCGAATAACTCATGTCAAATCCGGTTAATGTGGCGTTGCGATGTAATCGATTTGTTCATACCCGAATTAAATCGCCAAGTGTTAACTCTTGTTAATTGACATCCGTGCGTCATGTTTAACCGCAGGAGACCGAAGAAAGCAAATTCAGCGGTTGCGAAGGCGCACCCTGTTGCGGTGCGATGACCGTGCCGTCGGTGACCGTCATCGCGCAATTATGCAGGCCGATGATTATGCCGGATTTCTCCGACTTCACCGGATCGAATGTCAGTTTCCATCGTTGCAGTGCGGGATCGCGGAACAGCGCGACGATGCCGAATGCCTGCGCTTCGCGCGACACTTTCTCGGTTGCCGTATAGCGCTGGCCCGGAATCAGCGTGATTTCGCGCACATTCAGCAGATCGGCGCCGAGTGCGGCTTTTTCCTTGGTCGGATCGGTAAATGCGTCGAACGGCGCCTGCTGGAACGAGGTCGGGTCCTTCAGCGCATAGAGCCGGACGACGAGCGCGAGCGGCTTGTGGTCGGTCGCGGCATTCAGGTTCGGCGCGGCGGCCAGCGTGAGCCCGATGTTGCGCGGCGGCTTCTGCGCGTCGGGCACCTCGGGCTTGCCGATGCCGGCCGCGGACATCACGGCGCTGGCGGCCGAGCCGAGTAGCGGGGCGGCCGCGCATCCGGCCAGAAGGGCGCAGGCAAGCAGCGGCAGCGCGTAGCGAATCATGGACGATCTCATCGTTTTTCCGGCGTGCCGCCTTTATCCCTGTCAAAACTGCCGGGTATTACCACGTTCGCTGCGGATCCCCGGCATCGCACCATTCAACTATTAAGCACGCCCGCGTCGTGGCAAGCGTCCGGAAATTTTTTCCGCCGTCCGGGCGGCGCGTCGTGCGACCAGTAAAACTTGCGCATTCCGGCCCGAGGAAAAACCGCCGCGAGCCCGCAGCCAGCGGCCATTCGAGGGGGTAGCGCCCGGTTTTAAAAGGAATTACTCTTCACACGACGATTGAATTATGAAAAATTGATCGGTACTATACCCGCGCGCTTCCTGCAAAGCAAAAGAACCAGATTCTCAACGATTTAAAACTCACGCGCCGGTGGATATAACGATGAAAGACCGTCTGTTCGCAAAACTGTCTGGGGTAGTGGTGGCTTGCGGCGTGATCGCCGGCTGTGCGAGCCAGCCTCCCGCGCCGCCGACTGCGGAAGTATTCAACAAGTCGCTGGCCGATGCAGACGCCGTCGCGAAGGCGGGGGACCAGGACAAGGCGCTCGGCCTGTACCAGCAGCTCGCGAAGTCGGATCCGACGCGCGAGGAACCGTGGTCGCGCATCGCGCAAATCCAGTTCGCACAAAACCATTACGGGCAGGCGATCGTCGCCGCCCAGGAAGCACTGCAGCGCGACGCGACCGATCGTCAGGCGAAGAGCGTGCTGGCCGTCGCCGGCCTGCGGATCGCGACGCAGTCGCTCGGCGAGCTGCGCCAGGATGCGTCGCTCGCGGGCGACGCGAAGTCCGATGCGCAGGCGCTCGCGAAGCAGCTGCGCGATACGCTGGGCGAGTCGGCGCTGTTCCCGCCGGAAACCAAGACCGTGAAATCGCGCCCGCCGCGCCGAGTCGTCCATCGCCCGAAGGGCGGTGCCGCACCGGCTGCCGAGGCGGCCGCGAGCGTCGCGCCGACGCCGCCGGCGGCGCAAAAGGGCAGCGCGGATCCGTTCGGCGCACTGCGCAACTGAAACCGCAACTGACGCGATAACCACAACTAACCTGGGAGCCGTCGAGATGGCCAAGAAAGAAAGCATTCAGAAAAGCTTGCAGAAAATACGGCCGCCGCGCGTCCAGCTGACCTACGAGGTCGAGAAGGGCGATGCGATCGAGGTGAAGGAACTGCCGTTCGTCGTCGGGGTCGTCGGCGATCTGGCGGGCCAGTCCGAAATCGAGCAGCCGAAGCTGCGCGACCGCAAGTTCGTCAATATCGACCGCGACAATTTCGACGACGTGATGAAGGCGATCGAGCCGCGTGCCGCGTTCCAGGTGGAAAACCGCCTGAGCCCGGAAGGCGGCAAGTTCGCGGTCGACCTGAAGTTCCGCTCGCTGTCGGATTTCAGCCCGGACGAAGTCGTCGAACAGGTCGAGCCGCTGCGCCGCCTGCTCGAGGCGCGCTCGAAGCTTGCCGACCTGCGCAACAAGCTCGCCGGCAACGACAAGCTCGAGGATCTGCTGTCCGAGGTGCTGAAGAACACGCAGCAGCTGCAGGAGCTCGCGAAGGGCACCGGCAGCGACAAAGACGGCGAATGACGACGGAGTGTTGAGATGAACCAGCAAACGGCTGCGGCCCAAGCGAGCGGCGCGGAATACGCCGCCGGGACTTCGTTGCTCGACGATATCGTCGAGAAGAGCAAGGTCGCGAAATCCGATTCCGAACATGCGCGTGCGAAGGACCTGATCGGCGAACTCGTGCACCAGGTGCTCGACGGCACGGTGATCGTGTCGGACAACCTGTCGGCCACGATCGATGCACGCGTCGCGGAGCTCGACCGCCTGATTTCCACGCAGCTTTCCGCCGTGATGCACGCGCCGGAATTCCAGCGCCTCGAAAGCACGTGGCGCGGGATGGACTATCTGGTCAAGGAAAGCAACACGGGCCAGACGATCAAGATCAAGGCGCTGCACGCGCCGAAGCGCGACCTCGTGCGCGATTTCAAGGGCGCGAGCGAGTTCGACCAGAGCGCGCTGTTCAAGAAGGTCTACGAAGAGGAATTCGGCACGTTCGGCGGCTCGCCGTTCGGTGCGCTGATCGGTGATTACGAGATCTCGCGCCAGCCGGAAGACATGTATTTTATCGAGCAGATGTCGCACGTCGCGGCGGCCGCGCACGCGCCGTTCATCGCGTCGGCGTCGCCGGAACTGCTCGGCCTCGAGTCGTTCTCCGACCTCGGCAAGCCGCGCGACCTCGGCAAGGTGTTCGACACCGTCGAATACGCGAAGTGGAAGTCGTTCCGCGACGCGGAAGATTCGCGCTACGTCGGCCTGACGCTGCCGCGCTTCCTCGGCCGCCTGCCGTTCAATCCGAAGGACGGCCAGACCGCGGAGAACTTCAACTTCGTCGAGGAAGTCGACGGCACCGATCACGACAAGTACCTGTGGTGCAACGCGGCATGGGCCTTCGCGGCACGCCTGACGGCCGCGTTCGACGACTTCGGCTGGTGCGCGGCGATCCGCGGCGTCGAAGGCGGCGGCCTCGTCGAGGATCTGCCGACCCACACGTTCAAGACCGACGACGGTGAAGTCGCGCTGAAGTGCCCGACCGAAATCGCGATCACCGATCGCCGCGAGAAGGAGCTGAGCGACCTCGGCTTCATCCCGCTCGTCCATTGCAAGAACTCAGATTACGCCGCGTTCTTCGCTGCGCAGTCGGTGCAGAAACCGAAGAAATACAGCACCGACAGCGCGAATGCGAACGCCGTCCTGTCCGCCCAGCTTCAGTACATCTTCTCGGTATCGCGCGTCGCGCATTACCTGAAGGCGATGATGCGGGACAAGATCGGCAGCTTCGCATCGGCGCAGAACGTGGAGACTTTCCTCAACCGGTGGATTTCGCAATACGTCCTGCTCGACGACAACGCCTCGCAGGAACAGAAAGCGCAATTCCCGCTGCGCGAGGCATCCATACAAGTGTCGGAGATTCCGGGCAAGCCGGGCTCGTATCGTTCGGTCGCGTTCCTGCGCCCGCACTTTCAGCTCGACGAACTCTCGATTTCTCTGCGACTTGTCGCTGATCTGCCCAAACCGGCAAATTCATAAGCGAGTAAATCGCCCGGGCGGGCCGCCTGGGTAGGACGTTAAAACCACCTCTTTGGGGAGTCGAAGGGCCATGTTACATATGCACTTGCAGTTTGGTAGTCCCGCGGTGAAGGGCGAGTCCGCGGACAAAGACCATCAGGGCTGGATCGAACTGAAATCGTGGGATCACTCGATCGTTCAGCCGCGTTCGGCAACCGCATCGACCGCTGGCGGTCACACGATGACGCGTTGCGAGCACGGCGACATGATCTTCACGAAGGAAATCGATTCGTCGAGCCCGCTGCTGTATCAGCACGCTTCGGGCGGTACCACGTTCGACGAAGTGACGGTCCATTTCTCGCGCGCGGACGGTGAAGGCAAGCGCGTGCAGTATCTGGAAGTCAAGCTCAAGTACGTGATCATCTCGAGCATCGCGCCGAGCGTTCGCGAGGAAGGTCTGCCGCTCGAGACGTTCTCGCTGAAGTACGCAGCCGTGCAGTGGAAGCAAACCCAGCAGAAGATCGGCGGCAACCAGGGCGGCAACACGCAAGGCGCCTGGAGCCTGACGAAGAACGACAAGACCTACGCGGTCTAAGGTCGGTTGCGGCAACGGGGCGCGTCGCGTCCCGTTGCCGTTTTCGCTGTAAACGCCGGCCGATGAAACGATTCGAACCCAGTTTTCTCGACAAGCTGTTCGACGACGAACCGCATCTGCCGGCAACGGCGGCGATGCGGCAATTGTCGCTGGACGAGCTCAAGAACACGGTCGCCCGCGACGTCGAGGCGATCCTCAACACCCGTATCGCGCACACCGACATCGAGCTGGCCGCGCTGCCGGAATGCCAGAAATCGGTGCTGACCTACGGGCTGAACGATTTCGCGGGGCTGAGCCTCGCGAGCCACTACGACCGCGCGTTCATCTGCAAGTCGATCCAGCAGGCCATCGCGCGCCACGAGCCGCGGTTGCAGCAGGTGCAGGTGACGTTCGAGCTGAACGAGCAGTCGACCAACGCACTGTATTTCTCGATCCAGGCGCTGCTCGTCGTGCATCCGGCCGAGGAGCCGGTGAACTTCGACGCAATGCTGCAACCGTCGACGCTGCAGTACTCGGTCACGCGCGCACGCGCGGCACGAATGCAGTAAATCAAGCCGCCGAGCGGGCCGGACCGCCCGGTGGTCAATCAGGTCCGGCATGAAATATTGAGGTTCGGGGTCGTCGATGGAAGAATTGCTGCCGTATTACGAACGCGAATTATCGTTTTTGCGGCGCTATTCGCGAGATTTCGCCGAACGCTATCCGAAGATCGCCGCGCGCCTCGCGCTGTCCGGCGAGCATTGCGAGGATCCGCACGTCGAGCGGATGATCGAGTCGTTCGCGCTGCTCGGCGCGCGCATCAACAAGAAGCTCGACGACGACTACCCCGAATTCACCGAAGCGCTGCTGGAGGTGCTGTATCCGCACTACCTGCGGCCGTTCCCGTCGTGCTCGATCGCGCAGTTCACGCCGGCTTCGCCCGGCCAGCAGACCGAACCGGTCGTGATCGATCGCGGCACCGAGCTGAAGAGCCGCTCGATCCGCGGCGTGCAATGCCGGTTCCGCACCGCCTACGACGTGACGCTCGCGCCGATCCGCATCTCGGAGGCGCGCTATACGCCGGTCGCGCTCGCGCCGAGCGCGACGGTGCTGCCGTCGAACGCGACGGGCGTGATCTCGATCACGTTCGAATCGCTCGCCGCGCAGCTCGATCTCGGCGCGCTGAAGCTGTCGACGCTGCGTGCGCATCTGCACGGCGAGCAGTCGTTCGTCGCCGCGCTGACCGACTGCCTGTTCGTCAACGTGCTCGGCGCGTATGTCGAGCCCGAACGCAACGGCCGCTGGACCGCGCTGCGCAAGCTGCCGATCGCGCAGGCCGGCTTCGACGAGGACGACGCGCTGATCGACTATCCGGCGAAATCGCATCCCGCGTACCGGCTGCTCACCGAATACTTCGCGTTCCCCGACAAGTTCGATTTCGTCGACTTCGACCTCGCGGCGATCGCACGCGCATCGGGCCGCTGCCAGCGCGCGACGCTGCACCTCGTGCTGCAGGACGTGCGCAGCGATTCGCACGTCGCGCGCCTGCTCGAGCTGCTGACGGCGAGCCATTTCCGGCTGTTCTGCACGCCGATCGTCAACCTGTTCCGCCAGCATGGCGAGCCGATCCGCATCACGCACCGCGCGGTGTCGTATCCGGTGATCGCCGAGGCGCGGCGCGCGTTCGCGTACGAGGTGTACTCGATCGACTCGGTGAAGCTCGTCCGGCAGCAGGCGCACGAGGAATCGGTGATCGAGTTCCGGCCGTTCTATTCGCTGCATCACGGCGAATCGGCGCGGATCGGCCATTACTGGTTCGCGCGCCGCAACGACTGGGTCGCGCAGAAAAGCCCCGGCTACGAAACCGAGATCTCGATCGTCGACATCGACTTCGAGCCGACGTCGCCGCAGACCGACACGCTGAGCCTCGATCTCACCTGCACGAACCGCGACCTGCCGGCGATGCTGGCGTTCGGCCTCGAAGGCGGCGACCTGTTCCAGGAAGGCGGTGCGCAGACGAGCGGCATCTCGATGCTGCGCCGCCCGACGCAGAGCGTGCGCTTCGAGCGCGGCCGCGCCGCGCACTGGCGGCTCGTGTCGCACCTCGCGCTCAACCACGTGTCGCTCGTCGCGCACGGCCTCGCGCCGCTGAAGGAAATGCTGACGCTGTACGACCTGCGACGCACGGCCGTGTCGATGCGCCAGATCGACGGCCTCGCCGGCGTCGAGCAGCGCGGCGCGGTGCAGTGGCTGCCCGGCAAGCCGTTCGCGACCTTCGTGCGCGGCATCGAGATCCGGCTGACGATCGACGAGGAACACTTCGTCGGCGCGAGCCTCGCGTCGTTCGTGCGCGTGCTCGACAGCTTCTTCGGGCTGTACGTCCACCTCAACAGTTTCGTTCAATTGGTCGTCGTGTCGAAGCGCACCGGCGAGGAGATCATCCGATGCAAGCCCCGAACCGGCGAATCGATCCTGGCGTAGTCGACGCGCTGCTCGACGAGCCGCACCGCTTCGAGTTCTTCCAGGCGGTGCGCGTGCTCGAAGGGCTGTTCGCGCGGCAGGCGTCGGATGCGCCCGGCGCGTGGCGGCAGGGCGACGTGGTCGCGCAGCGCATCGCATTCCGCAACACGCTGTCGCTCGGCTTCCCGCCGAGCGAGATCGAGGGCGCGCGCTCGTTCGACGACGACGGCACGCCGCTGAACTCGGACGAGCAGCGCGGCGCCGCGCTGGCCGCCGGCGAGCTCGGCCGCGTCGAGCTGACGCCCGCGTTCTTCGGGCTGCTCGGCGGGCAGGGCGCGCTGCCGCTGCACTACACCGAGCAGATCGTCGCGCGCGAGCATCTGAGGCGCGACCACGCGGCGCGCGCGTTCTTCGACGTGTTCTCGAACCGTGCGACCGCGCTGTTCTATGCGGCGTGGAAGAAATACCGGCTGCCGTTCCATTACGAACTCGACCGCGACGAGCGCTACCTGCCGCTGCTGCTCGCGATCGCCGGCGTGCCGAGCGACGAGGTGCGCGACAGTCTCGCCGCCGGCCCGGGCGGCGTGCTCGACGAGGCCGTGGCCGGCTACGCGCTCGCCGCGCGGCACCGGCCGATGTCGGCCGCGTACCTGCAGCGCACGCTGTCCGATTACTTCCGCGTGCCGGTGAAGATCGGCCAGTTCGTCGGCAAGTGGTACGACGTGCCGCCCGACCAGCTGAGCGTGCTCGGTGAAGTCAACGCGGTGCTCGGCGCGACGGCGCTCGTCGGCGAACGCGTGTGGCAGCGCGACATGCGCGCGCGGATCGTCGTCGGCCCGCTGTCCAAGCGCGATTACGAGGCGTTCCTGCCCGGCGGCCCGCACGCCGTCGCGCTCGAGCGGATGCTGACGCTGCTCGCCGGCCTCACGCTCGAGTACGAGGTGAAGCTCGTGCTGAAGCGCACGGAAGTCGGCGCGAGCGTGCTCGGCGCGGGCTCGCGGCTCGGCTGGGACGCGTTCCTGTGCACGCGCGACGCGCTCGAGGATCGCTCCGACGCACGCTACGAACTGCACGTGATTCACTGACCTAACAACAACACGCAATCGAACCTGAGATCGACGCCATGAGCACGCCTCTGAAGACCCTGATCACGAAACTGAACCCGCTGTGCCGCCACGCGACCGAGCGTGCGGCGAGCGCGTGCCTGGCGCGCGGCCACTACGAGGTCGATCTGGAGCACCTGTTCCTCGCGTTGCTCGACGAAGCGACGGGCGACCTGCCGCTCGCATTGCGCGCGAGCCGTGTCGATCCGCATGCGCTGCATGCCGATCTCGAACGCGAGCTGACGCGCCTGAAGACGGGCAACACGCGCACGCCGGTGTTCTCCGTGCATCTGATCGCACTGTTCGAGCAGGCGTGGCTGATCGCGTCGCTCGATTCGCAGCTCGGCCGCATCCGTTCGGGGCACCTGCTGCTCGCGCTGCTGACCGCGCCGGATCTCGCGCAGTTCGCGCAACGGATGTCGTCGCGGTTCGCGGAAATGAACGTGACGGACCTGAAGCACAAGTTCGACGAAATCATGGCCGGCTCGAGCGAAGCCGAGCCGCGCCAGACGGACGACGACGGCAGCGACGTCGCGCCGGCCGTCGACGGCATGGCGCCCGCGGGTCCGTCGAAGACGCCCGCGCTCGACACGTACACGACCAACCTCACGCAGCGCGCGCGCGACGGCAAGATCGACCCGGTGATCGGCCGCGAAGCGGAGATCCGCCAGGCGATCGACATCCTGATGCGCCGCCGCCAGAACAACCCGATCATGACCGGCGAGGCCGGCGTCGGCAAAACGGCGGTCGTCGAAGGGCTCGCGCTGCGGATCGCGGCCGACGACGTGCCGCCGCCGTTGCGTGGCGTCGCGCTGCACGTGCTCGACATGGGGCTGCTGCAGGCCGGCGCGAGCGTGAAGGGCGAGTTCGAGAACCGCCTGAAGAGCGTGATCGACGAGGTGAAGAAGAGCGCGCCCCCGATCATCCTGTTCATCGACGAGGCGCACACGATCATCGGCGCGGGCGGCCAGGCCGGCCAGAACGATGCGGCTAACCTGCTGAAGCCGGCGCTCGCACGCGGCGAGCTGCGCACGATCGCCGCGACGACATGGAGCGAATACAAGAAGTACTTCGAGAAGGATGCGGCGCTCGCGCGGCGCTTCCAGGTCGTGAAGGTCGAGGAGCCGAGCGAGCCGCTGGCCGCCGCGATGCTGCGCGGGATGTCGGGCCTGATGGAGAAGCATTTCAACGTGCGGATCCTCGACGACGCGATCACCGAGGCCGTACGCCTGTCGCACCGCTACATCAGCGGCCGCCAGCTGCCGGACAAGGCGATCAGCGTGCTCGACACCGCCTGCGCGAAGGTCGCGCTCGCGCACAGCGCGACGCCGGCGGCGATCGACGATACCAAGAAGCGCATCGAGCGCATCGATGCGGAAATCGCGTCGCTGGAGCGCGAGGCGGCGGGCGGCGCCGCGCACGACGAGCGGCTCGGCGAGCTGCGCGGCGCGCGCGACACGGCGCTCGAACAACTGGCGAAGGATGAAGCACGCTACGAAGCCGAGCGCGTGATCGTCGCCGAGATCACCGAACTGCGCGACACGCTCGACAAGGCACGCGGCCCGTCGGAAGACGGCCAGCCGGTCGACGTGCAGGCCACCCGCGACAAGCTGGCGGAACGCGTCGCGGCGCTGCACGCGCTGCAGGGCGGCGAGCCGATGGTGCCGCTGCAGGTCGACGGCCACGTGGTCGCCGAGATCGTCGCCGCGTGGACCGGCATTCCGCTCGGCCGGATGGTGAAGGACGAGATCGACACCGTGCTGAACCTGCAACCGCTGCTGACCGCACGCGTGATCGGCCAGGATCATGCGCTCGATGCGATCGCGCAGCGCGTGCGCACCGCGACCGCGAACCTCGAGGATCCGAACAAGCCGCGCGGCGTGTTCATGTTCGTCGGGCCGTCGGGCGTCGGCAAGACCGAGACGGCGCTGGCGCTGGCCGACATCCTGTACGGCGGCGAGCGCAAGATGGTCACGATCAACATGAGCGAGTACCAGGAAGCGCACAGCGTGTCGGGCCTGAAGGGCTCGCCGCCGGGCTACGTCGGTTACGGCGAAGGCGGCGTGCTGACCGAGGCCGTGCGCCGCAACCCGTATTCCGTCGTGTTGCTCGACGAGGTCGAGAAGGCGCACCCGGACGTGCTCGAGATGTTCTTCCAGGTGTTCGACAAGGGCATGATGGACGACGCCGAAGGGCGCGAGATCGACTTCCGCAACACGCTGATCATCCTGACGTCGAACGTCGGCTCGGCCGCGGTGATGCAGGCCTGCCTGAACAAGCCGGCCGAGGAACTGCCCGATCCGGACGCACTCGCCGAGACGCTGCGTCCGCAGCTGTACAAGACCTTCAAGCCGGCGTTCCTCGGCCGGATGAAGGTCGTGCCGTACTATCCGATTTCCGACGACGTGCTGGCCGAGATCATCGAGCTGAAGCTCGAACGCATCCGCCGCCGGATCGAGACGAACCACAAGGCCGCGTTCGAGTGGGACGAGTCGCTCGTCGAGGCGGTGCTCGCGCGCTGCACCGAGGTCGATTCGGGCGCCCGCAACGTCGACCACATCCTGAACGGCACGCTGCTGCCGGAGATCGCGGGCCACGTGCTCGGCCGGATCGCCGACGGCGCGGCCATCGCGCGCATCGCGGTGCGCGCGGACGAGGCCGGCGAATTCGCGTACACCGTCGAATGAGCGCGGCCGCGCCCAGCCCAGCATTGATGAACTGACCGAACCATGCCGATCAATCTCCCCGAGCTGCTGACGCCGATCAGCGACGCGTCGCCCAGCGGCGACGACCTGCTGTTTTCGAACGAATTCGACGCGATCCAGGACGCGCGGCGCTATGACGACCCGACGCTCGACCAGGGCGAATGGGTGACCGAGATCAAGGAGGCCGACTGGGGCTTCGTCGTCGACCATGCGGGCGAGCTGCTGCGCACGCGCACGAAGGACCTGCGGCTCGCCGTATGGCTGACCGAGGCGCTCGCGCTCGAGGACGGCGTCACGGGCCTCACCGAAGGCTATGCGCTGCTCGAGGGCCTGTGCCGCGAGTTCTGGGATACCTTCCACCCGCTGCCCGAGGACGACGACATCGAGCACCGGCTCGGCAACGTCGCGTGGCTGTCCGGCCGCACGGCCGAGCTGCTGCGCGCGGTGCCGCTGACGGACGGCGCATCGAATGCGTTCAGCACGCTCGACTGGGAAGTCGCGCAGCACGTCGCGCAGTCGATCAAGCGCGACCCCGACCACGCGGACGACATCGCGCGCGGCAAGCCGTCGATCGAGCAGATCGATGCGTCGCGGCGCGTGACGTCGATCGCGTTCTACACGGCGCTGCTGGCGAACCTGAAGGCGTTCGAATTCGCGCTCGATGCGTTCGAGGAGCGGCTCGTCGAACGGGCGGGCGATTCCGCGCCGAGCTTCCGGCAGGCGCGCGACGCGTTCGAGACCGTGTACCGGCTCGCCGAGCGCTTTGCGCGCGAACAGGGCTATACGGGCAGCGCGCCGCACACGCAGGCGGCGCCGCAGGCCCAGCCAGAACGCGTCGAGCCGGTGTTCGGCCAACCGATCCAGACCGAGGAGACTCGCGTGCAGCAGCAGACCGCTTCGCGTCCTCCGGTGACGCAGATGATCGCCGGCATCCAGAACCGTGCGCAAGCCGTCGACCAGTTGCGTGCGGTGGCGCGCTATTTCCGTCAGACCGAGCCGCACAGCCCGGTCGCGTATCTCGCCGACAAGGCGGCCGAATGGGCCGACATGCCGCTGCACAAGTGGCTCGAGAGCGTCGTGAAGGACGACGGCTCGCTGTCGCATATCCGCGAGTTGCTGGGGGTGAGGCCCGACGAGCAGTCGTAAACGCAAGACGGGCGGCGCATCGCTGCCGCCGCCCGTCGTGTGCCGTGCCGCGCCGCTTCGCCATGGAGCGAGCGGCCGGCCGATTTCCCGTTACTGCCCCACCCGGAACTCGATCCGCCGATTCCTCGCCCTGCCATCCGCCGTATCATTCGGCGCAATCGGCTGATCCGGCCCGACCCCCGTCGTCGTCATCTGCTGCGGCGGAATGCTCTTCGTGATCAGATAACCCTTCACCGCATCCGCACGCGCCTGGCTCAGCGCGATGTTCGACGTCCGGTTCCCCGAGTTGTCGGTGTGGCCGATGATGTCGACCGTGCGGTTCTGCATCTTCGCGAGCGCGGCCGCCATCTGGTCGAGGATCAGCTTGCCCTGCGGCGTCAGCGTCGCGCTGCCGGTCTCGAACTCGATCGTCCGGTTCGCGAGCGTCTGGTCGAGCACGCCCTGTTCGGATGCCGACACGCGCAGCCCGTTCTTGATCGTGTACGTCGGGTTCAGCGTGTTCGCCATGTCGCTCGCGAGCTGCTGGCGCTGCGCCTCGTTGTGCACCTCGCCCTTCATCTCGATCTGCGTGCCGTTGATCTTCAACTGGCCCTTGCTGATCTGCTTGAGCTGCGCGCCGAGCAGCTTCTGCACGTTCGCGCTCCAGTTCGGCGGCGTCGCGACGTCGCCCACCTCGACCTGGTCGACGACGTTCGTCGCGCCGTAGGTATCGCGCAGCTTCTGCAGCACGGCCGCCTTGGTCGCCTCGTCGGGCACCTTGCCGCCGACCACCACCTGGCCGGGCGTGGCGTTCGCGGGCGGCGGCGCGATCGTGCCGGCGGTGCCGTGCACCACCGTGCCGGACGCGCCGCCGGCGTTCGGGTTGGCCTGCGGCAGCGCGGTCGTCGCGACCGTGCCGTTGCCGACCGGCGTGACGGTCGCGCCCGTGTTCTGCGCGAAGGCCGCGCCGCTCGCGACGAGGCCGGCCGCGAACAGCGCGGCGAGGGCGGGCGAGACGGCGGCCGACCAGCGCGCGCGCCGGACCTGAATCGTGCGATGCATGCCGTCAGCCTCCGATGAACGCTTCGCGGAACGCGTCGATGGCGACGCGCAGCGAGAGTTGCGGTTGGTCGAGGTAGCTGACGAGCTTGCTGATCTGGTGATCGTTTTGCGCATGGGCGTCGATCCACTCGGGATCGTCGATGTCGATGTTGTGGGCGGCGTAGGTCTGCGGGTCGACGACGCTCAGCAGCGTTTTCGCCGACGCGCCGTTGAAGCCGATGACGAGCCGTTCGCGTTCGGCGATCGTGCCGATGAAGATCGCGAGCTCGAAGTCGGCCTGCGCGACGAACGGCGCGATCAGCTCGAGCCAGAACGCGGCGACGAGGCTGCGGTAGAACGGATCGACCGGCAGCGGCAGCGTGAGGCCGCGTTCGATGTGCGACGAGCCGCTCTGCATCACCGGCCGCAGCAGCGAGCCGAGCGCGAGCATCGCGCCGCGCAGCCGCACCGGATGACCGCTTTCGAGCAGCATCTCCTGCAGGCCGTACAGCGACTGGTGTTCGACGAAATCGTTGAAGGTGCCGTCATGCGACGTGCCGGGGCCGCCGACGTCGATCGGCACCTGCGTGTCGCCGAGCGCCTGCAGCGCGCCGGGCGGCTCGTCCTTGCCGAGCAGCGGCGGGATCTGCGTGGCGACGCGCGACCACAGCCGCGCGAACGCGAGCGGGCTGCGCGCGAGGAACGCGAGCGGCCGGTCGACCTCCAGCGCGGTCGCGCCGAGGAACGGGAAGCGGCGCATCGACACGTCGTGGCTCGCGACCATGTGGCCCGCGATCGCGAGCTTGCTGCGCGAGCCGAGGAACGCGAAGTGCATCGGCTTCGCATCCTCGTAGACGATCTTCCAGCGCGGATCTTCCGCGAGCAGCTCCAGCGCCTGCGCGATCCAGCGATCGAGCGTCTGCAGCAGTTGCGGATTGTGCGCGCTCTTCACGAAGTCGCCGCGCGACGGAATCTTGCCGAAGTAGGCGATTTGCGCCTGTACGGTTTGCGTCATTGCGCCCTCTGTGCATTCGTTGCATTGGCGGCCGCGACGGCCGGCGCTGCGCCCGGCGTGCCGGTGGCGGATTGCGTCGCGTTCTGTGCGGCGCCCGTGCTCGCGTCGGCGACCGACGACGGCAGCTGCAGGCCGCGCAGGCTCTGCTGTTGCGGCTGGTCGCCGCCGCCGGCCGACGGTTGCGACGTGCTGATGATGCGCATCGTCACCGACACGTTCACGCTGCCCTGTGCCCACGTCAGGTCGAAGGTGCCGTCCGGACGGCGCTTGCGCTGCGCCGAGTTGATCAGCTTCTCGAGACCGTAGCGGCCCGGCTCGTTGACGAGCTGCACCGTGCGGCCGTCGAAGGTCGTCGCGGACAGCGTCGCGCCCGGCGAGCCCTGCGGGTTCGGCCACACGAAGTTGGTCCACTGCGGCGGCGTGTTGCGGTAGCGCAGCTGCTGGCCGTCGATCGCGATCGTGTATTCCGTCGTGCCCGTGCTCGGTTGCGGCAGGATCTGGAACACGGTCTGCGGCTCGGCCGACGCGGCCGCGCTGCCGGCGGCGCCGCCCGCGAGCGGCGCGACCCAGCGTGCGAAGCCGTTCGTGAAGTCCGGCGTGAGCCCGATGCCCATGTCGCCCCACGTGCGGGCGGCGAGCGTGTCGCCGCGGCGCACCGCGAGCGGCCCGAGCGTCGTGCCGACGAACTTCGCGATCGAGCCGTCCGGGCCGAACACCTGCGCGATCTCGCCGGCGCCGGCCTCGACCTTCGCGTTCGCCGCGAACGGGTACTTCGTCGCGAGCGAGCTCTGGAACGGCTGGTAGACCTGCGCGTTCCAGACCTTGTTGACTTCGGCGCTGGCCGGCTGGATCACGACCGCGAACGCCTGCATCAGCGGCCGCACCAGCAGCGGGCGCAGCGACTTGCGTTGCGAATCGGTCAGGCCCGTCAGCATCTGCTCGTCGACGAGCTTCAGCGAATCGGCGAGTTCCGAACCGCTGCCGTCGAGCGTCTGCTGCATCAGCTGGCGCGCGCCCGGCCCCGGGTCGCCCTGGTTCTTGATCACGTTGAAGCGCGTGCGGACCTTCGACAACGACTCCATGTAGCCCTTCAGCATCGACGTGCCGTCATGCGTCGCGACGATTCGCGCGAGCCCGACGAACTCCTGGCCGATCGGACCCATCGGCACCTCGGCCGGATTGCCGTTGATGTCGATGTTGGCCGCGGCCACCTGGCCGGCCTGCGAGCGCGAGAACAGTTGCTTGACCCAGTTCACGACGCCCGTCTGCGCCTTCTTGATCGTCACGTTCGCGAGCGACGGGTTGTCCCACGACGTCTGGTCGTACGCGGTCTCGAGGATCTTGCGGATCGGCGAATCCTGCGGGTCGCCGAGGCGGTTCATCCCGTCGACGGCCTGGCCGAAGCTGGTGAAGCCCTGCACCGCGATGCCCTGCATGAACTTCTGCCAGTGCTGCGCGTACTCGGTCTTGTACATGCCGACGAGCGTCTTCTGGATCTGCTCGGGGCTGCCCTCGAGCGTCAGGTCGTCCTGCGTCGACGTGTTGAGCACCCAGTCCTTCGCCTGCAGTTCCTTGGTCGCCGCATCGCGGATCGCCGGCTGCACGTAGTCGAACCACGCTTCGCGCGTGAACGTGCCCGGAATCGCGTAGCTGCCTGCCACGAGGCCCTGGTTGCCGTCGCCGACGATGCGCGCGATGGTCATCGGCGCGAAGCGGGTCGACGCGCGGGCCTTGATTTCCTCGTAGACGCGCTGGCGGGCCGGCATGCCGCGCACCACGCGGCGCAGGTTCTCGCGGGTCTGGTCGACGAGCGCGAGGTTCGCGTCGATCATCGGCCAGTCGTTGTCGTTCACGCGCGACAGGTAGAACGAGATCATGCGCTCGGCGCTCCGGATCATCTCGTCGCGCGGCATGTTGCCGCGATTCGTCTCGAGCCAGCCGCGCCAGAAGCGGGCGAGCTGGTCGGTCAGGTGCGCCTGCTCGACGTGACGCTTGTCGGACAGCATCAGGTAGGTCTTCAGCGCGTTGTACGCGTCCTGCACGTTGGTCGGCGACGCGTCGCTGTAGAGGCCGCCCTGCGGCGCGGCCGCCTGTTGCGGGGCGGCGGCCGGCGCGGCGCCCGACGCGGCCAGCACGGCACCCGCCTGCGGCGCGGCGCCTGCCGCGTTCGTCGAGACCGGCAGCGTGCCGCCCTGCACGGCGCCCGATTCGGGCGGGCGCGTCATCGGCACGAGCTGCTCGGGGTGCGCGTTCACGTCCTTCATGAACGACGCGAGGTTCTGCGACACGGGGGCCAGCAGGATCTGGCGCACGCCGTTGTAGTACTCGGTCAGCAGGTGCTGCTCGAGGCGGTCGCCCTGGTACAGGCCGAGCGACACCGATAGCGGCTTGTCGCGGCGGAACTGTTCGAGCTGCTCGATCCGGTCTTCCAGGATGTCCATCGCCTGCAGGCGCGACTGCAGGTCGTTGCGGCCCTGCTGCAGGCGCGTGACGTTGTCGAGGTCGGCCTGCACGTTCGACACGAGCTGCTGGTTGCCGATCGTCGACCAGGTCCAGCCGCCCAGCGCGAGCGCGAGCGCCGCGACGAAGCCGAAGAAGGTCGCGTAGCGCAGCCGCGTCTTGGTCGGGCTGGCGAACTGGCGCACCGTCTGGCGGTCCGCGAAGATCACCTTCGAGAACAGGTCGCGCAGGAAGAAGCCGTTCTTCGAGAACGCGCTGTGCGGTTTCGGCAGCGCATTCCCGTCGAGGCCGAAGCGGTGCGCGATGCGCTGCGCGGCCGTGCTGTTGGTTTCGCCTTCCTGCAACGCGCTGGTGAAGTAGAAGCCGCGGAAGATCGGCTTGTACTGGAACGGGTTGTTCTCGAACAGCGTCGCGAGGAACGCGCGCAGCGAAGGCTTGATCGTCGAGAATTCGAGCGGGAAGCTCAACTGGCCCGGCGACAGCTGGTTGCCGCGCGACAGCGACAGTTGCGCGACGCTGATTTCCTTCAGCCCTTCGTAGAGTTCCTCGAAGTGCGTGTCGAACTGCGCGACGACGTCACGCTTGTCGTCGGGCTCGTAGGGCAGGGTGGCGCCCCACACGCGGTCGTACTCGTGCTTGTCGCTGCTGCTGAAGAATTCGGTGAAGCCGGTGATCAGGTCGGCCTTCGTGAACATCACGTAGACCGGCGCGAACACTTCCAGCTTTTCCGTCAGCTCCTGAACGCGCTGGCGGAGGTTCTTCGCGAGGTTGATCGCGAATTCGGGGCGGTTGCCGGTGAGTTCGGCGATGCTTGCCGTGACGATGATGCCGTTGATCGGCGCCTTCGGACGGTAGCGCTTGAGCAGCCCGAGGAAGCCGAGCCACTCGCTGCGGTCTTCCTCGTGCACCGAATAGCGGCCGGCCGTGTCGAGCAGGATCCCTTCGGTCGTGAAGAACCAGTCGCAGTTACGCGTGCCGCCGATGCCGTGGATCACGGCGCTGTTCTTGTCCGCGAACGGGAACTGCAGGCCGGAATTGAGCACGGCGCTGCTCTTGCCCGCGGCCGGGTTGCCGATCACGATGTACCACGGCAGCTCGTACAGCGCGGAGCCGCCCGACACCTGGCCGATCTTCGACGTCTTGATCGTCTTCACCGCATCCGACAGGCGCGTGCGCAGCACGTCGAGGTCGGCCGTCTTCGCGTCCGGCGCGAGCGCGGCGGCGGCCGGCGCGGCGATCTTGCCGGTTTCCGCCTGCTCTTCCAGCACCTGGCCGAGCGCCTGGTTCGCGCGCTTCACGCGCCAGCGGCGCCACAGCGCGACGGCGAGCCACAGCGCGAGGACCGCCGCGAACGCGATCGCCGCCCACAGGAGCGGCAGCTGCAGCATGTCGGCGACGATGAACAGAATGGCTGCTAGCGCGACGATCCCGACGATCGAGAGCGTACGCGGATGAGTCAGCACGTTGAGGATGCGTTGCATAGGACGTTCAGGTTCCGGTGCGATTCGGTGAGGCGACGCAGGCGCGCCGAGCGGCAAGGGTGGCGCCGCGATGTGTCGCCATGCTGTCAAACGGGATGAAGGAGGCTGGCATCAACGCGCTCGCGGCATCGGAGAAGGCGCGCGCATTAACGAAAGGACGCTGTGAGATTTAAAACGGAAGCGGCGGCCGGAAAAAATCGCGCACCGGAATGCCCGATCGTTTGCGCCGCCCAAATCGTTTCCTGCCGGGTGATTAAAAAGCCCCATGCCGCCCTCATTATTTCTTGTTCGGCAGCCCTGGCTAGCTGCCGCGTCCCAGTTTAAAACCGGGTTTATGGTATTCCACGTGCCCGAGATCCATCATTTTCCATCGGCCGCCCCAGGTCAGGCCGACTTGCTCGGCGACCTGGCCGTACAACTGGTAACCGCGCATCGCCCACGGATCTTTCTCGGAAATGACCAGCTTGCCGTCGCGCAGGAATGCGTTGTCGGCCGCCAGCCCGAACTGGTGATAACTCTGGAAGGCCGCTGCATTGGTCACGTTCGTGCCCATCTGCGCGAGCCGGTTCTGTCGTTCCGGGCTCCGGTAGCCTTCCAGCAGCGCCATTTCATAACCATATTGTTCGTGCATGATCTTGTAGACCAGCAGCAAACGCGTACGGAAATCCGGATCCAGCAGGTTCCAGTCGCGGCTCGCATCCTTCAGCGCCGGGCGTACCTGTTCGACTTCCTTCGTGGCAAAGACTTCCGGCGGCAACGGCGGCGGCGGCACGAGTTGTTCGCCCTGCAACAGCGCGGCGATCTTCTCGTCGGGCACGCGCGCCGTGTCGTCGTACTGAAATAATTGCCGACCGCGTAACGCAATGGCCACCAATGGCGGCGTCGCAAGAATACCTGCCGACACCATAATCATCAAGCGCCGCCGAACCAGTAAATTTTGCACGTCGCTTAATGCGCCGCGCGTCACGCTTGCCGATTTAACAATCTGACTCCGCGTGCGCGCGGCGCGATCGTTCGCACGGCGCGTCAGACGACCGTGAAACTGGGCGACGGATTCGAAAACGGTCGCGCGGATACCCGGTAAAAGCAACAGTGCCGCAACGGCGACGGCAAGGGCGAAATAGGCGACGAGTGCGACGGCAATCAAAGAAATCCCCGGAAATTGGAATTGATTGTGTTTTGCAATGCTTGCTCTTAGAATCAGGCTGCTTCGAGAGGCCGGGCTATATTATCGCGGTGAATTAAACCAGGATTCAATGAGACGCTGAATGAGTGCGCCGGAAAATTCAAATTCGAAAACTCCGCCCAGCCTGCTGTCCGATACTAAACCGGCAGGCGAGGGAGGACCTCGGCAGTCGCGCATTCTCGCGGATCTGGAAGGGCGTGTCACGCCGCCCGCCGAACCGCCGCGCCGTTCGCTGAAGGCGCCGATCGCCGCCGTGGTGGCGTTGGTCGTGGCCGTCGGCGGCTGGGGCGCGTGGCGCATGCAGCAGTCGTCGGGCGATCGGCCCGCGGCGGTTGCGGCCGCGACGGCACCCGCGGCGGCTGCGCCGGACAAGGCCGCACCGGCCAGCGGCGCCGCCGTGCAGGTCGCGCAGAACGGCGCGTCCGCTGCGTCGGCGGCGCAACCGGCCACGATCGTCAACGACGATTCGGCGTCCCGGACCGTTGCATCCGCATCCACGTCGGCCGCACCCGCTTCCGCCGCGGACAACAGCCGCCTGTCGCGCGCGCTTGCCAACGGCGCCGATGACGCATCGGGCGCGGCCACGGCTGGCGCAGCCGCAACTGCGGCCGCCGCGGCGGCGACGGCCAAGACCGCGAAGGCCGACGCGTCGAAGAGCACCAAGGTCGCCGCGCACGGCAAGACCGATACGAAAGCCGAGGCGAAGGCCGACACGAAGGCCGAAGCCCGCAAGCATCGCAAGGAACAGCAGGCCGAGCTCGCGCAGGCGAAGAAGCGCCGCGACGCGACGCCGACTCGAACCGCGAAGGCGGGCGGAAAGGACGATCCGGATGCGGATCTGCTCGCCGCGCTCGTCGCGCGCACGAAGCCGGCCGACAAGAAACTCGCCGCGCAGAAGGGTCAGGCCGTGCCGACCAAGACGGCGGCGACCGGCGGCTCGCTGGCGTCGCGCGTGAAGGAGTGTTCGGAGCGCGGTTTCTTCGAGGATCAGCTGTGCCGCTGGCGCGTGTGCGACGGCCACTGGGGCAAGGACCCCGCGTGCCCGAGCGCCGCGCAGTCGGAGACGCGGCAGTAACGCGTGCCGCGCACGCCGCGATGTCTTTCTCGTCAGCGCCGCCCAATGGGCGGCGCGTTGTTTTCGGGGCAAGGACGACTGCCGGTATGATGCCGTGTGACACTGTCACGCGTGCGTCACGCCCGTCGGGCATACGTTTCCTTTCTTTTCCCGGCGCGGGCCCGCGACCCGCGATGTGCGGCGCGCCGCGCGCCGCACCACCTTCGACACGATGGACCTGATCGTACAGACTTACGGCGCCGATACGTCCGGCATGGTATGCGGATTCCGTTTCGATCCGGGCGGCGCCGGCGCGATGCTCGATGCCGATGCGGCCGCCGCGTGGCTGCGCACGTGCCGCGAGCAGGGTGCGGCCGCCTCGGGCGATTTCGTCTGGTTGCACTTCAATCTCGCGCACGGCGCGAGCGAGCGCTGGATGCGCACGCATCTCGGGTTGCCCGACAGCTTCTTCGAATTCCTGCATGAAGGCTCGCGCTCGACGCGCATCGAGCAGGAAGACGGCGCGTTGCGCGCGATCGTCAACGACGTGATGTTCAACCTCGAACTCACGCCGTCGGAGATCGCGACGCTGTTCGTCCACGTCGAGCGGCGCATCATGGTGACCGCGCGGCTCAAGCCGCTGCGCTCGGTCGACACGCTGCGCGCCGGCGTGCGCGACGGCGAGCGGTTCCGGTCGCCGACCGAACTGCTCGTGCACCTGCTGCACGACCAGGCCGACCTGCTGATCCAGATCATGCGGCGCACGAGCGTCGACGTCGACCGCATCGAGGATCGCTTCCTGTCGCAGCGGCTCACGTCGAGCCGCATCGAGCTCGGCGCGATGCGCCGCACGCTGACGCGCTTGCAGCGCATGCTCGCGCCGGAGCCCGGGTCGATCTTCCGGCTGCTCGCGAAGCCGCCCGCGTGGCTGCATACGGAAGACGTGCAGGAGCTGCGCGAGTCGACCGAGGAGTTCTCGCTGGTGCTCGCCGATCTCGCGGGACTCAACGAGCGCATCAAGCTGCTGCAGGAAGAGATCGGTTCGCGGCTCGACGAGCAGAACAACCGGACGCTGTTCACGCTGACGCTCGTCACCGTGATCGCGCTGCCGATCAACATCGTCGCCGGCTTCTTCGGGATGAACGTCGGCGGCGTGCCGTTCTCGGAGAACAAGCACGGCTTCTGGCTGATGGTGCTGCTCGTCGCGGGCTTCACCGCTCTGGCCGCGTGGTGGGCGTTCCGGCGCCGCGACGATCGCTAGGGCCGGGCGTTGCATCGACGCGGCAGCGCGTTTCGCGCTGGCGCTGGGCCACATGAAAAAAGGGCCTCGCATGCGAGGCCCGTCAACAGGTCGGAGAAACCGGTACGCCGGCCGGCGCCGCAGGCTGCGCGGCGCCGGCCGGATCCGCACCGTTACTGCGTCACTACCTTGCGCGGCTTGAAGATGCCCTGGTATTGCCGTGCCGGGCGTTCCTTCGTCACCGGTTCGATGCCGCCGAAGGTCGGCGTCTGGCGCAGCTTCATCGCGGCCGGCGAAGCGACCGAGCCGATCGACGTCGAGCGCGAAGCCGGTGCGAGGTTGTTCGCGACGAGCAGCGCCGCTTCGCTCTTCAGGTTCGCCAGCAGCACCGGATCGGTCGAGCCGTTGACCTGCGTGAGCAGCCCGCTCCAGGCCGCGTCGCTGTAGTTCACGACGTAGTAGTCGAGACCGCTCGGGTCGGCGACCACGCCCGTGCAGCCGTCGATCCGCGTCTGAGCCTGCGTATCCTTCAGCGCGAGCGTCGTGTGTTTCGCGAGACCCTGGCCATACGCGAGCGTGATCGGCACCGTCCACTGCAGGCCCGGATACGCGTTCTTGTTCGGGAACGGCTGCTGTTTCAGCGTGACGACCGTCTGGTTCTTCGTCAGGTCGCACTGCGTGTCGAGCGAGATCAGCGGCACGCCGGTCTGACGCACGTAGCTGTCGCCGATCGGGCCGACCGCCTGGCCGCTTTCCTTCGACAGCGCATCCCACAGACGCTTCGGCGTCCCGTTGCCGAACGAGTAGTCGACCAGGTACTGCTGCAGGCCCTTGCGCAGCGTCTGCTCGCCGAGATAGTTCTCGAGCGTCTTCAGCACGTGGCCGCCCTTGTCGTACGTGAATGCGCTGGCGCTCAGCACGAAGTCGTTCGACGCCCAGTCGTTGAAGTTCGGCGCGACCGGGAACGCGTTCGGGCCGATGTCACGATTGATCACGCGGTACTTGTTCTTCACCTGGTCGAGCCAGCTGAACTCGTTGGGGAAGAACTGGATCGTCGTCTTCGTCTCGAAGAACGTCGCGAACGATTCGTTGAGCCACACGTTGTCCCACCAGTCGGTCGTCACGAGATCGCCGAACCACTGGTGCGCCACTTCGTGCGTCAGCACTTCGTTGCCGTAGTGCGACATCGGCTGGCCCGGCTGCGGCAGGATGTCGTCGGCGAACTCGAGGATCGACCCCCAGTTCTCCATCCCGCCGAAGTTCAGGTCCTTCTGCTCCTTGAACGCGTCGTTCGCGGCCACCGTGTCGAACTTCGTGAGCGGCAGCGCGATGCCCGTGTAGCGGTAGTAGAAGTCGAGCGCCTGCTTGGTGCGGTCCATCGCCGGCTTCGCCCACTCGCTCATGCCCGGCGGCGTGAACACGCGCAGGTGCAGGCCGCCCTTGCCGCCCGGCAGCGGGCTCGTGAAGTCGTCCTCGTAGGTGTCGAACAGGCCGCCGCCGAAGAACAGCAGGTACGACGGCATCGGCGGGGTCTTCTCGAACTGCACGAGCTTGTAGCCGCCGCCGACGTTGGTCGACGGCTTCTCGGCCGCGTTCGACACGACGCGCCAGCTTTGCGGCACTTCGGCCGTCACTTCATAGGTCGGGCGGAACGCCGGCTCGTCCCAGCCGGGGAACCATTGGCGCGACAGGTTGGTTTCGCCCTGCGTCAGGATCGCGCCGCTCGTCGTGCCGTCGGTGCTCTTCAGGTCGACGCGGAACACGCCTTCCGCGGCCGAGCAGCCCGGATACGGATCGTCGCCGCAGCTGCCGCCCGTGTGCGTGGCCGGATCGTCATACGACTTGAAGTTGATGATGCCCGACCACTCCATGTGCAGCGAATAGTTGCCCGGCGCGATCGTGCCGGCGACGGGGCGCAACTGATAGAAGTCGCCCTTGTCCTGTGGCGTCGCGATCAGCTGGATGTTGCCCGGCTGCAGCGTGATGCGGCCGTTGGTGAACTTGATCCGGTGGCCGGCGATCACGATGTTGTTGACCGGCTTCAGCACCTTGATCTCGACGTCGGCGCGGCCGTCGAACGCGTTCAGCGCTTCGTTCGGGCGGAACCACAGCCGGTAGTTCACGGGCACCACGGTGTCCGGCAATTCGACAGGCGAGACGCTCTTGTCGACGTTCGATGCGCTCGGCGGCGCGGTGACGGCGGGCGACGAGCCCGTATGCGGCGCGCCGGCGGAGCTGAGCGCGGAAGCGGAGCCCGCACCGCCGTCGTCGCCGCCGCACCCGGCGAGCGCGAGTGCGAGTGCGGCGACGAGCGGCAGATAACGCATCTTGCGAATATGAATCGACATGACTGAAACCTCGATTGTTGAAAGAATCGTTCAGTGCTGCGAAAACGCCGGCAAAAGCAATCCCCTCGCCGTTTAATCAACAGCGAAAAAATGCCAATGACGGATTATTCGAAAAAGACGGCGGCCGACTACGTGAAGGTAATCATGGTTTACTGCCCCCTCTGAATTTCCGGATGTCGGTTAACTGGCCGGTTCAAAATGGCCGGACGCGTGTTGTACTGAATTGATTTCGCGCGCACGACACGGGGCCGCACGCCCGGCGCGGGCGCGCAATCCCTTTGAACCGACGACCTACGGGGCTGGCCGGGCCAGTCCGCAGGACGGAAGGACAGCGTGTCGCCATCCCGTAAATTCGCCGTCATGCGGCTTAAGGTTTGTCGGCTTGCTCCAAGGATGCGTAAATATACTTGATGGTTTTGGGTAAAGGAAACGAAAAATTTAGAAAGAGCATCTATTGAATTCCGGGTGCTTCATTGAATGACGAAAGTCATTAATGCGCTTTCCGTTTGGCTGGCAATTTCGTAGTTTTAATCTATTAAGGATCTTGCTGCGCCGCGAAAACTACGAAATTCGGTGACGGGCGGCGCGGTCGGTACAATGCATCGACGACCCGTCCACCGATTGCCGCGAGGAGACTGTCCCATGCCACGAGCCCTGTTCCGTATCGCGCCGCTGCGCGCCGTGCTGCTGCTGTTCGCCGCCGTGTTCCTGTTGGGCGGTTGCGCGGGGCTCACGCGCGAGCCGGTGCGCGTGTCGGTCGCCGGGCTCGACCCGCTTGTCGGGCAGGGCCTCGAGATGCGCTTCAGCCTGAAGTTGCGCGTGCAGAATCCGAACGATGCGCCGATCGACTACGACGGCATCTCGGTCGCGCTCGACCTGAACGGCACGCCGTTCGCGAGCGGCGTCAGCGATCGGGCGGGCACCGTGCCGCGGTTCGGCGAGGCCGTGCTCGACGTGCCGGTTTCGGTGTCGGCCTTCGCGGCCGCACGGCAGGCGTGGAACCTGCCCGGTGCGGCCGCGAACGGCGAGTTGCCGTATGCGCTGCGCGGCCGGCTCGCCGGCAGCGTGCTGGGCACCGTGCACTTCCGCGACGCGGGCACGCTGCGTCTGCCGACCATGCCGGGGTGGGGCGGATAGGTTATTCGGTCGGAATTCAACGTCGGCCAAATGTGTCGAAAAATTCACCATTTGACATTCTTTAATGCTTATCTCCGCGGGATGTCGATTTTCGTCGACGCGCCTCCTACACTTGACGATGTCCGAGGGTCGGACATTCTTTTAGGGGAAATCCATGGCGGCAAAATTCGAGCTCAAGAAGGCCACGAACGGCCAGTACTACTTCCACCTGAAGTCGGCGAACGGCGAGATCATCCTCGCGAGCGAGCGCTACGAGGAGAAAAGCGGCGCGAGAAACGGGATCGCGTCCGTGCGGGAAAATGCGCCGCTCGACGAGCGTTACGAGCGCAAGCTCGCCCACAACGGCGAGCCCATGTTCAATCTGAAAGCAGCGAACCACCAGGTCATCGGCACGAGCGAAACGTACAGCAGCGTGCAGGCACGCGAGAACGGCATCGCGGCCGTGAAGCGCGATGCGCCCACGGCGGAAACCTTCGATCTCGCCTGAGTGACGATTGCGCCGCGACGAACGCTTTCGGGCGGCCGTCGCGGCGCCTGTTTTGCCGGGTCGGGCAAAGCGCGGTATGGTGTGGTCCGCGCGGTGAATTCTCATCGCCGTTGAAGCCAACCGTACCGAGTTCGCGTGACCGATTCCCCCGTTTTCCACTGGACCGACGCCGACGGCGTCGATCATGCCGTGCGCTGGCGCTCCGAAGCCGGCGCGCCACCGCCGAAGCGCGCGGTGCCCGCCGACGACCGCTTCACCGCCGACGCAGCCTACCGCCTCGCCTGCGAGGGCACCGCGCTCGTCTGGCAGGGCGACTTCCAGAATGCGCGCCAGCTCGTGCAGGCAATGGCGCGCCGTGTCGAACGCAAGCCGAAGAAGGCGAAAGCCGCGGCCGGCGTCGATGCGTTCAATCTGCATCGTCTCGCGCAATCGCAGCGCGCCCGCACGCTCGGCATGCTGCTGATCCCGCTCGACGCCGATTACACGATCCCGCTGCGCCGCGCGCCCGACGTGCGTGCGGCCTGCGAGGAGGCGTACGGCCCCGGCGGCGCGCCGTCGGTCGTGTCGCTGCGCGAGCTGCTCGGCCTCGTCGGCGCGCATGAATGGCGCAAGAAGGGCGTGCCGATCCCGGCGCTCGGCGGCGCGCCGATCCATCCGCACTACGGCGTGTTTTCGCCGGTGCGCGGCGAATACGTGGAGCTCGTCGCGCGTGCGCCGCTGCCGGCGACGTCGCTCGCGTTCGATATCGGCACGGGCACCGGCGTGCTGGCGGCGGTGCTCGCGTCGCGCGGCGTCGAGCGCATCGTCGCGACCGACCAGGATCCACGCGCGCTCGCCTGCGCGCGCGAGAACGTCGCGCGGCTCGGTCATGCGGGCCAGGTCGATATCGTCGAGGCCGACCTGTTTCCTCCCGGCCGCGCGCCGCTCGTGGTCTGCAATCCGCCGTGGGTGCCGGCCCGGCCGAGCGCGCCGATCGAATACGCGGTCTACGACCCGGACAGCCGCATGCTGCGCGGTTTCCTCGCCGGGCTGGCCGCGCATCTGGAGCCGGGCGGCGAGGGCTGGCTGATCCTGTCCGATTTCGCCGAGCATCTCGGCCTGCGGCCGCGCGAAACCTTGCTGCAGTGGATCGACGCAGCCGGCCTCGTCGTGCTCGGCCGCGACGACATCCGCCCCGCGCATCCGAAGTCGACGGACGCCGACGATCCGCTGCATGCGGCGCGTCGCGCCGAGGTCACGTCGCTGTGGCGGCTCGGCGCCCGGGCCTGACCGCGTATTTTCGGTAAACTACCGCCATTCCTCACGAATTTCCGCCGCCGGGCCGTGGTCGACCGACCGTGGCCCGGCGGCGCTTCACGATGTCGAACAAGACCCACGAAATCCGCCCGGAGCAGTCCGTCGAGCTGCTGAAGGAACTGCACATCCTCACCCGCGACGGGAAGCTGAACCAGGACAGCCGCCGCAAGCTGAAGCAGGTCTATCACCTGTTCCAGTTCATCGAGCCGCTGCTCGCCGGCGTGCAGGCCGACAAAGGCCACGTGACGCTCGTCGATCACGGCGCCGGCAAGTCGTATCTCGGCTTCATCCTGTACGACCTGTTCTTCAAGCAGCAGCCGGGGCACGGCACGCCGGCGTTCGCGTCGCACGTGTACGGCATCGAGACGCGCGAGGAGCTCGTCACGCGCTCGACCGAGCTCGCCGCGCGGCTCGGGTTCGGCGGCATGTCGTTCCTGAACCTGTCGGTCGCCGAGTCGATCACGTCGCCGCAACTGCCCGAAACGGTCGATGTCGTCACCGCGCTGCACGCGTGCGACACGGCGACCGACGACGCGATCCGCTTCGCGCTCGCGAAGCGCGCGCAGCACATCGTGCTGGTGCCGTGCTGCCAGGCGGAAGTCGCGGGCGTGCTGCGCAGGAACAAGGGCAAGTCGCTCGCGAATGCGCTGACCGAGGTGTGGCGCCATCCGCTCCATACGCGCGAATTCGGCAGCCAGATCACCAACGTGCTGCGCTGCCTGCAGCTCGAAGCGCATGGCTACCAGGTCAGCGTGACCGAGCTGGTCGGCTGGGAGCATTCGATGAAGAACGAGCTGATCATCGCGCAGTACAAGAACCTGCCGCGCCGCAAGCCCGGCGAGCGGCTGAACGAGATCCTCGGGATGTTCGGGCTCGCCGAACTGAACGAGCGCTTCTTCGTCGCGCAAGCCGCCGCGGCGGGCGGCGACGCCGTCGAGCCGGCCGAAGGCTGACGCGCGGCGGCGCGGGCATGGCGCCCGCGCCGCGCACGTTGCACGCCGCACGCCGCACGTTGCACGCCGCGTCACACGTCGTTGCCCGGCTGGCGCATCCATTCGCGCCAGCCTTCGTGGCCGAGGCGGCGCAGCGTTTCCTGATTCTTTTCGTAGATCGCGGACGCGTCCGGGAACGCGTCGACCGCGCGCGCGATGCTGTCCTCGCGCAGCAGGTGCAGGATCGGATAGGGCGCGCGGTTCGTGTAGTTCTCGATGTCGTCGGGTCCGGTGCCGTCGAATTGGTATTGCGGATGGAAGCTCGCGATCTGCAGCACGCCGTCGAGCCGCAATTGCTGCACGAGCCGCTCGGCGAAGAACAGCGCATCGTTGTAGTCGACGAAATCGGCGAACGCGCGCGGGTAGATCACGAGCGTCGTATCGACCTGCTGCGGGTCCGCCGCTTCCAGCGTGCGCAGCTCGGTTTCGAGTTCGGCGAGCGCGTCTTCCAGCGTCGTCGCTTCGCTGATCGCGTAGCGCACCTGTTCCTTCACGTAGACGCTTTTCGCGAACGGGCACAGGTTGAGCCCGATCACCGCGCGCGCGAGCCAGTGCCGCGTGGCGGCGAGGATGTCGTCGTGCGAGTCGGGGCGGGTGTCGGTCATCGTGATACCAGTCGGGCGGAAGGGCGAAGAGGGCCGCATTGTAGCGGGCGTGCTGGCGACGAATGCGCGCGGCCCGTCACGCGCAGGCCGCTTCGATCAACTGCGTGACGAGCGCGGGCGCAATGCCGATCGGCGTTTCGCCATGCCGGTAGGTCTGGCTCGCCGCGTAGATGCCTTCGACCACCAGCGCGAGCGCATCGGCCAGCGCTTTCGGCTGTCGCGCGCCGGCGCCTTCGCAAAGCGCGACGAGCCGTTGCATCAACTGCTCCTTGTTCTGTGCGACGCGTTCGCGCGCCGGATGCGACGCATCCGGGAATTCGGCGGCGACGTTGACGAACGGGCAGCCGCGATAGTCCTTTTGCGTCGCGCGCTCGGCGAGATCGACGAAGTACTGGATCAACTGCGCCTTCGGCTGCCCCGGATGCTTCGCGGCGCTCGTGTCGAGCCGCTCGAAGAAGCACGCGTCCATCCGTTCCAGATACGCGAGGATCAGCTCGTCCTTCGACGAGAACTGGCGGTACAGGCTCATCTTGTTGACGCCTGCGCGCTCCACCACCGCCTCGATGCCGACCGTTCGCACGCCTTCCTTGTAAAACAGCTCCTCGGCGGCACGCAGCAGATGCTCGTGCGCGGTGGCGCCGTCCATCGGCCGGCGCGTGCGCCGCGCCTGCGGTTTGGCGACTTCGATGCCCGACATGATGACCCTCGACTACGTGATGAATTGCTTGACATGTTACCGACTGGTAACTACGATCGCAACACACTTGTGACCGGTCGGTAACAATCAATGCCGGATCAACAGACAAATGCCAAGCGTCGGCCCGGGTCAGCCGATGTTGAAATGTGCGGCGGAGGTGGCCTGGTCGGGGCGGGGCAGGCGCGATGGCGCCGGAGCCGCCAACTGGAGAACGCGAAGATGAACTGGGCAGTGACACGAATCAGAGGGCGCTTCCATTACGGATGGCTCGCGGCGGCGGTGGTATTCCTGATCCTGCTGGCGGCAGCCGGCACACGTGCGACGCCGAGCGTGCTGATGGTGCCGCTCGAACGCGAGCTCGGCTGGAGCCGGGCAGCGATTTCGCTGGCGATTTCGGTGAACATCGCGCTGTACGGCCTGACGGGCCCGTTCGCGGCCGCCGCGATGCAGCGCTTCGGGCTGCGCCCGACGATCCTCACCGCGCTCGTGACGATGAGCGCGGGCGTCGCGCTGTCGTCGATGATGACGCAGAGCTGGCAGATGGTGGCGATCTGGGGCCTGATGGTCGGCTGCTCGACCGGCGTCGTCGCGCTGACGCTGTCCGCCACCTTCGTCACGCGCTGGTTCCATGCGCGGCGCGGCCTCGTGATGGGGATCCTGACCGCGAGCACGGCCACCGGCCAGCTCGTGTTCCTGCCGATGCTCGCGGCGATCGCGCAGCGCCACGGCTGGCGGCCGGTCGTGCTGGTGGTCGCGGTGGCGGCCGCGATCGTGATTCCGCTCGTCGCGTTCCTGCTGCCCGAGCGGCCGGCCGACGTGCAGCTGCGCCCGTACGGCGAGCCGGCCGATGCGCCGCCCGCGCCCGATGCAACGAAGGAGAACCCGCTCGCGGTCGCGTTCCGCACGCTGCTGATGGCGAGCCGCTCGCGCGACTTCTGGCTGCTGTTCTTCAGCTTCTTCATCTGCGGCGCGAGCACCAACGGCTATGTCGGCACGCACCTGATCGCGATGTGCAGCGACTACGGGATGACCGAAGTGCAGGGCGCGTCGCTGCTCGCGGCGATGGGCGTGTTCGACCTGTTCGGCACGACGCTGTCGGGCTGGTTGTCCGACCGTTACGACAACCGCGTGCTGCTGTTCTGGTACTACGGGCTGCGCGGGCTGTCGCTGATCTACCTGCCGCATGCGTTCGGCATCGATTTCTTCGGGCTGCCGCTGTTCGCGATGTTTTACGGGCTCGACTGGATCGCGACCGTGCCGCCCACCGTACGGCTCGCGACCGACGTGTTCGGCAAGGCCGCGGCGCCGGTCGTGTTCGGCTGGATCGTCGCCGGCCACCAGCTCGGCGCGGCATTCGCGGCGCTCGGCGCGGGGCTGCTGCGCGCGAGCCTCGGCACCTACACGATCGCGTCGATGATCTCGGGCGGGCTGTGCATCGTCGGTGCGCTGATCGTGCTGCGGATCAACCGCGGCCCGTCGCGCGCGGCCGCACAGGCAGCCTGATCGCGGCGGTCCGGCCGGCCGCACATACTGCGGCCGGCCATTGCACGCACGGAGATTTGCATAGCGTGGCAGGATCGGGCGCGCAACCGCTCAAGCGGGTATGCTTGCGGTTTGCCGGGCGTTCGCGCCCCTTCATCGATGTCAGCGAGGAACCGCATGTCCGTCAAACCTGCTCCCACCACTGTTTCGATTCACGATCTGATCGCGGGCCGCTGGAGCCCGCGCGCGTATTCGGATGCGCCCGTCAGCGCCGGCGATCTCCACGCGGTGCTCGAAGCGGCACGTTGGGCCCCGTCCGCGTACAACGCGCAACCGTGGCGTTTCATCGTATTCGATCGCACCCAGGACGAAGACGCATTCAAGCGCGCGTTCGCGACGCTGGTGCCGTTCAACCAGGGCTGGAATGCGCCGGCGCCGGTGCTGATCGCAGTGACCGCGCACACGCTGACGCCGAAGGGCGAGCCGGCGCCGACCGCGCTGTACGACGCGGGCGCCGCCGCGATGTCGCTGGTGCTGCAGGCGCACGCGCTCGGCCTCGCCGCACACCAGATGAGCGGGTTCGACGCGAAGGCCTTCCGCGACGCGTTCGCGATTCCGGCGGACGTCGCGATCGCGTCGATCATCTCGCTCGGCCACTACGGCAACGTCGACAAGCTCGATCCCGTGCTGCGCGATCGCGAGAAGGCGCCGCGCACGCGCCATGCGATCGGCGAAGTCGTCTACGCGGGTGCGTGGAAGAAGAGCTTCGACACGGCAGCCTGACCCCGCAGGCGGGCAGGCTGCGTCGCGCATCCTGTCCGCACATGTTCCCGGCGCGCCACGCCGCGCGCCGCTGCCGCCGGCGCCCGTCGCGCGGCACCGGTGGCCCGCCCCGGTTGTGATCCCGCGGGCTTCATGTTAAAAAGCCCGTCCTTTCCGTTTTCGCGCCGGCCCTGCTGCGGCAATTTCCCATGACTTACTGCGCGATCGATTTCGGCACGTCCAATTCCGCCGTGGCGCTGCCCGACGGCGATGGCATGCGCCTCGCGCCCGTCGAGGGCGACCACCTGACGCTGCCCACCGCGATCTTCTTCAACAACGACGAAGAGACGGTCGAATACGGCCGGGCGGCGCTGGCCTCCTATATCGACGGTTTCGACGGCCGGCTGATGCGCTCGATGAAGAGCATCCTCGGCTCGCCGCTCGCGGAAACGACGACCGATCTCGGCGACGGCAGCGCGATCGCGTACACCGAAATCATCGCGCGCTTCCTGACGCACCTGAAGCGCAAGGCCGAAGCGCGCGCGGGCGCGCCGATCGGCCGCGCGGTGCTCGGCCGGCCGGTGTTCTTCGTCGACGACGATCCGCGCGCCGACCGCCTCGCCCAGGATCAGCTCGCGGCAGCCGCGCAATCGGTCGGCTTCGCGGACGTGCACTTCCAGTACGAACCGATCGCCGCCGCGTTCGACTACGAGTCGCGCCAGCCGGCCGAGCGTCTCGTGCTCGTCGCCGACATCGGCGGCGGCACGTCCGACTTCTCGCTGGTGCGCGTCGGCCCGGAGCGGATGGCGCGGCTCGAGCGCAAGGACGACGTGCTCGCGCACCACGGCGTGCACGTCGCGGGCACCGACTACGACCGGCGTGTCGAGCTCGCGGCGATCCTGCCCGCATTCGGCTACCGTTCGCTCGACCCGGAAGGGCGCGAGCTGCCGAACAAGATCTACTTCGATCTCGCGACCTGGCACCTGATCAACACCGTCTACACGCCGAAGCGGGTCGGCGAGCTGAAGCTGATGAAGCACCTGTATCAGGATGTGCGGCAGTACGACCGGCTCACGAGCGTGGTCGAGCAGCGGCTCGGGCATGCGCTGATGGCGCGCGCGGAAGAAGCGAAGATCGGCGTCGCGGCGGGCGGGGAGACGATGATCGACCTGAACGACGTGGAAGAAGATCTGCTGATCGCGTTCGACGCCGATCGCCTCGTCGACGCGAGTCGGGACGATACCGCGCGCATCGTCGACGCCGCGCGCGAGACGGTGCGGCTCGCGGGCGTGGCGCCGCGCGATGTCGGTGCGCTGTATTTCACCGGCGGTTCGACGGGGCTCGCGTTCCTGTCGGGCGCGCTCGCCGGCGCGTTCCCGGATGCGCAGCCGGTGTTCGGCGATCGCCTCGCGAGCGTCGCGACGGGGCTCGGTATTCACGCGCAGCGACTGTTCGGTTGAATGGCGGGCGGCTACAGGCCGCCATGCCGGATGACCGGCGCCCAAAAACAAAAAAGCCCCGCCGAAGCGGGGCTTTTTTACACGAATGATCGCGCCAAGCTTAGACCGGACGGATGTTCGCAGCTTGCAGACCCTTCGGGCCCGTCTTCACTTCGAATTCAACCTTCTGGTTTTCTTGCAGCGTCTTGAAGCCTTCGACGCGGATTTCCGAGAAGTGCGCGAACAGATCGTCGCCGCCGCCTTCCGGGGTGATGAAGCCGAAGCCCTTTGCGTCATTGAACCACTTGACGGTACCGGTTGCCATGTTACTTGTTCCTAAAAAAATAAAACGGGGCCGAAGCCCATGGGGTGCGGAAAATCAAGGAAGGGGTAATAGGACCAACCGGAGTACCGTTGATGGGCGAACTACGAAAGAACCAATTCACTCGCCGCTTGAAATCCTGCGAAGTCCTTTATACGGCTAATCGTGCCGGTGGTCAACCGTATTCCCATGCTCTCAGGGTTATTGCGGAGATCAGGTTTACAAAGCTTGCAAGCGATGCGAATTTTTTGTAGGGGTCGATCGATTTTGGCGCCACGTTCGAGGTGCAACCGTTAAACTACGCGCCGCGTGGACGGGTTGCCCCGATCGGGTAATCCCTCCCCCCAAGAATGCGTGCGCGGTGCTGTCCGAGCCGATCCCGGACCGCAGGCCGACCATGCTTTTTGAGACACAGGAGAGGATGTGAAGAGTTCTATTCAACGGAACATCGGCCCGTTTGCATTGATGCTGACGGGGCTGGGTTCGATTATCGGCTCGGGCTGGCTGTTCGGTGCCTGGAAGGCCGCGAAGATCGCCGGTCCGGCGGCGATCTGCGCATGGATCATCGGCGCCGTCGTGATTCTCGCGATTGCGCTGACGTATGCGGAACTGGGCGCGATGTTCCCCGAGTCGGGCGGCATGGTGCGTTACGCGCGCTACTCGCACGGTTCGCTGGTGGGCTTCATCAGCGCATGGGCCAACTGGATCGCGATCGTATCCGTGATCCCGATCGAGGCCGAAGCGTCGATCCAGTACATGAGCACGTGGCCGTATCCGTGGGCGCATGCACTGTTCGTGAACGGCGAATTGCAGACACTCGGCCTGCTGCTGTCGGCCGTGCTGGTCGTCGTCTACTTCATGCTGAACTACTGGGGCGTCAAGGCCTTCGCGCGGGCGAACACCGCGATCACGATCTTCAAGTTCCTGATCCCCGGCCTGACGATCCTCGGCCTGATGCTGACGAGCTTCCACTCGGAGAACCTCGGCACCGCGTCCAACGCGAGCTTCGCGCCGTACGGCTGGTCGGCCGTGCTGACCGCGGTCGCGACGAGCGGCATCGTGTTCGCGTTCAACGGCTTCCAGAGCCCGGTGAACCTGGCCGGCGAAGCGCGCAATCCGTCGCGCAGCGTGCCGTTCGCGGTGATCACGTCGATCCTGCTCGCACTTGTGATCTATGTGCTGCTGCAGATGGCCTACATCGGCTCGGTGAACCCGGCCGACGTCGCGAAGGGCTGGGCGCACTTCAACTTCTCGTCGCCGTTCGCGGAACTCGCGATCGCGCTGAACCTGAACTGGCTCGCGATCCTGCTGTACGTCGACGCGTTCATCAGCCCGAGCGGCACCGGCACGACCTACATGGCGACGACCACCCGCATGATCTATGCGATGGAGCGCAACAACACGATGCCGAAGATGTTCGGCAACGTGCACCCGATCTACGGCGTGCCGCGCCAGGCGATGTGGTTCAACCTGCTCGTGTCGTTCGTCTTCCTGTTCTTCTTCCGCGGCTGGAGCTCGCTCGCGGCGGTGATCTCGGTCGCGACGGTGATCTCGTACCTGACCGGCCCGATCAGCCTGATGGCGCTGCGCCGTTCGGCGACCGATATCGAGCGTCCGCTGTCGATTCCGCTGATGAAGCTGATCGCCCCGTTCGCGTTCGTGTGCGCATCGCTGATCCTGTACTGGGCGAAATGGCCGCTGACGGGCGAAATCATCCTGCTGATGATCGTCGCGCTGCCGGTGTATTTCTACTTCCAGGCGAAGTCGGGCTGGACCGGCTGGGGCGCCGACCTGAAGGCCGCATGGTGGCTGGTCGCGTACCTGCCGACGATGGCCGTGCTGTCGCTGATCGGCAGCAAGGAATTCGGCGGTCACGACGTGCTGCCGTACGGCTGGGACATGCTGGTCGTCGCGGCGATCTCGCTGGTGTTCTACTTCTGGGGCGTGAATACCGGTTACCGGACCCAGTATCTCGACGAGCGCGAGTCGCACGAGGAGATCCTGGAAGGGGTCGGTGTCTGACGCCTGACCTGTCGCCGGATTCGGCGGCGGCAGGATGCGGTGAAAAAAGCCCGCCCGAGCGATGCTCGGGCGGGCTTTTTGCTGGCTCGGCGGTTGCGCCGCGGCCGGCTCAGGCGCCGGCGCTCGCGAACACGTAGTTCGTCATCGCGAGCACGCGCTGGTAGGTGCCGAGCGACTGGATGCCGAGCCGGTAGTCGTCGTCCGCCGCGCCGAGCGCCGTGAAGACCGGCAGCAGGTGCTCGTCGGTCGGATGCATCAGCGCGGCGTGCGGCGCCTGCCGGCGGTAGTCGAGCAGCGCGTCGACGTCGCGCGCGGCCAGTTTCGCCTCGAACCAGTCCGTGAATTCCGTGACGCGCGGGTCCGCATCCTCGGGCGCCGCGCCGAAATCGGCCGCGCGCAGGTTGTGCGTGATCTGGCCCGAGCCGATCACCATCACGCCTTCGTCGCGCAGCGGCCGCAGCGCGCGGCCGAGCGCGAAGTGATGAGTGGCGTCCGCGCGCGGCTGGATCGACAGTTGCGCGACCGGCACGTCGGCTTCCGGAAACATCAGCAGCATCGGCACCCACGCGCCGTGATCGAGGCCGTGTTCGGTCGTCGCGGTCGCGATGCCGGCTGCGTTCAGCAGCACGGCCGCGCGCTCGGCGACGTCGGGTGCGCCCGGCGCCGGATAGCGGATGTCGTACAGCGCCTGCGGGAAACCGTAGAAGTCGTGAATCGTGTCCGGATGCGCGGCGACGCTCGCGATCGGCTGTTGCGTGCCCCAGTGCGCGGACAGCATCAGCACCGCGCGCGGGCGCGGCAGTTCGGCGCCGAGGTGCGCGAACGCACCGGACGGCATCGCCGGGTCGATCGGCAGCGTCGGGGCGCCGTGGGACAGGTACAGCGAAGGCAAGCGGTTCATGGTGGTGACCTGCAAAAGGGGTTTGCCTGTGACTATAGGCGCGCACCGTGCATTGATAAATCGGCGAACGGGAATTTGATTGACGCTTGTTTGTTGATAATCGTGGCGACGGCAGGTGGTCGAATGCCGATTCGCGTCCGAAAGCGGGAAATCGAAGAAATTGCCGCGCGAATCGGCGGAGATGCGCGCAGAAGGGGCGTGGCTACTGCGCGTGCCGGATGCCGGCCCACGGCGTCGTGAGCGGCGCGCTGAGCGCGAACAGGTCGAGCACGCGCGTGACGGTCTGGTCGACGAGTTCCTCGATCGTCTTCGGCATCGCGTAGAACGCGGGCAACGGCGGAAAGATGATGCCACCCATTTCGGTGACGGCGGTCATGTTGCGCAGATGCGCGAGGTTGAACGGTGTTTCGCGCACCATCAGCACGAGACGGCGGCGTTCCTTCAGCGTGACGTCGGCCGCGCGCGTGATCAGGTTGTCGGACAGCCCGTGCGCGACGCTCGCGAGCGTCTTCATCGAGCAGGGCGCGATCACCATGCCATCGGTCGCGAACGAGCCCGACGCGATCGTCGCGCCGACGTCGCGCACCGAATGCACGACGTCCGCACGGCTTTCGACGTCGGCCTTCGGCAGTTTCAGTTCATGCTGGATGTTGAGCCAGCCGGCGTTCGAAATCAGCAGGTGCGTTTCGACGCCGCCGGCGGCGCGCAGCAGGTCGAGCAGCCGCACACCGTAGATCGCGCCGGTGGCGCCGGTGATCGCGACGATCAGCCGGCGTGGCGGCGCGCTGGGAGATGCCATCGAAACGGGACGTTACGCGGCGGCGAACAGTTGCTGCAGTTCGCCCGACTGGTACATCTCCATCATGATGTCCGAGCCGCCGACGAATTCGCCCTTCACGTAGAGCTGCGGGATGGTCGGCCAGTTCGAGAATGCCTTGATGCCCTGGCGGATTTCGTCGTCCTCGAGCACGTTGACCGTCTTGAACTGGTCGACGCCGCAGGCCTTCAGCACCTGCACGGCGCGGCCCGAGAAGCCGCACATCGGGAATTGCGCGTTGCCCTTCATGAAGAGCACGACCTGGTTTTCGTCGACGATTTGCTTGATACGTTGTTGGGTGTCCATGACTGACCTTGCGTTTGCGGGGGCGTTAGATCGAAATGATAGCGGATTTCAACCGGGCGGGCCGGGCATCAGCCCGGCAGGCGGCCGCCGGTCGTGCGTTCGATGGCGGCGAGATCGGCGAGCGACTCGACGGCGACGAAGCCGTGCGACGCCAGTATCGCGCGGACGGCTTCGGCCTGGTCGTAGCCGTGCTCGATCCACAGCGTGCCGCCCGGTTTCAGATAGACGCCGGCGCCTGCGACGATCGTGCGGATCGCGCTGAGACCGTCGGCATCGTCGGTGAGCGCGCCGCGCGGCTCGAAACGCAGGTCGCCTTGCCCGAGGTGCGGATCGTGCTGCGCGATGTACGGCGGGTTGCTGACGATCGTGTCGAACGCGAGCGCGGGATCGAGCGCCGCGTACCAGTCGCTCTGCAGCCAGTGCAGCGGGCCGCCGGGGCGCGGCGCGCCGAGCAGCTTGTCGGCGTTGCGTTGCGCGACCGCGAGGGCGGCCGGCGAACGGTCGAGTGCCCACACGCGCGCATCGGGACGCTCGGCCGCGATCGACACGGCGATCGCGCCGCTGCCGGTGCCGAGATCGAGCACGGCCGCGTGCGGCAGCCCGTCAATCGCCTCGAGCGCGGCTTCGACGAGCAGTTCGGTTTCGGGGCGCGGGATCAGCACGTCGGGCGTCACGTCGAACGGGCGGCCGAAGAACTCGCGCATCCCGACCAGTTGCGCGACGGGCTCGCCGGCGACGCGGCGTGCTTCGAGCGCGCGGAAGCGTTCGACCGCTGCGGCGTCGAGCGGCGCATCGCCGCGCGTGATCAGTTGCGTGCGGGTCCAGCCGAGCGCGTGCGCGAGCAGCACGCGTGCATCGACCGGGTCGAGCGGCGATGCGCGCAGCAGCGCGTCGGCGGTGGTGTCGGACATCGCGGCCTCAGTCGGCTTCGCCGAGCGACGCGAGCAGCTCGGCCTGGTGCTCGACGACGAGCGCGCCGATCAGTTCGTCGAGATCGCCGTCCATGATCGCCTCGAGCCGGTACAGCGTCAGGTTGATCCGGTGGTCGGTCATCCGGCCCTGCGGGAAGTTGTACGTGCGGATGCGCTCCGAGCGGTCGCCTGAGCCGATCAGGCTCTTGCGCGTCGCGGCTTCCTTCGCATGCTGCTCGTGATACTGCTTGTCCTTGATGCGCGCGGCGAGCACTTTCAGCGCGCGATCCTTGTTCTTGTGCTGCGACCGGTCGTCCTGGCATTCGACGACAATCCCGGTCGGGAGGTGCGTGACGCGCACCGCCGAATCGGTCTTGTTGATGTGCTGGCCGCCGGCGCCGGACGCGCGGAACGTGTCGATGCGCAGGTCGGCCGGATTGATCTCGACCTCGCCGATCTCGTCGGCTTCCGGCATCACGGCGACCGTGCACGCGGACGTATGGATGCGCCCCTGTGTCTCGGTGGCCGGCACGCGCTGCACGCGATGGCCACCCGATTCGAACTTCAGGCGCGAATACGCGCCCTGGCCCGCGATCCGTACGATCACTTCCTTGTAGCCGCCGAGATCCGACGCGCTCTCCGACATCATTTCGACTTGCCAGCGCTGGCGTTCCGCGAAGCGCAGGTACATGCGCAGCAGGTCGCCCGCGAACAGCGCCGATTCGTCGCCGCCCGTGCCCGCGCGGATTTCGAGGAAGATGTTGCGGTCGTCGTTCGGGTCCTTCGGCAGCAGCATCTTCTGCAGCTCGGTCTCGAGGCGCGCCATGCCCTCGCGCGCGCTGCGGATTTCGTCTTCCGCGAAATCGCGCATCGACGGATCGGCGAGCAGTTCCTGCGCGGCCGTCTCGTCGCTGCGCGACTGGCGCCATAACGCGTATTGCTCGACGACCGGGCCGAGTTCCGCATGTTCGCGTGTCAGCTTGCGGTACTGGTCGAGGTCGGCCGTGACGTTTTCGCGGCTCAGCAGGTCGTTCAGTTCGGCCAGCCGTGTGGACAGCTGGTCGAGCTTGCGTTGCATGCTCGTCTTCATGGTGTGGAGCGGCGCTCCCGGGCAAGGGTATTCGGAAAGGATAGACCGGCGGCAGGACAACGACAGGCCGGCGGCAGGGCGACCGGGCGGCGCTAGTGGCCGGATTGGTCGTTCGAGCGCGGCGCGTGCTGGTAGAAGCCGCGCATCAGGTCGATTAGCGAATCGCGATCGGCGCCGTTCACGCGGTTGAGCGCGCTCGTCGGGCCGTGGATCAGCTTGTTGGTCAGCGCCTGCGACAGCGCTTCGAGCACGGCAGCCGGATCGTCACCGCGCGCGAGCAGCTTCTGCGCCTTCTCGACTTCGGCCCGGCGCAGTGCGTCGGCCTGCGTATGCATGTGACGGATCACCGGCACGACGCTGCGCGTGTCGAGCCATTGCATGAAGTTCTGCACGCGCGTCTCGATGATCGCTTCGGCCTGGGCGACCGCGGCCTGGCGCGACGCATTGCCTTCGCGCACGATCGCACCGAGATCGTCGACGGTGTAGAGGAACACGTCCTTCAGCTTGCCGACTTCGGGCTCGATGTCGCGCGGCACCGCGAGGTCGACCATGAAGATCGGCCGGTGACGGCGCGCCTTCACCGCGCGCTCGACCGCGCCGAGGCCGATGATCGGCAACGTCGACGCGGTGCACGACACGATGATGTCGAATTCGTGCATGCGGGTGGGCAGGTCGGCCAGCGGCATCGCGCGGCCGTTGAAGCGTTCGGCGAGCCGCTGGCCGCGTTCGGCCGTGCGGTTCGCGACGACGAGTTCGCGCGGGCCTTGCGCGGCGAAGTGCGTCGCGCACAGCTCGATCATTTCGCCGGCGCCGATGAACAGCACGCGCTGATCCGACACCTTTTCGAAGATCCGCTGCGCGAGGCGCACCGCGGCGGCGGCCATCGACACCGACTGCGTGCCGATTTCGGTCGTGCCGCGCACTTCCTTGGCCACCGCGAACGTGCGCTGGAACAACTGGTTCAGATAGGTGCCGAGCGCGCCGGCTTCCGTCGCGGTGCGAACGGCATCCTTCATCTGGCCCAGAATCTGGGTTTCACCGAGCACCATCGAATCGAGGCCGGAGGCGACGCGGAACGCGTGCCGGACCGCTTCCGATTGCGGCAGCGCATAGACGTGCGGCGCGAGCTCGTCGACCGGAATCCGGTGATACTCCGACAGCCAGCGGACCGCGCCTTCGCGGGCCGCGCGATCGTCGGTCGCGCAATACAGTTCGGTGCGGTTGCAGGTGGAGAGGATCGCTGCTTCGGGCGTATTGGGCGCCTGCGGGCCGAGAAACACGTTCTTGAACGTGACGAGAGCCGGTTTGATTTGCTCGAGCGGAAACGCCACGCGTTCGCGCAGGGCGACAGGCGCAGTGTGGTGGTTGATTCCGATCGTGAGGAGTTGCATATCGAGGGCTATCGTTTAGCCTCATATTATAGCGTTTCAGCGATTTCCTCACTCGCTGCATACCGGGCATCGGCATGGCGCGGCCGCGAATTTGGGGGCTCGATCGGTACGCGGTCGAGCTGATAGCCGAAGCCGTACAGCGGCAGCAGCCGATAGCCGCGCTCCGGAAGCAGCTGCAATTTGCTGCGCAGCCGGGACGCGTGCGTGTCGAGCGTGTGCGACTTCATGTCGCGGCGGAGGCCCCATACCGTTTCGAGGATATGGGCGCGCGACACGGGCCGCGACAGGTTCGTGAACAGCAACTGCGCGAAACGGAACTCCTTCGGCGTGAGTGAAACGATTGCGTCGCCGAAACGCACGAGACAATGCGTGGCGTCGAATGCGTATTCGCCATACATTTCGCGCGAGCGGGTGGGCGCCCGCCGTACGCCGGCGCGCCGGCTCAGCGCGTTGACGCGCGCGAGCAGCTCGGGCCCGCTCACGGGGCGCACGAGGCAATCGTCGGCGCCCGCGTGCAGGCACGAGACGATTTCGCTTTCGCGGGCCGACTGCATCACGGCGATGGCCGGCAACCCGGGGAGGACCGCCTGCGCGCGCGGAATGACGTCCTGCGCCGGCTGGTCGCCGGCCCAGTGGCCGGTGACCAGCATGTCGCAGGTGTTGTCGGCGGCGAGCCACTCGAAGAATGCGGTGCTGGACGGAAACGCATGGCACACATGACCGCCCGCGAAGAGCAGGCGGTTCAGGAGTGCGGTATGACGCGATTCCGGATCGATCAGAGCGATTCGCATGAGGATTTCTTCAATACGGCGGCCGGTGTGCGCTTGCCATAACGTCGAGTCGGCCCCTACACTCGAAGGTTCGCGGCGCCCGGCTGGTCTCGGGTTCGATGGATGAATCGATGCTAGCCGCTGGCAACGTTCACGCCTATGGGACGAATCTGAATTTATAGAAGGCGTTGAATGAACTGGTTTGGAATCCTTGTCCTGGGAGCGGCCGTCGGGCTGTTCGGCCGCTGGCTGCATCCGATGCGGCGCACGGGCCGGCCGGCGTGGTGGATCGCGGTGCTCGTCGGCATCGTGGGCGCGGCCGCCGCCCGCATGGTCGGCAATCTCTCGGGACTGTTTTACGATGGCGAGACGCTCGAATGGCCGGTCTGCACCGGCGTCGCGTTCCTCGCCGTAGCCGTGACGGTCGCGCTGTCGGCCCGTCGCTGAATGCTCTCAGGTGAAATCATGAATGCCCGTCTCCCCGAAGTCTCGCCGGTGCCGGCCCGTCTCGCGATGCTGCGCGGCGCCATGGCCCGCGAGAACCTGGCCGCCTATCTCGTGCCGTCCGCCGATCCCCATCTGTCCGAATACCTGCCCGAGCGCTGGCAGGCGCGCCGCTGGCTGTCCGGCTTCACGGGCTCGGTCGGCACGCTGGTCGTGACTGCGGATTTCGCGGGGCTGTGGGTCGACAGCCGCTACTGGGTGCAGGCCGATGCCGAACTGGCCGGCACGGGCGTGCAGCTGATGAAGATGACGGGCGGGCAGCAGAGCGCACCGCACGTCGACTGGCTCGCGCAGAACGTGGCGGCCGGCGCGACGGTCGGGGTCGACGGCGCTGTGCTCGGCGTCGCGGCCGCGCGCGGGCTGACGGCCGCGCTGAGCGCGCGCGGCATCGCGCTGCGTACCGACGTCGACCTGCTCGACGCGATCTGGCCCGAGCGGCCGGGGCTGCCCGGCGACGTGGTGTTCGAACACGTGGCGCCGCAGGCCGACACGACGCGCGCAAGCAAGCTCGCCGACGTGCGCCGCGCGATGCACGCGCAGGGCGCGCAATGGCATTTCGTATCGACGCTCGATGATCTCGCATGGCTGTTCAACCTGCGCGGCGCCGACGTCAACTTCAATCCGGTGTTCGTTGCGCACGCAATGATCGGCGCCGATCGCGCGACGCTGTTCGTCGCCGACGGCAAGGTGCCGCCGGCGCTGGCCGCGTCGCTCGCGCGGGATGGCGTCGACGTCCGCGCCTATGACGCCGCGCGTGCGTCGCTCGCGGCGCTGCCTGACGGCGCGACGCTGCTGATCGACCCGCGCCGCGTGACGTTCGGCACGCTCGAGGCCGTGCCGGCCGGCGTGAAGCTCGTCGAGGCCGTGAATCCGTCGACGTTCGCGAAGTCGCGCAAGACCTCCTCCGAGATCGAGCACGTGCGCGTGACGATGGAGCACGACGGCGCCGCGCTCGCGGAATTCTTCGCGTGGTTCGAACAGGCCGTCAATCGCGAGACGATCACCGAGCTGACGATCGAGGAGAAGCTCACGGCCGCGCGCGCCCGCCGCCCCGGCTATGTGTCGGCGAGCTTCGCGACGATCGCCGGCTTCAACGCGAACGGCGCGATGCCGCACTACCACGCGACGCGCGAGTCGCACGCGACGATCGCCGGCGACGGCCTGCTGCTGATCGATTCGGGCGGCCAGTACATGACGGGCACGACCGACATCACGCGCGTCGTGCCGGTCGGCACCGTCAGCGACCTGCAGCGGCGCGATTTCACGCTCGTGCTGAAATCGATGATGGCGCTGTCGCGCGCCCGCTTCCCGCGCGGCATTCGCTCGCCGATGCTCGACGCGATCGCGCGTGCGCCGATGTGGGCGGCCGGGCTCGACTACGGCCACGGCACCGGGCATGGCGTCGGTTACTTCCTGAACGTACACGAAGGTCCGCAGGTCATCTCGCACTACGCGCCGGCCGAGCCGCACACGGCGATGGAAGAGGGCATGATCACGTCGATCGAGCCGGGCGTGTACCGTCCGGGCCAGTGGGGCATCCGGATCGAGAACCTGGTCGTGAACCGTGCGGCCGGGCAGACGGAATTCGGCGATTTCCTCGCGTTCGAGACGCTGACGCTGTGCCCGATCGACACGCGCTGCGTGCTGATCGAGATGCTGCACGACGAAGAGCGCGCGTGGCTGAACACGTATCACGCGACGGTGCGCGAGCGCGTCGGCCGGCATGTGAGCGGCGACGCGAAGGCGTGGCTCGACGCGCGCACGCAGCCGATCTGACGCAACGCGCGGCAACGATCGGATAGCGGCCGGATAGCGATCTCACGACGGCCGGACAATAACAGCGAGGGCAAGCAATGGCGGACACTGCGGTGATCGTGGTCGACATGCAGCGCGGGCTGGTGGAGCGGGCGCAGTCCGCATACCGGCTCGACGACGTGGTGTCGGGCATCAACCGGTTGACGGCGGCGGCACGCGCGGCGAACGCGCCGGTGTGCTTCGTGCAGCACGATGGCGACGCGGACGACGACGTCGTGCCCGGCACGCCGGGCTGGGAACTGCATGCGGGGCTGGTCGTCGGTCGCGACGACTGGCGTGTGCGCAAGCAGGCGAGCGACGCGTTCCACGACACGCCGCTCGCGGCGCAGCTCGATCGCGACGGCATCCGTTCGGTGCTGATCTGCGGCTATGCGACCGAGTTCTGCGTCGATTCGGCCGCGCGCCGTGCCGCGCTGCTCGGCTACCGGACGACCGTCGTGTCCGACCTGCACACGACGAACGAGCGCGCCCACCTGTCGGCCGCGCAGATCGTCGCGCATCATCACTTCATCTGGAACAACAATTCGCTGTCGGGCAACGCGGTGACGCCGCGTCCGCTCGCGGACGTGCTCGCCACGGAGTTCGCATGACGATCAAGGCAGTGGTGTTCGATTTCGGCGGCGTGCTGATCGACTGGAGCCCCGAGTACCTTTACCGTGAACTGATTCCCGACGACGCCGAGCGCCGCTGGTTCCTCACGCACGTGTGCGCGATGGACTGGGTGGTCCGCCAGGACGGCGGGCAGACGATCGAGGAAGGCACGGCCGAACTCGTCGCGAAGTTTCCGGAGCACGAAGCGCTGATCCGCGCGTTTTACGCGCGCTGGCACGAGATGATCGGCGGCGTGCTCGAAGAGGGCGCGGCGCTCGTCGACCGGCTGGACGCGCAGGGGATGCCGCTGTTCGGGCTGACGAACTGGTCCGCGCAGACGTTTCCGTATGCATGGGACAACTTTCCGGTGCTGCGCCGGTTCAAGGACATCGTCGTGTCGGGCCGCGTGAAGCTCGTGAAACCCGATCCGGCGATCTACCGCGAAATGCATGCGCGGATCGATCCGCATCTGCCGGGCATCGCGGCGCACGAGCTCGTGTTCATCGACGACAACGCGAAGAACGCCGCGGCTGCGACGGCGCTCGGCTGGCACGGCATTCATCATACGAGCGCGGCGGCGACCGAGGGGCGGCTGCGCGAGCTGGGCGCGCTCGCATAAAGGCGGGCGAGCGCCAGGCGGATAAAAAAAGCGGGCCATGAGCCCGCTTCTTCGTTGTGCCGTTCCGGATGCGGCCACCTTCGGCATCCGGCGCCGCGCGATCGCGGTGCCGGGCGCCCGGGCCGCGCCGCTCAGCGGCTGATCGGCTTGTAGCGCAGACGCTTCGGCTTCGCGGCTTCCTCGCCGAGGCGCGCACGCTTGTCGGCTTCGTACTCCTGGTAGTTGCCGTCGAAGAACGTGACCTGCGAATCGCCTTCGAACGCGAGGATGTGCGTCGCGATCCGGTCGAGGAACCAGCGATCGTGCGAGATCACCATCACCGAGCCCGCGAATTCGAGCAGCGCGTCTTCCAGCGCACGCAGCGTTTCGACGTCGAGGTCGTTCGACGGTTCGTCCAACAGCAGCACGTTGCCGCCCGAGATCAGCGTCTTCGCGAGATGCAGGCGGCCGCGTTCGCCGCCGGACAGGTTGCCGACGATCTTCTGCTGGTCGCCGCCCTTGAAGTTGAAGCGGCCGATGTACGCCCGTGACGGCGTTTCGTACTTGCCGACCGTCAGCACGTCGGCGCCGCCCGAGATTTCCTCGAACACCGTCTTCGAGCCGTCGAGGGCGTCGCGGCTCTGGTCGACGTACGCGAGCTTTACCGTCGGGCCCATCACGACTTCGCCCGAATCCGGTTGTTCCTTGCCGGTCAGCATCTTGAACAGCGTCGACTTGCCGGCGCCGTTCGGGCCGATGATGCCGACGATCGCGCCGGCCGGGATCTTCAGGCTCAGGTTGTCGATCAGCAGGCGATCGCCGAACGCCTTGCTGACGTTCTTGAACTCGATCACTTCGTTGCCGAGGCGTTCGCCGGCCGGGATGAAGATTTCCTGCGTTTCGTTGCGCTTCTGGTATTCCTGGCTGCTCAGCTCCTCGAAGCGCGCGATACGCGCCTTCGACTTCGCCTGGCGGCCCTTCGGGTTCTGGCGCACCCACTCCAGTTCCTTCTTGATCGCCTTCTGGCGCGCCGATTCCGACGCTTCTTCCTGCTTCAGGCGCTCTTCCTTCTGGTCGAGCCAGCTGCTGTAGTTGCCCTTCCACGGAATGCCGTGGCCGCGGTCGAGTTCGAGAATCCACTCGGCCGCGTTGTCGAGGAAGTAGCGATCGTGCGTGACGGCGACGACGGTGCCCGGGAAGCGCACCAGGAACTGCTCGAGCCAGTCGACCGATTCGGCGTCGAGGTGGTTCGTCGGTTCGTCGAGCAGCAGCATGTCGGGCTTCTCGAGCAGCAGCTTGCACAGCGCGACGCGGCGCTTTTCGCCGCCCGACAGGTGCTCGATCTTCGCGTCCCACGCCGGCAGGCGCAGCGCGTCGGCGGCTACTTCGAGCTGCTGCTCGGGGCTACCGCCGTCGCTCGACGCGAGGATCGCCTCGTATTTCGCCTGCTCGGCCGCGAGCGCGTCGAAGTCGGCGTCCGGTTCGGCGTAGGCCGCGTAGATTTCTTCCAGCTTCTTGTTCGCCTGGAACAGGTCGCCGAGGCCTTCCTCGACGGCTTCGCGCACGGTCTTCGTCGGGTCGAGCTGCGGTTCCTGCGGCAGGTAGCCGATGTTCAGGTTCGGCATCGGCGTGGCTTCGCCTTCGATGTCCTTGTCGACGCCCGCCATGATGCGGATCAGCGTCGACTTGCCCGAGCCGTTCAGGCCGAGCACGCCGATCTTCGCGCCGGGAAAGAACGACAGCGAGATGTCCTTCAGGATCTGGCGCTTGGGCGGCACGATCTTGCCGACCCGGTTCATCGTGAAAACGTATTGGGCCATTTGGTGTGAAAGTCAGAAGTGGTTGAGACTGCCGCGCAGCGCGCGCGTGGCGGCGTCGGGTGATTCGGTACGGAGCGTGCCGCGCGGGGCGCGGCGGTGCGAGCGCGTATTGTACTTCGCCGCCGGCTGCCGCTGGCGCGGCGCAGGCCATTCGGCCGACCCGCGCTCACAGCCACGCGGCGACGCCGCCGTGCCCCGAGCACGTGCCGCGCCGGTGGCGGCTGAAGCTGTACGTGCCGTCGCGGCAGCGCGCGCTCGCGCCGTCCGGCACGCGGCCCGATTTCGAATGCGCGGGCGCGTGCACGGTTTCGCCGTCGCGGTTGCGATACGTGTCGTGACGGTCGAGATCGGCTTCGTTGCCGTAGCCGGGTGACGCGCGATAGGCATGCGCGGGAGGCGGCAGCGCGGCGCCCGCGACGAAGAGCGCGGCGGACAGGGTCGCGACATGGGTCGCGCGGCGGAGCAGGGCACGCATGGTCTCTCTCGTTCTGTTCGTTGTTATCGACGTCGGGCCGATCGCCCGCGCCGCATGTTAGCGGATCGGCCCCGTGGCGCCGCGCGACGCTACGCCGCGCCCGACATCGACGCCGCGCCGTCGGCCTGCGCGGCATCGAGAATCCACCGGCGGAATGCGGCAACCTTCGGCCGTTCCGCGTGATGCGGCGGATAGACGAGGTAGTACGCGAAATCGTCGAGCCATGCGACGTCGGCAAGCTGCACGAGCCGGCCGCTCGCCAGCTCGCCGCGCACCATCGCGGCCGGCAGCAGCCCGGCGCCCTGGCCGGCGACGATCGCCTGCAGCAGCAGGCCCGAGTCGTCGAACGCGGGGCCGCGCGGCGGCCCGAAATCGTCGATCCGCTGCGCGCCGAACCAGATGTGCCAGCCCTTGCGTTCGGCGTCGTGCAACTGCGGCCAGCCGACGAGCGCGGCCGGCGTCGCCGGCATGCCGAGCCGCGCGACGAGTTCGGGCGACGCGAGCGCGACGATTTCGACCGTCAGCAGTCGTTCGCTGCACAGCCCGACGTAACGCCCGAGGCCGTGGCGGATCGCGACGTCGACGCCGTCGCGTGCGAAATCCGCGAGCGCGTGGCTCGTGACGACCTGCAGGTCGACGTCGGGGCACGCCTGCCGGAACTGCGCGAGGCGCGGGACGAGCCACGCGGACGCGAAGAACGGCGTGACGCTCACCGTCAGCACGCCGCTGTCGGCGGCGCCCGACACGCGCTGCGACGCATCGGCGATCTGCCGGAACGCGTTGCGCACGGGCGGCAGGTAGTCGCGGCCGGCGGCCGTCAGCAGGATGCCGCGGTTCACGCGCTCGAACAGCTGCACGCCGAGATGCGTCTCGAGCGTGCGGATCATCTGGCTCACCGCGCCGGGCGTGACCGACAGCTCCTCGGCCGCCGACTTCACCGACAGGTGGCGGGCGGCGGCTTCGAAGGCGCGCAACGCGTTGAGCGGCGGCAGGCGGGAACGATTCATTCAGTTTTTCTAAAGCGAAAGGTCGACGAAATATCGTTTGAGGCGACGCGTACGCGCGAGTACCGTCGACACATCGGGTCGCATGTTTCGCGGCTGCCTGTCGGCGGCCGGTGCGATCAACATAGTTCAACTATATCCACGGGGCAATCCGGACGCCGCCCGGCAGCCGGTGGAACCCGAAAGGAGCATCGTCATGAACCGCCCGGGCGCGTCGCGCCTTTTCTACGGCTGGTACGTGGTGGCGGCCGCGTTCGCCGTCACGTTCGTCGGGTTCGGCAGCGCGTATACGTTCAGCGCGTTCGTCGAGTCGCTGCAGCGGGATTTCGCCGCGTCGCGCGGCCAGATCTCGCTCGTGTTCTCGCTCGCCGGCTTCCTGTACTTCGGCTTCGGCGTCGTCAGCGGGCCGCTGGCCGATCGTTTCGGCTCGCGGCGGCTCGCCGTCGCCGGGATGCTGCTGACCGGCGCGGGGCTCGCGGCCGCCGGCACGGCGCATACGCTGCTGCAGGTCTATGTCGCGTACGGGCTCGGTGTCGGGTTCGGCGTCGGCTGCGCGTACGTGCCGGCCGTCGGTGCGGTGCAGCGCTGGTTCGTGCGCCGGCGCGGGTTCGCGTCAGGGCTCGCGGTCGCGGGGATCGGCGTCGGCACGCTGGTGATGCCGCCGCTCGCGTCCGCGCTGATCGCGCAGGTCGGCTGGCGCGGCGCGTATTTCACGCTGGCCGCGCTCGCGATCGTGCTGGGTGCCGGCATGTCGCTGCTGATCGAGAACGACCCGCGCAGGCGCGGATTGCTGCCGGACGGCGATGCCGCCGGCGACGGCAGCCGGCATGCCGCTGCCGTATGGACCGGCGCGGCCGGCGCGAACGTGCATGCCGGCGCGACGGTGCGCGAAGCCGTCACGTCGCGGCCGTTCGCGAGCCTCTACGCGGCCTGCCTCGTCTGCTCGTTCGGCGTGTTCGTCCCGTTCGTTCACCTCGTGCCGTACGCGCTCGATCACGGCGTCGCGCCGTCGACGGCCGTGCTGTTGCTCGGCGTGATCGGCGTGGGCAGCACGGCCGGCCGCTTCTTCCTCGGCGGCCTCGCCGACCGCTTCGGCCGCCGTGCGTCGCTGCTCGCGATGTTCGCCGGCATGGCCGTCGCGCTGGTCGCGTGGGCGGGCGCCGGCACCGTCGCGACGCTGGCTGCGTTCGCGCTCGTGTTCGGCGTGTTCTACGGCGGCTGGGTCGCCGTGCTGCCGGCGGTCGTGATGGACTATTTCGGCGGGCGCAACGTGAGCGCGATCATTGGCATCCTGTACACGAGCGTCGCGTTCGGCACGCTGATCGGGCCGGCCGCCGCCGGCTTCATCTACGACGCGGGCGGCGGCTATCTCGTGCCGATCCTCGCGAGCGCCGCCGCGAATGCGATCGCGTTCGCAATCGTCGCGACCACCGGGCGTGCGCCGGCCGCCGCGCGCGCGGCCGGCGGATAACGCGCCCGCTGGGCGCGTCGCGCGGTTTCCGGTAGGGTGGCCGGACCGTCAACCATCGACGCATGGTCGGGGAGGCATCGTGACATTCGACGAAGTCCGGCAGATCGCCCTGGCTTGGCGCGGCGTCGAGGACGGCACGTCGTACGGCACGCCCGCGCTCAAGGTGAAGGGCAAGCTGCTCGCGCGACTGCGCGAGGACGGCGACACGCTCGTCGTGAAGGGCGTCGGCCCCGACGAGCGCGCATGGCTGATCGAATCGGCGCCCGACGTGTATTACGTGACCGATCACTATGTCGGCTGGCCGATCGTGCTGGTGCGCCTGTCGGCCGCGCATCCCGACGCCGTGAAGAACCTGCTGCTGCGAGAATGGCACGCACTCGTGCCGGCGAAGTGGCGGGACGAAGCCGCCCGCGACGCGAACTGAACGGCGCGCGCGCTGCGCGCGAGCCGCCGCCGAACCGGATCAAGCGTTGCATCGGTTCGTATCGATGCAACGAGTGGTTCCATCGAAATTCTTCAATTGGTTCTTAGTGAAGAACCGTTTGATGCTTACACTCGTTCGCTTCGAAGGCGGCTGACGACAGCCGACGGAACGGGCGTACGCGATGCGCCGGCGCCCGGTGCGCCGCATCGCACCCGCAGCTTCGCAGACTGCGCGGGACGACCCGACCGGAATGGCCCCATCCGGCCTCATGCCCGCGTGCGACGCACGCGCGGTCGCAGCCGGATTCAACAACGACAACTCCCCGCGCCGCCTTCATGCGACACCGGTCGTATCGGAACCGTTTTTTGGAGAGAGACAGATGAGTGGAAGCAACACAGGCCTTGGCACCGGCTTGAAGCAGCGTCACGTAACGATGATGTCGATTGCCGGCGTCATCGGCGCGGGCTTGTTCGTCGGCTCCGGCCACGCGATCGCGGAAGCCGGGCCGGCATCGATACTCGCGTATGCGATCGCGGGCGTGCTGGTCGTGCTGGTGATGCGCATGCTCGGCGAAATGGCCGTCGCGCATCCGGACAGCGGGTCGTTCTCGACCTATGCCGATCGCGCGATCGGCCACTGGGCCGGCTTCACGATCGGCTGGCTGTACTGGTGGTTCTGGGTGCTGGTGATCCCGATCGAGGCGACCGCCGCCGCGACCATCCTCAATGCGTGGTTCCCGGGCATCGCGACGTGGATCTTCGCGCTCGGCATCACGCTGCTGCTCACCATCACCAACCTCTTTTCCGTCAAGAACTACGGCGAATTCGAATTCTGGTTCGCGCTGATCAAGGTCGTCGCGATCGTCGTGTTCCTGTGCATTGGCGGCGCGGCGATCGTCGGCATCATTCCTGCGCCGGCCGTGTCGGGCGTGTCGAACCTGTTCGTGCATGACGGCTTCATGCCGCACGGCGCGAGCGCGGTGCTCGCGGCGATGCTGACGACGATGTTCTCGTTCCTCGGCACCGAGATCGTGACGATCGCGGCCGCCGAATCGGACAACCCGCAACGCCAGATCGTGCGCGCGACGAACTCGGTCATCTGGCGTATCACGTTGTTCTATCTCGGCTCGATCCTCGTCGTCGCGGCCATCGTGCCGTGGAACGACCCGCTGCTGCCGAAGCACGGCTCGTATCAGCGTGCGATGGAACTGATCGGCGTGCCGAACGCGAAGGCGATCATCGACGTGATCGTGCTCGTGTCGGTTGCGAGCTGCCTGAATTCGGCGCTGTACACGGCGTCGCGGATGCTGTTCTCGCTGTCCAGGCGCAAGGACGCGCCGGCCTTCCTGCATCGCACCGATTCGACCGGCACGCCGCGCGCGGCCGTGCTGGCGTCGACTGCGTTCGGCTTCGTGACGGTGATCGCGAACTACCTGATGCCGGAGCAGGTGTTCGGCTTCCTGCTGGCAACGTCGGGCGCGATCGCGCTGCTGGTGTATCTCGTGATCGCGATCTCGCAGCTGCGGATGCGCAAGACGCTCGAATCGGGCGGTGCCGACCTGACGCTGCGGATGTGGCTGTTCCCGTGGCTCACGTGGGCCGTGATCCTGTTCATCTGCGGCACGCTGACCGTGATGTTCGTCAGCGAGGAGCACCGGATGGAAGTCGGCGCGACGGCCGTGCTGGCGTTGATCGTGCTGCTCGCGTCGTGGCTGAACAAGCGTGGGCGTGATGCGCAGGCGAACGCGGGGCGGCGGGTGTCGGCGACGTGATGAATTGAAGTGGCGGCGGGGCGCGAAGTCCCGGTCGCGAAAATGGCCTGATCGGCGGTTGCCGGTCAGGCCATTTGTCTTTTTGCGATGGGCTGATGTCGCGGCGGGAGTCGGCGAGATAGCGCTGAAATTTAAGGATAAGAAATCGAACTCGTCCGATTTCATCGCCAACGGCAACGCCATACATTGATCGCTTCGAGAACCGAAGTGAATGATGAGGTCGACTCGCGTAAGCGGTCGTGCCGGGTGGGGCAAATGGCGAACGAGAGCTTGAGATTGAGCGACGCAGGTTGGGCTGAGCTGCGGAGGCGGGAAAGCGCGGTCATGGCTTACTACAACGATCAGGCGAACAACTGTACCTATGGTATCGGGACGCTTGCTCACACCGGGCCGTGCACCCCGGAAGAATTGCGCACGCCGGTTACGACGACGCAAGTGAATGCGCAACTCGCGGTCCGGGTCCGTCGGGCAGAAGCCGCCGTGCGACGGCATGTATCGGGCCGGCAATTGACACAATTGCAATTCGATGAGCTCGTCAGCTATGCATACAATACCGGCAACACAGGTGCGCTGGCCGCGTTCCGTTCAGCGAATCAGAGCGACGACGCGGGCGTCGTGTCGCACATGAATCAGCGCGTCTGGATCCATCCACGAGACGAGAACGGGCATCGTCTCGCGCCCGTTCGTTCGAACGGGCTTGTCAACCGGCGTCGACTTGAATCGGCGCCGTTCCAGCCACGACAGAGGGCACAGTGAGAACGGCCATGATCGGTTTGCTCGTGCTGGCGTCGACGCATGCATTTGCCGGCCCGACGGCAGCGGACGAGATAGCGGTGCGCAGCGGTTTGCCGGCAAGCGAGGTCAATGCACTGCTCAAGGACTGCGACTCGAGCCAGACGAGCATGAATTTTTGCGCGTGGCGCGATCAGCTCGTCGCCGAGCGGGAATTGCAGCGGATCGTCGACAAACAAGTGAGCGAGCAGCCGAGGCGCAAGGCGGCGCTCGACGCGCAGATGGCAAAGTGGAAGAAAGCGCGCGACACATCGTGCGAAAAATCGACGCGTAGCGCATGGAGCGACGGTTCGATGCGACCTGCGGCACAAGCGATCTGTGCAACGGAGGCAACGAAGGAAATGGCGAAAAGATTGTCCGCTGGCGCTTCCCGCAAACCTTCATGAACCAGTCCGAAATGAGAAAAGCCCGCTGCGTTCGCGATCTCGCAACTGCCGATGCGTATTCGCAATGTCACCGTGGTCTACGGCATTGAAACCCGGGCGATGACGATGCAACCGGCCTCCCGGGTAAGCGTCGCATTTCGCGCGCGGGATGGATACTCGCTACAGGGATCCTATTTCCCGACGGCCACCGGTGCTGGCTCCCCGGTGCTCATCTGCCCGGCGACAGGACTGCGTCAATCGTTCTATTTCGCATTTGCGGATTGGTTGCGCGACGACGGTCATCCGACCTTCGTATTCGATTACCGCGGCATCGGTGCCTCGCGCGAGGAGGGCCACCTCCGCCGATCGGTCGCGCGCAAACAGGACTGGGGGCAGCTTGACATGCCCGCCGCACTCGACTGGCTCCTCCGTGAAACCCGCGCGCGCGACGCACACCTGATCGGGCACAGCGCGGGTGCGCAACTGGTCGGTCTGATGCCGAACCATGCATCGATTCGCTCGGTTTGCGCGATTTCCGCGTCATCGGGATACATCGGCAACATCCGGTGGCCGATGCGAATTGCCGCATCGTTGCTGGCAAATCTTTATGTGCCCGTTAGCGCGCGCCTGTTCGGCTATGTGCCTGCCAGGGTACTGGGATGGGGCGACGATCTGCCGGCGCGGGTCGGGCTTCAGTGGGCTCGATGGTGTCGCCGCCCCGGCTACATGGCCAATGAGTTCGGGATCGGCGTTGCGCGTCACTACTACAGTGAATTCTCCGCTCCCGTCACGGTGGTTGCTGCAACCGACGACCCGCTCGCGACACCGGCCAATATCGAAGACTGGCTGCGGTGGTTGCCGCGAGCCGAAAGCAAGGTCCATTTCATCAGCCCGGAAAACTGTGATGGCCGCGCAATCGGTCACGTCGGCATGTTCCGTCGAGCCCATTCGTCGCTGTGGCCGGAGCTCATCAGAGGCGTGCGAGGTTGAATGTTCGGATCGCAGCGATGCAATGCATCGCCAAGCATCAAAAGAAAAAGCCCGCATTCAGCGGGCTTTTTTACGGTCGGTGCGGCGGCAACGCTCAGACGTTGAACAGGAAGTTCATCACATCCCCGTCGTGCACGACATATTCCTTCCCTTCCGCGCGCATCTTGCCGGCTTCCTTCGCGCCTTGCTCGCCCTTGTACGAAACGAAGTCGTCGAACGCGATCGTCTGCGCACGGATGAAGCCGCGCTCGAAGTCGGTGTGGATCACGCCGGCCGCCTGCGGCGCCGTGTCGCCGATGTGGATCGTCCACGCGCGCACTTCCTTCACGCCTGCGGTGAAGTAGGTCTGCAGGCCGAGCAGCTTGAAGCCCGCGCGGATCACGCGGTCGAGGCCCGGCTCTTCCATGCCCATGTCGGCGAGGAATGCTTCCTTGTCCGCGTCGTCGAGATCGGCGATTTCCGCCTCGATCGCCGCGCACACGGCGACCACCGGCGCGTTTTCGCTTTCCGCGTACTTGCGTACCGCCTCGAGGTGCGGGTTGTTCTCGAAGCCGTCGTCCTTCACGTTGGCGACGTACATCGCCGGCTTCGCGGTGATCAGGCAGAACGGCTTGATCAGCGCTTCTTCGTCGTCCGACAGCGCGAGGCCGCGCACGGCCTTGCCCTGGTCGAGCTGCGCACGTACCTTTTCAAGCACCGCGACGAGCTTCGCCGCTTCCTTGTCGTTGCCCGACTTTGCCGCCTTCGAATAGCGCGTGAGCGCCTTCTCGATGGTGCCGAGGTCGGCGAGCGCGAGTTCGGTGTTGATCACTTCGATGTCGTCGATCGGGCTCACCTTGCCGGCGACGTGGATGACGTTGTCGTCCTCGAAGCAGCGCACGACGTGCGTGATTGCATCGGTTTCGCGGATGTTCGCGAGGAACTGGTTGCCGAGGCCTTCACCCTTGCTCGCGCCCGCGACGAGGCCCGCGATGTCGACGAATTCGACGACGGCCGGCACGACACGCTCCGGCTTGACGATCTCGGAGAGCGCCTTCAGGCGCGTATCCGGCACTTCGACGATGCCGACGTTCGGCTCGATCGTGCAGAACGGGTAGTTCTCGGCGGCGATGCCGGCCTTGGTCAGCGCATTGAACAGGGTGGACTTGCCGACGTTGGGCAAGCCGACGATGCCGCATTTGAGACTCATGGAATCCTTCGGACGGGTGAGGCGGCGCGGCCGGACAGGGCACGGCGGCGCGGGAAAAAAGGGCGGCCGGCGCGTGGAGCGCGGCGGGCCGACGGTCAAAGACGCTATTGTACCGTGCCGGCGCTCCGGTTTCCGGGCTTGGCGCCGAACGGCCGATGCGGCGGGCCGCCGCGCCGGCGCACCGGCCTGCGGTTCTGCTGATTTCCCGCAAAGTCCGGCCGCGTAAGGGTTTGGCCCCGCGGCTATAATGCCCGCCATGACTGCCCACCACACCTTCGACGTCGCCGTGGTCGGCGGCGGGCTCGTCGGCAAGACGGCCGCGCTCGCGCTGACCCAGTCCGGCTACAAGACAGCCCTGCTCGCCCAGCCGGCCACGCCGCGCCCCGCGGATCTCGCGTTCGACACGCGCGTCTACGCGCTGTCGTCCAGTTCGCAGGCGTTGCTCGAACGGCTGCGGGTCTGGCAGGCGCTCGACCACAGCCGGCTCGCGCCGGTCTACGACATGCGCGTGTATGGCGATGCGCATGCCGAACTGCATTTCTCCGCCTATCAGGCGTCCGTGCCGCAGCTCGCATGGATCGCCGAATCGTCGTTGGTCGAAGCGTCGCTCGACGCCGCGCTGCGGTTCCAGCCGAACCTCACGTGGTTCGACGCGCGTGCGCAGGGTTTCGACGTGCGCGACGATGCGGCCGTGCTCACGCTGTCGTCGGGGCAGGTGCTCGAAGCGGATCTCGTCGTCGGCGCCGACGGCGCGCATTCGTGGGTACGTTCCCAAATGGGGGCCAGGGTAGAACGGCGCGACTACCGGCAGACCGGCGTCGTCGCGAACTTCAAGGCGTCGCTGCCGCACCGCGAGACGGCCTGGCAATGGTTCCACGAAGGCGAGATCGTCGCGCTGCTGCCGCTGCCGGACGGCCACGTATCGCTCGTGTGGTCCGCGCACACCGCGCATGCGGACGAGCTGCTCGCACTCGATCCGGCGCAGCTCGCGGCCGAGGTCGAGCGCGTGTCGCACGGCCAGGTCGGCACGCTCGAATGCGTGACGCCGGCCGCCGGCTTCCCGCTGGCGCTGCAGACGGTCGACAAGCTGATCGCGCCGCGCGTCGCGCTGGTCGGCGATGCCGCGCACCTGATCCACCCGCTCGCGGGGCAGGGGATGAACCTCGGGCTGCGCGACGTCGCGGCGCTCGCTGACGCGATCGCGGGCAAGGAAAGCTTCCGCAATCTCGGCGATACGGTGCTGCTGCGCCGCTACGAGCGTTCGCGCCGCGAGGACATCCGCGCGCTGATGGTCGCGACCGACGGCCTGCAGCGGCTGTTCGCGGTGCCGGGCTCGCTCGCGAAGGCGGTGCGTAATGCGGGCATGGCGTTCGTCGGCGCGCAGCCGCTGGTGAAGCGCTGGCTCGTGTCGGCCGCGCTCGGCTGAGCGAACCTTCTGCCGCTGCGCCGGTCGGAGACGGTTCCGTTACGGCGTACACTGTGCCGTGCACTCCGATTGAGCTGAAGGAAGATTTCGATGAAAAAAACGATCCGCATCGCATCGTTGGCGCTGGCCGTCACGATGGCGACGCTTGGCTGCACCGCGCAGGCCGACCAGACCACCGACAAGCTGAAGGCCACGCTGCAAGCCCGTCTCGGCAACGACGCGCCGATCAAGAGCGTGTCGAAATCGCCGGTTGCAGGCCTTTACGAAGTGAACCTCGGCTCGCAGATCATCTATAGCGACGCGGCGGGCGACTACGTGCTGCTCGGCGATCTCGTCGACACCAAGACGCACAAGAACCTGACCGACGCCCGCCTGTCCGAAATCAACAAGATCGACTTCGCGAGCCTGCCGTTCGCGAATGCGATCAAGGTCGTCAAGGGCAGCGGCGCCCGCAAGATCGCGGTGTTCTCCGATCCGAACTGCCCGTACTGCAAGAAGCTCGAGACGACGCTGCAGTCGATCGACAACGTGACCGTCTACACGTTCCTGTACCCGGTGCTGTCGCCGGATTCGACCGCGAAGTCGAAGGCGATCTGGTGCGCGACCGACCGCGCGAAGACGTGGGAAAGCTGGATGCTCGACCACCGCGCGCCGTCCGGCGCCGGTACCTGCGACACCAGCGCGCTCGACAAGAACCTCGCGCTTGGCCGCGGGATGAACGTCACGGGCACGCCGACGATCTTTTTGCCGGACGGCCGTCGCCTGCCGGGCGCGGTATCGGCCGATCAGCTCAACCAGGCGCTCGCCTCGAGCAAGTAACCGACTGCACGCCGGGCGCATGGCCCGGCCAGCGAGGGGCGCCCGCATGATCTGCCGGCGCCTCTCTTCGTTTTCGCCGCCGTATTCGACCGACCGATTGCCACGATGACCCAGCCGATCCGCTATTCGATTGCCCCGAAAGATCTTGCCGCGCACCTGTTCGAAGTGACGGTGACGGTTGCCGATCCCGATCCCGACGGCCAGCGTTTCTCGCTGCCGGTGTGGATTCCGGGCAGCTATCTCGTGCGCGAGTTCGCGCGCAACATCGTGACGCTGCGCGCGTTCAACGACGCGGGCCGCAAGGTGCGCATCGCGAAGACCGACAAGCACACGTGGCAGGCCGCGCCCGTGACCGGCGCGCTGACGCTGCGTTACGACGTCTATGCATGGGACCTGTCGGTGCGCTCCGCGTATCTCGACGATTCGGGCGGCTTCTTCAACGCGACGGCCGTGTTCCTGAGCGTCGCCGGTCGCGAGGACGCGCCGTGCGAAGTCGACATTGCCAAACCGGCCGGCGCGGCGTTCCGCACGTGGCGTGTCGGCACCGCACTGCCCGAAGCGGGCGGCACCAAGCGCTACGGTTTCGGCACGTATCGCGCGGCGAATTACGACGAGCTGTCCGACCATCCGGTGACGATCGGCGAATTCGCGCTCGCGACGTTCGACGCGCACGGCGTGCCGCACGACATCGTGATCGCCGGGCGCGTGGCGCAGCTCGACCTGGAGCGGCTGCGTACCGATCTGAAGCGCGTGTGCGAAGCACAGATCGCGCTGTTCGAGCCGAAGTCGAAGAAGGCGCCGATGGACCGCTACGTGTTCATGACGCTCGCGGTCAGCGACGGCTACGGCGGCCTCGAGCATCGTGCGTCGACCGCGCTGATCTGCAATCGTACCGACCTGCCGGTGAAGGGGCGGCCGGAAACGACGGAAGGCTATCGCACGTATCTCGGCCTCTGCAGCCACGAGTATTTCCACACGTGGAACGTGAAGCGCATCAAGCCGGCGGCATTCGTGCCGTACGACCTCACGCGCGAGAACTACACGTCGCTGCTGTGGCTGTTCGAGGGCTTCACGTCGTATTACGACGACCTGATGCTGGTCCGCAGCGGGCTGATGTCGCAGGACGAATATCTCGCGGCGCTCGGCCGCACGGTCGGCGGCGTGTTGCGCGGCACGGGCCGGCTCAAGCAGAGCGTCGCGGAAAGCTCGTTCGACGCGTGGATCAAGTACTACCGTCAGGACGAGAACGCGACCAACGCGATCGTCAGCTATTACACGAAGGGCTCGCTCGTGGCGCTCGCGTTCGATCTCGCGATCCGCGCGCAGACGCGTAACCGGAAGTCGCTCGACGACGTGATGCGCCTGCTGTGGCAACGCTACGGCCGCGACTTCTATCGCGGCAAGCAGGCGGGCGTGGAAGAAAACGAAGTCGAGACGCTGATCGAAGAGGCGACGGGCGTCGCGCTTGGCCGCCTGTTCGCCGATGCCGTGCACGGCACGCGCGACCTGCCGCTCGGCGAACTGCTCGCGCCGTTCGGCGTGACGCTGGCCCCCGACGTCGCGCTCGGCGCGGCCGCGAAGCCGACGATCGGCGCGCGCCTGCGCGGCGGCGCGGACTGCACGTTGGCGGCGGTCTACGAAGGCGGCGCCGCGCATCGCGCGGGGTTGTCGGCCGGCGACACGCTGATCGCGGTGGACGGGCTGCGCGTGACGGGTACGAACCTCGATGCGCTGCTCGCACGCTACCGGCCGGGCGACAAGGTCGAGGTTCACGCATTCCGCCGCGACGAGCTGCGCACCGCGAAACTGAAGCTCGACGGCCCGGAAGTCACCCGGTACCGGCTGACGGCGGCCGCGAAGCCGGCTGCGGCCACGAAAGCCCGCGAAGCCTGGCTGAAGGGGTGAACGTACGCAAGCGGGTATCGGGGCGCGATCGTGGATTGTCCCGCTGCTGCAACAATCCGTCGCCCTGAACCCGCTTTTTCGCGGTCTTGCGGCCACGCACAATGGCGTCACTCGCGCTACCGAAGCGCAACCCTACCGGAGCCTGACATGACGACCATTCTGCAAATCAATTCCGCTGCGCGTTCGCAAGGTGCGCAATCCACGCTGCTGGCCAACGAACTGACGGCAAAGCTGCAACAATCGAACCCCGGCGCGAACGTCGTGGTCCGCGACCTGCTGACCGATGCGCTGCCGCACCTCGATGAATCGGTGCTCGGCGCGTTCTTCACGCCGGCCGACAAGCGCACCGCGGAACAGAATGCGATCGTCGCGAAGAGCGATGCGCTGATCGCCGAGCTGCAGGCTGCCGACATCATCGTGATCGGCGCCCCGATGTACAACTTCGGTATCTCGTCGCAACTGAAGACGTACTTCGACTGGATCGCCCGCGCAGGCGTCACGTTCCGCTACACCGAGAACGGTCCGGAAGGCCTGATCAAGGGCAAGAAGGTTCACGTCGTGACGGCGCGCGGCGGCAAGTACGCCGGTACGCCGAACGACAGCCAGACGCCGTACCTGCGCACGTTCCTCGGCTTCATCGGCCTGACCGACGTGAGCTTCATCTTCGCGGAAGGCCTGAACCTCGGCCCGGATGCGCAGAGCGCCGCGCTGGCCAGCGCACGCGAAGCGATCGCCGCCGCGTAACGCGTCAGGTCGATGCGGGTGCGACGCACCCGCTGCGTCGCCCGATAAAAAAACGCCGCGCCCCGAAAGGGACGCGGCGTTTTTGCATTCGGCCGGCGAACCGGCCGCCGAGGCCGTTACGCGAGCGTTTCGGCCACGTCCGGCAGGCGCCAGTCGATCGGTGCGTGGCCCGCGTCGACCAGATAGTCGTTCGCGAGCGTGAAATGGCGGCAGCCGAGGAAGCCGCGGTGCGCGGACAGCGGCGACGGATGCGGCGCTTCGAGCACGCAATGCGCGTTCGCGTCGAACAGCGCGCGCTTGGCCTGCGCGTGCGCGCCCCACAGCATGAATACGAGCCCCCGATGGCGGCCGGCGAGCTCGCGGATCAGCGTGTCCGTGCATTGCTCCCAGCCGCGCTTCGCGTGGCTCGCGGCCGCGCCGCGCTCGACCGTCAGCACGGTGTTGAGCAACAGCACGCCCTGGCGCGCCCATGTGTCGAGGCAGCCGTGACGCGGTGCGTCGTGACCGAAGTTCGCGGCGATTTCCTTGAAGATGTTGCGCAGCGACGGCGGCGTGCGGACGGCCGGCGGCACCGAGAACGCGAGGCCGTGCGCCTGCGGCGTGCCGCGGTCGTCGCCGTGATACGGATCCTGGCCGAGGATCACGACCTTCACGTCGTCCGGGCTCGTCAGGCGCAGCGCGCGGAACACGTCGGTCGGGTAGACCGTCTTGCCGGCGGCGCGCTCTTCATCGACGAAGCGGCACAGCGGCGCGTACGCGTCGCTGTCGGTGAACGGTTTCAGCACGTCGCGCCAGACGGCCGGCAGCGCGTCGAATTGCGCGGCGAGGTGCGGCACGTCGGCGACAACGGGCAGTGGTGCCGTGGCGGTCGGGGCTGGCGCGGGCGCCGGTGCGGCCGCCTTCTTCGCGGATTTGCGCCGAGCCGCGGGCGGTTCGGAAGCCGCGGACGGAATATCGGCCGGTGCCGTTTCCGGCACGGGATCGTCGAACAGTGACGCCTGTTGCGGCGCGCGGGAAGTCTTGCGGGTTGCCATGCGTGATGCGTGTTTATTGCGCGCGCAGCCGGTAGCCGCGCTGCGCCTTGCTGATGTTTTCGGGAACGAGGCCCGGCAGCGCCTGCTGCAGTTCGGCGGCGAGCGTCGCGAGCGCCGTTTCCGGGCCGTCGATCAGTTCGAGTTCGATTTCGCTGATCGGTTCGCGGCGCGTTTCGTGTTCCGCCTGGACGACGATCTCGCCGAGGTCCACCGCGGCCTCGACGGTTGCGCCGCCGATTGCGATGCGCCACAGGGTACGCGAAAAATCCGTGCGGAACAGCGCATGCAGCGCGCCGGCCGCGTCATTCAGCGCGGCGGCGGCTTCCGGCACGTCGCAGGCCGCGACGAGCGCGTCGATTTCGAGCGCGTCGCCCGCGACCGGCAGCTCCCATTCGTGACGGCGATGCAGGCCGCCTTCCGCGCTGCCGACCGTCTTGAACGTCTGCAGCCAGCCGTCCGGCGTACGGCGCACGCGCACCGCGCTCTTCGAGCGCGCCAGCGCGAGATCGGGCGTGTCGTAATAGACGTTCGCGAGCGTGATGGCGTGACCGGGTTCGCCGGTCAGCGTCTCGAAGAAGCGGCGCGCGGCATCGGCCTGACCGGCCGGCAGTGCGAGCTTGATTTCCTTTTCGATCGCCATCAGAAGAACATCCGTGCGAGTTCCTCGCCCGGCTGGTCGGCGCGCATGAACGCCTCGCCGACGAGGAACGTGTTCACGTTCGCCGCGCGCATCGTGTCGACGTCGATGCGCGACAGGATGCCCGATTCGGTCACGACGATGCGGTCCGCCGGAATCATGTCGAGCATGTCGAGCGTGGTCTGGATCGACGTCTCGAACGTGCGCAGGTTGCGGTTGTTGATGCCGAGCAGCGGCGTCTTTAGCGTCAGCGCCTGTTCCATTTCGTTGCGGTCGTGCACTTCGACCAGCACCGCGAGGCCGAGCGAGTGCGCATAGGCTTCCAGATCCTGCATCAGCGGCGTGTCGAGCGCGGCGGCGATCAGCAGGATCGCGTCGGCGCCCATCGCGCGGGCTTCGACGATCTGGTACGCGTCGACGATGAAGTCCTTGCGCAGCACCGGCAGCGTGCAGGCCGCGCGCGCTTCCTCGAGGTAGCGGACGCCGCCCTGGAAGAACTGCTCGTCGGTCAGCACCGACAGGCACGCGGCGCCGTGCGCCGCATACGAGCGCGCGATGTCGGCCGGCACGAAATGCTCGCGCAGCACGCCTTTCGACGGGCTGGCCTTCTTGATTTCGGCGATCACGGCGGCGTTGCCGGCCGCGTGCTTCGCTCGCAGCGCGCCGACGAAGTCGCGCAGGTCGCGCGCGGAGGCTTCCAGTTTCAGTGCCTCGAGCGGCGTGCTGCGCATGGCCGCCGCGATTTCTTCGCGCTTGACGGCGATGATTCGGTCGAGAATGTCGCTCATATGGGTTCCTGCTTGATTCGTAAGAGGGTCAGCGCTTGAACTGCTGCGTGAAGCGCACGAGCTCGTCGACCTTCGCGCGGGCCTTGCCGCTCGCGATCGCTTCGCGGGCGAGCTGGATGCCGTCCGCGATCGACTCGGCGATATTGGCCGCGTAGAGCGCGGTGCCCGCGTTCAGCGTGACGATCTCGCGCGCGACGCCCGGCTGGTTGTCCAGCGCGCCGAGCAGCATCGTGCGCGATTCGTCGGCATTTTCCACCTTCAGCGTGCGGTTCGACACCATCTGCAGGCCGAAGTCCTCCGGATGGATCTCGTATTCGTGCACCTTGCCGTCGCGCAATTCGCCGACGAGCGTCGCGGCGCCGAGCGACACCTCGTCCATCCCGTCCTTGCCGTACACGACCAGCACGTGCTGCGCGCCGAGGCGCTGCATCACGCGCACCTGGATGCCGACGAGGTCAGCGTGGAACACGCCCATCAGCTGGTTCGGCGCACCGGCCGGATTGGTCAGCGGGCCGAGGATGTTGAAGATCGTGCGCACGCCGAGCTCGCGGCGCACGGCCGCGATGTTCTTCATCGCCGGGTGATGGTTCGGCGCGAACATGAAGCCCATGCCGGTTTCGGCGATCGAAGCGGCGACCTGGTCCGACTGCAGGTCGATGTTCACGCCGAGCGCCTCGAGCACGTCGGCGCTGCCGGACTTGCTCGACACGCCGCGGTTGCCGTGCTTCGCGACCTTCGCGCCCGCGGCCGCCGTGACGAACATCGACGCGGTCGAGATGTTGAACGTGTGCGAGCCGTCGCCGCCGGTGCCGACGATGTCGACGAAATTCGAGTTGTCCTGCACCTCGACGTGGTTCGCGAATTCGCGCATCACGGTCGCGGCGGCGGCGATTTCGCCGATCGTCTCCTTCTTCACACGCAGCCCGGTGATGATCGCGGCCGCCATCACGGGCGACAGGTCGCCGCGCATGATCAGCCGCATCAGGTGCAGCATTTCGTCGTGGAAGATTTCGCGGTGCTCGATCGTGCGTTGCAACGCTTCCTGCGGGGTAATCGTCATCGTGCGTCTCCCGTCAGGCAGCCGGTGCGGCCGCGCCGGCCGCGGCGCGGTTCTGTTTCAGGAAATTCTCGAGCAGCGCATGGCCGTGCTCGGACAGGATCGATTCCGGATGGAACTGCACGCCTTCGATCGGCAGCGTCTTGTGGCGTACGCCCATGATCTCGCCGTCGTCGGTCCACGCGGACACCTCGAGGCAGTCCGGCAGCGATTCGCGCTCGATCGCGAGCGAGTGGTAGCGCGTCACGTCGAAATGCTTCGGCAGGTCGGCGAACACGCCGCGGCAGTCGGTTTCGATCCGGCTCACCTTGCCATGCATGATGGTCTTCGCGCGTACGACGCGGCCGCCGAACGCTTCGCCGATCGCCTGGTGGCCGAGGCAGACGCCGAGGATCGGCTTCCTGCCCGCGAATTCGCGCAGCACGTCGAGCGTGATGCCCGCGTGTTGCGGATTGCTCGGGCCCGGCGACAGGCAGAGGGTGTCGGGGTTCAGGCGCGCGATGTCGTCGAGCGTGATTTCGTCGTTGCGATAGGTGCGCACGTCCTCGCCGAGTTCGCCGAAGTACTGGACCAGGTTGTAGGTAAACGAGTCGTAGTTGTCGATCATGAGCAGCATGGTCAGTCTCCGGTCAGAAGTCGCTATCGAGGCCGTCCTGGACCTGTTCGGCCGCACGCAGCACCGCGCGCGCCTTGTTCTCGGTCTCTTGCCATTCGGATTCGGGCACCGAATCCGCGACGACGCCGGCCGCCGCTTGCACGTACAGGTTGCCGTTGTGGATCAGGCCCGTGCGGATCGCGATCGCGAGATCCATCTCGCCCGAGAACGACAGGTAGCCGACCGCACCGCCGTACAGCCCGCGCTTGACCGGCTCGAGCTCGTCGATCAGTTCCATCGCGCGCACCTTCGGCGCACCGGACAGCGTGCCGGCCGGGAACGTCGCGCGCAGCACGTCGTAGTTCGTCATGCCCGGCTTCAGCTTGCCCTCGACCGAGCTGACGATGTGCTGCACGTGCGAGTACTTCTCGATCACCATCTTGTCGGTCACCTGCACCGAGCCGATTTCCGCGATGCGGCCGACGTCGTTGCGCGCGAGGTCGATCAGCATCACGTGCTCGGCGATTTCCTTCGGATCGTTTAGCAGCTCGGTCGCGAGTTCCGCGTCGCGCTCGGGCGTGTTGCCGCGCGGGCGCGTGCCGGCCAGCGGGCGGATCGTGACGATCTGGTCGTCGCCGCGCTTTTCCTGGCGCACCAGGATTTCCGGCGATGCGCCGACCACGTGGAAATCGCCGAAATTGTAGTAATACATGTACGGCGATGGATTCAGCGAACGCAGCGCGCGATACAGCGACAGCGGATTGTCGCGGTACGGCTTCGTCAGCCGCTGGCCGACCTGGATCTGCATCAGCTCGCCGGCCGCGATGTATTCCTTCGCCTGGCGCACGGCGGCCAGATAGTCGTCCTTCTTGAATTCGCGGAACGTCTCGGTGCGCACGCTCGCCGATGTCACGGGCGGCTGCACGGTCGTGCGCAGGCGCTGCTTCAGTTCGCGCAGGCGATGTTTCGCCTTCGCATACGCTTCGGGCTGGCCCGGGTCCGCATAGATGATCAGGTAGAGCTTGCCGGCGAGGTTGTCGATCACCGCGACTTCCTCGGTCAGCAGCAACTGGATGTCGGGCAGGCCGAGATCGTCGCGCGGCGCGGTGTTCGCGAGCTTCTTCTCGATGTAGCGCACCGCGTCGTAGCCGAAATAGCCGGCGAGGCCGCCGCAGAAGCGCGGCAGCCCCGGGCGCTGCGCCACCTTGAAGCGCGCCTGGAACGATTCGATGAACTGGAACGGATCGCCGTCGTGCGTCTCGACGACCTGACCGTCGCGCACCACTTCCGACACGCCGTTGCGGGTGCGGACGAGCGTGCGGGCGGGCAGGCCGATGAACGAGTAGCGGCCGAAGCGTTCGCCGCCGACCACCGATTCGAGCAGGAACGAGTTGGCGCCCGCGCGTTCGGGCTGGGCCAGCTTCAGGTAGAGGGACAGCGGCGTTTCGAGATCGGCGAGCGCTTCCGCGATCAGCGGGATGCGGTTGTAGCCTTCGTTCGCGAGCGATTGGAATTCGAGTTCGGTCATGTTCCGGTCCTGTTCGGGACGAGCGGCGCGGGCGCCAGGGATCATTTGACGCTGCGCGGATGGCCGTCGGCGAAAGGGCGGTCGATCGAAAAGTGCCTGTTGCCGGCCGGCACTCCGGGCGTGAACGTCGCGAGCCTGCGGCCGACCCTGAACGCAAGCGTTCGGACGCGGTGGAACTCGAGGTGGTGCGACGATCGGCGCGCGGATGCGCAGCGAGATAAAAAACGGCGCTGAAGACGTGCTTCAGCGTACCTCATCGAAGAGGTTAGCGCGACCAGCGACGCCAGGGCCAGGCTCCCCGGTCGATGCTGCTCAGACTCCGTTTTTTATTCAGAAACATGCGGATGGAAGAAATAATCAGACGGTTGGCCGGCCGGCGTTGTGCGCGGAAATTGCGCGAGCCGCGACCAGCAACGAATCGACTATACCATCCGAATTTATCGTTTGTATAGCTTTGCCGTGGTTGTAGCCGTACGGCACCGTCAGCGTCGCCATCCCGGCCGCGCGGCCTGCCAGCGCGTCGTTTTCCGAGTCGCCGATCGCGACCGCGGCGTCCGGCGCGACGCCGAGCGCGTCGCAGGCCGCGAGCATCGGCAGCGGATCGGGCTTCTTGCGCGCGACGCTGTCGCCGCCCAGCACGATGCCGAAGCAGCCGGCCAGCCCGTATTGTTCGAGCAGCTCGACCGCGAAGCGGTGCGGCTTGTTCGTCACGCACGCGAGCCGGATGCCGGCCGCGCGCAGTACGTCGAGCCCGGCTGCCACGTCCGGATAGAGACGCGTGTGGCGGCCGTTGATCTTCGCGTATTCGGTCTGGTAGATCGCCAGTGCGTCGTCGAAGCGCGCGTGCGCTTCGTCGGCCGGGAAGCGCGGTTTCAGTACGCTCTGGATCAGGTGTTCGGAGCCCTTGCCGACGTAGCCGATCACTTCGTCGCGCGACGTGGCCGGCGCGCCGAGCTGTGCGAGCATCCCGTTCAGGCCGGCCGTGAAATCGTCGGCCGTGTCGACCATCGTGCCGTCGAGGTCGATCAGCGCGGCATCGATGCGCGGCGCGGCGAAGCGGATCGCGGCCGCGTCCGTGGCGGCCCCGGCCGGCGCGTGGCCGGCGAGCGACGAGTCGGCCACGGTGTCAGCTCCGCTCGACGGTGGTGAGCGCCGCGCGCATCTCGTCGATCACCTTGCGGTAGTCGGGCTTGCCGAAGATTGCCGAACCCGCGACGAACGTGTCGGCGCCGGCCGCCGCGATTTCCGCGATGTTGTCGGCCTTCACGCCGCCGTCGACTTCGAGCAGGATCTCGCGGCCGGTGCGTTCGGTGTACGCGTCGATGCGGGCGCGCGCTTCGCGCAGCTTGTTCAGCGTTTCCGGAATGAACGACTGGCCGCCGAAGCCGGGGTTCACCGACATCAGCAGCACCAAGTCGAGGCGATCCATCACGTGGTCGAGGTAGTTCAGCGGTGTGGCCGGATTGAACACGAGGCCGGCCTTGCAGCCGTGATCGCGGATCAGCGACAGCGTGCGGTCGATGTGGTCCGAGCCTTCCGGGTGGAAGCTGATCAGGTTCGCGCCGGCCTTCGCGAAATCGGGCACGATCCGGTCGACCGGGCGCACCATCAGGTGCACGTCGATCGGCACCTGCACGTGCGGGCGGATCGCCTCGCAGACGAGCGGGCCGATCGTGAGGTTCGGCACATAATGGTTGTCCATCACGTCGAAGTGAATCCAGTCGGCGCCGGCGGCGACCACGTTGCGGACTTCTTCGCCGAGCCGTGCAAAGTCGGCCGACAGGATGCTGGGAGCGATGCGGAATTGAGTCATGACAGGGGAGCGAAGGACGTTGCGGCGCAAAACCGTCATTCTACCGTCCGGCGACCCGGTGCGCGGCGGCAGGCCGTGCGGTTGCGGCCCGATTGCGCATAGAATGCCGAACCAATGCGGCGCGCCCGCGGCCCGGCCGCTCGAGTCGGCGCGCAGTTACCTACAGCGGACACACCATGAGTCAGTATCAGTTCACCGTTTCGGTGAAAACCAGCTACTTGCCGGAACAATCCGACCCCGATCACCGTCAATACGCATTCGCGTACACGCTGACGATCCGCAACACGGGACAGGTCGCGGCGCAACTGATCGCGCGTCACTGGATCATCACGGACAGCGAGAGCCACGTGCAGGAAGTGAAGGGGCTCGGCGTCGTCGGGCACCAGCCGCTGCTGCAGCCGGGCGAGCATTTCGAATACACGAGCTGGGCCGTGATCGCGACGCCGGTCGGCACGATGCGCGGTGCGTACTTCTGCGTGGCGGAGGACGGCGAGCGTTTCGAGGCGCCGGTCGACGAGTTCGCGCTGCACATGCCGCGCACGCTGCATTGAGCGTGCGGCCCGCGTCAGCGTGGCTGGCGGTCGTTGTGGCGGGCCTGCTTCTTTCTGCCCGACGACGTCCACACGACGATGAAGATCAGCAGGGCAAGCGCTACGAAGGCTTCGAGCGCGAAGATGAGCATCGGATATTGGTCGAGAAAATCTGACATGGCGGTTTCCATCAAGAACGGACATTGTATGTGGTTTGGGCCCCGGCTGGCCGGGTGGATGGCCGCAGCCGCGGCGGCGGCGCTGCTCGCTGCGTGCGGCGGCGCACCGACGCGAACTTCCGCGCTGAAGCCGCCGACCGGCGCGGCGGTCGTGCCGGGGCAGGTCGCCGCGAAGCGGCTCACGCCGGTCGCGTGGCAGCAGGTGCCGGGTTGGCAGGACGATTCGCTGATCGGCGCGACGGCCGCGCTGCGGCAGAACTGCGCGCGGCTCGCGCGCCAGCCGGCCTGGGCGCGCGCTTGCGCGGCCGCCGACCGGCTCGACGAGCTCGACGTCAGCAGCGCACGCACCTTCTTCGAAACGTATTTCACGCCGTTCCAGCTCGCGAATACCGACGGGACGCTCGACGGGCTCGTGACCGGCTATTACGAGCCGCTGCTGCACGGTTCGCGCGCGCGCCGCGGCCCGTATCAGTACGCGCTCTATCGCTGGCCGGCCGGCTATCGCGCGGGTGCCGCGCTGCCGGCACGCGCGCAACTCGAGCGCGCCGGCATCCTGAACGGCAACGAACTCGTGTGGGTCGACGATCCGATCGAGGCGTTCTTCCTGCAGGTGCAGGGCTCGGGTCGCGTGCTGCTCGACGACGGCTCGGTGATGCGGGTCGGCTTCGGCGGCACCAACAACCAGCCGTACCGTTCGATCGGCAAGTGGCTGCTCGATCGCGGCGAGCTGACGCCCGCGCAGGCGACGATGCAGGGCATCAAGGCGTGGGCGAAGGCGAACCCGACGCGCGTCGACGCGCTGCTCGACACGAACCCGCGCTTCGTGTTCTTCCGCGACATGCCGACCAAGGAAGATGCGCCGCACGGCGGCGCGGACGGTCCGATCGGCGCGCTCGGCGTGCCGCTGACGCCGGAGCGCTCGATCGCGGTCGATCCGTCGTCGATCCCGCTCGGCACGCCGGTGTTCCTGCAGACCACGCGTCCGCTGACGAATACGCCGATGAACCGGCTCGTGTTCGCGCAGGATACGGGCTCGGCGATCAAGGGCGGCGTGCGGGCAGACTATTTCTGGGGGCTCGGCGACGACGCCGGCGACCAGGCCGGCCGGATGAAGCAGGTCGGCCGGATGTGGCTGCTGTTCCCGAATTCGTGATTGGGGGCGGCGCGGGCCGGCCGGATGGCGGCCAGCGCATGAGACGCGGGATTCGTGGTGTGTCTCGTGCGCGGGGCGCGTGCCGGTTTGATCGCCGGGGTGCCCATGCGATTTAGGTTTGCGTAATGCTGCGCGCGTCGCGTCGAACGATGCGCCCGAACAAGACAGCCCGATCGGCGTTGGCCGACCGGGCTGTTTCATTTACGGGCACGGATTCGCCGCTGCGCGGCGTGCGCCTGGCGAGTACGCGAAGTCCGCGCCCATCGTTTGCGCGGCGAGTAACCTCAGCCCTTGCGCTTATCGACGACGCGGCGCGCCTTGCCGACCGAGCGCTCGATGCCGTTCACGGGCAGCACGTTGATCACGGCCGTCACGCCGATCAGCGACTTGATGTCGTACGCGAGCGCCTGTTTTGCCGCCTGGATTGCCGCGGTATCGGGCGCGGTCTCCGGGCACGGCTCGACGTTGAGCGTCAGCACGTCGAGCGGGCCTTCCTTCGTCAGCACGATCTGATAGTGCGGCGCGAGCGCGCGCTGCTTGAGCAATTGTTCCTCGATTTGCGTCGGGAACACATTGACGCCGCGCACGATCATCATGTCGTCCGACCGGCCGGTGATCTTCTCCATCCGGCGCATCGTCCGGGCGGTGCCCGGCAGCAGGCGCGTGAGGTCGCGCGTGCGGTAGCGGATGATCGGCAGCGCTTCCTTCGTCAGCGACGTGAACACGAGTTCGCCGAGTTCGCCGTCCGGCAGCACTTCGCCGGTTTCGGGATCGATGATTTCCGGATAGAAATGGTCTTCCCAGATGGTCGGGCCGTCCTTGGTCTCGACGCATTCGGATGCGACGCCCGGGCCCATCACTTCGGATAGCCCGTAGATGTCGACCGCGTCGATGCCCATCCGCTGTTCGATGGCGACGCGCATGTCGTTGGTCCACGGCTCCGCGCCGAAGATGCCGATGCGCAGCGAACTCTCCGCAGGGGCGAGGCCCTGGCGCTCGATCTCGTCGGCGATCGACAGCATGTAGCTCGGCGTGACCATGATGATGTCGGGCCGGAAATCCTGGATCAGCTGTACCTGCTTTTCGGTCTGGCCGCCGCCGAACGGGATCACGGTCAGCCCTGCGCGTTCGGCGCCGTAGTGCGCGCCGAGCCCGCCCGTAAACAGCCCGTAGCCGTAGCTGATGTGGACCTTGTCGCCGCGGCGCGCACCGGCGGCGCGGATCGAGCGTGCGACGAGATTCGCCCACGTGTCGATGTCGGCGGCCGTATAGCCGACGACGGTCGGCTTGCCGGTCGTGCCCGACGACGCGTGGATGCGCGAGATCTGGTCCTGCGGCACCGCGAACATCCCGAACGGATAGCTGTCGCGCAGGTCGCCCTTGGTCGTGAACGGAAAGCGCGACAAGTCGGCGAGCGTCTTCAGGTCGTCCGGATGCACGCCCGCTTCGTCGAACTTGCTGCGATAGACGGGCGAGTGGTCATACGCGTGCCGAAGCGACCACTTGAGGCGTTCGAGCTGCAGCGCGGTCAGCTCGTCGCGTGAGGCGGTCTCGATCGGCTCGAGCGGTAGCGGGGTAGTCATGCATGTCTCCAGTGTTTGTTATGGGCGAGCCGTCGACGTCAGCGGTCTTCCGGGATGACCGTGCCCTTGATCTGGGCGGATTTGCCGCGAAACATCGCGACCGTGTCGCCTGTCTGGTTCGTGACGCGGATGTCGTAGATGCCGTGGCGGCCGACACGCGCCTGTTCGATCGCCTCGGCCGTCAGCACGTCGCTACCGTGCACGGGGCGCAGGAATTCGATCGAGCAGCCGGCTGCGACCGTATTCAGGTTGTACGAGTTGCACGCGAACGCGAACGTCGAATCGGCGAGCGTGAAGATGATCCCGCCGTGACAGGTCTGGTGCCCGTTCAGGAATTCGGGCCGCACGCGCATCTGCAGGCGGGCGTAGCCGGCGCGGACTTCGGCGATTTCCATGCCGAACGCGCGACTGCAGGCATCGGCGTCGTACATGGCCTGCGCGGTGGCGCGGGCGAGCGAATCGGGGTTGAGCGTGGCGGTGGCGTTCGTCATGTCAACGCCCCTCGAAGCGCGGTGCGCGCTTCTCGATGAAGGCCTTCACACCTTCCGCATAGTCGTCCGACTGACCGAGCTTGCGCTGCAGGTCGCGCTCCAGATCGAGCTGCTGATCGAGCGTGTTCGTGACGCTGTCTCGCATCGACTGCTTGATCGATGCGATGGCGAGCGTCGGCTGCTGCGCGAGCTGGATGGCGAGCTGGCGGGCCGTCGCGACGAGCGCGTCGTCGTCGACCGCACGCCAGATCAGGCCCCACTGTTCGGCCTGTTCGGCGCCGAGCTTGTCGCCGGTCAGCGCGAGCCCCAGCGCGCGCGCCATGCCGACGCGTTGTGGCAGGAACCACGTGCCGCCCGAGTCGGGTACGAGCCCGATCTTGACGAAGGCCTGGATGAAGCTGCTCGAGCGGGCGGCGAACACGAGGTCGCACGCGAGTGCGAGATTCGCGCCGGCACCGGCCGCCGTGCCGTTGACGGCGGCGATCACCGGAATCGGCAGACGCTGCAGGCGGCGGATCAGCGGATTGAAATGCTCGTCGATCAGCGTGCCGAGGTCGGTGGACGCGCCTGGCGTGAAGTCGAGGTCGGCCAGGTCCTGGCCCGCGCAAAAGCCGCGCCCCGCCCCCGTCAGAATCAGCGCGCGTGCACCGGCCGCCTCGACTTCATCGAGCGCCGACTGCAGTTCGCGATGCATCGCCCGCGTGAAGCTGTTCAGCTTGTCGGGGCGGTTGAGCGTGATCGTGGCCACGCGCGCGGCCTGATCGATATCCAGCTGGATCGCCTGATAGGACATGCAGTATCTCCGTCATGACTTCGTTATAGGCGCGCGGCGCGTCGGTCACACGCGTTCGATCGCGAGCGCGATGCCCTGGCCGACGCCGATGCACATCGTACAGAGCGCGAAGCGGCCGCCGGTACGCTCGAGTTGATGGAGCGCCGTGGTGACGAGCCGCGCGCCCGATGCGCCGAGCGGGTGGCCGAGCGCGATCGCACCGCCGTTCGGGTTCACGCGCGGATCGTCGTCGGCGACGCCGAGCATGCGCAGCACCGCGAGACCTTGCGACGCGAACGCCTCGTTCAGTTCGATCACGTCGAACTGGTCGATGCGCATGCCGAGCTGGTGCAGCAGTTTCTGCGTGGCCGGCGCGGGACCGATGCCCATCACGCGCGGCTCGACGCCGGCGGTCGCCATGCCGACGACGCGCGCGCGGCGGCGCAGGCCATACTGGTCGGCCGCCTGCGCATTGGCGAGCAGCAGCGCGCAGGCGCCGTCGTTGACGCCCGACGCGTTGCCGGCCGTCACCGAGCCGTCCGGGCGCACGACGCCCTTCAGCTTCGCAAGCGCTTCGAGCGACGTTTCGCGCGGATGCTCGTCACGCGACACGACGATGGCGTCGCCTTTCTTCTGCGGAATCGTGACCGCGACGATTTCTTCGGCGAGCGTGCCGTCCTGCTGCGCCCGCGCGGCTTTCTGCTGGCTGCGCAGCGCGAACAGGTCCTGATCGGCGCGACTGATGTGGTAGTCGACCGCGACGTTCTCGGCGGTTTCCGGCATCGAATCGACGCCATGCAGCTGCTTCATCAGCGGGTTGACGAAGCGCCAGCCGATCGTCGTATCGTAGATGTCGGTCTGACGCGCGAAGGCGCTCGCGGCCTTGCCCATCACGAACGGCGCGCGCGTCATGCTCTCGACGCCGCCTGCGATCATCAGGCGCGCTTCACCTGCCTTGATCGCGCGCGCGGCCGTGCCGACCGCATCCATTCCGGAGCCGCACAGCCGGTTCAGCGTCGTGCCCGGCACGACAGTGGGCAGGCCCGCCAGCAGCGCCGACATGCGCGCGACGTTGCGGTTGTCCTCGCCAGCTTGATTCGCGCAACCGTAGATCACGTCGTCGATCGCCGCCCAGTCGATGTCGCGGTTGCGCTCGATCAGCGCCTTGAGCGGCACCGCGCCGAGGTCGTCGGCGCGGACATCTTTCAGGGCGCCGCCGTAGCGGCCGATGGGAGTGCGAATCGCGTCGCAGATGTAGGCGTCTGTCATGGGCGTATCGGTGAGTGACGAACCCGCTGGGTGGCGGATTCGTTCATGGTAGAGAACATGGCGGCGTTTGCACGTCGGCCATTCGGGTTATGCCGTCTGGCCGGCTTCCGCAGGTACCGCCTTCGGGGCAACATGGACGCGGCTTTGCACCACGCGGAACCGGTTGGCGACGAATGCCGGGTCGGCCAGCGCGGCGTTGGCTGCCGGGTTCGCGCCCGTGCCGTGGAAGTCGGAGAACGCGGCCGACTGGTTGACGAATACGCCGCCCGTCAGGTTGATCGACAGCGCGACGCCGCCACGCACCGCCGCGTCGTGTGCGGCGTCGACGATTGCGTCGTCGGTGCTGTAGACGGAGAGGGTCAGCGCGCCATGCTCGGCGGCGATTTCACCGGCCAGATCGAGCGACTGCGCGGTCGAGTCGGTTGCGATCACGAACGAGATCGGGCCGAACCACTCCTGCGTGAATGTCTCGCGGTCGGCCACGTCGAGTTGCAGCACGAGCGGCGTGCGCACGCGCGCATCGGGGAAGGCGGGATGCTGGAGGGGCGCGCTGTCCGCGAGCACGCGGCCGAGCTTGCGCGCGTCGTCGATGCGCGCGGTCACGCCGTCGTTCTGGATCGCGCCGATCAGTTCGACCGAGCGTGCCGGGTCGCCGGTGAGCTTTTGCACGGCAACCGCGATCGCTTGCGCGACTTCGTCGAAGCTCGCACGGCCGTCGGCCGTCCGGATGCCGTCGCGTGGCACGTAGATGTTCTGCGGTGCCGTGCACATCTGGCCGGAGTACAGCGCCAGCGAGAACGCGATGTTCTTGGCGGCTGCCTTCAGGTCGTCGGTCGAGTCGATCACGATCTGGTTGACGCCGGCTTTCTCGGTGTAGACCTGCGCCTGGTGGGCATGGCGTTCGAGCCACGTGCCGTTCTGCGTGCTGCCGGTGAAGTCGATCAGCTTGATCTCGGGGCGCAGCGCGAGATCCTGGACGAGGGCGCCGTCGTTGGGTTCGGTCGCGAGGAGCGTGACGACGTTCGGATCGAACCCGGCTTCGCGCAGCACGTCGCGGGCGATCCGCACCGTGATGGCGAGCGGCAGGATCGCGCCCGGGTGCGGTTTGACGATCACGGCATTCCCCGTTGCCAGATCGGCGAACAGGCCCGGGTAGCCGTTCCAGGTCGGGAACGTGCAGCAGCCGAGCACGAGGCCCGTGCCGCGCGGCACGATCGTATAGCGCTTGTGCATCGCGAGCGGCGGGTTCTTGCCTTGCGGTTTTTCCCAGTGCGCATCGGCCGGGATGCGGCGCAGTTCGTCCCACGCATAGGCGACCGCCTCGAGGGCGCGGTCCTGCGCGTGCGGGCCGCCGGCCTGGAACGCCATCATGAAGGCTTGCCCCGTGGTGTGCATCACGCTGTAGGCAATTTCGAAGCTTGCGCGGTTCAGGCGCGCAAGGATTTCGAGGCTGACGCCGACCCACGCGCTCGGGCCGGCTTCGCGCCACGCGCGTTGCGCGGCGGTTGCGGCAGCGATCAGTGCGTCGGGCGTCGATTTCGGATACCGGATGCCCAGTGCGATGCCGTACGGCGAGCGCTCGGCGCCGACCGTTTCACCGGACGCCGGCTGGTCGAGCACGAAGGTCTTGTCGAGGTGCGACTTGAACGCGGCCTCACCGTCCGCGCTTGCGCTTTCCCCGTACACTTTGGGGCTCGGCATTTCGGCGAACGGGCTCCAGTACCCGCGGCTCTCGATGGCGGCGAGTGCGTGTTTCAGCGTGTCTTCGTGCTTCGTGAACAGGGCATGGGTCATGGCGGCGGCCTGATGGACGTTGAGAGGGATTGGATCGATTAATTAACCGACCGGTTGGTCGGAGAATGGTAGCATCAAACTATTCGCATGTGCGAGGCGTTTCTCATTTCATTGATCGAGGAGAAATAGATGGCTTACGAGAACATCCTGGTGGAGACCCGGGGGCGTGTCGGTCTGGTGACGCTGAACCGTCCGAAGGCGCTGAATGCGCTGAACGATGCGCTGATGGACGAGCTGGGCGCTGCGCTGAAGGCGTTCGATGCGGACGACGATATCGGCGCGATCGTCGTGACCGGGAGCGAGAAGGCGTTCGCGGCCGGCGCGGACATCGGCATGATGGCGACGTACTCCTATATGGATGCCTATCGGGGCGACTACATCACGCGTAACTGGGAGACGGTCCGCGAGATCCGCAAACCGATCATTGCTGCGGTTTCGGGCTTTGCGCTGGGCGGTGGCTGCGAACTTGCGATGATGTGCGACATCATCTTCGCGGCGGACACGGCCAAGTTCGGCCAGCCGGAAATCAAGCTGGGCGTCATGCCGGGTGCGGGCGGCACGCAGCGTTTGCCGCGCGCGGTATCGAAGGCGAAGGCAATGGACATGTGCCTGACCGCGCGCTTCATGGACGCCGCCGAGGCCGAGCGTGCCGGGCTCGTATCGCGCGTGCTGCCGGCCGACAAACTGCTCGACGAGGCGATTGCCGCCGCGACGACGATCGCCGAGTTTTCGCTGCCGGCGGTCATGATGGTCAAGGAGTCGGTGAACCGCGCGTACGAGACGACGCTGGCTGAAGGCGTCCACTTCGAGCGCCGGTTGTTCCATTCGCTGTTCGCAACCGAAGACCAGAAGGAAGGGATGGCGGCATTCGTCGAGAAGCGGAAGCCTGTGTTCAAGCACCGCTGATCGGTCGGCGCCGCGGTCGGTATCCGGTGACTGATCTGTATCGGTCATCGGGGCGATTGCTTCGCCCGGTTCTTCAAAAGCCTCCGTGCGCGGCAGCGCACGGAGGCTTTTTCAAACTTTCTTCACAAAGGGCTTGCGCGGACGGGGGCGGATGCTTAGAATCACGCCTCTTTCGCGCTAACGGAAACACGGCGCGGGAGGAAGGGAAGCGGTGCTGTTGGGGTTCGG
>NZ_CADESR010000014.1:0-166483 GCF_902830285.1 Burkholderia sp. BCC0419
CAGGACGTTGATAGGTCAGGTGTGTAAGCGCAGTAATGCGTTCAGCTAACTGATACTAATTGCCCGTAAGGCTTGATCCTATAACAAGTCTGTTTCGCGCTACAGAGCGCGTCGGACGGTTGGATTCTCGTGTGTGATACACACAACTCAAAATTACTGCTTCTTCCAAGATTGGTTGCGCTGCGAAGCAACGCAACAACCCCCTTTGCCTGATGACCATAGCGAGTCGGTCCCACCCCTTCCCATCCCGAACAGGACCGTGAAACGACTCTACGCCGATGATAGTGCGGATTCCCGTGTGAAAGTAGGTAATCGTCAGGCTCCCTCAAGCCAAGAACCCCCGCCCGACAAGGCGGGGGTTTTTGCATTTCGGCGCCAAAAAAGCACGCGGCGAAGCGTCACCAAGGCTACGTCCGCTGACTTCCCGCAGACGCAATCCATCGCAGCGCCGAGCCCGTCAATTCGGTGCTCCGCCGTTCTCGAGCACTCTGCGGTTGTGCCGTCCGGCATTTCCCGCCAGTTCCTTTCCGCTAACCGTACCCATCCGTCTTCAGATCGGTTCCGGCCAACGCCACACATCCAGAGGCGATGTGTGATGGCCGGTGATGAGCGATGTTGATCGACAATGATCGATAAATACCGCTTGCCGGCGAAAAACTCCTACTTCATCTTCCCCTTCGATGCGCCGCGTCCCGTGCACCACTCGGCGAACGGAGCGCGAAATCATCATAAAAATCTATGCGCATAAAGTTCATTCACGCGACATGCTCGGCAGAGCGGAGATCAAGTCCTTCAGGGTAATATCGCCGTTCGTCCCGCTTCCCCGGTGCTTGCCTGCATCCGTCGGTGGTCGGCGCTTTTTGCACTCCGTCTCCTGCATCGTTCATGACTGACAGCCCTGCCCAAGGTAGTCGGACGACCGACTTCTTGCCATATCTCGTCGCCGCGACGTTCTTCATGGAGTATCTCGACACGACCGTGATCGCGACCGCACTGCCGCAAATGGCGAGCTCGTTCGGCGTCGGGCCGAACGCACTGAGCCTCGGGATGACGGCCTACATGCTGGCGCTGGCGGTGTTCATCCCGATCAGCGGCTGGATCGCGGATCGCTATGGCTCGCGAACGGTCTTCGCGAGTGCGATCGTCGTCTTTACCGGCGCGTCGGTGCTGTGCGGGTTGTCCGAAGGTGTGATGTCGTTCACGGCTGCCCGGCTGCTACAGGGTGTCGGCGGGGCGATGATGGTGCCGGTCGGGAGAATGATCGTCGTGCGGAGTACCGAGAAGGCGAAGCTGATGCGTGCGATCGCGACGATCACGTGGCCGGGCATCGTCGCGCCCGTCGTCGGGCCGCCGATCGGCGGCTTCATCACGACCTATGCATCGTGGCGATGGATCTTCCTGTTGAACGTCCCGTTCGGCGTTGTCGCGCTCGTTTGTACCTGGCTGATCGTCCGGAATACGCGGGCCGACGAGCAACGGCCGCTCGACTGGGTCGGCTTCGTGCTGGCCGGCGGCGCATTGACCTGCCTGCTGATCGGCACCGAAGCGGCCGGCCAGCAGGATGTCGACTTCACGCGCGCGGGTGTCCTGGTGGGCGCAAGCGCGCTGTTCGGCATCGCCGCATGGCTGCATGCGCGACGCTGCGCGCATCCGCTGCTCGATTTCACGACGCTGAAGGTGCCGACGTTCTCGGTGACGGTGATCACCGGCTCGATCACGCGGATGGCGATCAACGCCGTCCCGTACCTGCTGCCGCTGCTGTTCCAGATCGGCTTCGGGCTGTCGCCGTTCCAGTCAGGGCTGCTGCTGCTCGCGAGCGCGCTCGGTAATCTCGGGATGAAGGCGGGCACGTCGTGGATCCTCGACCGTTACGGCTTTCGGCGCGTTGCGCTCGTTGACGTGACGATCGCCGGCATCTTCACGATCGCATGCGGCTGGCTGACCGCGTCGACGCCGCTGGCGATCACGCTGTTCGTCGTATTCGTCTACGGGCTCACGCGGTCGATGCAGTTCACGACGCTTGCGACGCTGGCCTATGCGGATATCCCGGCTCAGCAGACGAGCGCGGCCAGCACGCTGTGGAGCGCCGCGCAGCAGATGACGATCGGGATGGGGATCGCGTTCGGTGCATTGTCATTGCGGCTCGCGGCATTGGGGCGCGGCGATGCGGCCGGCATGCACTACGTGCTCGACGATTTCCGCTGGGCGTTCGTCGCGGCGGGCGTGCTCGCGCTGCTGACGTTGCCGGGCTACGCACGGCTGGCTTCCGATGCCGGCGATCGGCTGCGGGCCAATGTGGCGCGCGGATAGGCCGGACTGCAAATCGTATTGGCGAGGCGACAGGTGAGTACGCATGTTTTGCGGTGCTCACCGGAAGCGCTGATTCGTTGCGGCCGCAATCGCCTGACGGTCAGCGCAAACGGTTTCCAGTCACCGCGGGCGAGCGACCTTCTGGCCGGCCATGCTTGGTCGGAACGCTCTTCGAACGATGACGTGTGGTTCCGGGACGAGCATGAATGCGATGCGCGACAAGCGGCACGGCAGCAGCGCAGTTGTCCCGATTCCCGCTACTGCGCGTCATGGAAGATGATGCCGACCGTGTGGCGATGGCCGCTTCGGATTCGGCTCACGCCGTGGCGCAGGTTGACGCGATAGACGCCGCGGGTTCCCTGCACGGGCCGGCCGTGTACCGCGAAGATCACTGCATCACCTTGCGTCAGCGGCACCACTTCCGCACGCGACTGCATGCGTGGTCGCTGTTCCGTCAGCACGAATTCCCCACCACTGAAATCGCGACCCGGCGCCGACAGCAGGATCGCGACCTGCAGCGGAAACACGTGCTCGCCATACAGGTCCTGGTGGAGACAGTTGTAGTCGTCGGCGCCGTATTGCAGGATCAGCGGCGTCGGTCGAGTTTGTCCTGCCGCGTGGCAGCGATCGAGGAACGTCGCATGGTCTTTCGGATAACGAACGTCGATCCCGAGCGCCTGGTTCCAGCGATTCGCGATCGGTGCGAGATGCGGGTAGATCGTCGCGCGCAACTCGGCGATGACCGCTGGCAGTGGATACGCGAAATACTTGTACTCGCCGCGGCCAAAGCCGTGCCGCGCCATTACGACACGTGAACGATAGAGCGCATCGCGCGGATAGAGCGACACAAGTGCATCGCACTCGCTTGCCGACATCAGGCCCGGCACGCGCGCGCATCCGTAGCGATCGAGCTCGGCATCGACGCTCGGCCAGTCGAGAGTGTCGACGCATTGCGCGATGTCCAGCGATTCGACGGCAGGTTGCAGATCGGCAATGTTCACGGGCGTACCTCGGGGCATCGGCAGTGTGGCGCCGTGTGCGGGCGCGCACGGTCGAATTCACGATGAAAGTTGACGAACCCAGTCTAGCGGCGTTTGTGCGCCGGTACGCTCCAGATCTTGCGCTTTAATTCGGACGAGGAAACGGGGAAACGTTGCAGGCACGGCATCGACACACTGAATGTGGCGACGTGCCGGAGCGGAGAGACGGAGCCGCGGAGAGACGGAGCAGCGGAGAGACGGAGAGACGGAGAAGCGGAGAAGCGGAGAAGCGGAGAAGCGGAGAAGCGGAGAAGCAGAGAAGCAGAGAAGCAGAGAAGCAGAGAAGCAGAGAAGCAGAGAAGCAGAGAAGCAGAGAAGCGCCAGATCCAACCCACCGCGGCGGATGGCCGGCTATCGCCCGCCACCCGCCGCGTCCACGATCAGGCCAGCGACCGGAACAACCAGTAAAGCCCTGCCGCCAGCGCGATCGACGCCGGCAGCGTCAGCACCCACGCGAGGACGAGGCTGCGCACCGTGCTCCATTGCAGTCCGGAGCCGTTCGCCGCCATCGTGCCCGCGACGCCCGACGACAGCACGTGAGTCGTCGACACGGGCAGCCCGTACATGTCGGCGGCGCCGATCGTCAGCATCGCGACGAGTTCGGCCGATGCGCCTTGTCCGTACGTCAAATGCTGCTTGCCGATTTTTTCGCCGACGGTCACGACGATCCGCTTCCAGCCGACCATCGTGCCGAGGCCCAGCGCGATCGCGACGGCGACCTTCACCCACGTCGGAATGAACTTGGTCGCGTGGTCGAGCTGCTTGCGATAGTTGTCGATCGCGAGCTTGTCGTCGGCGGCGAACGCGGGCTGGCCCGACTTCTCGATCAGGCGAATCGCTTCGGAGACCAGATACATCGTGTTGCGCACGTTGTCGACGTCGCGCTGCGGCACGGCTGCCATCGAGCCCGACGTACCGACGGCGGTCGCGAGCGACGTGGACAACTGCGCGACGGCCGGCAGCACGGCGGGCGTCAGTTCACGATGCTGCACGTAGTGTTCGACATCGGCGCGCGGGTTCGCGGACGGCGCGACACCGTTCGTGTACTTCCCGAACGTCGCAGCCGCCTGGTTCGCGACCGCCACGAAGGTCTGCGATTCGGCGGGCGTGACGGCCTTGTTCAGCGCATACGCGGTCGGCACCGTGCCGATCAGGATCAGCATGATGAGGCCCATCCCTTTCTGTCCGTCGTTCGATCCGTGTGCGAACGACACGCCGGTGCAGGTGAGGATCAGCAGGCAGCGAATCCAGAACGGCGGCGGCTGGTCCTTCGGTGGTTCCTTGTACAGCTCCGGAATCCGCACGAGCGCCTTCAGCGCGAGCAGCAGCAGCGACGCACACAGGAAGCCGACGATCGGCGAGAGCAGCAGCGACTTGCCGACGCCGAGCGCCTGACCCCAGTCGACGCCGCTCGTGCCGGACGGCCCGTGCATCAGCTGGTTCATCAGCCCGACGCCGATGATCGACCCGATCAGCGTATGCGAGCTCGACGACGGCAGCCCGAAATACCAGGTCGCGAGGTTCCAGACGATCGCGGCGATCAGCAGCGCGAACACCATCGCGAAGCCCGAGCCGCTGCCGACCTGCAGGATCAGCTCGACCGGCAGCAACTGCAGGATGCCGAACGCGACGGCACCGCTCGAGACCATCACGCCGAGGAAGTTCCACATGCCCGACCAGATCACCGCGACGTTCGGCGTCAGCGAGTGCGTATAGATCACGGTCGCGACCGCATTCGCGGTGTCGTGGAAGCCGTTGACGAATTCGAAGCCGAGCGCGATCAGCAGGGCGGCGCCGAGCAGCAGGTACGGGAACAGCGACCCTTCGCGGACCGGTGACAGATCGTCGACCAGGTGCGTGGCGATATAGACGGCACCAAGCACGAGCACCAGCAGGAACATGGCATAGCCGATCTGCCTGGTGCGTGCGATGGAGCCAGGATTGTTCGGGGCGGACGAAGCAGGTTGATTCATGACGACATCTCGTAGGGGAACCTCGTCCGATCCTAGCTGCGGCTAGCAGTCAGTTTGATGACAGTCGGGATGACGAACGGTGTGTCTTACGGAGATGTAAGGCGAGCGGCGGCATGCGAAGCGTCGGGGCGCATCGTTCGCTCACATAGTGAACACGACAGCGGCTTACGCGTGGGTATCGCGCAGGTCATCGTCCGTCGCGGCCAGCGTCCAGCCGGCCGGCGACGCGACGAACGTCGTGCACGACAGTGGTGCCACGTCGAGACGCATGGCCGCGCCGGGATCCATCCGCCGCACATGCGCGATGGCCGCGCGGACGATCGGCGCATGCGTGATCGCGACGACGTCGCGATCGGGCTGCAGCGTGCTCAACCATGCGCCGACCCGATGCGCGGCGGCGTCGAACGATTCGCCGCGATGCGGCGACGCGGACGGCGTGCCGATCCACGCGGCCAGTTCGTCAGGCAGGTTGCGCGCGAGATCGTGCAGCCGCTTGCCGCGCCAATTGCCGTAATCGATGTCGCGCAGCGCGTCGTCGATGTCGGCGTGCAGTCCGAGTGCGTCGGCGGTCTGCCTTGCGCAACGTGCCGGGCTGCACAGCACGAGCGAGCCGGCAACGCCCGTCCAGCGGCCGCGCAGCGCAGCGGCTTCGGCGAGCCCGTGTGCGTCGAGCGGATCGTCGTCGGGAAACGTGCCGCTGCGCATGGCGCGGGTCGATGCGTGCGCGATCAGGCGCAGCGAGGCATGCAGGTTCATGTCGGTTGTCGGATGATCCGGAGCGGGGCGCGCATGCCCATGTGGCATCGCTTCAATACGCGAACGTTCGCGCGTACAATTCGCCCGATACGAAGCGTGGAAGCCGGTGCAATTCCGGCGCGGTCGCGCCACTGTAACCGGGGAATCGATGATCCCGGAAGCCAGACCTGCCTTCGTACCCATCCATCATTTGTCGGGGCGCGATTCCCCTGAGGTGCATCCATGAGCGAAGCAGTGCTGAAGCCGGCGGTCGTGCCGGCACCCATCCCCGTCCGTGAGCTGTTGCCGTGGGCCGTGTTCGTCGGCCTGATCCTGCTGCTCGCACTCTATTTCGTCGGTGCGGAACAGGGCGCGACGTCGCTCGTGCCGGGCATGGTCGTCCACGAATTCGTCCACGACGGCCGCCATCTGCTCGGCTTTCCCTGCCACTGACGCGGAGCCTACGATGGTCGGAAAGCTGCTCATGCGCGGGATGCTCGCAGGCATCGCCGCAGGCCTCCTCACGTTCGGTTTCGCGAGAATCGTCGGCGAACCGCAAGTCGATCAGGCGATCTCCTTCGAAGAAAAAAACGCTGCCGCCCAAGGCGAGGCACCGGAACCCGAGCTGGTCAGTCGCCGCACGCAGGCCGGCCTCGGGCTGCTGACGGGCGTCGTGACCTACGGTGCGGCATTCGGCGGGCTGTTCTCGCTGGTCTTCGCGTATGCGTACGGACGAGGCAGCCGCCTGCCGGCACGGCCGCTGGCCGCGTGGCTGGCGCTGGCGGCGTTCGTCGCGCTCGTGATCGTGCCGAACCTCAAGTACCCGGCCAATCCGCCGTCGGTCGGCGACCCCGACACGATCGGCTATCGCACCGGCCTGTTCTTCCTGATGATCGCGATCTCGGTCGCGACGATGGTGTTCTCGGTTGGCGTGCGCCGCCATCTGCTGGCGAAGCTCGGCCAGTGGAACGCGTCGATCGTCGCCGGGCTCGTGTTCGTCGCGATCATCGCGGCCGTGCAGGTCGGGCTGCCGTCGGTCAGCGAGCTGCCGGCCGATTTCCCGGCGGCCTTGCTGTGGAAGTTCCGCGTGGCGGCCATCGGCATGCAGGTGATCATGTGGACGACGATCGGCCTGCTGTTCGGCGCGTGGGTCGAGCGCGGCGAACGCGCGGGCATGCGCGCCGCCTGACGCGCGGGGCAGCCGGGCGCGCCTAGCGCAGCATGCGCGGCGCGCTCCACGTCGATTCGCGCGCCAGCGCGACGAATGCGGCCAGATAGTCGATCGATGCGTCCGCTTCGCGGATGCCGAGGAAGATCTGCTTCGCGATGCCCTGCTTGCCGAGCTTGACCGGCACGACCGGCATCCGGTCCGCGTACTCGTCGGCGAGCCACCGCGGCAGCGCGGCCACGCCGCGCCCGCTCGCGACCATCTGCAACATGATGTCGGTCGTCTCGATCGACTTGTGCCGCCTCGGCACGATGCCGGCCGGCGTCAGGAACTGGTTGTAGATGTCGAGCCGGTCGGTTTCGACCGGGTACGTGATCAGAATCTCGTCGGTCAGTTGCTCGGGGCTCACGTAGTCGACATGCGCGAACCGGTGCGCATCCGCGACCACCAGCACCTGTTCGTAGTCGAACACGGGATCGAAACGCAGCCCCGGCTTGTTCAGCGGATCGGGCGTCACGAGCACGTCGATGTCGTAACCGAACAGCGCGCCGATGCCGCCGAACTGGAAGCGCTGCTTCACGTCCACGTCGACGTCGGGCCAGCACGACAGGTAGGGTGACACGACCTTCAGCAGCCACTGGTAGCACGGGTGGCACTCCATCCCGATGCGCAGCGTGCCGCGCTCGCCCTTCGCGTACTGCTTCATCCGTTCCTCGGCGAGTTCGAATTGCGGCAGCAGCCGGTTCGCCAGCTTCAGCAGATACTGCCCGCCCTGCGTGAGCCGCAGGCCGCGGCCTTCCCGATCCCAGATCGGCGTGCCGAGCTGCTGCTCGATTTTCCTGACGGTATGGCTGAGCGCCGACTGCGTGAGGTGCAGCACATGGGCCGCCGCGGTCAGCGAGCCCTGACGCTCGACTTCACGAATGACGACGAGATGGAATCGTTCCAGCATGGATCGTGCTCATGCAGCGAATGCATGAAAAATGTTAATGGATGAATGAAATAATGCCATTTTATTTCATGGTTTGAAATCCCTATGATGGCTGCCGGATCTACTATTTCTTCTGGACGGCAGCTTCATGGTCACGACACACAACCTCGGTTTTCCGCGCATCGGCGCGCAGCGCGAACTCAAGTTCGGTCTCGAACGCTACTGGAAGGGCGAATCGTCGCGCGACGAACTGAAGGCGCTCGGCGCCGAGCTGCGCCGGCGTCACTGGCACGACCAGCGCGATCTCGATCTCGCGCCGATCGGCGACTTCGCGTTCTACGACCAGGTGCTCGACATGAGCTTCACGCTCGGCAACCTGCCGAAGCGCGTGCAGGATTTTCACGGCGATGCGCTCGACAACTATTTCCGCGTCGCGCGCGGCCGTTCGGCTCAGTCGGCGGAAGAGCACGCCGCGTGCTGCGGCGGGGTCGCGGCCGGCGAAATGACGAAGTGGTTCGATACGAACTACCACTACATCGTGCCGGAGTTCCATGCGGACACGAACTTCTCGCTCGATCCGTCGCGCCTGCTGCAGCAACTGGCCGAAGCGAACGCGCAGGGCGTGCACGCGAAGCCGGTGATTCTCGGCCCCGTCACGTACCTGTGGCTCGGCAAGGCGAAGGACGATTCCGATCGCCTCGCGCTGTTGCCGAAGCTGCTGCCGGTGTACGGTGCGCTGCTCGATACGCTGACCGCGCAGGGCGTCGAATGGGTGCAGATCGACGAGCCGATTCTTGTCACCGAGCTCGATGCCGAATGGCGCCAGGCGTTCCGCACCGCGTATGCGGCGCTGGAAACGCGCCGCATCAAGCTGCTGCTTGCCACGTACTTCGGCCAGCTTCAGGACAACCTGACGCTTGCGGCGTCGTTGCCGGTCGACGGTCTGCACGTCGATGCAATCAACGCACGCGACGAAGTCGACGCGCTGGTGCGTGAACTGCCGGCCGACCGCGTGCTGTCGGTCGGTGCGATCAACGGCCGCAACATCTGGAAGACGGACCTGAACGCGACGCTCGACTGGCTCGAGCCGCTCGCGAAGCAACTGGGCGACCGGCTGTGGCTCGCGCCGTCGTGCTCGCTGCTGCACGTGCCGGTCGATCTTGCGAGCGAGGAGAAGCTCGATGCCGAAATCCGCTCGTGGCTCGCGTTCGCGCTGCAGAAGCTCGACGAGCTGAAGGTGCTCGCGACCGCACTGAACGAAGGCCGCGACAAGGTGGCCGACGCGCTCGCCGCGAATGCCGCCGCGATCGATTCGCGCCGCCGCTCGCCGCGCGTGAACAACCCGGCGGTGAAGGCCGCGATCGCGCGCATCGACGCGCGGCTCGGCAATCGCGCGAGCCCCTATACGCAGCGTGCGTCGAAGCAGTCGGCGCGCCTGAACCTCCCGGCGTTCCCGACGACGACGATCGGCTCGTTCCCGCAGACCGCCGAAATCCGCCAGGCGCGCAGCCGGTTCAAGGCCGGCGCGCTGGACGAAGCCGGCTATCGCACGGCGATGCAGGCCGAGATCGAGCGCAGCGTCCGCGAACAGGAATCGCTCGAACTCGACGTGCTCGTGCATGGCGAAGCCGAGCGCAACGACATGGTCGAATACTTCGGCGAACAACTCGACGGCTACGCATTCAGCCAGTTCGGCTGGGTGCAGTCGTACGGTTCGCGCTGCGTGAAGCCGCCGATCCTGTTCGGCGACATCAGCCGCCCGAAGGCGATGACGGTCGAGTGGATCACCTATGCGCAGTCGCTGACGGACAAGCCGATGAAGGGCATGCTCACCGGCCCCGTGACGATCCTGAACTGGTCGTTCGTGCGTGACGACCAGCCGCGCTCGGTATCGTGCTACCAGCTTGCGCTGGCGATCCGCGAGGAAGTACTCGATCTCGAGAAGGCCGGCGTGCGCGTGATCCAGATCGACGAAGCGGCGCTGCGCGAAGGGCTGCCGCTGCGCCGCGCGCAATGGAGCGAATACCTGAAGTGGGCGGTGGAGTCGTTCCGCATCACCGCGAACGGCGTGCAGGACGATACGCAGATCCACACGCACATGTGCTATTCGGAGTTCAACGACATCATCGCGTCGATCGCCGACATGGATGCGGACGTGATCACGATCGAGACGTCGCGCTCGGACATGGAGCTGCTCGACGCGTTCGACCACTTCAAGTATCCGAACGAAATCGGGCCGGGCGTGTACGACATCCATTCGCCGAACATCCCGACGCAGGATCACATCGTCGGGCTGATGAGGAAGGCGGCCGAGCGGATTCCGGCGGAACGCCTGTGGGTGAACCCGGATTGCGGGCTGAAGACGCGCCAGTGGGCGGAAGTGATTCCGGCGCTGACGAACATGGTCGCCGCCGCGAAGACGCTGCGCAATCGGGTGCGGTAACCACGCAGCGAGCGTTGTACGGCGCCGTTGCGATCAACGATCGCGACGAAAAAAATCGGCCCGCAGAAGCTGAGCGGGCCGATTTTCGTCATGCATGCATTTTCGCTACGCGCCTGGCGTTACGCGGTGCGTGCGCCGCGCGGCAGCGCGTCGTTCGTCTTGCCGGGCGCGCCTGCATCGTCGATGCTGACGCGGCGCGAGATCAGCCACACGCACAGCGACGACAGCACGGCGGCGCTCGTGTACTGGATCGCGAGCGGCCACCATTGCGGGGCCGTGTTCTGCGCGATCAGCGTCGCGACGAGCGGCGTGAGACCGCCGGCGAGCGCACCGCACACCTGATAAGCGATCGAGATCGCCGTATAGCGGATCCGCGCGACGAAGATGCCGCTGACGAAGCCCGCGACGACCGAGTAGTAGCCCGATTCCGCGAGCGTCGCGAGGCCGACGCCGACCGTGATCGACACCGGCGTGCCCAGATGCACGAGCGGCAGCATCACGAACGGGACGATCATCGCCCAGGCGCCGGTGATCAGCAGCACGCGCGTGGTGCCGAAGCGCTGCGCGAGGAACGCGGCCGCGAGCTGCACGACGAACTGCAGCACCGCGACGATCGTCATGCAATGCAGCACCATCGACCGGTCGAGCGACAGGAACTGGGTCGCGTAGCTGATCATGAAGATGTTGCTGAAATACACGCCGGCGATACCGTACACGTTCGCACCGATCGCGAGCAGCAGCAGCGGCCAGTACTTGAGCGCTTCGCGCAGCGGCTTTTGCGCGATGTTGCCGCTCTTCTTCACTTCCTCGAACTCGGGTGATTCCGACACACTCGCACGGATCACGAAGCCGACGATCAGGAGCACTGAACTCGCGAGGAACGGCACGCGCCAGCCCCAGCTCATCATGTCGTCCTTCGACAGCGTGCTGATCGCGCCGAACGCGAGCATCGACAGGATCAGGCCGCTCGCGCTGCCGAGCTGCGCGAACGACGCGAAGAACGTGCGCTTGCCTTCGGGCGCATGCTCGCCGGCCAGCAGCACCGCGCCGCCCCATTCGCCGCCGACCGCGATGCCTTGCAGCACGCGCATCAGCACGAGCAGGATCGGTGCGATCACGCCGGCTTGCGCATGGGTGGGCAGCAGGCCGATCGCGACCGTCGACACGGCCATCAACATCAGCGTCGCGAGCAGCGAACGCTTGCGGCCGAAGCGGTCGCCGAGATAGCCGAACATCACGCCGCCGAGCGGCCGCGCGAAGAAGCCGACGGCGAACGAGCCGAACGATGCGAGCAGGCTGACGAAGCGGTTTTCGCCGGGGAAGAACAGCGGCCCGAACACGATGGCGGCGGCGGTCGCGTAACTATAGAAGTCGTACCACTCGATCGTGGTGCCGACGAACGAAGCGAGCGCCGCCCGCTTCGGTTGCTTGACGGAAGTCCCCATCTTGATGTGTGCTCCTCTGGAATCCTCTGATTTTGGAATAGTGGCGGCGCCGGGATCAGTCGCGGTACGCGACGCCCGGCAGCACGCACAGCAGCTCGTACGCGAGGTTCGCGCCGAGCAGCGCCGTGGTGCCGAACGGGTCGTACGGCGGTGCGACTTCGACGAGATCGCAGCCGACGATGTTCAGCCCCTTCGCGCCGCGGATGATCTCGAGCGCCTGCGGCACCGTGAGGCCCGCGATTTCCGGCGTGCCGGTGCCCGGCGCGTAGGCCGGATCGATGCCGTCGATGTCGAAGCTGATGTAGACGGGCGTGTCGCCGACGCGCGCGCGCACTTCTTCCATCAGCGGCGCGAGCGACTTGTTCCAGCATTCCTCGGCCTGGACCACGCGGAAGCCCTGCTCGCGGCACCAGTCGAAATCCTCGGCCGCGTAGCCGGTGCCGCGCAGGCCGATCTGCGTGACCTTGTCGCCGTGCAGCAGGCCTTCCTCGACCGCGCGGCGGAACGGCGTGCCGTGCGCGATCTTTTCGCCCATCATCGTGTCGTTCACGTCGGCGTGTGCATCGACGTGGATCAATGCAACCTTGCCGTGTTTGCGGTGGATCGCGCGCAGGATCGGCAGCGCGATCGTATGGTCGCCGCCGAGCGTGATCGGCTTGCAGTCGTGCTCGAGAATCGCGTCGTACGCGGCCTCGATGCGGGCGATCGAATCGTGCAGGTTGTACGGATTGATCGCAACGTCGCCGATGTCGGCGATCTGCAGTGAATCGAACGGCGCAGCGCGCGTGGCCATGTTGTACGGGCGCAGCAGCACGGATTCGGTGCGGATCTGGCGCGGGCCGAAGCGCGCGCCGGTGCGGTTGGACGTGCCGAGATCGAACGGCACGCCGACGAAACACGCGTCGAGGCCTTCGGCGGTGGCCACGTGCGGCAGGCGCATCATCGTCGCGATGCCGCCGCAGCGCGGCATTTCATTGCCGCCAAGCGGCTGGAAATGGGTGTGGTCGTTCATGGGGTCGTCTCTTCCGGAGTGGGGTTGCCGTATCATGCGACGCGGTCTGGCGCACAGTTTTACGCGCTCCGTCGGGAAAGAAGAATGCGAAGATATCGACGTAAACATCGATCATCGTCGATGTATGGAAGGGGATGAACGTGCTGGGGAATCTGTCGACCCTCGATCTGCGGTTGATCCGCGTGTTTCTCGCGGTCACGGATGCGGGCGGCGTGTCGGCCGCGCAGGCGGTGCTGAACGTCGGCCAGTCGACGATCAGCGCGCAGCTGTCGTCGCTCGAGACGCGGCTCGGCTACCGGCTCTGCGAACGCGGCCGCAGCGGCTTCCGGCTCACGCCGAAGGGCGAGCGGTTCCACGCGATGAGCCGCAAGCTGCTGGCGGCGCTCGACGAATTCGGGATGGCCGCGCGGCACATGGATCGCCAGTTGGTCGGCACGCTGAACATCGGCCTGATCGGCCATACGCCGGTCAGCCAGAATGCGCGGATCGCCGAGGCGATCGCCGCGTTCCGTACCCGCGACGAGGCCGTGCGTTTCTCGATTTCGGTGCGCGCGCCCGGGGATCTCGAGGAGAAGCTGCTGAGCGACGAGATCCAGATCGCGGTCGGCTATTTCTGGCATCGCGTGCCGTCGCTGCACTACACGCCGCTGTTCATCGAGCGCCAGGTCGCGTATTGCGGCCGCGGCCATCCGCTGTTCGACGGCGCGGGCACGCTGACGCCGGCCGACGTCGCGGGCTTCGAATGGGCGTGGCGCTCGTATCCGCTGCCCGAGGCGCAGCTGTCGACGACGCCCGACCGCGTGACCGCGACCGCCGACAACATGGAAGCCGTCGCGCTGCTGATCCTGTCCGGCCATCATCTCGGCTACCTGCCGCAGCATTTCGCGGCGCCGTACGTCGCGCAGGGGCTGCTCGCGCCGCTCAATCCGGAACAGCTGCGCTACGACGTGACGTTCCACATGGTCGTCGCGCGCAACGGCCGAGGGAATCCGCTCGTGGAGGCGTTTCTCGAGGATCTCGAGCGCGCGCACGAGGCGCCCGACGTTGCGTGACGCCGGCGCTGCCGGAAATGTGAACAAGCGTTGCGCCCGGACGGCTTGCCGCTCCGGCGTGCATCACGGCACCGGCAACCCCGCGTCGTGCTTCACCTCGCGCAGCGACAGCGCCGATTCGATCGACGTCACGCCGGGCAGCATCCGCAGCGAGTCGCGCAGGAACGTGCCGTAGTCGTCGAGGTCGCGCGCGACCACCTGCAGCAGGTAGTCGGCCGTGCCCGCGACGTTGTGGCAGGCCAGGATCCGCTCGATGCCGAGCACCTCCCGTTCGAACCGGTCGGCAACCTTGCGGTCGTGCGTCGCGAAACGTACGAGCACGAACGCAACCACGCCGAAGCCGAGCGCCTGGCGCGACAGCTGCGCGCGGTAGCGCTCGATGTAGCCGTCGTTTTCGAGACGTTTCAGGCGCCGCGCGCAAGGCGTCTCGGACAGGCCGACGGATTCGGCGAGCCGCGCGATCGGCAGGCGGCCGTCGCGTTGCACCGCAGCGAGGATCGCGCGGTCGGTCTTGTCGAGGTCGATCATATTGGCGGAATCCTTTTCGTGATCTCGTGATTGTGGCGGATTCCCCCACGAATCGCCATTCCTGAGCCACAGATGGCCAATAATCCCTCCTCCTTCAACGGCAACATATCGTCATTGGAGGACGGGGGCAGACCATGATTTCCACGCATTTGCTGTTGATTTATCTTGCCGCGCTGGCGGCCATTTATGCGGTGCCGGGGCCCGACATGGCGCTCCTGCTGCAGACCGGCATCGGCCGCGGCGTGCGGCCGGGGATGGCGGCGGCGGCCGGCCTGTCGCTGTCGCGCACCGCGCACGTGACGCTGTCCGCCTGCGGTGTCGCGGCGCTGATCCGCAGCGCGCCGTGGCTGTACGAGGTGATCCGCTACGGCGGCGCGCTCTATCTCGCGTACGTCGCGATCCAGGTGTTCCGCTCGCCCGTGTTTGCGCTCGGCAATGGCGATGCGGCCGCCGCCGCCGCGGGCGAACTGCGGCAGTCGTTCGTGAAGGGGCTGCTGACGAACCTGCTGAACCCGAAGGCGCTGCTGTTCTGCTCGGTGCTGCTGCCGCAGTTCGTGCGGCCCGAGGCCGGGCCCGTCGTGTGGCAAATGTTCGAACTCGGCGCGATGCTCGTCGCGGCCGGCGTGTGCTTCGACCTGGCGTGCGTGTTCGGCGCGTCGCGCATCGCGGCGTGGATGCGCGCGCATCCGCTCGCGCAGACGGTGCAGCGCTGGACCTTTTCCGCAGCGCTGATCGGTTTCGCACTGCGGTTGTCGATGGACTGAGCGTCGCCCCGACATGGCCGCCGCGCGGAGCGATCGACCCGCGCGGGCGGGCCATGCGCGAATCGATACTGGCCGCGCGCAATGCCGGCCTTCGTGTACGCCTTGCCGCAGAAGGGCGTGCGCGCAAATCATCTGACTGTTCTAAACTTCCTCTAACTTCGCGCCGTCGCAAACGCGCCGTCGCGAATCGACTGACCGAACGGAACCGTCTTCCGCAGGCTATGTCCGATTTCCTGGCTGTTCCGTGCAACGCGGTACCAAGGAGGGTCTGAACATGGCAAGGCATCTTCAAGCCGACCGTGAACCCCGCATCATTGCCGAGTCCAAGTGTCTCGGCCAGTGCGATCCGGCAGAACGCATCCACGTCACGATCATGTTGCGGCGGCAGGAAGAAGGGCAACTCGACGCATTGGTTCACCAGCTCGCCACCGGCGACGCCCGCGCAAAACCGGTCTCGCGCGACGCATTCGCGCAGCGTTTCTCCGCCAATCCCGACGATATCCGCAAGACCGAGGACTTCGCGCATCGTCATCAACTGACGGTCGATCGCGTCGACCCGGTCGAAAGCGTCGTCGTGCTGTCCGGCACGATCCGGCAGTTCGAAACCGCCTTCAGCGTGAAGCTCGAGCGTTTCGAGCATCGGTCGATCGGCCAGTATCGCGGCCGCTCGGGCCCGATCGTGTTGCCCGACGATATCGGCGATGCGGTGACGGCCGTGCTCGGCCTCGACAGCCGCCCGCAGGCGCGGCCGCACTTTCGGATACGCCCGCCGTTCAGGCCGGCGCGCGGCGCTACGGCCGTGACGTTTACGCCGCCGCAGCTCGCTTCGCTATACGGTTTCCCTGCCGGCGACGGCGCCGGGCAATGCATCGCGATCGTCGAGCTCGGCGGCGGCTATCGCGCGGCCGACATCCAGCAGTATTTCCGCGGGCTCGGGATCACGACGCCGCCGACGCTCGTCGACGTGAACGTCGGCACCGGCCGCAATGCGCCGACCGGCGAGCCGAACGGCCCGGACGGCGAAGTCGCGCTCGACATCGAGATCGCCGGCGCGATCGCACCGGCCGCGAAGATCGCGGTGTACTTCGCGCCGAACAGCGACGCGGGCTTCATCCAGGCCGTCAACGCGGCCGTCACCGACAAGACCAACCAGCCTTCCGTGATCTCGATCAGTTGGGGCGGCCCGGAAGCGATCTGGCAGGCGCAGTCGGCACACGCGTTCAACCGCGTGCTGCAGGCGGCCGCCGCGCAGGGCATCACCGTCTGCGCGGCGTCGGGCGACAGCGGCTCGGGCGACGGGCTGCAGGATGGCGCCGATCACGTCGATTTCCCCGCGTCGAGCCCGTACGTGCTCGGCTGCGGCGGCACGCAGCTCGACGCGCTGCCCGGGCAGGGCATTCGCAGCGAAGTCACGTGGAACGACGAGGCGTCGGGCGGCGGTGCGGGCGGCGGCGGCGTCAGCACGATGTTCGACCTGCCGGCGTGGCAGCAGGGGCTCGCCGTCACGCATGCCGACGGCAGCAGCACGCCGCTCGCGAAGCGCGGCGTGCCGGACGTGGCCGGCGACGCGTCGCCGCAGACGGGCTACGAGGTGTCGGTCGCGGGCACTCCAGCGGTGATGGGCGGCACGAGCGCGGTCGCCCCGCTGTGGGCCGCGCTGATCGCGCGGATCAATGCGGCGGCCGGCGCGTCGGCCGGCTGGCTCAATCCGGTGCTGTACAAGCATCCGGGCGCGCTGCGCGACATCACGAAAGGATCGAACGGCACGTATGCGGCCGCGTCGGGCTGGGACGCGTGCACGGGCCTCGGCAGCCCGAACGGCGCGCAGCTCGCCACGATCCTCGCGCGCAAGCCGTCGAGCTGACGCACCGGCGCACGCCTTTCCGTTCGACGCGGGTGGTCTGCCCGCGTCTTTTTTCACCTCCAGGAGCAGCACGATGGGCATCGATTCCGCATCTTCCGGCGGCGTGTATCCGCTGCATCACGGCGACCACAATTCGCATGGCGTGCCGCCGACCATCAACCCGGTCGCGCTGAGCCGCGGCCGCGACCAGCCGTTCTTCGATCCGGTTGCGTACGGCAACGGCCCCGACGACTCGGTGACCGACACGACCGAGGCGGCCGCGATCACGCATCACACGATCCTGATCGACGGGAAGCGGATTGCGTACACGGCGACGGTCGGCCATCTCGTGACCGTCGATCCGAGCAGTTCGCAGCCGGCCGCGAAGATCTTCTACGTCGCGTTCACGGCCGACGGCGCGAAGGAGGAAACGCGGCCCGTGACGTTTTTCTATAACGGCGGGCCCGGTTCGTCGTCGGTGTTCGTGCTGCTCGGCTCGTTCGCGCCGAAGCGCATCAAGACGTCGATGCCGGGTTTCACGCCGCCCGCGCCGTACCAGATCGAAGACAACCCGGACAGCATGATCGACCACAGCGACCTGGTGTTCATCAACCCGGTCGGCACCGGCTATTCGGCGGCCGTCGCGCCGAACAAGAACCGCGATTTCTGGGGCGTCGACCAGGATGCGAATTCGCTGAAGCAGTTCATCAAGCGCTACCTGACGAAGAACAACCGCTGGAATTCGCCGAAATACCTGTTCGGCGAATCGTACGGCACCGCGCGCAGCTGCGTGCTCGCGTACAAGCTGCACGAGGATGGCGTCGACCTGAACGGCGTCACGTTGCAATCGTCGATCCTCGATTACCGGCAGGCCGGCAACCCGGTCGGCACGCTGCCGACCGCCGCGGCCGACGCGTGGTATCACAAAAAGCTCGGCATCAAGCCGGCGCCGACCGATCTCGGCGCGTTCGTCGAGGAAGTCGCGCAGTTCGCGCGCACCGACTACCTGAGCGCGCTGCGCAACGTGCCGCATGCCGACCCGGCCGCCGTGCAGAAGCTGTCGGACTACACCGGCATCGACACGGCCACGCTGCAGTCATGGGGGCTCGATATCGCGGGCTATAACGCGCGCGGCAATTCGCTGTTCCTGACGACGCTGCTGCACGCGCAAGGGCTGGCGCTCGGTTCGTACGACGGCCGCGTGACGGCGATCTCGACCGGCATCGCCGGCAAGATCGACCCGAACTCGGGCGGCAACGATCCGACGATGACGGCCGTGACGGGCGTCTACACCGCGATGTGGAACAGCTACCTGAACGAGCAGCTGAAGTTCACGTCGAACTCCGCGTTCACGGACCTGAACGACCAGGCGTTCCAGAACTGGGACTTCAGCCATATCGACCCGACCGGCGCGCAGCAGGGCATCGATGCGAAGGGGAACGTGATTCTTTATACGGCGGGCGATCTCGCCGCGGTGATGGCGCTGAACGTCGACCTGAAGGTGCTGTCGGCGAACGGCCTCTACGATTTCGTCACGCCGTTCTACCAGACCGTGATCGATCTGCAGCAGATGCCGCTGGAGGACCAGAAGGTGCGGCAGAACCTGTCTGCGCGGTTCTATCCGTCGGGGCACATGGTGTATCTCGACGGCGGCTCGCGCACCGCGCTCAAGCGCGATCTCGCGACGATGTACGACGCGACGGTCAGCGATACGGGCGCGCGGATGCGGATTCGTGCGCTGCAGGCGAAGAAGACGGGCGGGCACGCGTAGCGTTGCCCGTCGCGCACGCGCCGCGCGCAACCGTCACGGTTCGCGCGGCGCGTGTTTCGGCCGCCCGGGGGCCGGCTTACGCGGCCGGCCAGTCGAACATCGTGTACGGCAGCGCGCGCTTGTGGCGCGAACCGTCGTAGAAGCGCAGCACCGTTTCGTAGACGCGGTCGGCGACCGGCTTGCCTTCGAGGAAATCGTCGATCTCGTCGTAGGTCACGCCATACGCGTGCTCGTCGGGGCGCAGCGGGCGCAGTTCCTCGAGGTCGGCCGTCGGCACCTTCATCACGATCAGCTCCTCGCCGCCGAGCGCGCGCGCGACCGCGCGCACACGACGCTTGCTCAGGCCCGCGAGCGGCAGGATGTCCGCGCCGCCGTCGCCGAACTTCGTGAAGAAACCCATCAGCGATTCGGCCGCGTGATCGGTGCCGATCACGATGCCGCGCCGCGCGCCGGCCACCGCGTACTGCGCGATCATGCGCTCGCGCGCCTTGATGTTGCCGTGCACGAAATCCTGCTGCGCCGGGGTTTCGAACGCGTGGCCGGACGCGACCAGCGAACGGAGCATCGCATCGGCGGCCGGCTTCACGTCGACCGTCATCACCTCGTCCGCGCGCACGAACGCGAGCGCGCGCTGTGCATCGTCTTCGTCGTTCTGCACGCCGTTCGGCAAGCGCATCGCGATGAAGCGCGCATCGTAGCCGCCGGCGCGCAGCTGTTCGACCGACAACTGCGCGAGCCGCCCGGCCGTCGACGAATCGACGCCGCCGCTGATGCCGAGCACGTAGGTCCGCAGGCCGGTCGAACGAAGGTATTGCGCGAGGAAATCGACGCGGCGGGCAATCTCGGCCTCGGCATCGAAGTGCGGGGCGACGTTCAGTTCGGCAATGATCGCGCGTTGGCGGCTGGCGTAATCGGCGGATGTCATGAAGGAAGTTCCGGAACGAAATGCAAGGCGCACATCATAAGCGCAATCGCGGCGTGCCGCCGCGCCGGGCCTGCGTTTCCGGCGTTTCGCGTTGCTTCGACGAGACGCGGCGCATCGCCGTGGTGCACGGTGCGCCGGGCGGGTGCGGAGTGCCGCGCGAAGGGCGGCCGTGCGCGCGGCTTCGACGAGTGGGGATGGCGGCCCGATGACGGGCGTTGGCGTGGCCGCTCGATCCCGCATGCGTGTTCGCCCCGTCAGCGCCGCGCGAGCACGACGCCCACCAGCGCGAGCGCGAAGCCGGCGAGCTGGATCGTCGCGAGCGTTTCGCCGAACAGCCCGTAACCCTGCAGCGCAGCCAGTGGCGGCGCGAGAAACAGCAGCGACGTCGCGCGTGCCGCATTGCCACGCCGCAGCATCCACATCAGCATCGTGACCGCACCGCCGGACAGGAACACCACGCCCCACACGAGCGACACCCACAGCGCCGGCGCGCCGATCCAGCGGGATTCGTGGAGCAGCACGACGAAGACGGCCGCGACGATCGCCGCGCCGAAGTTCTGCACGGCGACCGCCGTGCGCAGGTCGCTCTGCGCGAGCTTGCCTTTCTGGTACAGCGAACCGGCGGTGATCGACCCGACCGCCAGCACCGACACGGTGACGACGAGCCACGCAGGCGCCGCGCCCGGCGGCGGCGCGACGCCGCCCGTGACCTTCGGCGCGAGCACGAGCGCGACACCGGCCAGCCCGAGCGCCATCCCGAGCCAGCCGCGCGCGGGCAGGCGTTCGTTGAACAGCGGGACCGCGAGCACGGCGGTGGCAAGCGGCTGCAGCGCGCCGAGCAGCGCCATCACGCCCGCATTCAACCCTTGCGCGACGGCCCAGTAGCTCGCGCCGAGATAGACGCCTTGCAGCAGCGCGCCGGCGATCAGGTGGCGCGGCCATTCGCGGCGGGCCGGCCACGGCGCGCGCGCGACGAGCGCCACCACGCCGAACAGCGCGGCCGTGCCCGCGAAACGCGCGAGCAGGAACAGGTTCGGATCGGCGTAGGGCTTGATTGCCCGCGCAACGATGAAGCCGGTGGACCAGAGCGCGACGAAAGCGGCGGCGACGATCGAGGTAAGCATGCGTGACGGGCCGCGAGGCGGCCGGACAGAACCGGGAAGTCGGCCAGTATCGGCCGAAGCGGCGCCGGCGTCTTGTCGAATCCTGCACTCGTGCCACGCGGCGCGTGATCGTGCCGGCGGTCATCGCGCGCTGGATGTGCGGTGCGGCGGGGACGAGCGCCCGCGGCACGGCGCTGCGCGGATGGGCGCGCAGCAGCGACGATCAGTCGATCGAGAACGTGTCGAGCGGCTGGTTGGCGCTCGCTTCGGTCGCGAAGCGCGCGGCGAGCTGTTCGTAGAGCCGGCGCGCTTCGTCGAGCGTCAGGTCGATCCAGTACGGATCGCCGGCGGCGTCGTTGAGGCGTTCCGGCGGAAACTGGATTTCAATCACACTGCCTTTGCGATACATGGCGCGAGCCCCTTTGTCGGTCGGTCGTTCGGCGAAGCGCAAAGTGTAGCAACCGGCGCCGCGCGGATTCGCGCGCGCCAGACAATACTGAATTTCGCTTTCGGGAAACGCGCCCGGCCGCCGCCCGGCCGCGTTTCCCGGCGCGGTCAAATGGTCGTCAAACGTCCGTAATACAATGGCCGGCTTACCCATTACCAGTCGCCTCGGGCGCACACGCGATGCTGGCGGAACAACGTCATCAATACATCCTGTCGGAGCTCGGACGGTCGGGCGCGCTGTCGGTCGCGGAACTCGTGCGTTCGCTCGACGTGTCGCGCGAAACCGTGCGGCGCGACCTGAACGCGCTGGCCGCGCGCGGCCTGCTCGTGATGACGCACGGCGGCGCGCTGGCCGCGGATCGCCGCGAGCCGAGCCTGTCCGAGCGCGAAGCCGCGAACGCCGACGCGAAGCGCACGATCGGGCGGCGCGCGGCCGAATTCGTGCCCGACGACGCATCGGTGCTGATCGATTCGGGCAGCACGCCGCATGCGGTCGCGCTGGCGCTCGCCGACCGGCACCGGCTGTCGATCTACACGAACGACTGGCGCACCGCGTTCGTGCTCGCGCGGCGCAACGGCAACCGCGTGACGCTGCTCGGCGGCGAGCTGTCCGACGACGAGGACGCCACCTTCGGGCTCGACACGATCCACCAGCTCGCGCAATACCACGTCGATTTCGCGTTCGTCGGCGCCGGCGGCATCACGCCCGACGGCGAGTGCACCGACTACTCTCGGCTCGCGGCCGAAGTGCGCAGCCGGATGATCGCGGCGGCGGGCATGGCGATCATCGTTGCCGACCATTCCAAATTCGGCCGCGTGACGCCGGTGCGGATCAACGGCGCGGCCGCCGCCCGCTATCTGGTGACCGAACGCGCGCCCGACAAGGCCGTGCGCCGCGCGCTGACGGCGCGCGGGATCGAACTGCTCGTGTGCGACTGACGCGGGTCCGACATACAAGGTTCATCGAACCGTCATCACGCGGGAAGAACCGCCGTCAAGACTGACCCATTCACCTCGACCGGCCGTCAGGCCAGGGAGCAACGAATGACCGTCAGCGTGCGCAGCTATCTTTCCCCCACCCTGGTCCTGCTGGCTTTCGACTGGCCCGATGCGGCGTCGCGGTCCGATTTCCTCGGCTTCGCGATCCGGCGCACGCCGGGCTTCTGGTCGGCCGACGGCAAGACGCGTGCGCCGGATAGCTGGCTGCCCAACCGCCTGACGTTCGACGGCCCGGCCGCCGACACGCAGGGCGATGCGCCGACCGATCAGGCGCCGATCCAGAAATTCATGTGGTGGGACGCGCGCATCGATCCGCAGGACCGCGATGCGTCGTTCCGCTACGACGTCTATCCGGTCGTCGGCACGCCGGCGAACCTGCAGGTGCTCGACGCGGAAGCCGGCACTTGCGACGTCGTGCTGCCCGCGCACATCGAGGACGGCATCGGCACGTGGTTCAACCGCGCGGTGGTCAGCTCGCAGGCGTTCGCGAAGCAGGTCGCGGCGCTCGGCCTCGCGCCGGATGCGGCGCCGAGCGCCGCCCAGGCGCTGAAACTGCGCACGTGGCTCGCGAACGACATGGAGCAGGTGTTCGCGGAAATGCTCGATCCTGCGTCGCGCGCGGTGTCGGCCGTCTATCACCTGACCGACACGCTGTGGGCGCTGCCCGCGTTCGAGGCGTTCGGCCGCCGGCACGGCGAAGCGTCGCTCGCGATCGTCTACGACGCGCACACGACGGCGCGCAAGGGCAAGCCGCCGCTGCCGTCGCCGAACCAGCCGGCCGTCGATGCGCTGCAGGGCCTCGCGACGCTCGCGCCGCGCGACAAGACGCACATCATGCACGACAAGTTCATCGTGACCGATGCGCCGTCCAACCCGGCGCCCGCGCGCGTGCTGACCGGTTCCGCGAACTTCACGACCGAAGGGCTGACCGAGCAGGCCAACGTGCTGCATGCGTTCGACTCGCCCGCGCTCGCCGCGCTGTACAACGAGCGCGCCCACGCGCTGGCCGGGAACCCGTCGATTGCGGAGACCGCCCGGCTGTCGCCGGGCTGGTCGGCGCCGATGACGATCGGCAGCGCGCAGGTGCGCGTCGCATACTCGCCGGAGCCGTCGGGGCAGCGCACCGAGATCGACACGATCGTCGCCGCGATCGCGGCCGCGAAGCATTCGGTGTCGTTCTGCCTGTTCATGCCGACCGACGCGGCGCTGCGCGATGCGTGCTTCGCGGCCGGCGACCGCGGGCTGATGATGTTCGGCCTCGTGAACAAGATCAACGCCGGCAGTGCGACGAAGGCCGATGCCGCGCAGCAGGGCGGCCAGACGCTCGATGCGGCGACGCTCGCGAACCTCGAGCTGTACCACCGCAGCCGCGACAACCACGACGTGATCGACGCGTCGTATTTTTCGCCGGCCACCGTGCCGCAGGGTTTCGAGCCGGAGCTGCGGCTCTTCCCGGGCGAACCGGCGCCGGCCTTTCCGCCCGTCGTGATCCATCACAAGTTCATCGTGATCGATGCGGAAGGCGCGAATCCGGTCGTCTATACGGGCTCGGCGAACATGAGCCGCAATTCCGAGCAGTACAACGACGAGAACCTGCTCGAGATCCGCGACAAGCGGATCGCGGCGATCTATCTCGCGGAATTCCTGCGGCTTTACGAGCACTACCGCGCACGCGCATTGGCGATCCATGCGAAGCAGCGCGGCACGGGCGCGCATGCGCGGCTCGCGCTCGCGCCCGATTCGGGCTGGGCGAAGAAGTATTACGTGGCGGGCAGCCCGGAACAGAAGGCGCGGATCGCGCTGGCGTCGACCGCGCCGACGGACTGATGCGTTGAAGTATGCGGGGCGCGGACGTGTCGCGCCCCGGCTGGCGGCTGCTGGCTGCCGGCGCCGCTTACGCGGCGACGTAGCGCAGCACCGCGTCGGCGATCGTGTCGCGATGCCGCGCGCGCAGGCGCGGCGCCGACGGATCGCGGCCGAATGCGGCGCCGAACGTGTAGCGGTTCGACACGCGATGGAAGCAGAACGAGCTGATCAGCAGATGCAGGTCGAACGCGTCGATGTCCTTGCGGAACGCGCCGCTGGCCGCACCGCGCTCGACCAGTTCCTCGAGCGTCTTGATGATGCTGACGTTGCGGTTCTTGAACGACTTGAGCTGTTCGAGATATTTCGCGCCGTGGATGTTCTCGATCGACACGAGGCGGACGAAATCGCGATGCTTGTCGTGATAGTCGAACGTGAATTCGACGAGGCGGCGCATGCCTTCGCGCGGCTCCATGTCGCCGACGTGCAGTTCCTGCTCGAGCGCGCGGATGTCGCCGTACACCTTCTCCAGCACGGCCTCGTACAGGCCTTCCTTGCTTTCGAAGTAGTAGTAGAGCATCCGCTTCGTCGTGTTCGTGCGCTCGGCGATCGCGTCGACGCGCGCACCGGCGAGGCCCATCGCGGAGAATTCCTGCGTGGCGACATCGAGGATGTTGCGCTTGGTTTGCTCGGGATCATATTTACGCCGCGCATCGGACGCAAGCGCGCGGGGGTCGGACGTGGCGGCCTTGCTTCCTGCTTTCATGTGACTTTGTTGTGGTTCGCGGCGGCTTGGAAAAGGCATTCTAGCATGTGGGAAATGCCCGCCCGGCCGACCTTCCGCTCTAATCGGCAAGGCCGTCGGCGCGATCGTTTCGGCCGTCGCGGGCGCTCAGCGGCGGCAGGATGCGAGCGCGTCGCGGGCCTGGTACGCCGTATACGTGAGCTGCGCGGCGGCGAGGCCGGCCAGCCCGAACGTGCGCGTGAGCCCGAACGCGGCGAAGCCGTCCGGCACCGGCCGGCCTTCGGCCAGCGCGGCGGCGAGCGCCTCGCCGGCCACCGTGGTCGGCGCCATCCCGTGGCCGCCGAATGCGATCGCATGCCATACGCCGTCCGCGTCGCGGCCGATCTGCGGCATCTTGTGCCGCGCGTAGCTCATCAGGCCGCCCCACGCGTAATCGACCTTCACGCCTTCCAGTTGCGGATACACGCGCAGCAGGTCGCGCCGCAGCAGGCGCGCGATCGCGTCGGGGCCGCGGTCGAGCACGGAGATCCGGCCGCCCCACAGGATCCGCGTGTCCTTCAGCGGACGGTAGTAGTCGAATGCGAAACGCGTGTCGTAGATCGCGTACGGCGCGTCGATCGCGTCGGGCAGGCGCGTGCCGAGCGGCTCGGTCGCGATCACGTAGGTCGCGATCGGCAGCACCGCGCGCTCGATGCGCGGCGACACGCCGCGCGCGTAGCCGCCGCCGGCGAACACGACGTCCTTCGCGCGCACCGCGCCCTGCGCCGTGCGCACGACGTAGCCGGCGCCGTCGCGCGCGATGCCGAGCGCCGCCGAGCGCTCGTACACGCGTGCGCCGCCGCGCGATGCGGCCGCCGCGACGCCGAGCACGTACTTGAGCGGATGGAAATGGAATGCGTTCGGCTCGAACAGGCCGCCGTAGTAGCGCTGCGTCTTCAGCCGCTCGCGCAGCGCGCCGGTCGGGACGGGTTCCCAGTCGACGCCGAGTTCGTTTTTCATCAGCGTGCGCACACTGTCGAGCCGCGACGGATCGTCGAACCAGTTCGCGAGCATCACGCCCTGGTCGACGATGTCGCAGTCGATCCCGTAGCGGGCGATGCGCGCGCGGATCAGGTCGACCGCGTCGACGGTGAGCCGGTACAGCCGGCGCCCTTCGTCGCGGCCGAGCGTGCGCAGCAGGTCGGCGTTGTCGAGGCTGTAGCCGCCGAATACGAAGCCGCCGTTGCGGCCGGACGCGCCGAAGCCGACCCGTTCGCTGTCGAGCACGACCACGTCGTGCACGCCGCGCTCGACGAGGCCGAGCGCCGTGCACAGTCCGGCGAGGCCGCCGCCGACGATGCAGACCTGGGTATCGATCGTGCCGGTCAGTTGCGGGTAGGGCTGGCGGGTAACGGTGGCTTCGTAGAAGTTCTGCATGCGTTTTCGGTGATTCGTGACGGCGATAAAACGGACGGCGCGCGTCGATCTTGCCTGAACGCGCGCGCCGCGTCGAATGGGGTTTTCAGCGCAGCGGCCGCCGTGATCGGGCGGCCGCCGGCGCATTACCGGGCTTCAGGCGCCCGGCGTCGGGTTGACCGGACGGGCGACGTAGGCCGGATAGCCGGCGTTGGCCTTTTCGGTGGCGTCGGGCGTCGCGTTGCGTTCGATCCACGGCGCGATTTCCATGTCCTCGTAGCGCACCAGGCGGCATTTGCGCACGAGCGCGTAGCCGAGCCAGATCGCGAGGAAGAACGGCAGGCCGATGTAGGTCGCGGCGATGCCGGCCCAGTCGATCTTGTCGGCGAGGAATGCCTGGTAGTCCTGGCCGAGCGCGACGATCGCGCACAGCGCGAACGCGAACAGCGGGCCGAACGGGAACCACTTCGACCGGTACGGCAACTGGTCGAGCCGATAGCCCTGCTTCAGGAAACCCTTGCGGAAGCGGTAGTGGCTGACCGCGATGCCGAGCCACGTGATGAAGCCGGCCATGCCCGACGTGTTCAGCAGCCACAGGTAGACGGTCTTGTCGCCGTAGAGCGACGTGAGGAAACACAGCGCGCCGATCGCGGTGGTCGCATACAGCGCGTTGCGCGGCACGCCGCCCGGCGACAGCTTCGCGAACAGCTTCGGCGCGCGGCCTTCGACCGCGAGGTTGTAGAGCATGCGCGTCGATGCGTACATGCCCGAGTTGCCGGCCGACAGCACGGCCGTCAGGATCACCGCGTTCATCACGCCGGCCGCGAAGGCCAGGCCAGCGTGGCGGAACACCAGCGTGAACGGGCTCACGCCGATATCGGTCACGTCGCTCTTCAGCAGGCTCGGATCGGTGTACGGAACCAGCACGCCGATCACGACGATCGCGAACACGTAGAACAGCAGGATGCGCCAGAAGATCTGGCTCACCGCGCGCGGAATCGTCGTGCGCGGGTTTTCCGATTCGCCGGCCGCGACGCCGATCATTTCGGTGCCCTGGAACGAGAAGCCCGCGATCATCGCGACGCCGAGCATCGTTGCCCAGCCGCCGACGAACGGCGCGTCGCCGATCGTGAAGTTGCCCCAGCCGGCGCTCGGGCCGCCCTGCATGATCCCGAAGATCATCAGCAGGCCGACGCCGACGAACGCGAGCACCGTCAGTACCTTGATCAGCGCGAACCAGTATTCTGCTTCGCCGAAGCCGCGCACCGACAGCGCGTTGAGCGCGAAGATCAAGGTGAGGAACAGCGCGCTCCACCAGACGCCTAGCACGTCCGGAAACCAGTAGTGCATCACGAGCTGCGCGGCGACGAGCTCCACCGCCAGCGTCACGGCCCAGCTGTACCAGTAGTTCCAGCCGAGCGCGAAGCCGAAGCCTTCGTCGACGAACTTCGCGCCGTAGGTCGCGAACGACCCCGACACCGGCATGAACGCGGCCATTTCGCCGAGGCTCGTCATCAGGAAATAGACCATCAGGCCGATCAGCATGTACGCGACCATCGCGCCGCCCGGCCCGGCCTGCGAGATCGATGCGCCGGACGCGACGAACAGGCCCGTGCCGATCGAGCCGCCGATCGCGATCATCCGGAGATGGCGGGCCTGCAACGCGCGGTGGAGGGACGGCTTCGCGGGCGGCGAGCCGGACGGGCGGGACGAATCGGGGCGGGCATCTGAATGCATGGCGGGCGCTGGGCGCTGTCTCCGGGATTGTTTTTCGGTGACGAAGCGCGACGCGTCGCCGGCCGCGGGCCGGGCAGCGGTGATGCGGTGCGAAACCGGCCCGCTGAGCGGGCCGTGGTGCGTGTCGCCTTCGTCGGTCGTCCGGCTGCCGTAGTGACGGCCGGCGGCGCGCCGGGTGCGTTGCACCTCGACGTCGCACCGATTGTGTGTGCCCGGTGCACGGGCGGCAAACGATATTTCCGAACAGGGTGATGCGAGATGGTCATCAACTTGTGTCGGCCTGGGACACGTCCGAGTACCCGTCTGCGGGCTTTGGAAACGTCCGATATCGGCGCGGGTACAGGCGCGGCTGGCCGGTTGACTTCTTGCGTTTTGGGAATGAAGTCGTGAGTTAATATCAATAGCGGCCCGACTTGTGGCCATCGACAATGTGTTTCATGGATCGTGCCTCGCGAGGCGGGGGCGCGCCGTCCGGCCGGGCTTTCCGGCGGCGGCGCAGCGCGATGCGCCGGATGGCGCACCGGGCCCGCCGCGCGGCGCATCCGCTTGCACAAGGCGCTCGAACGCGCTCCAATCGAATCACGCGGGCGGCGCTGCCGCCGCACCGATCAATCTGTCCCTGAAGAGGAAGTGATGCAATTCAACGACATTCTTGCCGCGCTCGACATCGATCTCGCCCAGTGGAAAGGCAATGCGCTGACCGCGCGTTCGCCGCTCGATGGCGCGACGCTTGCGACGCTGGCCGTCGACACGCCCGCCGACGCAGAGCGCAAGATCGACGCCGCGCACGACGCATTCCTCAAGTGGCGCACGGTGCCGGCGCCGGTGCGCGGCGAACTCGTGCGCGTGTTCGGCAACGTGCTGCGCGAGCACAAGGCCGAGCTCGGCCGCCTCGTCACGCTCGAAGCCGGCAAGATCACGTCGGAAGGGCTCGGTGAAGTACAGGAAATGATCGACATCTGCGATTTCGCGGTCGGTCTGTCGCGCCAGCTTTACGGCCTCACGATCGCCTCCGAGCGCCCCGGCCACCGGATGATGGAAACGTGGCACCCGATCGGCGTGTGCGGCGTGATTTCGGCGTTCAACTTCCCGGTTGCGGTGTGGGCGTGGAATGCGGCGCTCGCGTTCGTGTGCGGCGATTCGGTCGTGTGGAAGCCGTCCGAGAAGACGCCGCTTACCGCGATCGCCTGCCATGTGCTGCTCCAGAAGGCGCTCCGCGAGTTCGAGAAGACGCATCCGGGCGTCGCGCCGGCGGAGCTGAGCCAACTGGTGCTCGGCATGCGCGATGTCGGCGAGGTGCTGACGGCGTCGAAGAAGGTGCCGGTCGTCAGCGCGACGGGCAGCGTGCGGATGGGCCAGGAAGTCGCGAAGGTGCTGAGCCAGCGCCTGGCACGAGGCATTCTCGAACTCGGCGGCAACAACGGGATGATCGTCGCGCCGAGCGCGGATCTCGATCTCGTCGTGCGCGCGGTCACGTTCGCGGCGGTCGGCACGGCCGGCCAGCGCTGCACGACGCTGCGCCGCCTGATCGTGCATCGCAGCCTCGTCGAGCAGTTGCTGCCGCGCATCGAGAAGGCCTACGCGTCGGTGAAGGTCGGCAACCCCCTTGAAGAAGGTACGCTGGTCGGCCCGCTGGTCGATCGTGCGTCGTTCGATGCGATGCAGAAGGCGCTGGCCGATGCACGCGAGCAGGGCGGCGAAGTGAAGGGCGGCGAGCGCGTCGACGTCGGTCACGCGGATGCGTACTACGTGCGTCCGGCCATCGTGCGGATGCCGAAGCAATCGGCGGTGGTCGAGCGCGAGACGTTCGCGCCGATCCTGTACGTGATGATCTACGACAACTTCGAAGACGCGATCGACGTGCACAACGCGGTGCCGCAAGGCCTGTCGTCGGCGATCTTCACGAACGACATGCGCGAGGCCGAGCAGTTCATGTCGGCGGCCGGCAGCGACTGCGGGATCGTCAACGTGAACATTGGCACGAGCGGCGCGGAAATCGGCGGCGCGTTCGGCGGCGAGAAGGAAACGGGCGGCGGCCGCGAGTCGGGTTCGGATGCATGGAAGGCGTATATGCGCCGTGCGACGAATACGATCAACTACAGTCGGCAGTTGCCGCTGGCGCAGGGGGTGAAGTTCGACGTATAAGTGCAGGCGCCCGACCAGGGCGCTTCGACGGTCGAATGAGAAGGGCCGGTTGCCGCGAAAGCGGTAACCGGCCCTTGTCGTTTACTGCGATGCGCGCGGCGCGCCGATCGAGCGTGAGCGTCGCCGCTCAATGGCTCACTTACGATTCTTGCCGCGTCGGACCATCGTTCGCCGGCATGTTCTGCACGACCAGCATCTGCGGGCTCGACAGCGTGATCCCCGCCGCGCGCAACTGCTTGAGGATCTCGAACAGCAGGTCGCTCTTCGTCGAACTCGCGATCCGCGGGCTCGACACGTAACCCGTCACGCTCAGCGTGATCCCGTCCGGCGTGAGCTGGCTGAACGTCACCGACGGCGCCGGTTTGTCGAGAATCGCCTGGTGCTCGCGATACGCATCGAGCAGCAGGTCGCGTACCTGCTCGGGATCGGTGTTCAGCGGGAACGTCAGCACCAGCGTCGCGACGCCCTGCGTGCTGTTGCCCATCGTCACGTTGCGCAGGTTCTGCGAGATCAGCTGCGAATTCGGCACGATCACGGTCGAGCGGTCGCTGAGCTGGATCTCGGTCGCGCGCACGTTGATGCGGCGGATGTCGCCTTCGACGCCCGCGATGCTGATCATGTCGCCCACCTTCACCGGGCGCTCGGTCAGCAGGATCAGCCCCGACACGAAGTTCTTCACGATCTCCTGCAGGCCGAAGCCGATACCGACCGACAACGCGCTGACGATCCACGCGAGATTGTTCCACCGGACGCCGAGCAGCCCGAGCGTCATCAGCACGAGCAGCACGTAGCCGACGTTGGTGAACAGCGTGATCAGCGACACGCGCATGCCCGTATCCATGCCGAGCGCGGGCATGAATTCGCCGTCGAGCCAGCGGCGCAGCGAGCGCAGCAGGTAGAAGCCGATCGCGAAGCCGATCACGGCGTTCATGATCCGGTCGGGCATGATGTTCAGGCTCTGCAGCCGCTGGCTGCCGATCATCGCGACCGCGCTGTCGAGCAGGTCGCCCGGCGTCGTGCCGAAGCCGCCGGTCAGCAGCGCGATCGCCGCGATCAGCATCAGCAGGCTCGTGCCGAAGCCGGACAGGACCGTGCGCGCCTGGTCGAGGTGGCGGTCTTCGAGCGCGAACAGATGCTTGATCTGCTGGCCCGTCGACAGGCTCGACGAGAACAGGCTTTCGCTCGCGTCGCGCGTCAACTGGATCAGGATGTAGGTTGCGCACAGCACGATCTCGAACCATACGAGCTCGTACGTGATGAAGCGCGCGACCGTGATGTAACCGATCAGGAGTGCGATCAACGACGCGACGATCGCGAGCGTGACGCCGGCATGGATCAGCCCGGCGAGCGTCGAGCGCTGCTCGGGCGCCTCGCCTGCCGCTGCAAGTGCGCTGCGCGCGCGGTTCGCGCGCAACAGCGATGCGCCGACCGTCAGCGCGACGACGAGCGACACGATGCCGCGACCGAACAGCGTGACCGACAGGCTGGTGTCGACGATCCGGTTGATCGATTCGAGCGTGCCCGACACCAGCAGCAGCCCGGCCAGGATGGCGGGGAACGGCTTCATCGCGAGCGCGACGGGATCGGCGAGCGCCGGCAGGCGCCACGACGGATGCTTCGTGCAAAGCAGCGCGCGGCCGAGCCCGGCGATCAGTGCGCAGGTCGCGGCGAGCTTCGCGAACTGGTCCCACAGATCGGTCAGCGACGGCGTGAGCTCGTAGTGGCGCGCGACGGCGAGGTAGAGGATCTGAATCGCGATGGCCGTCGCGAGGAAGGTCGATAGTGCGGTCGTCAGCGCCAGTGCGCTGCGGCGCAAGCGGGAGGGCGGCAGGCGGTTCAGCGCGATCCACGCGAGCCCGCGCTCGATGAGCCGGCGGCCGCCGAGCCATGCCGCGAATGCGGCGATCAGCAGCAGCGTGGTGAGCGCCCGTTGCCCGGGTACCCACGACGAATGCAGCATGTCGAACAGCTCGCCGTTGAAATCATCGAGCCGCTGGCGATCGTCCGGCGACAGGTGGAACAGCGGCAGCCAGAACTGCGCGCTGAAGATGCTGCCCGAACGGAATGCGAGCTGGTTCTTCAGGAGGCTGCGATGCAGCTTCGCGAACTGCTCGGTCAGGTTCGTGAGGCTCGTCTTCTGGTCGGCGGCCTGCTTCAGCGCGGCGTCGATCTGCGTCTTGCGCGCGCCCAGCGCGGCCCGCTGCTTCGCGACGGCTGCCGTTTCCGGTGCGGCGCCCTCGGCCGGCGGCGGCCCGAGCACGTCGAGTTGCGCCTGAACCTGCGCGCGTTGCGGCGTGAGATCGCTCTGCAGTTTCGCGACATCGGCGCTCAGTTCCTGCGCCGAGTCGTCGAGCGCGTCCAGCTCCTTGCTGTTGGACGTGGTCGAGGTCTGCTGCTTGATGCGGTCCAGCTCGGCCTGCATCTGCTTGAGTTGCGCGACGGCGTCGGGCAGCGAGATGGCCGGCGCGGTTGCGCCGACGCCGCTCGCGGCGGGAGCGGAAGCGGCCGCCGGAAACGCCGACGCGGTCGCGATCGCCGCGAACTGCAGCAGCGCGATCAGCGCGATCCGGCGGGCGTACGTGGAGAGTCGTTGTATGGACATGGAATACTTACGATTTGCCGACAATGCCGGTTGCCGAAAGGCAGCCGGAAGCCGGTAGTTGGCCCGGTAGCATGTTACCGGGGCGCGGAACGCGTGGTTGTACTGATTGCGTTTCCCGGTTCGCGGCGCTTCCGGCGGCGCGCGCCAGCGCGAAACAGCGCGGTACGCCTGCTATTGCTGGCTGCGCGGCCTGCGTGCGCGGCCGGTGGCACCGGAACGTCGCAGTGACGCGCTTGCCATATCCGACATACGGTTACGCAATTTACACATTATCCGGCGGGAAAACGGGGCGTCGAATTGCTTTGGCGCCTGCGACGCGGCGCGCCTGTTGGCTCGCACATGGGCCAAACGGGCGTGCCGGTACAATGCAGCGATTCGCCCGGTGGCGGTTCGGCGGTCCGCCGGACGACGACATACAACACGACACGATCAGGAGACGCGCCCAAGATGGCCTCAACGGACAGCCTTTCGCAGGCACCCGCCCAATCCCCCTCCGTCGACCCTGGCTCCATCTCGGCCCGCCTCGACCGCCTGCCGCCGACGCGCAGCGTCTGGAAGCTCGTCGTGCTGCTGAGCCTCGGCTTCTTCTTCGAACTCTACGATCTGCTGTACAGCGGCTACGTCGCACCGGGCCTCGTGAAAAGCGGCATCCTGTCCGCGACGACACACGGCCTGTTCGGCACCACGGGCGTCGCGAGTTTCATCGCCGCGCTGTTCTCCGGGCTCTTCATCGGCACGATCGCGTGCGGCTTCCTCGCCGACCGCTTCGGCCGCCGCGCGATCTTCACGTGGTCGCTGCTGTGGTACACGGCCGCCAACATCGTGATGGCGTTCCAGGACACCGCGGCGGGGCTGAACTTCTGGCGCTTCGTCGTCGGTCTCGGCCTCGGCGTCGAGATGGTGACGATCGGCACGTACATCTCCGAACTCGTGCCGAAACAGATCCGCGGCCGTGCGTTCGCATGCGAGCAGGCGGTAGGGTTCGTCGCGGTGCCGGTGGTCGCGTTCCTCGCTTACCTGCTCGTGCCGCACGCGCCGCTCGGCCTCGACGGCTGGCGCTGGGTCGTGCTGATCGGCGCGCATGGCGCGCTGTTCGTGTGGTGGATTCGCCGCGAACTGCCGGAAAGCCCGCGCTGGCTCGCGCAGCAGGGCCGGGTCGACGAAGCCGACCGCATCATGCGCGCGCTCGAGGCGAAGGTCGAAGCCGAATACGGGCGGCCGCTGCCGCCGCCCGCGCCGGCCGAACCCGTGCCGCCGCGGGGCAGCTTCCGCGACATGTGGGTGCCGCCGTATCGCAGCCGCACGATCATGATGACGATCTTCAACGTGTTCCAGACGGTCGGCTTCTACGGCTTCGCGAACTGGGTGCCGACGCTGCTGATCAAGCAGGGCATCACGATCACGTCGAGCCTGATGTATTCGAGCGTGATCGCGCTCGCGGCGCCGATCGGCCCGCTGATCGGCCTCGTGATCGCCGATCGCTTCGAGCGCAAGTCGGTGATCGTCGCGATGGCGGCGGCGATCGTCGTCTGCGGGCTGATGTTCAGCCAGACGAAGGTGGGTGCGTTCCTGATCGTGCTCGGCATCGGCCTCACGCTCGCGAGCAACATCATGTCGTACAGCTTCCACGCGTATCAGGCCGAGCTGTTCCCGACGTCGATTCGCGCGCGGGCCGTCGGCTTCGTCTATTCGTGGAGCCGCTTCTCGGCGATCTTCTCGTCGTTCGTGATCGCGGCCGTGCTGCGCGGTTTCGGCACGTTCGGCGTGTTTGCATTCATCGCCGGCGCGATGGTGATCGTGATGGCCGCGATCGGGTGGATGGGACCGCGCACGAAGGGCATCGCGCTCGAAACCATCTCGAAGTAGTCGGCAGGTGCGCACGCGTGTCGCACGCTTCGTGCGGCATGCGTGCGATGCGGTGGAGATCCGGTTTCTGGTCGCCGGATCGTAAAAATGCTTTGTTATGCAAATCAATAGGGAAGCGTGATCAGAACCGGATGAAACGCGCCAGCCTTCGGCCGCATGCCGAAACATCCAGCACGCAAGCCTGCCACGCAACGAACACGCAAGCGGAAACGAGTTGAAACAAAGCGTGACGAAGCGCAATTTCGACGTGAAATCGCGGTTTTCATCGCTGCCGAATCGTGTATGGACGAGTAGAATGAAGGGCCTGACGACTCATTAGCCGCCATCGGAGCGACCGCGTTTGCATCAGCGAACGGCTCCACCGCGAAGAGGCGTCGGCGCCGGGCGCACGCGATGCGCCGGACGTGTCGATGGCTTGCGCGGAAGATGCGCCGCTCGCAACAGCACCATGCGGCGGCCGGATCGGCCGATGGCTTCGAACGTATGATTCTTGCCCATCTGGCGCGGCGTTTTGCGAAGCCGCGTTGTCTTAGCCGCCCAGTCGCCGCATACGTGTGGCTCGCTGTCGTAGTGTCGATTTCCGTTCTCGCCGAACGGCCTGCCTTTGCCGCGTCCGACGCTCCGTCGTCTGCTGTGCAATCCTCATCTGTTGCATCGCCTGCTTCGGCGACCTCCCGCACGCATCCGGCTTCGTCTGCGCATGCGGCGTCGGGCGCATCGGCCGCAGTGCCGACATCCGCCGCGTCACAAGCGAATCACGCAGAACCCGCGAGCGCTGCATCGGGTGCGTCGGCCGCTTCCGCCGCTTCCGCCGCTTCCGCCGCGTCGGCCGCCGCGCCTGCATCGGCCGCCAGCGAGGCCGAGCCGCCTCCGCCCACCCCGCCGCGCCGGCATCCGCCGCTGTCGGCCGAGGAGGCACAGAACGCGACGACGCGCGCGCTCGACATGCGCAAGCGTTTCACGCAGGAAGTCACGCGACGCCTGAACGTGCCGGCGAGCGAGCAGCGCGCGTACGGCGAGCGGCTCCAGAAAGCGCTCGCCAACGCGGATCTCGGCGACCTCGCCGGCGAATACGTCGCGATGGTCGACCGCGCACCGAACGTGCAGGCGTTGTTCATCTACTTCCGCGCGACGCCGACCAATGCGTGGCTGATGATTGGCGCATCGCCGGTCGGCACCGGGCTGCCGGGCAAGTACGACCATTTCCTGACGCCGCTCGGCGTGTTTCATCACTCGCCCGACACGATGGATTTCCGCGCGGAAGGCACGACGAACGAGAACGGCATCCGCGGCTACGGCCACCGCGACATGCGCATCTACGATTTCGGCTGGGTGGACGGCGAGCGCGGTTGGGGCAAGGGCGGCGTGTCGCCGATGCGCTTCCAGATGCATGCGACCGACCCCGACCGGCTCGAAGGGCTGCTCGGTATCCGGCACTCGAAGGGCTGCGTGCGGATTCCCGCGTCGCTGAACACGTTCCTCGACCAGCACGGCCTGCTCGACGACGATTACCAGGCCCGCGTCGAGGCCGGCAAGTCGCTGTGGGTGCTGCGTCGCGATCGCGACATCACGCCGATCGCGGGCCGCTACCTGGTCGTGATCGACAGCGCTCGCAAGACGCGTCCGGCGTGGTCGCCGGCGCCGGGGCGCCATGCATGGTCGAAGCTGCCGAAGGGCGGCGACACGGCGGACTGAGTGCCGTTCGCCGAGCGCGGCAGGCATGGAGATGAGAATAAATCCGATTTATTGAGATATAAGGAAAGCAAACTTTTATTATCCGATCCGGGTTCGTATAGTCGAGTCCAGTTTCGCGGAACCCTGCCGCGCCTGGACCACCACCGACCACACGACCCGCATGAAAACTCTCTACAAGCTCGCCCCGCTCGCGATGCTCGGCGCCTTCGCGACCCATGCCGGTGCGCAAAGCAGCATCACGCTGTACGGTCTCATCTCGGCCGGTGTCGGGTTCGCGACGAACCAGGGCGGCAAGAACGCGTGGCAGGCGCTGTCCGGTACGAACCAGAATCCCCGCTGGGGGCTGAAGGGCAAGGAGGATCTCGGGCAAGGGCTGTCCGCGGTCTTCCAGCTCGAGAACGGCTTCAACGTGATGACGGGCACGGCCGCGCAGAACGGCCGCGAGTTCGGGCGCATGGCCTACGTCGGCCTGGCCGACCGCACCTACGGCTCGCTGACGTTCGGCCGTCAGTACGACGCGATCCACGACTACATCGGGCCCGTGATCATCGCGAGCAACGGCGTGAACATCGGCGACAACGACAACGGTTACAACGACATCCGCGTGCAGAACTCGGTGAAGTACGTGAGCCCCGTCTACTACGGGCTGAAGTTCACCGCGCTGTACGGCTTCAGCAACGCGACCGGTTTCGCGAACAACAGCGCGTACAGCTTCGGGCTCGGCTATGAGCGCGGTCCGTTGCGCTGGAGCGCGGTCTATGCGCAGTACAACCATCCTTACAGCGCGACGAACCAGGACGGCGCGATCGCGAACGACTATGCGTCGCCGCTGCTGATCTTCAGCAAGAGCGCGATGTCGCCGGCGGCATACGCGAGCCGGCAGCGGATCGCGGGCACGGGCGGCTTCTACACGATCGGCCGCGCGCAGTTCGCGGCGATGTTCACCGACGTGCGCTACGATTACCTCGACAATTCGCACCTGCACCTGCAGAACCTGGGCGTGAACATCGTCTACACGATGACGCCGCAGCTCTTTCTCGGCGCAGCGTATGCGTTCACGAACGGCAAGTACGACGTGATCGACAAGCGCCCGAAATGGCATCAGGTGAACCTGCAGGCCGATTACTTCCTGTCCAAACGCACCGACGTCGCGTTGACGGTGATCGCGCAGCAGGCGGCCGGCGACGCGGACCATGCGCAGATCTTCGCGTATGCGCGCTCGACCGGCACGCGCCAGATGATGGCGACGCTCGGCGTCCGGCACGTGTTTTGAGCGCCCCCAAACTTGCCGCTTCGCGACAGGCCCCCCGAGGGGGCCTGGAAAATTTGGGGCGGCCCGGCGTTTTCCTGAGAGCTCGACCATGACCCATCCGATCGCATCCCGCCGCACGTTCCTGAAACTGTCCGCCGCGCTGGCCGGCACCGCGCTGCTTCCCGAAACGGGCGCATTCGCGGCCGGCGGCGACGCCGCGCGTCGCACGGTGATCATCGATACCGACCCGGGGCAGGACGACGCTATCGCGATCCTGTTCGCGCTCGGCGCACAGGACCGGCTCGACGTGCGCGCGCTGACGGCCGTGGCCGGCAACGTGCCGCTCGACCTGACCGAACGCAATGCGCGGATCATCCGTGACTGGGCCGGCCGCACGAAAGCGCTGCCGGTGTATGCGGGCTGCCCGCGTCCGCTCGTGCGCGATCTCGTGACGGCCGCGAACGTGCACGGCAAGACGGGGCTCGAAGGCGTCGAACTGCACGAGCCGCGCGCGCCGCTCGCCGCCGGTCACGCGGTGTCGTACCTCGTCGATACGCTGAGCCGCGCGGCGCCGAACAGCGTGACGCTGTGCGCGCTCGGGCCGCTCACCAACATCGCGACCGCGCTGGTCGAGGCGCCGCAGATTCGCGGCGCGCTGCGCGACATCGTGCTGATGGGCGGCGCGTTCTTCGAGCGCGGCAACATCACGCCGGCTGCCGAGTTCAACATCTACGTCGATCCGCAGGCGGCCGACGTGGTGTTCGGCAGCGGCGTGCCGATCGTCGTGCTGCCGCGCGACGTGGCGGTGAAGGCGCCGATCACGCCGGCGCGCGTCGCGCCGTTCCGTGCGCTCGGCAACCGCTGCGGCGCGATCGTCGCCGACATCATGGCGGCCGAGCTCGCCTACAACAAGAAGCGGCGCGGTATCGACGACGCACCGATGTACGACCCGACGGCCGTCGGCTATCTCGTCGATCCGACGCTGTTCGGCGGACGCAAGGTGAACGTGGTGGTCGAGACGACCGGGCAGTGGACGCTCGGCGAGACGATCGTCGACTGGAACGGGCGCAGCGGCCGTGCGGCGAATGCGACATGGATCAACGAGGTCGACGCGGACCGCTTCTACGCGACGCTCGTCGAGCGCATCGCGAAGCTGCCCTGAACGCGGGCGTCCAGGCGCGGCGAACGGAATCAGATGTGTTTCGCAATCCACTCGCGGCACGCGCGCACGTGCGGGCCGCGATCGTCGGCGGCGAGCGAGATCAGCGAGATCGCGCGCGTGACGCGCGGTTTGTCGACGCGCAGCGCGACGAGTTCGGGATCGTGCAGATGCATCGTGTAGAGGCTCGGCAGCACAGCGGTCGCGAGGCCGTTGCGCGCGAGCGCGTAGAGCGGCTCGGTGTATTCCATCCGGTACGTGACGTTCAGGCGCAGCTTTCCGGCGCCGCCGGTGCGATGCAGCGATTCGCTGACGCTGCCGCGCACGAACACCGCGAGTTCGCGATCGACGAGCTTCGCCCACGTGACGCTCTTCGCGCGGGCGAGCGGATCGTCGTGCCGCACGACGATCACGATCTCGTCCTCGAACAGTTGCTGGTAGCGCAGCGTGCCGTCGTCGCCGTCGGGTTCGCGCACGCCGATGCCGAGATCGGCGACGCCGTCGCGCACCGCTTCGACGAGCGCGCTGTTCGGCAGGTCGGTGAGGGTAAAGCGCAGCGTCGGGTGCGTGCCGCGCAGTGCGTTGAGCGCGGGCAGCAGGCGGCCCGCGACCGACGGGATGAACGCGATGCGTACGGTCTGGATGCGTTCGCCGATGAGCCGCGTCATGTCGTCGAAGGTGCCGCGCGCTTGGTTGAGCAGGCGTTCGGCGAGCGGCAGCACGGCTTCGCCTGCAGACGTCAGCGTCAGACGATGCGCGGTGCGCGCGAACAGGCGGCCGCCGAGCAGGAACTCGATCTGGCGGATCGACGCGGTGAGCGCGGGCTGCGTGAGCGACAGCGCCTGCGCGGCCTGCGTGAAGCTGCGCGCATGGGCAAGGACGACGAAGTGCTGGACCTGCCGCAGCGTGAGTGCGGGAAGCCGCGACGAGCGGTCGGACATCGGGCAATAACGGTCGGGATGCGGTACGCGGCAGTATAAGACCGCGCTGCACGAACCGGCACAGGACAATATTCGGAATCACAGGAGAACCACCATGTCAGCGACTGACACGATGCCGGCGCACGCGCCGGCCAACTGGCTCGAACGCCGCTTCGCGCTTGCCGCGCGCGGCACGAGCGTGCGCACCGAGACGATCGCGGGCGTCACGTCGTTTCTCGCGGCCGCATACCTGCTCGTCGTGATCCCGTCGCTGCTCGCGACGGGCGGCATGGACCGCGGCGCGGCGACGACCGCGACGATCGTCGTGTTCGTGCTGTTCACCACGCTGATGGGGCTCTATGCGAACCTGCCGTTCCTCGTCGGCCCCGGTATCGGCGGCTCGGTGATCATCGGCGTGACGCTCGCGACGACCGAGCACGTCGGCTGGCAGACGGGCCTCGGCATCGCGTGCGTGTCGGGCGTGCTGTTCTTCTTGCTGACGATCCTCGGCGCGCGCGGCGTCGTGGTGCGGCTGATTCCGGTGCAGATCAAGCTCGGGCTCGGTGCGTCGATCGGGCTGTTCGTCACGATGCTCGGGCTGCGCAATGCGGGGATGGTCGTCGCGAACGCGAAGACCAACGCGTTCGCGCTCGGCGACTTCTCGCGGCCGGGCGCGCTCGTCGCGCTGATCGGCCTCGCGGTCGCGATCGTGCTGCAGGCGCGCAAGGTGCCCGGCGCGATCCTGATCGCGATCCTCGTCGCGGCCGCGGCCGGCGTGCCGCTCGGCGTCACGCACCTGCCCGCGTCGTTCATGTCGCTGCCGCACAGCATCGCGCCGATCGCGTTCAAGCTCGATATCGGCAGCGCGTTGAGCCTTGCCGCCGCGCCGTACCTGTTCGCGTTCTTCGCGGCGGAATTCTTCTCGACGCTCGGCACCGCGCTCGCGGTCGGTGCGAAGGCGAACCTGCTCGACGAACAGGGCAACCTGCCGAACATCAACCGGCCGTTTCTCGTCGATTCGCTCGCCGCGACGCTCGGCCCCGTGTTCGGCATTCCCGCGCTGACCGCGCTGATCGAATCGGCGGCCGGCGTCGAGGCCGGCGGCCGCAGCGGGCTGTCGTCGCTGGCCGCGGCCGTGCTGTTCGCCGCGATGCTGCTGTTCGTGCCGGTCGCGCTCGCGATCCCGAAGGAGGCCACGGCGCCGGCGCTGATCCTGATCGGGCTGTCGATGTTCGCGACGATCCGCCATACGCATTTCGACGACTTCACCGATGCGCTGCCTGTGATGTCGATGGTGCTGCTCACGCTGATGTCGAACAGCTTCGGCACCGGCATCGCGGGCGGGCTGCTGTGCTACGTGCTCGTCAAGCTGCTGGCCGGCCGCTGGCGTGACGTGTCGTGGGGGCTCGTCGTGCTCGCGGTTCCGCTCGGCTATTACTTCTGGACCGTCGTGAAGCCGCATTGAGAGACGGCTTTCGCGACGCAACGGCACTACCGCAAAAAGAGACTGACATGAAGGGAACACCAGGCAACGTCCCGGCCGCGCGCACGGGTATCGAGATCACGCCCGCTCATCGGGCTTTCTTCCACGCGCTGCCGAAGGTCGAGCTGCATTGCCACTTGCTCGGCGCGGTGCGGCACGACACGTTCGTCGCGCTCGCGGCGCGCAGCGGCGCGCCGATCGAGCGTGCGGAAATCGACGCGTTCTACGCGCGCGGCGAGAAGCCGGTCGGCGTGCTGCACGTGCTGCGCGCGCTCGACAAATATCTGCTGACACAACCCGACGACCTGCGGCGGATCGCATACGAGTATCTGGAAGACGCGGCCGCGCACAACGTCAGGCATGCGGAATTCTTCTGGAATCCGACGGGAACGGTGCGCGTATCGGGCATCGCGTATGCGGACGCGCAGGCGGCAATCGTGACGGCGATCCGCGATGCCGCACGCGATTTCGGGATCGGCGCATGCGTGATTCCGAGCATCGACCGCGAGCAGGATCCCGACGAAGCGGTGGCGATCGTCGAGTGGATGAAGGCGAATCGCGCGGACGAAGTCGCGGGGCTCGGCATCGACTATCGCGAGAACGACCGGCCGCCCGAACTGTTCTGGAAGGCATACCGCAATGCACGCGCGGCCGGCTTCCGCACGACCGCGCATGCGGGCGAGTTCGGGATGCCGTGGCGCAACGTCGAGACGGCGGTCGATCTGCTGCAGGTCGACCGCGTCGATCACGGCTATACGATCGTCGACAACCCCGAGCTGTGCGCGCGCTACGCGGAGCGCGGCATCGTGTTTACCGTCGTGCCGACGAATTCGTACTACCTGCGCATGCTGCCGCCGGAGCAGTGGGCCGAACGGCATCCGATGCGCAAGATGCCGGGGCTCGGGCTGAAGATTCATCCGAACACCGACGATCCGACGCTGCACAAGGTCGATCCGAGCGAAGCATGGGAGCTGATGTTCAGCCATTTCGGCTTCACCGTGGCCGAGTTGAAGCAATTCATGCTGAACGGGATCGACGGCGCGTGGGTCGATGACGCGACGAAGGGTGCGTGGCGTGCGGCATGGGCGCCGGAGTTCGATGCGCTGGCTGCCACGCTCGCGGCGGGCTGAGCGCGATCGAGTGCTTCGCCGGCCGGCACGTTGCCCGGCAGGCGACGCTTTCGGATCAGGAGGGTAGTGCAGGTCGCTCGCGAAATCGGACAGTGGGTCCGCGCTCGTGATCGTGCGGGCGCTGTCGTCGTCGAACGATGACGCCGATTGGGCCCGGCCCGCGGCGGCAACCGCCGGCGTCACGGCATGCTCCTATAATGAGCGCCGACACGATCACGGCAACAATAAAAACGAGGGCGACCCTTCCGATGGGCAATCGAGCATGGCTGTATCTCCAGTCAAGTGACGGAGACGACGCGCGAACGGTCGAGTTCGCGGAATCCAACAATCACTTCCCGCTGCTGTGGCGCGTGCTGCTCGCCGACGGCGGGGCGGGCGACGCGATTACCGATCAGCGTGTGTTCGGCGACTCGGGCACACCGAATCTTTCCAGCGACGCGCGCGCCGCACATGCGCGCCTGAGCCGGCTTGCGTCATTCGTCGTCGCGCATCCGCTGCACGGCGACGATCCCGCACTCGCGCGTCAGTTCGATGCGCTCGTGCGCCATCTCGGCGAGTCGATCGACGCGCTCGGCGATGCGCACGGCGCACCTCGGCTGTCCGCGAACCTCGACGAGCTGTCATGGCTCGACGGCGGCGATCCGGACGACTTCATCGACGCGGAACGCGACAACTGCACGCGCCTGTGGTGGCGGGTCGCGAACTGCATGGACTTTCGCGACGTGCGCGGCGTGCGCGACGCGCTCGAGATCGAGACGCCGGCGGACTGGGGCGACTGGGCGTGGGGCTTCGGGTTCGGCGGCGTGTCGCATCACTATTTCCAGCGCCAGAATCCGCCGCGCGGCGTGACGTTCGCCGAGATGTTCGACGCCGGCGAGCTGCACGGCAACTGGCTCGATCACGACACGTTCAGCTTTCGCGGGCGCAACGGACTGTGGGGCGTGCGGCGCGAAACCGACGATGCGTGGGACGTGATCGTGCCGCCCGAGTGGACGAACCTGTGGACGAGCGGTGCACGCGACGACCGGCTGCTGTGGGCCGCGCGCGACGGGAAGGTCGGCTTGCTGCTCGCCGATGGCGACGGCGACGAGGCGCGGATCGTGCGCGAACCGGCGTTCGACGCCGTGTGGGATTTCCGCGGCGACGTCGCGTGCGTACGCGTCGGCGAGCGGTTCGGGCTCGTGCGCACGGACGGCACGTGGGTGCTCGAACCGACGCTCGACGATTTCGGCGAATTTTCCGGCGGTCTTGCGTCCGCGAGCGTGGACGGCCGCTGGGGCTTCGTCGATACGCACGGCGCGTGGGCGATTTCGCCGCGTTTCGACGATACGCACGAGTTCGTGAACGGCACCGTCGTCGCGGCATGCGAAGGCGAACGCTGGGGGCTGGTCGGCCGCGACGGGCAATGGCTGACGAAACCCGAATGGGCGTCGCTCGAATGGTCGTCCGAGTGCGGCGCGTTTCTCGCACAGCGGGACGACGATCACGTCGGTCTCGTCGATCTCAACGGTCGCATGGTCGTCGAGCCGCGTTACGCGGAAATTGCGAAACTCGACGACACGCCGACGGAGCGCGTGGCAGACCTCGGCGCGATCCGCCATATCGTGCGGCGCGACGACGGCCGTTGCGCGATCGTCGACGGGCGGGGCCGCGCGTTGGTGCCGTTCGATTTCGTGAACCTCGGTGCATTGTCGTGGTTGCCGGAGGACGAAGCGGTGCCGGGCGCGCTGTCCACGCGTTTCGCGCTCGGCGTCCTGCTGGGCGAGCCGGTGCAGGTGGCGATCTGCGATCTCGATACGGGGGCGACGATCGTGCAGGGGCCGTACGACGATGTGTCCGGCCTGTTCTGGGGCGCCGATCACGGCTGGCTGGTATGTGTGCAGGACGAAGACGGTGACGACGTGCACGCGACGATATTGCGTGCGGACGGCACCGTCCTGCATCCGGCCCGTTACGCGCGGATCGGCGACGGCGCGCTGTTCGACGGTACGGCGCAGGCATTCCTGATGCCGTGGTATGTCCGCCGCACGGCGATCGCGCAGAACTGGCGCAACGGTGAGCCGGTGGCGGCTTTGCGCGACGACGGCGTACCCGTCTGGCTGTATGCAGACGGGCACGTGTCGACGGCGCGCCGGTAAAATGCGCCGCCGGTGTGACCGGCCGGCGGTATCGCGATCAGCGAAAGAACCTCAACCAGTCGAACAGGCCCGAATGCTGCGGCGCGCGCCGCTTCGGCGCCGGCGCGCTGCGCGGCCGGAAGTCCGGCGAGAACTGCACGTGCGGATCGATCGCCCGCGCGCGCAGCGCCGCATCATAGAACGAGCCGACGATCGGCAGCGCGCTGTGCGCGCCCGCACCCCAGTAGTCGCTGCGCAGCGTCACGCTGCCGTCGTCGAAGCCGACCCACGCGCCGGCCACCAGTTGCGGATGCATCAGGATGAACCAGCCGTCCGTGTTGTCCTGCGTCGTGCCGGTCTTGCCCGCGACGTCGATCCGAATCCCGTAGCGCGAGCGGATGTCGGCGCCGGTCCCGTAATCGACGACGCCGCGCATCGCGTCGACGAGCGTCTGCGCGGCGGCCACCGGCAACGCGCGTTCCGGCGGCGCGCTGCCGAACGCGGCGAGCACCTTGCCGTCGCGATCCTCGATGCGCGTGATCATCTGCGGCGCGACGTACACGCCGCGGTTCGCGATCGTGCCGTACGCGGACACCATCTCTTTCAGCGTGACGGGGCTCGTGCCGAGCGCGAGCGACGGCACCGCATCGAGCGGGCTGTCGCGCACACCCATCGCGCGGGCGAGCTGCGCGACCTTCGCGGCGCCTTCGTGCTGCATGACCTGTGCGGTGATGCGGTTGCGCGACAGCGCCAGCCCGTCGCGCAGCGTCATCGGCTCGCCGGTCGGCGGCTCCGCATCGGTCGGACGCCACACGGCGCGGCCGTCGATCGGGATCGCAACGGGGCGATCGACGAACGTATCGCCCGGCCGCATCCCGTCCGCGAACGCAGCGCCATAGACGAACGGCTTGAACGTCGAACCCGGCTGGCGCCGCGCCTGCGCGACGTGATCGAACGGCGCGCTGCCGAAATCGGGGCTGCCGACCCACGCGCGGATCGCGCCGTTGCGCGGATCGATCGCGACGAAGCCCGCCTGTACCTGCGTCTTGCGCTCGCACAGCGCCCGCATGAATTCGCGATTCGCGCCGAGCTGCTTCAGCGCAACCACGTCGGCGAGCCCCGTGTCACGGACCTGGCGATACTCGGGCGTCTGGCGCATGAAGCCGCGGAACAGGTCGTTGCGCAGCCCGCAGCCGGACGGCCCGCGCCATGCGCCGTCGGCGATCACCTGTAGCTGTTCGGTCTGCCGCGTCAGCGCCTGCGTGGCCATGTCCTGCAGCCGCGCATCGAGCGTCGTGCGCACGACGAGGCCGTCCGCGTAGAGATCGTAGTTGTTGCGGTCGGCCCACGCGATCAGCCACTTGCGCAGCTGTACCGCGAAATGCGGCGCGAGGCCCGGCTGCGCCGTCTGCGGTTCGAAATCGACGCGCAGCGGCCGGCGCTGCAGTTTCGCGAGCTGCTGCGGCGACAGCATGCCCATCTGCGCCATCCGGCCGAGCACGATGTTGCGCCGCTGGACCGCGCGTTCCGGATTCAGCACCGGGTTGTAGTAGCTGTTGCCCTTCAGCATCCCGACGAGCGTCGCGCTTTCCGTGATGTCGAGCTGGTCCGCCGACTTGCCGAAGTAGGTGCGCGCGGCCATTTCGACGCCGTACGCGTTGTACAGGAACGGCACGGTATTCAGGTAGGTTTCGAGGATCTCGTCCTTGCTGTACACCGATTCGATCTTGAACGCGGTGATCAGCTCCTTCAGCTTGCGCGTGAGCGTCGGCGCACGGCCGACTTCGTCGGGATACAGGTTGCGCGCGAGTTGCTGCGTGATCGTCGAGCCGCCCTGGCGGCCGCCCGAGAACGTATGCAGCCCGGCCGCGAGCGTGCGGCGCCAGTCGATGCCGTGATGTGCGTAGAAGCGGTGGTCCTCGGTCGCGATCAGCGCGTCGACCATGTGCGGCGAGATCTGCTTGAGCGGCACCCATTCGCGGTTCACGGGCCGGAATTCGGCGATCAGCTGGCCATCGGCCGACAGCACGCGCGCGGGGCGGTCGATGCGCGCCTTGCGGATGTCGCCGATGCTCGGCGTGAGCGGAACGAACGCGAGCAGGACCAGCAGGCCCAGCACGGGAATCGCGGCGAGCGTCAGCGCCACGCCGCGCCGAGTCGGATGGCGCAGGCGATGCAGCGCGCCGGCACCCAGTGCGCGGACGCGCGTGCGGCACGCGGCGGCGAGCGGCGCGACACGGGCGCGGCAACGGAGCCACGCGTCTCGGAGAAACGGCACGAAGCGATTCAAGGCGGCAGGGGCGCGGATGGAAGACGCGCGATCCTAGCAAACGGAACCCGCGCGGCGGCCGCCGAAACGGCCGTTTGCTTGCAGGATTTACAGACGATTACGTTTGTTGCCCGCCGCCAACCTTTTACCGCGTGCGGGGCCGCGATTCCGCAGACGAAACGACGCCCGCGAGCCGTTGCGCGGCCGCTTCCATCTGCGCGCGGCCGAACCCGCCGAAACCGAGCACGAGCCCGGGGCGCGCCGTGCCGGGCGCGAACATCGGCGACACCGCACGCACCGCGACACCGGCCCGGGCGGCGCGCGCGACCACGTCGAGATCGTCGATTCCTTCGGCGAGCCACAGCACGACGTGCATCCCCTGGTCACCCGGCTGCACCCACGCGCGTTCGCGCGGCAGCCGCGCGCCGAGCGTGTCGATCAGCAGCGCGCGCTGTTCCGCATAGACGCCGCGCACGCGGCGGATGTGGCGATCGAGATGCCCTTCGGCGATGAACGCGGCGAGCACGTGCTGGTCGGCGGTCGGCGCGTGGCGATCCATCAGCACGCGCGCGCCGCAGAACGCGGGCACGAGATCGTCGGGGGCGATCACGTAGCCGAGCCGCAGCGACGGAAACAGGATCTTGCTGAAGGTGCCGAGATAGATCACGCGATCGGGCGCGAGGCCCTGCAGCGATGGGAACGGATAGCCTTCGTAGCGCAATTCGCTGTCGTAGTCGTCTTCGACGACCCATGCGCGGTGCGTGCGCGCCCACGCGAGCAGCGCATTGCGCCGCGCCATGCTCAGCGGCATGCCGAGCGGGTACTGGTGCGACGGCGTGACGAACGCGGCGCGCGCATCGGGTGCGAGACGGACGCCGGCGTCGACGTCGAGGCCGTCGGCGTCGACCGGCACGCGCACCATCGCGTCGCGCCGCCCGGTGCTTTCGAGCAGCGCGGTGATGCCGCGATAGGCCGGATTCTCGACCCACGCGCGGTCGTTTGCGCCGAGCAGCACCTGGCTCGCGAGATGCAGCCCCTGCTGCGTGCCGCTCGTGATCACCACCTGGCCGGCATCGCAGCGCACCGAGCGCGACCGGCGCACGTAGTCGGCGATCGCTTCGCGCAGCGGCAGCGCGCCTTGCGGATCGGCATAGCCGGACGGCGCGCCGGCGCCGCAGGCGCGCAGGCGGTTGCCGAGCCGGCGCCAGATGTCGTCGGGCGCGGTGAGGCCGACCGGCACCGAGATCGCGAACGGCATGGCCGGCAGCGGACTGAATTCGCGGGCGATCCGCGCGAAGGTGGCGGCCGGCTCGGGCAGGCCGTCGCGTACCGGGTGCTGACGCCGGGCAGGCGGCTCGGGTTCGGTGCCGGGTGTCGGCTCCGCGAGTGCGTTCGCGACCCGCGTGCCCGCGCCGCCGCGCGATTCGAGAAAGCCTTCGGCGATGAGCTGCGCATACGCATCGACGACGGTGCCGCGCGCCACCTGCAGCGACGCCGCCAGCAGCCGCGTGGAAGGCAGCGTGTCGCCGGGCCGGACGTCGCCGCGGCGCACCGCGTCGCGCAGCGCCTGCGCGAGCTGGCGGCTCAGGTCGCCGGCCGCGCGGTCGAGCGCGCCGAGCGACGGGATTTCGACGATCCGGGCCGTTCTTGCCATGATTCTGGTCTGCTGAAATTGTTTCAAACCGGCTCTACAGCATAAACCAGTTTGGGATCACAATCGACGCATGACGGGCCTGCGCCCGCGCCATTTCCCACCCCGCACGACCGTGGAGCCGACATGTACGTCCCCGCCGATTTCAACGAGCCCAACCCCGACGCGCTGCGCGAGCTGATCGTGCAGCACCCGTTCGGCAGCCTGATCACGCACGGCAAGAGCGGGCTCGACGCGAACCATATTCCGTTCGAACTGGTGCCCGACGACGGCGGGCTCGGCGAACTGCATGCGCACGTCGCGCGGGCGAATCCGGTCTGGCAGGACGTCGCGGACGGCGACGAGGTGCTCGTGATCTTTCGCGCCGGCGACGCGTACATCTCGCCGAACTGGTATCCGAGCAAGCACGTCGCGCACCGGCAGGTGCCGACGTGGAACTACCGGGTCGTGCATGCGCATGGCCGCATCACGGTGCGCGACGACGAGAAGTTCGTGCGCGGTGTCGTCGCCCGGCTGACGCGCACGCACGAGGCGTCGCAGCCGGTGCCGTGGAAGATGGGCGATGCGCCGCCGGACTATATCGACACGATGCTGCAATCGATCGTCGGGCTGCAGGTCAAGATCACGCGGCTCGTCGGCAAGCGCAAGCTCGGGCAGAACAAGGCCGAGGCCGATATTCGCGGCGCCGGCGAAGCGCTGGTCGCGGACGGCCATCTCGCGATCGGGGAGGCGATGCTGGCGGAAATCGAGCGCAAGGGCGAATAGGCCTGAGCGCGGGGCGGCTGCGTGCGTGGCTGGGGCCGGGAATTTATGTGACCACGGTTCATGTTCGTGATTGATTCACCGCTGCGCGTCCAGCATCCAGAACGAAGCCCTCGTGATCAAGCCCGCGATAGCGAAGGTGATCAGATGGAATAAACAGCACATCATTTGAAAATCGCTTCAGAATTATTTTTCTATCCGACAAGCCATTTGTCGAGAAGCCATAGGTAGGGAGCGGCGTAAAGAAATAGGTGGATCAAAACGATGAAAAACGTCGCGGCAGCGAACTTGATGCGCCATTCGCGCGGAGACCAACGCCGATAAGCAAAGGCATTGAGTGCAGCGAAGACGGCAGACGGCCACAAAGTCATAACTAATAGACCCGTTACAAATTTCCAGTGAGGCGCACAGTGTTCCATGTCGCTACAGCCGGTCGTGTGCGAGGCAGGGAAAGCTGGCCTGGGAAGAATGCTAAACGTGTAGAGACACGCCCATGCAACGAGCAGGCCCCATACGATACCCAGAACAGCGAAAGCTAAGCGCTTCATTTAACTTCCCAAAAGAGAATTTCTTTGGATTGCGACAAATCCGAAATCCAGTTTTCCGTTCCTCCGGACAGCCATGAACGAAAGTTTGGCATCGTACTGGCACCAACACGAAACCGCCAAAATGACGCGAATGATGGAGTAAGCGTGTCCTTGTTCCACAGATCGATATGACCACCGCTCAGGGCGCCGGCAGAGTCACCTTCCTGCCGCCAATAGCCGAAAAAATAGATGATACCGGTTCGACCTTGAACCTTGTCTTGCCAGTTCGGCCCGGTGATGTTTTCGGGCTTGCCCATACCAAGGAATGGGCGAAGCTTCAACCATTCGGCTAGTTCGTATGCGCGGGTCGAGGTTGCCTTGCCACTGAGAATCAAACGGCCTAGCGTCTTCTTACCCGGCATCGGCTTCAACACGCTTTGTGAAAACGACTTCATGTCGCTACCGACGCTGTGAAACGTGACGCTCATGCGAATGGCGCATTGGTTTTCATACTCGCCAGTGGGGTCGTCGTACGGATCTTTCTTCGGGTATGCGCTCCAGAGCTCCTGAAAGGATAGTGCTTTGAGCTGTACAGATTTTTTTGATCTAGGTGTGTCGGTCGTGCGGACCTTTGTGGCTGGGTTAGGCATACCTTACCCTGTTGTGTTGTTTTGCAATGGCTTCGTCTCCCCAATACACGGTGTACTCGCCGGACGCATCGCCTGTATGAATACGCGGTAGCTCACCGCTCGCGTCAAGCTCGCCGGAATGTACGCGTCCGTCCGCGGTTTCGATGTAGTACGGATAGCCATCCGGCCCAGCAATAGTGCTGCTGCTCGTCGATGCTTCGATTTGCTCGTGGAATGAGCCTTTCCTGATCGATACGATTCCGCCTGTCAGCGTGCGGCTCGAAATGACTTCCCCGAGACCTTTTATCCCGTCGTTGCACCAGGCTTCGCCACCAAGCAATGCAACGATGTGCGGTGGGATAACGCAGCCGCACAGGACGACATCGTTATCCAGCGCGACTTCTCCCCGGAACTTGATCCGGTACGGGCCGCCAGCTTTTGCGATGGTGCCGACGCTTTGGCACGCGGTGCAGAATGCGTTACCCCCGATCAGGGCTGCTTGATGCCCGTGTACACGGAACGGCGGAGCGTCGTACGCGTTAATTGTCCCGCCGCGTGAAAGACTATCGCCAACGACTGCAATTCTTCTTTTCATTGACCGGCCCTCTCGGAAAGCCGTCATCGTAGCCGCGTCGCGCGATAGCGCATCTCGATATTGATAGGGTTCCTTGAACCGGGCGAGTTTGAAACTGTAATTACCATGGGGAAGCACACACGCTGCGAGTCATGTATTCAAGGTGTGTGGGTTCGCTGTTTCCGAATCAGTTTCCCCGTGGCTGCGTACCATCTATTGCTATCGTGCTCGGCTTTCCCCCGCCTGCGCCAGCGCCCCCCGAATCGCCGCCTCCGTCTTGTCATACCCGCCTTCGCCATAACGCGTATAGACGATCTTGCCGTTCGCATCGATCAGGTACAGCGCGGGCCAGTACTGGTTGCCGTACGCGCGCCACGTGTCGTAGCGGTTGTCCTGCGCGACCGGATAGCGGATGTCGAAGCGCCTGATCGCATCGGCGACGTTCTTCGCATCGCGTTCGAACGGATATTCCGGCGTATGCACGCCGACCACGACGAGCCCCTGGTCGCGATACTTCCGATACCAGTCGTTCACGTACGGGATGGTATGAATGCAGTTGATGCACGAGTACGTCCAGAAGTCGACGAGGACGACCTTGCCGCGCAACTGGTCGAGCGTCAGCGGCGCGCTGTTGTGCCAGCGGTCGATGCCGGTGAAACCGGGCGCCGCCGTGCCGGCCGCCGACGCCTGCATGCCCGCGTCGTCGTGGGTGCCCGCGAAGGCGGCGAGCCCGGCCGTGGCGGCGAGGGCGATGACGAGGGCGGCGGTCTTGAATCGGGGCAGCATGGCGTTCTCCTGATCTTTGGGGCCGCGGCGCGAGGGCGGCGGCCCGACGGGTTTCGACAGGCCCCATTAGGCGGCGCCGACGTATCTGCGATGTGTCCGGCCAGCCGCGCGTGTGCAATGTTGTGTGTCGTCGCGGCGGCGCGATACATTGGGATACAAACGCGTGCCCGCCGTGCGGTATAAAAGCGGACATCGCCCACCCGAACCCCGACACCGATACCGACAACGACTCATGGACAAGATCGACCACGTGCTGATCGTCGACGACGATCGCGCGATCCGCGAACTGATCGCGGACTACCTGGAGAAGAACGGCATGCGCGTGTCGCTGGCCGCGAACGGCCGCGAGATGCGCAACGCGCTGGACGACGGCGCGCCCGACCTGATCGTGCTCGACCTGATGCTGCCCGGCGAGGACGGTCTCACGCTGTGCCGCGACCTGCGCGCCGGCAAGTTCCGCACGGTACCGGTGCTGATGCTGACCGCGCGCGGCGAGGAAACCGACCGCATCATCGGCCTCGAGATGGGCGCCGACGATTACCTGGCCAAGCCGTTCGCGGTGCGCGAGCTGCTCGCGCGGATCCGCTCGGTGCTGCGCCGCGCGCGCATGCTGCCGCCCGGCATGCAGGTGACGGAAACGGCCGCGCTGCTCGCGTTCGGCGAATGGCAGCTCGACACGACCGGGCGCCACCTGCTCGACGCCGAAGGCACGCTGGTCGCGCTGAGCGGCGCCGAATACCGGCTGCTGCGCGTGTTCCTCGACAACCCGCAGCGCGTGCTGACGCGCGACCAGTTGCTCAACCTCACGCAAGGGCGCCAGTCCGACCCGTTCGACCGCTCGATCGACCTGCTCGTGAGCCGGCTGCGCCAGCGGCTGCGCGACGGCGCGCGCGAACCGCGCTACATCAAGACGCTGCGCAACGAGGGCTACGTGTTCTCGTCGGCCGTGACCGCCGTCGACGGTACGCCATGAGCGCGCGCATGCCGTGGCGCTGGCCGCGCTCGCTGTTCGCGCGGCTCGCGCTGATCCTGTGCGTGGGCCTCGCGCTCGCGCAGACGCTGTCGTTCTGGCTCACCGTGACCGAGCGCGACCAGGCGACCACGAACCTGATGATGGGCTACATCGAGCGCGAGGTCGCCAGCTCGGTCGCGCTGCTCGACCATCTGCCGCCGGCCGAGCGGGCCGCGTGGCTGCCGCGTCTCGCGCGGCGCAGCTATGCGTTCATCCTCGGGCCCGGCCAAACCGGCACGCCGCCGGAAGCGCGGTTGTCGGCGCGCGTCGAGCGCTCGATCTCGGACGGCATCGGCGGCGACTACCCGCTGACCGCGAATTCGATCCCCGGCGACCGCGAACATCTGCAGGTGCATCTGCGGCTGACCGACGGGTCGCCGCTGACGATCGACATCCACCCGATGTCGACGGTGCCGCTGTCGGGCTGGCTGCCAGCCGTGCTCGTGGTGCAGCTCGCGGTGCTGGCCGCGTGCTGCTGGCTCGCGGTGCGGCTGGCGACGCGGCCGCTCAAGCAGCTCGCGCAGGCCGCCGATGCGCTCGGCCCCGACCTGAAAGGCGAGCGGCTGAGCGAAGAGGGGCCGTCGGAAGTCGCGCGCGCCGCGCGGGCCTTCAACGCGATGCAGGACCGCATCGCGCAGTACATGGCCGAGCGCATGCAGATCCTCGCGTCGATCTCGCACGATCTGCAGACGCCGATCACGCGGATGCGGCTGCGCGTCGACGTGATGGACGACGACACGCAGGGCGCGAAGCTGCGCCAGGACCTGCTCGAGATGGAGCATCTGGTGAAGGAGGGCGTCGCGTACGCGCGGACGCTGCACGGCACCGAGGAAGCCGCGCGCCGCATCGATGTCGATGCGCTGCTCGACAGCATCGTGTGCGACTACACGGATGCGGGGCAGGACGTGGCGCTGCACAGCCGCGCGCCGCTCGCGCTCGTCACGCGGCCGAAGGCGCTGCGCCGGATCGTCGGCAACCTGGTGGACAACGCGCTGAAGTTCGCGGGCGCGGCCGAGATCGACGTGCAGGCGGCGCCGGACGGCGGCGCGGTGATCGCGGTGCTCGACCGCGGGCCCGGCATTCCGGACGATCAGCTCGACGCGGTGTTCGAGCCGTTCCGGCGCGTGGAGACGTCGCGCAATCGCGAGACGGGCGGCACGGGGCTGGGCCTCGCGATCGCGCGGCAACTCGCGCTTGCGATGGGCGGCACGCTCACGCTGAACAACCGGCCGGACGGCGGCGGGCTCGAAGCGAGGCTGACGCTGAGGAACGCGGGATGACACGACGCGGCGCGCGAGCGTCGCGGTGTCAGGCGCGTGCCGAAGCGTGCGGTGTGTGCGACGTGTTCGACGTCACACGCGTTGCAGATGCGCGTCGACGAGCGGCGCGAGCGTTTCTGCGTGCACGGCCGCGAGATCGTGCCGCCCGCCCGGCACGATATGCAACTGTGCATCGGGCAGCCGTTCGAGCAGGCGCCGGCCGGCCGCGACCGGGCTGATCGGATCGTCGTCGCCCCACAGCAGCAGCGTCGGCTGCGCGATACGGCCGATGTCCGGCGACAGGTCCGCGCGAAACGTCATGAACCAGTCGGGCAAGTGCGGGTTCGCTTCGGCGAAACCGGCCCGCCAGTCCTGCCCGCCGAGTCCTGCCATGTCGAGGCCGCCGGACGTGACCGTCAGCACGAGATGCGTGACGAGATCCGGCTTGTCGAGCGCCGCGCGCATCGCGATCACGCCGCCCATCGATTGCGCGATCACGGCGGTCGGCCGGTCGACGGTGGCCAGCACATGACGTACGAGGCTGTCGAAATCGTCGACGGCGGGATCGCGCGGCATGTCGCCGAAGCCCGGATAGGCGACGATCCGCCGCTCGGCCGGATGCGTCAGCATGCCGGCCAGCGGTTGCCAGAACGCGGTGCTGCCCGAGGCGCCGGGCAGGAAGAGCAATTGCGACGGAAAGGGCATGGCGTGGTGGTGTTCCTGTAATCGAAGCGAAACGGGTGACGGGGCGGGGCGTGCGCGTCAGCAGCGGCCGGTGCGCAGCGCGACGGCCCAGTCGTCGCGGCCGCGCGAGGCCGCGATGGGGGCGGCCGTGTGCCAGTCGTATTCGACCGCATGGAATTCGACGTTCCAGCCGGCCGCCGTGCGCGACACCATCGCGTAGCGCGCATGCGGCGAGCCCGTCTCGATCCGGTGCGGATGCGGCAGGTCGTCCGCGTACGCCTGCAGCCCGACGCTGCCCGGATTGACGATCAACCGGCCGTCGTCGAGCTTCGCGGTGCGCGGCACGTGCGTGTGGCCGCACAGGATCAGCGAGGCCGCCGTGTCGCCCGCGCGCTGCGCGACTTCGTCGGGCGTGGCCGCGCGGCAGCCGTCGGGCGTGATCGTTTCGAGGAAATAGACGAGATCGCTGGCCGGCGTGCCGTGCACCATCAGCACGTCGCCGTCGAGCGTCAGGCGTTCGGGCAGCGCAGCGATCCAGTCGAGCTGGTCGGCGCGCAGCGTGTCGTGCGCCCAGCGATCCGACAGCCGCATCGCATCGCGATCGTAGGTGAGCAACTGCCGTTCGTGATTGCCCTTGACGGTCGGCAGGCCGAGCGCGATCAGGCGGTCGGCCGTCTCGGCCGGGTGGAGCGGGCCCGACACGATGTCGCCGAGATTGACGATCACGTCGGCGCCGCGGCGGCGGACGTCGTCGAGCACCGCGTCGAGCGCGGCGAGGTTGCCGTGGATGTCGGAGAGCGCGGCGATTTTCATGGCGGAGCGTCGATGAGGGGAACGGCGATTGTCGCCAATTCGGTGCGGGCCGTCCAATCGCGTCACGGCATCGGCGCGCGAGGCCGCGAGCGGCGCGTCAGTCGGTCGCGAGCCGCGCGTACATCGCGAAATCGCCCGGCGTGCCGCGCACCATCTTGTAGGCGCGCAGCAGCCCTTCGTAGCGGTAACCGCACTTCTGCAGCACGCGTGCGGAGCCCGCGTTGCTGGTCAGCACGACGGCCTGCATGCGGACGAAGCCGCCGTGCGTGAACGCCCACGCGGTGACGGCTTCGCATACCGCGCTCGCGATGCCGCGCCCCCAGTGCGACGGCGCGAGGTCATACGCGATCTCCGCCGAGCGGTTCACGGTGGACACCGTATGCAGCCCGATCGTCCCGGCGAGCGCGCCCGATGCGGTGTCGACGATCGCGAGGCGCCGGACCGAATCCGGATCGGCCGATTCGATGTTGTCGAACAGCGGCAGCAGATCGTCGGGCGAGCGCAGGTTCCAGCTCGTGTGGCGGAAGACGTCGGGATTCGACAGGTACGCGTACCACGCGTCGAGATCCGCGCGTTCGAGTTGCCGGAGTGACAGGCCGGGGAATCCGGCGCGGGGCGGTGCGGCGATTTTCATCGAACCCGGCGCCTACGCCGCGTGGCGCCGGTACAGCACCAGCGAACCGGCGAGCGCGAGCAGCATCGCGCCGCACGTGCGTTCGAGCCACAGCGCGCCCGAGCGCTTCAGCAGCCGCACCGCGCGGGCGCCGAGCAGCGCGTAGCCGAACATCACGACGCCGTCGAGCAGTGCGAACGTGACCGCGAGCGCGACGTATTGCGGCGCGAGCGGCGCCAGCGGATCGAGGAACTGCGGCAGGAACGCGGAGAAGAACAGATAGCCCTTCGGGTTCGTCACCGCGGTCAGGAAGCTTTTCGCGAAGATCGACGCGCTGCGTCCGGAGGCCGTGCCGCCCTGCGCGGCCGCGACGTCGAGCGACCCGTTCGACGTCAGCAGCCGGATGCCGACATAGGCGAGGTAGGCGGCGCCGAGCCACTTCACGACCGAGAACCAGAACGCCGACGCCATCAGCAGCGCGCCGAGGCCGAGCGCGACCGCGACGATCAGCACGAAGTCGGACAGCATCGCGCCCGCGAAACCGTAGGCCGCGCGGCGCACGCCGTAGCGCGAGCCGTTGGTCAGCGCGAGCAGCACGGTCGGGCCGGGTGTCGCGATGCCGACGAACGCGACGGCGGCGAAGATCAGCAGGGTCGTTTCATGCATGAAGCAGCTCCCGGTGGAAGGCGCGCAGCCGATTATCGTCCGAGTCGCTCCGGGCTGTACAGGCGCGCCAGCCGCGCCCCCGGCCGCGCATCCGACTATCTCAATTTTGACAAAAAGCTGTTGTCATTATTCCGCTTTGGAACGGAACCGGTTCCAACTACCATACCGGCCGCAGCGGGCATGCCCGCCGCGTCGTCGCGCGCGGGCATGCCGGCCTCGCACCGCCGGCGGATGTCGTCGCCCGCGCGCGCTACTCGCAACAGTCAGCCAGAACAACGGGTTCACCGCCCGGAGACATAACCATGAACAAGCAACTGATCGCAGCGCCGCTGCTGCTCTCGCTCGCGGGTGTCGCCGCCGCGCAAAGCTCCGTCACGCTGTACGGCATCGTCGACGCGGGCGTGACCTATCGCAGCAACGAACGGGTCGGTTCGGCGGGCGCGTACACCGGGCATTCGAGCGTCGGGCTCACGACCGGCAACCTGTCCGGCAGCCGCTGGGGCATCAAGGGTTCCGAGGATCTCGGCGGCGGGATGCGCGCGCTGTTCGTCCTCGAGAACGGCTTCGACATCACCAACGGCACGTCGGGCCAGGGCGGCCGCCAGTTCGGCCGGCAGGCGTTCGTCGGCGTCGGCAGCGACCGCTACGGCACGATCACGCTCGGCCGCCAGTACACGTCGCTCGATGACTTCGTGAGCCCGGTCGGCCCGTCGTCGTTCATCGGCGGCTTCGGTGCGCACCCGGGCGACATCGACGATCTCGACCAGACCGCGCGCGTCGACAGCGCGATCAAGTACACGAGCGCGAACTACTCGGGCTTCACGTTCGGCGCGCTGTACGGCTTCGGCGGCCAGCCGGGCAGCATGAAGCAGCGCAACACGTGGAGCGTCGGCGCCGCGTACGCGGCCGGCCCGCTGCGCGTGGGCGTCGGCTACGAGCGCTCGGACAACAGCAAGACGGGCGCGGCCGATCCGACGGCGGGCAAGTGGCAGAGCACCGACGACGGCCTGTTCAATTCGTCGATCAACGAAGGCTATGCGAGCGCGCAGTCGCAGCAGGTGATCGCGACGGGCGCGACGTACGACTTCGGGCCGGCCGTCGTCGGCGTGAACTACAGCAACGTGCAGTACCGCAGCGGCGCGCAGTCACTGTTCAGCGGCCACGCGACCTTCAACGTCGCGGGCGTGTTCACGCGCTGGAACGTGCAGCCGCAAACGCAGCTGTTCGCCGGCTACAGCTACACGCGCGGCAGCGATGTCGATGGCATCGATAACCGCGCGCAGTATCACAACGTCACGCTCGGCGCGGTCTACGACTTGTCGAAGCGCACCAGCGTGTACTTGCTCGGCGCGTACCAGCGTGCGTCCGGCACGACGCTCGACGCGCTCGGCCGGCCGGTGGCCGCGACCGCGTCGGTGTCGGACAAGGCGAACGGCCATTCGTCCGATTCGCGGTCGCAGGCGATCGTGAGCCTCGGGCTGCGCCAGAAGTTCTGACGCAGCGATCGTTGCGCGTGCAACGGGGCCCGCGGCTGCTGCGGGCCGCGTGGTCGGCATGCTCCTATACTGTCGCCTCCCTTTTCGAGGAGACGACATGACCCGAACGCTTTCCGCGCGCTGCCTGTGCGGTGCCGTGACCGTCACGCTGCGCGGCGAGCCGGCGGCGCGCGCGAACTGCCATTGCACGACCTGCCGCGACTTCTACGGCACGCCGATGCTGTCCGCGACCGCATGGCCGCCGGAGCAGGTGACGATCGACGGCGGCCACGCGACGTTCCCGCATCCGTCGAAGTCGATGTCGCGCACGTGGTGCGCGTCGTGCGGCGAGATCGTGTTCGGGACGAACCGGCTCGGCATGCGCGTCGTGCCGAACAGCCTGACCGCGCGTGCGCATGGCGGGCAGTTGCCCGGCGACCTGCAGCCAACGATGCACCTGTTCTACCGGCAACGCGTGCTCGACGTCGTCGATGCGCTGCCGAAATACGTCGACGGCTGGGACGGCCCGACGTTCGACCCGGCGAGCTGAACGATCGCCGCCGCGTGCCGGCACGGCCGGCGCGCGGTTTTCCCGCCGCATCCTCCTTTTCCTCCCGCTTCCCTTCCATACCGCGAAATCGCAAAAAAACGTGCGCGCCGGATAATATTTTTTTCTTTCATTTAAATTTCGATTTGTAATAATCGAAACGGTGTCCGGTGAATGAAAAAGCAATGCGGTCATGCAAGAAAAAATGACGCATTCGCATTCAAGACCCGGAAGAAAATGCCGGGGAATGCGCCGGGACCGCGTGGCTGGCAGGCCGTCGTGGCGCGGGTTCGCAGATTTTTCGATCTTTGACGAAAAAGCACCGGACGGCAAAAGGCGCGGAGTGAATAATTCGGGATAACGGCGAACGCGTATTGCCGGAATCACCAATATTTCATGCGCCGCGATTTACAGTGTCGACCATTGTTCGTCTGGGAGCATTATTCATGTCAATGAAACAAATTCGCGCGGCGTTGCTGGGAATGTGCATGGCGATACTGGCGCCGGCAAGCCACGCGCAGGCCCAATACTCGACCGACTGGCTCGCGAACACGTACGGCACGCTGGCCTCGCACGTCGGCAACGGCGCGCGCTCGATGTGGGTCGCGCCCGAAGGCGTGATCTACACGGCGTCGCGCTGGGATGAGAACGCGGGTGGCGTCGCGATCTACCAGAACGGCCAGCCGCTCGGCACGATCGGCATCCACGACGAATTCCAGGGCGGCGCGATCACCGGCAATTCGACGTCGCTGTTCGTCGCGCTCGGCTACAACCGCACGTTCGGCAGCGGCTCGGTGGGCCGCTACAACCGCAGCACGAACCAGCGCGACCTGCGCATTCCGGTCAGCACGTGGACGGGCATCCAGTATGCGGACGTGATCACGGGCCTCGCGACGGGCGGCAACCTGCTGTACGTGAGCGACTTCTACGGCAACCGCGTGCGCGTCTATACGACCGACGGCGTGTGGCAGCGCGACATCGGCGTCACGGGCCCCGGCGCGCTGGCGCTCGATGCGGCCGGCAACCTGTGGGTCGCGCGCAAGAGCGCGGGTGTCGTCGCGCAGTTCAGCGCGACCGGCGCGGCGATGAACACGCTGCAGATGGCGGCCGGCGCGCGGCCGGCGTCGCTGTACTTCGATGCGCCGATGGGCCGGTTGATGGTGGGCGACGAAGGGCCCGACATGAACATCAAGGTGTACAGCGGGCTGCCCGGGCTGCCGGTGCAGGTCGGCACGTTCGGCGTGCAGGGCGGCTATCTCGACACGACGACGGGCATCAAGGGGCAGGTGGGCGACAAGCGCTTCACGCGCGTCGCGGCGCTCGGCAAGGATGCGGCCGGCAACCTGTACGTGCTGAACAACGCGTGGGGCGGCGGCTGGGATCTCGGCCGCAACGGCAGCACCGATCTGCATTCGTACAGCCCGATCGGCACGCTGCAATGGAAGCTGCAGGCGCTGAACTTCGAGGGAATCGCCGCGCCCGACCCCGTGACCGACGGCACGTTGTTCTTCAGCGGCAACAACGTCTATACGGGCACCGCGGGCGGCACGTTCGTCGCGAATACGGTCGACCCGTTCACCTATCCGAAGGACCCGCGCCTCGACATGAACGACTACCAGCGCGGCCAGCACTTCGGCCAGCTCGTGAACGTCGGCGGCAACCGGATCCTCGTCGCGTCGGGCCAGAACCCGGGCAACTTCAACTTCTATTACTTCAACACCGCGAGCGGCTATATCGCGATTCCGGCCGGCTCGCTGCCCGGCAAGCCGTTCAACACGACGCTGCAGGTGACGGCCGGCTTCGACATCGACGGCAACGGCGACGTGTGGGCCGGACTGAACGGCTCCAACGTGATCACGCGCTACCCGATGACGGGCTTCGACGCGACCGGCAAGCCGTCATGGGGCAAGCCGGTGACGACGCCCGTGCCGAGCAGCGTGGCGCCCGTGACGCGCATCATCTACCAGGCCGACAGCGACACGATGATCCTCGCGCAGGGCCTCGCGGGCAACTGGGACTGGACCGCGATGAACGGGCACATCGAGGTCTATCGCGGCTGGAAGAACGGCAACACGAGCACGCCGAACCCGGTGATCAACCTGACGAGCGCGAACCCGAAATCGATCGCGGCGGCCGGCCACTACCTGTTCGTCGGCTACGTGCACACGGTGCCGAACATCGACATATTCGACCTGAACACCGGCGCGCTCGTCACGACGCTGACGAACTCGAACGCGTCGGCGATGGACGTCGGCAACGACGTCGACTCGATGTACGGCGTGCGTGCGTACCTGCGCTCGACCGGCGAGTACGTGATCACGAAGGACAACTACAACGGGTCGAGCATCGTCGTGTATCGCTGGCGGCCGTGAGCGCGCCGGGGCCGGCTGGCCGGCGTGCCTCTGCCCGGCCGGCCCTGACCGTGACGCGACGTGTTGTCGTTCAACCGGGTTGCGTCGGCAAACCGGGCAGAGCAGTCGAGCGGCAGGAGGCGCCGCTCCGGGGCGTCAGAACGACACCGTCGTCGTCAGCGTGACGAGCCGCGGCTCGCCGACCGCGACGATCAGGTTGTTGTTGCTCGACGGATAGTAGGTCTTGTCGAGCAGGTTCTTCACGTTGAGCTGGAAGCGGGTCGGGAACTTGCCGATCGTCGTTTCGTACGCCGCGAACGCGTCGACGGTCACGTAGCCGGGCAGCGTGAAGCTGTTCGCGGTGTCGCCGGCGCGGGTGCCGACGAGCCGCGCACCGCCGCCGAAGCGCCAGCGCCCGGGCAGGTTCGCGATGGCCGTGTCGACCACCGCGAACAGGCTGCCGGTGTGGCGCGCGACGTTGACGAGCGGCGTGTTGCTGTCGCGATCGTTCGCGTTCGTATACGCATAGCTGCCGATCACGCTCAGGTGGCGCGTGATCTGCCCGGCGACGTCGAGCTCGATCCCGCGCGAGCGCGCGGTGCCGATCGTCGACGTGATGTCGCCGACCGTGACCGCGACGTTGCGCTTGTCGATCTGGTATACGGCGAGCGTGCCCGTGATCGCGGGCTTCAGGCTGAACTTCAGCCCGGCCTCGAGCACGCGGCCGTATTCCGGTGCGAGCGGCGCCGCGACGTTCGACGCGACGTTCGGCTTGAACGAGCGGCTCACGTTCGCGTAGGCGGTGAGCGCCGGCGTCAACGCATACGCGAGCCCGAACTGCGGCAGCCAGACGCTGCCGCGCGAGCGGTCGGCGAACACGAACGGCCGGCCCATCCCCGATTCCTGCTGCCAGTTTTCCCAGCGCAGCCCGCCCACCGCGGTGAGGCGGTCGGTGATCTTCACCGAGTCCTGCACGATCGTCGAATACGCATGCACGACCGAGCGCGAATCGCTTTGCTTCGGATTGGGTAGGCCGCCCGGCGCGAGCAGCCCGTACACGGGATCGTAGAGATTGAAGCCCGTCGTCGCCTTGCCGCGGATCGTGTCGCCTCGGAAGCTGCGCTGTCGCTCGTATTCGCCGCCGAAGTAGATCGCGTGGTGCATCCCCGCGAGCGTCACGTTGCCGAGCAGGCCGAGCGTCGCGATCTGGTCGGAATCGTTGCGTCCGAGATTCGCATCGGACGACCGCGTCAGCGCGCCGGTTCTGCTGTCGAACGCGGTGGCGCGGGTGATGAACTGATCGTAGCGGTCGCGACCCCAGCCGTAAGTCGCACGCACGCGCCAGGCATCGGAGAAGCGGTGCTCGATGCGGGTCCGCAGCGTTTCCTGGATGCCGCTGCTTTGCGACCACGCCTCCTCGTAGCGGCGATAGCGCAGCGCATCTTCGAGCTGGCCGTTCACGAGCACGGTGCCGCGGTCGAACGGCGTCGTGTAGTCGACGTACTGGTAACTGACGTCGATCGACGTGTTCGCGTCGTGCCACGACAGCGCGGGCGCGATCAGCGCATTGCGTTCGCGGCCGAAGCTGCGCCAGTAGCGGCTCGTGTCGTATTCGCCGGTCAGCCGGAACGCGAGCGTGCCGCCCGCGACCTGGCCCGGCTTGCCGAGCGGCCCCGTGAGATCGAACTGCGCGTTGCTGCCGCCATGGTTCGTGCGCGACGCGGAGATCGAGCCGCCGAACGTGTCCTCCGGCTTGCGGGTGACGAGGTTGATCACGCCGCCCGGGTCCTGCATCCCGTACAGCAGCGAGGCCGGGCCCTTCAGCACTTCGACGCGGTCGATCGTCGCGAGATAGCTGTGCAGCACCGGCGTGCGCACACCGTCGACCAGCACCGAGCCGTCGTTGTTCGACCCGAAGCCGCGCTTGATGAACGCATCGCGCGTGCCGCCGAGCGTATTCGTCTGCGTGACGCCGCTGATGTTGCCGAGCACGTCGTCGAGCGAGCGCGCTTGCTGGTCCTGCATCACGCTGCTGCTGACCACCGCGACCGATTGCGGGATCTCCTTCAGCGCACGGTCGTCGCCGCCCGCGATGCTTGTCGTGCGCGGCTGATAGCCGATCGTCGGATCGACGGCTGCCGACGCGTTGACGCTGATCGCCGGGAGTTCGTGGTCGGCGGCCGGCGCAGCGGCGTGTGCGGGCGCAACGGGTTCGGCACCGGCCGCCTGCGCGCCGCTCGCGGCGCACAGGGTGAGCAGGACAGGCAGGCGGGTGCGCCACGGACGCAAGGTCCGGGCACGGCGGGGCGTTCGACGGAATGGCATGAATCGATGCAGGAAGAGGAATGCTAAGGATCGTGTTGCGGGCCGCGGCGTTGCGTGGCGACCAGGACGCGCATGATATACGTAATGAGAATCGTTTGCAATTGTAATGGGGTGACCGGTCAACGCTCTGCGCTCGGTTGCCGACCTGCCGGCCGTCTGCTACCGTAGCGGCCAAAATCAGACGCAGTGAAATTCAACGAGAGAACCGGGGGCCGCACCATGTCATCTTCCTGTCACGTCGCGTTCAGCGCGACGCCGCGCGCCGCGCACGAGCGTGCGGGCGATGAAGTGATCGCAGCCGTGTACCGCCATTCGAACGATTAAAGCAACGGAAGCGAATTCAACCGGCGTAACGCCGGGCTTCGATGACTTCAACCACCACGCTAGACGGAAGACCACCCATGAAGAAGATTTCCGCGCCGTTCGCGGCGGCCGCGCTTGCGGCCTGTGCGCTGCTGGCGGGCGTTCACCAGGCCGCCAGTGCGGCTTCGGCCGCCGAACCCGCGATCGACGTGCATTACGGTGCCGTGATCGAGGCCTATACGCAGGACATGGCCGCCGCGAAGACGAAGTACGACGGCAAGCGCCTCACGTTCGTCGGTGCCGTGATCCGGATGGGCAGCGACCCGGGCGGCACGTATTTCGGCGCACTGACGGCCGACGGCGAGCAGTTCGACACGCATTTCGACGTGGCCGACCAAGGCGCGCTGAAGCCGAAATTCCCCGGCGGCGAGATCAAGCCGTTCGTCACGTCGGCGGCGTTCCGGTTCAGTTGCGTGAACGAAGGCTATATCGATGCGCCGGTGCTGCCGGGGTTGAAGCTGTCGCATTGCCGGCTCGCCGATTGAGCTGAGCGATGGGCGGGGGCCGGCGTTCAGAACTTCTGCTGGATGCCGGCCATCGCGCCGAGCTGGTTCATCCCGGTGCCGACCGTCCCGCCGGCGGCGACCGCGTTCGCGGCCAGTTTGCTGTTGAACATGTAGCCCACCGACGTGTAGACGGTCGTCCGCTTCGACAGGAAGTAGCTCGCGCGGCCGACGAGCAGCGTGCCGTTCGCGCCTTCGGTGTTCTCGCGGCGTTGCAGATAGCGCACGCCCTGCAGGTCGAGCGCGAGGTAGGGCGTCGCATAGTACGTGCCGCCCGCGAACACGATGTCGGCCTGCAGGTGTTCGGCCGCCGCGAGGTTGCGGCGGATCCACCCGGCGCCGAGTTTCGCGGGGCCGATCTTCACGTAGCCGGCGACGATGTCGCGCGTGTCGGTGTATGCCGGATTGTTCAGCGGCGCGAGCGCACCGCCGCCGCCGCGCATCACGTCGTGCGATGCGGCGAGCCCGAAATTGCTCGCGTCGTACGCGAGCATCGCCGTGTATTGGCGGCACGCGACGATGTCGCCGGCCACTTGCCCGGCACAGCCCGTCGCCGACGGTCCCGCCGGCCCGGCCGCGTCGCGGCCGAAACTGTAGGTGGCGCCGAGCGTCACGCCGTGAAACGTGCCCTTGTAGCCGATCGCATTGTCGCTGCGCGCATTCGGCAGATAGGAATCGAAATCCGCCATCGAATGAATCGACGGGCCGATCACGTCGGCATTGGTCAGCACGATCATCGACATGTTCATCTGGCGGCCGAGCGTCAGCGTACCGAACGGGCTGTTCACGCCCACGTTCGCCTGCCGTCCGAACAGGCGTCCGCCATAGTTCAGCGTACCGGTGCCCGGCTGGAAGCCGTTTTCGAGCACGAAGAACGTCTGGTAGCCGCCGCCGAGATCCTCGGTGCCGCGCAGGCCCCAGCGTGACGGCACCTCGCCGGTGAGCGTCGGCATCCCGGTGAACGACCCGCCGTGCGCGGCGTTGTTGTAGTAGGACACGCCGGTATCGATGATCCCGTACAGCGTGACGCTGCTTTGCGCGCAGGCCGGGCCGGCCAGTACGACCCCTATCGCCGTCGCCGCCAGTGCGACGCCCAGTTTCGTTTTCATGGCTGTCTCCAAACAGTATGTAGATATGCTTATCGATTTTTATAGTGCCCGGACGTGACCGGGATGACGACGCGTATCGGGTGAGGCTGCGAGCGTGGCGCGTTACGACAGCGCCGGATCGCGTTGCCCGTGCGATGCGGTGGCGCGCGCGCCGGCCACGGCGACGGCGATCGCCGCGCCGGCCATCGGCAGAAGGAACGCGAGATAGAGGTGGGACACGGACCAGCCGTCGTCCAGCAGCGCGCCGACCGTCATTGGCGACAGGATCGCGCCGAGGCGGCCGATGCCGACCGCGAGGCCGATGCCGGTCGTGCGGATCTCGGCCGGATACGGCGTCGGCGACAGTGCGTACATGCCGGCCACGCACGCATTGATCACGGCACCGAGGAACACGGCGACCGTCATCCCGATGCCGAGCGAGCCGGTGTTCGCGCCGAACACGACCATCAGCACGCCACCGAACAGCAGCGTCGCGCCCAGCAGGTTGCGCAGGCCGAACCGGGTCGACAGCAGGCTGAAGAGCGACGCGCCCACGATGCCGCCGAGATTGAGCAGCACGCCGCCGGTCACGCCCTGCGACGCCGACAGCCCGGCCTGGACCAGCAGCTTCGGCGTCCAGCTCACGACGAAATAGAAGCTGCCCATCACGAGAAAGAACGCGATCCACAGCGCGATCGTGCGGCGCGTGAGCGGTGCGCGCAGCACGGCCGTCCAGTTCGACGCGGGGCTGGCCGTATCGATGGAGGCGGTCGCGGCGGGCAGCGTGTCGATCGGCGTGCGTTTCATTCTTGCGAGGATGCGGTTGATTTTCTGCAGCGCATGCTCCGGACGCCGCGCCAGCAGGAAATCGAGCGACTCCGGCAACAATGCGAGCACCATCGGGATCGCCAGCAACGTCAGGATGCCGCCGAACGCGAACACGCTGCGCCATCCCCACGTCGACAGCAGGTAACCGGCAACGACACCGCCGGCCGTCGCGCCGATCGCGTAACCGGCCGACTGCATGCCGATCGCGGCGCTGCGCCATTTGTTCGACGCGTATTCGCCGCTGATCACGGTGAGGCTGGCGAGCATGCCGCCGATGCCGAGCCCGGTGTAAGCACGCGCGACCGCGAGCTGCAACGTGCTGTGCGTGGCCGCACAGGCGAGCATCCCGGTCGAGATGACGGCGAGGCAGAGCAGGATGATGCGGCGGCGGCCGACCCGGTCGGCCAGCGGTGCGATCAGCACCGAGCCGATGCCCATGCCGGCCAGCCCGGCGCTCAGCAGCAGGCCGATTTCCTTGCCGCTCAGTTTCCATTCGGCCGCCAGATGCGGCGCGGCAAACGCGATGGCCAGCACGTCGAAGCCGTCGAGCATGTTCAGCACGACGCAGGCCGTGACGGCCATCGTCTGGAACGCGCTCATCGGGGACGCGTCGATCGTATTGCGGATATTTGCGCTCACGTCAAAGATCCTTCATAAGAATAGTATGACTAATTGATTGGGACGAAATCGAAGCCTGGTGAAGCGGATGAGACAAAACCCAATGCGATGGCGGGGGCCGACAGGCAACTGCGGCGCGCCCGCCGCGAATGGCCGGCGCCGTTCGCGCACCGGCATGCGATGGTCAAGCGGGCTCCGGTTGCAGCAGCAGGCGCTCGATTACGCGCCGCGCGCGATTGGGGCCTGCATCGACGTGAATGTCGATCTGGCGACCGTCCGGAAACCGCCGCTGATTCCGGTACTGCGCTTCGATCACGGTCTTGTCCTCGTCGAAGGTCGCCGCGGATTGCTCGATGACCGTTTGCGCGACGCGTTCGACGTCGTGTCGCGGATTGGTCGCGACGGTCCAGAAGTAGTGCGTCGTCGTTTCCGTCTCGGGCGTGATGCCGTGGAAGCCGCGCATATGGAAGCCGCCGCGCGCCGGGTCGAGCAGGTCGCCGGTGCCCGCGTCCATCGCGCCGGTCCAGATGCGGATATGCGACACGTGGAACTCGATTTCCTGCCAGCGATCGACGCGGCCCGCGAACGGCCATGCGGCGGTGTACGTCGGCGGCGGGACGGAGTCCGGCATCCGGCGGACCAGCGTCACCGTGTCGCCGTCGCTGCTGACGTGCGTGTCCGCGCCCATGTGCAGCCGCGCGTTGCCGCCGATCGTCTTCAGGTGCACGTAGCCGAGGTGGCTCAGGTCCATCAGGTTGTCGTGAATCAGCTGATACGGCGCGTCGTAATGGTAGTGGCCGCCGCCGAACCGGTATTGCGGATCCGAGTGAAACGGGTAGTGCGGCGGCGCGCAGGTGGGTTCGGCGTGCGCGTCCGCGCCGATCCAGATCCAGACGATCGCGTCCTGTTCCTGCACCCGATACGACGCCACGCAGGCCTTCGCCGGAATCCGGTCCTGCCCGGGGATTTCCACGCACGTGCCGCCGCGGTCGAACAGCAGGCCGTGATAGCCGCAGCGCAGGCCGCGCGCTTCCAGCGAGCCGTACGACAGCGGCAGCGACTTGTGGCAGCAGCGATCCTCCAGCGCGCCGACTTCCCCGGACGGCAGCCGGAACAGCACGACCGGCCGGCCGAGCAGCGTGCGGGCGACCGGTTGGTCCGTCAGTTCGGATGACAGCGCCGCGACCCACCATCGGTCGACCGGGAACTTAGGAGTATTGATTGGCGGTCGGGCATGTTGCTCCATGGGGCGTCTCCAGTATTGTGATTGGCCGCCGCGTGTCGGGCGGTCCGTCTCTCGGCCTACAGATCGAGTACGAGCAGGTCGGTGCGGGACCTCGAACAGCACGGCATGAACTGGTCGCCGGCCGCCTTTTCGTCGTCGGTCAGATACGCATCGCGATGATCGGGCTCGCCTTCGAGCACGCGGGTCACGCAGGTGCCGCACACGCCTTGCTCGCACGACGTCAGCACGTCGACGCCGTTCGCCGCCAGCGCCGCGATCACCGTGCAATCGGCCGGCACGTCGATCACCTTGCCGCTGCTCGCGATCCGCACCTGGAACGCGCGGTCCGCGCCGGACGTTGCCACCGCGCCGCCGAAGAACTCATAGTGCAGCCGTGCGTCGGTCCAGTTGCGCTCGCGTGCCGCGTTCAGCACTGCATCCATGAAGCCACGCGGGCCGCATACGTACAGGTGCGTGCCTTCAGGCGCGGCGGCGAGCACGGCAGCCAGGTCGAAGCGTTGCGCGGGATCGCCGTCGTCGACGTGGAAGTGGGCGCGATCATGGAAACCGGCTGCATTGATCCGCTCGACGAAGGCCATGCGCTCGGCCGAACGCGCGCAATAGTGCATGTCGAACGGCATGCCGGCCGAGAACAGCCGTTCCGCCATGCTGAGAATCGGCGTGACACCGATCCCGCCAGCGAGCAACAGATGGTGCGGCGCGTCGGACGCGAGCGGGAACTGATTGCGCGGCATGCCGATCCGCACAGTATCGCCTTGCCGGACTTCGTCGTGAATCGCGCGCGATCCGCCTCGACCTTCGGCATCGCGCAGCACCGCGATCTGATAGCGATCGCGTTGCTCCGGGTGGTTGCACAGCGAGTACTGGCGCACGAGCCCGCCCGGCAGATGCACGTCGATATGGGCGCCGGCGTCGAAGTGCGGCAAGGGCGAGCCGTCGTCGCTGACGAATTCGAAGCCGCAGATGTCGCGCGCTTCCTGCCACTTGCGGGCCACCCGCACCGTCAATGTCGCGCCGCTCATGACGCCTCCTTGACCCGCGCGACCGGAATCACGGGCCGCTGCGGGCTCGCCGCGTTTTCGGCGGCGCGCAGCCGGTCGATCACCTTGCGCGACAGCACGCCGCCGGCGTCGATGTTGAGCTTGAGGAGCGTGCGCTCGGGCCACTGCTCGAGATTGCGCTGCTGGCGCTCGAGCATCTCGAGATCCTCCGCGAAGATCTTGCCCTGGCCTTCGCGGATCTCGGCGGTCAGCGCGTCGTCGTCGGGCCGGAAGTTGCGCGCCATCCCCCAGAAGTACCAGATCGACGTGTCGGTCTCGGGCGTGATGAAGTCGACCACGATCGACGACGCCTTCTTGTCCGCCGGCGCGTCGTAGCCGCCGTGGCCCGCATGCGCGACGCCCACTTCGATCATCACGTGGCTCGGCGGCGTGAAGCGGCAGATCTGCCAGCGGTCGACCGGCACGTCGTCGGCGAGCCCGTTGCCGCGCAGCGCCATCCGCCAGAACGACGGCGGCATCACGTTCTCCATGAAGCGGCTCGTGACGACTTCGTCGCCGTGGCTGGTCGTCTTCGGCGGCGCTTCGTCGATTTCCTTCTGGCCGATGCTCGTCGCATGCACGTAGGTCTCGTGCGTGAGGTCCATCAGGTTGTCGATCATCAGCCGGTAGTCGCAGCGGATGTGATACAGGCCGCCGCCGTGCGCCCAGGCCGGATCCTCGGCCCACGCCAGCGCGGGCAGCTTGGCGGGATCGGCTTCGGACGCGTCGCCCGGCCAGACCCACACGAAGCCGTACCGTTCGACCGCCGGGAAGCTGCGAATCGGCGGGAAACCGCCGACCCGCTGGCCCGGCATGCCGGTCGCCTTGCCGTTGCAACCCATTTCGAGCCCGTGATAGCCGCACACGAGCACGCCGTCGCGCACGAACCCGAGCGACAGTGGCGCGCCGCGGTGCGGGCAGAAATCCTCGAGCGCGGCGACCTGGCCATCCGCCGCGCGGTACAACACCATCGATTCGTTGCAGATCTTGCGGCCCAGCGGCTTGCCGTCAATTTCGTCGGGCGTGCAGGCCACGTACCACGCGTTCTTGAGAAACATGTTCCTTGTCTCCTTCGGGGCGGTGCCGCCGATACGCGGCATCTCGTCATTCCGTGTACTGAATGAGATTCAGTGTACTCATTGAGATTGGCTGGGGCAAGGCGAGCGGTATACTGGTTTTCCCGGGAAATGGCGCGAGGCAGCGCCATGCCGTCGGCGTGCGCAACGGCGCGCGCCGCCTATGTCATCGACTCATTCATGGAAAAAACGAATCCCGCCGACCTGCCGGCTTTCCCGCTCGATCTGTACGACGAACCCGGGCACCTGATCCGGCGCGCGCACCAGATCGCGGTTGCGATGTTCTACGAGAAGCTGGGCCGGGACGTGACACCCGTGCAGTACGCGGTGCTGCGGATGCTCTACGAGAATCCGGGGCTCGACCAGGTGACGCTCGCGCAGCGGGTGGCGCTCGACACGTCGACCACTGCCGATCTCGCGGTCCGGCTCGAGGCGAAAGGATTGATCGTCCGCGAAGTGCTGCCGCGGCGGCAGCGGCGTCTGTTGTTGACGCCGGCGGGCGTCGAGTTGCTCACGCACCTGATTCCGTCGGTGAAGGAACTGCGTGCGGGGCTGTTCGACGGAATGGGCGAGGACGATTCGCAGGAACTGATGCGTTTGCTGCGCAAGTTCGTGCATTTGAACAACGAGCAGAGCCGCGCGCCGCTGCGGGTGAGCGAGGATTCGTAGCGGCTCCGTGCTCTGCTAGACGGCGCAGGCGCGGCGGCGTGCCGCCCGCCCGCGTCACGCGCGTGACGCTTGCCCTTCCAGCCGCCGCACGGCTTCGGCCACTTCGTTCCTGAAGCGCACCAGCGCCGCCTGCTCCGGCGCCGGCGGTTGCATGGCGGCCCACAGCATGTCGATCAACTGCGTGGCCGTCGTTTCCGTATCGAGCTTGCGGTGCCCGAGGATCGCATCCCACAGCACGTGCTCCATCGGCCCGAACACCATCGAGCGCAGCAGGCTCAGCGGCAGATCCGCGCGCACCTGCCCGGCCGCCTGGCCGCGCGCGAGCACGTCCATCAACGGCGCCGTGTAGCGGCGCTGCAGCGCGGTGAGCTCGTCGCTCAGCGCATGCTGCTTCGCGCGGCCTTCCGACAGCACCAGCGCGCACAGCCCCGTGCCGTTCACGAGCATCAGCCGCAGGTGGGTGCGCACGATGAACGCAAACTGCTGCTGCACCGACGCGTCCCGCGGCATCCCGTGCTCGAACGCGGCGATGATTTCGTCGTACCAGTCGGCGATCACACGCGCGCACAGCTCGCGCTTGCCGCGGAAATAGCTGAACACCGTCGCCTCCGACACGCCCACGCGCTGCGCGATCTCCGCGGCCGTCGCATGCTCGTAACCTTTTTCGGCGAACACTTCACGGCCGGCGCGCAGAATGTCCTGCACGCGCTGCTGGGATTTGCGCCCGGCGGGTGCGCGCGGCGTGTCGGCGCGGTCGGCTCTGGCGGTGGCGGTCATGGTGTCGGCGGGAGCGGCTGTCATGCTCGCATCATATCTGAGTATCACTCAGAAAACTATTGACGCCAAACCCGGCGAGGCGCGAAACTGTGCAAAATTTCCGCTGTATTGGTCAATGAATCGACGTATTCATTCGATTTGAGCGAAACTCAGAAATCGGTGAGTGCGACACACTTTCTGGAGACGGAGGAGACATGATCAACCTGCCCGGCGTGCAATTCATGCTCGGTGAAGACATCGAGATGCTGCGCGACGCCGTCGCGACGTTTGCGGCGAAGGAAATCACGCCGCGCGCGGCGGAGGTCGACCGCACCGACCAGTTCCCGATGGATCTGTGGAAGAAGTTCGGCGATCTCGGCGTGCTCGGCATGACCGTCTCCGAGGAATACGGCGGCGCGAACATGGGCTACACCGCACACATGGTTGCGATGGAAGAGATCTCGCGCGCATCGGCGTCGATCGGCCTGTCGTACGGCGCGCACTCGAACCTGTGCGTGAACCAGATCCACCGCAACGGCACCGAAGGTCAGAAGCAGAAATACCTGCCGAAGCTCGTGTCGGGCGAACACATCGGCGCGCTCGCGATGAGCGAGCCGAACGCCGGCTCCGACGTCGTCAGCATGAAGCTGCGCGCGGACAAGCGCGGCGACCGCTACGTGCTCAACGGCACGAAGATGTGGATCACCAACGGCCCCGACTGCGACACGCTCGTCGTCTACGCGAAGACGGACATCGAAGCGAATGCGCGCGGCATCACCGCGTTCATCGTCGAGAAGGGGATGAAGGGCTTCTCGGTTGCGCAGAAACTCGACAAGCTCGGCATGCGCGGGTCGCACACGGGCGAGCTGGTGTTCCAGGACGTCGAAGTGCCGGAAGAGAACATCCTCGGCCAGTTGAACGGCGGCGTGAAGGTGCTGATGAGCGGCCTCGACTACGAGCGCGCGGTGCTGTCGGGCGGCCCGACGGGCATCATGGCCGCGTGTCTCGACGCGGTGGTGCCGTATATCCACGACCGCAAGCAGTTCGGCCAGTCGATCGGCGAATTCCAGTTGATCCAGGGCAAGGTCGCCGACATGTACACCACGTTCCAGGCATGCCGTGCGTATCTGTACGCGGTCGGCCGCCATCTCGACTCGGCGGGCAGCGACCATATTCGCCAGGTGCGCAAGGACTGCGCGGGCGTGATCCTCTACACGGCCGAGAAGGCGACGTGGATGGCCGGCGAGGCGATCCAGATCCTCGGCGGCAACGGCTACATCAACGAATACCCGGTCGGCCGGCTGTGGCGCGATGCGAAGCTGTACGAGATCGGCGCCGGCACGAGCGAGATCCGCCGGATGCTGATCGGCCGCGAGCTGTTCGCGGAAACGATGTAACGCCCCACGTCACGCGAACGGAGCCCCGTCGATGCCGATCATCGAATCGAAACTGAACCCGCGTTCGGAAGACTTCCGCGCGAACGCCGCGGCGCTGGAGGCGGTCGTCGCCGATCTGCGCGCGAAGATCGAACAGCTCGCGCAAGGCGGCGGCCAGGCCGCGCGCGACAAGCACCTGTCGCGCGGCAAGCTGCTGCCGCGCGATCGCATCGCGCAACTGCTCGATCCGGGCGCGCCGTTCCTCGAGTTCTCGCAGCTCGCGGCGAACGGCATGTACAACGACGACGCGCCGGGCGCGGGCGTCATCACCGGGATCGGCCGCATCGCCGGCCGCGAATGCGTGATCGTGTGCAACGACGCGACGGTCAAGGGCGGCACCTACTACCCGATCACCGTGAAGAAGCATGTGCGCGCACAGGAGATCGCCGCGGAAAACCGGCTGCCGTGCGTGTACCTCGTCGATTCGGGCGGCGCGAACCTGCCGAACCAGGACGACGTGTTTCCCGATCGCGATCACTTCGGCCGCATCTTCTTCAACCAGGCGACGATGTCGGCCGCGGGGATCGCGCAGATCGCCGTCGTGATGGGCTCGTGCACGGCCGGCGGCGCGTACGTGCCGGCGATGAGCGACGAGTCGATCATCGTGAAGGAGCAGGGCACGATTTTCCTCGGCGGGCCGCCGCTCGTGAAGGCCGCGACCGGCGAGGAAGTGAGCGCCGAGGATCTCGGCGGCGGCGACGTGCACACGCGCCTGTCGGGCGTGGCCGACCATCTCGCGCAGAACGACGCACATGCGCTGTCGATCGCGCGCAACATCGTCGATCACTTGGCACCGAAGATCGCGCCGCCGGTCGCGCTGCGCGAACCGAAGCCGCCGCGCTACGACGCGAAGAGCCTGTACGGCGTGATTCCGGTCGATACGCGCAAGCCGTTCGACGTGCGCGAGGTGATTGCGCGCATCGTCGACGATTCCGAATTCGACGAATTCAAGGCGCGCTTCGGCACGACGCTCGTCACCGGTTTCGCGCACATCTGGGGTCATCCGGTCGGGATCGTCGCGAACAACGGCATCCTGTTCTCCGAATCGGCCGTGAAGGGCGCGCATTTCATCGAGCTGTGCTGCCAGCGCAAGATTCCGCTCGTGTTCCTGCAGAACATCACGGGCTTCATGGTCGGGCGCAAGTACGAGAACGAAGGCATCGCGCGGCATGGCGCGAAGATGGTGACGGCCGTGTCGAATGCGAAGGTGCCGAAGTTCACGGTGATCATCGGCGGCTCGTTCGGCGCCGGCAACTACGGGATGTGCGGCCGCGCGTTCGGCCCGCGTTTCCTGTGGATGTGGCCGAATGCGCGGATCTCGGTGATGGGCGGCGAGCAGGCCGCGTCGGTGCTCGCGACCGTGCGCCGCGACGGCATCGAGGCGAAGGGCGGTTCGTGGTCGGCCGAGGAAGAGGATGCATTCAAGCAGCCGATCCGCGACCAGTACGAGCGCCAGGGCCATCCATATTACGCGAGCGCGCGGCTGTGGGACGACGGTGTGATCGATCCCGCGCAGACGCGCGACGTGCTCGGGCTCGGCCTCGCCGCGTCGATGAACGCGCCGATCGACGACACGCGCTTCGGCGTGTTCCGCATGTAACGCCCGGGAGGACTGACCGATGCGATACGAAACGATCAAGGTAAGCGAAGCCGGCCGCGTGGCGACCGTCACGCTCGCGCGTCCCGACGTGCGCAATGCGTTCAACGAGACGACGATCGCCGAGCTGACCACCGCGTTCGAATGGCTCGATGCGCACGAAGGTGTGCGCGCGATCGTGCTCGCCGCGGAAGGTGCGGCATTCTGCGCGGGCGCGGACCTGAACTGGATGAAGAAGATGGCCGGTTACTCGGACGACGAGAACCGCGCCGATGCGCGCAAGCTCGCGCGGATGCTCGAAGCGATCCATCGCTGCGGCAAGCCGGTGATCGCGCGCGTGCACGGCGACGCGTATGCGGGCGGCGTGGGCCTCGTCGCGGCGGCCGACATTGCGATCGCCGCCGACGGCGTGAAGTTCTGCCTGTCGGAAGCGCGGCTCGGGCTGATTCCCGCGACGATCGCGCCGTACGTCATCCGTGCGATGGGCGAGCGCGCGGCGCGCCGCTACTTCACGACGGCCGAGGTGTTCGACAGCACGCGCGCCGCGTCGCTCGGCTTCATTCACGATGCGGTGCCGGCCGACGCGCTCGACGAAACGGTCGCGAAGCTGGCGGCGACGCTCGTCGCGAACGGCCCCGACGCGGTGAAGGCGTGCAAGCGGCTCGTCGCCGACGTGGCCGGCCGCGCGCTCGACGCGACGCTGATCGAGCAGACTGCCGACTGGATCGCGAAGACTCGCGCCGGCGCGGAAGCGCGCGAAGGGATCGCGTCCTTCCTCGAAAAGCGCACGCCGTCGTGGCGTGAATGATCGCGTGACCCCAACCTTCCGGACAACATCGAAGCCATGTTCGACAAGATTCTGATCGCCAACCGCGGCGAAATCGCCTGCCGCGTCGCCGCGACGTGCAAACGTCTCGGGATCGCGAGCGTCGCCGTCTATTCCGACGCGGATGCGAACGCGAAACACGTGGCCGCATGCGACGAGGCCGTGCACATCGGCGGCTCGGCCGCGGCGGACAGCTACCTGCGCATCGAGCGCATCATCGAAGCCGCGCGCGCGACCGGCGCGCAGGCGATTCACCCCGGCTACGGCTTTCTGTCGGAGAACGAAGATTTCGCGCACGCATGCGAAACGGCCGGCATCGTGTTCATCGGGCCGCCGGTCGACGCCATCGCGGCGATGGGATCGAAGGCCGCCGCGAAGGCGCTGATGCACGCGGCCGCCGTGCCGCTCGTGCCCGGCTATCACGGCGACGACCAGGACGCGGTCAGCCTGCATCGCGAAGCCGACGAGATCGGCTATCCGGTGTTGCTGAAGGCGAGCGCGGGCGGCGGCGGCAAGGGGATGCGCGTGGTCGAGCGCTCCGACGATTTCCCGGCGGCGCTCGCGTCGTGCCAGCGCGAAGCCGCGAGCAGCTTTGGCAACGATCGCGTGCTGATCGAGAAATACCTGACGCGTCCGCGCCACGTCGAGGTGCAGGTGTTCGGCGACACGCACGGTAATACCGTTTACTTGTTCGACCGCGACTGCTCGGTGCAGCGTCGTCACCAGAAGGTGCTCGAGGAAGCGCCGGCGCCGGGCTTGCATGAGGACGTGCGCCAGGCGATGGGCGAAGCGGCCGTCGCGGCCGCGCGCGCGGTCGGCTATGTCGGCGCGGGCACCGTCGAATTCATCATGACGGGCGAAGCGTTCTACTTCATGGAGATGAACACGCGCCTGCAGGTCGAGCATCCGGTGACCGAGATGGTCACGGGGCTCGATCTCGTCGAATGGCAACTGCGCGTCGCGGCGGGCGAGCCGCTGCCGCTGAAGCAGGAAGCACTGCGCGTACAGGGCCATGCGCTCGAGGCGCGCCTTTACGCGGAGAACCCCGCGCGCGGCTTCCTGCCGTCGACCGGCACGCTGAAGCACCTGCGGCTGCCGGCCGGCGTCGAGTTCGCCATCGGCGCGGCGGTGCGCATCGACAGCGGCGTGCGCGAAGGCGATGCGATCACGCCGTTTTACGATCCGATGATCGCGAAGCTGATCGTCCACGGCGCCGATCGCGCGGAAGCGCTGGGCCTGATGCTGCGTGCGCTGCGCGCGTGCGAAGTGGTCGGCCTGCATACGAACGCCGCGTTCCTGCAGCGGATCGTCGTGTGCGAGCCATTCGCGACGGCCGATCTCGACACGGGCCTGATCGAGCGCAACCACGATGCGCTGTTCGCGCCGCAACAGCCGCCGCGCGCGATGCTCGCACTCGCCTGCGCGGCGCTGCTTGCACGCGAACGCGGTGCGGCCGCGCAGGGCGCATCGCCGTGGGGCGCGCTGCGGGACTGGCGGCTGAACGGCGGCTATCGCCGCACGCTCGAATGGCACGCGGCCGATCGCGAAGCGGACGTGACGGTGACGTACGAGGACGACGGCGCCGGCACGCGCATCGCGATCGGCGACGCGGCCGCGCAACCGTTCGCATGGGCGCGCGGTGCCACGCCGATCGATTTCGACGTGATGCTCGGCGGCGTGCGCAGCAGCGGCCGCGTATATGCGGACGGCGATACGTTCCATGTGTTCACGCAGGGCGCGGCCGAGACGTTCGAATGGCGCAACCTGCTCGCGCATGCGGGCGACGCGGAGCAGGGCGGCGGCCGCTTGACCGCGCCGATGCCCGGCAAGGTGATCGCGGTGCTGGTCGAGCCGGGCCAGAAGGTCGAAGCCGGCACGCCGCTGATCGTGATGGAAGCGATGAAGATGGAACACACGATCGGCGCGCCGAGCGCGGGCGTCGTCGCGGAAGTGCTGTACGGCGTCGGCGACCAGGTTGCGGACGGCGCGCAGTTGCTGATGATGGCGGAAGGCTGAGCGTTGCACACGCGTGAGGGCCGTTGCCGGCGCTCACGCACGGGTCATCGTGCCCCGTATTATCCGAGCGTCTCCGACACCATCGGGCTGGGAACACCTGATGTGCCTGCATCAGGACGACATCGCATATCAGGACGACATCGCATTCCTGTGTGGTGATCGTCGCTCTTGTCGCGCGTAGACAAAAACGAATAATTTGCGTGTCGCATCTTCAGGGTTTTTGAATAATCCCGGGATACTCGTCGGTGACCGGCCGCTCGACATGCGCTGTCGCGCTGCCTTGCACCGGTTTTCCCGTTGCAACAGTTGTTCAAAGATCGAAACCGGCCCCGTCCGGACTTCTTCGTCAAAACGAACTGACTGCTTCCTCTTGTGGAGAAAGGCCGCGCGCGATCGCGACTGCTTTCCGGGGTGTCCGGAAAATCAGGCCCGATTGGAGAAACAGCTGCACATTCCTGCCCATGCGCGACATGGTTGCGTTAGCGTAATCGCCGGGATGTGCGGCCCGGTGTCCTGCGCAAGGTAGCCGAGAGAAAGAATGAGATGGCGAACAAATATAAATACGGAATTCACATCGACCTTACTCCGCCAGAACTTTTCTGCCTGATTGTTATCGACGTGGCCTGTGATGAACTGGGTATCGATGATGCTGTCGGAATCGCGATGATTTTGTTGGGTCAAAGGTTCGTGCCGACCAGAGGGAAATTCGGCGGAGCGGTCAAGGGAACCTCGATCGCATCCAGGGTATCGAGAAAGGTGTTGCCCTATGAACTCAAGTACAAAATTCTGCCAACGGTAACGTCATTCAAGAGTCTCCTGCTGCTCAAGATCAAATTTACCCGCGAACTCGGCGCTTTTGTCGGGCGGGCCGTGCCGGTGGTCGGTTGGATCATTACCGCTATCGATATATCAGTCATCATGTATCGCTCTACAGTCACGTACAATGGCTTGGTCAAGCAGGAGGATCGCTTTTAATGGACGGTCGTCTGATAGAGATGGTGCGGGATGAGGCCGATTCGCCACTATGGGGCGAGCTCGAGATTACCGAGGACACGGATCTCTGCATCGACCTTGAAATTTCCGACAGGGCCATGTTGAGATTGATGCGGAGATTTTCGGAAACGTTTGGTGTCGATATTTCCGATTTCGACGTTGATTATTATTACCCTTCCCGGAAACTGCGATTGGGTCGATTTTTGATGACGATATTCAGGTTGCCATTTAGCGCCGACGCCCGGGACAAAATACTAGAGCGTCCGCTCACCATCAAAATGATGGAGGCGGCGATTGAAACCGGACGGTGGACGATGTAGCCGCTCGAAAAAGGGCCAGGCATCGCCCGGTTCATTGCTGGTCATCCATGACGGTGCAGCGGTCCGCAGTCCGCTGACATGGCGCGCTTTTTCCCGGTGTGTGCCGCCCCCCGCGCTACATTGGCTCCTTCGAATCTCCCGTCCCGCCGACGATGGCCGCTCCTGCCTTTCTGTCGACGGCGCACTTGCCATTTTCGCACCAACGCGGGCATCTGCATGCACGTCGGCCCCTGTCACTCGACACCGTCGTGTAACAAGTCGAACATAGCATCTCGGCGTCGATATGACCGGCGCGGGGTTCGCGTCCGTGTCACGTCATCATCCTCACGGAGAACCGTTATGCGAACGTCGGCCCTACGGTCTTTCGCGGTCGCCGGCCTGATCGCGCTGACCGCCCTGCTCGGCGCCTGCAACGACGACCTGACCGCACCCGCCGCGCCCGTCGCGCAGCAGAAGGCCGCGTGCGGCGGCGCTGTGGTCGCCACCGCGCAGATGCGCTGCCCGCCGGGTTTCACCGCGCCTGCTTCGTCGCCCGCTTCCTGATACCGGCCGTTTCCACCAGAAAACCCATCAAGAGCAACCAGCATGGCCATCCATTCGCGACGCGATTTTCTGAAGTTCTCGGCCGGCCTCGCCGGCGCGACCGCCGCCACCGCACTGCTTCCGGAATCGATCCGCAAGGCGCTGGCGATCGAGCCGAACACCGTGACGGGCACGATCCAGGATGTGCAGCACATCGTCGTGTTCATGCAGGAGAACCGCTCGTTCGACCACTACCTCGGTCACCTGAGCGGCGTGCGCGGTTACAACGACCGTTTCCCGGTCACGCTGCCGAACGGCAAGCCGGTGTGGTTCCAGCCGCGCCAGGAGGACAAGTCGAGCGTGATCGCACCGTTCCGCTACGACACGACCAATCCGGGCGTCAACGCGCAATGCATCGGCGGCCTGCCGCATACGTGGGCGACGACGCACGGCGCGATCGACAACGGCCGCGCGGACCAGTGGGCCGTGCAGAAGTCGAACATGACGATGGGCTATCACGTTCGCGACGACATCCCGTTCCACTACGCGCTCGCGGATGCGTTCACGGTGTGCGACAACTACTTCTGCTCGATCCCGGGCAACACGCACCCGAACCGCATGTACCTGATGACGGGCATGGTCGATCCGCTCGGCACGGGCGGCGGCCCGCTGCTCGACAACACCGACTACATCGACAACCAGTTCGACAAGGTCCAGTTGCCGCCCTTCAGCTGGACGACCTACCCGGAACGGCTCGAGAAAGCCGGCATCTCGTGGCAGATCTATCAGCAGGGCACCGGGTTCGACAACTTCACCGGCAACTACGGCACGAACATGCTGGCGTGCTTCAACAACTTCGTGAATGCGCCGGCCGGTTCGTCGCTGCAGACGCGCGGGATGAGCACGCGTCCGATCACGCAGCTGAAGGACGACGTGCAGGCGAATGCGCTGCCGCAGGTGTCGTGGCTGCTGCCGCCCGCTGCGTATTCGGAGCATCCGAAGTTCACGCCGCTGTACGGCGCGTACTACCTGTCGACGATCCTCGATGCGCTGACGTCCAATCCGGACGTGTGGAGCAAGACCGTCCTGCTGATCATGTACGACGAGAACGACGGCTTCTTCGACCATGTCGTGCCGCCGTCGGCGCCGACGCTGCCGGGCTCGGGCATGAGCACCGTGGACGTGTCGCTCGAGCGGCACAACGTCGTGACCGCGACGCAAGCCGGCACCTATACGGCCGACAACCTGCCGTACGGCCTCGGCCCGCGCGTGCCGATGTTCGTCGTGTCGCCGTGGTCGAAGGGCGGCTTCGTGTGCTCGCAGGTGTTCGATCACACGTCGGTGCTGCAATTCATCGAGAAGCGCTTCGGCGTGATGGAGACCAACATTTCACCGTGGCGCCGCGCGATCTGCGGCGACCTGACGTCGGCGCTCGACTTCTCGAAATCGGATGCGACGCTGCCGGCCCTGCCGAGCACGCAGGCGTATGTTGCGCAGGCCGATCTGCAATGCTCGCGCGCGTCGTCGCAGACCGCGCCGGCGAGCACCGCGCAACAGGTCGTGACCGCGCAGGAACCCGGCACGCGGCCGGCGCGCGCACTGCCGTACGAATTGCATGTCACCGGCCAGTTGCAGGCGCAAGGCTACGCGCTGACGTTCGCGAATACCGGCACGCAGGGCGCGCACTTCTGGGTCTATACGGGAGACCCGACCGCGATGCCGCGCCGCTATACGGTCGAAGCGGGCAAGCAACTGACCGATACGTGGGCGCTCGATGCGAACGGCAACTATCTGGTGAGCGTGTGGGGGCCGAACGGCTATTTCCGGCGCTTCGCCGGGTCGGCGGCTGCGGATGCCGCTGCCAAGCCTGAAATCACGCCGTGCTACGACACCGCGAACGGCGATGTTTACGTGACGATCGCCAATGCAGGCACCGGCCCGCTCACGGTCACGGCGACCGATGTCGCGTACGGCGGCGCGGCGCGCACGCTGACGGTTCCGGCCGGCCAGCGCATCGAAGCGCACTGGGACCTGTCGTGCAGCAGCCACTGGTACGACCTGCAGTTCGCGGTGGCGGGCAATGCCGGCTGGGTGCGCCGCATCGCGGGGCACGTCGAGACCGGCAAGCCGAGCATCACCGACCCCGCGGCCGTCGCGCCCACGATCGCGGCGATCTGACGACGGCAACCGATGCGACGACGCGCCGGCCGGTTGAATCCGGCCGGCGCGTCGTGTTTGCAGATCGATGACGTTGCGGCGGTTGCGTCAGGGCAGCAGCCCGTCGTCGTGCGCCATCATCAGCGCACGCATCGCGGACCACATGCCGTAGTAATGCACGATGTAGCTGTCCGTGCGGCGAAACAGCCAGGGCGTGTTGAAGCTGACGAGATCGGCCACGCCTTCGCGTTGCAATTGCCGGTCGCGCTCCATCGCACGAATGAAATGCAACTGGTCGCCGTCGCTCGCATAGACGCTCGAACGGTCGTGCAGCGCGGCAATCGTCGTCATCAGATCGCGCAGCATCGCGTCGTTGCGTTCGGTGCGGCGAAACGCCATCACGCCCGAATTGAACGCCCACTGGCCGATATCCTGCGCGAGCAGCCAGTCGCGCCCTTCGAGCAGCGGCTCCAGCGGTTGCTGTTGGTTCGCGATCAGCACATCGGCATCGAGCCACACGACCCATTCATGGTGCTGCAGGTATGCGTGCAGCAGCCACGGCTTGAACCAGTTGCCCGTCGCGTTCAGCCCGATCTCGGCGGGAATGTCGCGATGCACGTAGAGCGTGTAGCCGTGCGCGTCGCAGTAGCGCCGGAAATTCCGCTCGGCGACGCGTGCATAGCTGCCGATGTTCGGCGTGTACAGCATCATCAATGCAATCGGGCGGCCGGGGTTGTACGTGCTGCGCTCGGCGGCTTCGTCAGGCGCCGCGGCGTCGTGATCGAACGCGAACATCGGCCGGCCGGCGGCGCGGCTGCGATTGACGTATGCGACGAGCGTGTCGCGAAAGCGCGGCGTCGCGCCTTTGCGTTCGGGATCGTGCGGCGTGTCGTCGATGCTGATCGCGAACGTCGGTTCGCGACTCCACATCGGATCGAGGTCGGGGCCGCACGGCATCACCGCGTACAGCCCGTCGATCGGCGTCATGTAGCGATGCGTATCGAGATCCGCGAACAGCGCGGCTTCCGACGTCAGCCTCGGCTCGCTGCCGAGCTTGCAGCGCTGCACGAGCCGCATCACGATCGTGCGCACGTCCGGCGTGTTGCGCCAGATCTGCACGTCGACTTGCGGCAGCGGCGACGCGAACGCGTCGACGAACAGCATGTCGCGTCCGGTCATCAGGCGATCGAGCGCGACGGGTTCGATGATCGCCGCGTCTTCGCTGAGCAGCAGCACGAGTTCGTCGGGTTGCGCGCCGCGCAGCACGTGAAGCAGCGATTCGTAGCGATGCAGCGGCCGCAACGGCAGCGCTTGCGGCATCGCGGATGCGTCGACGATTTCGTGACGATAGCCGTGCGCCTGCGCGTACCAGCGGTGGTTATCGAGGCTGGCGGACGCGTACTGGCTGAAATGACTGAGGACGATCATCGCGCGCTCCGAACGGCGGGCAGCGGGCATACGATCCGCGCAGTGTTCTTCAGTTCGGAATTCCATCCGGATACGCTTTCCTGCGAGCGCCGCCCCGGTTCGTCATGAATGGTCTGGAAGACTTGCGCGGCATCGTGTTCCATTCGGTGTGCCTTGGTTTTGATCGTGGTGTGGCGAGGTCGCTTGTGGCCTGCTCGAATGCCCCGAGAGAACCGGCCGCCGGGCGGCACGAGTATCGCATAACGGTCGGGCGGATTGGCACGGCCGGGCCGGCCGCTGACCATCCCTGACAGTATGCGGCCGTCGCTCCGCTAGAATGCGGGGTTGCCGCCGCTTGACGCGGGCGGCGCTTCGCGCGCTACACTGCGCCATGCCATTCCCGTTCAACTTTCCATCCCGCCGACGATGACGTCTCCTGTCCTGACCGGCCTGCGCATCGGTATCACGATCGGATTGCGTGCCCCCGACGAAAGCCTGTGGATCAACGGCATCAAGCAGAACGCGCTGTTCCTCGCGAAGCTGCTGATGGCGTCGCCGCACGGTTACCGCGTGACGCTGGTCAACACGACCGACGTGCCGCTCACCGACGCGCTGCCGTGGGATCGCAACGTGTACGACACGCGCGCATTCGCCGACATGAAGGATGCGCTCGACGTGGTGATCGAGCTCGGCGGGCAGATCGACGGCGAGCAGACGGCCTACCTGAAAGCGCGCGGCGTGAAGCTGGTCAGCTATTGCTGCGGCGTCGAGTACATCAACGCGATGGAGTCGATGCTGTTCGGCCGCCGGCTGTGGGATTCGCTGTTCATCAACCGCGGCTACGACGAGGTATGGGCGATTCCGCAGATCGCGCCGTCGTCGCTGCCGTTCCTGCAGTCGCTGCGCCGCTGCCCGGGGCGCGTCGTGCCGTTCGTGTGGGATCCGATGTTCCTGACCGAGCGCGCGCAGTCGCTGCCCGAGCACGGCGAATACCGGCCGCGCAGCGAGCCCGGCAAGCGGCTCACGGTGATGGAGCCGAACCACGACGTCGTGAAGTTCTGCGTGTATCCGATGCTGATCATCGACGAAGCGTATCGCCGCGATCCCGACGCGATCTGCTTCGCGCACGTGACGAACGCCGATCGCCTCGCGCACGACAGCCCCGAGTTCGTGATGCTGATGAACTACCTGGACATCGTGCGCGCGGGCAAGGCGAGTTTCGTCGGGCGCTTCGATACGCCGCTGTTCCTGGCCGACCTGACCGATATCGTCGTGTCGCACCAATGGTCGAACCCGCTGAACTATTTCTATTTCGACGTGTGCTGGCAGGGTTATCCGCTCGTGCACAACGCGAGTCTCGCGCCCGATCTCGGCTACTACTATCCGGACAACGACGTGCAGCAGGGCGCCGATGCGCTGCTGCGCGCGCTGCATACGCACGACGACGACTGGCGAGCGTATGCGCGGCGCCAGCGCGAGATCCTCGGCCGTTACACGTCGGCGAATCCGGCGCTCGTCGCCGAATACGACGCGCTGCTCGCGAACCTGATCGGCGCGCCGGCCGCCTGAGGCCGAGTTTGCACGGTGCACGTTCGTTGCGCCGCCGTCCGCCGTCGGGTTTGTCCCGCCCTCATGTCTGACGAAATAATGCCGTTAAAAAAAAGAAACCGCCGAACCCGATGGGTTCGACGGTTTTCGAAGGCACGAAATTGACGGCTCCGAGGGAAGTCCGTCAAAAACAAGTTTATAGGTTAACAAGTCAGAAAGATTGTTAAACATGTTTCAATCTATAATCTTCATATAATTGAAATTGGTATTATTGGTTAAACGGGGATTGATTCCGTTTCGAATTTTCATAATATCGTTTGAAACGTGAAAATTGAATGCTGCGATGATCGAATGATGCGCAGCGGCAGGTTTTGCGTGGGAGGCAGCGCGTGCGGAGGCCGGTGTTTCGATCTGGCATATCGAGCGCGGGCAGCACTTCGCGACACGGTATTTATCTGATCAATTGACGATGTCCCGATCCGCAGGACAAGAAAATTCGGGAAAAGACGATCCGGATAAAACTGTTTGGATGAAAAAGATAAACGATCCGGATTTTGAGTTCTTGTAATTCGCGTTGTGTAACCTGTCGCACTGTCGGCATCGTGCGCGCATGGTGTATTTCAAGTAACTGAATATCGTAAAAATATCGAATTTGACGGCGCCGAAGCGAACAGTACGCTCCCCGGAAAAAATCGACATACAGGATGGGCCGGGTAGGCGGCGGAGCGCGTCGAGGTCGGCTCGTTCCGCCTATGTGTTGAGGTCGAGCCGTGATCGGCGGCTCGCCATTAGCCGGAGCGCCGGATGAATGCGGTCGAAGCTCGCCAGGAGGCGAATCGGAAAGCGAATCGCGATGAAATCGATCTCGTGTTCGGGGCACCCGACGATCATCCCGACCTTGCGTCGGTACGCAGTTTCGTCGAAAGCCGGCTCGGATTCGCGCACGAGCCCGTGTGCCGCGCCGACCTGTCGGGCGGCGTGCTGTATGAGGAACGCCTGGCGCGGCTGCGATGGGGCGAGCGCGATGCGCTGCCGCCGCTCGCCTTCCTGCCGCGCCTCGAAGCGCTCGGGCTGATGCGCTGGTTCGACCGGCTGGTGGTCGGCCGCACGATCGATGCGCTGCGCGCCGATCCGGGCGCCGTGTACGGTTGCAACGTCGCGGCGGCAAGTGCGGTCGTGGACGACGCGTGGCTGGCGATTTTCAGGCGGCTCGAGCGCGAGCCGTCGGTGGCCGCGCGGCTGGTGGTCGAGATCACGGAGACGGGGCCACTGAACCCGGTCGCCGGCCGGTCGTTCGTGTACCGCTTCCGGCGGGCCGGGTGCCGGATCGCGATCGACGATTTCGGCGTCGGTTTCAGTGCATTGAATAATCTGGTGGTCGGCAATCCCGACATCGTGAAGCTCGACCGCTCGATCCTGTCGCTGATCAAGCGCAACGCGATCGGGCGCTACCAGTTCCGCCGGCTGATCGCGTTTGCGCATGAAAGTGCGCGGCACGTCGTCGTCGAAGGCGTGGAGAGCGAGACCGACCGGCAGATCATCCTGGATGCCGGCGTCACGTGGGCGCAGGGCATCCGATTTTCATGGCGATCGCCGGCCGCCGCATGACCGTGGGAACGGGCAGGGCCGCGCGCGGGGTGCGCGTCGGGAGCGGGACGAATCGCAAAGGGGGCGTGGGCATGGCGGGAACGAAAGCCGGAGGCGGAACGGGCACGCAGGCGGCCGATGCGCGCGAGCTGGTCGCGATCGCCGAACTGGTCGACATGCTGCGGCAACTCGGCGCTGAATCGACCGATGCGCCGATCGACGTCGCGTCCTGCCTGGACGGCCTGACGATCGTCGCGCGCCGCATTCAGCGGATGAGCCCGCTCGATGCGGGCGGCCGCGAGCTGGCGGCCCGGCACTATTACGCGGGCGTCATCGCCGGCGCGTGCGGCGACGAGTCGGCGATCGCGCGCGGCGTATCCGACAGCCTCGTCAGGCAATCGGGCGGTGCAGGCCGGTCGGCAGCCCGTTGTTTCGCGGTGCTCGCGCGCATGGGGCGGCGGCATGGCCGCGCGTTCGCCGCGCAAAGCGGCGATCGGGTGCTGGCGTAACGCAACCGGCGCTGCGAAGAAAATCAGCCGAGCGGGCGGTCGGCGAACAGGTGCTGGATCTGCGTGGAATAGGCGCGGACGTTGTGCTCGGCGAGCGTGTCGACCTGGTGCAGGCAGCGGTGGGCGGCAGCCGCGTAGTCGTCGAGCCGTGCGTCGTGCGTCTGCGCGGCGGTCGCGATCGCGCGCGCCGCATCGAAGATCTCGAAGTCCGGATAGTAGTAGCCGACGTCGCGCAGGAACGGCGAGTTGTGCACGAGCGGGTAGTTGCCGTACAGCGCGTCGTACAGCAGGTAGTTCAGGCCGTTTTCCCAGTGGTGCGACACGACGATGTCGGTGTGATGCGCGGCCCACGCGACGAACGGCGCGCGCACGTCGGCGGTGGCCTTGCCGTCGCGCACCATCTCGAGCCCGAGCGCGAGATGCTTGAAGGCGACGTTTTCCTTCTTGTCGAACGTGTTGGTCATGTACACGTGCTCGACGAGCTCCGGATGGTCGACGTAGCACGCGTTCGCGGCGAGCATCGGCACGATCGCGCTCTTCACGACGTTCAGGTTCGGCTCGAAGAACGCGATGCGCTTGGCCGGGCCGTGGTTGCGATAGCCGAAGCGCGCCTTCAGCTCGGGATCGGCGTCGAGGCTGCGTTCGATGAAATACGGCGACCAGATATGCGGCAGCTCGATCACCGGTGCGCGGTACACGGCCTGGAAATACGCGGCGCACGTATGCATGTGCTGCGGATTGGTCCAGATCTCGTCGAACTGCACGCGGTGCGGGTTCGGCCGCCAGTCGTTCTTCTCGAAGTTGATCGTCTCGACCGCGATCACGTAGTCGTTGCCGAAGCGGTACGACACGCACTTGCCGCCGCGCCGGCGCACGACGTCCGTGTGCGACGGGTCGACGAACGCGTTCATCTCGATCAGCAGGTCGGTCTGGTGCACGACGGCCGACAGCGGCCGCAGCGCGTCGCCGAACGCGTCCATCATCAGCGACTGCGGATACTCGGTGATGCCGTCGTCGTGCGCGAGCCAGACCTCGCCGATCAACGGCGATTGCTTCAGCAGCATGTACAGGTACACGCAGTGCTGGTTCGCGCCGTTGTACCAGATCGACTGCGTCGCGTCGCGCTGCACGTTCATCGTTATCGCGACATTGATTCGCATGGTGTCTCCGTGTCGTCGACGCGACGCTTACTTGGCGGTGTCCCGGGTCGCGCGCGGCGCATAGCCGGTCAGGTGCCAGTGCCCGTCGTTTTCGAGGTGGAAGCTCACTTTTTCATACACCGTCGAGCCGGTGGTCAACGTCGTCACATAGTCGACGTTCGCGTAGAGGCCGTCCGGTACCGTCGCATTCGTGTAGCGGTTGCGCGAGATCTGCTCCCATTCGCGGTGGCGGACGAAGGCGACCGTTTGCCATGCGCGCCGGATATCGCTCACGAAGTGGTCCTGCTTGAAGCGCGCCTTGATGAAGTCGGCCGAGCCGAGCCAGATGTCGTTGAACTGGCCGGCTTCGAGTTGCCTGAATACCGTGTCGGCATCCTGCAGCAATTCATCCGCGGATCCTCCCGAGGATTGCGCGTGCGCGCCGATCGCGATCGACGTGACGACACAACCGATCAGCCATTTTGCGCGGATAAGGGTCGAATGTGCGTTCATGGTCGAAGTCCGGAAATGGCGGCGCGTCACGCGTCGCGATAGAGACTGGCGATCGCGTCCGTATAGGCCGCGACGTTCTCGGGGTTGTAGATGCTGACCGAGTCGAGCACGTGTTTCGACTGCTCGCGATATGCGTCGAGATTCGCGTCGTGCTCGGCGAACGCCTGCAGCAGTGCGCGGCCGCCGGCCTGGCAGTCGAAATCCGGATAGAAATACCCGGCCTTGCCGAGGAACGGCGAGTTGTGGATCAGCGGATAGTCGCCGTACAGCAGCTCGTAGTACAGGTAGTTCTGCGCGTTCTCCCACGTGTGCGACACCACCGCATCGCCGTACGCGGCCATGAACTCGTACACCGCATAGCGGCTTTCGAACGTCGTGATGCCATGCTCGACGATGTCGAGGCTCTTCGCGAAGTGGATGAACGTCGTGTGATCCTTCAGGTGGATCGTGTTGCACACGCGCACGAATTCGAGGAATGCCGGATTCGCGCGATAGGCCTCCTCCGTGATCAGCATCGGAATGATGCTGGTCTTCACCATGCAGATGTTCGGTTCGAACATCGTCACGCGCCAGCGCGGCTTGCCGGGCTGATAGCCGAACGACAAACCGGCGCCGAGCGTCGCGCGCGCCTTGTCGAACAGCATCGGGTGCCAGATGTGCGGGACGATCGTGACCGGCGCGCGCAGGCCTGTCTGGTAGTAGTGCAGGCACGAGCGCTCGAATTCGGGAATCGTCCACACCGCATCGTACGGCGCGCCCGAGAACAGGAAGCCCGACGGCTTGTCGAACATCGCGCGCTCGATGTCGATCACGTAGTCGTTGCCCACCCGCATCGTGACCACCTTGCCGCCGCGCTCGCGGAACGCGCGCAGGTAGTCCGCGCCGAACTGCGCGCTCATTTCGATCAGCACGTCGCAGCGCTCCAGCGCTTCGTCCATCGACAGCAGCGGCACGTTCCACTCGCCGAGCATCATCTGCGGATCGGCGACCTGTTCGCCGCCGTTCACCATCACGGCATCCGCGACGAGCGGCGACTGGCGCAGCAACAGGATCAGCAGCAGGCAGTTCTGGAAAATGCCGTTTTCCCACAGCGACTGGCCGGCGCCGCGCACGAACAGCGACACGCCGACGACGAGACGCTTGCCCTCGCCGGGCGCTTGACGGGCATTGGAGTCCGACATGCGTATGCTCCGGTTCAGGCGACCAGACGCGAGACGAACGCGTCGAGGTTCGCGGGGTTGTCGATCGAGACCGACTGCAGCAGCCGGCCCGCCTTCGCGCGGTAGTCGTCGAGGCGTTCGTCGTGATGCAGCCACGCTTCGAGCAGCGCGCGGCCGCCGGCGGCCGAGTCGAAGTCCGGGTAGTAATAGCCGGCGTCGCCGAGCAGCGTCGAGTTATGGATCAGCGGATAGCCGCCGTACAGCACGTCGTAATACAGATAGTTCTGCCCGTTTTCCCAGTGATGCGACACGACCGCATCCGCGTGACGCGCCATGAAGCCCGGCAGGTCGATGCGCGGTTCGAACGTCGCCTTGTGCTGGCGCACGAGATCGAGGCTGTTCGCGAAGTGCACGAAGGTCGGATGTTCCTTCATGTGCATCGAGTTGACGACGAACATGTGCTGCACCGCGTCGGGCCGCGCGCGGTAGAACTCGTCGCACGCGAGCATCGGGTAGTGGCAGGACTTCGCGACCGAGATGTTCGGCTCGAGCATCGCGAGCTTCCACGGCCGCTGGCCGGGCCGGTAGCCGAAGGTCGCGCCTTCGTCGGCGAGCGTGGCCACGCGGCGCTCGAGGAAGTACGGCGACCAGATGTGCGGCATCAGGTGGACGGGCGCGCGCAGGATCGTCTGCAGCATCGGCGCGGCGGTCTTGTCGTATTGCGGCAGCAGCCACACTTCGTCGAACGGTGCGCCGTTGAACACGTGCCCCGACGGCTTTCCGAAGATCGGCGTTTCGCACAGGCCCGCATACACGTGCCCGCAGAAAAACGCGGCGATCTTCTTGCCGAGCGCGTTCATGTGCCGGAGCCATTCGACCGGCAACTGCGCGCCCATTTCGATCACGACGTCGAGTTCGTGCGTGACGTCGGCGGGTTTCACGAGCGGGATGTCGAGGCCGTCGAGTTCGAGGCCGGCCGGCAGCGCGTTGGCGTCGCCGCCGTTCAGGAAATAGACGGGGCCGACGCGATCCGAGCGCTTGAGCATCATCGCGAGGAACGCGATGTTCTGGTGAATGCCGTTTTCCCAGATCGCCTGGCCGTCGCGCGCAAACAGCGAGATGCCGACCGCCGGCCGTTGCTTGCGGGTGCCGCCCGCGGCGGCTTCATTGATGTCCGTCACCGGTTGTTTCCTCTGCGGCGTCGTGCGTCCGGGCATCGCGTCGAGCGTCTGGCCGGCAGCGGCGCGCCGTGGATTGTCATGGTTGGATTCGCGCCGGTGCGCCGCGGTGCGTGAATCGGGCGACGGGATTCGCGCGGGCGGCAGCCGGATTCCGGCGTGTCGCCGGGCACGCCGGGCGTGGCGCGCGTCGGGCAGGCTGCCCCGGCGACCGTCTGCGGCGATTGTGGCATGGAAATCGCCGGTTTTGGCAGGGCGTGACGAACTTTGACATAGCCGCCGGCCAACGGGAGCGGGCGCCGGCGAAGCGGCGCCCGGTCGTCCGGCGGAATTCCGGCGCGGCGCGGGCGGCCTGCCGGATCGCGCGGCCGCATCGGCGGCCGCAGGCGGCTCAGTGCTGCAGCCGGATTTCGACGCGGCGGTTGCTGGCGCGGCCTTCCGGCGTCGCGTTCGAGGCGACCGGATCGGCCTTGCCGCGGCCCGAGACCGTCATCGAGTCGGTCTTCAGCCCATGCGCCTTCAGATAGGCGGCGACGGATTCGGCGCGACGCTTCGACAGCGCGAGGTTGTAGTCGTCGCTGCCCACCGAATCGGTGAAGCCGGTGACCGACACTTGCGAGTACGTGCGGTCGGCGCGCTCGCTCAGCAGCCGGTCCAGCGATTCGCGCGCGGTTGGTGCGAGCGTCGCGTGGTCGGTGGCGAACAGCGCGTCGCCCGACAGGTTCACGCGTTCGACGACGGCGGTAGCCGGTTCGGCGGCCGAAGCCGCTTCGGCCGGCGCGGCGCCGCACTGGAAGACCAGCGTGGCCGGATCGGATTTGTCGCGCAGCGCGCGGGCCGAGTCGACGGCGCGCACGGGCTCGTCGCCGCAGATCTTGCGAGCAGCCTTCATGCAGGTCTGCGGGCCCGACAGCAGGCCGTGGCAGTCCACCTGGAACGTGCGCACGCCGTCGCGCGGCTGCAGTTCGGAGGCGCTGAAGGTCGGGCCGGATGCGGTCGAGCACGCGGCGAGGGCCGTTGTGGAAAGCGCGAGCGCAAGAGCGAGTTTGTTCACGGTGACGTCCTTAAAGCTTGGGTTGAGCGAAACCCGCCACGCGCAGCGCAGCGGGCTCGTCCTGCCGTCGGAGCCGCGGGCCGTCCGGCGGCGAGACGAACGGCCGGGCGGCGCGACGCGTTACTTCCACTGATACAGCATGCCGGCGCCGATCACCTTCTGACCGCCGCTGAAGCCGCCGTTGACCGACGCCTTCAGGTTCTCCGTGATGCGCGCCTGCATGCTGACCGCCATCGCCTTCTGGCCGAGGAAGGTCGACGTGCCCACGCCCATCCCGAAGTTGGCGTCGCGATCGAGCTGCGGGATCGACGCCATCGCGCCGACGGCCGCGATACCCTGCTTCGCCATCTGGTCGGTCTGCTGCAGTTGCGAACCCAGCGAGTTGATCTGCGCCTGCTGGCCCGACAGTGCCGTCGACAGCGTCGTCTGCACCTGCGTCAACTGGTTCACGTTCACCGCGTCGGTGCCTTGCGTACCCGGCGCGACGTTCGTGATCTGGCGCTGCTGCGTGTCGCTGCCGACCGACACCACGTTCGAGCGACCGCCGTCGTTCGAATTCGCGCCGATCGCCACCGAGTTCGAGCCGGCGGTGACGACCGGGTGATCGTTGCCGGTGCCGTTCATGTCGGCCGCCACGCCGTTGTTGTTCGCCGCACGCGTCGTGTTGTTGTTGAGCGTCGTCGACAGCTGGTTCAACTGGTTGTTGATGTTCGTCACGCCGGTCGACAGCGACGCCACGTTGCTGTTCGTCGTGCTCAGGCCGGTGGACAGCGAACCGATGCCCGTCGAGGTCGACGTCGACAGCGAGTTGACGTTGCTGTTCGTCGTGCTGAGGCCCGTCGACAGCGAGTTGACCGCGGTCGAGGTCGACGTGGACAGCGACGCCACGTTGCTGTTCGTCGCGCTCAGGCCGGTCGACAGCGAGTTGATGCCGGTCGACAGCGACGCGACGTTCGACGCGGTGGACGTCGACAGCGTGTTGATCGCGTTGTTCGTCGCGTTCAGCTGGCTGCCGTTGATCGCGTCCGTGCTGGTGGCCGAGATCCGGCCCGCGGCGACGTTCGTGATCTGGCGTTCCTGGCCCGGTGCGCCGACGCTCACCACGCCGACCGGCGAGCTGCCCGCGAAGGGGTACGTGACGCCGCCGATCGTGGCGCTCGAGGTGCCGACCGCCGCGGCCGTGACCGAGTTCGCGCCGAGTGCGATCGAGTTGGCGACGTTCGCTTGCGCGTTCGTGCCGAAGGCGAGCGCGTCGGCGGCCGTGGCCTTGGCGGCCGAGCCGTAGGCCTGGGCGCCGGTGGCGCTGGCCGTGGCCTGGCTGCCCAGTGCGATCGTGTTGTCCGCGGTGGCCTGGTTCGCGCTGCCGAGGGCGAGCGCGCTGGCGCCGGTTGCCGTGTTCTGGTTACCGAGGGACACCGCGCCGTCGCCGGTCGCCGTGTTGTTCGCACCCATCGCCACGGCGCCGGTGCCCGTCGCCACGTTCGGGTCGCCGATCGCGACCGCGCCGTCGCCGGATGCCGTGTTGCCGGAGCCGATCGATACCGCCTTGCCGCCCGTTGCCGACGCGTTCTGGCCGATCGCGACCGCGCCTGCCGTCTGCGCGTTCGAACCGTCGCCGACTGCCACGCTGCTGGCGCCCGCCGCGCTGGCGTTCACGCCGGCGGCGAGGGCGTTGGTGCCCGTGGCGCCGTCGTTGGCGTAGTTGGCCTGCTGCACGCCGTTGTCGTTGACGCTGTAGTAGTGCGTCTTCGCGGCGTTGATCGCGGTCGAGGTGGACGTGGACAGCGACGATACCGAGCTGTTCGTGCTGCTCAGGCCAGTGGACAGCGAGCCGATGCCGGTCGACGTCGACGTGGACAGCGACACGATCGTGCTGTTCGTGCTGCTCAGGCCGGTGGACAGCGAGTTGATGCCGGTCGAGGTCGAGGTGGACAGCGACGTGATCGAGCTGTTCGCGGACGACAGGCCGGTCGAGGTCGAGGTGGACAGCGAGGTGATCGAGCTGTTGGCCGAGGACAGACCCGTCGAGGTTGAAGTCGACAGCGACGACACCGAGCTGTTCGTGCTGCTCAGGCCGGTGGACAGCGAGTTGATACCGGTCGAGGTCGAGGTGGACAGCGACGTGATCGAGCTGTTGGCCGAGGACAGGCCGGTCGACGTGGAGGTCGACAGCGAGGTGATCGAGCTGTTGGCCGACGACAGACCGGTCGAAGTCGAAGTCGACAGCGACGATACCGAGCTGTTGGTCGAGCTCAGACCGGTGGACAGCGAGCCGATACCCGTCGAGGTCGAGGTCGACAGCGAGGTGATCGAGCTGTTAGCCGACGACAGGCCCGTCGACGTGGAGGTCGACAGCGAGGTGATCGAGCTGTTAGCCGACGACAGACCCGTCGACGTGGAGGTCGACAGCGAGGTGATCGAGCTGTTAGCCGACGACAGGCCCGTCGAGGTCGAGGTGGACAGCGACGTGATCGAGCTATTGGCCGAGGACAGGCCGGTTGAGGTCGAAGTCGACAGCGACGTGATCGAGCTATTGGCCGACGACAATCCAGTCGAAGTCGAGGTGGACAGGGACGTGATGGAGCTGTTGGCCGAGGACAAGCCGGTCGAAGTCGAGGTGGACAGCGACGTGATCGAGCTGTTCGCCGACGAGAGGCCCGTCGAAGTCGAGGTCGACAGCGAGGTGATCGAGCTGTTGGCCGAAGACAGACCCGTCGACGTGGAGGTCGACAGCGACGTGATGGAGCTGTTGGCCGACGAGAGGCCCGTCGAAGTCGAGGTGGACAGCGACGTGATCGAGCTATTCGCCGACGAGAGGCCGGTCGAAGTCGAGGTCGACAACGAGGTGATCGAGCTGTTAGCCGACGACAGACCCGTCGAAGTCGAAGTCGACAGGGAGGTGATCGAGCTGTTAGCCGACGACAGGCCAGTCGAAGTCGAGGTCGACAGCGAGGTGATCGAGCTGTTAGCCGTGGAGAGGCCGGTCGAGGTCGAGGTCGACAACGACGTGATCGAGCTGTTGGCCGACGACAGGCCAGTCGAAGTCGAGGTCGACAGCGACGTGATCGAGCTGTTAGCCGACGAGAGGCCGGTCGAAGTCGAGGTCGACAACGACGTGATCGAGCTGTTGGCCGAGGACAAGCCGGTCGAAGTCGAGGTCGACAGCGACGTGATGGAGCTGTTAGCCGACGACAGGCCGGTCGAAGTCGAGGTCGACAGCGACGTGATCGAGCTGTTCGCCGACGACAGACCCGTCGACGTGGAGGTCGACAGCGAGGTGATCGAGCTGTTGGCCGAGGACAAGCCGGTCGACGTGGAGGTCGACAGCGAGGTGATCGAGCTATTGGCCGACGACAATCCAGTCGAAGTCGAGGTGGACAGCGACGTGATGGAGCTGTTGGCCGACGAGAGGCCGGTCGAGGTCGAGGTGGACAGCGAGGTGATCGAGCTGTTAGCCGATGAGAGGCCGGTCGAGGTCGAGGTCGACAGCGACGTCACTGAGCTATTGGTCGAGCTGAGGCCCGTCGACAGCGAATTGATACCCGTCGAGGTCGAAGTCGACAGCGACGAGATTGAACTATTAGCCGACGAGAGGCCAGTGGACGTGGAAGTCGACAGTGAGGTCACCGAGCTATCGGTCGAGCTGAGGCCGGTCGACAACGAGTTGATGCCGGTCGAAGTCGAAGTGGACAGCGACGAAATCGAGCTATTCGCGGACGAGAGCCCCGTCGATGCAGACGTGGACAGGCTCGCGAGTCCCGACCCGGTTGCCTCGAGCGCCTGATTGGTCTGGTAAAGCTGCGAGCCGTTGATGGCGTCCGTGCTGCTTGCGCTGATGCGGCCTGCCGCGACGTTGGTGATCGTCCGTTCGGCGCCCGCGTCACCGACGCTGACCGTGCTGGTCGGCGCGGTGCCCGCAAAGCTGTAGTTCTTGCCGTTGATGGTCGTCCCGGTCGTGGCCACCACGGATTGAGTGGTCGAGTTGCTGCCCAGCGCCACGTCGCCGCTTTGCGCGCCGGCCTTGGCATTGCTGCCGATGCTGACCGTGTCGTCGACCGAGATCTGTGCGCCGGCCTGGTTGCCCATCGCGACGTTGTTGTTGCCGGTGGTGCCTGCACCTGCATAGGAACCGAACGCCGAGTTGCCACTGCCGGTCGTCGAGGTTCCAGCGTAGTAACCCGCTGCGGTGTTGTAGGAACCATTGACGTAGGTGCCTGCGCCGACGCCCAATCCTGCGTTGTAGTTGCCGGTTACCGAAATGCCTGCCGTGTTGCCGACGGCCGTGTTGCCGACGCCGGCCGTGTTCTGGCCGGTGGCCGCGCCGATCGCGACGTTGTACGACCCGCTACTGCCCTGACCGGCTGCCGAACCGATGCTGACGGACGAGTCCGTTGCGGCCTGGGCGCCGTCGCCGATGGCAACGCTCTTGGCGCCCGCTGCGGTCGCATTCGTGCCTGCCGCAAGCGAGTTGAAGCCAGTCGCGCCGTCGTTGTTGTAGTTGCCCTGCGTCGTGCCGTTGTCGTTGACGCTGTAGTAGTGCGTCTTCGCATTGTTGATCGCGGTCGAGGTGGACGTGGACAGCGACGTGATCGAGCTGTTAGCCGACGAGAGGCCGGTCGAAGTCGAGGTCGACAACGACGTGATCGAGCTGTTAGCCGACGAGAGGCCGGTCGAGGTCGAAGTCGAGAGCGACGTGATCGAGCTGTTAGCCGACGACAGGCCCGTCGACGTGGAGGTCGAGAGCGAGGTGATCGAGCTGTTAGCCGACGACAGGCCGGTCGAGGTCGAGGTCGAGAGCGAGGTGATCGAGCTGTTAGCCGACGACAGGCCGGTCGAAGTCGACGTCGACAGCGAGGTGATCGAGCTGTTGGCCGACGAGAGGCCGGTCGAGGTCGACGTCGAGAGCGACGTGATCGAGCTGTTAGCCGACGAGAGGCCGGTCGAGGTCGACGTCGAGAGCGACGTGATCGAGCTGTTGGCCGAGGAGAGGCCGGTCGAGGTCGAAGTCGAGAGCGAGGTGATCGAGCTGTTAGCCGACGACAGGCCGGTCGAAGTCGAAGTCGAGAGCGAGGTGATCGAGCTGTTGGCCGAGGAGAGGCCGGTCGAGGTCGACGTCGAGAGCGACGTGATCGAGCTGTTGGCCGAGGAGAGGCCGGTCGAGGTCGAAGTCGAGAGCGAGGTGATCGAGCTGTTGGCCGAGGACAGGCCGGTCGAAGTCGAGGTCGACAACGAGGTGATCGAGCTGTTGGCCGACGAGAGACCCGTCGAAGTCGAAGTCGAGAGCGAGGTGATCGAGCTGTTGGCCGAGGACAGGCCGGTCGAAGTCGAGGTGGACAGCGACGTGATCGAGCTATTCGCCGACGAGAGGCCGGTCGAGGTCGAGGTCGACAGCGAGGTGATCGAGCTGTTAGCCGACGACAGGCCGGTCGAGGTCGAGGTCGACAACGAGGTGATCGAGCTGTTGGCCGAGGAGAGGCCGGTCGAAGTCGAGGTCGAGAGCGAGGTGATCGAGCTGTTGGCCGACGAGAGACCGGTCGAAGTCGAAGTCGAGAGCGAGGTGATCGAGCTGTTAGCCGACGACAGGCCCGTCGAGGTCGAGGTCGACAACGAAGTGATCGAGCTGTTAGCCGACGAGAGACCGGTCGAAGTCGAGGTGGACAGCGACGTGATGGAGCTGTTCGCGGACGACAGGCCCGTCGAAGTCGACGTCGACAGCGACGAAATGGCGCTGGTCGCGGTACCGACTTGTTGGGCGACGGAATAAAGCTGGCTGCCGTTGATTGCGTCGGTACTGGTCTGGGTCACTTGGCCGGCAGCGACGTTGGTGATCTGCCGTTCCTTGTTGAGGTCGCCGACGCTAACGGTGCCGACCGGCGTGGCGCCAGCGAATCCGCCGAACGTCACGCCGTTGACGGTCGCGCTGCTCGTGGGATTGGCCGGGGCGGTCACCGAGTTCGCGCCGAGCGCAACGGAGTTGTTCGTGCCGGCGACGGCACCGCTGCCGATGGCGACGGCGTCGGTGCCCGTTGCGGTGCTGTCGGCGCCGGTCGAGTTCGCGTGGAAGTACTTGATGCCCTGGCTGTTGATGTTGTCGATCGCCGAGCCCACGCTGTTGGCCGTCGATGTCGTGCCATTCGCGTTGTACGTGGTGTACGCCGGGGCCGAGACCTTGCCCGTCGTCGGGTCGTACGTCGAACCACCGCCAAGTGCCGACGCGGTGCTGCTACCGAGGTTGTCTGTCTTCGTCGAGACCGTGCTGAGGCCGGTGGACAGCGAATTGATGCCGGTCGAAGTCGAGGTCGACAGCGAGCCAATCGAGCTGTTAGCCGAAGACAAGCCCGTCGACGTGGACGACGAAAGCGACGTGACGGAGCTTTTTGCCGAGCTGAGGCCAGTAGACAGCGAGTTGATGCCGGTCGACGTCGAGGTCGACAGCGAAGTGATCGAGCTGTTAGCCGACGACAGACCCGTCGACGTGGAAGACGAAAGCGACGTAACCGAGCTGTTTGCCGAGCTGAGGCCGGTGGACAGCGAGTTGATGCCGGTCGACGTCGAGGTCGACAGCGAAGTGATCGAGCTGTTAGCCGACGACAGGCCCGTCGACGTGGACGACGAAAGCGACGTAACCGAGCTATTAGCCGAGCTGAGGCCGGTCGACAGCGAATTGATACCAGTCGAGGTCGAAGTCGACAGCGAGCCAATCGAGCTGTTAGCCGACGAGAGACCCGTCGACGTAGAAGTCGAAAGCGACGTAACCGAGCTATTGGCCGAGCTGAGGCCGGTGGACAGCGAGTTGATGCCAGTCGAGGTTGACGTCGAGAGCGAGCCGATCGAGCTATTAGCCGACGACAGGCCCGTCGACGTGGAAGACGAAAGCGACGTAACCGAGCTATTAGCCGAGCTGAGGCCCGTGGACAGCGAATTGATACCAGTCGAAGTCGAGGTCGACAGCGAGCCGATCGAGCTATTGGCCGACGACAGACCCGTTGACGTAGAAGTCGACAGACTTGCGATGCTCGACGTCGTCGTGCTTGCCACGGCGAAGAGCTGGCTGCCGTTGATCGCGTCGGTGCTGGTCGCGCTGACGAGGCCCGCCGCGACGTTCTGGATGCGGCGCTCCGCGTTCGGCTGACCGACGCTGACGATGCCGCCCGTCGGCGTCCCGGCCTGATAGTTGCCGAACGACTGGCCACCGATCGTGGTGCTATTGACGGCCGTGGTGCCGCCGGACGTCGTCGTCAGTGCACTGTTCGTCACGGAACTGCTGCCGAGTGCGATCGAGTTCGCGACGTTCGCGGTCGAACCGACGCCGATCGCGATGGCGTTCGACACCGAAGCATTGGCATTTTGCGCGAACGCGACCGAACCTGCGCCCGACGCAGTCGCGTTCGAACCGAAGGCCGTTGCATAGGAGTTCGACGCCACGGCTGCCGCACCGACGGCGACGGCGCCGGCGTTGCCGCTGGCCGTCGAGCCGTTACCGAGCGCGAGTGCGTCGGTGCCGGAAGCCAGCGACTTGGCGGAGAAGCTGCCGACGTTACCGAGTGCGATCGCGCCGGTGCCGTTCGCGGTCGCGGCGTTGCCGATGGCAACCGCGCCGTTGGTGCCCGTCGCCGATGCCGAGCTGCCGATTGCGACGGAGCTGCTGGTCGCCGTGCTGCTGTTGCCGAGCGCCACGGAACCCGTGCCGCTTGCCGAGTTGTTGTTGCCGAGCGCGATGGCGCCGGAACCGTTCGACGTGTCGTTCGCGCCGATTGCCAGCGCACCCGTGCCGGTGGCGCTGTTCGGATCGCCGATCGCAACCGCGCCGTCGCCGGTCGCGACCTGGCCTCGGCCGATCGCGACCGCGCCGCCGGCAGCCGTGCCGCCGTTCGCGGTGGTACCGGACGAGCCGATGGCCACGTTCCGGCCCGTTGCGCCCGAGACGACGCCGTCGCCTTGCGCAATGCCGTACGCACCATTGACGGTCGCACCGCGGCCGACTGCGATGCCCGACGTGGCGGTCGATGCGACGGACGACTGGCCGCCGATCGCGATACCGTCCGACGCGGCCGACTGCGCGCCCTTCGTTGCGTTGCTGCCGATTGCGATCGAGCCCGCGCCCGATGCGAGCGTCGAGTTCGCCTGCGACAGCGGCGTCGTGCCGTCGCCGCCCGCGCCGCCGATCGCGACCGAGTTCAGCGCGCTCGCCGTCGAACCGAAGCCGAGGGCGGTTGCAGCGGCGCCGCTGGCGGTGGTTTCGAGGCCGGCTGCGACACCCCACAGGCCGGCCGACGATTGCATGCCGGTGGCGACGGCGCCGTTGCCGTTCGCCTGCGCGAACGAGCCGTATACCGTGACACCGGTCCAGCCGTTGCCGTTGGAGTTACACCCGGCTACGACCGAATACGTTCCGGAGCCGTCGCCGGCCTGGTTTTGCGTACCGCCCGGGTTGACGCGGCCGACCGCGCCGTTGCTTCCCGTGAAGCAGGTTTGCTGTGTGTTGAGCGTATTGGCTTCGGCCAACCCGGGGAGGCTGATCGCCAGAGCTGTGACTGCTGCCACCACCACGGCCGACTTGTTCGGCTTGCCCCGTGCCGAATCGATTTCCGATGCCGCGACCCAGGCGCCGAGCGCTTCGTTCCAGATCGAGCGGTATGTGCGGTTCATGTCCTGCTACCTCCAAATGTGCACGCCACACACCGGTCTCTTTTGTTAGAGGATTACTCCGTGCGCTCGCGCGAATCTCAAAATTGATGGGCGGAGTTTATTGGAGGTGGATTTTGTAGATTGACAAACAGTGATAAATGAAGTGTTTCTAAAGTTAAAGAATGGTTAATGCAGCGTGTTTAGAGGCGCTGGAGAAAAATGAGTTTGAAAGATGCAAGAATGTGTCTTGTAGGGTTCGAAATATTCTGGTGATCCCGTAAATTTCACATAAGAATCAATGTATTAGGTTGGATGTGTGCGGGAGGTAACACACCGGATCGGTCAAAAAGTAAGACAAATGAAATAGCAAACGTTTGCGCGACGCCCCATCCTTTCGTGTTTGTAATGTTAATGGGTATGCCTGGATATAATGTATTTTGTTTTTTATTAACTTGTTAATGGTTTTGCTTTAATTGAATTTGCATTTGTATTTTGCGATTATCTAGTAATTAAATTTATCTGATTTTGAACGCATTGGATTATGCTGATTTGCGCATCTCGGCCGGAGCAGCGGCCCGTGTGACGGGCGTTTCGGGCCGCCTGATCCATGGAAGTTGTAAAAAAGTGCTACAGAGCGCCAGATGAAACGATCCGCGTCAATTTATCGGATTTGTCCTATTGACGATGGTGTTGACATCGGCGTTAAGGCGGAATCGGCGCGCATGCCGGAAGTCGAGCGGGGGCGCTCGCGGCGGGTGTTTCGCGTGGTGTCGACAGGACGTCAAAGACCGCGGGCGGCGTCGGGTCGGAGGGGCCCGAAATGTCAGATGCCGGGTGCGGCAATTTGTCCGCCACGCCGCCAACGGCTCGACGTGTCGAAGAAAAAGAGGGAAGGATTGAATGTGTCGGGCACGCCACATTCGGTCCACGGGCGTGGGCCGAACCGGGGGCTTGCCGCATGGCCCGCGGCAAGCCCCCGACTTTACTTCTTCAGAAACCGCAGCGCGAACCGCGCCATCCGCGGCACGAACATCGGGCGCAGCAGGCGCTTGTCGTAACCGGCCATCCGCCGGTCGTTCTCCACGAGACACAGCTCGATCAACTCGCGCGGATTCAGCGCATCGCCGATGTCCGCGGTGCTGGTGGCCGGGAAATTCATGTCACGCGCGGCGCCGTCGGCATCGATGCCGCGCGCGATGCTCATGCGGTCGCGGATCAGTTGCACCCACACGGCCGCGACGCGTGCGAAGAACCACGGCCGGCGCCACCACGGCATCGTGCGCCAGTACCACGCGTACCAGTTCACGAAGAACAGGATGTGGCGGCCTTCTTCCTGGATCACGGGCTCGAAGGTCTCGACGAGTTCGGGCGGGAAATAGCCGGAGCGCTGCGCGGAGCGGAACAGGCCGAACGCGAAAAAGCTGTCGATGCACTCGCTGAAGCCCGTCATCATCCACGACCATTCGGGATCGGTCGGCGCCGGGTAGGCCGGCTCGGGCGCGAGCCGGATGCCGTACGCCTCGACGAGCTTCGACAGCACGACCTTGTGGCGGGCTTCCTCGCCGCCGTCCATCTCGAGCGCGCGGCGCAGCAGCGGATCGTCGACCGTCGCGGCGTAGGTCGCCACGCGAATCGACGCGCGTCCTTCGGTTTGCACCGCGATGTCCCAGATCGGCAGCGACGTGAGCCGCCTGAGTTCGGCCGGCTGGAGCGCCGGCCAGTCGATCACCGCCGGCTTGTACGGATTGTGTGTGTCGAGCAGCATCCGACAGAACATCTGCTTGTGCGCATCGGAACCGATCCGGACCGGACCTTGCCTCTCGAAGGTCCAGTTGCGCATCGCGTGATCTGCGGCTGCATGCTCTTCCTGCAGCGTGTCGGTCATGGCTATTGTTATGCGATTACGGATCGAAAGATTCTTGCACAGCTTCCGTCATCGCGTATTTTCGAGCGGCCATGTGCACGCCGGCCCCGCGGGTGTCACGCGTTCGTGTCGACCCAGAGGCGGCCCCAGCGCGACGCGTAGGCGAGGGCGTGCTCTTCCTCGAAGAAGAAATCGATTGCGTCGAACGACACGGAGCGCGGCGACGGCCCGCCGCTCGCGCGTTCGATCGTCAGGTTGGCGGCGAACAGCCCGTTCGGCAACCGGGCGGCAGCGGGAGCGACTTCGTAGCCCTTGTAGCGGATCGTACGGTTCATGGCGTGCGCGGAAAAAGTTCGGACTTTCAGCGTACGAAAACGCGCCGGCTGCGTGAACCAATCTTTCGGCCAATGCAAATTACGCGGCGGCCTGAATCGTTATCGGAGCGGTACGCGGGAACGGTGTTTTCGGGAGGCGGAGGACGACGCGCCCGGCACATCGCCACGCGTCGGAAGACGCACCGCGCGCGCCCCGTCGAAGCGTGTCGACCGAGGGCGCGCGGCGGAAATGCGGAGGTTACTGGTTGGCGACCTTCAGCACGGGTGCGAGCGCATCGACCGATGCCGCATGCGAGGCCGCACGATGCGATGCGAACGCGAGCGCGAATTCGGCGGCTTGCGCACCGACCGTCTCGAGTTGCGCGACGACCTTCGGATCCGAGCAGCTGTCGGCGCTTTCGAAGCGCGTTTCCAGCGTGTTGACGGTTGCGCCGAACGGCGTCGGCCAGCCGCGCAGCGCATGGACGATCGAGCGCAGCGACGTCAGCACGGTGCCAGCCGCCTGCCAGCCGTACGCGGTGACGATCAGGCCGACCGCGCGGCCGTCGAGATACGGGCGGTCGTCCGCACGCAGTTCCTCGAGCGTGTCGAGTGCGTTCTTCACGAGACCGGATACGCCGCCGTGATAGCCGGGCGTGGCGATGATGATCGCGTCGGCCTGGCGCACGGCGTCGATCAGCTCGCGCTGCGCGTCGGTCAGCGTTTTGTGTTCGGGTGCGTAGTGCGGCAGCGTATGCAGGAACGGGCCGTCGAACAGGCGCGTGCGCGCGCCGGCGGCTTGCGCGCCGCGCAGGGCGAACGACAGCGCGCGTTCGGTGGACGACGCGGCTCGGGTGGTCCCGCCGATGCCGACGACGAACGGGCGGCGGTGTTGATCGAATGCAGTCAAGGGGCGCTCCTCGGGAATGGCTTGCCCGGCTAAGCACAGGCTTAAAACCAGATGGTAACGACCCCATCGCCACTCTGAAAACGACTTTTCGTTCTATCGATATGCCGTGCGGCGAGGGCAATCGTGTGCGCGGCCCCGCAGATCGATAGCAGAAATGCTTGGTTGGGACGGTGTGCCGCGGTCGATAAGATGGGCTCGTCTCCTCCATGATGTCTCTACTGACATGGGTTGGCCCCGCCGCGCGGATGCTGGCGGGGCTTTTTTTCGTCCTCGGCCGGAAAACGGGGCGCGATGTGCGGCGGCCCTGCCCGTTACTCGAACACCGGCCGGAAGAAGCTGCGTTCGTAGCTGACGATGCACCGCGTTTCCTCCGCGTAGCGGAACGCGGCCTGGCAGGCCGGATCGTCCTTCGAGCGTTCGCGGTAGCGCTCGTATTCGGCGAGGCTCGGGAACGAGAACATCGCGAGCGCGATGTTGTTTGCGCCTTCGGACGGCAGGAAGTAGCCGTGATGCGTGCCGCCGAACTGCTCGACGAGCGGAATCCACATCTTGCCGTAGGTTTCGAATTCGACGAGTTTGTACGGATCGACGACGTAGCGAAGGAAGCAGGTGATCATGGGCGCTCGCGATGAGGTGACGGAGCAGCAAGTCTGGAGCGCGGGGCGGCACGTGTCAACGGCGTGCGCGCCGGGCGTCGATTTCATGGCTTGACGCGTTGCTTGCGCGAGCAACGATCGGTGCGCCGATGCGTTCGCCACGACGGACATGCAGCATTGAACCGCACCGTACTCGCTACCTCCATCCGCCGCGTTACCCCAGGATTTTTACGACATTTTTTCTTGCGACGGCGCGCGGCGCGCTCCTAGACTTCGTGCATCTTCACCACGGAGCATGGCCATGTCGATACCCTGGAACGCGATCGCCGAACGCACCGCTGCCGCGCCGCCTTCCGTGTGCGCCGATCGGGTGATCGTCCGGCGTTTCGATCCGGCAATCGACAGCTATGCACACCTCACGCCGATGCTGCATCGTGCGTTCGCGCGGCTCGGTGCGATGGGGCTCAACTGCACGTGCGTCGATCAGGACGAAGACGTCACGCGCCGCCGCGCGGAAGCGGGCGAGTGTTATGTCGCCGTGTGCGGCGGGCGTGTCGTCGGCACGGCCACGCTGTATGCGACCGATCCGTCGTCCGCCTGCCCGCTGTACCGGTGCGAAGGCGTCGCGAGCGTGCGCCAGGTGGCGGTGGACCCGGCTTGCCAGAGCCGCGGGATCGGCGCGTTGCTGCTGTCGTTCGCCGAGCAGTGGGCCGCGTTGCGCGGCTATGCGCTGCTCGCGCTGGATACGCCGCATCCGGCTTCGCACCTGCTGGCGTTTTACGGCGCGCAGGGCTTCGAGGTGGTCGACGTGATGCGCTTCGCCGGCAAGCGCTACGACAGCGCGATCCTCTGCAAGCGGCCCGTTGCACACGCTGCGCGCCGCGTGTCGCCGGCGTCGCGGTTGGTGGCGCGCGTGGCAGCCGTGCGGCGTGTCATGCATGCGTGGGCGCCGCGCATCGTCGCGATGGCCCGACGCGAGTCGGGCCTGCGTCGCGGCGGACGATTCGCGGCGCGTCGCGCGGCCGGTGCGGCCAGTTGCCGGTCGTCGCCGTGGCGGCCGCGTCAGCACGGCCGCTTCGTGGCGCGATAGCGCCGGGCGGGTTTCGGCTCGTGCCGCTGGCGCGTCGTGCGGCCTTCACGCGAAGACGGGACGCGGACCGCTCGATGAATCGGTGCGATCGCGCGTTGCGATGGCACGAAGAACGAACCTGCTCGATGAATGGCGCGTCAAGCGGTACGCGCGTGCGTGTCGACGTCACTCGTCGCGGCTGCGCGTCTCGCCGCCGCCTTTCGCGAGGCGCCATGCGATCGCGCCGAGCACGCCGACCGCAACGATCAGCGCGCCCCACAGCACATAGCGGCGCCCGGCATCCGCATCGGCGGCTGCCGCCGGCGTGACCGCCGATACCGGCAGCGCCGCGCCGACGCGGGCGGGCCGCACTTCGGGCGCCATGCCGACCAGCAGCGCGTCGCGGCTCACGGCCGACGACACGAGCGACGCGTCGCCCACGCCGAGCGTAAACGGCGGCGTGCCGCGCGCGACGAAGGTCAGCGCGGCCGGATGCCAGCCGATCGCGACGGCCGGCTGGCCGCCGCCGAGCCCGCCGTTGCGCATGTCGACGATGATGCGCCACACGCGATCCGTATTCGCGCTGAACTCGAGCGGCGGATTGCGCTGCTCGCCGCCCTTGCCCTGCAGCCGGAACAGCACGGTGGCCGCGACGTCGCGCCACGGCGCCTGCGCATCGGCGCGGCTTTGCAGCGTCGCGCGCGCGACGGTGTTCGGCTGCGGCAGGTCGATGCGCACGCGGTCGACCGGATACGCGCCGTCGGTGTCGAACAGATACTCGCCCGGTGCAGCGCCGGCGCGTACCCGCGCGGCGTCGCGCCACTGGCGAGGCACAGACGCCGTATCGGTGCCGCGTGCGTCGCGCGGATGCGTCTCGACGTCGACCGACGCGATCGCCGGCGCGCCGTCGAGCCAGTCCAGCCGCAGATAGCGCGGCGCCGCGCCGTCGAGCGCGATGCGTTCCTGCACAAGCATGTCGTTACCGCGGCCGACCTTCAGCAACTGCGTGCTGCCGAGCGGCCGCCAGCTGCGCAGGTCGTCGCTGGTTTCGACGGACACGCGCCCCTGGTAGCTGTCGTCGTCCACGTGCACGAGCAGCGCATCAATGCTGCCGTCGGTATGCGACAGGTCGACGAGGTCCGCGCCGTGCCGGGTGCGCGAAGGCGTCGCGACCGCCGCGCGCAGCGCGCCGTCCGGACCGACCGTCACGCCGAGCGGCGCGTTGCCGTTCTCGGCGCGCGTGGGCGGCAGCGGGAACCAGTGCACCGGCGTGCGGGACGGCGGCAGGGCGGGCGCGGCCGCGGCCGGCGCGTCGAGCGAATACGGCACCGGCTCGCCCGCGCCGTTGAAGATGCGCACGTCGCCGAGATCGTCGCGGCGGCTCGCCGCATACACGGGCTGCGGCACGGTGAGCTGGTAATACGCGGCGCTGCCGTCGAGGTCGAGCGCGAAGCGCTGCGTGACGCGCCCGGCGTTCGATGCGCCGTCGGCTGCCGCGAACGATGCGAGCAGGCTCAGCCCGAGCAGGGCGGCGAGTCGTTTCATGGCTGGCCGTCCTGTTGGGCGGCGGCCTTCGGCGGCAGCGGCGAGAAATAGCCGATCAACAGCAGCAGCACGCCGATGCCGATGAACGACACGATGCGCTCGATGCCGGTGACGTGCGACAGGTCGAACAGGAACAGCTTGACGACCGTGAGCGCGAGCAGCGCGGCGCCGACGAACCACAGCGGTCGCAGCCCGCGGCGCGTGGCCCAGATCGTGATCGCGAGCGCGCAGACCGTCCAGTACACGGACACCGATGCCTGCACGAGCGTCGATTCGGCCATCGCGCCGAATGCGTACGGCACGCCGGCCCAGTGATGCAGTGTGCGCAGCAGGATCGCGTTCAGCCACAGGAACCCGGTCGCGCCGGCCGCACCCAGCAGCTCGATGCGATACTTGCCGAACGACCAGCCGAGCTTGCGCGCGCGCACGAACCACGACGCGGCGAGCGCATAGACGACCGCGAGCACGAGATCGAGCGGGTTGAACAGCGGCACGCGCGCCCAGCTTCCGCCGTCCTGCGTGAAGTTCGCGTAGAAGGTCCACGCCCACATCACGACGATCAGCGGCAACGACGCGAACGCGCAGACGCGGGCGATGCCGTCGCGGCGCGTCAGCCACATCCCGGCGAACGCGAACAGGCTCCAGCCGACCATGAACACCTGCTGGATGCCGAACGACGACAACACGGTGTCGATGTCGTAGCCCAGGTGGAAGCGGTGATGCAGCGTGCGCAGCATCAGCGCGTTGAACCACAGGAACACGGTCGCGATCGCCACATAGTCGACGATGCGCGGATGCCACGTGACGCTGAGCGTTTTGAGGCGACGCAGCCACGCGGCGAAGGCGACGAAGACGAGACCCTGCGCGATGTCGAGCGGATTGAGCAGCGGCAGCCAGAAGAGCGGCGCTGCGTCGCCGTCGCTCACCGTGCTGGCGATGCTCCACAGCCACAGCAGCGCGGCGAGCGGCGCGGCACCCCACACCTGGTACGCGCGCGGGAACGCCGCGACGGGCCAGCGCAGGCGCGAGCCGGGGCCCGACACGAGCAGGAGCAGTGCGCCGAAGCCATACGCCCATGCGCTCCAGCTCCATGCGCCTTCCGGGACGAACGCGCGCAGGCGCCAGAAACCTTCGAGCGACAGCAGCCCGCACAGGGTCCAGAACGTCAGCGTATGCAGCGGCGCGAGGATGCCTGCTGCAACGGCGGGCGCGGTTCCGTTCGCGGTAGCGGCACCAGTCGTGCCGCGCGACTGGCGCCACAGCAGCGCGAGCCCCGCGCCGACGGCCACGGGCCACGCGAACGCGCCCATGCCCGACAGCGGTGCTTCGTGCGCATCGAACGCGCGCAGCGCGAGCAGCGCCAGCACCGGCGTGAGCGCGAGCGCGGGCCATTCGGCGAGCGGCCACGCGAGCCGGCGGCGCGCGACGTGCGCGAGCCATGCGGTGGCGGCCGCGAACAGCGCGGTCGTATCGACGACGAAGCGGTCGGCATGCAGGTCGACGTGACGGCTCGCATAGACGAGGATCTCGTGCAGCCCGCCGCTGACCCACCACAGCAGCCCCCACGCGGCGGCCGCGACACCGATCTCGGGCATCCATGCGTGCCATGCGCGCGCTTCGCCGCGCCCGTGCAGCCACCAGCCGGTAAACAGGCCGGCGAGTGCGATCAGCAGCATCGCGATGTATGGGCTGTTGAGCACCGGCAGCGCGGTCGCGTCGGCCGGCCCGAGCAGGCTCGTGAAGAACGCGCCGGCCGCGGCGACCTGCATCAGCAGCCCGAAGCCGAACGGCAGCAGGCGTCTCTGGCGCACGCCGAGCCACACGACGGCCGCGCCTTCGATGGCCCACGCGGCGCTGGTCGTCGGCCCCGAGAACGCGAGCGGCACCGCGAGCGTCGCGAAGATGACCGCGAGCGCGAGCATCGATTCGAACAGCAGCCCGAGGCGGTCGCGGCGCCGCGCGAGCCATGCCGCCACCGCGACGTAGAACGCCGACAGCGCGACCGCGCTCCATGCGAGCCCGAACGGCATGCCTTTCACGAGCGACGCCTGCAGCGCGGTCGCGACGATCGGCGTGCCGAACACGAGCGTGCCGTCCACATAGTGTCGCAACGCGAGTTCGCGTTTCACCGCATACAGCAGCGCGATGCCGACATACATCAGGAAGAACAGGACGAGGAACGGCTCGGTGCTCGCGAACAGCGCGGGGCGATAGGCCGTCACGCCCCACGCAGAGCCGATCGTGAACGTGAACGCGAAGCCGAGCAGGTTCAGCGGGCGCCAGGCCTTGAACCACGCGATCGCGAAGATCCCTGCGTTCAGCAGTGCGTAGTAGCTGAACAGCGCGACGTGGTTGCCCTGCCCGGTGGACAGCAGGATCGGTGCGAGGAAGCCGCCCGCGCTGCCCATGAACGCGAGCGGCAGCGCGTTCTGCCGCACCGCGAGGAACGCGCTCAGTGCGCAGACCGCGACCATCAGCGGGAACGCGGCGCCGACGGGCAGCAGCGCATAAAGCTTGGTCGCGGCGAAGATCGTCAGGTACAGGATGCCGACGCCGCCGCCTTGCAGCACGAGGCCGTATGCGGCGCGACGCGCCCGCACGCGCCAGCCGATCGCGAGCAGCGCGGCCGCGGCGAGCGCCGTGCCCGCGAGGCGGAATTCGATCGGCAGCATGTCGTTGTCGGCTGCGTACTTGAGCAGGAACGCGACGCCGAAGAACAGCACGATGATCCCGACGCGCACGACCGTGTTGCCGCCGAGCAGCCAGTCGCGCGCGGCGCCGAAGGCGCGTTCGGCGATACCGGGTTCGCGCGGCGCGGGCGGTTCGGGCGGGGCAGGGCGGATCGGGGTTGTGGGGGCGGCAGCGGTGGTGTTGTCAGCGTTCGCGGACGCAGCGGCGGTGCGTGCCGCGGTTGCCGGTGCAGGCGGTGTGGCGGGCGCCGGCGTCGAAGGGGATGCCGGCGTGCTCGCGCGGGCGGCGGCCGGTGGTGGCGCGGGCGGTGTCGGGAAGTGCGCCGGCAGCGGCGCGGAGGCGGCGCTGGCCGAAGCCGTTGGCGCGATGCCGCCGGAGGTCGTCGCGCCGGCCTTCGCGCCCGCCAGCTGAGCGCGCAGCGTGTCGAGTTCGCGCGTGAGCGTGTCGACGGTGGCTTCGAGGCGCGCGACGCGATCGGCGAGCGGTAACGGGGTGGGAGGCGGTGCGGAGCGGGCAAATGCGTCGGGCGCGACGCGCTGGTTCTGCCGCTTGCGTTGCCGCAGCGCGTGCCCGACCCAGAACCCGACGGCGGCCCCGAGCAGCGAGCCGCTCGCGGCCGAGAAATCCCCGATCAAGGCGGCGATGCCGCCCACGACGAAACCGATTACGGCGAATGCCCAGTTCAACGCCTTGCTCCCTCTCACTATCGTTATCGTCCTTCGATCGCGATCGCACCGGATCGAGGCGGTTTCAGCACGGCCGGCAGGCGAACCGGCATGCGCGCGCCGTGCAGCTTGGCCCTCGTGCGAAAGGCCCGCGGCAGTGTCGCGATCGGCGTGTTTGCGGGGAATGTATCACAGCGTGCGTGCTCCGATTTCCGGGGTTGGCGCGGTATCGCGGCGTGCGCCGTCCGGTGTCGCCATACGGCTTTTTGCACGGTCATGCTTTTTACTGACGAATGCGGCGCGCGCTTTCGTCCGAGTGGATCGGCGCCGGAACGGACGTGAACTTGTCGCAAAACGACGCGTGCCCGATACGGCCTGGCGCAAAACCTCATGTGCCGTTTGCCGCGTTGCTGCGCACAAGGCCGGCGTGCGACGCCCGTCGTTGCTGGCCGTGCGCGTATTGCGCCGCCGCAATCGGCTGCGCGGCCCGCCGGGCGGGGCTGGCGGCCGTGTCGTATTTGCGCAAGCGTTTGTCGTAATTCGTCGGCAGGTCGGGGTTTTTTCTGGCAACTATGTAGGCACGCTATGTATGACAAGCGCGAGTCCCCGCTACACGAGGAGAAGGTTTCGATGGATGCCCCCAAGGTTGTGGTCGAAGGTCTGTGCAAGGTGTTTGGAAGTAATCCGCAGCAGGCGCTCGACATGCTCGCCGCCGGCGCGACGAAGGACGATGTGCTCAAGCGCACCGGCCAGGTCGTCGGCGTGCACAACGTCTCCTTCGATGTGCAGGAAGGCGAAATTTTCGTGCTGATGGGCCTGTCCGGCTCCGGCAAGTCCACGCTGATCCGCCTCGTGAACCGGCTGGTCGATCCGAGCGCCGGCAAGGTGCTGATCGACGGGCTCGACGTCGCGTCGGCGCGCCGCTCGGCGCTGACCGCGCTGCGCCGCAAGGACATGAGCATGGTGTTCCAGTCGTTCGCGCTGATGCCGCATCGCACCGTCGTGTCGAATGCCGCATTCGGGCTCGAAGTCGGCGGCATGGGCAAGAAGGAGCGCGAGCGCCGTGCGATGGAAGTGCTCGAGCAGGTCGGCCTCGCGCCGTTTTCGCACAAGCTGCCGTCCGAGCTGTCGGGCGGCATGCAGCAGCGTGTCGGCCTCGCCCGCGCGCTGGCCGTGAACCCGTCGCTGATGATCATGGACGAGGCGTTCTCCGCGCTCGATCCGCTCAAGCGCCGCGAAATGCAGGACGTGCTGCTGCAACTGCAGAAGGAGCAGCGCCGCACGATCATGTTCGTGTCGCACGATCTGGAGGAAGCGCTGCGGATCGGCAACCGCATCGCGATCATGGAAGGCGGCCGCCTCGTGCAGGTCGGCACGCCGCAGGACATCATCGCGAACCCGGCCGACGATTACGTGCGCGCATTCTTCGACGGCATCGACACCAGCCGCTACCTCACCGCCGGCGATCTGATGCAGACGGGCGCCGTGCCGCTCGTATCGAAGTGCGATGCCGCGAACGTCGCGGCTTCGCTGAACGGCAGCGCCGAGTACGCGTTCGTGCTCGATGCCGCACGCAAGATTCGCGGTTTCGTCACGCGCGAGGCGCTCGGTCAGGAAACGCCGTCCGTGCGTCCGATCGAAAGCATCCGGCGCGATGCGTCGCTCGAACACGTCGTCGCGCGCGTGGTCGCGAGCCCGAATGCACTGCCCGTCGTCGACGACGACGGCTGCTACTGCGGCTCGGTCGATCGTGCGCTCATCCTGAAGGCCATCACGCGTTCGCGAGGCTCCCATGTCTGAAATGATTCCACTCGGTACCTGGGTCGACCAGTCCGTTCACTACCTGCTCGACCACGACGCGAAGACGTTCGACGCGATTGGTCAAGCGATCGAGGGGCTCGCGGCATTCGTCGAGCATGGCCTGCAGGCGATCCCGATGTGGCTGATGATGGCGATCTTCATCGGCGTCGGGCTGTGGCGGGTGGGCTGGCGCTTCGCGCTGTTCACGACGCTGTCGCTGCTGCTGATCTTCGCGACCGGCTTCTGGGACCAGACGGTCATCACGCTCGGCCTCACGCTGTCGTCGACGATCATCAGCCTCGTGCTCGGCATTCCGCTCGGCGTCTGGGCCGCGAAGAGCAAGTGGGTCGCCGCGATCGTGCGCCCGATCCTCGACCTGATGCAGACGATGCCGGCCTTCGTCTACCTGATTCCGGCCGCGATGCTGTTCGGTCTCGGCCGCGTGCCGGGGATCCTGTCGACGGTGATCTTCGCGATGCCGCCCGCGGTGCGTCTCACGAGCCTCGGCATCCGCCACGTGAACCGCGAGATCGTCGAAGCCGGCCAGGCGTTCGGCTGCACGCCGTGGCAACTGCTGTACAAGGTGCAGTTTCCGAACGCGCTGCCGTCGATCATGCAGGGCGTGAACCAGACGATCATGATGGCGCTGTCGATGGTGATCATCGCGTCGATGGTCGGCGCGGGCGGCCTCGGCAACGACGTGCTCGCGAGTATCCAGCGCCTCGACATCGGCCTCGGTTTCGAAAGCGGCCTGTCGGTCGTGCTGCTCGCGATCATTCTCGACCGCATCACCGAGAGCTTCGGCCGCGCGCCGGGCACCGTTAAGGCGCCGCTGTTCTCGGGCCTCAAGCAGCTCTTTCGCGTGAAGGCTTCGCCCGCGCAGGCCTGATTTCCGGTGACCGGAACACCCTCCGGCCGCTCACCCTGAATAGATAACGGCTCCCGCGGCTTCGGCCGCAGGGCTGGCCCCTTGCAACCTCCTCGCCAGGAGACCGATGTGACGTCCGCCGTCGCTGTCGCGCCCGCCGCCTGCGTTTCACCGGTTTCGTCCCTCGCCCATTTCGGCTTCCTGACGCTGCCGAACTTCTCGATGATCGCGTTCTCGAGCGCGGTCGAAGTGCTTCGGATGGCGAACTACGTCGGGCGGGCGGATCACTACAAGTGGTCGATCTACTCGCTCGACGGCGCGCCGGCGCATGCCAGCAACGGCATCGCGGTGCGGCCCACGCAGGCGCTCGACTACGAGAACCTGCCCGACGTGATGATCGTGTGCGGCGGCATTCGCATCCGCGACGTGGTCGACGACGGCGCGCGCGATACGCTCGCGGCGCTCGCCGAACGCGGGCTGCCGCTCGGCGGCATCTGCACGGGCGCCTATGCGCTGATGTCGAGCGGGCTGCTCGACGGCTATCGCTGCACCGTGCACTGGGAGAACCTGTCCGCGCTGCATTCCGAATTTCCGCAGGTGGGCTTTGCCGACGAATTGTTCGTCGTCGATCGCGACCGGCTGACCTGCACCGGCGGCACCGCGCCGCTCGACCTGATGCTGAACCTCGTCGGCATGCGGTTCGGCCAGCAACTGGCCGCGCAGGTATCCGAGCAGTTCATCCTGGAGCGCATCCGCAGTTCGACCGATACGCAGCCGATTCCCGTCGATGCGCGGGTGGGCTTCTCGCGCGCGGAGCTGATCGAGGTCGTGCGGCTGATGGAGGCGAACATCGAGGAGCCGCTGTCGCTCGAGGAGCTCGCGCGGCTCGTGCGGCTGTCGCAGCGGCATCTGCAGCGCATGTTCAAGGTGTACCTGAACGTATCGCCGACCCACTATTACCTGACGCTGCGCCTGAAACGCGCACGCGACCTGCTGCGTACGACCGACGCATCGATCGCGCGCGTGACGACGGTGTGCGGCTTTCATTCGCCGTGTCATTTCAGCAAGGCTTACCGCGCGCAGTTCGGCCATGCGCCGAGCTACGAGCGTCGGCTGCCGGGGCGCTGAACGGGGCCAATCAATCGGTCCGCGACGTCGCCGGGATCGCGGCGCGCGGCTTCAATAAACGATCCCGCATTCATGCAAACGACATCACTTTGAGGAGAAGAAAGATGAAGCGCCTATTGATCGCAGCGGTGTGCGGGATCGGGATGACCGCGCCGATGTCGGCCGTCTATGCGGCCGATCCGCCCGTATGCAAGAACGTGCGCTTCGCCGATGTCGGCTGGTCCGACATCGCGGCGACCACGGGCCTCGCATCGACGATGCTGCAGGGGCTCGGCTACAACCCGACGAAGACGATCGCCTCGGTGCCGATCACGTTCGCGGGGATCAAGAGCAAGCAGATCGACGTGTTCCTCGGCTACTGGTCGCCGACGATGGACCCGATCATCCAGCCGTTCACGAAGGCCGGCACGATCAAGGTGCTCGCGACGCCGAACCTGACCGGCGCGAAATACACGCTCGCGGTGCCCGACTACGTGTACCAGGGCGGCCTGAAGTCGTTCGCCGACATCCAGAAGTTCGCGGACAAGCTGAACGGCAAGATCTACGGGATCGAGCCGGGCAACGACGGCAATGCGCTGATCAAGAAGATGATCGACGGCAACCAGTTCGGCCTCGGCAAGTTCAAGCTGGTCGAATCGAGCGAAGCCGGGATGCTGGTCGAGGTGAACCGCGCGGCCCGCGACAAGCAGTGGATCGTGTTTCTCGGCTGGGAACCGCATCCGATGAACGTGCAGATGAAGATCGACTACCTGACCGGCGGCGACGACGTGTTCGGCCCGAACTACGGCGAAGCGAAGGTGCTGACGGCGACGCCGCCCGACTACGCGCAGCGCTGCCCGAACGTCGCGAAGTTCGTGTCGAACCTGCAGTTCACGACGTCGATCGAGAACCACGTGATGGCGCCGATCATGAACAAGCAGGATCCGAACAAGGCCGCCGCCGACTGGCTGAAGGCGAACCCGCAGGCGCTCGACAAGTGGCTGGCCGGCGTGACGACGCTCGACGGCAAGCCGGGCCTGCCGGCGGTGAAGGCGTACCTCGGCGTGCATTGAGCGTGGCGTGTCGGGCTTTGCGGCTGCGGCCCGAAGCCTGACGTGAATGTTGAGCCGGCGCAAGCAGGGTGACCTGCTTGCGCCGGCTTTTTGCTGCGTGCTTCGCGCGCCGTCCGACGATCGCGGGACGATGCGCTAGACTGCTCGATCCCCGATCGAGGAGACGGCAATGACCCGCAACCCGCTTGATGCATCCGGACGGCAACACGCAGCCGGCACGCGGCCGAATGGCGCGACCGCTTCGGTCGACACCGGCTGCAACCGGACGGTCCGGTACTTCGGCCATTCATTCGCATGAACCGCATCGAGCAAGTCGTGCTCGCCGCCGATCTCGCGGGCACGGCGGTGTTCGCGATCGAAGGCGCCAATGCGGCGATCGGCGCCGGACTCGACCTGTTCGGGGTGATGGTGCTGTCGCTGGTCGTCGCGCTCGGCGGCGGCGTGATTCGCGACCTGCTGATCGGCGCCCGCCCGCCGAGTGCCGTGAGCGACTGGCGTTACCCGGCGCTCGCGTTCGCCGCCGGGCTGTTCGCATTCGTGTTCCATGCGCGGGTTGCGTCGTTCTCGCCGTCGCTGCTGACGACGCTCGATGCGGCCGGCCTCGCGTTGTTCGCGGTCGCGGGCGCGGTGAAGGCGCTCGAATTCCGCGTCCACCCGTTCATCGCAACGCTGATGGGCGCGGTGACCGGCTGCGGGGGCGGCGTCGTGCGCGATCTGCTGCTCGCGCGGATACCGGTCGTGCTGGTCACGGACATCTATGCGAGTGCGGCGCTGTTCGGCGCGGTCGTCGTCGTGTCGTGCCGGCGACTCGGTTGTCCGCCGGTCGTCGCGGCCGTGCTCGGCGGTGTCGCGTGCTTTGCGCTGCGGATGGCGGCGGTGCGCTTCGGCTGGCAGTTGCCGAAAATTGCCGAGGGGACGTAAGCGCGCGACTCACGACCCCTTCGTCGTCGCCGGCACGTCGAACACGCGATCGAACGCCCACTGGAACACGAACGCGTAGCAGAAGAAGAACGCGAACAGCCCGATATCGACGACGAACGCGTCGAACCACGAGATGTCGAGCCACCACGACACGACCGGCACGAGGATGAAGATCAGCCCGCCCTCGAATCCGCTGGCGTGCAGGATCCGCCGCCCGAACGTACGCGCCGGTTGCCGGCGCGACGCTTCCCAGCGCTCGAACAGCGCGTTGAAGATCATGTTCCACAGCAGCGCGATCGCCGACATCGTCGCCGACAGCGCGCCCGAATAGACGAGGTCCTGCTTGAAGAGCGCCGCGATCACGGGCGAGATGCAGGAAATGGCGATCGCTTCGTAGAGCACCGCCTGCGTGATCCTGCGCGGTAGGCCTTGCACGGGGTTCCTCCGGTTGGACGGCAACCATCGCGGCGCCATGCCGCAACGTCCCGCAAGGCTAGTCGCGTTGCGCACCCGCTTCAATTCACCTAATCTCACCCCGATTGAATCGAATTCAACCCGGCCGCATCCGGCCCGCGAGGCTCCGTGTTCTCGAAAATTCCCCTGACCGCATTGCGTGTATTCGAAGCGTCGGCGCGGCTCGGCACGTTCAAGGCCGCCGCGGACGAGCTGTCCGTGACGCCGGCTGCAGTGTCGCACCAGATCAAGTCGCTCGAGAGCCGCGTCGGTGTGCTGCTGTTCGAGCGCGGCGCGGGCGGCGTGCGGCTGACGGAAGACGGCGAGCGGCTGTTTCGCGCGAGTCACGATGCGTTGCTGGCGTTGAGCCGCGGGCTCGACGCCGTGCGTCCGGATGCGGCCGACGAGCGCCCGCTCGTGCTGACCACCACGCCCGCCTTTGCGGCGATGTGGCTGATTCCACGTCTCGGTGCGTTTCGCCGCGTCGATCCGCATCTGCACATCAAGGTCGAAACGGGGAACGCGCTCGTCGATCTCGAACGCGATGCACGCGTCGATCTCGCGATTCGCGCGACGTCGCGCACGTTTCCCGCGCTGCACGAGATTGCGTTGATCGACGAGTATTTCGGCGCGTATGCGGCCGCCGGGTTCGATGCGCATCGCACCGACGAGCCGCTCGACCTGATCGAGACCGTGTGGGATACGCCGCTGCCGGTGTCGGTCGACTGGGCGTCGTGGTGTCGTGCGGCGGGCCGGGAAGCGTGGCTCGAACGGGCGGTGTTTCGCCATTACGACGACGAGCATTACGCGTTGCAGGCCGTGCTGCACGGGCAGGGTATCGCGCTGCTCAGTTCCGTGCTGGCCGCCGAGCATGTCGAGCGCGGTGCGTTGACGCCGATCGAACCCACGGTGCGGCTCGACGGTGCGCGCTTCGTCGCGCTGTGCCGGCCGGGGCGCGAGCGCGAGCCGCAGGTCAGGCGGTTTCTCGACTGGCTCGAAGCGGAAATCGCAGGGACGCGCGATGCGGTCGGGCGGATGGCGCCCGATGATGCTCGCGCCGCTACCCGAACCTGACGCAATACACCGGCGGCAAATGCGCCGATACCTGTCGCCAATTGTCGCCGCCATCGACGGACGTCCATAACCCGCCGGTCGTCGACGCCATCGCGAGGTGCGTGCCGGAATCGTCCACCGCGAGCCCGTGCCGGTACACGAGGTCGTACGCGGGTGCGGTCGGCAACCCGCTCGACAGGCTCTCGAAACTGCGGCCGCCGTCGCGCGTGCGCGTGACGACGAACCGGCCGTTCACCGGAATCCGGCACGCGTCCTTCACGGCCGGCACGAACCACGCGGTATCCGGTTCGTGCGGATGCACGGCCACCGCGAAACCGAAGCTCGACGGTTGCGCTTCGATCCGCCGCCAGTGTTCGCCGCCGTCGGTCGAGCGGAAGATCGCGCAGTGATGCTGCGTCCACAGCACGTCGGGGTTGGCCGCGCACTGCACGACGCGGTGCGGATCCTGCATGTTCGGCTCGCCGCGTCGCTCGGGCGGCATGTAGTCGGCTTCCATGCCTTCCGCGGTCACGCGCCACGTCGCGCCGCCGTCGACGGTCTGCCAGACGCCGCCGCACGAGATGCCGACGGTGACGTGCCGGCTGTCGCGCGGATCGACCATCACCGAATGGATGCCCGGCGCGTCGTACCCGCCGCCGCCCCATTCGGCGCGTTCGGGGCGATCCCACAGCGGGCGGTTGAGTCCCCACGAATCGCCGTGGTCGTCGGAGCGGAACAGGCCGCCCGGAATCGTGCCGGCCCACAGGACGCCGGGTTCATCCGCGCCACCGGATTCGAGCGACCAGATTTGCTGAAGCGTCCACGGCGGCTGCGGCGACCCGGCAGGCTCGTCGTCGGTGTCGCCGCTGCCAGCGTGCGTATCGGCACGGGCGGGCGACGCGTCGGCAGGCTGCGGCGGATAAACCGGGGCTGCACATTCCTCCCAGTCGGTGGCGCCTGCGGGCAGCCGATGCAACTTCACGCCAAAATGGCCGAGATTGAGCGCCGCATACAGCGTGCCGTCGCGCGGGTCGGCGAGCGCCATGCTGACGGGCTCGCCGATGAAATGCGGTTCGCCGAGCGTCCAGCCGCCATGACCGTCGGGTTGCAGGACGAACAGGCCCTTGCGGGTGGCGACGAGCAGTCGATCGTTCATTTGCGATGTCTCCTGATGGTCCGCCTTGGCGCGACGGCGCTTGGTATTGGGGGATTAGCCTGTGCATCGACCCCTTTATCCGCCGGTCAGCGCCTGCACGACATACACGCGGCTGGCATCGCCGAGCGCATCGGACAGGCGCTGCCGGTCGCGGATCGGCTGGCCGTCGATGAACACCGACAGGTGCTTCCGCAGCGCGCCCTGGTCGTCGACGATATAGCCGCGCAGCCGCGGCTGCTCACTGAAAATGGTGTCGAATGCTTCGCCGACCGTGTGCGCGTCGATGTCGCGCTCGGGCGTTTCGACATGCCGCTGGATCGATGCGGCGAAGAAGAGGTGCGCCATGGCGGTAGCTGGCAGGAGCCGCACGAAGGGATGGCTTGTAGTTTAGGCGATCCGGCGGGTGTCGAACGGTGGAACGGAGCGGCCGTGCGCGGCGCGTATACGTGACGGGCGGCTGCTAAACCGGAATCGACCGCCCCCTGATCCGGATCCCGAGTCGCACGACGCCGATCACCGCACTCGACAGCCACGTGAGCCAGCGCGGCATTCCGCGCCGGCGGATATCGAGCAGCAGCACAATCCTTACTTCGTCGCTGTCGTTCCACACCTCGTGCGTGAACGTGTCGTCCCACAGCAGGAAGCGGCCTTCGTCGAGCCGGTATTCGTGGCCGTCGACCTTCAGCACGGCGGCCGGCGTGCCGTCCGCGCGCTTCGGCATCGACAGCACGAGATAACCGCGCAGGATGCCGCGAAACGGCCCGCGATGCGGCGGGATGTGCTTGCCGGGCGCGAGGAACGACAGCGACGCGGACAGCACGTCCGGCGACGCCGCGACGAGCGACGCGACGCTCGGGCAGCGCGACAGGTTGCGCGCAAACGGCTGGCCGTACGCTTGCATGATGAACATCCGCCAGTCGCGTGCGTCGTTGGCCGAGATGTCGTACTGCTCGCGCATGATTTCGTGAAAGCGCGGGATGCGCGGCATGTCGCGTGCGACGTCGAGCGCCTCCGCGCGGATCGCGGGCCATGCGCGCACGAAACGCTCGGCATCCGGGAATGCGGCCGCGTCGAGCACCGCACCGCTGTCGATATGGCGGTCGTACAGCGTGCGCAGCAGGGCGGCTGCATGGTCGTAGGCGGCGGACATGGTCGATCGATGGGCGGTCCGGATGAAGTGGTGGTCAGTCTGCCCGAAGCACGACGGGCACTGCGTTACGTCAGGTTACGCCGGCTGACGAACGAATGACAGTTCGTTGAAGGTTCGGCAGGCGCGAATGGATAAGCCGGGAATAAACATGGTCCCTCCGTCGTCATACGGGTGTAGCACGTCGTCTCGTTGACTGATGAAGGAGGGAACATGAACATGCACTGGCTGGTGGCCGCCACGGTGGCGGCGATGTCTCTCGCAGGTGTCGCGACGCAAGCGTCGGCACAGGCGCTCACGCGCGAGCAGGTCCGGCAGGAACTGATCGATGCAGAAAACAACGGGCTGCGCTTCGTGACCGATACGTCGTATCCGGACGTGAGCCCGCTGTTCCATCAGCAGGCCGAGCGGATGCCGCAGCGGCAGGCCAGCACGGCGGTCGGCGGCGATCCGGCCATGTCGTCCGACGCGGGCAAGCCGGCGGCGATGCCGCCGCGTCAACGCGCCGCCGCATGCGTCGGCCCCGCGAGCTTCTGCACGATCTATTTCGGAAGCTGATCCACCCGCCTGCATCCGCAGGTCACGCATGCCCCGTGGTTGATGGTTACGTCACATTGAAGGAGTTCATGATGAAAACATATATCGCAGTACTGACGATGATCGGTGCGATCGTCGGTCAGTCGGCTTTCGCGCAATCGGCCGCGCCGCTGACGCGTGCGCAGGTTCGCGACGAACTGATGCGTCTCGAAGCGGCCGGGTACGACCCGGCGAAGGGCGACGAAGGCGAGTATCCGGCCGACATCCAGGCCGCGGAAGCGAAGCTCGCCGAGCAGGACCGGGCGCGCATGGCGGCGTCGGCTGCGCGGGCGGCCGAACCCGGCATGCCGGCGCAGGTCGGCAACTAGGTGCCGACATGATCGTGTGTGAAGTCTGGCCGTCGTGTTCGCGGGACGGCAAACCGCATGTCCTTCGCGCCATGCGACGTGCCCGAAGGGTGCCGGCCGCGATGCCGCTCGTTGTGCGCCGCCTCGTGCGGCGTCGCAATCAGCTCGTCAACCGGTCACGATGAGCATGCGGGCCGATCACCACGGCATCATGCGCTGCACGACCCGATCGCGCAGCACGAAGCGGTGCATCAGCGCGGCCGCCACGTGCAGGCAGATACCGGCGAACAGCACCCACGCGAGGATGCCGTGCACGTCGCCCATCGCGTGACCGAATCCGGAGCCGGCCGCCGACAGCGCCGGCAACGGAATGACGCCGACCAGCGTCACGGCCCACGCGCGCGACGACGCGTTGATCCAGCCGAGCAGCGGCACCACGATCAGCAGCGCGTAGAGCGCGCCGTGCGTGATGCCCGACAGCGCGCGCATCGCGGGCGACAGGTCGCTGGCAGGCGGGCGGTGCGTCGCACGCCACAGCACGCGGCACGCCATCGCCGCGAGCAGCGCCGTGCCGACGAGCAGGTGCGCGGCGATCAAGCCTACCGGTTGCGTGTCGCGATGCACGTCGGGCATTGTCCAGCCGATCGCGTATTGCGCGACGACCAGCGCCACGATCAGCCAGTGGAGGAAGCGGGCAACGGCGTCATAGCGGCTAGGTGTGGACATGAAGGCTCCTGACGGGCATGAGGGGGCAGGGTTCGGCGGATTCTACGGTCGAATCCTTAACGAAACGTTAAGCACGCGGCGTCGACTGGCCCGCATCCGCCGACGGGAGCGTGATCGCCACGCCGAGGCCCTGGCCGCCGATGCCGGATTCGAATTGCACGGTGCCGCCGAAGTATTGCGCGATGCGGATCACGATCGACAGTCCGAGCCCGCTGCCGGGCGACTGCGTGCCGCTGCCGCGATAGAAGCGATCGCCGAGCCGTTCGTGCTCGCCGGGTGCGACACCGGGCCCGTCGTCGCGCACGACGATGCGTTGCAGTGCGCCGTCGTCGTGTACGCCGAGCTCGATGCGCCCGCCGTGGCGGCCGTACTTGACGGCGTTGTCGACGAGATTGTCGAGCAGGATGCCGATCAGGATCGGATCGGCGTCGATCGCCCGCGCGGAGCATTCGCCGCGCACGATGTCGATGGCCTTGTCCGCGGCTTTCGGCAGATGGCGCTCGATCGCGGCGTCGACGAGTTCGCGCACGACCACCGCGCGTGCCGGAATGCGTTCGTATTCGTCGAGCCGCGCGAGCAGCAGCAACTGTTCGGCGAGCCGCGCGCTGCGGTCGACGCCTTGCACGACGCGCTGCATCGCCAACGCCTTGCGCGCCGGATCGTCGGTCGCGATCGCCACCTGGGCCTGCACCTTGATCGCGGCGAGCGGCGTCTTGAGTTCGTGCGCGGCGTCGGACGTGAACGCGCGCTCGCGCACGATCGATTGCCGCAGCCTCGCCAGCAGGCGGTCGATCGCGTCGACCAGCGTGCGCACTTCGTCCGGTACGGCCGCGATGCCGAGCGGTTCGAGCGATCGCGCATCGCGCGCGCCGATCAGCGCGGACAGCGTCTTCAACGGCGCGAGACTGCGGCCGATCATGACCCAGAGCAGCAGCGCGAGCACCGGTAGCGCGACGATCACCGGCAGGACGATGCCGCGTGCGATGCCGGTCGCCAGATCGCTGCGTGTATTGACGGTCTCCATCACGCGCACGCGGCGCCCCGACGTGTTGTCGCGCAGCGTATACGTGCGCCACTGCGTGTCGCCGATGACGATCGTCTGCGGGGCGCCGCGCGGGTCACGCGCATCGGGCAACCCTGCCGCGGCAGCGGGAAGGCTCGACGCCACGACGTTGCCTTGCGCGTCCCGCACGTCGAACAGCACGTCGCGCGGCAAGCGGTCGCCGTCGTTGTAGGGCCCTGGGTCCGATGCGCCGAACGCGAGTTCGACCCGCGCGTCGGGTGGTACGCGGGCGAGGCGGTCGAGGTCGGCCGGTGCGAGATTGACCAGCAGCGATGCGTATTCGGCGAGACGGGCATCCTCCCATTCGCCGATCTCACGCGTCGCGTAGTGGATGCTGCCGAACACCGCGACGAGCCAGACGGCGGTCACGCAGCCGATCGCCATCAGCGACACGCGGCGTCGTATCGAGCCGGCGATCATCGGAGTTCGATTACGTAGCCGATACCGCGGACGGTACGAATCAGCTCCGCGCCGAGCTTCTTGCGCAGGTTCGAAACATGGACCTCGATCGCATTGCTTTCGATGCCCTCCTGCCAGCCGTACAGGCCGTCCTCGAGACGCGCGCGCGACTGCGGCATGCCCGGGTGGCTGACGAGCTGAACGAGGATCGCCCACTCGCGCGACGTCAGCGCGATGCGCGCCGCATCGCGCGTCACGGTATGCGTGGTCAGGTCGATCGTGATGTCGCGCCATACGATCTCGTCGCCGGCACGGCCCTGCGAGCGCCGCACGAGCGCGCGGCAGCGGGCGAGCACTTCGGACAGCTCGAACGGTTTCGCGAGATAGTCGTCGGCGCCGTCGTCGAGGCCGCGGACACGGTCGGCCACGGTGCCGCGTGCGGTCAGCACCAGCACGGGGACCGTATCGCCCGCGTCGCGCAGCGCGCGCAGCAGTTCCGTGCCCGATTTGCCGGGCAGGCCGAGATCGAGCACGACGAGCGCGAAGCGCGTCGTCGCGAGCGCTGCGGCGGCCGCATGACCGTCGCGCAACCAGTCGACGTGATAGCCGGCCTGACCAAGGCTGATCTCGAGGCCGCTGCCGATCAGGTCGTCGTCTTCAACAAGGAGGAGTCGCATGGTCGATTCGTGTGCAAGCGTCTGCGATTGTACGAGTGACTGTGCGCACCGTGAAACGGATTGTAATTGCGCTGCCTCAAATGCCGGCCGATTCTGAAGAACGCTTAAGGTTCGGCGCCGGCAATCCCGCTACCATCGGCCTCAACATATCTCGGGTGGTTCTCCGCTCCCCCCGATCCCGAACCGGTCGGGCGCGTCCGGCGCGAGCCGCGCGCACCTGTCCGCCAATCCGCGACCCTTTCGATCGACATACGGTCGACGCGTGTCGCCCGTACGAGAGGTTCATTCCTGATGGCACCCTCGACGATCGAGCGATGGCGCGCCTACCTGCTGATCGCTGCACTGGCCGGCATGTTCATCCAGGGTTTCGTGCTGGTTTCGCTGCTTGCATGGCGCGTACCCGAAGCATTTTTCACGACGATGACGTTTCGCATCTGGATCGTCGTGGCGGTCGCCGCCGCGATCCTTTCGGCCCGCAAGCTTGCCGCCGCCGCGTTCAAGGGCGCACTGGACTGCGGCGACGTGCGCGTGACCGGAATCGGTCGCCGCACGGTAGTTGTGTCATCTGATTGCGCGTACCGTCGGTTGGTCGTCCTTCATATCCGGCTCAACGGGAACCGATACGGCGGCGTGCACGGGTGAGCCCGCGTGCGCGCGGCCGTTCCCGGGCGTCGCGGTCGTGCGGGTCACCACTGGGGAGAAGCATGGTTTTGCTGCATGTGCTGCGCGCGCTGGCCGAGGCAATGTCGATTGCCTGCGGGCTGGGCGTGGTGCTGGGCATTGCGTACACGATCACGGCCAGCGTGCTGGTCGGTCGGTTCTTTTCGCGGGCGGCGGCGGAGCCGCGCGCGTTTCCGGGTGTCACCATCGCGAAGCCGCTGCACGGCGACGAATGGGATCTCGTACAGCATCTCGAAAGCTTCTTCGCGCAGAATTATCCAGGGCCGATCCAGCACCTGTTCGGCGTGCACGATGCGGGCGACGCCGCACTGGCGGCCGTCGAGACGTTGCGCGCACGCTACCCGGACGCGAACATCAAGGTCGTGGCCGATGCGCGGCTGTACGGACCGAACCGCAAGATCGCCAATCTCGTGAACATGCTCGAATACGCGGAGCATTCGGTGCTCTGTCTCGCCGACAGCGACGTGGTGGTCGAGCGCGATTATCTGCGCGCCGTCGTCGGCGCACTACAGCAGCCGGAGGTCGGCATCGTGACGAGCGTGTATCGCGGCGTCGCATCGCCGGGCTTCTGGCCCGGGGTTGCCGCAGCGATGACGAACTACCATTTCCTGCCGGGCGTCATTACCGGACTCTTCATCGGGCGCGCGCGGCCATGCTTCGGGCAGACGATTGCGATCACGCGCGCGACGCTGGAACGCATCGGCGGGCTGGCGCGTTTCGCGCATCACCTGGCGGAAGATCATGCGCTCGGCGAAGCGGTGCGGCAGGCGGGCGCGCAGGTCGTCATTCCGCCGTTCGTCGTCGGGCATGCCAGCGGCGAAGAGACGTTCGCCCGGTTGTACGCACACGAATTGCGCTGGAGCCGCACGATCCGCGCGGCGGACCGGCTCGGTCATGCGGGGTCGGTGCTGATGCACCCGGTGCCGCTCGCGCTGCTGGCGCTGCTGTTCTCCGGCGGCGCGGCCGCCGCGTTCGGGCTGACGGTCGCGGCGCTCGCGGCGCGCGCACTGCTGATGCTGACAACGAGCCGCGCGACCGGTGCCGGGCTGCGCGGCGCGCTTTGGCTGCCGTTCGTCGATCTCCTGCAATTCGTGATCTTCGTATCGAGTTTCTTCTCGTCGCATGTCGTGTGGCGCGGCACGCGCTTTCGCGTCGACCGGGAAGGCCTGCTGTCGCCGGCGGGGGACTCATGACGACGGAGACGAACACCGGCGCCGCCCGTGCAGACCCGGGCGCTTCGCGAGGCGATGCACGGCTTCGTCACGTGGGGCGCGCGGCCGCGCTCGGCGGGCTGGCGCTCGCGGTGTGGTTGCTCTGGCGCGAGCATCCGCTCGACATCCTGCATCGCCTGCAGATCGCCGGCGTCGGGCTGCTGGTCGCCGCGCTCGCGCACATCCTGCCGATGCTCGCGAATGCGTGGGACTGGCGGATGCTGATTCGCGGCCCGCGCCGGCCGTCGTTCGCGACGATGCTGAAGCTCGTGTGGATCCGCGAATCGATCAACGGCTTGCTGCCGGTCGCGCGCATCGGCGGCGAGATCGTGTCGTTCGGGTTGCTGCGGCAGGCGGGCGTGCGCCCGGCGACGGCCGTGGCCAGCCTCGTCGCCGACATGCAGCTGACGCTGATCAGCCAGTTGATCTTCGCGCTGGCCGCGATCGGCTATGTGCTCGCACACGTGTCGTCCGATGCCGCGCGGGTGGCCGCGAACCTCGCGATCGGCATGGCCGCGCTGGTGCCGGTGCTGCTGCTGTTCGCGCTGGTGCAGCATGCGCGGCCGTTCGAACGTGCGATGCGCGTGCTCAACCGCGTCACGAGCGGCAAGGTGGTGGCGCTGGTCGGCGAATCGGCGCGCACCGATCAGTCGATCCGGATGATCTGGAGAAGGACGGGCGTCGTCGTGCGCTACCTGGGGATCTGGCAGACGCTGCAGTTCGCGGGTTATGCGCTGGAAATCTGGCTGGCGCTGACCTTTCTCGGCGCGGATCCGACTTTCGCGCAGGCGCTGGCGATCGAGGCGATGATCCAGCTCGTGAGCAGCATCGCGTTCATGATGCCGGGCGGCCTGGGTGTGCAGGAGGGCGGGTTCGTACTGATCGGCGGGCTGCTCGGGTTCGATCCGCCGACCTGTCTCGCGCTGGCCGGCGCGCGCCGCGTGCGCGACCTGCTGTTCTATCTGCCGGGCTTGCTGGCGTGGCAGCAAGCGGCCGGCGCGGCGCGGCCGCCGTCCGGTGCGAAGCGCGCATCGTCGCCCGTCGGGGAGTCCGTCGGGCCGCGCTGACGCGGCCCGACGTCGCCGGCCTGCCGGGCGGGCAGTGGCGCCGCCGATGCGGCTGCTTGCCCGTCGGGCGGCGCGATCATCAGCGCCGTTCGTCCGCGATATGGCTGCGGATCACGTCCGCGAACGACGTGTCGCCCTTCAGCCCGAGCGCTTCCGCACGCGACGTATCCCAGCGGCCCGGCCAGCTGCCGACGATCTTCTCGACGCGTTCGTCGGGCGCGTGGCGAATCAGCTTCACGACCTCGTCGCCCGCGACTTCGCGCAGCGCCGCGATCATCTCGTCGACCGACACTGACAGCCCCGGCAGGTTGATCACGCGCTTGTTGCCGAGCTGCGCGCCGTCGATCTCGCAACCGGCGACGAGCGCGTCGATCGCGCCGCGCGGCGACAGCAGCCACAGCCGCGTCGAGCCGGGCACCGGGCACACGCTTTCCTCGCCGTTCAGCGGCTCGCGGATGATGCCGCTCGCGAACGACGACGCGGCCGCGTTCGGGCGGCCGGGCCGCACGCTGATGGTCGGCAGCCGCAGCACGCGGCCGTCGACGAAGCCGCGCCGCGCGTAGTCGCACAGCAGCAGTTCGGCGATCGCCTTCTCGGCGCCGTACGACGATTGCGGGTTCAGCGCGGTGTCGTCCTGCACGACGTCGGGCAGCGCGCCGCCGTACACCGCGACGGAGCTCGTGAACACGACGCGCGGCCGGTGGCCGCGTGCGCGGCACACTTCGAGCAGCGTGCGCGATGCGTCGAGGTTGATCCGCATGCCGAGATCGAAATCGGCTTCGGCCTGCCCGCTGACGATCGCCGCGAGGTGGAAGATCGCGCCCGTCTGCGTGTCGATCGCGCTGTCGAGCACCGCGCGATCGGCGATGTCGCCGACGATCGACGTCACGCGCGCATCGCCGAAATCGCTGCCCTTGACGACGTCGAGCAGCACCAGTTCGTCGATCTTCTCGACACGGCCGTCGGGGCCGGTCAGTTCGCCGCGCTCGAGCAGCTTGCGTGCGAGACGCTGGCCGAGAAAGCCGGCGCCGCCGGTGATCAGTACTTTCATGTTCTTCATCCTCTTGGGAATACGGGAATCACAGGTACGGCTTGATCCAGCCGAGGCCTTCCGACGTACCGGCCTTCGGCCGATATTCGCAGCCGATCCAGCCGTCGTAGCCAAGCGCGTCGATCAGCGCGAACAGGTACGGGTAGTTGAGTTCGCCGACATCCGGCTCGTGGCGCTCCGGCACGCCCGCGATCTGGATATGGCCGATGCTCGCGAAATCGCGCTTGAGTTTCATCGCGAGATCGCCTTCGACGATCTGGCAGTGGTAGCAGTCGAACTGCACCTTCAGGTTCGGCGCGCCGACTTCCGCGCAGATCGACTGCGCATCGTCCTGGCGGCTCAGAAAATAGCCGGGCATGTCACGCTGGTTGATCGGCTCTATCAGGATCGTGATGCCGTGCGCGGCGCCCGCCTGCGCCGCATGCCGCAGGTTCGCCAGATAGGTGTCGCGATGGCGCGCGCGATCGGCGCCGGGCGGTACCATGCCGGCCATCACGTGCAGTTTCTTGTTGCCGATCACGCGCACATAGTCGAGCGCCTGGTCGATGCCGCGGCGGAATTCATCCTCGCGGCCCGGCAGCGATGCAATGCCGCGTTCGCCCGTGGCCCAGTCGCCCGGCGGTGCGTTGAACAGCGCCTGTTCGAGGCCGTGCGCGTCGAGGCGCGCGCGGATGTCCTCGGCGGCGAAGTCGTACGGGAACAGGTACTCGACGGCCTTGAAGCCGTCGTGTGCGGCAGCGGCGAAGCGTTCGAGAAACGCATGCTCGGTGTACATCATCGAGAGGTTGGCGGCGAAGCGTGGCATGGCGGCGGGTCCTGTGAATGAATGGGGCGGGGCGCCGTGCGCCCCGCGTCGAATGATGAATCGGCCTGCGGCGGATCAGCGGTTCACGAGTTTCGCGGGCGTGAGCCACACGGCGATCGCGCCGATCACGAGCATCGCGGCCAGCACGTACATGCCGGACGACGTGCTGTGCGTGACGTCCTTCAGGTAGCCGATCACGTACGGGCTCGCAAAGCCGGCGAGGTTGCCGACCGAGTTGATGATCGCGATCCCGGCCGCGGCCGCGGAGCCCGCCAGGAACGCGGTCGGCAGCGACCAGAACAGCGGGGCGCAGGTCAGCACGCCGCCTGCCGCGAGCGACAGGAACACGATCGACACCGCCGTATTGTGCGAGTACGACGCGGCGACCGCAAACCCGAGCGCGCCCATCAGCGCCGGCACGATCAGGTGCCAGCGGCGTTCGCGGCGCTTGTCCGCGCTGTGGCCGAACAGGTTCATCACGACGATCGCGACGACGAACGGAATCGCCGACAGAAGGCCGATCTGCAGCGTATCGGTGATGCCGGTCGATTTCACGAGCGTGGGCATCCAGAACGTGAGCCCGTACTGGCCGGTGACGAACGCGAAGTAGATCAGCGACATCCACCACATGCGCGGGTCCGAGAATACGGCCTTCAGCGAATGGCCGTGCTGCTGCTGTTCCTGCGGCTGCGCGGCGATTTCATCTTCGAGCAGCTGCTTCTCGCGCTCGTCGAGCCACTTCGCGCCGCGGATGCTGTTGTCGAGATACAGGATCGTCGCGATGCCGACGAGCACGGCCGGCACGGCTTCGATCATGAACATCCATTGCCAGCCGTGGAAGCCCGAGCCGCCGTGGAAACGCTCCATGATCCAGCCCGACAGCGGGTTGCCGAAGATGCCCGACACCGGAATCGCGGACATGAACACCGCGATGATCTTCGCGCGGCGATGCGACGGGAACCAGTACGTGAGGTACAGGATCACGCCCGGATAGAAGCCGGCTTCCGCGAGGCCGAGCAGGAAGCGCAGCACGTAGAACTGCGTCGGCGTCTGCACGAACGCGAACAGCGCCGACAACAAGCCCCACGTGATCATGATCCGCGCGATCCAGATGCGCGCGCCGAGGCGGTGCATCAGCAGGTTGCTCGGCAGTTCGAACAGGAAGTAGCCGAGGAAGAAAATCCCCGCGCCGAGCCCGAACACGGTTTCGCTGAACGCGAGATCCTGCGACATCTGCAGCTTGGCAAAGCCGACGTTCACGCGGTCGAGATATGCGACCACGTAGCAGAGCATCAGGAACGGCACGATGCGCCAGAATACTTTCTTGTAGGTGCGGTCGAGTTCGCCCGATTGGGCGGCCGCGGCGGCCGCGGCGGGCGAGCGGCTTGCGGCCGCGTCGAGAGCAGTCATCGTCGTCTCCTGGACTATCGTGTGCCGGCGGCGCGTACGCCGCCGGATCGTGTTGTGTGTGCTGACGGAAAGGCCCGTGCACACGGCGGGCATGGAAATCGGTACGTACTACTGCGTGATCAGGCCGCGACGCGTTACCAGCGCGCGCCGAAGGCCTGGCGCAGTTCGTCGAGCGCCGCGTCGGACAGCGGTTCGGGCTTCGGCTGCGTCATCAGCCATAGCCGCGCGGTTTCCTCGAGCTCCTCGAGCGCATACGACGCGTGCGATACCGACGGCCCCCACATCACGGGGCCGAGACGGTCGAGCAGCACGCCGCGCACCTGGTCGGCCAGCGCCGCGACTTCGGCCGCGACGGCCGGGTCGCCGGGGCGGCGGTAACGGATCAGCGGGATGTGGCCGACCTTCATCACGTAGTACGGCGTGATCGGCGGCAGCACGTCGGTGTCGCGCCACACGCCGGCGAGCGTCAATGCGACGAGGTGCGTCGAATGCGTGTGGACGACGCCGTTCACCTCCGCGTTGCGCGCATAGATGCCGCGATGCAGCGCGAGCGTCTTCGACGGCCTGCCGCCCGATACGGGCTGACCGTCGATGCCGACCTTCGCGATGTCGTTCGGGTCGAGCCGGCCGAGGCACGCGTCGGTCGGCGTGATCAACCAGCCGTCATTCAGGCGCGCGCTGATGTTGCCGGCGCTGCCGACCGCATGGCCGCGCGCATACAGGCTCGCGCCGACCACGCAGATCTCTTCGCGCAGTTTTGCTTCGTCGCTCATCGTGCGGCTCCGTCCAGCGCGCGCAGCGCCTTGTCGAAAAAGTCCGTGGTGCCGAAGTTGCCGGATTTCAGCGCGAGGCCGAGCGGCTGCGCGTCGATGGTGGCCGTGGCCGGCACGCCCGGATCGATCTGCGCGCCGATCTGCAGCGACTTCACGTCGAGCGCCTGCACGACCGCGCCGGACGTCTCGCCGCCCGCGACGACGAACTTGCGTACGCCGAGTTCGCGCAGCCCGCGGGCGATCGCCGCGAGCGTGCTTTCGACGAGATGGCCGGCCGCGTCGACGCCGAGCGCCTGCTGCACGGCCTTCACTTCGTCGGGCGTGGCCGTTGCGTAGATCAGCACGGGTTGCGGCAAGTGCGCGCGCGCAAAGGCGAGCGCCTGCTCGACGACGGGCTCGCCGCGCGATGCCGCGAGCGGGTCGATGCGGAAGCTCGGCCGCGTCGCGCGCCACGCGGCGACCTGCGCGTTGGTCGCCTTCGATGCACTGCCGGCGAGCACGGCCGACAGGCCTTCGATGCGCGGCAGCGACGCCGCGTTGTCGCGCTCGGGCAACTGCTCCGCGCGGCGGAAATTCGCCGGCAGGCCGAGCGCGATGCCCGAGCCGCCGGTGACGAGCGGCAGGCCCGCGCACGCTTCGCCGAGGACGTAGAGATCGCGGTCCGACAGCGCGTCGGCGATCGCGAAGCGCGCGCCTTCCGCGCGCAGCTGGTCGATCCGCGCACGCACGGCGGCCGCGCCGAGCGCGATCGTGTCGTAGCGGATCAGGCCGACCGGCGACTTCGTCTGCCGCTGCAGCACGCGTACGAGGTTCGCGTCCTTCATCGGCGTGAGCGGATGATTTTCCATCCCGGATTCGTTCAGCAGCACGTCGCCGACGAACAGGTGGCCGCGATAGATCGTGCGGCCGTTCTCGGGGAACGCCGGGCATGCAATCGTGAAGTCGCCGCCGGCCGCATCGAGCAGCGCGTCGGCCACCGGCCCGATGTTGCCGGCGTCGGTCGAGTCGAACGTCGAGCAATACTTGAAGAAGAACTGGCGGCACCCTTGCGCGCGCAACCATTCATACGCGGCCAGCGATTGCGCGACGGCGTCGGCGGCGGGAATCGTGCGCGACTTCAGCGCGACGACGATCGCGTCGGCGTCGACGGTCGTGTCGGCAGCGGCGCCGTCGGCGGGCACGCCGATCGTCTGCACGGTGCGCATGCCGCTCTTGACGAGCATGTTCGCGAGATCGGTCGCGCCGGTGAAATCGTCGGCGATGCAGCCGAGCAGGGGACGGGAAGCGGAAGCGGTCATGGCAGAAGCGTCGTTCGAATCAGCGGGCGGGCGGCAGCGTGATGCCGGGGAAAGTCTTGATCACGGCGGAATCGTCCTCGCCGCCGTGGCCGGCGCTCGACGCGCTCATGAACATCTGGTGCGCGGTGGCCGACAGCGGCAGCGGGAATTTGCTGCGGCGCGCGGTATCGAGCACGAGGCCGAGATCCTTCACGAAAATGTCGACGGCCGACAGCGGCGTGTAGTCGCCGTTCAGGATGTGCGGCACGCGGTTCTCGAACATCCACGAATTGCCGGCGCTGTGCGTGATCACGTCGTACAGCGCGTCGGCATCGACGCCTTCGCGCAGGCCCAGCGCCATTGCCTCGGCGGCCGCCGCGATATGCACGCCGGCCAGCAGCTGGTTGATGATCTTCACTTTCGAGCCGATGCCGTGCGCGTCGCCGAGGCGATAGACCTTGCCGGCGATCGCGGCGAGCACGTCCTCGCAGCCCGCGTACGCGGCGGCCGGGCCCGACGTCATCATCGTCATCTCGCCGGAGGCCGCGCGCGCGGCGCCGCCCGACACGGGCGCGTCGAGCATCTGCAGGCCGGCCGCTTCGATGCGCGCGCCGAGTGCGACCGCGAATTCGGGCGCGACGGTCGCGCTCGCGATCACGACGCCGCCCGGCTGCATCGCCGCGACCGCACCGTGTTCGCCGAACAGCACCGTTTCCGTTTGCGCGGCATTGACGACGAGCGTGACGACGACGTCGCACTGTGCACCGAGTTCGGCCGGCGTCGCGCACGCGATGCCGCCTTCGGCGGCGAACGCCTGCAGCACGGTGTCGCGCACGTCGCATGCGTGGACGCGCAGGCCGGCGCGCAGCAGCGAGCGTGCGACGCCGAGGCCCATCGCGCCGAGGCCGATGACTCCAACATTTCGTGACATGGTCAACCTTGATCGATTCAGGAGAGGTTCTGGACAACGGCGGCGGCGGGCGCCGCCGGCTTCAGCAGATGCCGGCTTCCGCGAGACGGCGGGCGGCGTTGTACATGTGCGTGCGCGCCGCGTTGCGGGCGGCCATCGGGTCGCGTGCGCGAATCGCGTCGGCGATCGCCGCGTGCTCCTCGCGCACCTGCCGCGAGAAATCCTCGCGCGTCGCTTCGTTGCTGCGCGTGACCTTCACGCCGGCTTCGAGGTACTGGTTCAGGAACTGCAGCGTCTTCAGGAAATACGGGTTGCCGGTGACGGCCGCGATCGTGCGGTGGAACGCGACGTCTTCCGCGACGCCGTCGCGCCCTTCGGCCACCGCTTCGTCGATCTTGCGCAGCGCGTCGTCGATGTCGGCCATGTCGTCGGCGGTGTGGTGCAGCGCGGCTTCGGCCGCGACTTCCGCCTCGATCGCGCGGCGCACCGCGAGCAGGTGCGGCAGCGAGCTCGCCTCGACGGCTTCCGCGTAGTCGATCCGCAGCGGCCGGATCGCGCCGTGCTGGTTCACGAACACGCCGCTGCCCTGGCGCGGCTCGACCACGCCTTCGTTCTTCAGCCGCGAGATCGCCTCGCGGATCACGGTGCGGCTCACGCCGAATTCCTGCGCGAGCACGGCCTCGGTCGGCAGTTTGCCGGTGGCCGAGAAACTGCCCACTTCGATCTGCTTGAGCAGTTGCTGCGCGACATGGTCGCTCATCGCGCGGGCCGGAATTTTCTCGAACATGATGCTCAGGTTTGTAAGGTGATGTGGTCATCATACAAATTTGAACGTGCATCAGCATCCGGGATAACCCTCGTTTTACGGCGGGCAACGTCGGCTAATTTAACTGGAACCGGTTCCAACAGCGTCGAAATCGATGCGAACGTGTGCGGTTTTGCAATCGGTCAGGGAAGGAGCGGGGCGCCCCGGTGCCGTCAGTCGGCGATGTCTTCGATGGCGTCGGCCGACGCATCGGGCGTCGCCTCGACTTCGGCCACGTCGCCGCCGCGCTCGCGATAGGTCGCCGGCGGCACGCCGAACTGCTTGCGGAATTCGCGCCCGAGGTGCGACGCATCGGCGAATCCGCAGCTCGATGCGATATCGGCGACCGTGCGGTCCGAGCTCGTCAGCAGCCAGGCGGCGGTGCGCAGCCGCACCTGTTTCGCGAATGCCTGCGGGCTCTTGCCGGTCTCGGCCTTGAACAGCCGTTCGAGCTGCCGCGTCGACAGGTCGAGCTTGCACGCCAGTTCCTCGAGCGGCAGCGCACGCCCTACGTGCTGTTCCATCAGAAGAATCGCGCGCTTGACCTTCGGATGCGTCGCCGGCTCGAGCCCCGGCGGATGCGGCTGCGGCGCGTTGCCTTTCTGCATCTCGCCGACGAGCAGGATGCGCAGCGCCTTCTGCACGGTCGCGTGATCGAAATGGCGCAGCAGGATCGCGGCGGCCACGTCGATCGACGCGCGGCCGCCCGAACACGTGATCCGGCGCCGGTCGATCACGAACAGGCGGTCGGCGATCAGCAGGTCGGGATCGGCGGACGGAAAGCGCTCGATGAAATCCCAGTAATGGAACCAGCTCACGCAGGTGCGGTAGCCGTCGAGCACGCCGGCGCGCATCAGCGTGAACACGCCGGTGCAGATGCCGACGACCGTCGCGCCGCCCGCCGCCGCGCGGCGGATGACCTCGAGCGTTTCAGGGCCGGCTTGCGGCCCCGAATGCAGCAGCCCGCCGACCACCACCACATAGTCGAACGGCTCGGCCGCGTCGAACGTTTCCCATGGCGTGATCTGGATCCCGCAACTCGCGCGCACCGGCGCGAGCGTCTCGCCGATCACGCTCCACGCGCAGCGCACGGGCTTGCTGTAGTCGCCGTCGTCGGCCGACAGCCGCAGCATGTCGACGAAGCCCGAGAAGGCCGTCAGCGTGAAGTTCGGCAGCAGCACGATGCCGAAGCGGATGCGCCGCGGCGCGGGTTCTGCGAGGGGGGAAGCGGGTACGTCGGGGGTCATCGCGGCCAATCTCGTCACGCCGGGCAGGCGGTCTCACTCGTTTCACTCGGTTTGCGGGTTACGGCTGCCGGAGGCGGCGCGGATGCAGCCAGCGTCGCCGATCGGCCGCGGCCGGACTTGTGGTTTTTCGTCGCGAATCATCGCCAAAACGCACTTTCGGGCCCGCCGGCGCCGCGCTTGGCGGCGCTATCCCACGCCGATGCCGTTTTTGTTCTATCGGCCGATTTTACGCTTTGATGTACTGGTGCCCAACGACATTTCACGCATGCAACCCAAAGGAAGCCAGATGAACGTCAGCGCGTTCGACCTGTTCAAGATCGGTATCGGCCCGTCCAGTTCGCATACGGTCGGCCCGATGATCGCCGCGTGCCGCTTCGCGTCGCACGTGGAGGACGCGAACCTGCTCGGCTTCGTGCGCCGCGTGCGGGTCGAGCTGTACGGCTCGCTCGGCGCGACCGGCAAGGGCCACGGCACCGACAAGGCCGTGCTGCTCGGCCTCGAGGGCCACCTGCCCGACACGATCGATCCGGACCTGATCGAGCCGCGGCTTGCCGCGATCCGCGCGGAGAAGTCGCTGTCGCTGCTCGGCAAGCAGTCGATCCGCTTCGACGAGAAGGAAAACATCGGCTTCTATCGCAAGCTGATGAGCGGCACGAGCATCGTGCACCCGAACGGGATGCGCTTCCAGGCGTTCGACGAGCACGGCCAGCTGCTCGTCGAGAAAGAGTATTACTCGGTCGGCGGCGGCTTCGTCGTGAACCGCGACGGCGATCGCGTGAACGGCGTGCGTGCGGCGGTCGAAGTGCCCTATCCGTTCCGCACCGGCGATGACCTGATGCGCCAGTGCCGCGAACACGGTTTGTCGATCGCCGAGCTGATGCTGCGCAACGAATCCGCGCTGCGTCCCGCCGACGAAGTGCGCGCCGGGCTGATGGCGATCTGGCGCACGATGGCCGCGTGCGTCGAGCGCGGCTGCAAGGTCGAGGGCGACCTGCCGGGCCCGATGCGCGTGAAGCGCCGCGCGGCCGAGATGAACAGCAGCCTGCGCGCGCGTTCGGAAGAGTCGCTGCGCGACCCGCTGTCGATGCTCGACTGGGTCAACCTGTATGCGATGGCCGTGAACGAAGAGAACGCGGCGGGCGGCCGGGTGGTCACCGCGCCGACCAACGGCGCGGCCGGCGTGATTCCCGCGGTGCTGCACTACTACGTGAAGTTCGTGCCGGGCTCGAACGAAGCCGGCATCGTCGAATTCCTGCTGACGGCCGCGGCGATCGGGATCATCTACAAGGAAACCGCGTCGATCTCCGGCGCGGAAGTCGGCTGCCAGGGCGAAGTGGGCGTCGCGTGCTCGATGGCCGCCGCCGCGCTCGCCGCGGTGATGGGCGGCACGCCCGACCAGGTCGAGAACGCGGCCGAGATCGGCATGGAGCACAACCTCGGGATGACCTGCGATCCCGTCGGCGGGCTCGTGCAGATCCCGTGCATCGAGCGCAACGCGATGGGCGCGATCAAGGCGCTGAACGCGTCGCGCATGGCGCTCAAGGGCAATGGCCAGCACTACGTATCGCTCGATTCCGTGATCAAGACGATGCGCGAAACCGGCGCCGACATGAAGACGAAATACAAGGAAACGTCGCGCGGCGGTCTCGCCGTGAACGTCATCGAATGCTAACGAAGGATCCAAACATGAGCCGCTACTCGATATTCAGCCTGTTCCGCAACGGCCTCTCGTATCACGAGAACTGGGAAAAGCAGTGGAAGAGCCCGGAGCCGAAGAAGGAATACGACGTCGTGATCGTCGGCGGCGGCGGCCACGGCCTCGCGACCGCGTACTACCTCGCGAAGGAGCACGGGATCACGAACGTCGCGATCCTCGAGAAGGGCTGGATCGGCGGCGGCAACACCGCGCGCAACACGACGATCGTGCGCTCGAACTACCTGTGGGACGAATCGGCCGCGCTGTACGAGAAGGCGATGAAGCTGTGGGAAGGGTTGTCGCAGGATCTGAACTACAACGTGATGTTCAGCCAGCGCGGCGTGATGAACCTTGCGCACACGCTGCAGGACGTGCGCGACACCGAGCGCCGCGTGAACGCGAACCGGCTGAACGGCGTCGACGCCGAATTCCTGACGCCCGCGCAGATCAAGGAAATCGAGCCGACGATCAACCTGAACAGCCGCTACCCGGTGCTCGGCGCATCGATCCAGCGCCGTGCGGGCGTCGCACGTCACGATGCGGTGGCCTGGGGCTTCGCGCGCGGCGCCGATCGCGCCGGCGTCGACATCATCCAGAACTGCCAGGTGACGGGCATTCGCCGCGAAGGCGGCGCGGTGGTCGGCGTCGACACGGTGAAGGGTTTCATCAAGGCGAAGAAGGTCGCGGTGGTCGCCGCCGGCAACACGACTACGCTCGCCGACATGGCCGGCGTGCGTCTGCCGATCGAAAGCCATCCGCTGCAGGCGCTGGTGTCCGAGCCGATCAAGCCGGTGGTGAACTCGGTGATCATGTCCAACGCGGTGCACGCGTACATCAGCCAGTCCGACAAGGGTGACCTCGTGATCGGCGCGGGTATCGACCAGTACACGGGCTTCGGCCAGCGCGGCAGCTTCCACATCATCGAAAGCACGCTGCAGGCGATCGTCGAGATGTTCCCGGTGTTCTCGCGCGTGCGGATGAACCGCCAGTGGGGCGGCATCGTCGACGTGTCGCCGGACGCGTGCCCGATCATCACCAAGACCGACGTGAAGGGCCTCTATTTCAACTGCGGCTGGGGTACCGGCGGCTTCAAGGCGACGCCCGGCTCGGGCTGGGTGTTCGCGCACACGATCGCCCGCGACGAACCGCATCCGCTGAACGCGCCGTTCGCACTCGACCGCTTCTACACGGGCCACCTGATCGACGAGCACGGCGCAGCCGCCGTCGCGCACTAACCGCACTGAGGAGAAAGAAACATGTTGCTGATCGAATGTCCGTGGTGCGGGCCGCGCGCCGAATCCGAGTTCACGTGCGGCGGCGAAGCCGACATCGTGCGCCCGGTGGCGAACGAGACCATGACCGACCGCGAATGGGGTGAATACGTGTTCATGCGCGAGAACAAGCGCGGGCTGCACAAGGAGCAATGGCTGCACACGCAGGGTTGCCGCCGCTGGTTCAAGGTCACGCGTGACACGGTGACCTACGATATCAAGGGCTACGAAAAGTTCGGCGGGGCTGCCATCAATGGCGCGGCTGCCGGCAACGCACACGAAGAGGGCACGAGCAAATGAGCCAGAAAGACCGCCTCGGCACCGGTGGCCGGATCAATCGCGCGATTCCGTTGACGTTCACGTTCAACGGCCGCACGTATCAGGGCTTCCAGGGCGACACGCTCGCGTCCGCGCTGCTCGCGAACGGCGTGCATTTCGTCGCGCGCAGTTTCAAGTACCACCGTCCGCGCGGGATCGTGACGGCGGACGTCGCGGAACCGAACGCCGTCGTGCAACTCGAGACCGGCCCGTACACGGTGCCGAACGCGCGCGCGACCGAGATCGAGTTGTACCAGGGGCTCGTCGCGACGAGCGTGAACGCCGAGCCGACGCTCGAGAACGACAAGTACGCGATCAACCAGAAGTTCTCGCGCTTCATGCCGGCCGGGTTCTACTACAAGACCTTCATGTGGCCGCGCAACATGTGGCCGAAGTACGAAGAGAAGATCCGCGAAGCGGCCGGCCTCGGCAAGGCGCCCGAGGTGCTCGACGCCGATCGCTATGACAAGTGCTACGCGCACTGCGACGTGCTCGTGGTCGGCGGTGGCCCGTCGGGCCTCGCCGCCGCGCATGCGGCCGCCACGGCCGGCGCGCGCGTGATCCTGGTCGACGACCAGCGCGAACTCGGCGGCAGCCTGCTGTCGTGCCGCGCGGAGATCGACGCGAAACCCGCGCTGCAATGGGTCGAGAAGATCGAGGCCGAGCTGCGCAAGCTGCCCGACGTGACGATCCTGTCGCGCAGCACCGCGTTCGGCTATCAGGACCACAACCTCGTGACGGTCACGCAGCGCCTGACCGATCACCTGCCGGTGTCGATGCGCAAGGGTACGCGCGAGCTGCTGTGGAAGGTCCGCGCGAAGCGCGTGATCCTCGCGACCGGCGCGCACGAGCGACCGATCGTATTCGGCAACAACGACCTGCCGGGCGTGATGCTGGCGGGCGCGGTGTCCACCTACGTGCATCGCTTCGGCGTGCTGCCGGGCCGCAACGTGGTCGTGTTCACGAACAACGACCGCGCATACCAGACCGCGCTCGACCTGAAGGCGTGCGGCGCGAAGGTGACGGTCGTCGATTCGCGCGCGTCGTCGAACGGCGCGTTGCCGGCGGCGGCCAAGCGGCAGGGCGTGACGGTGATGAGCGGTGCGGTCGTCACGGCTGCTTCGGGCAAGTGGCGCGTATCGTCGGTCGACGTCGCGTCCTACTCGAACGGCCAGACCGGCGGCAAGCTGCAGACGCTGCCGTGCGACCTCGTCGCGATGTCGGGCGGCTTCAGCCCGGTGCTGCACCTGTTCGCGCAATCGGGCGGCAAGGCGTGCTGGAACGACGAGAAGGCGTGCTTCCTGCCGGGCAAGCCCGTGCAGGCGGAAGCGAGCATCGGCGCGGCGGCCGGCGAATTCGGGCTGGCCCGTGCGCTGCGGCTCGCGGTCGATGCGGGCGTGGAAGCGGCGAAGGCGGCGGGCTTCACGGCCGCGCAGCGTCCGGCCGCACCGCAGGTCGCCGAAACCGTCGAAGGCGCACTGCAACCGTTGTGGCTCGTCGGCAGCCGTGAGGCCGCGGCACGCGGGCCGAAGCAGTTCGTCGACTTCCAGAACGACGTCGCGGCGGCCGACATCCTGCTCGCCGCGCGCGAAGGCTTCGAGTCGGTCGAGCACGTGAAGCGCTACACGGCGATGGGCTTCGGCACCGACCAGGGCAAGCTCGGCAACATCAACGGGATGGCGATCCTCGCGGGCGCGCTCGGCAAGACGATTCCGGAAACGGGCACGACGACGTTCCGCCCGAACTACACGCCCGTGTCGTTCGGTACGTTCGCGGGCCGCGAGACGGGCGACTTCCTCGACCCGATCCGCAAGACGGCCGTGCACGAATGGCACGTCGAGCACGGCGCGATGTTCGAGGACGTCGGCAACTGGAAGCGGCCGTGGTATTTCCCGAAGAACGGCGAGGATCTCCATGCGGCCGTGAAGCGCGAATGCCTCGCGGTGCGCAACAGCGTCGGCATCCTCGACGCGTCGACGCTCGGCAAGATCGACATCCAGGGCCCGGACGCGGTGAAGCTGCTGAACTGGATGTACACGAACCCGTGGAACAAGCTCGAAATCGGCAAGTGCCGCTACGGGCTGATGCTCGACGAAAACGGCATGGTGTTCGACGACGGCGTGACCGTGCGCCTCGCCGACCAGCATTTCATGATGACCACCACCACCGGCGGCGCGGCGCGCGTGCTGACGTGGCTCGAGCGCTGGCTGCAGACCGAATGGCCCGACATGAAGGTGCGGCTCGCGTCCGTCACCGATCACTGGGCGACGTTCGCGGTGGTCGGCCCGAAGAGCCGCAAGGTCGTGCAGAAGGTGTGCCAGGACATCGACTTCGGCAATGAAGCGTTCCCGTTCATGAGCTACCGCAACGGCACCGTCGCCGGTGCGAAGGCGCGCGTGATGCGGATCAGCTTCTCGGGCGAGCTGGCCTACGAAGTGAACGTGCCGGCGAATGCGGGCCGCGCGGTGTGGGAAGCGCTGATGGCGGCCGGTGCCGAGTTCGACATCACGCCGTACGGCACGGAAACGATGCACGTGCTGCGTGCGGAGAAGGGCTACATCATCGTCGGCCAGGATACCGACGGCTCGATCACGCCGTTCGATCTCGGGATGGGCGGTGTCGTCGCGAAGTCGAAGGACTTCCTCGGCAAGCGCTCGCTGACGCGCTCGGATACCGCGAAGGAAGGCCGCAAGCAGTTCGTCGGCCTGCTGACCGAAGACGAACAGTTCGTGCTGCCGGAAGGCGCGCAGATCATCGCGAAGGACACGCAGGTGTCGGCGGTCGATCCGACGCCGATGATCGGCCACGTGACGTCGAGCTACTACAGCCCGATCCTGAAGCGCTCGATCGCGCTCGCGGTGGTGAAGGGCGGCCTGAACAAGATGGGCGAGAGCGTCGTGATTCCGCTGGCCAACGGCAAGCGCATCACCGCGAAGATCTCGAGCCCGGTTTTCTACGATACAGAAGGGGTGCGTCAGCATGTGGAATGAAACGAGAAACCAGACGCAGGTGGCGGGTGCGGGCGGCGTGACGCTTGAATCGCCGTTCGTCGGCGCGGCCGACGTGCTGAAGTCGCACCAGGCGCGCGCATCGAAGAAGTTCACGCTGCGCGAGCGGCCGTTCCTCGATCTCGTCAACGTGCGCGGCGAGTTGAGCGATCCGGCCTTCGTCGCCGCGTTCGAGCGCGTGGTCGGCTGCCGGCCGCCCGCGGAGCCGAACACGGTTGCGCGCGGCGCCGAGTACGACGTGCTGTGGCTCGGCCCCGACGAATGGCTCGTGCGCTCGAACGGGCCGGTTCAGGCCGGCGTGCTCGAAGCGAAGCTGGCGGAGGCCGTGCAGGGCTTGTACGCGGCGGCCGTCGACGTCGGCAGTGGCTACACGGTGGTCGAGATCAACGGCGAACGCGTGCGCGACGTGATCGCGCGCGGCTGCCCGCTCGATCTGCATCCGCGCGTGTTCAAGCCGGGCCAGTGCGCGCAGTCGCACTACTTCAAGTCGCCGATCACGCTGATCCCGACCGGCGACGAGTCGTTCGAGATCGTCCTGCGTCGCAGCTTCGCCGACTATTTCGTGCGCATCATGCTCGACGCCGCGGCGCCGCTCGCATCATGAAGCCGTTCGACGAACCGTTCGTGGCGATCGACGCGCCGCGCCTGCGCGGGCGCGGCTGGAGCGTGTTCGTCGACGAACTGAAGGTGCCCGCGCGAATCGGTATTCATGCGCACGAGCATGAAGCGCCGCAGCCGGTCGTGATCGACGCGCGGCTCGGGTATCGCTGCGAGCCGAGCGAGCAGGGCGAGTGGATCGACTACGACGGTTATTGCGCGCGTGTTGCGTCGTTCCTGTCGCACAAGCCGCATACGCGGCTGCTCGAGACGCTCGTCGCCGATCTCGCGGTGCTGTCGTTCCGCGAATGGCCGGCGCTGGAATCGCTGACGCTGTCGATGTACAAGCCGAAGATCCGGCCGGGGACGAAACGCGTCGGCGTGTCGCTCGACTGGACGCGTGGGGATTACCTGCGGTGGACGGGGGCGGCGGGGCAGCTTTGATCAAAGGGGGGCTGGATCAAGGCACGAGGGAGGTGATCCGGTGACTCCATGGGGCGGCGGCGCGAATGCGCCGCCGTACTCGTTTATAGTTCCTGAAATATGAGAATAATGGCTCGCCGCCAGCCTTTGGTCTTTTTGTTCCTGAAATATCGGAACAATTGGCGATCTGGCCGACGAGCGATATGGCACGGCCGGCGGTCAGTTCGGCTGCGTCAGTTGCGCTTCCCACTTCTTCAGGATGCGCACGCGTGCCTGACTGAAATCCACCCAACAGCTCAGCCAGGCGTCACTCGGAATCGTCTGCTGCGGATTGGCGGTCTTCACGTAGTCACAAGTATCGCCGGCAAAGCCGGCCCAACTCGTCTGCGATTTCGCGAGTTGGGCTGCAGCGTCGGGGTTGCGTTGGTGCAGTTTGCGCGCAAGCGACCGGTACGCGTTGTCGACTTGCTGCAGCTGCTGATCGAGCACGCAGCGTCGCACGGCGTCCATCGTCGGCCCTGCCTGTTCGCAGTCGACGACAGCGAAAGCCGATACAGGGCCGGCCGACAGCGCGACAATGGCGAACAGCCGAGCCGCGCAGCGTCGGGCTGGAGCCGTGCGAACGCGAGTGCCCATTGCTTACTTCGCGTTGCGGATCGCGGTGGGCGCCGCGGTCGACGGATCGCTGACCGGCATCATGTGCGCCTTCCCGTCGCTCGCGGTATTCGCGCTTTTTGCATCGTCATCGGGTTCGAGCACGAACCGGAACGAATCGACCCGCTGCATCACTTTCGCCGCATATGCACTGGATCCGCCGCTGTAGCTCTTCAGCCCGGCCTGCACGTTGCCGCCGGCCGCTTTCACGTAGCCCGACAGAATGCGCGAGCCGGCTTCGACGTTCGCATTCGGCTCGGTCAGGTCCTTCACGTTGCGCAGCATGCCGCGGTGCGCGGCGGGCACGACCTGCATCAGCCCGGTTGCGCCGTGCTGGCCGCGCGCCTTTTCCTGGAAGCGCGATTCGATCGAAATGATCGCGTAAACGAGTGCTGGCGGCAGCGAATATTTCGTCGCAGTTACGCTCACGATATCCGCCAGCTTCGCGGCCCTTTCTCTTGCAACGCCGAATTTCTTCGTCAGGTAGGACGTGATGCGGCGGTTTGCTTCGTTTGGCTGATCGTTGGCGTCCGCGAGCGGCGCGGAGGCCACGGCCGGTGCGGATGCGAGCACGTCGGGCGCAGAGGCAGGCAATGCGGACGCCTGCTGCGCCGATGCCTGTTGCGCGATGCCGAGCGAAAGCACGATCAGCCAGAAGAACCATCGTCGCATGGTCGAGTGCGGGGAAATGGGAGGCGCATAGTATATCGACCAATCGCGGCAGGCGGTCGAGTGCTGGCTCGAATGAAAGCGATGTGTAGGCTTGTCACATTCGCGATGACCGAGGACCGAGGACAGATCGTTGCACGGACACGCATCGGAGTCCGGATGAACGCTAGTTGATGATCTCGCCCATGCCGGTTTCGATGCGGCTTCTGAGTTGCTCGATGAACTCCGGATCGTAGGGTTCCCAGCTATCGAGTTCGCCAACGATCTTCACAGGCAGCGTGCTTCGATACGATCGCGTCGGATTGCCCGGGAATTTCTTGTCCGTGACGTTCGGGTCGTTTTCGAATTCCCCGGTGGGCTCGACGATATAGACCCGCGGCCGGCCGTCGCCTTTGGCCATTTCCGCAGCCAGGCCGGCGCCTTTGGGCAGGGCCGTGAAGTAAATGTGATTCATCACGACGTCGTTCCGATAATTCGATCTGAAGCCCGCTGTCAGCAAGTCGCCGATCCGCAAATTCGCTTTCGTGCCATGAAAGAACGGGCCGGTATCCAGGACAGACATGGTTGCTCCTTCGAAAGATTTCACGACGGCTTCTAGGCGCGCCGCGCGCTCGCCGCCCGCGCAATCGCGCCGATCGCATCGCTGACGAGCACCGCGAGCAAGCCGACGATCACGCCGCCCTGCAGCACGAACGCGGTGTTCGACGTCTGCAGGCCCGCGATGATCACGTCGCCGAGCCCGCGCGCGGCGACCGTCGAGCCGATCGTCGCGGTGCCGAGATTGATCACGACCGCGAGGCGGATGCCGTTGACGATCACCGGGAACGCGAGCGGCAACTCGACGGACACCAACTGCTGCCAGCCGCTCATCCCCATCCCGCGCGCGGCGTCGACGACGTCGCGCGGTACGTCCTCGAGCCCCGCGATCGTGCTTTCGAAAATCGGCAGGAGCCCGTACAGCACGAGCGCGATCAGCACGGGTTTCAAGCCGAAGCCGACTGCCGGCACGGCAAGCGCGAGCACGGCGACCGGCGGGAAGGTCTGGCCGATATCGACGACGCTGCGCGCGACCGGCAGGAAATCCGCGCCGAACGGCCGCGTGACCGCGATGCCGGCCGCGACCGCGACGATCGTGCCGATCAGGCTCGACAGCGCGACCGTGCCGAGATGCGCGAGCGTGAGATCGAGCAGGCTCGCGCGATCGTAGATCACCGGCGCGCCATTGTCCGCGAACGGCGCGAACAGACCCTGCAGCCAGGCAGGGCGCAACAGCAGCACGAGCAGCAGCGCGAGCGCGGCCGCGCGGGCGATGTAAGCGGGAAGCGAAGACCGCTTGGGCCGCACGCTGCCGAGCGTCGTCATGCGGGCTTCCTCGCGTGCGAGCGGATCGCGTCGAGCGTGATGCGGCGAGGGCGGTGTGCGTTGCGGTTGCCGTCGGCCGTATCGTGCACGGGCAGCGCATCGACACCGCGCCACAACAATTCGGACACCGCATCGCGCAGCGTGCGTGTTGCCGCGATCGGTTCGCCGTCGGCGTGGCCGGCTTCGGCCACGGCGTCGATCGGCGTGAGCGCGAGCAGGCGCAGCGGCCGGTCGACGCCCGCGACGAGCTGTTCGACCACACCGGCTGCCGGTCTGCCAAGAATTTCGGCAGGCGACGCGACCTGCAGCAATCGGCCGCCGTCCATCACCGCGATCGTGTCGCCGAGCTTCAGCGCTTCCTCGATATCGTGCGTGACGATCACGACCGTGATGCCGAGGCGGCGCTGCAGCGCGAACAGGTCGTCCTGCGCCTTGTTGCGGATGATCGGATCGAGCGCGCCGAACGGTTCGTCCATCAGCAGCATCGCGGGCTCGGCCGCCAGGGCGCGCGCCACGCCGACGCGCTGCTGCTGGCCACCCGACAGTTCGTGCGGCAGCTTGCCTGCGAATTCGGCCGGCGCGAGATGGAACAGGTCGAGCAGTTCGTTCACGCGCGCGTCGATGCGGGCGGCCGGCCAGCCGAGCAGGCGCGGCACGGTCGCGATGTTGCGCGCGACGCTCCAGTGCGGAAACAGCCCGTGCCCCTGGATCGCATAGCCGATGCCGCGCCGCAGCTGTTCGGGCGCGACGGTCGCCGTATCGACGCCGTCGATGCGGATCGTGCCGCTGGTCGGCGCGATCAGGCGGTTGATCATGCGCAAGAGCGTCGACTTGCCGCTGCCCGATGCGCCGACGAGCGCGGTGATCGTGCCGCGCTGCATCGTCAGCGATACGTCGTCGACGGCGACCACGTCGCCGAAGCGTTTGCCGACTCGTTCGATCTCGATCATCCTGCACGCCCTTTCGCGAGCGACGTCGCGGCTTCGAACACGACGGCGGCCGCCAGTGCGAGCGCGATCGTCGGGATCGCGCCGAGCAGCACGAGATCGGCGGCCGATTGCCCGATCCCCTGGAAGATGAAGGTGCCGAACCCGCCGCCGCCGATCAGCGCGGCCACCGCGGTCAGGCCGATGTTCTGCACGAGCACGATGCGCACGCCGCTCAGGATCACCGGCAGCGCGAGCACGAGATCGACGCGCAGCAGCCGCTGCGCGCGCGTCATGCCCATCGCGCGCGCCGCTTCGGTCACGTGCGGCGGCACCTGGCCGAGCCCGACCACGACGCTCGATGCGATCGGCAGCAGCGAATACAGGAACAGCGCGAGCACGGCCGGCGCGACGCCGATGCCGCGGATGCCGAGCGCGGCCGCGAGCGGCACGTGCGCGGCGAGCAGGCCGAGCGGCGCCATCATCAGCCCGTACATCGCGATGCTGGGGATCGTCTGCACGATATTGAGCACGGGCATCGCGACGGTGCGCACCGTCGCGATGCGCGCGCATGCGATGCCGAGCGGCACGCCCGCGACGAGCGCGGCGGCGACCGAGCCGCCCGCGAGCGACACGTGACGGATCGCTTCGCGCCAGAAATCGTCGCTGCGCACCGCGTATTCGCGCATCACGGAGAGGCCGTCCCACCAGCCGCTCGCGAGCGGCACCGAAACCGCTGCGATCGCGACGGCGAGTGCGGCGAGGCGCCGCCACGGGCCGAACGCGAGGCGCGCGAGCGCGTCGGCGATGAGCACCGCCCACGCGAACAGCAGCAGCCAGACGCCGGCGTCGGGCGACACGCGGGCCAGCATGTCGTCGGGCGCGACGACGTGCGCCGCGGCCGCGCCGACTGCATACGCGAGCGTTGCGAGCCCCGCGCAGCCGGCCGCGAGCCGCCACGCGGGACGGCTCGCCGTCATCGCCCACAGCGCGCCGGCGGTCCATAGCGCGGCGAGCGCGGCGCCCTGCATCGCCGGCAGCGCGGCGAACACCGACAGCCCGGTGCCGGCCGCGATCCGGTTCGGCCGCAGCACCGCGAACGACAGGCCGAACACGGCGACGATCGTCAGTCCGCCGATCAGGATGCCGACCTTGTCGAGCGTGACGCGCCGCGCGGACGCTGCCGCGCGCTCCGTCATTTCACGAAACCCTTCGCTTTCAGGTAGCTTTTCGCGACGCCGGTAGCCGGCTCGCCGTTGAGCTGGATGCGGGCGTTCAGCGATTGCAGCGTCTTCAGGTCGAGGCTCGCGAACACGGGCTTCAGCAAGTCGGCGATTTGCGGATGCGCTTTCAGCACCGCTTCGCGGATCACCGGCGCCGGCGCGTAGACGGGCTGCACGTGCTTGTCGTCGTCGAGCACCGCGAGGCCGCTCGATGCGATGCCGCCGTCGGTGCCGTAGACCATCGCGGCGTTCACGCCGTCGGTCTGGTTCGCGGCGGCCTTGATCGTCGCGGCCGTGTCGCCGCCGGACAGCACGACGAGCTGCTCGGGCTTCAGCTTGAAGCCGTACGCTTTCTCGAACGACGGCAGCGCGGACGCGCTGTTCACGAATTCGGCCGAGGCCGCGAGCTTCACCTTGCCGCCGCCGGCGACCCACTTGCCGAAGTCGGAGAAGGTCTTCAGGTGCTGCGACTGCGCGACGGGCGCGAGCAGCGCGACGCCCCACGTGTTGTTCGCGGGCGCCGGAGCAAGCCATACGAGATGGTTCGCCGCGTAGTCGAGTTTCTTCGCGGTGTCGTAGCCTTGGCTCGCGTTCTTCCACACCGGGTCGTCGGCCTTGTTGAAGAAGAACGCGGCGTTGCCCGTGTATTCGGGGTAGATGTCGATCTCGCCGCTCGTGAGCGCCTTGCGCACGATCGGCGTCGTGCCGAGCGCGATCTTCTCGGTGACGGGAATGCCGTGGGCTTTCAGCACCTGTGAAATGAGGTTGCCGAGCAGGTTGCCTTCGGTGTCGATCTTCGACGACACCACGACGGGCGTGTCGGCGTGCGCGCCGGGCGCCGCGATGGCGGCGGCGAACGCGAGGCCCAGGATCCGGGCGGGCAGGGCGAGCTTCATCGGGGCCAATCTCCAGGACGGGGGCGTACGCCGAAAGTTACTTGACTGAGCCGGCTTTGGCAAACCGCGTGCGGCGGCGTGTCCACAGCCGGTGTGGGGATAACCCGCATCCGTCATGCGGGCTTGTTACACTGAAATTCGTTCCCGCCTGCGGACATTTGCTGACATGAAGCCCGAGCTGCTGGTCCTCATCGCACTGCGCGGCGACGCGCATCGCGAAATCGCCGCGTCGTTCGACGTGCGTTATGCCCCGACGCCCGACGCGCGCGAACGCGCGATCGCCGAACACGGCAGCACGATTCGCGCGGTGCTGACCAACGGCAGCACGGGGCTGACCGCCGCCGAGATCGACCGGCTGCCGCAGATCACGTTCGTCAGCGCGCTCGGTGCAGGCTACGAGCACATCGATGTCGCGCACGCGAAGGCGCGCGGCATCACCGTGGTCACGGGCGCCGGCACCAACGACGATTGCGTCGCCGATCACGCGTTCGCGCTGCTGCTCGCGGCGGTGCGCAACGTCGTGCAGCTCGATGCGAAAACCCGCGCGGGCGTGTGGCGCGAAGGGCTGCCGATGCCGCCGAACGTGTCGGGCAAGAAGCTCGGCATCGTCGGGCTCGGCAAGATCGGCGAGAAGTGCGCGCGCCGCGCGGCCGGCTTCGACATCGAGATCGGTTACCACAACCGCTCGGAGAAGCCGGTGCCGTACCGCTATTTCGACCGGGTCGATGCGCTCGCGCAGTGGGCCGATTTCCTGATCGTCGCGACGCCGGGCGGCGCGGGTACGCGGCACCTGATCGATCGCACCGTGCTCGACGCACTTGGCCCCGGCGGCTTTCTCGTCAACGTGTCGCGCGGCAGCGTTGTCGATACCGCTGCTTTGGCAGACGCGCTGCGCGAACGGCGCATCGCGGGCGCGGGGCTCGACGTGTACGAAGGCGAACCGGAGCCGCCGCGTGCGCTGACGGATCTCGACAGCGTCGTGCTGACACCGCACATGGGCGGCTGGTCGCCCGAGGCGCTCGATCGTTCGGTGCGCCAGTTTCTCGACAACGCGGCGCGGCATTTCGCGGGGCAGCCGGTGTTGACGCCGGTGTGAGCGCCGGGCGGCGGCGTCGAATCAGTCCGCCTGCTTGCAGAATGCCCAGTAGAAATCCGGCAGGTTCGCCGGCTTGCCGGCATCGAGATCGATCCAGCCGAACTGGTCGTGCTCGTCGCTCAGCACGATTTCGCGACGATCGACCTCGCACTGGAAGCACACGATCAGTACGCGCTTGCCCGGCACGACCTCGCACGAACGGCTGCCTACGTAGCGAATCGCGGATGCGACGATTCCGCATTCTTCCTGCACTTCGCGTGTGACGGTGGCTTCGAGCGATTCGCCGGCTTCGGGCCAGCCGCCCGGCAGCTCCCACTCGTCGCGGGGATTGCGCAGGAACAGGACCGAGCGTCCGTCGCGGACGATGGCTTTGGCGCTGATGGGAATCATGTGGGCTTCACCGCAGGCAGTCGATTTCCGCAGCCTATCGCAGGTGTTCCCTTCGTGCAGCGATTCCCCCGCCCGCATCGACGCGCATGCAGGCGGGGGAGGCGGTGTCGTTACGCCGGCAGCCGGCGCACGACTACGCGCCCGTCGACGGCGACGCGAGCGGCACCGTCACCGACGTGCCGGCCGGATCGAGCGTCAGCCCGGCGCCGGGCGTCGGCTGCAACGTCGCTTCATAGTCGCTGGAGAGGACGACGAGCCCCAGCCGGTGGCCGGCTTCCAGTTTGTAGTCGCGCGGCATGAACGTCAGCTTCAGGTCGTACGGCATGCCGGGCAGCACGGGCTGCGACACCCATTCGGACAGCCGGTTGCGCGGGTCGGTCCACGCGCGCGTGACGATCGTCGCCGTGCCGTCCGGCGCGCGGTCGACCAGCAGTGCCGTCACGTTCGCGACGCCCGTGAAGGTCAGCCTGACGCGTGCGGTCGCGGTGCCGGAGAGGCGTGCCGCGGCCGTGAGCGGGGCCGTCTCGAAGCGGCTGCGGTTTTCGCCGGTCGGCGTGTTCGCCAGCGTGAGCGCGGGAATGCGCGCATCGTCGGTGAAGCGAGCGAGCGGGCCGCCGCTCGGCAGCCGCAGTAGCGTACCGGTACTCGCGCCGTCGCCGCCCGCGAAGTACGTGACCGGCGTGGTGTGCCGCGCGGCCCAGTCGGCTTCCTTCAGCAGCGTGCCGTCCGCCTGTGCGATCACCGCGCGCGGATCGCGTTCGACGTCGTTTTGATAGCCGATCAGGTAGCGCGTGAACCACCGGTTCACCTCCGCGGTCCATGCATCGGCCATCGCCGGCACGCGGGTCGGATCGGTGTGCTTCAGGCGATGCAGCCACAGCTGGGTCGGCACGCCCTGGCGTCGCATCGCCAGATACCACGACGTCGACTGGTCGACGCGCACGTTGTCGTCGGTGAGCCCCTGCGCGACGAGCGCCGGCGCGACCGCGAACCCGGTCGGAATGTCGCGTGCGGCCCAGAACGGCGAATAGTCGCCGGTCTTGCGGTCTTCCTGCTGCAGCGCTTCGTCGATCAGGTGCGTGCAGCGCTCCGGATGCGCGTTGGTCAGCAGCGCCTTGATGTACACGTCGACATCCTCGCCCCGATAGCCTTCCGGCGCGCGCACGAGGCCGCCCGAGCGGTAGTAGCCGTACATGTTCGACAGCCCGGCGATCGGCACGATCGCGTCGAGCCCGCGCGTGCGCAGGCTCGCGACCATCTTCGGCAGCGTGCCGTCGTACGACACGCCGTACATGCCGACGTGGCCGGTCGACCAGTTCGCGACGACCGTCTTGCCGTTCGCGTCCTTCGCGGTCGCATCGCGGCCGAGCCAGCGGATCACCGACGCCATCGCGACCGATTCGTCGCGCGTCAGGATCGTCGGGCAGCCGTCCGAGCCGGCGGTGCCGAGCGAATCCGCATAGACGATCGTGAAGCCGCGCGGCACGAAGTAGCCTTCGATCCACGAGCGGCCGGCGGCGGCCGCCTCGACCTGCTGCAGCATCCGCGACTGCGGTGCGGCGGCCAGGATGCGGGTGGACGCCGATGCCGCAGCGCCGGCCGCCGCGGCCGGATGCGGCGTGCCGTCGAGTTCGACGTCGACGTCGTGGTCGGGGCTGTCGGCGAGCCCTGCGTAATACGGGCTCGCGAGCACGATGACGGGCGTGCGCGCGCCGTTCGCGGTTTCGGACGGCCGCACGATGCGCACGTGGATGCGGTCGCGCGTGCCGTCGCCGTCGGAATCGACCGGCGTGTCGACCCACGCGTTCTCCTCGATCGTGCCGCCCGACAGTGACGGCTGCACCTGGCCGTTGCTGATCACCGGCTTGTAGCGTCCGCTGCTCGCCGGATTCGCGTACGGCACGCCGGACGGCGAAAAGTGCGACGCGAGCGATTGCGTATTGGAGGTATCGGCCGCGGCGGCGGCCCCCTCCTGTTGGCCCTGTGCGAGCGCTGACACGCCCGCCACGCTGCCGCCGTCGTCGCCGCCGCACGCGGCGAGCGTTGCGGCCGCCACGAGCGCGGGCAGCCATGCGCGCCGCACTCCGGTTCGATGAATGTTCATTGAATCGACCTCGTCTCTTGTGTTTGTCTGGAACCGGCCGGCTCGCGATACGCCCCCTGCGGCCTGGCCGGGTGCTGCGTCGGATGAAGCGGAACTGCACCATCAAAAACGGCGGGCGAGACGGATGACGATCTCGCCCGGTGCCGGCGCGCGTCAGGCGGCGCGCATCCGGCCGGCGTCGAGGCGAACGCATCGCCCCGAACGGAAATCGTCAGTGCGGCGGTTTGCTACGAATGCAGGAGTGCGAATCAAATGCGGGCATGCCCTGGCTTCCTTCAGGTTTCGGATGAAACGGAACGGCACGATGCGATGAGGCGGGAGTGTTGCGAACGGCGGTGCTGCAACGGCAGGAAAGCGCGACGCGAGTCGGCACGCTGGCCGGATTGCTTTCCGGAAGCTTGCGCAAAAGTTATCGCAGTGAAATGTTCGTGTCAAACTTTTTTAGCTTGAATCAAACAAAGTTTCGATATGGATGCACATGTGCGCTTAACTTCCCGACAATCCGTCCGTAAACAGGGAAAAACAGGCTGAAAACGAGAGAGAACGAGGGCAATGACGATACCGGTCACGGCGGCGGGCGGCCTTTCGCTCGCGCAAATGGCGCAGGCGGCGCTCGACGGGCGCAAGACGACGGACACGACCGCGTCCGGCGCGCCGCAAGACAAGCCGATCAGCGTCCGGGCAATCGATCCGCAAGCGCTGCAGGCGGCGATGACGAAACAGTTGTCGATGGTGGGCGACCTGTCGATGAAGCTGCGCGGCGTCACCGACGCGCTCGCGACGAGCCTGCAGGACATCGTGGCGAAGCGCCCGGATCTGGCCGATGCGCGATTCGACTTCATGACCGACGACGGCCGGATCAAGGTCGTGTCGAAGACGCTGACGGACAGCGATCGCGCATGGATCGAGTCGACGCTGAACGCGAACGCCGGCCTCGTGCTCGCGACGCGCGCTTTTCACGAGCAGGCCGTCGATATCGCCGCGCAAGGTGCGGCCGTGCGCGGCGACACGTTCACGGATAGCGACCGCGCGGCAGCCGGCCAGGGCGCCGATGCGCGCTTTCACTTCATGAGCCTGCTCGACCGGTCGGTCGCGGACAACCCGCTGCCCGTGCCGCCCGGCGGGCACTTCACGACGCAGGACGGCACGGCGCTGAAGATCGAGCCGTCGGCCGGCAGCGCGCGCGGCACGCTTGCGCTGCTGAACACTGCGCGCCAGCTATCGTCGGGCGCGGCGATCTTCGTCGACTCATCCGGCGAGAAGTCCTACGGCATGCGCATGGAACTCGTCAACGTCGGCTTCGACGTGCTCGCCGGCTATGCCCAGGATGGCGGCACCAGCATCGGCTTTCACGAGATCGCGTAACACCGCGCCGATCGCGGCTACTCGTCGCGCAGCGCCTCGGCCGGCCGCACCCGCGCGGCGCGCCAGCTCGGGTACAGCGTCGCGACGCACGACATCAGGAACGCGGCCGACGCGATCTCGATCACGTCGATCGCCGAGAGCTTCGACGGCAGCGCGCTGAGGAAATACACGGACGGCGTCAGGAAGCGGATGCCGAGCACCTGCTCGATCGCCGGCAGCACCACCGGAATGCTCACCGCGATCGCGCAGCCGAGCGCGACGCCCGCCAGCGTGCCGGCGAGGCCGATCGTCATCCCCTGGATCGCGAAGACCTTCATGATCGAGCGGGGCGGCGCGCCGAGCGTGCGCAGGATCGCGATGTCGCCCTGCTTCTGCGTGACCGTCATCACGAGCGACGACACGAGGTTGAACGCGGCGACCGCGACGATCAGCATCAGGATCAGCGACAGCATCCGTTTCTGCAGCCGCTCGGCTTCGAACCACGTGCGGTTCTGCCGCGTCCAGTCGCGGATGTACAGGTTGCCCGACAGCGTGCGCGACAGCGCGAGCGCGATCTCCGGCGCGCGCTGCAGATCGTCGAGGCGCAGCCGGATGCCGGTCGGCGCGGGCACGTTGGACAGTTGCTGCGCGTCGCGGATATGGATGTACGCGAGCGCGCTGTCGTACTGGTAGTGGCCCGACTCGAACGTGCCGACCACGTTGAACTGGCGGAACCGCGGCAGCGCGTCGCCCAGCCGCTCGGTGTTGCCGGGCGCGAAGAATGTGACGCGGTCGCCGATCTTCACGTGCAGCGCGTCGGCGAGCGCCGCGCCGAGCACGATGCCCATCTCGCCCGGCACGAGCGCGTCGAGGCGGCCGGTCTTCAGCTTGCGCGCGATCTCGGACACGCGTGGCTCGAGCACCGGATCGATGCCGCGCAGCGCGACGCCCGTCACGTTGCCCGCGTTCGTCAGCAGCGCCTGCGCGTCGACATAGGGCGCGACGGCACGCACCGCAGCATTCTGTAACGATTCGCGCGCGGTCAGCCGCCAGTCGGGCATCGCGCCGGACGGCGAGAAGATTTCCACGTGCGCGAGCACCGACAGCATCCGGTCGCGCACCTCGGTGCGAAAGCCGTTCATCACCGACAGCACGACGATCAGCGCGGCCACGCCGAGCGCGATGCCGGCCATCGCGGCGCCGGCGATGAACGACACGAAGCCGTCGCCGGCCGAGCGCCGGCCGCCGCGCGCGTAGCGCAGCCCGATCTGCCATTCGAACGGGAGTTTCAAGCGGGTTCCTTTCATTTCGATTCAATCCTGCCGAGCCGCGCATTCTAGCGAACGCGGCGCGGCCGTGTGCAGAGGTCGCGCCGCAGCCCCGAAACTCGCGGAAATCCGCCCGACCGGCCGGTCGTCGGCTGGCGTTGGCGCCGGCACGCCGATATTTCCATCGTTTCGGGTCTGGTCGATAATGGCGCCCAGCATCCGGTCGAACATACCAAGTATTCACGGCGCAACCGGGCCGCGCCGTCACAGACCCATAACGATTCGGGGAAGGTTGCCGCTTGGGCAGCATGTCCTTGACAAGGAAATAACAAAATGGATTTGCTGCGTTTCCTGCTGCTCCTGCCGATTCGCGTGGCGGGCTTCGTCTGGTGGCTGCTCGGCTGCGCGCTGCGGCCGCTGGTCGGCAACGTGTCGTGGACGGCGCCCGCGTGGCTGGGCGTCACCGCCGCGGCCGTGCGCCGCCGCCCGTGGCACGCCGGCGGCATCGTGCTGCTCGCGGCCGCGCTCGGTTACGGCGGCTACTGGTTCAAGCATCGCCCGAAGCCGCCGGAGCCCGAAACCGTCGGCTTCACCGTGAAGGCGCCGGCGATCACGACCTACGAGGTCGACGACACCGACAAGCCGAAGATCACCGTGCATCCGCTGGAAGTGGCGTTCTCGCAATCGGCCGCACCGATCGAACGGGTCGGCAAGCCGGCCGGCGACGGCATCGAGATGACGCCCGCGCTGAAGGGCGCGTGGGAATGGGTCGACGACAAGACGCTGCGCTTCACGCCGGCGGCCGACTGGCCGGTCGGCGCGCACGTCGAGGTGCGTTTTGCCGTGCATCGGGTGTTCGCGCCGCAGGTGACGATGCACGACGATCGTTTCGCGTTCGACGTGCCGACATTCGCCGCGACGTTCGGCGACAACCAGTTCTACCAGAACCCCGACAATCCGGCGGAGAAGCAGGCGCTGCTGCAGTTGCGCTTCAATTACCCGGTCGATCCGGCCGAGTTCGAGAAGCGCATCGGCCTCGTGCTGGTCGGCCGCGACGGCAAGACCGTGTCGCCGCTGCGTTACACGGTCAACTACGACAAGATGAAGACGAGCGCGTGGGTCTACTCGCCGCCGCTCGAGATTCCGCGCGATCCGCTGGTGGTGCGGCTCGACGTCGACAAGGGCGTGAAGAGCGCGCGCGGCGGCAACGGCACGCCGGACGGGCTGCACGCGTCGGTCGGCGTGCCGGGGCTGTACAGCCTGTCGATCGGCAATATCGCGCCGACCCTCGTCGACAACGAGCGCTACGAGCCCGAACAGGTGCTCGTCGCCGAAACCTCCGACGGCGTGCGCGGCGCCGAGCTGGCCGCGCGCGCGAAGGCGTGGGTGCTGCCGAAGCGCAAGCCGGGCGTCGAGCAGGCGGACGACGATCCGCCGTACGAATGGAACGTGGCCGACATCAGCGACGCGGTGCTGAAGCAGTCGAAGCCGCTGCCGCTCGAAGCGGTGCCGACCGAGAACGACTTCGCGACGCTGCAGAGCTTCAAGTACCACGCGACGCCGGGCGAGCGCGTCGTCGTGCGATTCGAGGGCGACCTGAAATCGGCGGGTGGCTACCGGATCGGCGAGCCGGTGACGAACGCGTTCACGGTGCCCGACTATCCGAAGCTGCTGCGCTTCATGGCCGACGGCTCGCTGCTGTCGATGAGCGGCAGCAAGCGGCTGTCGGTCGTGTCGCGCAACCTGCCGGGCATGAAGGTCGAGATCGGCCGCGTGCTGCCCGACCAGATCCAGCATCTCGTGAGCTTCAACAACGGCACGTACGCGCGGCCCGAGCTGTCGTATTCGTTCAGCGAGGATCACATCGTCGAGCGCTTCGTGCAGACCCGCGCGTTCCCGGCCGGCGATCCCGGCAAGGCGCATTACGAAGGCATCGACCTCGGCCAGTACCTGAAGGACGGCAAGCGCGGCGTGTTCCTGCTGCATCTGTCGAAGTACGATCCGGCGGCCGAAAAGAAGAAAGCCGACGATGCTAAGGACGGCGATGCGGCGTCCGGCGACGGCAACCAGGATCAGTCCGACAACGCCGATTCCGGCGACAGCAGCGGCAACGGCGACGACGGCGACAACGCGCTCGGCGACACGCGCCTGATCGTCGTGACCGATCTCGGGATGCTGGTCAAGCGTGCGCTGGACGGCAGCCAGGACGTGTTCATCCAGTCGATCCGGTCGGGCAAGCCGGTTGCGGGCGCAACGGTGTCGGTGCTCGCGGTGAACGGGCAGGCGTTGTTCACGCAGACGACCGGCGCCGACGGCGTCGTGCATTTCCCCGCGTTCAAGGGGCTCGACCGCGAGAAGCGTCCGCAACTGTACCTCGTGAAGAAGGACACCGACCTGTCGTTCCTGCCGGTGGCCGGCCGCGATCGCCAGCTGGACTTCTCGCGCTTCGACGTCGATGGCGAACGCAACGCGACGGGCCAGGGGCAACTGTCCGCGTACCTGTTCTCGGATCGCGGCCTGTACCGGCCCGGCGATCCGTTCCACATCGGCCTGATCGTGCGCGCGGCCAGCTGGGCGCGCAGCCCGGCCGGCGTGCCGCTGCAGGCGGAGATCGTCGACCCGCGCGGGATGACCGTCGAGCGCAAGCCGGTGACCGTCGACGCGACGGGCTTCACCGAGCTCGGCTACACGACCGCCGAAACGGCGCCGACCGGCACATGGACCGTCAACCTGTATATCGTCAAGGACGGCCAGCCGGGCGCCGAGCCGATCGGCAGCACGACGGTGCAGGTGAAGGAATTCCTGCCCGACCGGATGAAGGTCGACGCGAAGCTGTCGCAGCAGGTCGTCGAAGGGTGGGTGAAGCCGAAGGGGCTGAAGGGCATCGTCGATGCGCAGAACCTGTTCGGCACGCCGGCCGAGAAGCGCCGCGTCGCGGCGACGCTGACGCTGCGCCCGGTGTGGCCGTCGTTCCGCAGCTGGCAGGGGTATCACTTCTTCGACGCACGCCGCGCGAAGGAGGGCTACACGACCGCGCTGCAGGACGGCACGACCGACGACAAGGGCCATGCCGAATTCGATCTCGATCTCGACAAGTACGCGGACGCGACCTACCAGCTCTACTTCCAGGCGAAGGCGTACGAAGCGGAAGGCGGGCGTAACGTCGCCGCGAACGCGCAGACGCTCGTGTCGAACAACGACTGGCTCGTCGGCTACAAGTCGGTCGACGATCTCGGCTACGTGAAGCGCGGCAGCCCGCGTACGGTGCGGCTCGTCGCGATCGACCCCGGCGCGAAGGCGATCGACGTGAAGGACCTGCGCGCGCAGCTCGTCGAGCAGCGTTACGTATCGGTGCTGACCAAACAGGATTCCGGCGCGTACAAATACGATTCGCGGCTGAAGGAAGTGCCGGTCGACGAGAAGCCGTTGTCGATTCCGGCGGCCGGGCTCGACTACGCGCTGCGCACCGACAAGCCGGGCAGCTATGCGCTCGTGATCCGCCGCGCCGACGGCGCCGCGGTGAACCGGATCGAGTATTCGGTCACGGGCGCCGCGAACGTCACGCGTTCGCTCGACCGCAACGCGGAGCTTCAGGTAAGCCTCGCGAAGCACGACTTCAAGCCGGGCGAGCAGGTGGAAATCGCGATCCGCGCGCCTTACGCGGGCAGCGGCCTGATCACGATCGAGCGCGACAAGGTGTATGCGCACGCATGGTTCCATGCGGACACGACGAGCTCGATCCAGCACATCACGGTGCCGGCCGGCTTCGAAGGCAACGGCTACATCAACGTGCAATACATTCGCGATCCGTCATCGGACGAGATCTTCATGAGCCCGCTGAGCTACGGCGTCGTGCCGTTCTCGGTGAACCTCGATGCGCGCCGCAACGCGGTGAGCGTCGATGCGCCGGCGCTCGTGAAGCCGGGCGACACGGTCAATTTCACCGTGCATTCGGCGAAGCCGGCGAAGGTCGTCGTGTTCGCGGTCGACGAGGGCATCCTGCAGGTCGCGCGCTACAAGCTCGGCGATCCGCTGAAGTTCTTCTTCCGCAAGCGGATGCTCGAAGTCGGCACGTCGCAGATCCTCGACCTGATCCTGCCGGACTTCGAGAAGCTGATGGCGATGGCCGCGCCCGGCGGCGACGCCGACGACGCGATCGGCCGCCAGCTGAACCCGTTCAAGCGCAAGCGCGACAAGCCGGTCGTCTACTGGTCGGGGATCGTCGACGTGAACGGCGACACGCGCCTGAGCTACACGGTGCCCGACTACTTCAACGGGAAGCTGCGCGTGATGGCCGTGTCGGTGTCGCCGGACCTGGTCGGCACGTTCGAGGGCGCGACGACGGTGCGCGGCGATTTCGTGCTGTCGCCGAATGTGCCGACGACGCTCGCGCCGGGCGACGAGGCCGACGTCAGCGTCGGCGTCGCGAACAACCTGACGGGCGTCGGCAACCAGCCGGTGCCGGTCGCGGTCACGCTGAAGACGGGCCCGCAGTTGCAGGTGATCGGGCCGGCGACGCAGAACGTCGCGCTCGCGCCGCAGCACGAAGGCGTCGCGCTGTTCCGCGTGAAGGCGACCGATACGCTCGGCTCGGGCGCGCTGTCGTTCGGCGCGCGCTACGGCGCGAAGGGCGCGCAGCAGCGCGTCGACGTGTCGGTGCGGCCAGCCGCCGCGTTCCGCACGCAGCTCGACATCGCGCGGCTCGATCCGGGCAAGAAGGCGGGCGCGCCGATTCTGCGGTCGATGTACGACGCGTACGCGTCGCGCGACGCGAGCATCTCGACCGCGCCGCTGGTGCTGTCCGAAGGGCTGTCGTCGTATCTCGTCAACTTCGAGCACGCTTGCAGCGAGCAGATGGTGAGCGCGGCCGTGCCGCGTATGTTCGCGGCGAAGTGGCTGTCGGTGCGCGCGCTGACGAGCGCGATGCATGCGCCCGAAGCCGGCGCCGATGCGGCGAACGCGAGCGCGATCGCGCAGTTCCTCGGCGTGCTGCGCAGCCGCCAGAACGCGCAGGGCGGCTTCGGCCTGTGGAGCGCGACGCCCGATGCCGATCCGTTCGTGTCCGCGTATGCGATGCACGTGCTGCTCGATGCGCGCGATCGTGGCGTCGCGGTGCCGAAGGACATGCTCGATGCGGGCAACGCGTACCTGCAGCGGCTCGCCGCGAACGATTCGCTCGGCTCGCTCGACCTGCTGCGGCAGCGCGCGTACGCGGTGTACCTGCTGACGCGCCAGGGCAACGTGACGACCAACAGCCTCGCGGCCGTGCAGAAGCGGCTGCAGGATGCGTACCCGAAGGACTGGAACAGCGATCTCGCGGCCGCGTGGCTCGCCGCGTCGTACCAGTTGCTGAAGCAGGACAAGGAGGCCGCCGCGCTGATCGCGGGCCCGCAGGCGTTGCTCGAGCGCAAGCGCGCGTCCGACGGCGATTACGTGACGGGCTACTACATCGACCCGCTGACGCGCGACGCGAGCGTGCTGTACCTGCTCGCGAAGCACTTCCCGGAGCGCGTGCGCAAGCTGTCGCCGCGCGCGATGGACAACCTCGCCGCGCCGCTCGTCGACAACCGTTACAACACGCTGTCGTCGGCGATGACGATTCTCGCGCTCGACGCGTATGCGGCATCGAACGCGGGCCAGCTCGACCAGCTCGCGATCAATGAAGTGCGGGCGGGCGCCGCGCCGAAGGACGTGTCGTCGATCCAGGCGAACCTCGTGCGCTCGGGCACGTGGACGGCCGGCGCGTCGCGCGTCGACTTCGTGAACGGCAGCGCGTTGCCGGCGTGGTGGGTCGCGAGCCAGTCGGGCTACGACCGCGGCGCGTCGACGAAGGCGATCAGGAACGGGCTGGAAATCGTGCGCGACTACACCGATACGGACGGCAAGCCGCTCGCCAGGATCACGCTCGGCCAGGAGATCGACGTGCACCTGAAGATTCGCGCGACCGGTTCGGCGAACGTCGGCAACGTCGCGATCGTCGACCTGCTGCCGGGCGGCTTCGATCCGGTGATCGCGCCGCCGCCCGTGACCGATACGCAGGACGGTGACGGCAACGGAGACGGCAGTGCGTCGACCCCGGCGGCCGATGCGCCGTGGCATTCGCCGATCGGCGTGAAGGGCTCGACGTGGCAGCCGCAGTTCGCGGATATCCGCGAGGATCGCGTGGTGATCTATGGCACCGCGACGACCGACGTGCGCGAGTTCGTCTACCGGATCAAGGCGAGCAACGCGGGCCGCTTCATTGCGCCGCCGGCCTACGGCGAATCGATGTACGACCGCCGCGTGCAGGCGCAGGCGCCGGGCGGCACGGCGCTGACGGTGGAGCGCGTGCGATGACGAGGCGGAGGCACCGGCGTTGCAGGCCGCGTCGAAAGCAAGGAGCGACCGGGCGTGGCTGACGCATCCATGCGCCGGCGCGCGCTGCACGGCGCCGGCCGCTGGCTGCATCGCTGGCAGAACTGGCTCGCGGGCGCGTTGCTCGTGTTCGGCGCGCTGGCTGCGTGCCGATTGTGGCCGCATCCGCCGCTGCGCGACTGGAAACCGTCGTCGGTCGCGGTGACGGACGCGCAGGGCCGGTTGCTGCGCCTGACGCTCGCGAAGGACGACCGCTACCGGCTGTGGGTGCCGCTCGACCGGATGTCGCCGCAGCTCGTCGAAGCCGTGATGCTGCACGAGGACCGCTGGTTCCGGTGGCATCCGGGTTTCAATCCGTACGGGCTCGCGCGCGGCGCGTGGATCACGTATGTGCGCGGCGGCAATCCGCAGGGCGGCTCGACGCTGACGATGCAGCTCGCGCGCTCGCTGTGGAAGCTGAACACGCGCACGCCGGCCGGCAAGCTCGAGCAGGTCGCACGCGCGGTGCAGCTCGAACTCTTCTACTCGAAGCGGCAGATTCTCGAAGCGTATCTGAACGACGCGCCGTACGGCCGCAACGTCGAAGGCGCGGGCACCGCGAGCGTCGTCTATTTCGACCGGATGCCCGACGCGCTGACGCTGCCCGAAGCGCTTGCGCTCGCGGTGATTCCGCAGGACCCGGCGCGGCGCGTGCGCGGCGGGCAGGACGAGATCAACCGGGCGCTGGCCGCGTCGCGCAACCGGCTGTATGCGCGCTGGCTGACGAAGCATCCGGGCGATGCGTCGCTCAAGCCGTTGTTCGCATTGCCGCTGGCGATGCGGCCGCTGTCCGCGCTGCCGTTCGATGCGCCGCATGCGGTCGATCAGGCGCTTGCTGCGCACAGCGCGTGGCGTACGACGCAGGGCGGCTCGGTGGCCGATGGCAACCGCGACAGCGATGGGGATGGCGGTGCGCGGCTCGCGACGACCGTCGATCTCGACCTGCAACGCACGCTCGAACGGCAGATTTCACGCTATGTCGCGCGCAACGATACGCGCGGCGTGCGCAACGCGGCGGCCATCCTCGTCGATACGCGCGACATGGGCGTGAAGGCGCTGGTCGGCTCCGCGAATTTCTTCGATCGCACGATCGACGGGCAGGTGAACGGCACGCTTGCGCGGCGCTCGCCGGGCTCGACGCTCAAGCCGTTCATCTATGCGCTCGGCTTCGACCAGGGCGTGCTGCATCCGCAGACCGTGCTGCGCGACGTGCCGACGTCGTTCGGCCCGTATGCGCCGGAAAATTTCGACGGCCATTTCCTCGGGCCGATCACGGCGACCGACGCGCTGAACCGCAGCCGCAACGTGCCGGCCGTGTGGGTCGCGTCGCAGCTCAAGTCGCCCGACCTGTACCGGTTCCTGCAGGACGCGGGCGTGCGCCGGCTCGCGAGCGCGCAGCACTACGGGCTCGCGCTCGTGCTCGGCGGCGGCGAAGTGACGATGCAGGATCTCGCGGCGCTGTATGCGATGCTCGCGAACCGCGGCGAGTTCCGGCCGCTGCGGCTGCGCGCGGACGAACCGGCGCTGCCCGGCCGGCGCCTGCTGAGCGCCGAAGCGAGCTACATGACGATGGACATGCTGCGCCAGCACCTGCGCCCCGACGAGACGAGCGGCGCGCAGCCGTCGAGCGTGCCCGTGTACTGGAAGACCGGCACGTCATGGTCGTTCCGCGATGCGTGGACGGCCGGCGTGTTCGGCCCGTACGTGCTGGTCGTGTGGGTCGGCAATTTCGACAATTCGACCAATACCGCGTTCGTCGGTGTCGATGCGGCCGCGCCGCTGTTCTTTCAGGTCGTCGATGCGATGAACGCCGAGCGCACGCTCGTCGAGCCGCCGCGCGCGGTGCCGCCACGCCTGAAGCGCGTGCGGGTCTGCCTCGCGAGCGGCGACCTGCCGAACGAGTGGTGTCCGCAGCAGGGCTGGACGTGGTTCATCCCGGGCACGTCGCCGATCCGCGTGAGCACCGTGCACCGGCCCGTCGTGATCGACGACGCGACGGGGAAGGCCGCGTGCCCGCCGTACGACGGCAAGCGCACGCATACGGAGGTCTTCGAGTTCTGGCCGTCGGACTTGCAGCAGGTATTCGCGCAGGCCGGCATTCCGCGCCGGCGGCCGCCGCAGAATGCGGATTGTCGCGATGCCGGGCAGGTCGAGGGCGACCCGCCGCGCATCACGTCGCCGCTGCGCGGCAGTACGTATGCGATGCGCGTGAAAAGCACCGACGAAACCCGCATCGCGTTCAACGCGACCGCCGATGCGAGCGCGCATGCGCTGTACTGGTTCGTCAACGACGCGTATGTCGGCCGCAGCGCGCCGGGCGACGCGCTGTTCTGGCAGCCGCGCACGGCCGGCAGCTATACCGTGCGGGTGGTCGACGATCACGGGCGCAGCGACCAGCGGCCGCTGGGGGTGGGGCTCGAGCAGTAGGCACGGCCCGCCCGCGCCGGCTCAGACGCTGTAGCCGATCCGCAGGACACCCCATGGCCGTCCGCCGACGACGATCGGCGCGGACACGTCCTTCATCAGCACGAACTGGCCGTTGCCCATGTCGCGCCGATAGGTCTGCAACAGGAACGGCTTGCTGTGCGATACGGACATGCGCGCCGTCCGGTCCGTGTAGATCCGGCGGTTCCGGCAATTCGCCGCGTTCCAGGCGGCGTCCGCGCGCTGCGGCAGCGAAAACTTCCGGTTGTGGGTCGGCAGGTAGCACCGCCGGTCGAAGCTCGCGCAATAGACGACGCGTTCGTCGAGGTCGAGCACCGGCTCCTGGACGGCGGGCAGCACGCGATCGGTGAACGCCGTGAAGCGCGTCATGAACTGCTGCGGGTCGGTGCCGGGAATCGGTTCGTAGTGCGCATCGAAGAGCGCGTCGAGCGCGATATCGCCGCGGCCGACCGCCTCCTCGAAGAGTTTGCTGATCGTGGCGGCCGTGTTCCGCGCGGCGTCGATCAGGCGCGTGTCGGGCGAGTCGACGCCGGTCGCGGCGGTGAGCTCGATCAGCGTCTCGGAAACGGAGAGCAGATTGCCGAGCCGGTCCTTGGCCTGCGAAAAGTTGTCGGCGGAGTTCTCGACGCCGGACGCCATCTCGCCGACCTGCTCGTCGAGACGGTGGCACTGCGCCTCGATCTCGTCCGTCAACGATGCGATCTGTTCGGCCTCGCCGGCCAGCTCGGTGATCGCGTGGCCGGTCGCGTGCACGACCTCGCCGATCGTGCGCGTGCCCTCGCGTACGCGATGCGCGCGGGCGGCGTTGTCGGTGCCTTCTGCGAGCAGGTGTTCGGTCTGCTCGGCGAGCCGCGCGAGGGTCGTCTCGATCTGGGCCGTCGCCTGCCCGGTCTTCGCGGACAGGTTCTTGACCTCGGCCGCGACGACCGCGAAGCTGCGGCCCGACTCGCCGGCGCGCGCGGCCTCGATCGCGGCGTTCAGCGCGAGCAGGTGGGTCTGTCGCGCGATGACGGAGATTTCCTCGGACACGGCCCGCACGTGACCGAGCGCGTCGCGCAGCGCGCCCATCTGGTCGCTGATCGTGGTGACGCCCTCGACGAGGCCGTGAATGTCGGCGAGCGACGCCTCGATCGTCTGCTGCGACTGCCGGACCGCATTCGACGCATTGGCGCTGACGTCGCGCACCTGCTGCGCGGCCTCGGCGATCCGGTGGTTGCCGCGCAGCGTGAGCGCGGCCGATTCGCGCAGCGTATGGCAGACTTCCGCCTGCCGGGCGACGCGGGCCGCGACTTCCTCGACGTGGCCCGACACGTCGCAGATCTCGATGCCGAGCCTGCCGGCCTGTTCGGCGATGTCGCCGACGAGCGCGCGCGACGAACGGCGGCCGCGGCCGATTCCGAAGAAGTTCACGTTGGTGGGTCTCCTTGAGGGCATGCGCGCCGGGTTCCCGGCGGATGTTGGGCGTGCGTTCCTGACTTGACGGCCGCACGGCCGCGGACTTGAGGTCGGGTAAACATCGAGATCGGCATGCCGGATGGCCGGACCGGCGCCGGACAGGGTGCGTTCGCGCCACGTTTCCGTGGCGACGCCGCCGCGGTGTGGAGTGGGACGGGCGGCGCGCAGCGGCCGCCCGTGCGCAGGCGCTGCGTCAGAACACGTGGTGGATGCCCGCGTTGACGCCGACCGTCGTGCCCGGCAACCCGTACAACGCGCCGCCCGTGATGCCGAGGCCGGTATTCATCGCGCCGTGGTTGTTGACCACGCCGACCTGCGCGTACAGGCCCGTTCGTTTCGACAGGCTGTAGTCGGCGCCGATCGCGGCAAGCAGCGAATGATTGTGCGAATCGTTGCGGTCGGTCGTGTACCACGCGCCGGTGTTCAGGTCGAGGGCCGGCGTGACGCGATAGTCGAGGCCGGCGCTATACACGTTGTTGCTGAACGAGCCGGCGACCTTGTAGCTCGTGAACGACGCCTTGCCGGTCACCGGCCCGAACGTATAGGCGGTGCCGATCGTGCGGCCGACGAACGCGACCGTGCTCGGCACCGGCGTCGGCGACGTGCCGCCGTTGCCGTCGTAGAGCGCCGCGTTGAGCATGAAGCCGCCGTTCGCGTAGGTGAGGCTGCCGGAATACTGGCGTCCCGCCTGGAAGTCGCCGGCCTTTCCGCCGAAGCCGAACATCGCGCTGGCCGTCAGCCCGGCGATCGTCGGGCTCGTGTACGAAATCGCATTCGGGTTGAAGAGGCCCGTGACGAGCACGTTGTCGACGTACGGAACCAGCGCGGCACCGAAGTGCGAGACGTTGCGCGGATCCGATCCGAGTATCGCGAGCACGAATGGCGAGAACTGCAGGCCGACCTTCGTTTCGCCGAAGCCGCCGTCGATCCCGACCCACGCCTGGCGGCCGAAGAAGTTGCCGTTCGAATGGCCGAACGCGCCGTCCGTGATGTTGAAGCCGCTCTCCAGCTTGAATCGCGCGTGCAGCCCGCCGCCGAGATCCTCGGTGCCCGTGATGCCGAAGTTGGTCGGCGTCATGCCCGTGTCGGTCAGCGCGAACTGGCGTCCGGCGTTGCCGCCGGTTGCCGAATCGAGCGATCGGCTCGTATAGAGCAATGCGGCATCGAGATCGCCGTACAGCGTGACGCTGCTCTGCGCGAAACTGCTCGTGCTTGCCGCCGCGCCGAGCAGCGCCGCGCTAATTGTCCATGTCCTGCTCTTCATCGTCTGTCTCCGTTTTGTGAGTGTTGTAATACGTATGACTAATTAAAACTTCGATGGCGGATGCGAGGCGAGCCGCCTGCATGCCGTGCCGTCGGGGAACGCACGGCGATGCTTGTCGCCGGCGCCGCAACACGGCCCGCGAGCCCGGTGTCAGAGCCGGGCCGGCGGCCGTGCTGCGGTGCCGCGGTGAAGCGATGCGCCCGCCGTGGCGGGCAATGTCACATCGAGCGGTTCAACTGCTCGAGGATGGCCGGATTCTCGAGCGTGGACGTGTCCTGCGTGATCGCCTCGCCCTTCGCAAGCGAGCGCAGCAGGCGCCGCATGATCTTGCCCGAGCGCGTCTTCGGCAGGTTGTCGCCGAAGCGGATGTCCTTCGGCTTCGCGATCGGCCCGATCTGCTTGCCGACCCAGTCGCGCAGCGTCTTCGCGAGCGCCGCCGCTTCGTCGCCTTCCGGGCGCGAACGCTTCAGCACCACGAACGCCACGACCGCCTCGCCCGTCGTGTCGTCCGGCCGGCCGACCACCGCCGCCTCGGCCACCAGCTCATGCGACACCAGCGCCGATTCGATCTCCATCGTGCCCAGCCGGTGGCCCGACACGTTCAGCACGTCGTCGATCCGGCCCATGATCGTGAAGTAGCCGGTCTCCTTGTCGCGTACGGTGCCGTCACCGGCCAGATAGAGCGTGCCGCCGAGTTCTTCCGGGTAATAGCTCTTCTTGAAACGCTCCGGGTCGCCCCAGATCGTGCGGATCATCGCCGGCCACGGACGCTTGACGACGAGGATGCCGCCTTGCCCGTTCGGCACGTCCTGGCCGGTCTCGTCGACCACCGCGGCCATGATGCCCGGCAGCGGCAGCGTGCATGAACCCGGCACGGTCGGTGTCGCGCCCGGCAGCGGCGTGATCATGTGGCCGCCGGTTTCGGTCTGCCACCACGTGTCGACGATCGGGCAGCGTTCGCCGCCGACATGCTTGTGGTACCACATCCACGCTTCCGGATTGATCGGCTCGCCCACCGTGCCGATGATGCGCAGGCTCGACAGGTCATAGCTCTTCGGATGCACCTTGTCGTCGGCCTCGGCCGCCTTGATCAGCGAGCGGATCGCGGTCGGCGCGGTGTAGAACACCGTCACCTTGTGATCGTCGATCATCTTCCAGAAACGGCCGGCGTCCGGATAAGTCGGCACGCCCTCGAACACGACCTG
>NZ_CADESR010000015.1:0-137162 GCF_902830285.1 Burkholderia sp. BCC0419
TGCACGGCGAACACGGCCATCGCGACGGTGAACAGCGCGATCGCCGCGAGCACGATCGCGCGGTGACCGAAAAAGAACCTTTCCAGGCGACTGACCAGACGATTGAGCACGACGTTACCCCTTCATGATTGGCGGCGGCGCACCGCGCGCGCCGCCCGTAAGCGCATCACCGTCAGAAATTCCGGGTGACGAACAGCCCGACGAAATTCCGGTCCGCGTAGGGCTGGCCGACCGTGTTGTGCCCGCCCCAGAACGAAGTGAAGTTGATGCCGGCCTGCCAGTTCGGCGGGTTCTGGTTGAACAGCACGTAGACGTTCACCGACTTCGCGCCCTGCATGTAATTCGCGGTGAAGGTCGGCGTATAGCCGTACAGGCCGGTTGAGAACGTCACGCCCGGCGTAACCTGCCAGCCCGGAATCAGCGAGCCGTCATAGGTCCAGTTGAAGTCGATCGTCGCGCCCACCGAGCTCGACGTGCCCTGGCTCATCCCGATCGGATAGCCGGCCGCCGAGCCGTTGTTCAGCCACGGCAGGTAACCGGTCTGCGGCACCTGCGTGACGGTCTGCCCGCCGACCGTGCGCGTGACGCCGCTCGAGCTCAGCCCCGGGTAGTAGATCCACGTCAGTTCCCACGTCAGCGCGGCCGAATCGGCGCCGAGCAGTTTCAGGAACGGGTACTCGCTGCGCGTGAGTGCCAGCAGCCCGTTGATGTCGTACTGGAACTTCTTCTTGTCGACCCATTGCGGGCAGTCCAGGCCAACCACGCTGTTCGTGTTCAGGTCGAGCGGGCCGCCCGCGCCGTAGCAGCTCGACAGTGCGACCGCGTCGCGCGGCCGGTACGACAATTCGGTGCCGATTGCCCACGGGCCGACGCCGAAGTTCGCGCTGACGCCGAACAACTGGCGCCGGCCGAGATACGACCATTGCTCGGTGCCGTTCGCGAGCGACGCGAGCACCGGCGACTTGTCGGTGTAGTTCAGGTAGTAGAACGCGAAGTTCGCGTCGAACGAGCGCGGCGAGTAGTTGAACTTCACGCCGAACTGCGGCCGGTATTTCGCCGGCAGGTTCGTGACCGACGGCAGCCCGATGTCGTTGAACGGCGGCCCGGCGTAGGTGCCGTTCACGAGCCCGTTCTTGATCGCGTTGAGCGTGTCCTGGTTGCCGGCCGCGCCCGGTCCGCCGATCGCGTTGGCGATCGTGCCCGCGCTCGGGCCGATCACGTTCAGGTTATTCGTGTTGATCGTGAACGGCTCGGCACCGCGGCCGAAACCGTTCGTCACCGACCAGTACGAGCCGACCGGCGGATAGCGGTTGCCATTCCACTGGAACTGGTAGTAGGCCTCGGTGCTGAACCCGTGCGACAGGTCGGCCGCCAGGCTCACCATCGGTGCGGGCAGCAGCGCCTGCTTGAGCTGTGAGCCGGGGATCAGCAGCTTCTGCACGTCGATCGAGTTCGTCGCGTTGATGCCGCTCTGCGCGAACATGCTCTCGCCCCAGTTGATCACCTGGTTGCCGAGCCGCACGTGCGCGTTGCGCCCGCCGATCGTGAAATCCTTCTGCGCCCACAGATCGAGCAACTGCGCGTTGTAGACGACCTGCGCGGCCGCGGTGCTCGACAACGGCGTGCGGTTCGTGTTCTTGGCCATGAAGTCGTACATGCCCGTGCCGCGCACCATGAACTTCAGCCCTTCGCTCGGCATCTTCAGCAGCAGCTCGCTGGTCGCGCTGATGTAGGTGCTGAACGGCTGGCCCTTGCGGTAGTTCAGGTCACCGTTGTCCGCGTAGCCCCACTGGTTGGTGTTCGCGGCCGCGCCGCAGCCGAAGGCGTTCGGGTCGCCGGTGAGTGAGCAGCTCGGATTTTTGGTCCGGATGCCCGCGCCAGCCGTCAGGTTCGACACCCACGAGCCTTGCAGGGCCCCGCCGTTCAACGTGAAGTCATACGCGTACGCGCTCGACGTCGCGGCACCCGCCATCGCCACCGATACGGTAGCATTCCTGAACAATCTTGCCGGTTCCATGATCCACCTCCGCCCCTGTTCGATGCCGGCGCACGATCGTTGCGCGCGCCGGTCCTTTTATCCGTCAGCCGGCGGCCGTCAGCGTTCGCTGACCGAGCGCAGCGATTCCGCCGTGTAGAAATCCGACTTGAAGCGCGGATCGTCGGCCTGACCGAACCAGCGAATGTCCTTGCCCTGGCCGATCGACGACGCATCGAACACATAGCGGCCGTTGATCATGTCGTACTGCGCGAGCGGTTCGTTGTCGCAGGTGCCGCCGAGTTCCCAGACCGGAATCGGGTAGCTTTCCCGCACCTTCCACAACTTGCCCTGCGCGTCGTAGTCCTCGCCGACGAGCGCGAGCCAGCTGTCTTCGTCGAGATAGAACACCTTCTTCGACGCGACGTGCCGCGCGCTCGGCTTCAGCGTCGCTTCGACGACCCACACGCGATGCGTCTCGTAGCGGCGGTTCGCAGCGGCGAGGCCGTCGGGCGTCGCGACGTCGTGCAGCTTGCTCTTGAACTTGTACATGCCGAACGCGTTGTACGGGACGAGCATTTCCTTCTTGCCCACCAGCTTCCAGTTGAACCGGTCGAGCGAGCCGTTGATCATGTTGGCCTCGTCGATCAGGTACTGGTTCTCGAAGCCGATCAGCGGCGCGTCGTGCGTATAGGCCGGCATGCGCCGCACGCGGCGCTGGCCCGGGAAGTAGTAGTAGGTTTCCGAGTCCTTGTTGAAGTACTGCCGCTGGACGAAGGCCTGCCCGGCCAGTGCGGCCGGCGAGTTCATCTGGAAGTAGACGGCGGCGCTCAACTGGTCGACGTCCTGCGGCGATGTCTTGCCGAGCTTGGCCGACGGGAAGTAGAACGTCTGCGGCCCGACCGCGTCGATCCATTCGCTGCCGCCCGGGCGCGGCGAAATGCTCGTGGCGACCTGCGCCCATTCGACGCCTTCGCCGCGATAGCGCATCTCGTAGTTCAGGATCGCTTCGATGCCGCTCTTCGGTTGCGGAAACGGCACGCCGGGCAACGCGGCCGCGGCGAGGTTCTCGCCGCTCGCATCCAGCTTCGCGGCCGTGAGGTTCGCCTTCGAGTTCTGCTCGGCGGCATCCGGCAACTGGCATTCTCGATGGGACGGGTAGACGTCCATCCGGTAGCCCTTCTTCTGCTTGATCAGCGCGACCTGCCCGGGCGACAGCTTGTCCGCATACTTGTCGACGTTTGCCGCGTCGATCGAGTAGAGCGGCTTCTCGCTGCGATGCTTCCAGAAATCGCCGCGCACCTTGCCCCACTCCCAGCCGGCGTCGGGCGACTGCTTGCCCGTATAGGCCGGCACCGCGCCGTCCTTGCTCGCCGAGCGGTCGGCGCCGGCCGGCGTCAGGTCGTCCGCCGCGACGGCGGTGCCGATCGCGACACATGCAGCGGCCGCGATCGCGGACGTGGTCCAGAAACGATGCTTCTTCATCATGGTTCTCCTTCGTGCTCCGCCTTCGCTCGCCCATCCCGGACGAAACGCGTTTGCTTCGATCGTCATCGTCAGCCGACGATGACGTCGCGCCCTGATCGAGGCCGGCCGGGGTTCCGGCCGGCCGCCTGCCGCTTGATTGATTGCTCTCTTGGCACTATTTCTTCAGTACTGCGATCCATATGGAACGCAGATCCGACGCAAAACCCTCGTGCCTTCCGTCAGCCCTTGCCGGAACCGGCCACCGCCACCGCGCGAATCTCGACGCACAGCCCCGGCAGCGCCAGTTGCGTGACGCCGACCGCCGTCCACGACGGGTAACGGTCGGGGAAATACACGTCCTTGACCGCCGCGAAGCCTTCGGTCTCGCGCTGCAGATCCGTGTGGAAGGTCGTGAGTTCGACGACGTCGGCGAGGCTCGCGCCGGCTTCCTCGAGGATCATCTTCAGGCACTCGAACGCGATTTTTGCCTGCGCCTGCACGCCGTCGGCCGGCTGCATCTGCGCGTCGAGGCCGACCTGGCCCGATACCCAGATCGTGTCGCCGACGCGCGTCGCCGGCGAGAAGTGGTACGCGTCGTACCACGGCTGGAACGCAGCCGGCACGATCGATTGCCGCTTCGGGGTTGCTGTCATGATGAGTTCTCCGGGTTCAGACGAGTTGACGGAAACACGGCGCGCGGAACGGATCGCCGGCCTTCAGCGCAGCGAGCTCCTCGACGAACAGCACGCCGGCCGGCGTGAATCCCGAGCGGCTTTCGTCGGGCAACGGGCTGAACACCGCGTCGTCGCCGAAAAAGCGCAGCACGAGCGTATGGCGATCGGGGAAATCGGCATCGACCGCGCCGCCGCCGTGCAACACGCCCGGATGAAGCAGCAGCACGTCGCCCGGCTTCGTTTCCCACGACAGGATGTCGTACGCATCCGGCGCCGTGCGGCGCTCGGCCTCGATGTTCGGCAGGCGCGGCCACACGTCGCCGCCATGCAACGGGTCGGTCGGATCCTCGGCGTTCTGGAACGTCGTGCCGTCATGCCGCACACCGTGATGCGAGCCGCGCACGATCTCCAGCGCATTGCGCTTCGGCACGTGCTCGAAGCTGATCCACGCGTTGCCGAAATGCATCCCCTGCCACGGCAGGTACGACGTGTCCTGGTGCCACGGCGAGCGTGCGCTCTTGCCGCCGCCCTTCATGAACAGCTCCTCGGCGAAATACCACACGTGCTTCGAGCCCCACAGGTCGGCGAACAGCTGCCCGAACGGCAGCGTGCCGACCAGCGCGTCGAGCCGCTCCTTCGCATACGGGTTCGCGTTGTCGTTGTGCGACTTGTATTCGGTGCCGTCGAGCAGCGTCGTCGCCATCGGGCCCGGATTCTCCATTCCCCAGTCGAACACCGCGCGGCATTGCGCGAGTTGTTCGTCGTCGAGCACCCCTTCGATGAGCACGGCTCCGTCCTCGAAGAACGCCCTTCGCTTCATTGCATCCATCGTCTATCTCCCGATTCGTTCAGCCACAACCGGCGGTTCGTCTTCACTGCCGGCCCTTCAGTAGAACATGATGACTATGTTAGGTCATCATGACAAAAATAAATAAAAGATAAAGACGGGGTATTCCCTGTTTCGTCTGCATGATCGAACGTGCGTCGCCGCCCGCCGCCGGCCCGTCATGACAATCTGCTTTCAGCCTTCATACAAGCGCACGACGACGCGCGGCCGCCGCTGCTTCGCGCCTTCATCCGCGCACGCGGTCGAACACCGTGTGCGTGATGAAGCCGACCAGTACCGCGTCGGCCAGCGCGTCGACCGTGCTTCGTGCATCGGCTGCGTCGTGCGACCGCATGCCGTCGCACAGCGCGGTCAGGCCGAGCGCCAGCACCGGCGTGGGCAACGGCAGCGACACGCCGGCCCGCGCCGCATACGCGTCGATGCACGCGGCCGCGAGCGCCTGCCGGTCGCGCAGCAATGCGCCGAAGCGCGCACGGAACCGCGGATCGCGCGCGGCCTGGAGCTGCGCGTCGAGCCACATCAGCTGCGCTGCAGGCTGGGTCATGCCCCTTCGCCAGTACGCGAGCATCGCGCGCTGCGCATCGTGGTCCGGGTCATGCGAACCGACGATCCGCTGCAATGCCGCGGCAGCCTCGTCCCGATCGCGTCGCAGCAGCTCGAACAGCACGTCGGCCTTGCCGTGGAAGTTCGAGTAGAACGCGCCACGCGTATGCCCGGCCGCCACTGCAATGTCTTCCACGCTCGCGGCCGCATACCCCTTCTCCGCGAAGATCGCGTGCGCGGCGCCAAGCAGGCGTTCGCGCGTCGCATCGCGCCGCTCGGCGCGGGTCAGGCGCGGCGAGTCCATCGGACCGTTCCACCACCACCGCGGCAGCCGGTCGCCCGCGATACGTGCATGCCGATCACTTTCTCAGTACATCTACTCATTTCGGATACGACAACACACCGGCACCGGCCCGACTGCGCCCATTCTCCCGCTCCAGTGCGCAATACGCGTAATAGAGCACGACGGTCAGGTACGACCAGGTCAGCAACGCCAATACATAGAAATTGAACACGACGTTGGTTTCCTCGCCCGGGATCTTGTAGAAATCGTAGATGCACGCGATCGCCTGCGAAGCGACGAGCGCGAGCGTCGTCGTCAGCGCATGGAACGGGTGGCCGGCACGCACGAGCCGCCACACGAAGCTGGCGAGATAGATCGACATCAGCGTCCACATCGCCACGTAGAAGTACGGCAACGCGTGCTGCAACACGCCGGCCACGAGCGCGATCGTCCCGAGCGTCGCGAGCACGAACAGCGTCACGTCCTGCCGCATCGACGGCCGGTAGCCGTGCGTGACCGCCATCAGGCCGGCGACCGCGATCACCGGCATCCCGAACCCGCGCGAGAAGGCGTCGAGAAAGTGCGAAATGAAGTACGACACCGGCGATTCCGTCGCGAAGAAGATCACGGCGTTGGACGCGGAGATCGTCACGATCCACCACTCGAGGCCGATCAGGAAGTTACGCTTGCGCACGAACTTGAAGCCGTAGACGCCGGTCGTCGCCGCGAGCGTCGCGCTGGAAAGACAAAGGACAAGTGATCTGTGATCCATGGTTCGAACTCCCGAGGTCGATTGCTGCCGTTGATTCACTGCCTGGCGGGGCCGAGGCTCGCGAGATAGGTCGCCACTGCCGCGCGATCATCCGCCGACATCGCCTGCGCGACGCGCTGCATCGTGCCGGTCGCCTCGCTGCGCGAGCCCGTCGCGAACGCGTCGAGCTGCGCCAGCAGGTAGTCGTAACCCTGCCCGGCCAGACGCGGGAACTGCGCCTGGCCCGTCAGCCGTGCGCCGTGGCAGGCGGCGCACGCGCCGCCCGTCACCAGTTGCTCGCCTTTCGTGCGCAGCCGTGCATCCGGCTTGAAAGAGCCGTTGTCCAGCGGCGCCTGCTTCGCGTAATAGCCGGCCAGACGCGTGATCTCGGCTTCGCTCATCGTCATCGCGAGCGGGCCCATCGTCGGGTTCGCGCGTTGCCCGCCCGCAAACGCACGAAGCTGCGCGGCCACGTATTGCGCCGGCTGGCCGGCGAGGCTCGGATACGCCTGGTTGAGCGACGTGCCCTTCACGCCATGGCAGCTCATGCACGCGTCGGTCACGCGCGGCCACGGGCCGCCGTCGGCGTCGTCGGCTTGCGCGGCCGTATCGATATGGCGCTGCAGGCGGTAGAAGCCCAGCAGCGTCGGACCGTAGAGCGCCAGCAACGCGCCGATCACCACGAGCGCCGCGACGAGCAGCATGCGTTTCTTCATCTTCGCTCTCCTAAGCACGACGCAACGCATTGAGCGCCTGAAGCGCGCTTTGGTGACCGGAGCGCACGGCGCCGTCCATGTAGCCGGCCCAGATGTTCGCGGTCTCGGTGCCCGACCAGATCAGGTTGCCGCACGGCGCGCGCAGCGCGTCGCCGTGCGCGCTCCAGAAACCGGGCGGGATCGCCGACACGCACGTGAGCGTCCACGGGTCGGCGAGCCCCCAGTCGCGATCGTGATACGACACCGGCGCGCGCGCTTCGTCGCCCCACGCCTGCGCATAGAGCTCCACGTGCATCTGCTTCGCGGCCTGCGGATCCGACGGCACCAGCGCATTCCGGACGAATGCGTTGATCACACCGATCTCGCCGCCCGGCGGCGAATTGTCGTAAGCCCAGAACACCGGCCCGTCGGTCTGGAAGATGTGGCCGTTCAAGCCCTTGTCGCGCCAGAACGGGCGGCGGTAAGCCATCGCCGTCTTGCGCGCCGGCGAATGGGCCGGCCAGGCGCGCTGCAGCGCGACGCGCTTGTCGGGCAGCGGCGGATCGAACTGCACCTGGTGGCACAGCGCCGGATGAAGCGCCATCACGACCTTTTTCGCGCGCACCGTGCCGCGATCGGTTTCCAGCGTCACGACGTCGCGATCCCAGCCGACGATCCGCCGCACCGGCGACGACAGCCGCACCTTGTCGCCCAGTTGCTGCGCCATCCGGATGCTGAGAAGCTGCGAGCCGCCGACGAAGCGGGTTTCCTGCGCGCTGTGCTTGATCGAGTCGAGCTGCGCGTAATCGCAATCGGCGGAGTTGATCATCGACAGGAAGTGCAGCAGCCCCATCTTCGCCGGCGCGATGCCGCCCGACAGCGAGATCGACGCGTTCCAGCCCATCCGGTCTTCCGCCTTGATACCCTGCGTCGCGAGCCAGTCGCCGACCGACAGCCGGTCGAGCTCGCCGGCCTTCGGCGACGTCCACGGCGCACCGGACGGCACGTCGCGCGACAGCTTGCTCAGCTTCGCCGCGACGGCCTCGTCGGTGCCGAAGGTGCCCTCCAGGTCGAGCTCGGCGCGCCCGTCGCCGCCGAGGATCACCGTCTTGCCCGCGTAGTAGCTCGGGAACGTGCCGACTTCCAGCTCGCGGGCGAGATCGGCGACCGCCGTCTGGCCCGGGCCGATCCACTGGCCGCCGACTTCGGTCACGAAGCCGCCGCCCACGTCGTAGTTCAGCGTGCGGCCGCCCACGCGGTCGCGCGCCTCGAGCACGACGAAGGATTCGCAGCCCGCGTAGCGCAGGTCGCGCGCGGCCGTCAGGCCGGCCAGCCCGGCGCCGACGATCGCGATATCGAGTACGTCGCCGTCGTGGCCGGCGGCAGGCGCCGCATCGGCCTTCGCCCGCGCGGCGCCGAGTGCAAGGCCGCCCGCCGCGACCGACGCGCCCGCGACCTTGAGCCACTGCCTGCGCTGCAGGTCGGCCGACCCGCTGATGGATGACTTCCTGGACATGATCTGTGAATGACGCCTGCAATGGGCGCGAACGCCGGCCGCCCCGGCGGCAGGGGCCATCGTTCGCGCGGAGTCTGACGACGGGATGCGATCCCGATCCGCTTCACCTGCCGCCGGCCCGCCCGCCCCCTGACGGGGCGCGCGAATCCGGTTCGCATTCCTGCCTGGACACGCGCCGTACTACCCCGTACCGATAAGGATTTTCCGGCGCCCTGAATTAGTACATGTTGCAAAAGTTAGGTCATGATACATAAAACAGGATTGAAAAAAAAAGACAGGGTATTCCCCTGTCAGGCAACGCCTTGCAGCGCTTCCGAAAGGTTGCGGAAAGACGGCGCACGCGACGGCGATCGGCGCGGCCGCGCCCGTCTCCGTTCGGTTGCGCGGGCCGTACGGTAGTATGGCGATTCGATGGAACCCCGATGGATCTGAACGAGTGGCCATGCCCGAATTTTCTTCATCCCCCGGCGCCGGCCAGCGCGCGCAGGCGCTCGTCCTCATCGCCGAGGACGAACCCGAGATCGCCGAGATCCTGCTCGCCTATTTCGCGCGCAACGGCCTGCGCACCGTGCACGCCGCCGACGGCCGCCGCGCGCTCGAACTCCACCTGTCGCTGAAGCCCGACCTCGTGCTGCTCGACGTGCAGATGCCGCACGTCGACGGCTGGAAGGTGCTCGCCGAGATCCGCCATCGCGGCGACACGCCGGTCATCATGCTGACGGCGCTCGACCAGGACATCGACAAGCTGACCGGGCTGCGCATCGGCGCCGACGACTACGTGGTCAAGCCGTTCAACCCGGCCGAAGTCGTCGCGCGCGCCCAGGCGGTGCTGCGCCGGTCGATGGGCGGCTCGCGCCAGGAAGAGCAGCGCGTGCTGCGCGCCGCGCCGTTCGAGATCGATCTCGAACACCACGAAGCGACGGTCGAAATCGACGGCACGCGCCACACGCTCGTGCTGACGCTCACCGAATTCAAGCTGCTCGCGCAGCTCGCGCGCGCGCCGCGCCGCGTGTTCAGCCGCGCCGAGCTGATGGCCACCTGCCTGCCGGAAGGCGACGCGCTGGAGCGCACGGTCGACAGCCACGTCAGCAAACTGCGCAAGAAACTCGACGATCTCGGCGTCGCGGGCGTGCCGGCAAGCGTTCGCGGCGTCGGCTACAAACTGTGGAGCGGCGAGTGAGACTCGATGGCCTGAGCCGCCAGATCGCGCTGACGATGGGCGCGATCGCCTTCGGCGTCACGGTGCTGATCGTCGTGACGGCCTATGCGTTCTACTACCTGCTGTACCAGTACTCGCCGGAGTCGTTCCAGGCGGTGAGCTGGCTCCCGAGCGGGCCGGAGTGGGTGTGGATCATCTCGACCACGCTGGTCGGCCTGCTGATCGCGATCGTCGTCGCGATCAACCTGTCGCGCCGCATCCTCGTGCCGCTGAATTCGGTAACGGACAGCATCCGCCGCGTCGCGCGCGGCGATCTCGGCGCACGGGCCGTCGCCGGCGACCGTTCGTTGAAGGAAGCGGCGCTGCTCGCCGACAACTTCAACGTGCTCGCGAGCGAGCTGCAGCGCGTGACCGACGAGCAAACCTTCTGGAACGCGGCGATCGCGCACGAACTGCGCACGCCCGTGACCGTGCTGCGCGGCCGGCTGCAGGGGCTCGCCGAAGGCGTGTTCACGCCGAGCGACGCGCTGTACCGCAGCCTGCTCGCGCAGGTCGAAGGGCTGACGCGGCTGATCGAGGATCTGCGCGTGGTCAGCCTCGCCGACAGCGGCCACCTGAGCATCGAGATCCGCGACACCGATCTCGCCGCCGAGGTGCGCGCCGTGGTCGACGTGTTCGCGCACGCGCTGCAGGCCGCCGGTCAGCATCCGGCACTCGATCTCGACCCGCGTCGCATGTGCTGCGACCCGGTCCGCATCCGTCAGGCTTTACTCGCGCTGCTGGAGAACGCACGCCGCCATGCGGTGCCCGGCGCGATCCGGATCCAGACGCGCATCGAGAACGGCATGTGCCGGCTGCGCGTCGAGGACGACGGCCCCGGCATCCCGGCCGAGTTCGCGCCGCACGTGTTCCAGGCGTTCCGGCGCGTCGACGAGTCGCAACCCGGCGGCACCGGCCTCGGGCTCGCCGTCGTCGCGGCGATCGCGCATGCGCACCATGGCGAAGCGCTGTGCGTGCCGACCGGCGCGGGCGGCACGCGGTTCGAGGTGCAGTGGCCCGACGATCTCGTGCCGGTGCCTGAAAGCGAGCGCTTCCCGGCGTAACGTGCGAGCCTTGCCGCTCATGCGCGCGGTTCGCGCCCGACCTGTTCGAGCGGCGGGCTGAACCCGAGCACCGTGTATTCCATTACCGATACCGTCCCTTTCCCGGCCGCGCCCTGCACGACCACCGCGCGCACGGCGCCGGCGCGGTCGAATCTCAGCCGCGTGCCGACGGTCGCCTGGCGCAACGCCTCCAATGCCTCGATCCGCGCGATCGCCAGCTTGCGTACCGCGCCGGACACGTACACGGGCAAAAACGCCAGCGCGATGAAGATCGACACCGCGTCCTTCGACACGCTGTCCAGCACCGGCTGGCCCGACATCACGAGCGACAGCGACGTCGCGGCGACGAAGATCGCGAGCACGGTCGCACCGACGCCCAGCGACGCGAGCCGCTCGGCCGCCTGCTTCATGCGCGCCTTCGCGAGCGCGCGGGCGGGCGCGGGCGTCATCAGCCATTCGCGCTGCGCACCGTAGAACCCGGCGATGCCGAGGAACAGCGTCGCGGCCGCGCTGATCGCGATGCTGGTGTACAGCGCGCCGGCCATCACGCAGACGAATTCGAGCACGAATACGATCGCGAGCGGGCACAGCAGCAGGCGGAACGAATAGCCGTCGCGGCCGTGCCCGCGGATCCACCATCTCACCGGCGCGAGCTGCCAGAAGCGGCTCTCCGGGCGGAGCGAAAGTTCGTCGTCGTCGGTCAATTCGTCACCTGTGTGTCCGTTGCATCCGTGCGCCCGGTGCGGCCGAAACGGGAATGAATACCTGCGGTTATCGATTGATCCCAAAGATTCATTGGACTGTGTCTCCGCCGCCGCGCGATGCTGGGCCCGCCCGTGAACGCGGCGTCATTGCAACGCCGCGCACGAACATGGAGTGAGACACATGCCCACCGACCATCGTCAACGGCGCCACACGCTGTGGCTGCTGTGCGCGCTTTCGTTCATCCTCTACGTCGACCGCGTCAACCTCGCCACCGCGGCCGGCGCGATCAAGGCCGAACTCGGGCTGTCGAATACCGAGCTTGGCGTCGCATTCTCCGCGTTCGCGTATTCCTATGCAATCTGCCAGATCGGCGGCGGCTGGATCGCCGACCGGTTCGGCGCCCGCATCACGCTGATCGGCTGCGGGCTGATCTGGGTCGTCTCCACGTTCACGACCGGGCTCGTGCACAGTCTCGGGCTGCTGTTCGCCGCGCGCCTGCTGCTCGGTATCGGCGAAGGCGCGACGCTGCCGGCTCAGGCCCGGGCGATCACGCACTGGTTCCCGCGCGAGCGGCGCGGCGTCGTGCAGGGCTTCACGCATTCGTTCTCCCGGCTCGGCAACGCGGTCACGCCGCCGATCGTCGCCGCGCTGATGACGTGGCTGTCGTGGCGCGCGGCGTTCTTCGTGATCGGCGCGGTCACGCTCGTCTGGCTCGCGTGGTGGATCGTCGGCTTCCGCGAGCATCCGCTCGGCGACGACGACGGCCGCACGCGCACCCGCCGCCCTGCCGCACCGTCCGGGCCCACGCCGTGGGGGCCGCTGTTCCGCCGGATGGGGCCGACCATCTTCGTCTATTTCTGCTACGGCTGGACCGCGTGGCTGTTCTTCACGTGGCTGCCGACCTTCTTCCTGAACGGCCAGGGCCTGAACCTGAAATCGACCGCGTTGTTCGCGTCCGGCGTGTTCTTCGCGGGTGTGGTCGGCGACACGCTCGGCGGCTGGCTCTGCGACCGCATCTACCGGAAGACCGGCAACCTCGCGCTGTCGCGCCAGAGCGTGATCGTGACGAGCTTCGTCGGCGCGCTCACCTGCCTGCTGCCGCTCGCGGTCGTGCACTCGACGACCGGCGTCGCGCTGTGCCTGTCGGGATCGTTCCTGTGCCTCGAACTGACGATCGGGCCGATCTGGGCCGTGCCGAGCGACATCGCGCCGACCCACGCCGGCATCGCGAGCGGGATGATGAACGCCGGTTCCGCGATCTCGGGGATCCTGTCGCCGATCCTGTTCGGCTATCTCGTCGATCGCACCGGCAGCTGGACGGTGCCGTTCATCGGCTCGGTCGCGATGCTGCTGATCGGCATCGTCGCCGCGCTGCGGATTCGGCCGGACCGGGCGCTGTCCGACTCGACGCCGGCGCTCGCCGACGCACCCGCCGCGCCGTCGGTGCGCTGAAGCGGTTCGCTTCGGGTTCGCCTGCCTCGGCCGCCTCGCCGGCGTCGCCATCACGCTTCACCGCGTTCCGCGATGGTGGGGGCTTGGCTGGTTCGGCTGGTTCGGCTGGTTCGGCTGGTTCGGCTGGTTCGGTTGGTTCGGTTGGTTCGGTTGGTTCGGTTGGTTCGGTTGGTTCGGTTGGTTCGGTTGGTTCGGTTGGTTCGGTTGGTTCGGCTGGTTCGGCTGGTTCGGCTGGTTCGGCTGGTTCGGCTGGTTCGGTTGGTTCGGTTGGTTCGGTTGGTTCGGCTTGATCGGCTTGATCGGCTTGATCGGCTTGATCGGCTTGATCGGCCTGTTCGGCCTGTTCGGCCAGCGCGGTTGGCGCGGCTGGCTCGGCCGCCTCGGCTGGCAAACCGCGCGATTACGCACCGCCGTCATCCCCCGCAGCGTCCTGATGAAACAGCGCGAGAAACTGCTGCGCGGGAATGCTCAACGGCCGGTCGCGCCGCACGAGGCTGCCGTACGACGGCAGCTTCTGTTCGAGCGTGTAATCGATGATCGCGACGAGCCCGTGCGCCGCGTTGCGCTGCGCGACCGTCTGCGGAATCACGCCGAGCATCGGCGAACGGTCGACGAGGTTCATCGTCGTCAGGATCGAGCCCGTTTCGACGAGCCCGCGCGGCATCGGCTGGTGACGCGCGCGGAATTCGCGCTCGACGACCTCGCGCGCCGGGCTGCCGGCCGGCTGCAGGATCCATGCGTAATCGAGCAGCGCATCGAATTCGACCGGCCCCGCGCCCGCGAGCGGATGGTCGCGGCCCGCGATGATCGCGAGCGCCTCGTCGTCGACCACGCGGAAGTCGCAATCCGTGCCGACATTGCGGCCGATCACCACTTCGAGCACGCCTTCGCGCAGCTGCGGCATCAGCCGGTCGCTCGTATCGACCGCGATGTCGATCGCGAGCAGCGGATAACGCGCCTTCAACTGCACCAGCGCCTCGGTCAGCCGCCCCGGCGACGCCGCCATGATGCTGCCGATCGCGAGCCGCCCCGCGCTGCCCAGTTGCAGCTCGCCGAGCTCGCGGTTCAGCGCTTCCATGCTGCCGCGGATGCCGCGGAAATAGCCGAGCACGCGCTCGCCGGCCGGGTTCAGCACGAGCCCGCGCCCGATGCGGTCGAACAGCCGCTGGCCGAGCGCGCTCTCCAGTTCGGCCAGCATCTTCGTCGCGGCCGGTTGCGTGAGGCCCATCTGCTCGGCCGCCGCGCGCAGCGTCGAGCATTCGTCCACGGCCAGCAGCAGCGCGATCTGCCGCATGCGCAACCGGTTCAGCAGTTGCGGGGTCGAGTCTCGTCGGTCGATCGAGCCCATCTTTGATTACTCCAGGTTATCGATTCATCAAGAGTTTTCAATTTACCGACTCATTCCGTCTACCTAGCATGAACCCCATAGACGAACGGCCACGCGCCGCCACCGGAGACATCGCATGCATACCCCCTCGACCGCCGCCCCCCTGCCCGTCGTCGCGCTGACGCTCGGCGACCCCGCCGGCATCGGCGCCGAACTGATCGCGAAACTGCTCGCCCGCCCCGACGCGACCGCCCGCGCAAACCTCGTGCTGATCGGCGATCGCTGGCTGTGGGAAGCCGGCCAGCGGGTCGCCGGCGTCGAGGTCGACGTCGAACCCGTCGCGTCGCTCGCCGCCGTGCGCGGCCGGCCGTCGACCGCGCGCGCCGCGTTCGTCGCAGTCGATACGATCCATCCCGCGCAGGTCACGGTCGGCCAGGCGGGTGCGGCCGGCGGCCGCTCGACGCTGACCGTGCTCGACCTCTGCCTCGACGCCGCCCTGGCCGGCGATATCGACGCAATCTGCTTCGCGCCGCTGAACAAGTACGCGATGAAGCTCGGCGGGCTGCGCCACGACGACGAGCTGCACCACTTCGCCGCCGCGCTCGGCGTGACCGGCTATTTCTGCGAATTCAACACGCTCGGCGAACTGTGGACCGCGCGGATCTCGTCGCACATTCCGCTGAAGGATGCGGCGGCCCAACTGAGCGTCGAGCGGATCGAGCAGGCGTCCGAACTGATCTACCGGTCGCTGCTCGCAAACGGCGTCGCGGCACCGAAAGTCGCGATCGCCGCGTTCAACCCGCACGGCGGCGACGGCGGCAGTTGCGGCCGCGAGGAAGTCGACATCATCGAGCCGGCCGTGCGCCGGTTGCACGCGCGCGACTGGCCGACCGACGCGCCGTTCCACGGCCCGTTCCCGGCCGACACGATCTTCCTGAAGGCGCAGGCGGGCGACTACCAGGCGATCGTCACGATGTATCACGACCAGGGGCAGATCGCGATCAAGCTGCTCGGCTTCTCGCGCGGCGTGACCGTGCAGGGCGGGCTGCCCGTGCCGATCACGACGCCCGCGCACGGCACCGCATACGACATCGCGGGCCGCGGCACGGCCGACGTCGGCGCGACCTGGCAGGCGCTGCAGATCGCATGCCGAATGGGCGCCGCGCGGCGCTCGCCCACCGTTTCGGCGTGACGCCCGCACGCCTTCACCACACGACAACATCGATTCTGGAGACACCTTCATGAAGATCCGTTCCGTACGCGCCCGCGTATTCCAGTGGAAAGGCAAGACCGTCCCGCCGCAAGGCAACTTCTGCTCGAACGCGATGGACCTGCTGTACGCGCCGCAGGAAACCATGAGCACGTTCCGCTTCCACGCGTGGACGGTCGTCGAAGTCGAGACCGACGACGGCATCGTCGGCCTCGGCAACGTCGCGCTCGCGCCGCACGTCGCGAAGGTCATCATCGACCAGTACCTCGCGCCGCTCGTGATCGGCCAGGACCCGTGGGACTACGAGTACCTGAACCAGCGGATGTACCGCGCGACCCACGCATGGGGCCGCAAGGGCATCGGCATGGCGGCGATCTCGGCGATCGACATCGCGATCTGGGACATCCTCGGCAAGAGCGTCGGCAAGCCGGTCTTCAAGCTGCTCGGCGGCCGCACCAAGGAAAAGATTCCCTGCTACTACTCGAAGCTCTACCGCACCGACCTGAAGGCGATGCAGGAGGAAGCGCAGCAGTACCTGAAGGAAGGCTTCCGCGCGTTCAAGATGCGCTTCGGCTATGGGCCCTCGCACGGGCAGCAAGGCGTGGTCGAAAACCTGAAGTCGGTCGCGGCGATCCGCGAGGTGATCGGCTACGACAACGACCTGATGCTCGAGTGCTACATGGGCTGGAACCTCGAGTATGCGAAGCGCATCCTGCCGAAGCTCGAGAAGTACCAGCCGCGCTGGCTGGAAGAACCGGTAATCGCCGACGACATCGACGGCTACGCCGAGCTGAACCAGCTCACGCGCATCCCGATCTCCGGCGGCGAGCACGAATTCTCGCTGTACGGCTTCAAGCAACTGCTCGATCGCAAGGCCGTGTCGGTCGTCCAGTACGACACGAACCGCGTCGGAGGGATCACGATGGCGCACAAGATCAACGCGCTGTGCGAGGCGTACAGCGTGCCGGTGATTCCGCATGCGGGCCAGATGCACAACTACCACCTGACGATGAGCACGCTCGCGTCGCCGATGAGCGAGTACTTCCCGATGTTCGACGTCGAGGTCGGCAACGAGCTGTTCTATTACATCTTCGACGGCGAGCCGGTGGCCGAGAACGGCTTCCTGCAACTGCGCGACGACGTGCCGGGCCTCGGCCTCACGCTGAAGACCGAATTCCTCGACCAGTTCGACATCGTCGAGTGAGGCCGACCATGCACGCACGCTACCGGGGCGTCTTTCCCGTCGTGCCGACGATCTTCGACGCGCACGGCGCGCTCGATCTCGACGGCCAGCGCCGCTGCATCGACTTCATGATCGATGCCGGCTCGCACGGCCTCTGCATCCACGCGAACTACTCGGAGCAGTTCGCGCTCGGCGACGACGAACGCGATCTCATCACGCGCACGACGCTCGAACACGTCGCGGGCCGCGTGCCGGTGATCGTCACGACGTCGCACTTCAGCGCGCGGATCTGCGCCGAGCGCAACCGGCAGGCCCAGGCGCTCGGCGCGGCGATGGTGATGGTGATGCCGCCGTACCACGGCGCGACGTTCCGCGTGCCCGAAGCCCAGGTGCGCGCGTACTTCCGCGAAGTCGCCGACGGCCTCGACATTCCGCTGATGATCCAGGACGCGCCGGCGAGCGGCGTCGCGCTGCCGGCGTCGCTGCTCGCGACGCTGGCACGCGAGATCGACGCGGTGTCGTACTTCAAGATCGAGACGGCCGGCGCCGCGTCGAAGCTGCGCGGGCTGATTGCGCTCGGCGGCGACGCGATCGAGGGGCCGTGGGACGGCGAGGAAGGCATCACGCTGCTCGCCGATCTCGATGCCGGGGCGACCGGCGCGATGACGGGCGGCGGTTATCCGGACGGGATTCGCCGGATCACCGATGCGTATTTCGCCGGGCGCCGCGACGACGCGTACGAGCAGTACGCGCGCTGGCTGCCGCTGATCAACTACGAGAATCGCCAGTCGGGCTTCCTCACCGCGAAGGCGCTGATGAAGGAAGGCGGCGTGATCGCGTGCGACCGGCCGCGCTCGCCGTGGCCCGAGTTGCATCCGCAGGTGCGCGCCGGCCTGCTCGATACGGCGCGGCGGCTCGACCCGCTCGTGCTGCGCTGGGGGCGCTAGACATCGTTTTTGTACCCGCAACGCGCATGCGTTGCGCATCGGCGTGACGGCGGCCCGACAGAAGGCCGCCGCCGCCCGTCAGATGGATCACATGGATTGGAGACACCATGAACCTGTTGAACCCGGCCTACGAAGCCGGCGAAGCCATTCCGCGCCGCCGCTGGCTGCGCGTGATTCCGCCGCTGCTGCTCGCGTGCATCATTTCGTACATGGACCGCGTGAACATCGCGTTCGCGATGCCCGGCGGGATGAACGCCGATCTCGGCATGGACGCGACGATGGCCGGCCTCGCCGGCGGCATCTTCTTCTTCGGCTACCTGTTCCTGCAGATTCCCGGCGGCCGGCTCGCGGCGCGCGGCAGCGGCAAGACCTTCATCGCGTGGTCGCTCGTGAGCTGGGCCGTGCTGTCGGTGCTGACCGGGCTCGTCACCCATACGTGGCAACTCCTGACGCTGCGCTTCCTGCTCGGCGTGGCCGAGGGCGGGATGCTGCCCGTCGTGCTGACGATGGTCAGCCACTGGTTTCCCGACCGCGAACGCGGCCGCGCGAATGCGATGGTCATCCTGTTCGTGCCGCTCGCCGGCATGATCACCGCGCCGCTGTCCGGCTTCATCCTCGCCGCGTACGACTGGCATCACCTGTTCTTCAGCGCGGGCGCGCTGTCGCTGCTGTGCCTGGTCGTGTGGATGCTGTTCGCCGATGACGGCCCGGAGACCGCGCGCTGGGTATCGCCGCGCGAGAAGGCGTACATCCTCGACGCGCTGCGCGACGAGCAGGAACGCAAGCGCGCGGCCGGCACGCCGGCCGCCGCCTCGTTCGGCGCGCTGCTGCGCCACCCGACGATCTGGCTGCTCATCGCGATCAACTTCTGCTATCAGGCCGGCATCTACGGCTATACGATGTGGCTGCCGACCCTGCTGAAAAACCTCACGCACAGCGGGATGGGCAAGATCGGCCTGCTCGCGATGCTGCCGTACGTCGCGATGGTGATCGGGATGCTCGTCACGTCGTATTGGTCTGACCGGACCGGCAAGCGGCGCCTGTTCGTGCTGCTGCCGCTCGTCGGGTTCGCCGCATGCCTCGCGCTATCGGTGCTCACGCATGCGTCGATGGCCGTGTCGTTCGCGTTCCTGATCGGTTGCGGCTTCTTCCTGCAGGCGGCGGCCGGCGTGTTCTGGGCGATTCCGCCGAAGCTGTGCAGCGTCGAGGCGGCCGGCAGCGCACGCGGCCTGATCAACGCGCTCGGCAATCTCGGCGGCTTCTGCGGCCCGTATGCGGTCGGCGTGCTGACGCAGCACGTGAGCGCGGCGGCCGGCGTCTACAGCCTCGCGGTCACGCTTGCAGTGGCCGGCCTGCTCGCACTGACGCTGCCCCGCCGCTGCGAAGACTGAAGCGCATCGACACGCGGTCACGCGAACGAAACAACGGAGACACACGATGAACGACATCCTGCTGCTGGTGCAGAAATGCGCCCATACCTTCAGCTTCTACGACCTCGAAACGAAAGCCGCGCTCAAGCACATCGTGCTGCCGAACTTCCCGCACGAATTCACCGTCGACGTGAACGAGCGCTATGCGTACGTCGGCATCTTCGGAATCGAGACCGCATGGTCGCGCGGCCATGAAGGCGATCACCGGATCGCCGAGATCGATCTCGTCGAGCGCACCCACACGCGAATGCTCGACCTGTGGCCGTACTACCGGCCGCACGGGATGGCGAGCGACCGCGACGGCCGGCTCTATGCGATGAGCGAGGCGCACGACATGCTGCTCGTATTCGACGAGCCGACCCGGCAGCCGGTACCGAACATGGCCGTGCCGTCCGGCGGCGTGAAGACGCACCTCGTGACGCTCACACGCGACGCGAGCCGCGCGTACGGCGTGCATCTGCTGTCGAACACGGTCACGCAATTCCATCCGCGCGACGCGACGGTCGCGCCGCGCGCGGTGATGCCCGGCCCGCGCCCCGAAGGCAATGCGCTGTCGAGCGACGAGCGCACGCTGTTCGTCGCGAATCGCGGCGACGACACGCTGGTCGAGATCGACACGGAGACGATGACCTGCGGCCGCCGCGTGAAAACCCGCAGCGACCCGAACCGCATCTACCGGACGAGCGCGCCCGACGGCCGCGACCTGCTGCTGCTGACCAATTCCGGGGAGCAATCGATCTCGGTGTTCGATGCGCGGCAGCTGGAAGAGATCAAACGCGTCGCGCTGCCCGCGAACCCGACCGCGCTGTCGTTCCATCCGTCGCGGCGCGTCGCTTATGTGTCGTTCCAGGACGACTATGTGCGCGAACTCGATCTCGATGCGTGGCGGTTCGTCGGTGCGTTGCCGACGCTGCGTGAACCGGATGCGTCGTATGTGCTCGCCGGCACGCGCTGAGCGGCGCGACGACGCACCGCCGCCGGACGCGATGCCGGCGGCGATCGTCGATGCGCATCACCACCTGTGGCGACTCGATGCGGGTGCGCACTATCCATGGCTGCAGGAGCAGTACGATCCGGCGCGCTTCATGTTCGGCGACTACGCGGCGCTGTGCCGCGATTTCGGTGTGGACGACTTCCGGCACGCCGCGCAAGGCGCGCCGATCGTCGCGAGCGTGCACGTCGAGGCGGAACGGGCGCGCGATGAAGCGCTCGCGGAAACGCGCTGGCTGCACGAGGTCGCGGCCGCGCACGCGCTGCCGTCGGCGATCGTCGCGTGGGTCGACCTGCTGGCCGGCGATGCGGACGAACGGCTCGCCGAACAGGCCGCGTGGCCGCGCGTGCGCGGCGTGCGTTTCAAGCCGCGCACCGCGACCGCGCCGGATGCGTCCATCGACGGGCCGGGCGCGCTGCGTGATCCGCGCTGGCCGGTCGCGCTCGAACGCGTCGCCGCGCACGGCCTGAGCTGGGATCTGCGCGTGCCGTTCTGGCATCTCGGCGACGCGGCCGCGATGCTGGCCGACGCGCCCGACGTCGACGTCGTGCTCGAACATGCGGGACTGCCGTGTGATCGTTCCGAAGCCGGGCTCGCGCGCTGGCGCAGCGGCATGGCCGCGCTCGCCGCGTTGCCGCGCGTTACCGTGAAAATCTCCGAGCTCGGCCTGCGCGATGCAGTGTGGAACGATGCGGACAACGCAAGGATCATCCGCGACACGATCGCGATCTTCGGCTCGCAGCGCTGCCTGTTCGCCAGCAATTTCCCCGTGGCCGGCCTGCGCGTGTCGTATCCCGCGCTGCTGCGCACGTTCGCCTTAGCGATGACGCACCTCGATGACGCCGCGCGCCGCGCGATCTGGCATGACAACGCGCTGCGGGTGTACCGGATCGATGTCGGTGCCGCTGCCGCGCGCGCAGACTGACGACCGCGCACCGTACCCCACTACCTGAAACGGCACGCGACGCCCATGAGCGCGCCGCGTGTCATCGCGGAAACGAAACGCGTCCCGCTTTCAGATGCCGCCGGGATCAGAAACCGAACAGACGCGCCGCATTCGTGCGGCCGATCTTGACCCGGTCGTTTTCGCTCAGCAATGCGTGGTCGAACCACTCGCTGGCAGTCTGCATGCTCTCGTACGGGTAGTCGGCGGAAAACAGCACGCGATCGACGCCGACTTCACTGATCGTGTTGAGCAGCCCCTTCGTATGAAAGTGGCCGCTCGTCGTGACGTAGAAGTTGCGGCTGAAATACTCGCCGACCGGACGCTTCGCCTGCCCCAGCCCAGTGCCGTCCCGCTGCATGCGAAGGCGATGCTCGAGGCGCGGCAACATCAGCGGCAACCCTTCACCGAGATGCCCCAGGATGATCGTCAGGTTCGGATAGCGATCGAACAGGCCGCTCAGCATCAAGCGGATCGCATGCGTGGCGGTCTCATGCGCGAACCCCCATGCCGAGCCGACGAGCGACGAATAGCCGTCGTAGATCCGCCGCTGGCTCGGCAGCGGCTCGCGCGGATGAAGATAGACAGGCACGTCGAGGGCGGCCGCGCGTTCCCAGAATTCCCAGACCGGCGCCTCGTCGAGATACTGCGCGGTGTCCGCGTCGCCGATATTCGTATAGCCGTTCACGAGCGCCCCCCGCATCCCGAGCTCCGCGACGGCCCGTTCGAGTTCGTCCGCCGCGTCCTTCGGCGACTGCAGCGCGACGGTCGCGAACGCCTGCAGGCGCCCGGGATGCACGGAGGTGAAGCGCTCGGCGATCTCGTCGTTGGTCCGCTTCGCGAAATCGATGGCCGCCGCGCGGTCGAGAATCGATTGCGCACCGGGCGACGTGAGCGACAGCACCGCGATGTCGATCCCGCAGCGGTCCATCTCCTCGATCCGCCGGTCCGCGTCAAGCAGTCGCGCGTCGACGTCGTCCATGTAGCGCTTCCCGTTGCGCTCGGCTTCGCCGGACGCGTCCCACATGCTGTTGTTGAGCGCGGTCGACAGGTGCTCTTCCAGTACGATCTTGGCTTTCAAGGTGCTTCTCCGGTAGTCAGCGTGATGTGTTTGTATTCGATGAAGTCGTCGATCGCGGCAGCGCCGTTGAGGCGGCCCAGGCCGGATTGCCGATACCCGCCCTCCTCGAATTCGTCGTACACCTTCGCCCAGTCGTTGATCCACACCGTGCCCGCCTGAAGCGACCGCGCCACGCGGATCGAACGCTGCACGTCACGGGTCCAGACCGCCGCGGCCAGGCCATATTCGCTGTCGTTGGCCAGCGCGACGGCTTCCGCCTCGGTATCGAATACCTGCATCGTCATGACGGGCCCGAAGGTTTCCTGCTGAACGATATCGAGCCGGGCGCTGTCGACTTCGAGCAACGTCGGACGATAGAACGCACCGCGCGCAAGCTCGCCCTCGGTCACCGGGCCGCCGCGAACGACCACTTTCGCGCCCGCCGCGATCGCCGCTTCGACCGCGCGATTCACGCGCTCGACGTTGGGCCGGTCGATGAGCGGCCCCATGTCGCTGAGCGGATCGGCGGCCGGGCCGACCCGCGCCGCGGCCAGGCGTTGCGCGAGACGCGCGCGCACGGTGTCCGCGATGCCGCGTTGCACCAGCACGCGCGAGCCGGTCATGCAGAACTGCCCGGCGAACACCGTCAGCGATTTCTCGATGACGGGCAAGGCCGAATCGAGATCCGTGTCGTCGAACATGACGTGCGGCGTCTTTCCGCCGAGCTCGAGACCGACGCGCTTGAGCCGCTGCGCGCCGACGGCGGCAATCGCGCGCCCCGTCGCGGTCGAGCCCGTGAAGCTGATGACGGGCACGTCGGCAGAGGCGATCAGGTGCTTCGCTCCGGCCGCGCCCGATTCGCTGAACAGATTGACGACGCCGCGCGGCAGCGACGGCGCTTCGGACAGGACCCGTGCCACGAGCGCATTGGTCTGCGCGGTCTGGCCCGGCATCTTGACGACGGCGGTCGTCCCCGCCGCCAGCGCCGGCGCGAGCGAACGCACCATCAGCACGACGGGGGAATTCCACGGCACGATGATGCCGGCAACGCCCATCGGCTCGCGCAGCACGAGCGACACGACGTCCGGCCGAGGCGTTCCGCTGCGGCCCGTTTCGGCCCGCGCCAGCGCCGCGTAGTAGCGCAGCTTCGACGGCACCATCGACACTTCGAAACGCGCTTCGGGCTTGATCTTGCCGTTCTCGAGCGCCAGCAGTTCGATCAGCGCGTCGGCATGCCGCTCGAATGCGGCGGCCAGTTCGTCCAGCACGCGTGCGCGCAGCGCGGCATCGCGCTTCCACGGCGTGTCGTGAAACGCGCGCAGGGCTGCGTCGATCGCCGCGCGCGCCTCGGGCTCGCCGCCGTCGGCATAACGGCCGATCACCGAGCCTGTCGCGGGGTCGACGGAATCGCGATGAGCGACGGAATCCACCCACTCGCCGTCGATCCAGTGCAATACGGGAGCAGCAACAGTCATGACGTTCTCCTGTCAGCTGTAGCGGCGGGCGATATGCTCGGCCGCCGCAATGGTGGTGATGTTGGTCGCGACCGAAATCGCATCCGGAAAAATCGACGCGTCGACGACACGCAGGCCGCTCACGCCGTGCACCCGTCCTTCGAGATCGACGACGGCATGCGGATCGTCGATGGCGCCCATCGGCGCGGTCGAAGTCGGATGGTGGTACGTGTCGAGCGTCGCTCGCGCCGACGCCAGAATCCGTTCGTCGGATTCCGCGCCCGGCCCCGGATTGATTTCCGAATGAACGAGGCCGGACAGCGGCGCGGTGCGGCCGATGCGGCGCGCCAGTTTGATGCCTTCGAGCAGCCGCACGCGATCCTGCTCTTCGCCGAGGAAATTCAGGTCGATCACGGGCGCGTCTCCCGGCTGCCGGCTCGCGAGTTTAAGGCTGCCGACCGACAACGGACGCGTGAGCGCGACCGCGAGGACGAAACCGACCTTGGTCGGGCTCTGGTCGTGCGGGAACAGATGCGTCGCGGTGACATGCAGATCGAGATCGCCGTGCTGCGCCGTCGAACTGTTCGTCCACAGGAACGCACCGATCGACGGCGACTGCTCGCCGATCCGGTCAGGACGGGCGGCATACGCGTTGTAATAGAACGGATGATCTTTCAGGCGCCGGCCAACCGGCAACGCGGCGACTTCGGGAATCGACAGTGCGCGCAGGTCGGCACCCGGCCCGATGCCCGAACGCAGCAGAATGGCCGCGCTGCCATAGGCGCCCGCACTCAGGATCACCTCGTTCGCGTGAATGTCCTCGCCGTTTTCGAGCCGCACGCCGATGGCCCGCCCCTGCGCGACCAGCACGCGATCGACCAGCGCGCCGCCGCGAATCGCCAGATTCGACCGCGCCCGGACCTCATTGGTCAGGTAGGCCATGCCCGTGTTGACGCGCACGCCGTTGACGATATTCATCGGATACGGGCCGACGCCGTTGGCGTCCACGCCGTCGAAATCCTCGATCGCGCGATAGCCGTTCGCGACGGTCGCATCGACGAACGCGCGCTGCATCGGCGTGAGGTCCTCGCGCGTCAGTTGACGCACGGGCAGCGGCCCCGCCTGGCCGTGCGACACGCTGTCGTTGTCGCGATGTTCGAGCCGCCGGAACGACGGCAGCATCGCCTCGTACGACCAGCCGGGAAGATTCCAGTGCTTCAGATCCTGCGGCCGCGCGCGAATGGCGACGGCACCGTTGATCGCCGAACTGCCGCCGAGCACCTTGCCGCGCAGGGCGTTGATCGGGTGATCGACGTAGCCGGCCCGGGTGCGGTACCCCCATTCATGTCGCGCATCGCCACCGACGATATCGCTGCTGGCGATGACGTGCGGGTAGTCCCAGGCAGCGTAGTCGTGCCCGGCCTCGAGCAGCAGGACGTTGCGACTTGCCTTCTCGCTCAGGCGGGCCGCCATGACGGCACCGGCGGAACCGCCGCCGACGACCAGCACATCGACGGTTCGCGGGCCGCTTCCGGTCGTGGTGCGGGGCGACGTGCCGGCGGCGCCCGAGCCGGACGAGTTCAGCGAGTTCGACGAGTTTGCCGCACTTGCCGCGATCGCGTCGGCGCCGAACAGCGAACCGACAGCGAGCGTCGCCGAATGGGCGAGGGTTTGCGCGAGCAGGACGCGGCGCGCGGGACGATACGGCGTGGTGTTCTTCATGGCAGACGCGTTCTCCATTGAATGCGTCTGCCACAGTACGGTGGGGCGCCGCGACCCGATAGCTACCGGAAACCGAACCGGTGGTTCGCTTTTTCCGAACGCGCGCATCCGCCCGTCATGCGCGCGGCCCTCATTGGCGAGGCGACCGCGCGCTCACGTATGCGAAGGATGCGGAAGCAGGCCGCGTTCGATCAGCGGCACGTCCCAACGGGCCGGGTGTCCGATCGCTTCGTCGAGGAACTGGACCAGTGCCTGAATCTTGGGCGACGTGCGAACCGTCTTGCGATAGACGACATTGACCTGCCCGCCTGACGGCGCATATTCCGGCAGCACCGACACGAGTTCGCCAGCAACCAGCGCGTCGGACGCCAGAAACGTCGGCAGGATCGCCAGCCCCAGCCCGGCGATCGCACCGGCAAGCAGTTGAAAACCCGAATCGGTCCGCATGCGTACCCTCACGCGAAACGATTGCTTTTCGTATTCGAGCGGCAGGCTCCACATGCCATGGGGTTCGCGGTTCAGATAGAGCAATCCGTCGTGTTGCGGCAGGTCGTCGGGATGCACCGGCACGCCGCGCCGCTCGAGATAGCCCGGGCTCGCACATATCAGGTGCCGGTTGACGGTGACGGGGCGGGCGATCAGGCTCGAATCGGCCAGTTGGCCGATCCGGATCGCCGCATCGAAGTGCCCGTCCTGAAGATTCGACAGCCGGTCGTCCGCTTCGACGTCGAGGCAAAGCGCCGGATACATTTCCGCGAAACGCGACAGCAGCGGCGCAAGATAGCGCGCGACGAAGGTGACCGGAACGGAAAGCGTCAGGTTGCCGCTCAGGCTCGAGCCGGCTTCGTTCACTTCGCCTTCGATACGCTCGAGTTCCTGCAGAAGCTGCCGGGATTGCTCGAAGAACCGCTGCCCCGGATCGGTCAGTTGCAGCGCACGGCCGCGCTTGAGCAACGCGCAAGTGAGGCGTCGCTCGAGCTTCTGGATACGGGCACTGACGATCGACTTGGTGGTGCCGAGGCGACGAGCGGCTTCGGAGAAGCTCCCCGCCTCGACCACTGCCACGAACGTACTCATGTCGGAAAATTTGTTCATGATCCGTTTCGACTGGGCGAGAGGCGCAATGTCGGCGATGGTGCCACGCGCGGGCCGAACGTGCCCGGTTACGCCACCGCCGGCCTCTCGCCCGTCCGCCCTCCCCAACCGACACATTTTGTGCATCGCACGACCGACCCTGAGCAAAAAGTATCGGTTCACGAACTCTTTTGATGTGGTGATCGCGTCGCCCGCGTCACACCATTGTCCCTGCCGTCATCGGCGGCATTCGAACAAGCACTGCCGCGCGATCGCGCTTGACCCGGCCCCTGGGATCGCCTTTATGCTGAGCGCAACGAATCGACAGCCAAGAGGTGACGGATGGGTACGGACACGCCCCGTTTGAACGCATCGGCCGCCGCCGCGCGGCTCGGCGTCTCGATCAAGGCGCTGCGGCTGTACGAGCGGCACGGCCTCGTCACGCCCGAACGCACGCCGGCCGGATACCGCGCGTACGGCCCGGACGACCTCGCGCGCGCCGCCGACATCGCGGCGCTGCGCAAGCTCGGCCTCGGTCTCGCGCAGGTGGCGAGCGTGCTCGATGGCGACGCGCGCAGTCTCGATGCCGCGCTGGCTGCTCACGAGGCGGCGCTCGATCACGGGATTCAGGATCTCGTGATCAAGCTCGACCGCGTGCGCGCGATGCGCGCCGGCTTGGCGCGCGGCCGGATGCCGGCCGATGGCGAACTGACGCGGCTGCTCGACCCTGGCAGCGCCGGCGTCGCGTTCAGCCTGCCGTGGCCGTGGGGCGGCGAATGGTTCGAGTGCCGCGATATCCGGCCGTTGAACTACATCATCGGTTCGCTGGGGAGCGGCAAGACGCGGCTCGCGCTTCGGCTGGCCGACGCACTGCCCGGCGCCGTGTTCGTCGGCCTCGATCGGCTGGACGACGATTGTGCCGCGGCATCCGACGCATTGCGCGCCGATCCGGCACTGAAGTCGCGCGTCGACCGCACGTCGGCGTTGCTCGCCGGCAGGGGCGCGACGCCGTCGGCGGCGCTGACCGCGCTGCTCGTCGACCTCGAAGCGGAAGGCCCGCGCGTGCGGATCGTCGACATGATCGAACAGGGCCTCGACCGGGCCACGCAACTGGCGTTGATCGCGCATCTGCGCGCATGCGCAGCCGCCGGCATGCGGCCGCTGTTCGTGCTGACGCGCTCGTCGGCGATCCTCGATCTGACGGCGGTCGGCCCCGACGAAACCATCCTGTTGTGCCCGGCCAATCACAGCCCGCCTGCGCGCGTGGCGCCTTATTCCGGCGCGCCGGGGTATGAGGCCGTGGCCACGTGCCTCGCGACGCCGGAGGTTCGGGAGCGGATCGCGCGGCGGCCGATAACGGCGTGAGCCGCCGTCACGATTCCAGCCGCCCCATCCTCCGCGCCATCGCCGGGCTCACCGCATGCACGGGATCGAAGCCGAAGAATTCGAGCACGTGCCGCGCGACGTCGTCGCGATCGTTGTCCGCGCAGATCATGTGATAGCTGTTCTCCAGCACGATCCCGCGCGCGTCGGGCATCTTCTCCAGCAGGAAATCGGCCGAGCGCAGGCTCGTCAGCTCGTCCTCGCGCGCATGCAGCACGAGCGTCGGGCACGGCGTGCCGGCCGCCGCGTCGAGCACCCAGTCGCGCATCCGGTCCACCTGCCGCATGCACGCGAGCGGCACCCACGCATAGTGGAAACTGTCCTGCCGCTCGAACTTCTTCTTCACGATCGCGCGGATCGTCGCGTTCTTGATGCCGAACGGATCGCCTTCCTCCACGCGCATTCGCTCGGCGATACCCGGCACGCGATACAGCACGTGCCGCAGCGACCGGTACCACGGCGTCGACCAGCCGTCGATGAACACCGGCGTGGCCAGCAGCGCGAGCCGGCCGCGCGCATGCTGCACGCGATGACACAGCAGCAGCGCGACGAGTGCGCCCATGCACATCCCCGCGACGTGCAGCGTGTCGTACTCGCGTTCCAGCGCGCGATACTGCGCGGTCACCGCGTCGAGCCACGCCTCCGCGCGCACGCCAATCAGATCCTCGGGGCGCGTGCCGTGCCCCGGCAGCGTGATCATGTGCGTGTCGCCGCCCGCGCGCCGCATCGCCTTGTGCAGCGAACCGAGATCGTATTGCGTGCCGCCGAGCCCGTGGATCAGCAGCACGCCCGTGCGGCCCGTCATGACGCGCGCCCGCTCATTCGTCCGCCGGCCATACGCGCTCGATCTGCCACACGCCCGCCACCACCGTCACGTCGACGTTCGAATCGAGCAGCGGCGCGCCGTGGTCGGTGATCGTCCGCGTGCCGCCGTCGCGCAGCACGATGCGCAGCGACAGCGACGCGCGGTCCTCGCCCGCGATCTCTGCATTCCAGTAGTCGCACAGCGCGTCGCGGTCGCCCGGCTGCACGCGTTCGAGCACGAGCGGCACGCTCGCGATCTGCGCAGCGTCGACGCCGACGCCGAACACCCGCTCGACGTCGCCGCTCCATTCGATCCGGCCCGACTCGGGATCGAGCACGTACGCGAGCTGGCCGGCGCTCGCGAGCGCGAGCTCCATGTTGTTCTGCAGGACGGCCGCATGCTCGTGCACGCGCTCGCGCGTCGTCTTCAGCGTGCTCACCGTCAGCACCAGCAGCGACGCGACCGCCAGATAGAGCTGCGCCTCGAGCAGTGCACTGCCGTAATGCTCGTGGAACGACGTAAACGGGCCGTCGCCTTGCGCGGTCTGCTCGATCACGATCAGCGCGAGCACCAGCACCGACGACGAGCCCGCGCGGCCGCCGAGCAGCAGCGTCACCGCGACCGTCAGGAACAGTGGGACATACGTGAGCGCGAAGCCGGCGCCCGTGCCGAATTTCTGCGACGTATCGCCGTCGAAGATCACGAGCGCGACGACCGCGAGCAGCGCGAACGCGACGATGCCGAGCATCAGGTCGAAGCGCTCGTGGTCGCCCGAGCGGTGCGCGCGAAAGCGCGACCACGACGCGAGCACCGGCGTGACCAGCAGCACGCCGACGAAATCGGACGCGGCCCACACCCACCACACGTCGAAGAACGGCGCCCCCTTGACCGTCGTGTACCACGCCGCGCCGCCGATCGCGCCGACGACGCCCGCGATCAAGCCGGCGAGGATCACCGAGCGCAGGAAGTACAGCCCTTCGAGCGAAAAGCGCACGCGCTGCACGAGCCAGACCGCGAGCGCGGCCGCGCCGACCTCGTCGACCGTGAACAGCACCGCGTTGACGAGGCTGCCGTGCTCGATGCCGGTCAGCGCGAGCTGCCCGACCAGGAACGCGCCGGCCAGCGTCAGCCATTCGCGCACCGGCCGCAGCATGAACGCGCCGACCGTCACGCCGGCCGGCAGCCAGATGTAGCCGGTCAGCCGGACGGGGCCGTTGAATTCGTGCGAGATGTAGCCGGTCGCGAGATACAGCGCCGCCCAGAGCAGCGCGGCGACGAGCCCCGGCCGCGGTCGTTTGGTGTCCATCGAGAATCCCTGTGTATTGCGCCGTGCGTGCGAGCGATGTGCGCATGATAGGCGGGCGGGTCGAACGGCGGAATACCGGCAGGCGGCAGCACGTTCGGGGCACCGGCGCGCCCCCCGCAAGCTGGCGAGTGTGACCGGGAAAGTATCGGAAAAGTTCGTTGCTTGCCGGGCGCTATCGGGACACGTCCGCAAGCCGCCTTGTCCGGATGGCCAAAATCGCGCGCGGCCGGCCGTTCGCCCCTACCATGAAAGGCATCCGAAAGCGTTCGTTTCGGGTATCGTCCACCTCTCACACCCGCATTCCACATGACCGCACATGAAAACAGTACCGACCCGGCCGATATCGGCCCCTTCGGCACCATGAGCCGATTTCGCATCACGTACGACGGGCCCACGCTCGACTCGTCGGAGATGGACGTGCGCGAACTCGCGCCCGCGCTGCTGGCGTTCGGCGATTTGCTAGACGCGTCCACCCGCGCACTGTGCGGCGCTCAGGTACGACCGCAGGTCAACGTGCGCGGCAGCTTCAAGACCGGCAGCTTCGGCATCGACTTCACACTCGCGACCTCGCTGCTCGGCCGCATGCGCGACATGCTGAGCGGCAACGAAGGCACGGCGCTCGCCAATGCGGTCACGATCCTGACCGCGCTCGGCATCGCCGCGCCCAGGGCGAGGAAGGGGCTTTTCGCCGTCGTCAAATGGCTGCGCGGGCGCGAGATCACGCACGTGCGGATGCAGGCCCACACCGCGGTGCTGGACGTCGACGGCGACGAACTCGAAATCGACCTGCCCGTCCTCACGCTGCTGAGTGACGTCCGCGTTCGCCAAGCTATCGCGCAAGTGCTTGCGCCGCTCGCGCGCGAAGGCATCGAGATTTTCGCGGCCGGCACCGATACCGAGGTGTACGAGACGGTCACCCGCAACGAGATCGCATGGTTTCATGCGCCCGAGCCAACCGATGCGCTCCTGCTCGACGAGCATCGCAAGATGGCGTTCTCGATCGTGTCGCTCGCGTTCAAGGACGACAACAAGTGGCGCCTGTACGACGGCACGTCGACGATTCACGCGACGATCACCGATGCCGGCTTCCTGTCGCGCGTGAACAACAGCCAGATCAGTTTCAGCAAGGGAGACGTGCTGTTGTGCAATGTCCGTATGCAGCAGTGGCAAACTTCGGACGGGGCAAAAACCGAGTACGAGGTCACGGATGTCCTCGAACATCGCCCGGCCGGCCTGCAAATTCGGTTGCCGGGCATGTGATCCACACCGACGCCTCGCACCCGACGCAACTTCTCATCACTCGTGAAACCGGCGATCCATCTGCGTACGGCGTCTCAGGAAGATCTCCCGTTCCTGCTGACGCTCCGTCGACTCACGATGACCGAGCACCTGCAGCGCGTCGGCGCGCCGACCGACGATGAAGCGCACGACCGGCGCATCCGTGCGAACTTCGACGACGCGATGATCGTCTGCGAAGGCGCCGACGCCATCGGCCTGCTGAAGGTGACGCGCGCCGCCGGCGAATGGCACGTCCATCAGATCCAGATCCTCCCCGCGCGCCAGGGCCGCGGAATCGGCGAGGCCGTGCTGAACGCATTGCTGACCGACGCGGCACGCGCGCACGTGCCGGCGTCGCTCAGCGTGCTGCACGGCAACCCGGCGCGACGGCTCTATGAACGCCTCGGCTTCCGCGTCGCGTCGGAAACCGACACGAGCGCGAACCTGATCCGGCACGCGTGACGCGCGTCGTTTCGACGCCACCGCATTCCATTACTGCGTGATCTTCGCGTCCTTCAGCAGATTGCCGATCATCTGCGCACTCGCCTTCTCGGCCGCGATCGCCTGCAACTGCTGCTGAAGCGTCGGCTTCGCGGTTTCGAAACCCGGCACCTGCGTCGGCCGCTTCGCATCCAGCTTCACGATCGCCCGCGCGCCATCGACCGGAATCGAATCCTTCGTCGCCGCGCCGACCGTCAGTTTCTCGAGCGCCTGCGCGACCGGCAGCGGCAACCCGGCCGTCTTGCCTTCCGCCGCCGGCGTGTTGAAGCTCACCCACGGCAGCTCGCCGCCGGTATCGCGGCTCGGCGCCAGGCTGTACTGGCGTGCCAGCCCGTCGAACGACTTGCCCGCTTTCAGTTCGCTCAGCACCGTCGCCGCCGCGACCGCATCCTTGACGACGATCACGCGCGGCTTGTATTCGTTCTTGCCGAGCGCCGCGACGAGTTCGTCGTAGCGCGCCTTGACCTGCTCGTCGGTCACCGGCTCCGGCTTCACGTTGTCGCGCAGGTACAGTTGCACCTCGGCCGTCACCTTCGCCTGCTGCATCGCCGCCTTGACCTCGGGCTTGTCCGCGTAGTTCGCCTTCTCGGCCGCCTGCTGAACCAGCACGCGCGTGATCAGCTGGTTCTTGATCGCCTGGCGGATCTGCGGCGAATCGGGCTGCCCGGACGCGCGCAGCAGCGTATCGACGTCGGCCTGCGTGATCGGCGTGCCGTTGACGGTCGCGACGGTCGCCGCCGTCTGCGCGTGGACAGGGCCGCTCAGTGCGCCGGCCAGCGCGACGATCGTCAACAGGCGGTTCGGTATCGTTTTCATTTTCATCGTGATGTCGCTTCAAGCATAAGAAACGCGGCAGAGGGCAGCCGCGCCCGTTCATCGTGCACGCCCGCACGACGTCTGCGGGAGCCGCTGTCATTGTGCACGGAACCGCGTTTCCACGTCGGGAGGTCGGGGAAGCGGGTCCGACGCGGCGCCGCACGCATTGTGCCCGCAGTTCATTGCATGCACGTTGAGCAACAATCCGCGGAAATGCTCACGATTGCTTTCACGACTTCGCGACTACGGCCGCCGCCCGAAGCGGCCGCACGTTCAGCACGTCAGGGCGTCCACCGGTACACGGTGATGCTGTTCCCCTTCACGTTGTTCTTCATCACCACGTACTCGCCGTTCGAGCGGCGGTACGCGCGGATGCTGTACATCGCATCGATCGCGCTGCTGGTATCGACGGTCGCGGGGCTCGCGTTGACCAGCGTCGTGTCGAGATTGCCGGTGCTGAGGTTGAACGCGTCGACGTTCGGCCACAGCGGCCCGCTGCTGCTGAACCAGTAGCCGACGAACAGGTGGTTGCCCGCCGCGTCGATCGATTTCGCGCCGCTGTGCGGCAGCGTGATCACCGGGTCCGGCTTCGTCGTATTGCCCGCGCGCCAGCCGTGATACACCTCGATGCGCGTGCCGATCGACGTCCAGTCGTTGCTGCCGACCGCGCCCTGCGCGAGCACCATCGTGTCGCTGTCCGCGAGATAGACGATGCGCGTGAGCGGCTGGATGCTGGCCGGAATGCGGGTCGCGACGCCGGCTCCCCACGACGGCTTGCCGTTCGCGTCGAAGCCGGTCAGCGGGTAATGCGTGATCGCGCCGGTCTTGTCGAGGCCGGCCCATACGCCGCCCTGGCTGTCGACGCTGAAGCCGCCCGTCACGCGCTGCGTCGTGTTGAACGCGGGGCCCGGAATCGAGCCGTCCGGAATCGCGATGTAGCCGTTCGCCGCGTTGAAATGATAGAAGTAGAAGATCGGTGGATTCTGGCCGGCCGCGACGAGGATCCGGTTCGCGCCGACCGACGTGAGCAGCCCGAAGTGTTCGTCGCGCTGCGTATCGCTCATGTTGATGCGCGGGTCCGACGGATACGTGAACGGATCGACGGTGTTCGCGACGAACTTGCCGCCCGCGCTGCCGCTGTAGATATGCGTGCCGCCGTAGAACAGCGCGCCGTCCGTGACCGGGTCCGGCGCGGCGATGCCTTCGAAGTTCAGCGACTGCAGCGTCCAGCGCAGGTTGCCGCTGCTGCCGTACGCGTGAATGTCGGTCGCGCCGTTGCGGCCGAGATCCCAGCTGCCGCCCCACGGGTTGTTGAGCACATAGAGGTTGCCGCCGGTGTCCTTGCCGATCCCGACGATGCGCGTGAAGCGTTGCGGGCCGACCTGCCCCTTGATGCCCGTCGTCGTGTCGAGATAGCCGCCGCGTACGCCGAACGTGCCGGCCAGCGCGGGCCGGCCCGAGATCGAATAACGCTTGATGTTCTGGTCGGGGCCTTCGTCGCCCACCAACAGTTGCCCGGCCGCCGCATCGACATACAGCGCCGACGGGTGCGAGCCGGCCGGCATCCGGATCGTGTTCAGCAGCGCGCCGGCCGGGCTGAAGCCGACGATCGAGCCGGCACTCTTCTGCGCGACCCACACGTTGCCCGCGCTGTCCACCGCGAGCGCGCCCGGCGCCGACACGCCGATGTCCCGCTGCCACACGCCATCGGTGGTGAACACGCGCACGCGATTGCCGTAGAAGTCGCTCGCATAGAGCAGCGAGCCGGCCGTCGCGAGTCCGGTGACGACGTCGATGCGCGGCTGGTTGGTCGCCGCGCTGACCTGGATCACGAGGTCGCGATACTTCGTCGCGCGGTTGTAGCGCCCCACCGCGCCGCTGCCGTACGTCTTACCGGGCTGCAGCGCGACGAACAGCGACGTCGCATTGCCGGTGATCGCGCTGCCCTGGAATTCCGAATGCGCGCCGATCGAGCCGAGGCTCTTGCCGTTCTGGTAGATCGCGACGCCGCCTTCATCCTCGTCCCACATCGACGCCGTGTAGATCACGCCTTCGGGCGCGACCCACATCGCGCGCGCGACGTTGCCCACGTGCGCCGCGAGCGTGCCGTACGTATTCGCGATCCAGTCGGTGGTGTTGGTTGCGTGAGCAGCGGGCGCAAGCGCGGCGATCGCTGCGGCAACGAGCGCAGCCCGGATGGGTTTTCTGACGACCATGACGGATGCTCTCCTGAATGGGGTAGTCATTCACATAAGGGATCGGCCGGCCAGATGGCTTGAAGTCCGCGAGATGTAAATTCTTCCCCGAATCATCCGGCGCGGTCGGTATGATGTACGGCATGCATTCGATAATGCGCAGGGCGAGAATAGCGTTATATAAATCAAAAAAAATTGCGAATCACCCGCGCTTGCGACAAGCGCCGCCGCGCGTCAGTGAATGGTCACTTCCACGCCGAATCGGGAATCGGAAGAATCAGGCTGTTACCTGCGGGAATATCGCCGCCAATTCGGCGTCGATAAATTGAAACGACGAATGCCATTCCGGAAGTATCGGAAAAACCACTGCACGAAACAAATCGCCGACCTGAATCCGTATCGAATCCAGGCCGGCGATCGTCATTGACTACGGGGCAGGCAACGCGTCGTCGCGTTGCCATGCATCATGCCGACGTTTCGCGCACCTTCACTTCGGCTACACGCGCGCCGTCCGAATCGTCGTCGCGCGGCGCGTCGAGCTGCCCTTCCCACTTCGCGACCACGGCCGCCGCGATCGAGTTGCCGACCGCGTTGGTGGCCGAGCGCCCCATGTCGAGGAACATGTCGACGCCCATGATCAGCAGCAAGCCGGCTTCGGGCAGGTTGAACTGGTTGAGCGTCGCCGCGATCACGACCAGCGACGCGCGCGGCACGCCGGCCATCCCCTTCGACGTCACCATCAGCATCAGCAGCATCGTGATCTGCGTGCCGAGCGGCAGATGGATGCCGTACACCTGCGCGATGAACAACACCGCGAACGTGCAGTACATCATCGAGCCGTCGAGGTTGAACGAATAGCCGATCGGCAGCACGAAGCTCGAGATCTTGCGGTTCACGCCGAAGCGGTCGAGCGCGTCCAGCAGCTTCGGATACGCGGCCTCGGAGCTGGCCGTCGCGAACGACAGCAGGAACGGCTCGCGAATCAGCCGGAGCAGCGTGAACGCACGCTTGCCGAGGAACGTCACGCCGGCGAGCGTCAGCACGGCCCACAGCAGCACGAGCGCCAGATAGAAGCTCGCCATGAACTTCGCGAACGTGAGCAGGATGCCGAGCCCTTCGGTCGTGATCGTCGATGCCAGCGCCGCGAACACCGCGACCGGCGCGAACAACATCACCGCCCCCGTCACCTTCAGCATCACCTGCGCGAGATCGTCGATCACGCCGGTCAGGCGCTTGCCCGATTCGCCGAGCGCGGACAGCGCGGTGCCGAAGAAGATCGAGAACACGACGATCTGCAGGATTTCGTTGTTCGCCATCGCCTCGGCGATCGACTTCGGCACCAGGTGCACCACGAAATCCTTCAGCGTGAACGCGCCCGTCTTCAGGTTGAGCGCCGCATCGGACGGCGGCAGCGGCAGGCTCAGGTGGCTGCCCGGCTGCAGGAGCGTCGCGGTCAGCAGGCCGAGCAGCAGCGACGTGAACGACGCGATGAAGAACCAGCCGAACGCCTTGACGCCCACGCGGCCCACCGCGCTGCCGTCGCCCATCTGCGCGATGCCCACGGTCAGCGTCGCGAACACCAGCGGCGCGATGATCATCTTGATCAAGCGCAGGAACACGTCGGACAGCAACGACACGTAACCGGCGACTTCCTTCGCCATCTTCGGGTCGGGAAACGCGCTATGGCACGCGTAACCTACGGCGATGCCAAGAATCATCGCGACAACGATGTACTTGGTAATGTTGTGCTTCTTCTTCATTAGTGGTCCAAATTACAAGGCGTATGTTGCTAACGGCTGGTCAATCAGTCGCGTCCGGCTGCGAATCGAAACCTGTGTCGCCATGCGGGCGATCTGTCCGCTTCGGGCGGTCTCCGGCGGTCACCAGGGCGGACAGGGGGGGCATTCTAACGCAAATGGCGCCCCGGCTTTCAATTCTGAAAGCGGCGCGGGTTGATTTGCGTCCTGATGTCGTCGGGAAAGGACGTGTCGTCGCGGTCCGGCCCGCTTCCTGTGCGGCGGGATGCCGGGGAATGTCAGTGAGTCACGCAGAAGGCGGCCGGCCCGAAAAGACGCGGCAGGCCGGCGACGCCGGGCGTCAGGCAACCAACACGCAGGTGTCGGCCGCCATGCCGGTCACGATCGCTTTCGCGGGAAACCGTCGCACACGGGCCGACACGATCCAGCGATCGCGACACATCGTCACAAAGATGCGCAGACATCGACACTACCGCACGTAACCGCTCTGTTATCCGTACGGGGATCTCGACGCACGCGTGCGCGACCAGGTCATCGCTGCCGGTTACGGCAATGCGACGACGACCCGCCGCGGATGTGCCGGTGCGGCCGACGATCCGTTTCTGCTGCCGCGGATTCCGGTGGCGGGCGGGGTCGGCGCTGTGGGGCTGTGGTTCAAGTGCGCGAAGGGGCGGTTTGCGTCGCGCGGATAGCATGCGTCGGAACGCGACTCATCCACCGACCTCTCGATACCCGTCCTTGCCATGCGTGCGCACGGACGGGCCTCGCCGTCAGGTCAAACCGGCGAGCGGGAACGCGCCGACGGGATCGCGAATCGTCCCGCCGGCCATGTGCTCGCCGGACGCATCGGCCCGGCTGTCCGTTACCGGTCGTATTCGAAGGACTCGGTGAAGACCGTGTCGATCGAATCGGACCAGGTCAGGCTCACGAACGAGAAGTCCGTGCTGCCGCCCCAGCCGGCCACCGATGGGAACGCGACGCCCTGATCGCCCGGCACGTTGAGCGTCACCGCCGCACCCGGCTGGACCGGCGGCGCCGATGCCGTACCGTTGACGAACGTCGCCACGGTCTGCCCGGCCGCGGTTGCGCGAATCTGCACGTTGCCGCGCTTGACGAACGGCAGCCCCGCTTTCGACGTCCAGCCCAGCGGGAAGATCGTGCCGCCCGCGAACGTGCCGGCGGAACCCGGCGTCAGCTTGTCGCGCGTGGACTGCGCGAGATCGTGCCACGCGTACTGACGCAGCGCGTCGGGCGACGGCGACGGCGTACGCACCCGCACCGTGTAGTGCCTGGCCGGCGTCGACGTGTTGCCGTTCTGGTAGACGTCGATCGTATAGGCGCTGAACGGCTTGATGTCGGCCAGCTCGGCGGCGCTCAGTTGCGGTTTCGCCCACGCGGTGTTGTTGCGCGGCGCGTCGCCGGGCCACGTGAACAGGCCCTGGTTGGCCGGGTCCTGCGCGACGCCGGCCAGGCGGAAGTTGTTGCGGCACTGCGCGCTCTTCGCCAGGGCGGCGAGCTGCGCCGGCGTCTGCCCGCTTGCGATCTGCGCACGGATGTTCAGCGTGTCGCAGGTGCCGCTCGACGGCTGGAGGAACACGCCGTTGCGCAAGCCGGGGCCGTTGACGATCGCGAAGTCCACCGCGGTGCCGGCCGCGTCGACGGCCCCCACCTGCAGGTTGAGCGAATCGACGAACGCGTTGGTCCCCGTCGACGGGATGGCCGGATTCAACCAGTCCCACTTCTGCGCGTTCGCGTTGACCTTGCTCAGTACCGCGCGCTGGTTGCCGATCACGCGCCAGCCGGTATCGCCATTCGCGAGACTGCCCGCCCGCACCGCGAGCTGCACATGTTGCTGCATGCCGTCGCGAATGCCGTCGCTGCGCGTCCACGCGAGCTTGACCCACATCGTGTCGCTGGCGACGACGCGGATGACTTCCGGCAAGCTGAAGCTGGCGTTGTTCATCGCATCGTCGGCCACGATGCCCGGCGTGCCGCCGGCGGGCGCACCGAATTCCTGGTCGACCGACATCCCGTTGTTGAGATACGCGGCGGGCACGCCTGCATTCAGCGCGCCGGATCCGACATCGTCGACGAAGATCTGGCCGCATGCCGATACGCTGCCGCCCGTGCGCGCCGCGCCGGTCGAACCGGCGAAACACTGGTTGAGCACGCGCTGCAACGCCGCCAGATCGCTGGCGCTCGGCAGGTTCGACACCACCGCGCCATTGATCGTCGCGGCGGCCGGCAGGCTGGCCTTGTCGCTCGCCTGCGGCGCGACGCCGGGCGCGAGCTGAAGCTGCACCGGCGTATCGCTGGACGCGCCCGCCACCGAGCTGATCTGGACGCCGCCGTCCGGCAGGACGTTGATCTTCACCTGATCGAGCAACCGGTCGAGCCCCGGCGCACCCGCGGTCAACGGGCCGGAAATCAGGTCGACGCCCGTATTGCCGGTAGCGGCCAGCAGGTCGGCCAACACCGACGAATAAGCCTGCACCGTGCCGGCAACCGCCTGGGCCGTAACCTTGCTTTGCAGCAAACCGGTATCGGCCATCAGCTTCGTCGGATTGTCCCCGATGATCGTGGCGGCGATCGCGTTCGTGATCGGCGTGATGTTGATCGTCTGCGTGCCGGCCGTGGCGCTGAGCGCGATCAGCGTGGCCTGCGAATCGGCGACGTTGCCGTATGCGGACAACGCAAAAGGTGCGGTCAGGCCAGTCACCGCGCAATGAAACCCGCCGGTTGACGCATCGGCCGGGCAGTCGACCGCCTTGCCGGTCGCATCGACCAGCTTAACGGTGGCGCCCTGCATCGCCGCGCCGGCGGCCGCGACCCCGCTGACCGTCTGCGCCGCGGGTGCCCCGGGCGGCGACGAAGAACTGTCGCTACCACCGCACGCCGACAGGACGAGCGCTGCAATACCGGATACGACAGGCGTGAGTTTCATTGCGTTTCCCCCGACATCCTTCTGGTTGATGCGTGTCATATGCACCGCTCATGCACGCTGGACGGCGAGGATTCTCGCAAAGCCGATTTTTGCGATCATCATTCAGGTGGATGAAAATCGGGAAATAACACCACATGAAACGCAAATAACCTGTGTTAGCCTGAAAAAAATTCGGTATTCGAAGCAATATCGTCAGACAAAATCCACATACGAAGATCGCGAAGCGACGGGGGAAGCATGCAACGGGACCAACTCATCGGGGACCTCTATGAGGCCGCGCTGCAACCGGACGGTTTTCTCGAAGTTTTTCATCGAGTATCCGAATCGCTCGGCGCAAACGTTTTTCACATGTTCAGTTGGGACGCCGCGCGCAATGCGCCGCAATTCTCGATCTATTCGCCGCGCGCGGAATTCGACGAGATCATCGCCCGCTACGACCAGTATTACGGCGCGCTCGATCCACGCCGCGGCTTCGTCGAGAACGCACCGCTCGGCGAATTCGTGTGCTGTCAGGATCACCTCACCGACTGCGACGTCGAACGCAGCGAGTTCTTCCAGGACTTCCAGATTCCGTCGGGATTTCGCTACCTGATGGGGATTCGCTTCGCGCGCCCCGGCAGCGACAACATTCTGCTCGGGTTACTGCGAGCGCACGGCCGCACGCCGTATTCGTCGGAAGAACGCGCGACCCTGACCGGTATGGCCGGGCATCTGCAACGCTCGATCAACCTGTGGCGAGACGCGCGCGTGTTGCATCGCGACGCCACGCTCGGCGCCGAACTGATGGAGGAGCTGGGTCTTTCCGTCTTTGCACTGGACAGGCACGCGCGCGTCGTCTTCGTCAACCGGGCGGCCGAGTCGATGCTGCGCGCCACCACCTGCCTCAAGATCGAGAACGGATGCCTGAGCGCGACGAGCGCGCCGCAGAACGATGCATTCAAGGCGGCGTTGACGCGTGTCGCGAAGACCCGCAAGGGCGAGAGCCTTGCGCTTTCCGGCACGTTGGTGGCGGCGCATGAAATTTTTCTCAGCATCGCGGCGCTGTCCGGACAAGCGCTCCATGCGACGTTCGGCGATGCGACGATGCTGATCACGGTCAGGCGACGCAGCGCCGCCCCGCTGGTCGTCGCGCAACAGTTGCGGCAGTCGTTCGGTTTGTCGAGCGCCGAAGCCGCGGTGGCGGAAGCGCTGATCAACGGCAAGACGCCTGATGAATGTGCTGCGAGCGCTGGTGTGTCGCTGGCGACGGTTCGCACCCAATTGCGGGCGATCTATGAAAAGACACATTCGCGGAATCAGGCCGAAGCGGTCGGGCGAATGCTTTGGGTGCTCCCGCAGTACAAGCGCGAGGATTGAGACGTCGAAGGGGCTAGCGGGTCGTATCTGGCTCAGTCGATCTACCGGACCGCTGCCCCCTGCGCCAACCGTCTTTTGACGCCCACGAACGCCAAGCCGGCCAGCGCGATGGATCCACAATAGAACAGCAGCGCCGTCACATCCGTTCCCAGCCGGGAGAACACGAACCCGACCGCCAGCATGCCCAATCCGAGGCCGGTGCGCTCCGCAACGTACGAGATACCGATCACGCGATCGCGTGACGCGGCCGGTGTCGATTGCAGGAGCGAATAGTAGATCGTCTCCGTGGCGGCATCGAAAATGCCTGCCAGCAAGACGAAACCCAACATGCCCGGCATACCACGCACCTCGAAGACGCCGAGGAAGCACGCGAAGGTCAAGATCAGCAACGCGATGAAATACGGCTCGAGCGGCTGGTGACGCGATTCGAGACGCTCCAGCAAGCGCGGCGTCACTGCCGCGGAAACGAGCCGTCCGACACCCCACACCGCCATCAGCCAGCCGTACAGAAACGCGGGCTGATTCGCGTCGAACAGCTGCGACCTGATCGGGAAGCCGACATTGTGCGTACCGGAGCCGAACGCTTCGACGAAGCGCGCGCCGATCACCAGCATCACGATGGCCGACAGATAACGCGCCGCGCCTGGCAGTGCGCCGGCCTCGGCGGCAGCGTGTGCCTCGTCGGCCGGTCGATGTCGGCGCGGCATGTTGCCCACCAGCATCAGGAATGCAATGGCGGAGACCGCAAACGTGATCGAATCGATCAGGAATACGCGCTTGTAGGCCAGGTACTGCGTGATCACCGATGCAAGCAGGCTGCCGCCGACCACCGACACGCCATCGGTCGCACTGAGGATCGCATTGAAACGATGCCGGCCCTCCTGCCCGACCATTTCCGGAACCTCGGACATGATGGACACCCGGTACATCCCCTGAAAAAGGCCGATGAAGAAAGGCACGAAATAGATGAGCGACGCGTCGGCGGCACGCGACGACGTAGCCAGCACGCCGATCGCCAGTGCACTGCCCGCTTCCGCGGCGAAGATCAGGGTACGGCGGGAGAACCGGCTCAGCCGCGGCACTGCGGCACCGCCCGCGACCGCACCCAGCAGACGCGACGCCATCGTCAGGCCGAGCAGCGCGGCAGAGCCCGTGACCTCGAGCGCGTAGGTCGCCAGAACGATGCTGATCATCGTCGAACTGATGTCGGAGATCGTCTTGAACGACAACCAGACGTACAACTGCGTCAACGAAGACGAAGCGCGTTTTTCTAGAACCAGCTCGGATTTCATGTCAGCTCATCTCGCTGAGGAAAAGGAAATCAGCAACATGTCCCGGAACGCGAGTTCGTCAGGGTTGGCTTGCTGAACGGCATTGGCACTCGGGTACAGCACGGCGTCGTTCACGACCACGGTATCGAGGAAATCCTTCAGCGGCCGTGCGAACAATGGAACAATGCCCTCGCGTTCTTTACAATTACCAATCAGCATCAATTCGATAATCAAGGATCACGCACCTCGCAGAAATGGCAGGTTTAATACATCCATCGAAGATAGAACACTCAACTCTTCCCAAATTATTAAAACACCCCTCATCAAGACGCCTTTGAATCAATCCCGATATCGAATACTTCAGGGCGTCGCGCCTTACATTTTGATAGCAAGATCGCGCGTGAGAGTCAGATGACACCGCCACGTATTTTATGTCGGCACGCCATGCAATCCACCAAAAATGTAGATAAACTACATAGCATCTACCCAGCTCCACCCCCAATACCCACAAGGCATATTGACATTAATCACCGGGAATTCTCCCATATCCCGCCCTTGACCAGCCACGCCATCAGCGGTTAATGTTGAAAAACTACATGATTTAGCCGGCCATTCTGTTACGAGCACTGGCTTTCTTTTTCGTGGCTTCGCTTCCGCCGAGAGCAGGACAGTAATTTCTTACACAAAAGAAAGGAGTGCGAATATGTTTGTCAGGAACCTGAGAGATGTCGAAAAAGATGGACTGCTTGTCGAATGGGGCTCCGGCACAAGCCATCGCTTGTTGACGGAAAAGGACGGCATGGGCTACGGCGTCTGCCATACGGTGGTGCGTGCGGGTACGGAATCGCTCCTGCAATACCGCAACCATCTCGAAGCCTGTTATTGCATTGCAGGCGAAGGCGAGGTCGAGGACATGAACGGTAACGTCTTTCCGATCCGCCCGGGCACCCTCTACGTGCTCGATCGACACGACCAGCATTACCTGCGCGGCGGCAAAGACGGGGATCTGGTGCTTGTCAGCGTCTTCAATCCCCCGCTCAAGGGACACGAACGGCATAACCTGGAGTCTGCGGAAGCGTCCGCTTACTGAAGCTCGATACGCTCATTCCGGGAGGCCCCGGGGTACCCGCCCTCCCGGCAACGTCCGCAGGAGCGCGCATGCATCGCGTGCTCCGCGCAAAAGAAAGGTGACTGTTCGTGCGCGCCCAGCATCAAGCCTTTTTCCATTCGCTTTTCCTTGCCCGCCTCGCCGACCAGATTCTGTTGTTTCTCGTGCCGCTGGTCATCTTTCAGATGACAGGGCGCGTGTCCTGGTCGGGCATCGCGTTTTCGCTCGAAACACTGCCGAGATACCTGTGCTTCCCGTTTCTAGGCGCGCTTTGCGACCGGTATTCGCCCACGAAACTGATGCGCGTCAGTCAGGTTCTCCGCGCGGCGGTATGCGTCGCGGGCGTCGCCGCCTACGACCTCGTCGGCGGCATCGGATGGCTGATCGCGCTGTCCGCGTTGTGCGGCATGCTGACGAGTCAGGGCATCGTGGCGCGCGAGGTGATGCTGCCGCAGATATTCAGCAGCCATCGCTTCGAAAAAGTGCTGTCGTATTCGCAATTGGCCGACCAGCTTGGCCTGGTGCTCGGCCCCATGCTCGCGGCGATCCTGCTGTCCTGGTGGCGCTGGGAATTCGTCGTGGCGGCCGCGGCCGTGCTGTTTGTCACAGCCGACGTCGCGCTCGCCTATTGGCAAAAGGCCAGCGCGTTCGAATTCGCGATGCCGGAAGGCACGCACGGCACCTGGTTCACGCCGATCAAGACGGCCTTGTCTCACGTCGCCCGTCTCCCGGGCCTCAAGTCCGTCATCATGCTGGCTGCCGCGGAGAACCTCGTGATCGGCGTCACGCTCGCGACATCCGCCGCGATGGTCACCGGCTTTCATCACGAAAGCGGACGCTATTACGCAGGACTGCAAACGGCAGGCGCGTGCGTGACGATCGCGATTCTGCTGATGACGGCGAGGTTGCATGTCCCGAGGCGCGTCCTCGGCCTCGTCGGCTTCGGTTCGATCTGTGTCGGCGGCGTTATCGCGGCAGCCAGCCCGGGAATTGCGGGGTACGTTTTCGGCTTCCTGCTGATCGTCGGATTCGACAAGATGTTCAACGTGTACATCCGGAGCACGCGGCAGAAGATCATCCCCGCGCGCGACTACGGCAAGACGACGGGAGTCGTCATCCTCCTCAACAACATGACACAGCCGCTCGCGGGCGTCGCGGTAGGCGCATTCTCGACGCGTTTCGGACCAGACACGGTGATCATGGTGCTGTCCGTGTGCATGGGTTGCCTCGGGTTGCTGGTCTCGCTCGCGCCCCGCATTCGCAAGGACCACAGCCCCTCGTCGGCCTCGGTGTCCTCACGTGAAGGCTGATGCCATGATTGAACGATTCCCGACATACTTCGAGCGCAGCGCGAGCAGCCGGCGAGACAAAGTCGCGCTGGTGGTCGACGGACGTTCGGCAACCTACGGCGAATTGCTGGACGTGACGTTGACGATAGCCGATACGCTTCGCCGTCTCGGCATTCCCGCCGGCGCGCGCGTCGCGCTCTATTCGGAGATGTCCGTGCATGCGGTGGCGGCTGCATTCGGCATCCTGAAGGCGGGATGCGTACTGGCATGCATCAGGCACACGATCGACACCGCCGAACTGGAGCAGCAGATCGCGGATTGCGGCGCCAGCGCGCTCGTGGCATCGCGATCGACCTCGCCCCGCGTCGCATCCCGTCATCGCGCGGTCACGATCGACGCGACCCGCGGCGACCTGTCGGAATATGTCGTCTGCTTCGCGACCGACGGCGCATCCGAAGCGGGCAATCCCTCCATGGATGACGCCGCAACGATCTTCTACACATCCGGCTCGACCGGCGATTCGAAGGGTGTGCTCGTCACGCACCGGAACATGATTGCCGCGTTCCGCTCGGTCTCCGGCTATCTCGCCAATAGCGAACGCGACATCGTGCTCAGTTTCTCCCCGGGCTTGAGCTCGGACTACGGCTTTTACAACACGGTCATGCCGCTGCTGTTCGGGGGCCGTGCCGTGGTCGAGACGGCGTTGCCCGCGTCGGCCGCCGCCATCGTCGACATCATCGAGCGACACGGCGTAACCGGCCTGCACGTCTTTCCGCCGGCGCTTTTCCGTCTGTGCGAATCGGGCGACCTGCCTGCCTCGAGACTGCAATCGCTGAGGTATGTCTCGACCAGCGGACAGGCGTTGCCCGGCAAGTACATTCGCCAGCTCAGGCGTGCGCTACCGGCTGTCCTGATCTACTGCAACTACGGTTCGACCGAGTGCAAACGCGTCGCCTACCTGCCGCCCGCCGAACTCGATCGACGTATCGGCTCGGTCGGCAAAGCCATTCCGGGCATCAGAACCTACCTCGTCGGCAACGACGATGCGCTCGTGGTCCAGCCCTGGCAGGTCGGTGAACTGGCGGTAGCCGGCGATCTGCTGATGGAGAAATACTGGGGGCGCGAAAGCGATACCGCCCGCGTCATTCGCAAAGGATGCTTCGGTGAATCGCGCGTGTTCATGACCGGTGATCTGTTCGCGATGGACGAGGACGGATTCCTGTTCTTTCAATGCAGGAAGGGCGACCTGTTCGATCGAGACGGCGTGCCGGTGAATCCGCGCGCCGTCGAGCGGGTATTGCTCGACCACGAATCCGTTACGGAAGCGCTCGTCGTACCGGTTTCCCGGTCCGACGGCGCACGCGTCCCCAAAGCCTATGTCGTTCCGGCTGCGACATCTGCGGCCAATGCAATCGAGCTGCTCGATCATTGTCGCCGCCATCTGGATTCCGCCGCGGTTCCGGCAAGCATCGACTTTCTGCGAGCGCTGCCAAGGACGTTCGGCGGCAAGGTGTCCGCCCAGGGCTTGAACTGATACCACATGCGAAGAGGTCAACCATGACGTCAAGCGGAATCGAGGACGGCGCGGAGCAATACCTGGAAAGCGCGCCGATGATCCGGATGGCAAGTTATTTTCACAGCCTGGCGACGGGCGCGACGCAGGTGCCGAAACAATCGGTCGCGAGCCGCATCCGCCATTTGCTGCGCGATCCGGACGTGCTTGCGTATCACGACCTGATGGTCGCCGAAGCCGGGCCGCTGTTCACGCATTTCCTTGCCAGCGTGCCGGCCATACTGGAGGAAATGTCGCGCGTCGGCGTCGCGCTCACGCGGTACTCCGAACGCCGCAGGCAGCACGCGGATCAGCACTTCGAGTTTTACGAAGTCGATGCCTTCGACGGCACCAACGGCAGAACGCTGGCAAAACGATCGAACGGCCTGATCCGCACTTTCACGAACTCGCCCAATCCGGCCAACGAAACGGCGTTCAACCAGTTCGCCAATCACGACTTCTCGACGTTCCACCCGCAGGCATTCGCCCACGTCACCCCCCGGCTGTTCCGGGAGCATGCGCGCCTCGGCCGCTTCTCCGGCACGTTCGACTATATCTACGAGACTGCCGCATTTCAGTTCTATGGCGTGGATCGCGCGGACCAGATTCGTCATGTCGCGCGTCTGCTCAAGCCGAACGGATTGATCTTTTTCTTCGAGAAGCTCAACTGCGATTCGCTCGACGAGTACGACAAGCGCGAGAGCGTCAAGGACGAACTGCACAAGCGTCATTACTTCAGCCGCGAGGAAATCGACTGGAAGCGCAACCAGATGCTTTCGCAGATGCAAAACGGACAGGTGACGTTCGATACGCTCGTCGCGTCGATCCACGAGCAGTTCGAACATGTCTATCTGCTCTGGAACGGGACGAATTTTCACGAGTTCGTCGCCTCCAACGACGCACGATCGATCGAGGCATTCGTCTCGCTGCTCGGCGAACCCTGCATCGAGCCCGTGTTCTGCTTCGATCACCCCGTACCGCGCAGAGTGGCCGGGCCGCGAGGAGACGCGACGTGATGCCGCTGCATGATGACCTCCCGTCGATGGATACGATCCAGTCATGCGTGGACGGGCTCGAACTCGAGCGCACGCAGATCGGACGACGCATCGAACAACTGCTCCCGCGCTGGCAGGCTCGCGCACAGGCCGCCGATCAGTTCGCGCGCCTGTCGCCCGAGACAATGGCCGAGCTGCACGACACCGGGCTCCTCCACCTGCTGACACCGCGCCGCTACGGCGGATTGCAGCAGGACTTTCCGACACTCGTCGAAGCTGCGCGGCTCGCGGCCACCGCGTGCGCGTCCACGGCCTGGATGTTGAGTGTCGTCGGCGGACATGTGACGACTGCGGCGCGCCTGCCCGCCGCCTGCCAGGACATCATCTTCGCGAACGGGCCGCGACAGCTGTTCGCGACGGCCACGGTTCAGAACGGCACGTTCGTCAGGGACGGCAGCGGATTCCGGTTGAACGGCATCTGGCGCTACAGCTCGGGCATCGATCACGCAACCTGGGTGATCGTCTCGGCACGACTCAGCGGGACGGACGCACCGGAGGCCCAGGAGATCTTCAAGGTCGTGGTTCGACGCGAAGACGTCCGTGCGCTCGACACGTGGCACGTGTCCGGCATGCGCGCGACAGGTTCCAGGGATATTGCATTCGACAAGCTGTACGTATCGGACGAGTGGATCTTCGCTCGTTCGAACTATTTTGGCCCGCATCCCGCCGGCGCCGACCTGCATCCCGACGCGTATCTGTACGACGTGCCGCTCATCCCGTACAGCACGACGTGGATCATCGGACCGATTCTGGGCTGCGCACAGAGCGCGTATATGCACTGCATCAATACGCTCCGCAGCCGCGGTAGAAGCGGCGACGCGGTGCTTTGCGGGCACATCGCGAAAAGCGACGCGGAGCTCGCCTGCGCGGGTCGTCTCTACGACGCGCTGGTCCGCACCTTGCACACGGCCGGCATCGCGCGGCGCGCGGTGTCGCCTGCCGAGACGGTCCGCATCAGGCGTGATCGCGCATTCATCGCGCAGCTTTGCGTCGACGCGATCCGACGACTGATCGGCAGCATGGGCACCGCCGTGGCATTCGACGCCCATCCTGCACAACGTCACTGGCGCGACCTGCAGGTCATGGCATCGCACATCGACGTCGGCTGGGACGCGGCGGCTGTTGCGTATGGCGGCCACGCGATCGCGCATTCGACGGGCACCTCCCGCGATTCCCCGCCGGGGTATCAATGAATACCGCGGCGCCGGACGACGAAACGGAGATGATCGACATGAACCGGGACGCGATATTCCGCGGAATTGCCGATGCGCTGGGACTCGCCGTAGACGAGGACCTTGGTGCGGCCGGGCGGTACGCTCCGCTCATGCGCTGTGATAACCAGATCTTCGTCAGTGGACAAATTCCGAAGCTTAACGGCGAAATCATCATTCGCGGTTTGATCGGATCGGAAGTGTCGGTGGACAGTGGTCGGCGCGGCGCGATGATCTGTGCCGCTCGCTGCATCGCGCTATTACAACGGTCACTCGGCACCCTCGATCGGGTCCGGGCAGTTCCGCGCATCGGCGTCTACATGCAAAGCGACCCTGCATTCGAAGAACACAGTGCCGTCGCCGATGGCGCATCGGAGGTAGTGTATTCCGTGTTCGGCGAAGCGGGCGTACACGCCAGAACGTCACTCAGCGCATTCCGGCTGCCTCGATACGCTGCGGTCGAAGTGGATCTGGTTGCATTCGTCTGGCAGGATTCCGCTGAAGGGAGGCTCACGGCGAGGGGGTAAGGTGCAGACGCAAAATTCCAAAAATTGCGGCGGTTAAAAGCAGATTATTTCGAGGTGTTTTCATCATCAATTCAAAGACAACATATTGAGACTGCGGACATCTTTTCTGAGAGACAACAAAGGGGTGGTGACCTCTCCTCCCCCAGCAAGCCCCCCGTACCGGCAATCGTCAATCCAACTGTACCGGTACTGTACAGAAAACCGTCGCTAAACTGATCCCCATCCCAGCCATCGAACCGAATGGAGAATCCGCGATGGAATTCCTCACCCTCAGCGCATTGCCTGCCGGCATGCTGTTCGCGCTCGTCACGTCGATCACGCCCGGCCCGAACAACACGATGCTGCTCGCGTCCGGCGTCAACTTCGGTTTCCGCCGCACGATGCCGCACTTGTTCGGCATCAGCACCGGCGTCGCGATCCTGATGCTGTGCGTCGGCTTCGGCCTCGGCGAAGCGTTCAAGCGCCTGCCGCTGCTGTACACGATCCTCGAAGCCGCGAGCGTCGCGTACCTGCTGTACCTCGCGTGGCGCATCGGCACGTCGGGCGAAGTGAAGGCGCACGGCGCCAAGCCGCGGCCGATGACGTTCATCGAAGCCGCCGCGTTCCAGTGGGTCAACCCGAAAGCGTGGATGATGGTGCTGACCGCCGCGACGACGGTCCAGCTGTCCGCCGACTATGGAATGAACGCCGCGTGGATGTCCGTCGTGTTCATCCTGATCGGCTTCCCGTGCATCTGCCTGTGGGCTGCGTTCGGCCTCGGCCTGCGGCGCTTCCTGTCGAATCCCCGAGCGCTGCGCATCTTCAACGTGACGATGGCCGTGCTGCTGATCCTGTCGCTGTATCCGCTGGTCGCCCATCTGCTGCCGCAGTAAGCGCTCACAAGCGCGCCCGTTGAGCTTCACGGGATGCAGGCGTACCCTTTCGGTACGGGCGCGTGCAACCGCTTCGGCAGTTGCACCGCCGCTCTGCATGGAGATTGCTGATGAAGCCAATGCTCAGAGCGGGCGAGCACATCGAGGGCATGCACTGGATCGCCGAGTATCACCCGCTCACGCACGATATCCGCGTGCTGCGCGAGAACATCGAAGTCGGCACTTACTGCGCGCCGCCGACGCTGTTCGGCGACGAGGAAGAGATGGGCGCCGCGAATCACGACGATCATCGCAGCCAGGAAGCCGCGTTGCGCGCGTATCTGCGCAACTTCGTCAAGGAGCACGACGCGGAGGAGTAACGGTGCGACGGCCGGAATGTCGACGGGCCGCGAAGGCGGCCCGGTCTGCTGTCGTGCGCCGGTCGATCTGCTCACCGCCGGCCTGCATCCATCATGCATAGGGCCGGAACAACACGCACCGGCCCGTCCGTCGCTCAATGCCCGAGCGACTCGATCTTGCCTGCCGGCTGCGCGACACCATGCGGCCGCGCCATCTGCTTGATCAGCAGCGCTATACACGCGAGCACGCCCGCGACGGCGATCGTCGCGAACACACCCGCAAACGAGAAGTGCCGGCGCGTCAGTTCGGCGACGAGGAACGACCCCGCGATCCCGCCGAAGCGGCCGACGCCGAGCATCCACGCGACACCCGTGCCGCGCCCTTCGGTCGGATAGAACGCGGCGGCCAGCGCCGGCATCGACGATTGCGCGGTGTTCATCAGCACGCCGGCCACGAACACGACCAGCACCAGCAGCCCGACGTTGCCGGCCGCCTGCCCGATCGCATACACGCTCACCGCCGTCAGCGCATAGCACACGGCGATCACGCGGTTCGCGTTGAAGCGGTCCATCAGCACGCCGCACAGCACGGCGCCCACGCCGCCGAGCGGGAACAGCGCCGAGATCAGCGTCGCGCTCTTCGGCGTCAGGCCCGCATCCTTCAGCAGGATCGGCATCCAGTTGATCGATGCGTAGAAGATCACGAGGCCCATGAAGTACGCGAGCCACAGCATCACCGAGCCGACGATGTACGAGCGCGACAGCACGACACCGAGGCCCTTGCCGCCGGTCTGCGGCACGGCTTCGGTCAATGCGAACGAGCCGGCGTTCAGCGCGTCGCGCGAGATGCGCGCGAGCGTGGCGCGGATCTTGTCGATGGACTGGCCGCTCGCGACCATGAAGCGCACCGATTCCGGCATCTTCAGCAGCAACAGCACGCCGAGCAGCAGCGGCGTCACGCCGCCGAGCATCAGCACGCTGCGCCAGCCGAAATGCGGAATCATCCACGCGGCGAGAAAACCGCCGAACGCAGCTCCGAGCGGGAAGCCGCAGAACATCAGGTTGATCACGGTCGCGCGGCGCTTGTCCGGGCAGAATTCGCCCATCATCGTGACCGCGTTCGGCATCGCGGCGCCGAGCCCGACGCCGGTGATGAAGCGCAGGATCGTCAGGTGTCCGATCGTGTTCGAGAACGCGGACATCAGGCACGCGACGCCGAACAGGAACACCGAGCCGAGCAACAGCGAGCGGCGGCCGAGCCGGTCGGACAGCGGGCCCGATACGAGCGCGCCACATGCAAGGCCGAACAGCGCGGCACTGAGCACGGGCGCGAGATCGGGCTTGGTGAGGTTCCATTCGCCGAGCAGCGACGGCGCGATAAAGCCGATCGCGGCCGTATCGAAGCCGTCGAGCAGCACGATCACGAAACACATGAGGAATACGAGCCATTGAAAGCCGCCGAACGGCTGCTCGTTGATGAAGGTCTGGACATCGACCACGGGTGCGCGATTCATCGCTTGTCTCCTTGTCGGCCGAAGTGGGCGCTTCAGCGCTTACTCCGGTCCCATGCAACGCTAATATATGTATGAGCAATACGGCATGGCAGCCGCGCCCTTCCTTTGTTCGCGCACCAGCCATCCGGTGCGCCGCGCGCCGATGCTCTGCCGGCGCGTTCATCGATCCCGTCGTCGACGGCCCGCTTGCGAAAGCAGGCCGTACGATCGGTTGCGGCCGCCCTCATCCGGCCGCGCGTGACCGGCCGTCTTACGCGGCGGCCCCGCCTAGGCGGCCCCGTCCTGTTCCTTGAAGATCTTGTCCGCGAGATGGAACGCGGAATTCGCGGCCGGCACGCCGCAATAGATCGCGGTCTGCAGCAGCACTTCCTTGATCTCGTCGCGCGTCACGCCGTTGTTGCGCGCGGCGCGCAGGTGCAGCGCCAGTTCCTCGCCGCGGTTCAGCGCGACCATCATCGCGATGGTCAGCAGGCTGCGCGTATGGCGCGGCAGCCCGTCGCGGGTCCAGATCTCGCCCCATGCATAGCGCGTGATCAGGTTCTGGAATTCGTCGGTCACCTCGGTGCGGTTCTCGATCGAACGGTCGACGTGCGCGTCGCCGAGCACCGCGCGACGCACCTTCATCCCTGCTTCATAACGTTCCTGGTCGTCCATCGCCAATGCCTCACGCAGTCAGGAAATCGAGCAGCGCGCGGTTGAAACCGCCGGTGCATTCGATGTTCGAAATGTGCGCGGCGTCGAATTCGACGTGCAGCGCACCGGGAATCGCGGCGGCGAGCGCGCGGCCCTGGTCGGGCGGCGTCGACATGTCCTTCGCGCCGGTCACGACGAGCACCGGCAACGCGATGCCCTTCACCTCCTCGCGCAGGTCGGCCGCGTTCAGCGCGTCGCAGTTCGCCGCATAGCCGTCCTTGTCGGTATGCACGAAGGTGTCGCGGATCGCGTCGAACAGGCGCGGCTCGCGCTCGACGAACGCGTCGGTGAACCAGCGCGGCAGCACCGCATCAGCCAGCGCGGCCATCCCTTCGGTACGCGCCTTCTGCGCACGCGGCGCCCACACTTCCGGCGAGCCGATCTTCGCGGCGGTGTTCGACAGCACCGCGCGCACGATGCGCGACGGGTAGCGTGCGGCGAGCGCGGCGCCCGTCAGCCCGCCCATCGAGATCCCGCAGAAATGCGCACGCTCGATGCCGACGTGGTCGAGCAGGCCGATCACGTCGCCCGCCAGTTGCTCGATCGTGTACGAACCAGCCGGCGCGTCGGAATGGCCATGGCCGCGCGTGTCGTAGCGCAGGATATTGAAGTGCTGCGTGAGCGGACGGATCTGCGGCGCCCACATCTGCAGGTCGGCGCCGAGCGAGTTCGAGAAGACGAGCCACGGCGCGTCGTCGCGTGCGGCACGGTCGATCCGGTAATGCAGTTTCACGCCGTTGACAGTGGCGAAAGGCATCTCAAGGTTCTCCTGGTTATTGCGCGCCCGCATGCAGCGCGAGCACGGCGTCGACATAGGCCTGCGCCTCGCCGACGTAATGTGCGGGATCGAGCAGTCGCGCGAGCGCGTCGCGCGACAGGTGAGCCGACACGGTCGCATCGGCGGCGAGCACGTCGAACAGCGTCGCGCCGGTGCGCACGGCTTCCTTCGACGCGTGCTCGACGACGTGATGCGCATCGAGCCGGCCGATACGGTCGCCGAGCGCGAGCATCACGGCTTCGCCGAGGATCAGCCCGTGCGTGAGGTCGAGGTTCGCGGCGAGGCGTTCGGTGTTGACGTCGAGGCCCGCGACGATCTGCGCGATCTGCGCGAGCGCGCCGCCGGTGAGGCGCGCGAGGTCGGGCAACGCGTCCCATTCGGCCTGCCAGCCGCCGAGCGCGCGCTCATGCTCCTGCACCATCCCCGCGAACACGGTCGCGACGAGGTTCGGCGCGCGCACCGCGGCGGTCAGCACGGCCGCGCAGCCGACCGGGTTGCGCTTGTGCGGCATCGTCGACGAGCCGCCCTTGCCGGCCGCGGCCGGTTCGCCGAGCTCGCCGACTTCGGTCTGCATCTGCAGCGACACGTCGCGCGCGATCTTGCCGAGCGTGCCGGTCAGCATGCCGAAGCACGATGCGGCTTCCGCGATGCGGTCGCGCTGCGTATGCCACGGCACGGCCGGCGCCGCGAGCTTCAGGTCGGCCGCGAGCGCGGACGTCACGCCGGCCGCGTGTTCACGCAGGCTCGCCAGCGTGCCGGCCGCGCCGCCGAACTGCAGCACGAGCGCCCGCTCGCGCAATTCGGCAAAGCGCGCGCGATGGCGCAGCAGCGCATCGAGCCATTGCGCGAATTTGAGGCCGAGCGTGATCGGCAGCGCCTGCTGCAGCCACGTGCGGCCGATCATCGGCGTCGCGCGATGCGTGCGCGCGAGCGCCGCGAGCGACGCGCAGGCTTCGTCGAGCATCGGTTCGAGCACGTCGAGCGTGTCGCGCAACTGCAGCACGGTCGCGGTATCGATGATGTCCTGGCTCGTCGCACCCCAATGCACGAACTTCGCGGCCTCCGGGTCGTCGGCCTTCACTTGCGCGGTGAGCTGCTTGACGAGCGGAATCGCGAGATTGCCGCCGAGCGCCGCACCGTGCGCGAGCGCGTCGGCGTCGAGCCGGCCGGCATCGCACGCGCGTTCGATCGGCGCGACCGCGGCGGCGGGAATCACCTGCTGCGCGGCGAGCGCGCGCGCAAGCGCGGCCTCGACGTCGAGCATTCGCTGGATCGTCGCGCGGGGCGACCAGATCCGGTTGAGCGGCTCGGTGCCGCAGATCAGGGAGGTCAGGCGGGCGCTGTCTTCGAGCATGGCATCAGAATGGGGAAGCGGCGTGCGCCTATTGTCTACCCAAGCGTGCCGGCGTGCGCTCGAATGCGCGCACCGGCACGCTTGCCGTTCAGGCGGCGGCCTTCTGCGTCGCGTCGATCAGCGGCACGCCGGTCAGCTTCTGCAGTTCGTCGAACGACAGGTCGGTGAAAATCTCGCTCACCGCGAGGCCGTCTGCCGTCACGTCGAGCACGGCGAGATCGGTATAGATACGGCTCACGCATTGCACGCCGGTGACCGGATACGAGCACTGCGCGACGATCTTGCTTTCGCCCTGCTTCGTCAGGTGCTCCATCATCACGAATACCTGCTTCGCGCCGATCGCGAGGTCCATCGCGCCGCCGACGGCCGGAATCGCATCGGGCGCGCCCGTATGCCAGTTCGCGAGGTCGCCGTTCGCCGACACCTGGAACGCGCCGAGCACGCAGTAGTCGAGGTGGCCGCCGCGCATCATCGCGAACGAATCCGAGTGGTGGAAATACGCGCCGCCGGTGAGCAGCGTCACGTGCTGCTTGCCGGCGTTGATCAGTTCGTCGTCTTCCTCGCCGGGCGCGGGCGCCGGGCCCATGCCGAGCAGGCCGTTCTCGCTGTGCAGGAAGATCTCCTTGGCTTGATCGAGGTGGTTCGCCACCAGCGTCGGCACGCCGATGCCGAGGTTCACGTACGCGCCTTCGGGGATGTCCTGGGCGACGCGCTTGGCCATTTCATCGCGGGTCAGTCGTTTCATGTCGGGTCTCCTGTCGACCGGAGTTGGCGCTTCAGCGCTTACTCCGGTCCCATACAAAGTTCAGGGCGGTCAGGCGGCTTGCGATGCTGCGTGTTCGGCGGCCAGCTCGGCCGCATGCGCGGCCTGCGGCACTTCGACGACGCGCTGCACGAAAATGCCCGGCGTCACGATGTGTTCCGGGTTCAGCGCGCCGAGCGGCACGACTTCCGACACCTGGACGATCGCGACCTTCGCGGCGCTGGCCATGATCGGTCCGAAATTGCGCGCGGTCTTGCGATACACGAGATTGCCCCAGCGATCGCCCTTGTACGCCTTCACGAGCGCGAAATCGGCGTGGATCGGCGTCTCGAACACATACGGCTTGCCGTCGATCACGCGCGTTTCCTTGCCTTCCGCGAGCTTGGTGCCGTAGCCCGTCGGCGTGAAGAAACCGCCGATGCCGGCGCCCGCCGCGCGGATGCGCTCTGCGAGGTTGCCCTGCGGCACCAGTTCCAGCTCGATCTCGCCCGCGCGGTACAGCGCGTCGAACACCTGCGAGTCGCTCTGGCGCGGGAACGAACAGATGATCTTGCGCACCTGTTTCGCCTTCAGGAGCGCCGCGAGACCCGTCTCGCCGTTGCCCGCGTTGTTGTTGACGATCGTCAGGTCGCGCGCGCCCTGTTCGATCAGCGCGTCGATCAGCTCGGACGGCATGCCGGCCGTGCCGAAACCGCCGATCATGATTGTCGCGCCATCGTGGACGTCGGCGACCGCCGACTGAAGCGATTCGAAAATCTTGTTGACCATGTCTCTTCCTGATGCGAACCCGCGGCTCGTGCGCGGCCTGTCGAGGGGACACGCGTGTGCCGCGTGCCGCGCCGGAGGCCTGAGTCGACCCTCGGCATTTGTTCGCTAGTCGAACCTAGATTCGATTAGCGAACGATGGCCGATCATAGAGTCGCGCACAGCGCGTTGTCAAGGCGGGTTCCCTCGGGGGCGGTCGCGTCGTCGAACGGCAAGCCGACGTAGTTTTCGGCGAGCGACTGCGCGGCGGCGCGCGAACGCGTCACGTATTTCAGCTCGGCAAACTTCAGGCGATTGACGAACGGCGAGTCGTCCGGCGACGCATGCAGCATGTTCGTCATGAAGTACGAGAAGTGCTCGGCGCGCCACACGCGTTCGAGGCAGGTCGCCGAATAGCGCTCGAGCGGCGTCGCGTCGCCGTTGCGGTAGCGCGCGCCGAGCGCGCGGGACAGCGCGCGGACGTCGGCCACCGCGAGGTTCATGCCCTTCGCGCCGGTCGGCGGCACGATGTGCGCGGCGTCGCCGGCGAGGAACAGGCGCCCGTGCTGCATCGTCTCCGACACGAAGCTGCGCATCGGCGTCACGCTCTTCTGCGTGATCCGGCCCTCGGTCGGCGTCCAGCCGGTGTCGTTCGAGAAGCGCGTGTGCAGTTCGTCCCAGATCCGCGCGTCGGACCATTCGGCAAGATCCTCGTCGGGCTTGCACTGCAGGTACAGGCGCGTGACCGTCGGCGAGCGCATCGAGAACAGCGCGAAGCCGTTGTCGTGGTGCGCGTACACGAGTTCGTCGAGCGACGGCGCCGCGTCGGCGAGGATGCCGAGCCACGCGAACGGATAGACGCGCTCGAACGTGTTCAGCCGCTCGGCGGGAATCGTCTGGCGCGCGATGCCGTGGAAGCCGTCGCAGCCGGCGATGTAATCGCAGTCGATGCGGTCCGCGCGGCCGTCCGCGTGCTTGAACGTGACGAACGGGTGCTCGCTTTCGACATCGTGCAGCGCGACGTCGCTGACTTCGAAATGCATCTGATGACCGTGCTCGACGCCGGCCGCGATCAGGTCGCGCACCACTTCGTGCTGGCTGTAGACGGTGATCGCGCGCCCGCCGGTCAGTTCGGACAGGTCGATGCGATGGCGCTGGCCGTCGAACAGCAGCTCGATGCCGTGATGTTCGAGCCCTTCGCGGCGCATCCGGTCGCCGAGGCCGGCTTCGTTCAGCGTGTCGACCGTGCCCTGCTCCAGCACGCCGGCGCGAATGCGGTTCTCGCAGTATTCGCGCGAACGCGCTTCGACGAGGATGGAATCGACGCCTTGCAGGCGCAGCAGATGGGAAAGCAGAAGGCCGGACGGGCCGGCGCCGATGATGGCGACTTGGGTGCGCATTGTTCGTCTCCAGAACTTTGGTTCGAGTAGTGGAAACAATTTGAGCGCTTTCCCGACTATGCGGCAACGCGATTTTGGAGATAAGTTGTATACGTTTCCCGGATAGTGACCTGCTGATGGATGCGCTCGATCTGAACCTGATTCCCTACCTCGTCGCCCTCGACGACACGCGCAACGTGAGCCGCGCGGGCGATCTGCTCGGCGTGAGCCAGCCGCGCGTGAGCACGGCGCTCGGCCGGCTGCGCGAGTACTTCGGCGATCCGCTGTTCGTGCGCACGTCGCGCGGGATGGAGCCGACGCCGCGCGCGCTCGCGCTGCTGCCGGCCGCCCGCGACGCGCTCGCGCAGATCGAGCGCGGCCTCGTCGCACCGCACGATTTCGATCCGGCCGCGAGCACGCATACGTTCTCGATCGCGCTGTCGGACGTCGGCGAGATCGTGTTCCTGCCGAAGCTGCTGCAGGCGTTCGCGACGCTTGCGCCGCACGCGAATCTGCGTTCGGTCTCGCCCGCGCACGACGAAGTCGGACGCGGCCTCGAAGCCGGGTCGATCGATCTCGCGGTCGGCTACTTTCCCGATCTCGACGGCAACAACTTCTTCCAGCAGCGGCTGTTCACGCACCGGTTCGTCTGCCTGATGCGACGCGGCCATCCGTTCGAGCAGACGCCGCCGTTCACGGTCGAGCAGTTCCTCGCGTGCGGACACGCGGTGGTGCGTGCCGAAGGGCGCAGCCAGGAAGTGCTCGAGAAATATCTGGCGAAGCAGCGCATGCAGCGCCGCGCGGTGCTCGAAACGCCGCACTTCATGAGCCTGCCGTTCATCCTGAGCCGCACCGACCTGATCGCGACGGTGCCGCACGCGATCGGCTATGCGTATGCGGCCGAGCACGCGTTCATCGTGCCCGTCGAGCCGCCGCTCGCGCTGCCGCGCTTCGACCTGAAGCAGCACTGGCATCGCAAGTACCACAACGACCCGCGCACTGCGTGGCTGCGCGGCGTCGTCGCATCGTTGTTCAACGACGAGCAGGACGAATGGCCGAAGTGAAGAAGCGGGCGCGGCGGCCCGCACGCACGACCGGCGAAAGCATGAAACAATGGCCGGATATTGGCCGCCGCAGGCGGCCTTCGATGGAGCCACTACATGGGTAAGGGAAAGAAATCCGCGCAGCCCGAGGCGGTCGCCGCCCGGCCGAGCCGTGAAGAAGCCGAAGACGCCGTCCGCGTGCTGCTGCGCTGGGCCGGCGACGATCCCGCGCGCGAAGGCCTGCTCGACACGCCCGCACGCGTCGTGCGCGCATACGAGGAGTTCTTCGCCGGCTATGCGCTGGAGCCGCGCGAGATCCTCGCGCGCACCTTCAGCGAAGTCGACGGCTACGACGAAATGATCGTGCTGAAGGATATCCGCTTCGAAAGCTATTGCGAGCACCACATGGTGCCGATCATCGGCCGCGCGCACGTCGCGTATCTGCCGAACCATCGTGTCGTCGGCATCTCGAAGCTCGCGCGCCTCGTCGACGCGTTCGCGAAGCGCCTGCAGATCCAGGAAAAGATGACCGTGCAGATCGCCGACACGCTGTTCGACGTGCTGCAGCCGAAGGGCGTCGGCGTGATCCTCGAAGCCGCGCATCAGTGCATCTCGACGCGCGGCGTGCACAAGCCGGGCGTCGAGATGGTCACGTCGCGCATGCTCGGCTCGTTCCGCACCGATCCGTCGACGCGGCGCGAATTCCTGTCGATCGTCGCGAATCCGTCTTCAGTCAACCTGACGAACACGTAATGCAGTCCACGAAGCAAACGGCGCACGCGCCCGTCGTGCTCGTGACCGGCGCCGCGCGCCGGGCCGGGCGCGCGTTCGCCGAGTATTTCGCCGCGCACGGCTATCGCACCGCGGTGCACTACGACCGTTCGGCCGATGCCGCGCAGGCCGCCGCCCGCGCGATTGCCGAACGCGGGCACGATTCGGTGGCGCTGCAGGCCGACCTGTCCGATGCCGCGCAGACCACCGCGCTGATCGATCAGGTCTATGCGCGCTTCGGCCGCCTCGACGTGCTGGTCAACAACGCATCGGTGTTCTGGCAAGACCATTTCCCGAGCTTCGATCTCGCGGCGTTCGACCAGGCGTGGGCCGTCAACTGCCGCGCGCCGATCCTGCTCACGCGCGCGTTCTACGAACGGGCCCGCGCGGCCGGCACGCAGGGCGTCGTCGTGAACGTGGTCGACCAGAAGATCAAGGAAAACTTCCACCGCGACCATTTCAGCTACACGGTCGCGAAGGCCGCGCTCGGCAACCTGACGCAGATGCTCGCGCTGTCGTCCGCGCCGGTGCTCCGCGTGAATGCGGTGTTCCCGGGGCTGATGCTGCCGAGCGACGACCAGACGCAGGCCGACTTCGAACACGCGAGCCGCGCATCGACGCCGCTCGCGCGCATCGCGGGCCCCGACGACGTCGCAAGCGCGATCCTGCTGCTGACGGGCAATGCGTACAACGGCGTGGATTTCGTCGTCGATGCGGGCCAGAACCTGATCCGCGTAGACCAGGACGTGCTGTACAAGCACCGCTCGCCGGACGGCAAGCACTGACTTCAGAGGTACGGCGGCGGCATTGAGCCGCGTTTGCACGTCGGGGTGCGCGCCGACGGCTGCACAGCAGCCGCCCACCCTCACCTGCGTTGCGCAAGCGACACCCGCGCCGCCGCCCGCCGCGTTACGGCTTCTCGGCGCTCCCGCCTTCGCGGACCTTGCCCTGCGCGACGCTCGTGCCGGGCGGCACGCTGTGCGTGAGCCACACGTTGCCGCCGATCACCGAGCCGCGCCCGATCGTCACGCGGCCGAGAATCGTCGCACCCGCATAGATCACCACGTCGTCCTCGACGATCGGGTGCCGTGCGTTGCCCTTCACCAGCGCGCCTTCGCCATCGGCCGGGAAACTCTTTGCACCGAGCGTGACGGCCTGGTACACGCGCACGCGCTCGCCGATGATCGCGGTTTCGCCGATCACGACACCGGTGCCATGGTCGATGAAGAAGCTCGGGCCGATCTGCGCGCCGGGGTGGATGTCGATGCCGGTCGCCGAGTGGGCGATTTCATTGATGAAGCGCGCGAGCAGCGGCACGCCGAGCTGGTGCAGCGCATGCGCGAGCCGATGGTGCATCATCGCGAACACGCCGGGGTAGCACAGCAGGATCTCGGTGATGTGCTGCGCGGCCGGATCGCCCGCGTACGCGGCCTGGATGTCGCTGACGAGCAGCGCGCGGATCGCCGGCAACTGCCGGCCGAATTCGCGTGCGATCTCGAACGCGCGTTCGTCGAGCTCGGCGAACGGCGTATCGACATGCTCGGGCAGGAACGGCAGCGCACGGCGAATCTGCTCGGACAGGACGCGCAGCGTGCTTTCGAGCGTGTGGCCGACGTAGTAGTCGACGCTTTCGTCGGTCAGATCGGGCGCGCCGTAGTGCGTCGGAAACATCGACGCGCGCAGGCCGGTCACAATCTTGCAGATCGCATCGCGCGACGGCAGTTCGCGAATGCCGCGCGGATGGCGCGTGCGATGGAGTTCCTCGCGCGACTCGCGCAAGCCGGCGACGATTTCTTCGAGGCCCCACTGACGGGCGGGTGATGTCGACATAAGCCAATGCGGGCAGCCGCGCTCGATAGCACGGCCGCTAATAAAGTGACGGGTTCCACAAGATTACCGCGTTTTTTGTCGGGGAGCGGCCCCCCGGGGATCGGCCGGATGGCCGACGCTGTTCGAATACGACAGCGTCACATCGAGATGCTGCTCGCGTCGATCCAGCGCACGGCCCAGTCGCGCGCGTGCGCGATCGCGTCGCCTTCGTCGTTGAACTGGAGCTCGATCGGAAAAAACCGGTTCGCCACGAGTTCTCCGTCGCTCGATCGGGAGATCACGACATAGGGCTTGAATGAACCGTCACTGGCGCGTGCGGGCGCGCAATTCAACAGATAACCGCGGTGCGTGAAGGCAGTAGTCGCTTGCATGAATCCGCCACCTCTAGTCCCTTGCTTTGTTGTTCACTACCCGTCTTTAAGGGTGCTGCGGCGCCCCGGCGCGGGCAGAGGCGGCGAGACTCCATCCCCTGTCGCCGCTTCGCAGGAAAAGAATCATACTCTGTAGAAAACGCGTCTTCTAGCTGAAATAAATCATGACAAATCAGTGCGCGTCGCGCGACCGCGGCGATCGCCCGCGCGCCTTTTCCCGTCGTGCCCGGAACGGGATTTGCTTCGATCCGGAGCGTGTCGCCGCCAGGAGAGCCGCGATGGAATCATCCGCTCAAACCGCGCGTGCGCATCCGCGCAGCATCGAACTCGACAACGACGACACGCACGACAGCACGGTCGACACCGACGGCAAGAACCGCGAAGCGTCGCGCCTCGCCGGGGCCGGGCCGATTTCGCCCGACCAGATCACGCGCAGCAACGCGTCGCTCGTCAACGCGATGCCGGAAGCCGGCGACGGGCTCGCCGGGTTCGACAGCCGCCCCGACGGCAATCATCCGATGTTCGCGTTGCGCGCCGGCTACAGGGTGATCGAGAAAGGCTTCGCCGCGCCGCCTGCGGGCGACGCGCCGTTCGGTCCCGTTCACCGGATGTACGGCAGCGCGTACTGGCCCGGCCACAGCCGCCGGCCGGAGCGCATCATCGAGTTGACGGTCGTGCCGGGATAGCCGGCGCGGCGTTTGAATCGATCGTTCGTTTGGGAACCGACACCGTCATCGATCGATGACGGTGCATCGGCGCGTGCGATTCGACCGCGCGCCGATACTCGCCCGCACGGTGCCGGAGCGAACGATTCCGCGCATGGGCATGGGCATTCGCCGTCATGCATGCCGTGCATCGCATCGACGCACATACGTTGACCGAAGTCATCGCGCCACGGCGCAGTTGCGATTGAATGGCGATACGTGAGGCGCACCGACTTGCTTGCCGTGCCGGGTCGATGCGCGCGCCGAACACACGACACACATCGCGCAATGCAGCATGCGTCGCGCGCATGGCCACGCACGTCATCCACAGAAATCGCGCGGCCGCGCGGCACGGCGGGTATCTCGCTGCACGATCGTGCCCGTTGGTTTACTCTGCCTCGCAGCATCGCGCATTGCCCAGCCCGATCGGCCATCCGGCCGACTTCGTTTCAACCCGCCACTCGGAGACACTATGTACAAGCGTATTCTGGTTGCCGTCGACGGCAGCGACACGTCCCGCCATGCGTTCGATGCCGCGCTGGCGCTCGCGAAAGCGCACGGCGCGGAGCTGCAGCCGTTCTACGTCGTCGAGAACGCCGCGATCTACTACAACGTGCCCGGCTACGATCCGTCCGTGCTGCGCGATCAGCTCGTCGCGCAGGGCAACACGCTCGCGCAGGATTTCGCGAAGCTGATGCAGGCCGCCGGCGTGAAAGGCGAAACGCGGCTGAACGAAGCGACGTCGCTCAACGACGTATCGTCGCTGATCCTCGATGGCGCGAAAGCGTTCGGCGCCGATCTGCTCGTGCTCGGCACGCACGGCCGCCGCGGCTTCCGCCGCCTCGTACTCGGCAGCATCGCCGAACAATGCGTGCGCCACGCGACGCTGCCCGTGCTGCTGATTCCGGCGGCCGCCAACGCGGACGAGCCGACTGCCTGAGCGGCGTTCGGCAGGCGCGGCCGGTCGCGACGTTTTGTCACCCGACAGCGGCAACTTGCGGTGGGACAATGATTTCGTCGATTCAACGCCGGAGTAAACGATCATGCTGACGCCCGTCGCCACCCGCCCAGCCGCCACGCCCCATGCCGGTGGCTGGGCTCCCCGTCAGGCCCCGCACTGCTCGTCGTGCGCGATGCGGCATCTGTGCATGCCGCAGGGCCTGGCGCCCGAAGCGCTCAGCCGCCTCGAGTCGGTCATCTGCGCGGCACGCCCGGTCAAGCGCGGCGAAGCGCTGTTCCGCGAAGGCGACGCATTCGACAACCTGTACGCAGTGCGCTCGGGTTCGCTGAAAACCGTCGCGACGCGCCACGACGGCCGCGAACAGGTCACGGGCCTGCACCTCGCCGGCGAAGCGCTCGGCCTCGACGGCATCTGCGACGATACGCATCCGCGCACCGCGGTCGCGCTGGAAGACAGCTCGGTCTGCGTGATTCCGTACAGCGCGCTCAAGGCGTTGTGCTCGGAAGCCGGCTCGATGCAGTTGCGCATGCACAAGCTGATGAGCGAACAGATCGTGCGCGAAACGTCGCAAACGATGCTGCTCGGCTCGCTGAATGCCGAAGAGCGCGTCGCCGCTTTCCTGCTCGACGTCTCGTCGCGCTACCTGAAGCGCGGCTACTCGCCGTCGGAATTCAACCTGCGGATGACGCGCGAGGACATCGGCAGCTATCTCGGCATGACGCTCGAAACGGTCAGCCGCACGCTGTCGAAATTCCAGAAGCGCGGCCTGATCGAAATGCAGGGCCGCCACGTGCAGATCGTCGACTTCGACGGCCTGCAGCACCTCTGACCCCGCACGGCGCGCGCCCGTCGCGCGCCGCTTGCATCACCTCGCCGGTCAATCGAGAAACAGCGCGGCACGCGCCTTCAGCGCCGCGCTGAAATCGTCGAGCCAGCCGATCGACAGACGCCAGCTCTGCCAGTACAGATCGATGTCGATGGTTCGCCCGCGCGACATGTCGATCAATTCACCTGCCGCCAGCTGGCGGTCGACCATCCGGTCCGGGCACATCCCCCATCCCAATCCCGTTTCGCACGCGCGCAGATAGCCCGCGACGTGCGGTATCCAGTGCTGCGGCGGATCGAGATCCGCGCGCGTCACGCGCCGAATGAAGCGCGCCTGCAACCCGTCCTTCGGATTGAACATCACGCATGGCGCGCGGCGCAGCGCATCGCGCGTAATCCCCGCGTCGAAATAACGTGCGTAGAACGCCGGCGAGCACACCGCGCGATAGCGGATCCGCCCGAGCCGCTCCGACCGGCATCCCTGGATCGGCTCGGCCTGCGCGGTCACGGCGCCCTGTACGCTGCCGTCGCGGATGCGAGAGGCCGTGTAATCCTGATCGTCGATCACGAGGTCGAGCAGCGTCTCGCGCTCCGTGCAGAACGGCCCGACCGCGTCGATGAACCACGTCGCGACGCTGTCGTCGTTGACGGCCACGCGCAACGTCGGCCACGCGCTCGCGATCTGGCCCGGCAATGCGGGCATTCGGCCGCCCAGTTCGGCTTCCAGCAACTGCACGCGTTCGGTATGCCGGCACAGCAGCGCGCCCGAGGTGGTCGCGACACACGGCTGCCCGCGCTTGACGAGCACGCTGCCGACCCGCTCCTCCAGCAGCTTCACGCGCTGCGACACCGCCGACGGCGTGACATTCAGCTCCTTGGCCGCCCGCTCGAACGAACCGTGCCGGATCACGGCCGCGAGGGCATCGAGCAACGCGTAGTCGAGCATTAGATTTCCTTAATCTGCATTAGGTGATTTAGCTTCTCTTATTCCCCTGCCGATCGCAGACTAGCGCTACCCGATTCATTCGTCTACTGCTTCCACGGCTGTCCCTCATCATGAACTGGCTCGCTTTTTCCCACGGCGCCGCACTGTGCGCGTCGCTCATTGTCACCATCGGCGCGCAGAACGCGTTCGTGCTGCGCCAGGGCATCATGCGCTCGCATGTCGGCAAGATCGTGCTGCTGTGCGCGGTGTCCGACATGATCCTGATCGGCGCGGGTGTCGGCGGCGCATCGGTGCTCGTCGAGCGCTATCCGACCTTCGTCCATGCGGTGCTGTACGTCGGCCTCGCGTATCTCGCGTGGTTCGGCATCAACGCGCTGCGCCGCGCGTTCAAGCCGGGCCACGACACGCTCGACGTCCGCGGCGACGCGGTCGCGCCGCCGCCGCAGAGCGTGCTCTCAATCGTGCTGATGACGCTCGCGTTCACGTGGCTCAACCCGCACGTGTATCTCGACACGTTCCTGCTGATCGGCACGGCCGGTGCGCGCGAGCCGGAAGGCGGGCGGCTCGCGTTCGCGATCGGCGCAATGACGGCCAGCGTCGTGTGGTTCCTCGGGCTCGGCTATGGCGCGCGATTGCTGGCGCCGTGGTTCCGCAAGGCGGTCGCGTGGCGCGTGCTGGATGGCGCGATCGGCAGCATGGTGCTGTTTCTCGCGGCCGTGCAGTTGCGCTGACCGCACCGTCTGCGCACGGGCGGCCGCCTGCCGCCCGGCTTTCCCTCCGCGTCGGCGCCACGCCAGCGCAACTTGCCTGATTTCCGTCGCACGCCCCGCCGCAAAAATTCGCTCCCGATCGAACACAGCCGCACGGCATGCTCACGCAGCGGACGCCGTATCCGCCATCTGCCGCAAGCCGTCCACCATCGCGGCATCACTCCGCCTGCACGAATCGAAACGATCGGCGAGAATGTCCGGTGTCCCGCGACAACGGCGGAACCGCACCGCGCATCCTGCCGTCCCGCCGCAATCGCCTCGACCCATCCCGCAGTTCAAGCCCGTTATCTGCAGTTATCGGAGAGGAACATGGCACATCGCACCCTCGGCACCTCCAGCATCCAGGTTTCGCCGCTCGCGTTCGGCGGCAACGTCTTCGGCTGGACCGTCGACGAAAACGCATCGTTCGCGTTGCTCGACGCACTCGCCGACACCGGCATCAACTTCATCGACACGGCCGACGTCTATTCGGCCTGGGTTCCCGGCAACCACGGCGGCGAATCGGAAACGATCATCGGCAAGTGGCTGAAGCGCTCCGGCAAGCGCGAACAGGTCGTGATCGCGACCAAGGTCGGCATGCTCGGCACGCGCGCGGGGCTGTCGAAAGACAACATCCTGAAGGCCGTCGACGATTCGCTGCGCCGCCTGCAGACCGACTACATCGACCTGTATTTCTCGCACCGCGACCTGGCCGACACGGCCCCGCTCGAAGAAACGCTCGGCGCGTATCAAACGCTGATCGACGCAGGCAAGGTGCGCATCATCGGCGCGTCGAACTACAGCGGCGCACGCCTGCGCGAAGCCGCCGCCATCAGCGCGCGCGACGGGCTGCCCGCCTACCAGGTCATCCAGCCCGAATACAACCTGCTCGACCGCGCCGGCTACGAACGCGATCTCGAGCCGGTCGTGCGCGACCTGAAGCTCGGCGTCGTCAACTACTACGCGCTCGCGAGCGGGTTCCTGTCGGGCAAGTACCGCAGCGAAGCCGACCTGAAGAAGAGCGTGCGCGGCGATCGCGTCGCCGGCTATCTGAACGAACGCGGCCTGCGCATCCTCGCGGCGCTCGACGCCGTGTCGGCGAAGCACGGCACGCAGCCGGCGGCGATCGCGCTCGCGTGGCAGATCGTGCGGCCGACGATCACCGCGCCGATCGCGAGCGCGACGTCGCTTGCGCAGCTCGCCCTGCTCGGCGAAGCGATCCGCGTCACGCTCGATCAGGACGACATCCGCCGGATCGACGAAGCCAGCGCGCCCTGAAACCGTCGGCGGCAGGCCGCCCAACCGCCGGGCCACGTGAGCGTCGAGTTTCGCGACGGCAAGATGGGCTATCAGGAGAACGTTTCGCTCGGGCTGCCGTCGTCTTCATCGAAGTAAGCCGGCAGCGCTTACCCCGGAATCGCATCCGTGTCTTGACTCACCCGGCCGCTTCCGTTGACCGGGAAGGACATCGCCCGCGCCATCGCCCGCCGCGCCCCGCTGCAAGCGCGTCACGCGCGTGCCCCGGGTCTTTCACGGATTGACCGCGGCGTTCGGCATGCCCGAGACTGCGCCGCTCGGGCCGTCATCGGGAGAACGTCATGCCGGACACCAGCACGGAGATCGCCACGATCTCGACGCGCGCCGTACGCGGCGCCGAGCGCGTCGACTTCTGGGTCGACCATGTCGCGCGCACGCTCGTGCGGATCGAATGCAGCGGAAAATCGTCCGAAGGGATCGATGCGTCGCTGAGCCAACGCGATCTCGGGCTGTTCCGCGCATGCGACATCGTCGCGAACCGGCACGCGGTCGTGCGCACGCCGCACAACATTCACGCGGACCAGCGCGACGCCGTGTTCATCTGCCTGATGCACGAAGGGCACGGCTATACGTTCCAGGACGTCGACTGCATGCAGCACGGGCCCGGCGACCTCGTGCTGTACGACACGTCGATGCCGTACGGTCACGGCTTTCCCGCCGACATGGCGATGACCGTGCTCGACGTGCCGCGCGACGTGTTCGAAGCGCGCGTCGGCCCGTGGCGCTACCGCAGCCTCGTCAAGATCGACCGCGGCGACGGGCTCGCGTCGTGGGCCGTGCGGCAGGTGGTTGCGCTGCTCGCCGCGCCGCAGGAGCCGACGCCCGACGCGCGCGAACGGCGCGCCGCCGCGATCCTCGATCTCGTGCAGTCGATGCTGCGGCTGCACGACGGCGATGCATCTCCGACGAAGTCGACGGTCCATACGCTGTCGCGCGCGAAGGCGTTCATCGACAGCCATCTCGCCGACGACGATCTCGACAGCCGCTCGGTCAGCCGCGCGATCAACCTGTCGCCGCGCCAGCTCGCACGCATCTTCGAGATCGAGGGGATGCCGCTCACGCGCTACATCCTCGCGCGGCGGCTCGAACGCTGTCGCGCCGACCTGCGCGACCGGTCGCTGAAGCACCTGACGATCAGCGAGATCGCGTTCCGCTGGGGCTTCAACAACAGCGCGCACTTCAGCCGCAGCTATCGCGCGCGGTTCGGCGAGACGCCGAGCGACGCGCGCGCGCCGGCCGACGCACGCTAGCGCCGGTTCCCACTTCCTGCCGCTTCCTGCCGCTTCCTGCCGCTTCCTGCCGCTCACACCGCCACTCGCCGCGATGTCCCGGCGAGGCAAGCACGGCGTCCGCCCCGGTCAAATGGGGCCGCAGCCCGCTCGCTAAGCTGACTTCCTGCGCGGCGGCATGCGTTCCGCCGCCCGACAGCAAGGAGAAGAAGCGGGATGGAGACGTACGACCACATCGTCGTCGGCGGCGGTTCGGCCGGCTGCACGGTTGCGCACCGGCTGGTGAAGGCCGGCCGGCGCGTGTTGCTGCTCGAGGACGGCCCGAAGGACGACAGCCTGTTCATCCGGATTCCGGCGACGTTCATCCGCGTGCTCGGCACGCAGCGCACGGTGACGTTCGAAAGCGAGCCGCAGCCCGGCGCGGCGGGACGCAAGACCTACGTGCCGCAGGGCCGCACGCTCGGCGGCGGCAGCTCGGTCAACGCGATGCTGTACGTGCGCGGCACGCGCGACGACTACGACGACTGGGCCGCGCTCGGCTGCACCGGCTGGGGCTGGGACGACGTACTGCCCGTGTTCAAGCGCGCCGAATCGCATCTGCGGCTGTCCGAGCCGTATCACGGCACCGACGGGCCGTTGAAGGTCGGCGACACACGCTTCCGGCATCCGCTGAGCCTCGCGTTCGTGAAGGCCGCGCAGGAAGCCGGCATCGCATACAACGACGATTTCAACGGCGCCGCGCAGCATGGCGTCGGCTTCTATCACACGACGATCTTCGACGGGCAGCGCGGCAGCACCGCGGCCACCTATCTGGCCGACGCGATCGCCGATCCGAACCTGCGCGTGCTGACCGGCTGCCGCGTGACGCGCATCCGGTTCGACGGCCGCCGCGCAACCGGCGTCGAATGGCGCACCGCGAGCGGCGCGGCGGGATCGGCCGCCGCGCGCGCCGACGTCGTGCTCGCGGCCGGCGCGCTGAGCACGCCCAAGCTGCTGATGCTGTCGGGCATCGGCCCCGGCGCGCACCTGCACACGCACGGCATCGACGTGCTGCACGACAGCCCGGAAGTCGGCGCGAATTATCAGGACCATCTCGAAGTATCGATCTACGGCCGCAGCGATGCGCCCGTCAGCCTGCTCGGCGAGGATCGCGGGTGGAGGGCGCTGCGGCACGGGCTGCAATGGATGCTGAGCCGCTCGGGCCTGCTGACGTCGAACGTCGTCGAATCGGGCGCGTTCGTCGACACGACGGGCAGCGGCCGCCCGGACATCCAGTTCCACGTGCTGCCGACGCTCGTCGGCGACGTCGATCGCGAACCGCTGCCCGGCCACGGCCTGTCGATCAACCCGTGCCTGCTCCGGCCGCGCTCGCGCGGCTCCGTGCAACTGCGCGGCAACGATCCGGCCGCGCCGATCCTGTTCGACAGCGGCGCGCTGTCCGATCCGGCCGACGTCGAGGGCCTCGTGCGGGGCGTCGCGCTCGCGCGGCAGATCCTCCGCGCGCCGTCGCTCGCACGCATCGTTCGCGAAGCCGAGACGCTGACCGATGCCGCGCTCGCCGACTACGTGCGGCGTCGCGCGAAAACCGTCTATCACCCGGCCGGTACCTGCCGCATGGGCAACGACGCGCACGCGGTCGTCACGCCGCGTCTCGCGGTGCAGGGCGTAGACGGATTGCGGATCTGCGATGCATCGGTGATGCCGCGCATCGTGTCCGGCAACACGAACGCGCCGACGATCATGATCGCGGAGCGCTGCGCGGAATTCATGCTGGCGGAATGACGCAATGCGCGTGCGCTGCGCCGCGCCGCGCCGAAAACGAAAACGAAAGCGGCGCGTGATACACGCGCCGCCGCCGAACCGTCGGAAAACCGGCATCAGCCCCCAGCCGCACGCACCGCATCGCGCAGCGCCATCGGCGATGCGCCGTAGCGCTCGCGGATCGCGCGGCTGAAGTGCGCCTGGCTCGAAAACCCCCAGCGAAACGCGATCTCGCCGATGCTCGTCTTGCGCAGCCGCGCGTCGGTCAGCTCGCGATGCGCGTGCGACAGCCGTTCCGACCAGATGTGCTGTGTGATCGACTCGCCTTCGGCCGCGAAGAGACGGCCCAGATGCCGCAGCGACAGCCCGACCGCCTCGGCGACGGCCTGCGGCGCGAGTTCCGGCTCGCCGAGATGCGTCGCGATGTACTGCTTCGCGGTCAGCAGGTACGACAGCGACGCCCGCGAGGCGCCCGCGCCGTTCACTTCCGCGTCGATGAGTTCCGCGACCAGCGTGCGCGTGTGCTCGGCGAACCGCGCGGCGTCGCGCTCGACCGGCGTCTTCATGAACCGCTCGACGCTCGCACGCAACGTCGCGCCGAGCATCGCGCCCGCGCCCGGCTTCGGCGCGATCCGCAGCGGCAGCGCGGCCAGCTCCGCATCGAGGCGGTCATCGAACGTCGTGATCGGGATATCGATCAGCAACTGCCGCATCGGCGTCAGGAATCCGAACAGATAGGGCACGCGCGTGTCGTAGACGACGACATCGCCGGCTTCCGCGAGCAGGCACCGGTCGCGCTGGATGAAATACGCGCGCCCGCTCACGATCTGGCACGCGAACAGCGACTCCTTCGGCAACTGGCGCACCAGCGCGGGGCTGCGTTCGATCACGTGATCCTGCCCGCTGATGTCGGCGATGCCGAGGCCCGGCAGCGCGATGTCGGTCTTCTCGACGTCGAGCCCGGCCGGCGACAGCGACGAGCAGCGCAGGCCGACCAGCGTCGCCGCGTTGAACGCATCCCAGTACGCCATCCGGTCGCGCGCCGGCACGTCGGCCGTCGAGCCTCGCGTGCGTGAAAAAACGGTCGAATTCGTCACGTCGCCTCCTGCTGGCGCCTGTCGTGCGGAGCGGCACGGATTGGGGGATGGTTCGTCTGGATTCTGGTGCGATGCAATGTCCGGCGCGGTCAAGCAATTCGTCCAGCCCAGTCAAGAGCGGCGCGCACCGGCTGGCTAAAGTCGATCCCACGACACCTATACACAAGGAGACAACCGTGGTCGACAAAGCCGTATCCGAATTCTGGCAAAACATCCCGGCGATTGCCAATCCGTTCAAGCCCGATGCGCTGCCCGAAGCCTACATTCCGAACGCGGCCACCGACGACGAGCGCTATTACGTTCCGTTCACCGAAACGGTTTCGTCGCGGCCGCTATGGATCTCGCCGTCGCAGAACAAATGGTGCGATATCCTGATGGCGAAGGAAGCCGGGCTCGTGAACCGGCACTATCACCCGCACGAGGTGTTCGCGTACACGCTGTCGGGCAAATGGGGCTACCTGGAACACGAATGGACCGCGACGCGCGGCGATTTCGTGTACGAGACGCCGGGCGAAGGCCACACGCTCGTCGCATTCGATCATCCCGAGCCGATGCGCGCGTTCTTCATCGTCAAGGGCCCACTGATCTGGCTCGACGACGCAGGCAATCCCGACGGCTACTTCGACGTGCATTCGTACATCGCGATGTGCAAGGCGCATTACGAGAAGGTCGGCCTCGGCGCGCAAGCGATCGAGAAGCTGTTCCGCTGACGCGCGGCGAGGCTCACGATGACTTCCCCCTCCTCCAGGCCTGCATGGACGTACGAGAACAGGCTGCTGCTGATCCTGTTCATGACGTTCGGCTTCGTGTTCTTCGACCGCCTCGCGCTGTCGTTCCTGTTCCCGTTCATGTCGGCCGAGCTGCACCTGACGAACACGCAGCTCGGCATGGTGTCGTCCGCGCTCGCGCTCACGTGGGCGCTGTCGGGCGCCGCCACCGGCGCGTGGTCCGACGCGCGCGGCACGCGCAAGCCGCTGCTGGTCGCGGCCGTGCTCGGCTTTTCCGTGTGCTCGGCGCTGTCGGGCCTCGTCGTCGGCTTCGCGAGCCTGATCGCGTTTCGCGCGCTGATGGGTATCGCCGAAGGCCCCGTGCTGCCGCTGTCGCAATCGCTGATGGTCGAGAGTTCGACGCCGAGCCGCCGCGGGCTGAACATGGGCCTGCTGCAAGGCTCGGCCGCCGGCCTGCTCGGCGCGATGATCGGGCCGCCGGTCGTGATCGGCATCGCCACCGCATACGGCTGGCGCGAGGCGTTCTACGTGTCGTGCATTCCGGGCTTCCTGATCGCGTTCTGCCTCTGGCGCTGGGTGCGCGAAGTGCCGCCCGGCGGCGTGCGCCACGTGCAGGCCGATACCGCCGCGGTCTCGGCCGCCGGCGGCGCGGCGGTCAGCCGCTGGGCCCTGCTGAAGGAACGCAACATCCTGCTGTGCGTGCTGATCAGCTGCTGCTTCCTCACGTGGTTCGTCGTGGTCATCTCGTTCGCGCCGGTGTTCCTCGTGGAAAGCCGCCACCTGTCGCCGTCCGACATGGGCGTCGTGATGACCTGCCTCGGCGCCGCGTGGGTGTTCTGGGGCTTCGCGGTGCCGGCGATCTCCGACCGGATCGGCCGCAAGCCGACGATGATCGGGTTCGCGCTGATCGCGGCCGTGTGCCCGGTCGTGCTGATCCACGTCGGCTCGGTCTGGGCGCTCGGCACGCTCGTGTTCGTCACGTACACGGGCCTCGGCTGCTTCACGCTGTTCATGGCGACGATCCCGGCCGAAACGGTGCCGCCGCGCGCGATCGCGAGCGCGCTCGGGCTGATCATGGGCGCCGGCGAGCTGATCGGCGGCTTCGTCGCGCCGACCGTCGCCGGCTTCGCGGCGGACAAATACGGCTTGCAGTTCGCGATGTGGACGTCGACCACCGGCGCGCTCCTCGCGTGCGTGCTGTCGTTCGGTCTCGTCGAAACCGCGCCGGCCGTGCTGCGCAAGCGCGCGCTCGCAGGCGCCGCCGCCGGCCGTCTCGATACGCAGAACCTCGGAGGACGCTGACATGCGCGCACTTCAATGGCATGGCCCGCGCGACGTCCGTCTCGTGGAAATCGACACGCCGCGCGTCGGCCCCGGCAACGTGCGCATCGCGGTCGCGTATTGCGGCATCTGCGGCAGCGACCTGCATGAATACGCGGACGGCCCGCACGCGATTCCGGTCGACGCGCCGCATCCGCTGTCGCGCCGCACCGCGCCGCTGACGCTCGGCCACGAGTTCTGCGGCACCGTCGTCGAAGTCGGCGAAGGCGTGACGACGCTGCGCGCGGGCGACCGCGTCGCCGTCGAGCCCGAGTATCGCTGCAGCCAGTGCGCGTACTGCCGCTCGGGGTCGTACAACCTGTGCGTGTCGATGGGCTTCGCCGGGCTGATGGGCGACGGCGGGATGGCCGACTTCGCGGTCGTGCCGGCCTACATGCTGCATCGCCTGCCCGACGGCGTGAGCCTCGAACAGGCCGCGGTGATGGAGCCGGCCGCCGTTGCGCTGCACGCGCTGCGGCGGGGCGAACTGCGGCTCGGCGACACCTGCGCGGTGTTCGGGCTCGGGCCGATCGGCCTGCTGCTGATCATGCTCGCGAAGCTGCAGGGCGCGACGACGATCGTCGCCGTCGACGTGTCGCCCGAACGGCTCGCGGCGGCCACGCGCTTCGGTGCGACGCATGCGTTCGATGCGTGCGGGCTCGATGCGTCCGCGTTGCAGGACGCGATTCGCTCGGCCACGGGCGGGCTCGGCGTCGATACGAGTTTCGAAGCGGCCGGATTGCAGGCCACGTTCGAATCGGCGATGCGGGCACTGCGCAAGGGCGGCCGCGTCGTGATGGTCGGCCTGATGCCGCAGGCGGGCTTCGACGCGTTTCGCGCGGTCAACGACGAGCTGACCTTCACCGCGAGCGTCGGCTATCGGCATGTGTACGAAGACCTGCTGCGCATCGCCGCGTCGGGCGCGCTCGACCTCACATCGATCGTCACCCGCACCGTAGCGCTCGAAGATGCCGTCGCCGACGGCTTCGACGCGCTGCTTGCCGATCGCACGCAGATCAAGATCCTCGTTTCACCCGCGCAGCGGCCGGCCCGTCGCGCATCCACCATCGGGAGTGTCGAGCATGAATCGTCAGTGGGCGTTTGACGGGCGGTCGGTCGTGGTGACGGGCGGCACGTCGGGCATCGGCGCGCGCACCGCGCTGCGCTTCGCGCAGGCCGGCGCATCGGTCGTCGCACTCGGGCTCGACGCAGCCGGCCCGCATGCGCCGGTGCATGCCGGCATCCGCTGCGTGGAACTCGACGTGGCCGACGGCGCGGCACTGACGCGCACGATCGCCGCGCTGCCGCTGCTCGACGTGCTCGTCAACGGCGTCGGCATCAGCCGCCACGCGGACGAGTACCGGATGGACCAGTTCGAGCACGTGCTGAACGTGAACCTGACGTCGGTGATGCGGGCATCCGACGCCGCGCGGCCCGCGCTGGCGGCGAACGGCGGCAGCATCGTCAATATCGCGTCGATGTACACGTACTTCGGCAGCAAGGACCGGCCCGCGTACAGCGCGAGCAAGGGCGGCATCGCGCAACTCACGCGTTCGCTCGCGCAAGCGTGGGCCGATCGCGGCATCCGCGTGAACGCGGTCGCGCCGGGCTGGATCGACACGCCGCTCAGCAGCGGGCTGATGGCTGACACGCAGGCGTCGCGCCGCATCCTCGAACGCACGCCGCTCGGGCGCTGGGGCACGGCCGACGAAGTCGCGGAAGTGATCCTGTTCCTGTGCTCGCCCGGCGCGTCGTTCGTCACCGGCGCGGTCGTGCCGGTGGACGGCGGGTATTCGACGGTCTAGCGCGGCGCATCGGCGCGATCTGCCGATGCCCGTTGCGCGTCACGGCTCCGCTTGACCGTCGCTGAACCGGGTTCGCCCGGCTCAGTTTTCTTCATATCAATCAGTAGTCCGACTAAAAAATATCCGACTCGATCGGACCATGTGAGGAGCACTTTGGAGATGACGAGAAAGACCTTTCTGGCGCTCGCGGCCTGCACGCTTCCGGCCGTGGCGTTCGCCCAGAGCAGCGTGACGATGTTCGGGCTGATGGATGCCGGCATCAGCTACGTCAGCAATCAAGGCGGCCATGGCGCCGCAAAATTCGACGACAACATCTTCTTTCCGAACCTGCTCGGCTTCGAAGGCAAGGAGGATCTCGGCGCGGGCACGCGTGCGATCTTCCGGCTCGTCAACCAGTATTCGCTCGGCAACGGCTCGATCATCGGCGGCGGGCTGTTCGCGCGCACGGCCTATGTCGGGTTGCAGAACGACCGGTACGGCACGCTGACGCTCGGCAACCAGTACGAGTTCATGGTCGATTCGCTGGCTGCCGGCGGCAACGAGATCGCGCAGGACCTCGTCGGCCTGTACGGCTTTCGCAACGGGCCGTTCGACCGGCTCGCGCTGCCGAACAACCCGACCGGCGCATTCGACTGGGACCGCGTCGCCGGCAGCAATCGCGTCGCGAATTCGGTCAAGTACACGAGCCCGTCGCTGTCGGGCCTGACCTTCGGCGCGCTGTACGGTTTCGGCAACGTCGCGGGATCGATCGGCGCGAACAACACGGTCAGCGTCGGCGTCAGCTACGACAACGGCCCGTTCGGCGCGGGCGCCGCCTATACGAACCAGAAATACGGCGCGGCCGACGGCCTGCCGCCCACCAGCGTACGCAACTGGGGCGCGGGCGTGCACTACACGGTCGGCACGGTCACGGGCAAGGCGCTCTTCACGACCGTGCACAACGCGCAGAACGGGGCGGGCGCGTGGTCGGCGGAAGCCGGCGCCACGTGGCGGCCGTCGCCGGTATGGGTGGTCGGCGCGAGCTACACGTACATGAAGGGTAACGACACGCTCGACAACGCGCATGCGCATCAATTGCTCGCCGCCGTCCAGTACTGGCTGTCGAAGCGCACGATGGTGTACGTCGCGGGCGTGCATCAACGCGCAAGCCGCGGCAGCCACGCGCAAATCAACGGCGTGATGGACGCGAACGGCGCCTCGAGCGGCACGTTGCAGTCGGTCGCGCGGATCGGGTTCAGTACGCGGTTCTGATCCGGCGCGGCGTGTCGGCATTCCGGCGTTCCGGCATCCGGCGCGACTGACGACGAAGGCGCGGCGCCGGGCCGCTGCCTTCGTCCCCTTTCAACAACGGTTACCGCAATGGACCGCCCGTGTCGCGCATCGCCGCATCCCGACACTGCGACGGCGTGACACCGAAACGCCGGCGGAACAGCCTCGCAAAATACGCGGGATCGGAGAATCCCGACTGCAACGCGAGGCGCGTAATGCTCGCACCGTCGGCGCCGGTCTGCGACAGCACGTCGTAGCACTTCTCGAGCCGTAGACGCTGGATCATCGCCTGCGGGCTTTCGCCGACCGATTCGAACGCCTGGTAGAGCGTGCGGCGACAGACCTTCAATGCGGCCGCGATCCGATCGGGCGACAGTTCGCCGTCGTCCAGGTGCTGATTAATGTAGTGCTGCGCGTCGCGCAGCAACGCCTCGCGGAGCCTGCGCCGCGACGCGGGCGCCGTGCCGTCCGCAAAATCGATTTCCTCGGCGATCAGCGCCGCCACCAGCTCCAGCACACCGAACCGGCTGCGCGGATTCATGCGCGGGCCCTCGGCGATCATCGCCTGCAAGCTGGCGAGCGCGACGGCCGCGCCGCCCGTCGTCGGCATCGCGCGGCCGATTGCGTGCCGGGCCAATGCCAGCAGCACGTCGTGATTGGCCACTTCACACAGCATCGTGACGAACTCGCCGCCGGTGTCGCTTTGAATCCAGTACGGACTGCTGGCCTCGTACAGTGTGAAATGCCCGGGCGGCACGAGCACCTCGCACGCACGCTGTTCGAGCGTCGCCGCCCCGCTCAGTTGCCAGATCACCTTCACATAGCGGTGCTTCAGCGTCCCGCACGCGTCGCGCCCGATGGAGGCGCTGTGCGCGCTTGCCGACACGCGCGCGACGCGGCAGCGCGCATGATCGAACACGTCGACGCGAGCGTCGAATTCGCCGGATGCGCCGGCGCTCAGTTCCAGCGGAAAGAATCGATGCCGGATCTGCTCCGACCAGCACGCAATGCCGCCCTCCCGCCGCCGCGAAAGCGCTCCCGACTCGATCATGATGTTCATCTCCAGAAGAATCCGGCTTTCAAGTCCGTCCGTTACCTGGCCGCCTGCATCCATACACCGCAGGCGCGATGATCGACTCGTCCGACTTCCCGGTCGTGTGCGGCGACGCGTGCCGGTCATACATCGAGGGGATCCGATCGAAGCATACGACGCGGCCGCGCAAAAAAAAATTCGCATAACGCTCATGCCCGGCCGGGACGCTACCTGACGCGATAAAGATTTCACCTAGATGCACCGCACTCCTGACGGCTCTGCACGCAAACACATGCGACCGGCGGTACGGCGCGGCACCCTGCTGACCAGCGGCCCCCCATCCGTTCGGGTTTGCCGGGTCACGCCGTCAAACACACCGCCCGAAGACGAACAGCGGCCACTCATGCGCCGCAGCAGGAAACAAACGATGAAAAAGCTACGCATTTCCCTGATGCTTTCCGCGCTCGCCGCCGCGCACGGCGCTCATGCGACCGAAGGCGGCGGCTCCGTGTACCCGACGGGCGCGGAAGGTTACCTGTGCTGCGCGCTGCCGCCGCCCGGGCTCTATGCACTGATCTATACCGAGCGCTACCACGCCGGCGAACTGCGCGACAACGATGGCCGCAACGTCGCGCCGCCGGATTTCAGCATCACGGCCTATGCGGTCACGCCGCGGATCGTGTGGGTGACGCCGTACACCTTCGCCGGCGCGTCGCTGGCCATGCATGCGCTGCTGCCGCTCGTCACGCTCGACGTCCACGCGGGCGGGCAATCGCAGCGACGGACCGGCATCGGCGACATGACGTTCGGGCCGGCGCTCGGCTGGCACGTCACGCCGACGCTCCATACGCTGCTCGCCGTCGATGTCTTCGCGCCGACCGGCCGGTACGCCAGGAATGACCTGGCCAACCTGGGCCGGCACTACTGGGCGATCCAGCCGATCGCCGGCGTCTCGTACGGCGGCCGCACCGGGCCCGTGTTCGACGCCAAGGTCATGTGGACCCTCAACCGGCGCAACCCCGCGACGGACTATCGGTCCGGCCAGGAGCTCATCGTCGACTATTCGGCAGGCTGGGGCTTCGGCAACGGGCTGACGCTCGGTGCGGGTGGTTACTTCTATCGGCAGATGACGGATGATTCGCAGGCCGGGCAGACCATCGCCGGCGATCGCGGCCGTTCGTTCGCGATCGGCCCGTCGATCAAGTACGACAGCGGAAAGGGCTGGTTCGTGACTGCCAAATACCAGATGGAAACCGACGTGCGGAACCGCCCCGAAGGCGCGGCATTCTGGCTCAAGGCCGTGTTTCCGCTGTGACCCGAACGGGTCCGCGCCGGCATCGGCCGGCGCGGCGGTGGCGCAGGTCATCCCTGCGCCGCGCCCTTCATCGGCCGAGCAGCAGATCGGCGCCGCGTTCGCCGATCATGATCGCCGGCGCATTGGTATTGCCGCTCGGCACCTGCGGGCAGATCGAGCAGTCGATCACGCGCAGGTTCGCGAAGCCGTGCACGCGCAGCGACTTCTGATCGACCACCGAGGTCCGCGGGTCCGTACCCATCCGGCAAGTGCCTGCCGGGTGATAGACGGTCTTGATGTCCTGCCTCACGAACGTCTCGATTGCCGACCGGTCGTCCGGATCGATCCGCGCGGGCGCGACGATCTCCTTCACGTGCGCCTGCAGCGCTTTCGCCGACAGGATCCGGAGCCCGGCCTGAACGGCACGGATCTGTCCTTCGAGGTCGGCCGGATCGCTGAGGAAGTTCGCATCGATCGTCGGCAGATCCGCCGGGTCCTTGCTGCGCAACCCCACTTTCCCACGCGACTTCGGCTGCAGATGGCCGACCTTGACCGACATGCCGTGCTCGCTCGCCGGCGGTTTTTCGCCTGGCGTATTGTCGAAATTGTCGAGCAGCGGCAGGAAATGGAACTGGACGTCCGGCCGCCCGGTGCCCAGCGTGTCGATGAAAGCGCCGCCTTCGAGGATGTTGCTGGTCAGCAGCCCGCTGCGGAAGCATTTCCATTGCAGGAAGTGGCGCATCGCCCGGAGCCCCGCGTTCTCGCCGTAGAGGCTGGTCGGGGTGCGGATCGACGCCTGCACCGACATGTGCAGATGATCGTGGAAGTTCTTGCCAACCGGCAACGCGGCCACCGTATCGATCCCGAGCGCGGCGAGCTGCTCTGCCGGCCCGATGCCGGACAGCATCAGCACTTTCGGACTCCCGATCGCGCCCGCGCTCACGACGACCTCCTTGTGCGCGCGTACCGATACCGGCGCATTGCCGTCCTCGCTGAATTCGACCGCCACCGCACGCCCCGCATCGGTGCGGATGCGGTGCACGAGCGCACCCGTCACCACCTTCAGCTTCGCGTCGTTGCGCACCGACGCCAGATACGTGCGGGCCGTACTCGCGCGTTCGCCGTTGCGTGTCGTCGTCTGGTAATACCCGATGCCCTGCTGCACTTCGCCGTTGAAATCGTTGACGTAGGACAGCCCCATCTCCTGCCCGGCCCGGATGAACGCGGCAGTCAACGGATGCCGATAGCGGTTCTCGCTGACGGGCAGCGGCCCGGTCTGGCCGTGATACGCAGGTCCCAGGCTTTCGTTCGCTTCCGCCTTCATGAAGTACGGTAGTACGTCGTCGTAGCGCCAGTCGGTGCAGCCCCACTGCGTCGCCCAGTCGTCGTAGTCGTCGCGCTGCCCGCGGATGTAGATCATCCCGTTGACCGAGCTGCCGCCGCCCAGTACCTTGCCCTGCGCGATGATCATCCGGCGGCCGTTCGCGTTCGGCTGCGGCTCGGTCATGTAGGGCCACGATTTCTTCTGGAACACCTGCATCACGCCGCCCGGAATCCGGTGAAACGGATTGTCGTCGCGCGTGCCGGCCTCCAGCAGCAGCACCGAGCCGGCGTTCTGCTGGATCAGCCGCGCGGCGACGACGCAACCGGCGGAACCCGCGCCGATGACGACGTAATCGAAGGTCAGGTCTTGAGTAGTCATGTGTCTGTCGATAGGGGTAAGCGGACCAGCGGCGCAACGCCCGCGGTCTCGTTGTGGGGGGTGTTTCCGTGCCGGAACGGGCGCGGCTTCGGCTACATCGCGATCGTGACGACCTTCTCTTCCAGGTACGCATCGAGCCCGCTTTGCGACAGGTCGCGCCCGACGCCGCTGTCCTTGAAACCGCCCCATGGCAGCCTTGCGTCGAGCGGGCTCCACGCGTTCACCGCAACCGCGCCGACCCGCAGGCGGGCAGCCGTGCGGTGGGCGGTCGCGAGATCGCGCGTCCACACCGTCGCGGACAGCGCGTAGGCGGTGTCGTTCGCGAGCGCGACGGCCTCGTCTTCCGTCTCGAACGGGATGATCGTACCGACCGGCCCGAACACTTCGTCGCGCGCGATGCGCATTGCCGGATCGACGTTCGCGAAGATCGTCGGCCGTACGAAGAAGCCTTGCGACGGCACCGGCTCGTCGCCCGCGACCAGCGTCGCGCCGTCGCGAAGCGCCGTTGCGATATGCGCTTTCACGCGCTCGGCGTGGCGCGCGCTGATCAGCGCACCCATTTGCGTCGCCGGGTCGAACGGTGTGCCAACCTTGACCGATCGTGCCGCGTGCGCGAGCGCGCCGACGACGTCGTCGTAGCGACGACGCTGCACGAGCACGCGCGTGCCGGCCGCACAGGTCTGCCCCTGGTTGACGAACAACCCCATCGCGACGCCGGCGATCGCCTGCTCGAGGTTCGCATCGTCGAAGACGATCTGCGGCGCCTTGCCGCCGAGTTCAAGCGTCAGCCGCTTGAATTGCGCGCCGGCTTCACGCGCGATCGTCCGGCCGACCTCGGTGCTGCCGGTGAAGCTGATCTTGTCGACGCCCGGATGATTGACGAGCGCGGCCCCGACCGATGCGCCGATACCGTGCACCAGATTGACGACACCCGGCGGAAAGCCTGCCTGCGCGGCCAGATCCGCCAACGCGCCGACGGCGAGCGGCGCGTCCTCCGACGGCTTGATCACGACCGTGCAGCCGGCCGCGAGCGCGGGTGCCAGCTTCCAGCACGCGATCATCAGCGGCGCATTCCACGGCACGATCAGGCCGGCGACGCCGACGGCCTCGCGCACCGTGTAGTTGACCGTCGGGCGTCCCATGAAGCCGCCGGTCGGAATCTGCCGGCCTTCGAGCTTGTCCGCCCAGCCGGCGAAGTAGCGCAGCGTGTCGATCGACATCGGCAGATCCATCATGCGCACCTCCATGGCCGGGCGCCCCTGCTCACGCGCCAGCAGCTCGACGAAGCGCTCCGCGTCGTGTTCGAGCAGGTCCGCCAGCCGATGCAGCAGCTTCGCCCGCGCGGCGCCGGGCAACCGGCTCCACGGCCCGCCGTCGAATGCGGCGCGCGCCGCGCGCACGGCCCGGTCGACGTCGGCTTCGGTGCCGGCCGCCACGCGGGCGAGCAGGTGCCCGGTGCACGGTTCGAATTTCTCGAACCACTCGCCGTGCGCGGCGTCGCATGGCTCGCCCGCAATCCGGTGTGTGAGGGTGTAGTCGGCTGTCATGTCGTGGTCTCCCGATCAGGAGCCGATCCGGGCAGGAAGGAGGATCGGCTTATCTGGCCCACTGTAGGACGCCGGTGCCGGCGACGCTGGGACATCCGTGCGCCGGATAGAGGATTCGCATGCATGCACGCCGGCAGGCATGTTCAAGCGAGTTGCGAATCGGTCCATCGTACGCGTGCAGGGTCTCAGCGAATCCACCCTTCTCCCCCTACACAAATCAAAAAGTTAGGCACGTTCATGAGAATTTCCTCTGTCGAAAATTCTCATGATTCGGTAACGCAACCCTAAACATTTCTCGTGAATGTGAAACTTACCCTGCAGCTCCATACTCGGTACGGTTGCCTTGTCCCTGCTAATAGGGTGACATCGTCCGGGCACATATTTCAGGAACGGTGGCAGACGAGGCTCCAGTGAGCCGCGCGAAATATGCGGAACGTCTTTGGGTCGCGTTAACTGTATCCAGCCCCGAGACGTCGTTCATCGGGAGCATGTTTCACGCCGCGATCGAAGACGGTGCGGCCGGAAGCTGATGCCAGAACGGCCGCCGTTCCCGAACTAATCGCCGGCACGATCCGCCGCGCCGGCCTCCTTGGCGAAGGCGAGCAGCAGCTCGCCGAGCCGACCCGGCTGCTCCTGCTGGATCCAGTGACCGGCGCCGTCGATCAGCTCGATGCGACTCATTCTCGTCGTCGCCTTCGTCCTCATCAGATCGAGCGCGCCCGGCGCCGAATAGGTACCCCAATCGCTCTTCCCGCCAATAAAGAGCGACGGGACATCGATCGTCTTGCCCGAAAACAGGCGCAACTCGGCGTTCAGGTCGGGATCGGAAAAAACGCGATAAGCCTGCAGCGCGCCTTGAAATCCCGTGCGGCCATACTCGGCCGTGTACACCGCGAGTTCCGGCTCGGTGAGCCATTTGCAGGCCCGGACCTCGGCGGCGGATGGTTGGAATGGAGCGACGGTCTCGGGCATCGTCTTGCCGAGATCCATGACGTAATAGGTGGGCATCCGTGCAAGTTCCGCGGCGGTTGGCGCCTTCAACGGATGCGGCTTGTTGCCCGGCCAGTCGGCGCTTTTGACATGGAAAAATGCACGAAGAAACGTGTGCAGGCCCTGAGGTGGGTGCCACATGTCCTGGTTCGCCCCTCGTGAGCTCAGGTACTGCTGGTAATGCGCTCTCGGCGGATCGAGTGCCGCCAGCGCGGCCGCCAGCTTTTGATTGCCGGTGTTCGATTGAGCCGACGATGCGTCGGTTTGCGCGGTGTTGAACGGAAGGGCCGGCGGACCGGGGAACGGTGCACTCATCAGCACTACCGACGGAAAGACGTCAGGTCGCGCCAGCGCACAATAGGCCGCCACCGGCGAGCCGAGGTCGTGCCCGACGAGCATCGTCGTCCGCCGATACCCCAACGCCGAAACCAATCCGAGGGCGTCGCGCGTCATATTCAGGAGACCGAATGGCTCCAGCGGGGCGTCATAGCCGTTCACCCAGCCTGTGGTGCGCCCAAAGCCCCGCTGGTCGGGCGCAACAACATGGTATCCGGCGTCAGCCAGGATCGGGAGAAGGTGTCGCCAACCATAAGCCAGATCCGGAAAGCCGTGCAGAAGCAGTGCGAGCGGCCGGCCGGGACTCTCGTAACCGGCCTCGAGAATATGGACATCGAGGCCGTTGACCCCATGGATCATGCGTGAGCGGACCCCGGTGGGAAGCGTTCCTTCGCCATAGGTGGACGTGGCCAAATCAGTTCCTCCCGTAGGGTCTGCGCGGGCCGGTCGGAGTAACGCCGCAACCAGACTGGCCGCGCCCATCGCCAGGACCGCTCGTCGGGACGACGATGGCTTGATTGAGTACCAGGACATCGCTCATCTCCGAAATATGGTGATCACCATACTATGGCGTTCACCATAGCAACGTCAAGCGAGACGTGGTACGTTTTCGGCATGACACGCAAGACTGACGCGCGCGATCGCGCGATTGCCACCGCCGAGCGACTATTTCGCATCCAGGGCTACACTGCGACCGGGTTGACCCAGATACTCGAGGAAAGCGGCGCGCCCAAAGGGTCGTTCTACTTTCATTTTCCACGGGGCAAGGCGCAACTCGCAGAAGAAGCCATCGATAATTATGTTGCGAAGCGAATGGCTGTATTACGGGATATCTCGGCGAGTACGGCGGGCGATGCGCTGAATTTCGTTCATCGAATTTTCAGCACATTCGCGGCCGAAATGGTCGCCTCTGATTTCCAGTATGGATGTCTGATGCAAAATCTGGCGAATGAGCTACCCGCGCTCGACGCTGAGCTGACCCAACGCGTGGCGCGTGGATTTGCTGAATCGACCGGGATTATTGCGGAGCATTTCACGGGGTGCGGTTTCGCTCCCGCGCGTGCGGCCTCCACCGCGGCCGCATTGGTCGCCGCCCTCGAAGGCGCGCGAACGATCGCCCGCCTGGAACGCACGCCGGCTGTATTCGAAGCGCTGGCAGAGGTCAGTATCCAAAGGTGGGCTGCCCCCGCGGGGTGATCCGGTCCGGCGTTCAGTGCCGGGCCACCACGATCAGTTTGTTTCGGCTCAAGCAGGAACATGTCACGCTCATTCTCTCGACCGCGTTCATTCGGGTCGCGCCGAGGCAGCCGGACAACTTGAACGCATGGAGAATGGGCATGCAGAAGCAACCGAAGAAGGCCGAACAGGTCGGCCCGCCGGCGACCTCAAGGCTGAGCCGGTCGTACGGCAACGCTGATTTTGTCGACGCATTTTCAGTGGACTTGCCAACGACTGCCTGCAACGACGCAGAGTCTCTCGCTCGATATATCTTTGCAGGACAACCCCAATGGATCGCAATACTGCAGGGAATTCGCGACATTGCCGTCTCGCCATTCGGCCTTAAAAGAACGATCGATCTGAAAGCCGCGAAGGACGACCGGCTCAGTATTTTCCGCGTGTTCGAGCGGCATGAAGACGAGATCATTCTGGGCGAGGACGACGCGCATCTCGATTTCCGCGTGTCGGTTCTCGTGCAGCCTGCCTCCGAGGGCCGGCCCCGGCGGCTGATACTCACTACGCTCGTCTTCTACAATCGTCTGCTGGGCCGCGCCTATATTGGCGTTATCGCGCCTTTCCATCGCCTCGTCGTGCGAGCCTCGCTCGACCGGGCACAGAAGCTTGGATGGCCCGGCCGGTAGCGGCGACGCCGATCAACGCTGCTTCCCGCTGGTCGTAGACAGCCATGCGTTCAAAGTCGCGGGTTCCCGAGAACGGCGAGAACCGGGAAGAACAGCCTCTCCAGCCGACCGCCAGGACTTCATCATGAACATCGTCGACCCGATGATCGCCAACAGGGACGTGCATCCGCGCGGAGAAGCAGGACTTTGGCAAGACGTCAGGCTGAAGCGCGTTGTGAGGGCAAGGTGGCGCGCCTGGCTGCTGGCGCTGTCGATCGTCGCCGGTTGCGCCCCCCTGTCGGCAACGAGTGCGGATATGCAATTCAACGGACGCGATACCCGGCTGGAGCGGGCGATCGAGGCCGACGATCCCGCCGCCGTGGCGATCGCGATCGCCGGCGGGGCCTCGGTCAATGCGCGCGGTGCCCGCAATGTCACACCGCTCGAATTCGCCGTCGCCACCCATCGCGAGAAGGCCGCCGCGGCGCTGATCGCGCACCATGCCGATCCGAACCTGCGTGATGCCGACGGCGACAGCGCGGTTTCGCTCGCGGTCAACGCTTATCGGCGCGATCCGTCGCTGCTCGCGATGATGCTCGATGGCGGCGGCAATCCCAACGCGGTGCGCCCGGATGGCGATCCGGTGATCGTACGCTTCCTCAACGATCGAAACCTCGATGCGATCACGTATCTCCACTCGCGCGGCGCCGATATCGATGCGGAGGTCGACGGACAGCCGATGGTGGTGAATGCGGCTTGGGGTGCCGACTGGGATGTCGTGTGGCGGCTGATCGAACTCGGTGCCCGCACCGATACGCCGAAGGCAGCGGCCGGCCTGGTCGAGACATTCAAGATTCCCGGCGCCACCTTGCCGGACAGCCCGATCTATCCCTTCAAGGTGAAGGTATGGGTGCATCTGAAGGCTCAAGGCCTTGATGCCGAGCCGCCGGCGGGAATGGTGCGTCCATGAGGGTCGATGAACGGCCATCTCGGCGCCTCTCTGCGTCGGCGGAGAGCATGCCTATATCGCCAGGTTCGCTACATCAAGTCGATGGCGGCAGAATCTCCTGAGGCGGCGATCACCGCGAGCTGCCATTGGGCGGAGGGCATGGCGATGCGGCCGGAGCGGTCGAGCCCCTCCATCAGCGCCCACCAGTTCGGGTCATCCTGCCCGAACTCGACGCACGTGCCGTCGTCGAAGCGCAGCACTAGTACAACGATGTCGCCCACGAAGATGTCGCGCAGTTCAGCCCGCGCGCCGACGAGCGTGGCGAAGGGTAGCCGCTTTTCCGTGCCGTTCGGGAAAGCCAGCCGCACACCGTCGGTCGCGATGTACCTGACTGGTTCATGGCGGCGGGCGAAGCGGGTCAATCGCGCGTTGATACGATCAATCCAGCCCATGTTTGGGTCCGTTGTCCCTGACGATACCTGATGCCGCTGTAGCGGCCGGCGTTCATCCCGACATTTTACGGTTCACAGTCCGATCGGTGATGGAGACTTCGTGGTGGCGGTCGGCGAAATCACATCCGCAGGCGTAGACGGAGGACACGTTCAAAACGCGTACCGTGACGTCAGCCGGTTTGATGGCGGCAAGATGGTCGAGCTGAATGCGTTCGTCGTACAAACCTCAGTACGCGCGGATCGATGCAGACAGTCCGACCGACGTCTCGCTGCATCAAAGGTCTTTGCTCCGAAGCCAGGCGCGGATAGCTTCGATGTGCTGTGCCTTGCATTCCAGCGGCAACCAGTGTCCGGCCGGCATCGTCGTCACGGTCAGGTCTGCGCATGCCGCACGCATGGGGTCGCCCTGACGATTTCCGGTGATGCTGCAAATCTGATCGAATTCGCCGTTGACGAACAGCACCGGCTGCGAGAGACGGCCGCCATCCGGCGCAGTGCGCGCGTAAGCGATGTTGGCCTCATCGTTCAGATACCACGCGCAGGCGGGACGGAAGCCATGCGTATTGAACGACGCTGCCAGCGCTTCGAAGTCCGCCGGCGGCCACAATGCCGGATCAGGGCGAGTCGGCGGCGCACGATGCGCAGCACCGAAGCGCCCTCCATTGCGCGTGACGGCCGCATTCGGCGACACCTTGCCGATCCCGTCCGGGTCGCCCGGTCGAAAAATCGACGCCAGCGATGCTGTCCGGTCCGCATCCAGGTCTGCTACCGCCGCTTCGAAATGCGTCATGTAGTAGCGGTAGTAATCCCACTGGCCATCGGGATACTCGTCGGCAGGATAAATCGCCCGGTCGATCAGTGGAACGACCGTGCTCAGGGCGTGCCCGTCGGGTTGATATGCCAGCGAGGTCAGCACGACACCACGGCTGCGCTCGGGTTCATGCGCGGACAGCTCGGCGGCCACGACGCACCCCCAGTCGTGCCCAATCCAGATCGCAGGCTCGCCGCCGAGGTGGTCGTGGAGTTCGGTCATGTCCGTCACGACCGCCTCGATCGTGTAGGCGTCGTTGGCTTCAGGTGCGAAAGAGCCGCCGTAGCCGCGCAGGTCCGGCGCGATACAATGCCAGCCGTCGGCGGCAAAGGCATCCATCTGGGCGCGCCACATCAAACTCAGGCTCGGCCAGCCGTGCAGAAAGAACATCAGCGGTCCTTCGGCCGGGCCGCTCTCGAGATAGTGCGTCGGCTGACGCGTCATGTTGAACGTGCGCGATACCAGCGGGTGTCGAGATGTTTCCGTCATGATTCAAGGCTCCGGTTGATTTCAGCGGTTTGCTGAAGGTGAAAAGCCTGCCGTTCGCCGAGTTATTTGCGGTCGATCATCAGCGCCACCCCCACCAGGGCGATGCCGCCGGAAATCAGCTTCACGAGCGTCAACGGCTCGTGCAGCAAGAGCGCGGACAAACACAGCGCGATCACCGGCGCCGCATAGTTGAAGGTGTTGGCGAGCGTCGTCGAGACCTGAGCGTTGAGCGTCAGGAACACGGCGTAACCGATCAGCGTGCTCGCCACGACGAGAAACGCGAGCGCGGCCCATGCCGCCGGCGGTACGCGCGCAAGGTGCGTCGTGGCAGCGATCCCCGACACGGCGACGATCGCGGCGAGCACTGCGCCGGCTGATACCAGCTGTATCGCCAGGCTGATGACGGGATCGCGAGGCAACGCCAGTCGCGGCGCAAGCAGCGACCCGGCTGCCCAGGCTGCAGTCCCGATCAGCGCAAGCACCGCGCCCATCGGCCGGAAGTCGCCGCCGGTAGCAGACGTCCAGCCCATCAGCGCGAGACCGGCAAAGCCAATGGCGACCCCGGCGATCTGGCGGCCTGTCAGCGGCCGGTGAAACACCGCCCAGGCGAACAACGCCAGAAAGAGCGGCGAAGACGAACCGAATACCGCGGCCACCCCTGCCGGCAGAAAATGCGTCCCCCAGATCGCGAGTGCCTGACTGGCCACCAGCATCGTGACGCCAATCAACGCTGCCCCACCCGACTCGCGAACCGACGCAGGCGAGCGGCGCCAGCGAGCCAGCGCGAAAGGCAGAACGACCAGCGCCGCGAGCGAGAAGCGCAATGTCGCCACCATCAACGGATGCAACGCGTTCCCGGCAACCTTGAAAGCCAGGAAATTGGCGCCGTTATAGAACCATTGGTAGGCCACGGCGAGCGCGACCCAGCCGCGACGTGCGCTCCAGTTGGTATGGGTCGTGGTTGTCGCAGTCACTTGCTGCCCTCCTGCCTGACGAATTCGGCGATCGCGGCCTCCTTGCTGCGGAGGCACAGACTCATGAAATGGTCGAGATATGGGGCTGCCATGGGACTGTTTCGGTCGACGACCTCGTATGCAATTGCTTCAATGCTAACGAGCGCTTCGTTATCCCGATAATGCGGGCTTTCTATCGCCGTTATCCAAATATTGAATAATTGCGTTACGCTTGCCCCGCTTTTGCAATAGACCCAACCGGAACTCACGGAGGCGCCAGTGGACTCCCGCCTTATCGAGTACTTCTTGCGTGTTGCCGAACTCGGCAGTATCAACAAGGCTGCAACCGACTTGCGGCTCTCCCAGCCGGCGCTGTCGCGCCACATCGCGCTGCTCGAGCATCAACTTCGCGCGAAGCTTTTTACGCGAACGCGGGGCGGCGTGCAGTTGACCGAGTCCGGCAGGCTGCTGGTGGAGCGCGCACGGCCCATTCTTCGTCAGTTGACTTCGTTGGTCGAGCAGGTTGGCGACCGCGCGGCGGGCCAGTTGGCGATTGGCATTGCACCGTCCTGGCGCAATCTCTTCACCTCGAACTTCGTGGCGCGGTTGGTCGCCGACTATCCGCGCGTGAGGCTTCGTGTTCACGAGGGCGTGAGCCATGAACTGCGTGACGTCATGCATTCCGGAATGCTCGACCTCGCCATCGTCCCGTTCGAGGCGTCGCCGCCGCAGGGCTATGTCCATACCCCCGTCGTTCGGGAACCGCTCATCCTCGTGGCCGCCAAGGACGCCGGCTTGAGGCCTGACAAGGCGGTGCCGCTGTCGCGTCTCGGAGAGCGCAAACTCGCGCTGGCGGGAAAACAGAATGTCATCCGCGCGACCATCGAGCACGCGATGGTCCGTCGCAATTTCGCACTCGACATCCTGTTCGAACTCGATGCGATGCATCTCTCGATGGAACTCGCGCGGCGGGGAATCGCGGACACCGTGACGCCATGTTGCGCGGTCAGCGGCAACGCATTCTGGGAGGATTCGATCTCGTGGAGTCCGATCCGGGGTGCCTACATCACCTGGGCGCTCTGTGAAAATACGGCGCGCTCGCATTCGCAAGCGGTGCTCGAAGGGAAGCGGATGGCCCTCGGGATGGTCGACGAAATCATCGACAGCCAGACCTGGCGCGGTGCCGAGCGCCTGAACGCGAATATCGACTCGCTGTTGTAGAAATGGACAGCTGAGTCCGCAGGCACGCTGCCGGGGTGTGAGCAGCATCCAGAGGAAGCCGCGGATCGCTCCGTACCACACGCATGGCAATCGCATCGAACCCCTTTCGGGCGTTTGCAAGTGTCCGCGTCCGCCTCGGCGCTACCGCTACGTTGCCAAGCCCGACGCATTGGCCGGATCCCTTCTTCTTACCCGTGCGCTTGCATCGCGGTACAGCGCACGGCCGTAGCCGACTCCAAACCGACTTCAGGTTCCCTTTGGGTATTGAGATCCTGCAACAGCAAATCAACCCACTGTAGGTTCGCAGAAAAGGTGGCCTCCGCGGTCCATACAAATCAATGATTTGGCCGTCTTTTCTGCGAATTTTCCCGCAACGATGTGGCAGAAAAGATGACCTCTCCCTACAAAATTCGCAGAAAAGTTGACCTCCGATCGAACCCCAGCCTAGAAGTTCTTAAAATCAAAGACTTGCGCCACGGTTGGCCCCCCAAAAAAGTGGTGCTCATGGATCGAGACGGTCCGACCTACGCCGCATACGAGTTGCCGAAGCCCTGGTTGCTTGAGGTTGACGGCCCGATGGCTGGCTCGCGTCTGCTATAAATTTGTGCAGAGTCTGCAAATAGCTAACAGCTAACGACCACTTCCGTGATCAGATGAACACTTCGATACGAAGGCCACGACGAGTGTTCGCGCTTTGTCGATTCGATATGCAGAGCTTGGTTGGGTGATCTCGCCCAAGCATGTTCAGAACCTGAACTGAAAGTTGAGCGGCGGCAATAGTAGTGCGGCACGAAATAGTGCGGACAGTTTCACAAGATCCTTCGGCTTGTAGCGCAAGTCGTATGACTGTGGGTGCGGCACGAAGAGATACAGCCCGAAGAGGTTCGTGCTCCCCTCGACGGGCAGCCAATCAATCCACCCGTGCTTAGCAACAAACCGACTGTCCTCAGACAATGCCGGCTCGTATGATTCAGTCCTGCAAAGTCCAGCGGCAACGCGCAAGCCCAAGAAGAACGTCACTCGATCGTCGAAAAGGCCAGAATCCGAGTTTCTCTGAAGAGTAATCGCCGCACGATCTGAATCAAACTCGGAGAATCCATCCTTGCTCCTCCCTGGATGGACATCGAAAACGTTGCGCATCTCGAAGCAACTTGTCAGCATGTCCGCCTCTGCAGCAGCCCCAAAGATAACAGCCGCCAAGTTTTTGGTACTCTTGGCATCAGCGAACCAGGATAGCGTCGGTGCCTGCGGCGACGGTGCCTCTCCAATAATGAGTGGCCGGCGACCGAAACGGTGGGTACGCATGTAAACCCACGGATCCCAGAATGTAATTTCTTCTGTCATTTACCAGACCTGAGCGATTTTATGCTCTTCGTGCGTCAGTTAATACAAAAACTGCCACTTCCATCGCAAACGAATCTCACGACCACCGCCAACACATAATCAGCGCGCACGCTCCTTCCAAAAGGGATTAGCGCTGTGCGTGGTAACGACGTGGCTGTATCGGATGTAATTCAATCCAGTCCCGTTCGTGTAGACAACACCTGGGGCCCTCCACCGAAGGAACGCTGGCCATCGTGTCGGGTGCGGGTGGAGTGTCTGCATGTGGAGAATTGCCTTGCCCTGTCGTGTTTCGTCTGTCGGCTCAACAACACGATATCTAGAGTGAGTGTGACTCGATCCCTCCTCATCCAAAATGGCGTAGTTGACTCTATGCTTAGCCTCTAGTCGTCGGTCAGCACAGTCTGCAATTTGTCGCCGCACTTCACCTTCAAATTTTGCGTCGTGTACATACAGATTAGCAAAGCAATTCATTATCTGATGCTGATTCAGCGCTTTGACATCTCCGGGACTCCTAGTTTCGACCCAACCATTATTGTGCTGAACACTATACACATCGCCGTCGTAGGCAACAAAGAGAATATCTGGAGTCAGTGGCATAAATGCCAGAAAACCCGAGGATGACGATCCAAACGAACATCCCAAAGCTCGACGGTCCTCAAGATACCAACGATTTGTTGCAACAGCAGGATCATCAGAAGTGAAGAACGGTACGTCCGTTCTGTTCTTTACGAGACAAACTTTCAGATCATCTACACAGTCGCTTACGTCGACCACCGTTTGCATCGCAATTTGTACAGCCTCTCGGATACCAAATCGAAATGAAAGCAGCTCCTCACCCAGCACCGCATCAGTGGATGCGGCCATTTTTACTGCACGCTGCGATGCGGCTTCAGTTCTCAGATGCTGGAGAGCCCAAGAAAATCTGAGCGAGTGCCGGTCGGCATCGTCGAGTTCATAGCCGGGTTGACGGATCCTGCGCAGCAGGCTCGCGTACGCCGTTTCACTACCCTGTATTGCGGCCTCTAGCTTGTCATCTTGTCCATAGAAATACGATCCCGAACATTGATGCTTAACGGCAGCATTTTCAATCAATTTTGCCCTGTCGATATTGAATAAATTGATGGTGACATTTTCCTCGTTCTTCGTGAACGATCGCAAATAACAGCGAGGAACAAAATGTTGATTTTTGTTGGTTGCCATAGACAAGTTACTGAAGTTCGGGTGCATACAGTCGCCGCATCGAGCTGTGTCGCACTCAACCGGGAAGAACTTCGTCATGAAATTGGTGACCAAATTTTGCCACCGGCCCAATCGGAAACACTATCATATCGTCGACACCATCAAAGGAGAAAGAAATGGCAACGTATACCTCAGTACGATAGAAGCCGATCCTCCTGGATCGCCGGCGATCTATCGCGGAAACTCTAAACGCTAGCCCCACATCGCGATGAACACTACCCAACTCGCGTACGTTTGTGTTTCTTAAAAAGGGCATCTGGAACGAAAGTCAAATTACCACGTGCTCGTGAACATGCGACATAGAGCTTGTTTCGAGTCTCCGGATTGAGGGCGACCAACGTTCCAGCCCTCCAAGCAGCTAGTGCAGCAGGATGCAGCACCACACATACATCCCCGTAGTGGTCGAGGCCCTTCGATGCCCCCCAGTTCTGCGAGTAGCAATCATATTTGTAATGCTCTTGCAGAAAGAGCTTCACGATATTAGGCGCTTCGTAAAGTTCTTGCGCGACCGCACGATCCTCTACCAATCGAACGTCAGTGATCGTGTCCGAGTGCGACTCGATCTGTATCCCGATCTGCGCGGAGATGAAATCGCATACCGACTTGCTGCATCTCCGGCTTTTCATCAGTGACGTGAGATCTACCTCCATTTTTGCCGCTTTGAAGCGCGCCTTGTACGCTTCGTAGTCGACGTGGAGATTGGCGTTCACATTGCCGTCTCTGCTCGTATCGTACGTATGCTGATAAAAGTCACCCACAAACATACACTCGACGTCGCTGTGGCACAGCAGCATCAGCAGATTGAAATCATGTCCAGCGAAGTCTTGTACCTCATCAACGAAGAAGGCATCGAAGTACTTCTCGATTCGAGCGATCACATCCTTGACCGTACCCGTTTGCTCCACGTACTTTGCAAGTCGGTGGTGATATAGCCGGCGCCCCGAAGTCATATAGCGCCGATCATCCGCGACACCAAACATTGGCCCCTTTGCTGGCGGCCGCTGGAATGTCACACCCTTTGTGCGCTTCTCCGCCAGCAGGAACGGCCGATAGCAGAACGAGTGTAAAAATGTGAAGTAGGTATAGAGGACTATATTCTCCGGAAAATATCCAAATTTCTGGATGATTCGGGTTCTCAGATTTTCCCTGTTTGCCTCTGTGTATGTGACAAGCAAGACGCGTCGCACCTCGTCCAATTTCTCAACAATCTTGTATGTTTTTCCCGAACCGGCGACGGCGAAGATTACTGTCTTATCCATGCAACCGCCTCCTGAATGTAGGCCGGTGCCACAAGGAGATCTGATTTCTTATCCAAAAGCTCGAACGCTGCCTCCGCCTTGTTGTTCAGCATGTATTCCTGGACGGTAAGTTTCTTTCTTCCCGCCGCGAATTGATCCTCGCACACGTCTTTGTTGTCTTCGTACATGCAGATCTCGAAGGTTGAGCGCTTGTTGTCCGGATCGGCGAATATTTTGATCGTGGGCTCCTGATAGTCAACGTAGTTGTCCACGCACGTCTTTCGATACTCCCCGTCGTTGTCACGAATTGCCGCCACCTTGATCTGAAGCACCTTGGCGAGATCGAAATAGCGCTTGAAGCTGGTACCGTCAACAGAGATGACATGTACCCCATCCTTGTCCAAGGAACCGCCGTCCCCGTGCTTCTTGTAGAGCGCCTCCATCAGAATAAATTCTGCGTCTCCTTCGACGAGAATAGCTCGCTTACACAGGGCTAGCTCGAGTACGTTGTTATCCGGAGCTTTCATGAAGAAAGTTGCGGTATCGGGCGGAAGTTCCTTCAACGGCATCGGGCATGATGGATCAGTCTCGCTGAGAATGACTGCCTTCCGTAGATTCAAGCGAGTGCAGATCATGCTGCTATGCGTAGCGACGAAAATTTGCTTCTTTGTCGCACTACTGATCCGGTCGACAAGTTTTCGCGTGTGAACGTGACTGAGATGATTCTCGGGCTCTTCCAATAGGACAACGTCTAACGTGTGTTCGCGGTCCCGTAGCGCGAATTCGATCTTGATGAAGCACTGGCGCCCCTTCCCCTTGCTGTCGATGGGAATGTCGCTTTCGGTAATCATGATGTCCGTTTCAATGCTGGCCCTGGGGCTGCTCCTGACACCGAACTTGTAGTCAGGCAACTTGTCGTTGATGTCGGACAACACGGCGTCGCGGAACCTGGTCTTGGCGTTCCGGTACTCCAGCCCGTGACGGTTTCGCTCCAGTACGGAGGCGTTAGCTTGGTACATTGATCGCGTGTATTCACGCGTCGCATACTCATTGTTGATCTGCGAACTGTCGATTAGCAGATGCTTAAGTGGTTTCTTATAAGGATGAACCGAATTTCCACCGAATGTCAAAAATCGGATTGCGTAGTACTCGAACGGGAAGCTCGAATTTCGATCCTTCGGGACTTCTTCGATATGCTTGGTGTACTCATCTACAGGTTCGCAGATGAGTTGGATTCCGTCCAACGCAACATCTCGTTTGCTGTGGTTCTTGCCGTTCAACTCAGGATCGGCAAACCCGTCGAGATGAACCTCTACGGTCATCGTCGGCAAATCAACAATCTTGCGAGCACCATCCATGAATTCTTCGATGCACGCTGCATTAAACAGAGACTCCAAGCCAATTCCTTCGACCTTACTGCGACTCGCACTCATTACCAGATCCAGTGCCTGCAGAATTGAACTTTTCCCTGCTTCATTTCCCCCGATCAGAATATTCAGATCCGGGTCAAACTCAATCTCCAATTTCTTGAAGCGCTTAAAGTTTTTTAGTATGAGCTTTTTGATGGTCTTCATTCCCCGTGCCTTTCGCTGTGTGATTGCTTCGACTCCGATCACACCAATCGTACCCCACGACAAAGGGACATGAAAAGCCGGACACAAGTAAAAAAGGCCCACTCATCGAGTGGGCCTTTGGAGAGGTGGGGCGGAAAGCAAATCGCGGAACAACGTCCAGACCGAGATGCTCCGCTCCCTGTTTTCTTTAGTGAATGTGAATCAGTCGCAATATTATTGAATTTGTATCGCATGCGGCCACGACACGCTCACTCATTGCGATGAGAACATCTGCTCACATCGTACCATCTTTTCGAGATAGACCTTCCGGCTTCGGGAAACGGTCCGGCCGAGCCGCTTGCACAGCACCTGCCATTGAGACAATTCAGGTGCAGCTAGTACTTCGATTCGTGCAGCTCGTTGGCCCGGCCCGGGTAAAAACTGATTGCGAGCGACGGAGTCACACGCACCACTCCGGTGGTATGCCAAAACCGAGAACGCTCACGACCGTAGCCTTCGTTATAGCTCCGCAAGCGAATCAACAAGAGCAGATCCGCGTCGTTATCAGCGAGATAGTCGTGAATTAAGGATGCGCGGCAGAGGAGTCGTGCTCCCATAGCTCGGCGTTCTCGCCTGTGGCTAGAGTCCATCCACACTTCAGAGCGCACCAACACCTCGCGTGATGGGTTCACCCACGCACGGCCAAACGCATCGGTCGATGTAAGCTGCCCAAAGTCGATGGCTGCCTGGCTCAGTCGTCGACGCGAGGCGGCCGTCGACGCGCCCAGCGAATCGGCCTCATCCAGCCGAGCATCATCATCTGGCACCACGATCCACGGCAAGTATGGCGCGTTCCGCTGCGCCTCGGAAGCATCGTCGTCCTCATACGGTCGAAGTCGCGGAAAATAGGCTTGAAAGGGATCTGCCGCGGCGACGGCCTCGGCCAAGGCGACACTCTCACCGCGTGGCGCTAAAGCAGACATCACGCAGATACCAATGCCCTCCGTTGAATTCCAGTCTCCGTCCACAACTAACCAGTCGCCAACTGCCGACTCGATCCCGAGCAACGCCTGCAATGTCGCTGAATCACTTGTCAGTTCGACACCCTTCTGACCCGCGACACGCAGCGTGTTCCACGTATCGACGGGCTGCCAATCCGTGCCATCTGCCAACCATAGGCCGTCCGCATGCGTTAGAACCTGACGCCCAAGCCATTTTCCCCACGGATCGTTGTCGTCGTACGGTCCGCGCACGACAGGGTGCCCAGCGAGTAGGTCGCCAGCGACGCCATACAACGCATGCCAGCATAGCTGCTCTCCGTACGTGTGATAGTCGGGGTTGATGCCTCTGACGTAGTCACGACCAGACTGCAATCTGCCCTTTGTTTCGTGCATGTGCGTGATGCCGGCGTCATGTCGACGCACCCAAACAGTCACGGCATCCACCGTTTCCCAATGCGGATGTCTGAATAGGTTGGCCATGTGCGCGACGTCGTCTTTGTCGAAATCATAGTCCAGATGTAACTCCGGCTTGGGTCTGTCGACACCTTCGGGCCGCGATCGCCGATATGAATTGCCTACATAGTCCTTCGACCGCTTGAACGGATAAGGGGAACAATTGACCGCGTCCAATACCTTCATCTTGGATTTTGACAGCGTAATCTCTCCGCGCTGCACGCACGCGTTCAGCGCCCGAGCGGCGAAGTGCTTGCGAAGCACATGTTTGTCCAATGGATCAAAGGCGATCTTCTCCAAAAATGCGCTGTGCCGTGCGATCTCAGCAGGCGCTTCCAGAGCGATCCGAGCCATGGCGATCAAAAGCCAAAGCTGTGCGTGCAAATAGTAGAACGGCAGTTCGGGCGCCTGAAAACAGGGAGAACAACGTCGATCGAAGTGCGTGATGACAGCGTCCAGTACGTCAGCACGACTTAACCGAATCGCGGTACGCAAACTGTGGGCTGCCATCCATCGTCGCTCGCCCACCGGAGAACCCAACACAAACCAGATCAACCCAGCCGTCGTTTCGACAGGGTCGCCGTTCGAATACAGCTCTGGCTTCCAAGGACCATCCTCGGCACTGGAAGCAAGCTTCGCCGGACCGCTTTGGAGCAGACGAGTCAGCGCCGTCTGACCCACGCCCGGCATCGCCAGCTCGTTGAACTCCGCAGCAAAATTGAGCCATACGGATGCAGGAACGGGGGATTTCGGATGCGATAGCTCTCGAATCAGAAACATCAACAGCGTGCAGCGATCAACGCCACAGACATCCTGAAACGCCTTGACGTGATACGTCGACAAATAGTCCGACGAGATGAACTCGAGCGCGTTTTCGCATACGATGATTTCAGCGCAGTCCCGCAATGCCTTACTTACAGCCAAAGATGCGCCAGACCACTGCTCCTTGCACTGCCGAAGTTCATATTCCTTGTCGTATAGGTCGAGCAAACCTTGACGTGCGATGAGCTTGATGTACTGCGGCCAGTCCGAAAATGCGACTTTCGCCCTCAGCACATCAAGTACGTCACGCGAGAATCTCATCCCAATTCGCACGGCACAGGCCGCGTCGAGCGCGCGAGCCACCGAAACGTCATCGAGTGGGTTCAGATCGGCCGCGAGGGCCAAGACAGCAGTCCGAGCTGCTGCTTCCTCGCTCTGCCGTTCGACTGCACTGTGCCTGGGTTCGGATGGACGCCAGTTATTGAGCGTGTTGTAGTCGTCACACGCCACCTCGATCCTTTCAGCTGCAGCCAAAAGGTAACCGCATTCCCGCGAATTTTCGCCCAACACATTCTTAGCGAACTGTGCGAGAACGCGTGGGGTTTCAGAGCTCAACGAGCCTGGATTATTCTGCAGATACTGAGCAACGAGTTCGCGCACCAGGAGCACTTGGTGCCTACAGACCTTGGTCTCGAGCGTGGCAACCAACTGCTCGGTGCCACAGACATAGAGCTCGGCAGGGTTGGAAAGTCGCAGCAAAATCACGGCGAGGTCAGGATCGAGCTGGTCATCTTCGACCAAAGCTCGCAGATAGGGCAGCAAAGTGTAATCGAGCGAAATTCGATCGCGGTCTTGCCACCGCGCCAGTTTCGCCAAACCTTTCAGCCCAGACGCCCTAGACATCGCATTTCCAAACATGCCCCAGTGGAACTTCCGCTCCTCCCCAAGATTGAGTTCGCAGATGTTGGACAAGGCGTGACTATCTCGATCGTCAATATGGTCGCCTTTCAGCGTGCTGGCGAGGTGCATCAGTCCGTCCACGAATCGGTAATCACCGGAGCCGATTGCGTCCAACTGATCCAGGCCCCGCCTGAAGTACTCAACCGCCTCGGAGGGACTTGCCACAGCCAAGGCCTGGCCGAGGCGGGCAAAATGCTCCGCGCGCGCTCCCACTTCATTTTCCTGTTCTATCGCGGTGCTCACTTTGACAGCAAGCGCACCGGCCAATGCCTGGAAGGCCGGGCGAGCGGCCAGCAGTTCCACCAGCTCAATGATCTTCGGCACCGGCGTTGTCCCGGGTTCGGCGGCAGCGGTAACGAACGTCGAGAGTTCCGATGGGTTCGCGTCGAGGTTTGCAACGAGCGCGAGGGTCAATAGACGCTCCCCAACCGCGTTGTGCTGTCGCTGGGTATTCTTGCTACCGGAGTAATGGTCTTCCTTGACGCGCAGCTGTTTCCACAAACTCGTCAGTGGCAACAGGGTGGCCGCAGCACGACCGTGTCCACTACCCAAGGCCTGTGCGAACGCATTCGCGACTTTCACCCAAGTCGACAGGTGTTGATCGAGGAAGCGCTCCGCCGACGTCTTGTCATCGTAGCTGATCCGTTCTTTGGCATCAGGCGACTTGCCCTTCGCTCGGTATTCCGATTCGAGCACTGCTTGAAGTGCTTTGCGGAATTCGCTTCCGCGGGTGTCGGCCGGAACTTTTTGAGCAAATTCGATCAGTTCGCGTGGTAGCAAGTGCCGATCATCGATCGGCTCACCGTCCGCGATACACCCGATAACCTGCCGCGCCACAAACGGGTAGACCTCACCGGCCCAATGGGGCTCCCGAAAGGAGTGCAATGTCGGCGGCACAGGAGGCAGCGCATCAACAATTGCCTTGGCCTCCACTGGCATTTCCAGCGCGATGGCGGCCGCTGCAGCCTCGAGAAGGCCTCGAACGATTGCCGGTTGGCCGGTTCGATGGTGGTCTTTGCCCAGATCGACCCCTTTCTCGTTAGCGCACACTCTAGCCAGAGTGACGATGAGGTCACGCCTACGATTCTCGTCGCTAGTCGCGTACCGAACGGCCGCCGCCAGCGGCCCGAACGTGTTCAGGCTGGCTAAGTACCGGTCCATAACATCGGGGGCGAAGAGGAGCCTAGATTCGGGGCGACTCGCCATTTCAAACGTCGCCTTCGCGACATCATAGGCGTACCAGTCAATCCACCCCTCTAAGTCATGCGCCGCCGCCTCACCGTTGCCGTTCGCTAAATGGCAAAACGGGATTGCCGCCATATCCATAACCGTCGGACTGGCACGGTCCTGAAAATGGTCGGGTTTTTGCTGATAGTAGTGCGCGCGCCACTCGGAGACCCATTGCGCATGTCGGACGGCGTCAGCGCTCTCGCCCATAAGCGCGTGAGCAATAGCGAGGCGTGCATGGCGAGACCCTGCCCACTTGGTCCGAGCTTCGAACAGGCGTCGCAATGAGTCGATATCCCGCGCGGTCACGACGAGATCAGGATGATCCAGCAGGTACTGGGTCCCGCGCTGATCTACCGAAGCCAGCGTAGACATTTCAACCAACAACGGCACCAGATGATCGAGTTCGCTCTCACGAACCGAGTGTCCGACCGCCGCCCTCAAGCGCGCGTGGCGGATCGCTTGCTGCCCAACCTTGCTGGTGATCGCTGTCGGCAACCTTTCGTCAAACGCCAGTTGAAACAGGCGATCGCCATCCGACAACTGCAGGAGCAGTTCCGGCAAGGTCGTGGCCGCGTAGACCGAAGTCGACTGCATCGCGAGAAGATTGTCCGCCAGGATACGCAACGTCGTTGCATCGGCGGCGTAATCGTGCCTAATCAAAGTCTCCGTTGGCTCGTCACGGAACATCAGCCCATGGCTCGTTTGTTCAAGCAAGGGGGCCAAGTCGGCAGCGAAGCTCCTTACGGCGCCCTCAGGCATGCCATTGACCTGAGCAAACTCTTTAAGAGGTACTGGTGGCGGCAGCGTAGCCAAGCCCGCGAGAAACGCTCGAATGTTCGCGTCGGTGTTGCCCAACCTCCTCGCCTCGACCAGCGCATCCGAGATGCGCTGTCGGATCAAGTCGTCGAGCTCAATGAGCTTCCCGATCTCAGACGGCGCAAGTAGGTCAGGCTCCTTGGCTAAGTGCTCGAGGACACGTGCGTTTCCCAGCGAGCGGGATTGAGCGACCTGCACCATCGCTTCTGTCAGTTTCGAAATACGGGAACCCAAAAACGTATGCGTTTCGGGCTCCGTAAACGGCCGAAGCTCCAGTTCTTCGCAGGACGCACCGCCTGTCGCAGCTTGGCGTCGATGGCTGCGTGCGCTGACCACCACCTGCAGGCCCGGAATTAGTATCCCGTGTTCCAGGCTTTGGAGCAGTAGCTTCGGAAAAGCATCCTGGCCACGATCACGTGCGAGTTCGTTCGCGTTGTCGATCGCGTCCAAGAACAAGATTAGTTGCCGGTCGGCCGAGCCGAGGCGTAGTGTGGCGACCACCTGCTCTAAGCGCACGCGAAACGCACGAACAATGTCTTCGCTGTTGCTCGTCGAGGGAAGTAGCGGATCGCACAAGCCGCGGCAAGCCAAGTCATTGGCAATGTGGACGAGTCCTCGTCCGGGCAAGTGTCTGGCATCGTCAGGCGCGCGGTATTGCCCCATGCCGAAGCAGTCGAACAACACTGTCTCGTGCGACGACGACAGTCGGGACGCTAGGGAGGTCATGAAGACAGTCTTGCCAACGCCACCTTCAGCGTGGATGACCAATGGCTTGGTGAGTCGGGGGATCCGAGCGATGGCATCGTCCAATTGCACGCGATCCACGATCGCACCCACCTCCGGAAAGCTTGCCGGACAAGGTAACAGGTCACGGTCATCGGAAAGTTGAAGCGCAGCGAAGACATCGGTGCGTGCGATTACGTTGCGGTGCTGCTTCGCGAGCCCAGCCTTATCTCGCGCCATCTCTCGTATGCTATTGAGGCGAATGGCCGCCATGTGATCACGTGCCGGTGACCAATCAGCCAGCGTGATGGCCAACTGCTCCTTGTTGGACCGCAGATCGCCGGTCAAACCGACCATCACGACGCGCGCCGCGAACTCAGCGAGATCCTTGCCTCTCAGCTTGCAAGCAGCTGTGATTTGAGTTGCCTGTTCTTTCGTCTCACCGTCGAGTAGGTTGCCTCGAGCCAGACCAAGCAGCGCGTCGGTGAAGACTGCTGCGATCGGGCGATTCGTAACCAGCTCGAAGCGAAGCTTGTCGCGCGCTGTCTCGGTGCCATGGTTGCGCTTGTGCGCGCGATAGATTCCCGCGAATTTATCCAAAGTCTTCTTGGCATCGGAAGCACGGAAAGGCTTAAGTTCCGCAGCCTTGGAATACTTCACCTGTACGACTACGACCTGCCTCGCTTCGGAGAACGTCGCGCGCCGACCAAAGTACAGCACCGCATCGGCAATTTCATTGGCCTCGGCAGTGACAAGCTTCTGATCTTCTGTGCCAAATCCTTCGATGGCGATACCGACAAGATCGTCTCTGGGCAATAACAGTCCCAGACATTTACGTGCTACCCAAGCTTCATGGAATTCATGGCCATCCCGAGATGCCCGCACGCTGTCGAACGCCTTTCGTACCTTTGCCATCGCGATCCCACTGAAGTTCCCGAAAGAATACTGGAAGTCCCGAGAACGAGGCTATTAGTCGGAAACTTCTAAGAGGCTAGTTCAAAAAGGGCTGCTCGATACGCCTGAAGATGTTCCAACAGACAAGCGAGCAACCGAGTTTCAGGAATGCTTCGTGAATGTCAGCCCGTCGCTCGAAGCGAGTGCGTAAGCGACGAAAACTGTGGAGCCAGGAGGGAGTGCGTTCGACCACCCAACGATACTTGCCGAGTCCGCTGCCGTGTCCGGTCCGGCGCTTCGCGATCACTGGCTGGATACCGCGATTGCGCAGGGCTCGCCGATGCCGCTCGGAGTCGTATCCGCGATCGGCGTAGACCACGCGAGGCCGTTGAATCGGGTGGCCGCGCAGGCCGCGAATCGATGGAATCGCGTAGATCAGCGGCTGCAACTGCGTAACATCGTTGACGTTCGCGCCAGTCAGGATCGCAGCGATGCGTCTGCGGAACAAATTCTTCTAGCCTCACCGTGCTGAACAACGATTCGTTGTAACCGCCCGCACCTCGCATCGGCCTGTTCTTCCTTGATCTCGGGAACCTACATCGTGCAGGACCGACCGAGGTATTTCAACGGCCTGCTAAGAAAGTGAGATAACTCTCGGTCGTGCCGGCTGATGATTTTATGAACTTGAGCAGCAAGCTATGTTGATCCTAGTTCCGAAATGCGGTAGAAAAGTCACGTGCGACGCCATAGGTCCGATCAACCAGCTAAGCAGAATTCACCGGTTGCCGCCACATGGGTGTTCGGATGTCCAACTTGGAAATCGAAATGCCATGCGAAAACGCGTGCATTTGAGCCGCGAACCGTTGCAACTGCGATCCCAAACGAAAGATCCGGCCGATATGTTCGTGGTTCAAAGCCGACGACCCTACCAGCCACGGAGTTCCGCTCCTGAAGTGAGCCCGGTTTTTATCCCACCAGTCGGTTATTGCGCTATGGTCCGGTTGCAACCGCGCCGAATCAAGCTGCTGCAAGGAGTCCTCGTCCGAATCCTTATCGGGCATCGGTGTCGTTCTAACCAGAAACTGGCTGTCATCCAAATCGATGCCAGTAATTAAATGCATCGCCTGAAATGCGGTGTCAGACAATCTGTTCTCGGACAACTGCGCGACAAGATCGTCGACAAACACCGGATCACCATGATGGGCGACGAACGGCATTTTTAGTTCAGCGGGAAGCGCCTCAAATATTTCGCGGGCCTCATGGTCGCCACAGTTCACCGCATGCCCAAGGTATCTGGCTAGTCGGTCCAGTCGCGCAAGTGCGATTTGCTTTGCCAAACCGCGCCACTCCTCAGCCAATAGCTTGCATCGCCCGACCATGTCGACGAGTCGTTGCCTCACTCTTGTATCACGTCCAAACTTCATCAAAGCGTCAGCAGCGGCGATTTGGACGCCTAGGTCGTCATCATCGAGTGCGCGAAGAAGGAAATTTCGAGCGGATGCAACAGGGAGTTCTGCTGCGAGATTGCACGCCGCGACCCGCACCCAATGCGATTCATGATCGAAGTATCGAGCCACGTCCGGTGAGGCGATCGGCAAAGCAAGCTCCCGCCGTGCGAATACCGATAGCGCCAACGGAAGCGAGTGAGCAGCCGCTTTCCATTGCTCGAGTCGGGCGAAGACCGCCTTACGCGACGCCCATGAGATCGCGCAACTGAACCCGTATACAGTCGACTCTGCATGCTCGTCGAGCAAATCCCACGCAGGTTCAAACTGGCTGTCGGCGTATCTCTCGAGCGAGAGCACTCCGTATACGAACGCGTCGCCTTGGGATTTCCAGCGATCAAGCTCTCTGCGCGCCATCAGCATTCCGGCGTCGCCCGCCACACGGAGTCCATCGAGGTTCGCCTCAAGCAGACTATGAAACGATGCCAATTTCTTGATCGACACTGTCGGCGAACATAAACTGCTATCGCTCTGAGCCCAGTAGAACGCGGCATCCTGTGCATGCCGCATCAGCAATGGTCGTATAACAGGAGATCTTGCAACCGTAGGAACCGTCATTATCGAGTGGCCCGTTCATCCATCTCGAAGCGGTTGAAGATCAGCCGCCATTCAATCCCGTCGTGATACGCTGCGCCGTGTACCCCTGCCATCAGCATCATTCCATCCGCGGCCGATAGATTACCAGCGCATACCTTGATTTCGGCCGGTAGCTCGACGTCGACGACCTTGTCGTCGACGATGTTCCACACACCGTAATCGGACGTGCACCAGAGCTTGCCTGCGTGCCACACGATGTCCTTGAACGGCAACGTCATATCGCCACGGTGAATCATGACCCAGGTGTCTTCGCGACCTTTGAAGATCGTTCCCGACTGCGCTCCAATATATACATTCCCATCCGGCGTGCAGCAGACGGACGTCAGCAGCATGTTGGTCGGCAACGGTACGCGCTTCCATTTCGAACCGGTGAAGCGCCATGCATTGCCGCGTCCGCCCACAGCATAGAGATCGTCGTGCGAAAACCCGTCGATGTCCGCGAAGCTTCCATCTTCGACGGCGTCGACGTTGTCAGGATCGGGGATGGGCAGATTGAGGCACAAAGATGTCCAGTCACCGACGTTGGCTCTAAAGCATGCCGTGTTATATCCCCCGACAGCATATAGCCGGCCCGCGATCATGCGGATGCGTCGAATTCCACCACGTCGAGGCCCTTCCTTACTAACCGGAATGGCGGCTTCGACTTCGGACCGTCCGCCACCGCTTGCGTATACTTGCCCGCCGTCGTCGACCGCAACGACCTGGTCTTTCCCAGATGGCAGTTTGGCCGCGCCGACATGAAGCATGCCGAACCCGGTGAGGCCACGTGACCCCATCCGCTTGTCGAGTGGCTCATCGAGATAGAACCCGACAATCTTCTTCGATACTTTCTCTTCCGACAAGGGACTAGCGTCCTCACCTTCGGCCTCATTCCGCACCGCGAAATGAAAGTAGTCTCGGTTCCGGACAACACAGTCTGTAATGTAGTACCCATGCAGACTGTTCTTGTACTCCCGGTCCGTGATCATGCCGCTTCCTTCAGAGTTCATTTTTCGGTATCCGTTGCGCTATCGTCCTGCCCACCACCGCCGGAGCTTCCCGAAACCGCAGGCAGGTCCTGGTTGCATTTACTTCGATAGTACGAGTCCAACTGGGTTTTCAGGCACTTCCTACTGCACTGAGACTCTGGAAAAGTATCTCGAATGCTTCTAATGCCGTAGTCCCGCGCCTTTTCGTACGACAGTGTGTTGCTCCCGAACAATCCAGAAGTATGGTCCTTGATCATGATAGCCATCGCCTTATGGATAAGGCCGTGGGAACCGTTATTGTTGTTCGTGCCTTCCACGCAAACCGTCGGTGCCGAGTTCTTGTCGTATCCTGGGCAGCGCCCGCCCTTTGTCATTTCATCAGGGAGGATGTGGTGTCCCGTTTGCCCTGGGCAACAGCCTTTCCCGTTTAGGTTCTTCGGCGCTTTAGTCTCGTCATAGGTAACGAGGATACAGCGGCGTGCTCGCGTGCATGCGTTGAAGCGCGACAGAACGCCCATGCCGGTGGCCATGGCCTGTGTCGGAGACATCTTGGCTGCATCGGAAGCAAGCGCTTCAAGTTCCTTCGAAGCCTGTCCAACCATATCCTTGATGTCGCCGATTTCCTGAACGGCCTTGTACGCCTCTTTGCTGAGCTGGTAACCCTGATAAGCGGTACTCGCCCAGTCATAGGCGTTCCATGCTGTCGCACCAATTTCAGTTACCTCATCGAAGATACCACCACCCGCGACAGCGCCTACGCCCCACCGCGTCAGTGCCCGCTCCCCGAGTTCTGCTCCGCGCTTCGCAGCTGCCTGTCCAACTTTTTGTTCAACCTCGGCTTTCACCTTGTCGACCAAGGGGGTCAGCATGTTCTTCACAGTGTCCTTGAAGTCGGACGTCATGTCTTTCAGCAAGCTGTTGAACTTGTCGATCACATCCTTGACGCCGCCACTAGGTTTGATCCAGAGCCCAGTGCAATGCTCCATCCAAGCCGTATCGCTATTGCTCTCGAGCTTTTTCTTGATATCGCCTTCAAGCTGATCAAGTTTTTGCAGGGTCTTCGGGCTCAGGAATTTGTTCAAGACGGCGTGCTTCGGTACCTTATCGTCGCCAGTTTTTTTACAAGCGTCCTGAACCTTCTTAAGCTCCCCAGAGCAATCGCGTCGAATCGCATCGCTATCCATATAAATGTGCGGCGGAGTGTTCCCGGGATCTGAAGCGTGGTTGTGCGTCATCAGATCTTCGTGCCGAGGAACCCCCTTACCCTCGAACATCACATCATGCGACCACGAAATAAAATACGCCTTGCCTTCGATTGCGCCGGTTGCAACGCCTTTCGGTAGCGATTCCGTTGCCCCCTGGTCACCGATACTCGTCGCAAAATACGATGTGTCGGCTTGTGCAACCATTGAGCCACAGATAAATACCGTACTCGTGCCGTTTGCGAGATCTCTCGCGTATGCCGTGTTTGGATACGGCACAACGATAGGACCGGCGGGTGGATTCGGCGGACTCCAGCACGGGTCAGGGAACGCTGCCGTGGACTTGCCGTTGGCCGCTTTCGAGCAGGCCTCGCGATTGTTCACATATACGTTCGTGCTCATCGTCCTACCCCTGATGCGACAAAGCTCGCATCATTGTTCTTGTGGAAGGGATCCGGCCGATATTCGACCATGACGGCGGCCCGCCGTCCGTCGTCATTGCTGAAGTGAAGAAGACCTCGATGGCCAGGACTGTCCCAGCGACCGGAGATTGCACTAAGGTAAGCGAGCAACAACGGCCCGACCGCAGCACCTGTTTCACCAAGGCTGCTTGCCGGGGTGTAGTGAGGGAAGCTCTCCACCTTCGTTTCCAAACTGCCTGCGATCGCTAGCGACGCTTCTCTGAAGTAGTACGACTCACCACTGATATCGCTCATATGGAAAGCACACGCACTGACAGCGAAACCGCTCATTTGGCTTGCATCGCGGATCGCCCTCTTGAGCCCCAAGCCGCGAATTGGCTTCTCTAACTGGCTAATCCGCGCGTTCTCCTCAGCGCATCCGATGCCAGTAATTAGCAGCCGCCCTGGAGCTCCATCGTCTAGACCTAACAAAACTGCGCCGGCTCCTTCGCCAGGAATATATCCGTCGCGGTTTTCAGTTGAGAGAATTCGCTCACCCTCGAGATGCTGGACGACAACATCTGCGTGCAGATAGCTGTCGATGCCCAAGACCATCACATGCCCAACCCGCTGCTCGTTCAGCAACGAGTGCGCGAGCAAGAGTGCCTCTCCAATTCCAGCCTTTCCGGTACGCAAGATTCGCGATAGTCGGCTAAAAGAGAGGCCCGTTTCCTGAGCACAAGAGGTCAAGATCTCATCGGGCCAGTCATCGTCGGTCCCGGGGCGACTTGGCTCAGGCACCAGCAACAGCAGTGCCGTTGTCTCCGGTGACCAGCGCACGCCAGAACTGGTGCGGCATTCTTCGACAACAGTGCGAAACATCTTGGCCAGTCGAGCAGACCCCCACTCTTCGATTCCGTCCAGATAGGCACCGACAATCGGTTCCCCATCAAAGCCGACGAAGCGGGTCTCCCGGAAGTGATTGATGTTCGCACGGATCGCAGCACTGGCCGATAGCGATGAATGGCCGACTGCGCAGCACATCCCGATTTCTTGAACCGAAAGAGGCGTCATAATTTTTCGACCAACGTGATCTCGTCTTCACAGTCGTCAGGTGCCGATTTGGTGCTGCGTTTACCGCCACACCCGGTGCATCCAGCCGCGCCCCCGATTTTCGCCATCCACCAGTTTTTGCAGATTGGTCCGACGGCCACCGTATCAATCTCCTGTATGCGGCGTTGAAGTGGAATGCTGGTGCGCCAGACGACGCTGAAACGCTCTTCGTCTGGTTCGAAATACAGCGTATCGACATGCACTTCTGGTTCGTGTACCTGATAGTCAGTTCCCAGAATTCGAACTGGCATCTGACTCAGTTTCGGGAGCTTGAAGCGAACATGAGGCCTGCCCTGCATCAGATTGAGCAGTTCCACGGTCTCACCGCCGCGAGGAAATTCGATTTGTTGGTCCTCCGGTGCGCACTGATAGTAGCGGTCGTCAAAATCCTCTGGCAGAAATGGGAAGACGTCACGGCGCCATCGCTCATCATATGTTCCTGCATATGCGGCTCGCTTCGGATCGGATCGACTGATTGCTGACAGTGCACGAGGCGGGTAATCCTTCTTCGGAGATTGAACCGGGTCGTCAACAGATTCGATATTCGGCATGGGAACGCCGACCATCTCTTTGCTCGATGGCCCATACCCGATGCCTATTGGATTCCCTCTGTGGGTGAACGATTGCGTTCCGCTATCGCCGTCGACAATCTGAACCCCGCCGTAGGCCTTCCCATAGTGCAACGGCACACGCGTGATGGGTGCGGGCTTGCCCGGTTTAATGCCGGTCAGCCGCTTTTCCCAGAAGCGATCGCCAAACACACGCAACGTCTTGTTCATTGCGCCGACTTGAACTCGAACATCCAATTGCGTCACGGGACTCAGGCCAGATGCATAGGCGTTGGCGTTAAACAGCACGTCGCACCGCTGCTTCCGTAACACGAAGTCCGCTTCATAGAGTGCCGCTGATAGACCAGGTTCACCGGCGTAGATGTCAGCCATAACGAACGGTTGGCTTTTGATCGGCGTAGCCGCTCCATCATTAGCAGGTATGCCGTATGTGGCCTTCGCAACGATAATCAGATGCTCACGTCCCTCGACATCGAGGGCAGTAGAGACCTCGACTGAGACGTGCTTGCTTCCATTCACGATGTCCACTGCGACGTCTCCTCGTCGCGTCAGTTGAGCTGGACCGAACCACCTCGAATGCGCTGCGTCGCACTCGCGTGGCTGGTGACATATGTGCCGCGAATCTGAACAATACCGTCGCGCGTCAGTAAGATCCGTGCATCGCCGCAGCGAAGTTCGATTTCTTGTTGTGCTTCGATGACGACCCGTTCGCCAGCCATTGCAGTAGCGACGTCATCGTTATCGCTCGAGGTCGATTCTAGCAACAAGCCCATAACAATCGGCTGCGTTGTATCGCCACCAACGAACTGCACTGCGCAAGTGCGATCTGTTGATGATTCGTCAAGCGGGGACAAACACTGCGCCCACGCATCCGGCAGATCAGCTGAGAGGAAACTGATCTGAACTCGACCGTCCTCTCTGGTGCCACGAATTCGTGCAAGCACTACGCCAAACCGCAGATCGTCCGGTTTCGTCGATAACGGTTTCGATGCACTTTCGGAAAGCGTACCTTCAATCTCGACACGAAGGGAATCGGGTAGGCGAGTATTCATAATCAGTTCCCCAGAATTTTTTTGCCTTTCATGTTGATCTCACCGTCGGCCTTATAGTGCTGCTCGCCAGTGCTTCCAACGTTGATCTCGTGGCCGTTGATGGAAATCGTCCCGTCGCTGTCCATCACAAGATGTGCTTTGCCCACCTTGATTTCCAGCCGATCGCCAGCAGTAATGGTCCAGGTCTTTCCAACCAGCGTTGTCTTGGAAAGACCAACCTCTTCGGCCTGCGCGAGCCCGACAACCGTATTCATTGCACCGCCAACGGCCACGTTGTAGCCGGCGCCGATCGTCAGCGCCTTGGCGAGTCCGATCGTCTCGGTTGAGGCGAGCGCGATCAGAAGATTCTGCAAACCTTCGATCGTCTCATTTCGGTTACCTCCAACCGTCAGGGTCTCGTTGCTGCCAACGCGTTCGGTACGATCCACGCCGATCGTAATGGTCTCATTGTTGTCGACCGTCTCGGTTCGGTCATGGCCGACATGCACCGTCTCATCGTGATCGATGTTCTTCTTTCGATCGTTTCCAACCCAATGCGACTCGTCGTGCTCGACCTCGAGGCGCTGATCTTTCTCAGCATGCAACCAGACTTCCTCCGAACCCTTCTTGTCCTCGAAGCGAATGGCGTTGGCCGTGTTGACGTTGCCGGTTTTGGTCGAGCGCGTGAGAATCCCGCTCTGTGTAGCATTCGCAGGCAATCCCCATGGAGGCAGGTTGGCGGAGTTATAGACGCTCGAGATGATCAGGGGTCTATCCGGATTACCGTCAAGGAAAATTACGACCACCTCGTCACCTATCCGCGGGATCTGGATCATCCCAAATCCGCGACCGGCCCACGGTTGCCCGACACGTACCCAGCATGAACTGCCTTGATCGCGCTTGCCTAGCCGATCCCAATGGAATTGCACCTTCACGCGGCCTAGGTTGTCCGTGTAAATTTCCTCGCCTTCGGGACCGACGACGACGGCCGTTTGCGGACCGATGATCGACGGTCGCTCGATGGTGAACGCCGGCCGATACGGAATCTTCTTGCGGATGCAGGTGAAACTGCAGTGGTAGTTCGCTGCGCCTTCTCCGGCCTGATAGTTATTCGTTCCGCTGTGGGTGATCGTCGTCAACAGAAACTGTCGATCCTCCTGTTTGGCATTGCTGTGGTCGTAGTGATCGTCGAGTTCGAAGTATTGACATGGCGCTAACCGCCGGCTCGTGCTCGTTCCGATGAAGACCTTGCTGTGTGCCGCAAGCGCCTGTGTTCTGAAGCGCGTCAATGCTTCTCCGCGATCGCTGTCCGCAAACCCATGCTCGCCCAGATAGTCGTAGACTTCGTACGACGGTACTTCGCCCTGGTTGACTTCGGTTCCACCCGAAACAAACCGGCGCGCGTGCGGTGCCTTGTAATCAAACGTCTTCAGACCGACACTGTTGGATTCCAGTTGTCGGCTCGCCTGGAACGACGTGATGACAGCTAGATTGTCGAGCGCCTCGCCTTTGGTGTATTGCAACACCGGACTGCGGCCGCTGATCGGCTTCGCCGCGATCGAGTTGTCCGATATGATCAGCTTGTGACCGTCTTTCGCGTGCTCGAAGAAGAAGAACAGGCCATCTTCTTGCATGAGGCGCTCGACAAATTCCAAGTCGGTTTCACGGTACTGCGTGCAGTAGCTGCGATTCTTTGTCGCCTTAGACAATCGGAACTCGAACGACGCAATCTTTCCGTAGTCTTGAAAGACTTTTGAAAGAATTGCTTCGGTATTCTCCTCCTGAAAAATCCGGATGTCGCGACTGCGCGAGAGCATCCAAAGCCATGGCACGAGTGTCGCGCTGTAGACGGTGAAGCTACCGTCGTGGTCGAGGTGGGTGAAGTTGGCTACGTAGCCGTGGAAATACCGCTCTTCCGAGCTCGCCAGCGCATCGGTAAGCTGTAACGTAATCGTCACAGGCTGACCGATCAGCTTCTTCAGTTCAATGTTCGAGTCTTGAGAGGCGAGCCGAACGTGGAACTCGAAGTTTTGAGATAAGCCTTCGGTACCGTGAAAATCGACAAGCACCAAGTCAGATCGGCCCTTCATAGGCGTCTGGATGGTGAACAGCCGATTGCTCTGTAGCCCAAAAAAACTTGGAATATCTGACAGTTGCATGGCGCCCTCAGAACCCTGCATCGGAGTGGCAGGATATTATTCGTCGGTGGATTTTAAACTGCCGGCCGCCGAAAAGATCAAGTTTTGTGTTTCTTGTACCTCATATATGGGGACGGAGCTGTAGGAAAGGTGAATGGATAACCTGTTGCCTCACTACGAATACGAGGTCGGTTTGCTGCTACGTGGCGTCACGGAATTTGCACGACGCTATCCGAAGATCGGCGCCCGACTCGGGGTTGCAAACGGGCAGGGCGATCTGCATGTCGACCGGATGATCCAGACGTTTGCATTGTTGGCCGCGCGTGTCGATGCAAAGCTTGAGGACACCTATCCGGAATTCACCGAATCGCTGCTGGAGATGCTGTATCCACAGTATCTTCGCACCGTGCCTTCGTGCGCGATCGCGCAGTTTGATCCGAGAGATCTCTTCGGCCAGTTGACAACGCCGTTCACGATGCCGCGCGGCACGCTGCTCGATGCTAACGCGGCACCGTACCGGTTTCAAACTATCTATGACGTCACGTTGTCCCCGTTACGAGTTCACTCGGTGCGCTATGCTCCGGCCACGCTCGTCCCAGCGGCCGTCCGACTCCCGCCCAGTGTCACAGGCATACTCTCGATCGAGTTCGCCAGTGCGACGCCGACTGAGATATTCGATGAGGCAATCCCGTCCGGTACAGTTCGTGTTCACCTGTCCGGTGATCGGCCGCGCGTTGCTGCGCTCACCGATGCTTTGCTGCTACGTGCCGGCGCCGCATTTGTTGAGGTCGATCAGAGCGGCCGGTGGGCGGCATTATCTAGGATACCGATCGAATCGGTAGGTTTTGGCGAGAATGAATGCCTGTTGCCGAAAGAATCGACCACTACATCGGATGCGTACCAAACGCTCATCGAGTCCTTCGCGTTCCCCGAAAAATTCGACTTTGTTGACATCGATCTAGGACGAATTCGGCGGGCCGCACGCACGCCAGCGGCAAAGCGACTGACGTTGCATCTCGCAATCCTCGACACACCAGCCGAATCCGCCGCAGCACAGGTACTGACTGAACTCGATGCCTCGTCCTTTCGGTTGTACTGCACACCGGTGGTCAATCTGTTCAAGCGAGATGCGATTCCGATCCAGTTGACAAGCGCTGATAGGGCATACCCCGTCACACCGGAGCCGCTGGAGACCGGCTCCCCGCTCGACGTGTACTCGATCGATGCCGTTCATTTAGGCGATCGCTTGGAGGCTGAACAAGAGAGGGGCTCGCCATTGACCAGTCGCCACGTACGTACGAACGTATTGCCTTACCGGGCGTTCAGCCATGCTCGCGCCCCTGATCCCGCGATTGCATACTGGGCTGCGTTTCGCGATCCGTACGCAGCAACTGGAACAACGCGCGCGCCACTGCTGCTATCACTCGTCGGACTGGAGGGCCATTCTGCGCAACTGAAACATCCGCAAGTCGATGTCGACGTCACGGCTACCAACGGAGATTTGCCCGCCCGGTTGCCAATCGGTGCACGCGACAGCGACCTGCTGCACGAGAGCGCGGCGTTAGCGTGCCCCATTAGATTGCTTACGCGCCCGACCTTGCCGAGCACACTGCCGCGCGGCCACGACGCATTGTGGCGGATCCTTGCGGGCATGTCGTTGCACCCGTTCGATCTCACGCAAACGGGGCTGAAGGCATTTAAAGACTTTCTAAGACTGCACGCGCCGCGCGCGAGCATCATCGCGCAACGGAGCATCGATGCGATCACCGACCTGGACCATCGCCCCGCGATCAGATGGATGTCACCCGATGGCGCGTTCCCGTCGTTCGTCCGCGGTGTCGAGATTGTCGTCTCTCTCGATGAGGCAGCGTTGCGCGACGTCACGTTGCACTTGTTCGCGCGAATGTTGGACAGGTTGTTTGCCCCGTATGCTGCGATGAACAGCTACATCGAGCTGGTTATTTGCTCCTCGCAGACGGGGCGCGAACTTCGACGCTGTCCGGCGCGAATCGGAACACGGCCGCTGATCTAGTTAATGCAGATAACCGACCAAAATGCCTGCGCCGCCTCCAGCTATGAGGCCCACAGTCGTCCCGCCCATCACCAGGGCGGCCCGCGCGTGAGCAATTGCGTTCTCTGCCAGCCACATCATTGCGGGGCTCGATAATCCGAGCGCAAGTTGTGCGGGATTGATACCAAGAAGCATGGCCGTACCTGCCTTGCCGTACCCGACGCCGACGCCTCCGTCGAGATAGACCGTAGCCCCTTGAAAATCCGACTTGGAGAGCTCTTTGCCGTCAAACGCCGGCAACATGTATATCAAGCCAGCGCTATCAAAGGACTTGAGCGAACCTGCGCCCCCGACCTCGTGCCCGGCGATCTTCGGAATCTTGATCTCAGGTATCGAAAACCTAGGCAACTTGATCTTCGGGATTCGGAGTCCAAGGCCATATCCGATCCCAAGACCGCCGTAATAGAAGTCGAACAGTTGACCGCCGGGATCCGCCAGGACGATCGTGCCGCCCGAAGCAACGGCAAGTTCGAGACTGACACCACCAGTTGCGCCAGTTTTGTATGTCCAGTCGCTATGCCTGAAAATTGACACGTGGCCCTCTCAAGTCGTTTATTTTCTGGATGGCAGGTTCATCAGCGAGAAGAGAATGAAGCCGGCGCCGAAGATCAGTGCCATCAACGTCCAATTCCAAACTGCGCCGAATCGATCGATCGTGGCGGATCGCAGAGGAGCGTCCTCCTGATATAGCACGGTCACTTTATCGCCGACCTTCATGCCGTAGATCATCCCTCCCTGCGGATAGGAGACGCGCTGGCCTGCTTTGGTGACAAATTCGATCTGGGGATGGCTCCCGCCTGCATTCAGGCTGACAACTTCCCCGGGTACGGCAATCGCCGTCTGGAGAAATTCGTGAGTCGACCACGCGACGAAGGCCGCGATTATGAGAAAACCGATCCCCATCACAATGCCTAGGATAGCCTTGACCATGAGCCCTCTCGATTTCTTTCATTCGACATGCGGAGTTTGACCGCAGCCTATCTGCGCTGGATTTTAGCGCATCGCCGGCTATCAAATCGGCGCAGGCGTTAGGCAACCTCATGACGCCGCTTTCGACGCGTCTTGTCTGTAGTTGTGATGCTGATGAAATAGCAGCGAGCACACCAGTGGCCGCGCCGGATAGAATTGGGCGTAGCTAACCAACGATGGCCCCGTGCGCACTCCCACTCCAGCTTTGTCGCACTATTCACGTAGCTTGTGGAGACACACATTCCTCCGCGCTCGGCCGCGATCGTACGCATCAGGTCGATACCGAGTTTGGCCGCATTGTGACTGCAGGCGGCGCACCAATGACCTCGAACGACTGCTCCTGGATAAGCCCACCAGCGATGCCCTAGTGCGCACTCCCATTCCAGTTGGGTAGTTGTATTCCTGTAGGAATTGGTTAGGCAGCGCCCTCCGTGACCGGCTGCCAACTGACGCATGAAGTCGATACCAAATCGCTTCGCCTCATGCTGGCACTCCGTGCACCATGCTCCACGAAAGATCCGCGCACCTAACATTTCCCATTCGTGACCGGCCTTACATCGAAACCGATAGTTTGCCTTGCTTCCTTCATAAACTTGGGAAAGGCAGCTTCCGCCGTGGTTCGCGGCGCACGCGCGTAAGCGAGCCATCCCATCCTTGAGGCGATACGCGTGGACCTTCTGCTGATTCGAACAGATGCGGCACCATGCACCGCGCATGACCTCAAGACCAACCGTCTCCCACTCATGACCTTCCGCGCACCGGAAGCGATAGCGGTCTGAAAGTTTTGTGTAGACTTTCGTCAAGCATTTGCCGCCATGCGAACGCGCGACATTGCGCATTCGGTTCATCCCGTCGGGGGCGGCCATGCGTTTCGAATGTTTGGCATGCGCGCACAGTACGCACCATGCCCCTTTCTCCAAACTACCGACAGACTTTTCAAAGGTATGCCCCTCACGGCAAGCAAATCTATAGCGTGCCGATCGCCCCACATATCGGTCCGACAGACATCGGCCACCTGCCTGACGCGCGAGGCGTTGAAGGTGCTGTAAAGCTTCGTCAGCTCTACAGGCAGGGCAGGTCACGAGGTGGTAGAAAAGATGAGAGCCCGATCGGCTCACTTCATGGCCCTTTGGACAGCGGAATCGATATCGTGCATGCCAGCCGAGCCACTCTGTCTCGAGCAGCTTCAATCCGTATGGCGAGAGCGCCTTGCGCAAGCGCTTCAATTGATCGGCGGACAATGCAGCTCCTCACATCGGTAGCATTCCTTCGACGATGCCTGCTAGCTTACCCGTGGACACACTTCAACGTTGGGGAGATTTCGTATCGGATTGACCCGATGAAGTTTGGGGGCTAGTCTTCGCTTTTTAACTAAACGAACTCCCCAAGCCTATGGCAACTTACCTTGAACTGAAAGCACAGGCGGATGCGTTGGCGCAACAGGCAGAGGCTGCACGTCTCGCAGAACTTGAAACGATTGTTGCGGCGATTCGGGAACAAGTGGCGGAATATGGTATTACGCCTGAGCAGATCTTCGGGCGAAAGCGTGGGAGCGTCGCTGGCAAGCGTGCGCCTGCGGCTCCGAAGTATCAGGATCCGAAGAGCGGTGCTACGTGGAGCGGCCGCGGCAAGCCGCCTCAATGGATCGCCAAGGCGAAGAACCGCGATCGCTTTCTGATTGTCGCCGCTGAGGTCGAATAAGGCGGCAATTTTTTCGATCCTCATCGTCGATCGATCGGTCGACGATGCTGCGCTCAACATAGCGCGAGAGTGCATATCCGATGTGTGGACCCTAGCTCCGCACTACGAGCAATGGCGCAGCCTTCGACCGTCGAACAAACATGCGCGTCGTTCAAGATTCCCCCAAGCACGGCTACCTCGAAGGGTACGGTAGCCAAGCAGCCTCTCATAGCGGACCACTCGATTCAGCTTGGGTCATCCCAATTACCTCAAGTCCGCATTCACGAAACCAAGCGATCGATTCTGGCAACCGCCGCCGAATACGTTGATATTTCTGCGCAACTCGCGCTCGGTCGACAGCGCTTACCAGGACACATAGCCACGTCGCCAACGGACCTTCCATTTATATCGATATTAATTCACAACAACCGAAGATCTATAGCGCGCCGCACCCAGAATTCCCGCCCAAATTCGCCGCCACAAATCTCCAGGCCGATTTAGATCGACCGACAATCAACGGCGCACCGAAAAATTAGCGTACATTGCATTGATTAAAATCGATCTCAGATGTACGATAATTTCGACGAATGCTTAAGCGAATTTTTCCACACCCATCCTTGTAGGCTCCACTATCGCGAGGAGGAAACGCTGGAGAAAGTAAGCGATGAATTGCCGGCTCGCCCCTGACTCCACATCGCATTTCGGGGCAGGGAAGATAACATTGAAGCACCCAGCAGAAATTTTGGAACGTCGAATTCCACAATTATCCTGACCACATGAAAGTAAATTTTGGGAAGATTTTTTCCATTTTCACACTAGCATCCTTTATTTTTTCTGTCGCGGGATATCTACTGTGGGCCCCGACCGACGTATTCGATACACACGGACGAGACAAGTGTCGCGCGAGCTCATCTCCAGAAGGCAGCGGACAAGTGCATCTGCATATCGAGGGGGGATCGGGTGGAAAATTCCGTATGAAAGGTTCGGTGTATGTTCCGGTCTGGCTGTGGCCGAAAGCCGCCCCCGAGTCGCTGAGAGGATGGGCCAGCCTTCCCGCGATGTCAGAAGACGGAAATATACATTTTGCCGGGCTACCGGTATCCATTTCCCCTCCAGTCGAAACCAGGCTTGGTTCGATCGCGGTTTATCAGATGGATATCGAAGAACGATCTGTCGGCATCGGATCCCTTCGAAATTACCCTTTCGACCAATATTGGGTGGGCATAAAATCGGCACAATTGAATCTGCAAACGCAGTCTGGACAACCAGTCGCAAGTGTCCCGTTGGAGCTAAGTGTTCGCTTCGATGGCGAGTCTGGATGGGACGCACGACGCGACATCGGCGTGGATGATGCGACACCAGCACGCTTCGATATCTTCACAAGTCAGAGCAATCAATCCTCTGGGATGCGTTCCTGTGGATTTACCATCAAGCGAAGCTTCTGGTATATCGGGTTCGTTTTTTCGTTGCTTGCCATCTCGGCCACGCCTGTCTTATACGTCTGGCGTCGACCGCAGGAACCAGCTGGACTGGAACTCATCGCGGCGATTCTTAGTATGGCGACCCTGCGATCCTATCTGATTGGCCCACCACCGTCTGTTGGAAGTCTATTGCCCTTCGATTTTATCTTGGCGTTAGTTATTATCGCGGTCGCTTTTATTCCGCTCTGGAAGCGCAGCCCCCATGGACCGAAATGACCGCCTCTCAACGTCAGCGCACAAGCACCGAAGCGGATAGCACACGTCCTTTCGCATCGGTCACGATTTTCGTAACTTGCAACTACATTTTGATTTTTTTGGAGAACCGATGGAACCTATTTATCTGACTGCATTCGCCGGCGTAGCCGGGGCCATTTTGGCCCTTGTCGGCGTTTTCATCACGAGCCGAACCCAAACAATCAACCTAGATATCAATAATCAATTTCAACTCGCACTTGCCAAGGAAAAATCCAGAATCGATCTACTGACGAAATCCAATGAAACTGCAGCCATTCAACTAGCCACTGCACATAAACTTCTGAGTCATATAGCTCGAGAATTCTCCATAACTGGACTCAACATCATGTGGAGCGCATCAATGTCTGTTGACGAATTCAATGGAAAATATTTTTCATTATGCGAGAAAGCCGACGAAATCAGAATGATCGTTGATTTTCATGCGTCCGAAGCCTCTGAGGCTTGCAGTGAAATGTACGGTCAGATGAATATTTTTTGGGGAAATTTTCGCCAAGTCCTGCACCTCACCGAGATGGGTGAAAAAGTGGATCACAATACTCGATGCTTTCAAAAGGCACATGACGCGGCGATGGAAATCGAAAAAAAGGCGGCTTTCGCAAAAAGCCGATTACGACAAAGCGTTGAATCGCATCGAGTTGCTGCCTAAACTCAGACCCTTGTCAGTTGGTCACCAAGTGTGCTCGGACCGGCCGTCCACACTCGAGTTGATGCCCCCCGTAGATCGCAGCCTCGCTTAGGCTGAAAGGAACAAGGGAAATTAACCTCGGTGGAAGATCTCGTTGTTTTCAGATAACTTGGGCGTCTGGAGAATGGCTATTTGGGCACTCTGCAGCAGTTCGTCGCTTACTTCGTAACGGCGTAACCATTCGGTCGTCGACTTGGCGGTATTGTAGGTCGCCGCCTCTCCGCTCACAGAACCGTGTTGCAACGCATCGAGGTCATTCGTCCGGATCATGCGCAATGCGTGATCGAGCACAATATAGGCAGGTGGTACAACGGGCGGTTGACCGTCGACGTCGGAAGCTCCTGAATCAGGTATGACTCCGGCACGGACCACAATACCGTGGCCGTAGTCTCCGATCGCGAACCATTCCTGAGGCAACTCGGAGCGCAGTCGCGAGAGGCCGCCCACGGCGTCGAGCATCGATTGATCAATGGCAGTCAGCCAATCCACCGTTTTTATCTTCCCCTGCAGTTGACGCGTTGCGAGGTCGCTCGGCACGCCCACATCGAGGCCTGGCAACATGCGCGAGATCAAATATTCGGTGGATTCGTTCTGATTGACGCTCGTGGGCGAGAGATTGACCGCGAAACCTGCGTGTCCGTGAGCCGCGCCAAGTCGACTCGCCGCGTCAAAGAAGAGCTTCACGAACGCGTCAGGATTCGACAGTACGTTAGCCGACGGCCAGGAAAATGACAACGCGTTGAATCCTCGGTTTCCGGCCTTTTCCTGCCGCTGCCGCAGACCTACCACGGAGAACCGATAGAGGCTCGCATCAGTCGGCTCTTTACCCCCGACGTAGTCGAAGTCAAAACGATCCTCAGGCGTCAATAAAGTGGCAAGCACTGCTATTGGCTTCGCCATCGTGATCACCTGTGCGGCCTTACCGTTATTCCAGACAAACGTTAACTTGTCGGGTACAGCCTGGACATACTGTTCAAAGCACTCGGCAATCGCGGCACGCACGGACGTGTCGTAGGCGCGCTCGAAATACAGCGCAGCACGTACGACGAGCGCTGCGCCGATGCCACCTGTCGCGTACCGAGGTTCGAGCAAGCCGTTGGCGATAAGGGCCAGATCTTGATTTTCCTTGGCCGGATCGAAGAAGTTTTTGTCGATGATTCTGTGCAATTTCGGTCGCGTGATCTATTGGCCACGTGTACGTCGATCTTGACCTTTTCGCACACAAACGACCTGTGCGTTAAATCCTCTATATTCAATTCCTGCCCACACCCAATTAAGGCTACTTGCACGGGAAACGCGTGGACAAGGCATGCAAATAATCAAGGCTGATCAATTGAAAAACATTGGTTCCAGGCGGAGGATTGTTAACCACCGACATTGCACCTGGTGCATTCAACAGATAATCATCCAGGATCGATAGCTTGTTTTTCATATCCAGATCGACACTTGATGGCAAGCAAAACACTCCCTTTCTGGGGTCTTTTGTCAAGGATTCGTTTACTGCATAGAATCCGTCGGTGACACCGGTTAGCCAATACTTGAATTCCAGTGAATCTTTGAAATTCTGATAATGCTTCCAATCTACCGCATTCACGGCGCCTGTTACGGCGAGTGCGATGAGCCCAACACAGATCCTTTTCATCGTATTCCCGAATTCTGCGATTGTCAGTGGTCGACTCACCTAGCATGACCTGCAAGCTGTCGACGCCTCCGTCGTTCCTCGCTTCGACCATGCCAGACGTTATGTGATGCAAACACCGTGGATGCTAACGCATCATATCGGAACCATAGTGGGCATGCCAGCCCCGCTCAAAGGTCCCGATCCAAATCAACGACTTGTGTCGTTGCGGGATGTGCTCGCCTTCAACGTGCGCGCGGTTCGGGTCAGAAACTCGCTGAGTCAAGAACAACTCGGATTCGCAGCAGAGCTCGATCGAACATTCATCAGCCAAGTGGAACGGGCGCGGATCAATGTCTCGCTTGACAATATTGAGCGCCTAGCCGATGCGTTGGGCGTGGCGGCCCACATTTTGCTGCAACGTCCCGACCCCAGCCCTATCACGAAGACCCAGAAGGTCGAATAGAGATGCCATCCGCGCAAAGGAACGTTGCCTACGCCGGTGAAGGCGGCGGCGCACCTTAATCAAGCTCCATTTGCCTGGGCGTCCATCTGGTTCGGGCGACGCTGTTGCAGTGAACCGCCACACCACCTCCCGCGGCTTGAGGAAAGCCTTCTGCGCTATCTCCTGGATCGTTGCGACACGCCCGAAACAAGCGCCGCGCCGCAAAGAATCCACATTCGGGTCGATCAGCCGAAGCTTGCCGCTGGCGACGATCCGCTCTTGACGAGCGACTGCACCGGGTTCTCGAAGCCGGCCCAAGCCGCCATCACGACGATCCCACCAACGCGGCCCCACCGTACGTCGAGCTTCTCGAAATCTGCTGTCTGCGTGTTGGGGCTGACGAGGATGACGGTGACGGACGTGGGTGAAACTGCCTTCACGATGACGTCGATATCGTCCGGTTTGGTGGCGCCAGCGCGGGAAGCGCGTTGGCGCCTGCCTGCGAATATGCCTTCAGCCGTGTCAGCGAGCCCTCAAGCTTGATTCTTTCCAGCGCCTCTCGAGAAAACAGCCATCCAGTGAACCCTGGCTTACCCTTGAGCACGGCCTCCGGCTTCATCTCGCCACGGAGAATCATCCGAAAGAGATGCTCGATCATCTCATTACGCCAAGCACACGATCGAAGTACCCGTGCCAACGCTACATGTTCGGCACCCTCATAGTCGATGACCGGCAAATCCTCGGCAAGCTTGAGTAGCTTTTCGATACTGGATCTCAATACCTGCACTTGTTCTCCTTTGTGAAACTGTACGGTATCTCCTTGAGCCTCCGGAAAAAGGAGCGGGAGCAACACGATCTGCCGTCGAATCGATATCCCAAGATTCCGCAACGCCTTGATGCCTGCCTGCTCATGCAAGATCTGTCGAATCTTGGGTAGGTCTTCGCGCCGCACAGCCAGCAACATCCTCTCGCTTTGAGATGGCCGATATTTGACCTCGATTAGCCCCTTCTCGGCCAACTCCTTGAGCTTCCCCTCCCTCATATTGAGTTCACGAGCCGCATGTGCGGCCCACATCCAAGGCAATCGAGACGCAATGGCGTCTACAGGGGAGTTTTTTCGATCCAGCGAAGGCCACGGCCAATGATCAACGAGATACTGTAAGAAACAATCTCTCAAGAATCCGAGTTCCTGTCGTTTTTGGGTTGAAATAATATAGATATAGACGCTGCGGAAAGTGAATGCGATGCACCCTTTCTCGTCACCTCTTTCCTTGTGCATTGCATTTAGACGCGCCAGAAACCCAGATGGCCAAGCCGATAGTGCGTCAGTCGAGGGCTCAAGGACTGTGATGGCATTACTCATTTCGCGCATGAGCCATGCCTTGCTCCGACTTTCCCTCTTTCCGCTATTGGCCTGGCTACCGAAGCACACCACGAGGTCAATCATGTCATCCAACGAAAGCTCATCGAATGCTGTCGGCTCACCTCGAGAACCTGGGAGTTTGCGGGCGATCAGCGAAGCGAGTTCCGTGAACTTCATTGGTGCAGGCAACGTACACGCATCGGCAAACCTCTCACCACAATCGCAGCGAAGTAGCGCTTTCCTGGTCCACGCGATGGGTCGATGACACGCACCACATCGATCAATCAGCCAGCATCGATGCTTGGTACATGCTAGATATGGACGCAATTCCCACTCTGCCGCCCAAAGCGACTGTTCGCGTAAGCAAAGTGGGCAACATCGAGCCGACTTGATCAACCACGCCCTCGGCGCTGAACGACGCAAACTGATCAGGCTAGTCAAATATCGCCGCGACTCGACCGGGGGTGCGACTCTATCCCAGGACAGCGCTTGCTCAAGGACCTCACCATCAAGAACTACGCCAAGCCTGTAGAGGTGATCTAGTGATATCCCGTTGCTGATCGCGATGCGCTTCATATAGGCCGAGCTCGCCTCCCCAACCTGAATAACGGGATGCATAAGCAACCTAGGTAGGGAAGCGATTGCGGCAGACGCCGATTGCTTATAGTAATTTCGTGCCATCGCCGTTCACGTCGTGAGCGAGATACCAGAACGGCTCGTCTGTACCAACGAGGTCACGTAGTTCGGCATCTGGATGAAAGGGATTGAGTCTATGCGTCCCGCCCGACCACACCTCCTTGGTAAAAGCTTGCTCGAACAATGCGAGACTCAGCGTCGTCTTACCGCACTCCATAGCAAGAACGACCGCGCCATCGATGATCTTGGCAACGTAGTCGATCACGCCAGCGGAAGCCACATACATCCTCATTGCAAATTCCGAGGAGTGCAGGTCGGGACAAGGCAACGGAAGGCGACTGTGCATGTACTTCAGAACGCCACCGAACTCTCGTCGATCGTCGGGAACCGTCCAGTCAAACCGACGCACTTCATGGATTGCAGAGAATCGCCGAGTTAACTGCGGATTAGCCTTCAGGACCTGAGCGCTGTTCGGCAGACCCGCTACGACCACCGTAACACCGCTGGCTTCCATAAGGTTCTTCAACCAATCGGTTGCACGGTTTGCTTCTGCGATACGTCCGGCATCCGCAAAATGTTGAAACTCATCGATGATCAGCATTTCGACTCTGCATTGCTTGAGTAGCTCCACGAGGTAAACCGTCTTATCCTCCGCCGAGCGCCTACATACCCGATCCCCGAGGGCGTCAAGGATCGCCTGTGCGAGGTTCTTGATGCTGGGTCTGGACGGTACAACGACATAGAGCACCGGAATAACGGGGCCTTCTGTCGTTTCAAACCGCTCGAATTGACTAGCATAGAACCTCAGAATCGTGGATTTCCCCGTTCCGGTGTGCCCCAACAATGCCAACGCGCGAGCCCCCGGTGAAACCGAGCGCCATTGACGATGGATCCCGGCGATCCGTCGCAACGCGTTGCAAAATCGGTCGTAGTGGATGAGTTCTTTTCGTATCGAGAATCTGACGACGAGGGCACGCGACTTCTTCGCGTCCTCAGGTAGACCAATCGTCGCGAGAAACTCAAGCGGATCTCTTTTGGTTGTCTGAGTATCAGTACGCACGAGCATCTCCTTGGTACTTAGGGTTCGGTGATCCATTCAGATCCGGCAACGGTCCGATTTCGAAGGAATCGAAGGTCTGTCGTTGCGAATCAGGGGAGCGCGAACGGCCGGTCTTACGTGAGCGACGTCGATTCTCCGATCCGTTGTCAAATACCTGTTCGCTATCCACAATATCTAGAGACGCGGCACGCTTGCGCTCTCGTAGTTTCTTCCCTCGCAACGCCTGTCGAATCATGGATTGAATCTCGGCCTTCACGCGTATCAGGTGCTCATCGCTCCACTTATTTCCATGAACGAGCCTGGTGCGTTGGCGAATCAAAAGATGCTGGTGCAAGGTCAGGCCTTCGGCATAGTTCGCGAACCGATGCGTAACGGGTACCTTGAAATAGCTTCGAGCTTCGTCGTCAAAGACGTGTATGTAGCTGACGTCATCTTCGTGGCGCTTCAACAGTACTTGCATCCTATAGTTGCGTGCCCGGCTACGCAGGACTTGAAGGTGCTCGTTGTTGTAGTACAAACCATCAAGCTCGACGCCGTAGTGCCAGACGGTTCGACTCTCCGGCAGTCCTGTCAAGATATCGAGCTGTTGCGGGTATGCCGGCAGCTCAACCCGCGTGTTCGCGATTCCTTGTTGCCATTTTTCAGCCGGCGTCATGCCTAGCGCACGATGTGGAGTATGGTGGTATTCGTCGACGATCCACTTGATGAGAATCTGCGTCAGCGTCTTTAGATCGATCGCAGCCAGCTTCTCTGATGGATAGTCTCCGCGCTCATCAACGCAAGAGAACACAGTTCCGGGCAGCTTGTGCATCACGGAGCGCTGGATCGTACCGATCACACGTTCGACGGCTCCCTTAAACTCCGGTTGCCCGGCCGGACAATAGAGCATAGAGATGCCCATCTCTCCGCACACCATCTGCACCGCATCTGCGTGAAGATCCATGCCGTTATCGACGGCAACGAGATACGGGATACCGTATCCCGGGTGCTCTCGATGCAAGCTGACGACTTTCCCCCAATCCGCCTTCGGCAAGATTGCTCGCTTGAGGCACTGAAGCACCGACTGTGCGGACGGCGCCCGGAAGCTTATATAGAAGCCAAGAATTACTCGACTGTATCGGTCGATAGCAACCGTGATCCACGGCCGGCCTAACGGCAGGTTCGTGGCCAGGTCGATCACCAGGACATCCAGAGGCGTGTGGTCGATCTCGACACGATGCAAGGGAAAATCGGCCGTGGCCATTCCCTTCACCCAGCGAGTCTTTCTATCCGCCGTGTCTTTCCCGAGACGGGCTGCGTCGACAATGTCCTGATCGAGATTCCTCAACCATCGATAGACAGTCGACTCAACAGGGCAGGCGAGCGGTGTCTGACCAGGTCTATTCTTGTTGTATTGGTTGACCTTCTCGACAAGTCTACCGTAGACATCTTGTCCCGAGCGCTTCTGCGGGTCGAGGTATATCTCGTGAACGGCCTCCTCAAATAACATCTGGATGACATCATCGCGTCGACGCCCGCTATTCGTTCTGCGATCCGTCAGCTTGGTAACACATCGCGTGTATCGATATTGTCTCCACCAGCGCTTGATGCTGCTGACCGATGGCACCACCGTATCGCCGATCTCTGCAGCAATCTTCGCGGTCTGTTCGCGTATCCACGCGTTCGTATCCGTGAAACTGTCCGTCAGCCTCTGCATGTAAATGTGCCGACGCCGTGCACTTTGCTGATGGTGTTTCGGGAAGGTAGAGAGATCGCGTGGAACGGCCGTAAACAGCACGTTCGGATCGACATTCAGACTTTGCTCATCGAGCGACATCGTGTTGAGCAAAACCGCTTGGTAAAGTTCGTCGCGACTCATTGTGCGTGGCTCGCCCTCGTCACACTCGAGCTTCACCTTCCCGAATGCCGTCCGGCCAATGATCGTCCATCGCTTGAGTCCTTCTCGAAACACCAACCCCTTCTTGAATGTGAATCGGATCATGATTGCTCCTCCGACGCGAAGCGAAGCATGGTCGAATTCGTCAACGCGGTATCGCGGTCGAACTCCAGGCAACCTGCTGACAGCAGGCGCATGATTGTCAGTTCACTCCCGGCGATTGAAGTCGCACGGCCGAACGTCAGCGGCTGAACCTGCGCTAGACGTAGCAAAAGCTCCTCACGTTCGAATCCGTACGGCGCAGGCCGGCGGTGATAATTCAAGCGCTCAAGATTGGCAATTCTTGCTGCACCTCCGAAGTCGCGCTCGGTCAAAACCTTGAACGACTGACCTCGATGCGCGTAGTGCTGCGCGATATCTTGCAGCCGCTCACGCAGGTCAACCTGACGTAGCTTCGACGAAGGCTTGATCTCGACATGCACTGACGCTCCATTGCTCATCGTCAGCTCGAAATCGGGAAAGTACTTCCTCATTCGATCGTTGCGATCGCGATAAGTGACTTCAGTTGGTTGCTCGCGATAGCGTACGACGTCCGGCGAAAATTCGAAGTGCATGGCCGCATCGAACTCAAGCCGCGATTCACACTGTACGAGCGCGCGATTCTTGGTGGAGGGATACAAGTAGCGAACACGTCGTCCAGATCGGGTCAGCACTTTGCGCGCAGTAGTCGTCTTCTTCATGGTTCAGGCAATAGGAGATCCGCCCGCTCTTCACGCGGGTACGGATAGCACCAAATTTCGGACGTAAGTACACCCCGCCACGCGTGCTACGCGTGGTCGATGGATACAAACGGAAGGGAAGAAGGCTTGACGATATGGATCATCTGGACGAAACTACCGGCGTCAACTAGTGGTGCGTCCAGCCCACACAAGAAGCGGGGCAAGCCTTTGGGTTTGTCTCGCTTTTTACATTTTGGCGTCCTCCTTGCCTCTTCTGACCACGCGACCAACAATCGGTCGCTCCACCTCCTGGCCCATTCCTCTTCGCATTGCGACGACATCGCGAATCACGCGCACTTGCGCATCGGTCAGCCTGTCCAGGTCGTGCCAAAGCTCGCTGCAGAGACGATATACGTCGGCAGACGCCGTATGAGGAATCGTGAAGTGCCGTTGCGAGAGCAACAGGGCATCGTGCAGACTTGCGTGTTCGTCTTCCGTAAGCCGCAGACACGCTGACAGCCTGTCAACGATAGCCGGCGACGGAGGGCCCTTCGTGCCGAGCTCAAGGGCCGAGACGTAGCTTTGCTCAAGCGCCATGGCAACTGCCAGATCCTTCTGACGGATGCCATAGCGAAGTCTGAGTGCGCGTAGTCGTTCGGAAAATGGGCTCAACGGTTCAACTCGGTGGAGAGCATCTAAGTACGCCGAGATGGTACAACATCCCGCCTCGCCAAGTCAAATGTAAGCCTTTGATTTTAAAGAAGAATCCTATACAGCCCACTATAGGATACAGAGGACCGCGCTGCCGCACCGCAGGCCCATGCGCAATGCGCGCAGTTGCGGAAACGAGCAGCATTGACGCCACCCGCGAAAGACCTACGTCGCCGGAACAAGTGAGGGCACCGACACAACGTGTCAGCGGAGTCAAAGTGACACTGGGCCGGTCGCCTGACCACGATCGCTCCCTCCTACGTAATCACGGCCTCTTCATTCGATCAGGCTGCGGCGGCGTAGTATATGCAGAAGGCACTGACATCTGTGCATCATTGCGAGGATCCGGCGTTGCCGCTCTTTGCGCTACGCCGTCGCATGCTCCTTTCATGTTTCTCGGAAGCCAACTTGCTATCTGAATCGTCATCCTCCCGCCTCGCTTCGATCTCCGTCCGCTTCTTCCTTGAACCAGAGCAGCGGACGCCCCGTATCGCTGTCGATCCTAAATTACCGGGCGGCGGAGCCGCTTACGTCGAAGAAACGTATCATCAACGTACAGACATCCGGCCAGGAGCTTTAAATGCCCATCAATAGTGGAAGCATTCAGCAAAGTGATGTAGATCTAGACGCTTCGGCAGCTGTAGTCGAGATGCTTGTTGCGCAAGTGGAAAAGATGGTTCAAGAGTCAGGCGATCCCAAGTGCTTTGACGCGCGGTCATGGTTACTCGACTGGTTACACTCCACAGTTCCAGCACTCGGCGGGAATCGGCCAATTGACTATTTACACACCAGCGACGGCATCGATTTAATCTCACGACTATTGGCGAGTGCTCAAACAGGATCCTATTGGTAAATTTTCATATCTTCCCTGCAAGTCCGTGGTGATGCGCATGGCTGACTAGCTCAAGCAACACTTCTTGTATTTGCGCCCACTGCCGCAGTGGCACGGATCGTTCCGACCGAGTTTCCGACGGCTGACTTCACGTGAATATTGTGCCAGAGCATCGCGCACATTAGATGCCGATTTCATATCAGCTGTAAGTCTTTCCATTTCATCTGAGGCTTCCCATGGGAAGTCCAATGTGACTCCGAACTGGACTTGCCCATCTGGGCTGACAGAAACACCAAACCACTGCGCCGCACGTTGCTGGTACTTGCGTTTGGCACAGTGTGTCTCCAGCACTGCGATCGCTTCGGGAGATGGCTTTGGATTGCAATGAAAGCTAATCCCGCAAGGCGGCGCACTCGACGCGAGCGTGACGTCGTGCCGCTTACCGTCGAGCTGCGACTGCCGCGTGATAGTCTGCAGTATGCGATGGACGTTCTTACACGAATCTTCGTCCATTGAAAGCAAGTGAAACCCGAGTTCGAGAGTTGCTGGGTTCGCCTTTTTTTCGATCTCTTCAATAAGTTTCTCGTAGCGAGATCCTCGCATCTTTGTGAGGATCCCAGCCGGTGTATCGTCCCCAGGCTGGTTATCCCTGCGGACCAGCATGGCCGTATCTAGGTCTTGAGCGATGGAGTCCTCGAGCATGACAAAGTCGTACTTCTCATCGAGCCAGAGGTTCTGTTTTAGGTGGTAGCCGAGCACGGTCAGCTCGTGCCCGCTCATCAGCTTGTCCGAAACAGCCACGCGCAATTTGACGTAGCCTAACAGTCGCAAAGGCGACGTCAGCATCTCCGTCAATGTGTCGAGAAGGAATACGTCCATCACAAACGGAGGTCGGATGATATCGGTAGTCTGGAATTTCAACGACTGGCTCGCCTGAAAGGCTAGCGCCGGATAGTGCTCTGATACAAGACTGAATACGAAGACTTCTTTGATGTTCGGCGGAAGCTGGACTTCATTCCCGTTGCCATCAACTAAACGACAACCCCCGGTGAGCATCTCGGTCGCGCACGTCCAGCCCTGATCGTACGAATCTTGGATGGCGGCAGCGAAATCGGCCTTCAACTGGTTGTCGTTCCCTTTGCGTGCGGCGATGGTCAACTTTTTCGCCTTCGCCTGTACGACGATGAGTCGGTCTCCATAGATGACGAGGACATCAGCTTCACCCACGATGTCTTTACCACGATACAAGTTCACGTTCATATGAACGTGCTCGTTGCCGAAGACCTTGGCCAGCCGCCGCGCAGCGAACTGCTCAGTAAAGGCTCCACGATGCTTTGCGGCCGTCGGGCGATAGGATTTGTCCTCCCACATCCAGAAGAACGGAGACTCGTATAGTGCCTCGTAAATAGAGTAGTGCGAGAAAAGCAGCACAGTTCCGCGGGCCGTAGGTAGCAGCGGTCGAGCGGCAACTTCATTGAAGTCACCCACCTCTTTGAATCCGGTGTTGTCTCCCGAAAAGAGGAGTGCGCGGAAAAAAGCTTCGACTACGTCCTTCGATATGCCGCTACTAGATGCCACCTCATCCAGCGAGAACTCGAATCCAGGTAGCCAAGTTGCAGGTAGAGTCTTGGCAGCTCGAGCATCCGCGAAGAGTCTCGCCCCCTTATCCTCCATCAAGGCGCACATTGTCTTCGCGACGATTTGCGCCTGGCTGGAGGTGAAGCCTTTAGTCTTGAGCATCCAATCGTCATCGGCTCCGTACTTTTCGGTCACGAAGTCCCTGTACTGGAAAGCATAGGCCGACTCGGTGCCATAGAAGATGGGCTCTCGCATCCCACGGCCGCGCCACAGGTCTGGGGGCTCGGTACCCGCCTTCATCGCCTCGAACATGGTCGCAAACATCGGGTAGGACATCGCATCATGTAATTCCCGCATTAGGGAATCAGTGCGCTGGACGTACCCCTCGATCACTTCGCGCGGCGGCATAGACAAATCCAACGGACTCTTGACCATCAAGCCTATCAGCGTCGTCAATTCCGTCCGAATCAACCGCTCTCTACTGAAGAGCCGTTCCATGTCGGACGACTTCAGCTTGCCTTGGAAGTGAATGACGTTGTCGCGATGGCAGATATGTGCGACCGCATGAACGTATCCCGGCGATGTAGCTAGCATGGCCAGGTCCTCAAGAATTTGGGATTCTTCCCGCGGTTGCTCCATAGCTTCCCTTTTCAGTTCGCAAGTCTCGTTTACAAAGCTCATTTCGCGCCGATTTTCCGCTTCGCTTCTAAAGATCAATTTCGAGGACCAACGGAGTGACCAACATTGATTTTCGGCGCCCCGGCACGACACATTAAGAGACCGCTTCCGACGCTCGATACTCTGTCGATCAGATGTCTCTAAACGATGGGGGCGCGATCACTCAATCGCCGTGGGTGCCAGCGCGTCATCGACCCTGCCGATCCCTGAGTCGAACCTACTGGGTCAGTTTTGGGTGCCCATCAACACATCGGTCGACAATGATTGAACTAAGCTTCCTTATTCCGACGCCGCCTGTTCAGCGGTTTGGTCGCAGCTCCAGTTCGTCTATCTGCTCAAGACTACGTATCACCAACGCCACCTGCTCCCGATCAAAATCATCTCGATCGGCCTCCTCGTGGGTCCCCTTGTTCAGGTACGTCCAGATCAAATTCGAGGGGATACCGAGGATCGCGTCCAACGCACCGAGCAGCGGCTCCTTGCTCGGGTGCACGAAGACCGGAGTATCTCGCAGCTTCCTCCGCAGGCTTTCGCATAGGGCTCTCAACGTAGGCTCATTACCTGGTCCATCAACCAATAGCGTCAGCTCACCCATGTCATGGGATTTCAGCCACTTCCAGCTCTTCTTCGCAAGCATTTCGAGCCCCTTGCGCGCGTATGAAAGCGCCTCACGTGAGTCGAAGCGAGCCAGCGCCTGTTGCGCACGCACGAGGTAGTTGGCGCTACCGACGTCCGGATGAACACGCGGATGATGATCTCCATCGTGATACATCAGCAGATATTCCTGGCAGTCCGTACGCCGTTCGCGCGGCATGCTGTTCTGGATATCCTTGATGAACTCATGACTGTGGCACGTGACCAGAATCTGCGACTCAAGGAAACGATCTCCGTCGAAGATGGTCTGCCGTATCCCATTGCGGTGATCGTGATCGATCGCGTTGATCGCATCGTCAAAGATCACAACCGGACTGCCAATGTTGATGCTTTTCGCCAGTAGGATTGCCAGCCCTAGGCAGCGCACATGCCCTTCGCTCAGGACGACCAGCGCATCAACCCGCTGTTCTGGCGCGCCTCGAAAGGCAATCTCGATTCGTTGCTCACTGGTCAATGGGAGATACAAGGCCGCGAGCTTGTCATCGTCGTGATCGAGGTGATTGAACTCGTTATACAGTTCCATCGTCAGATCGTTGAGGCCGGCAATCAACAGGCCCGGCAACTGGTCACGGAAGTGGCGTAGCTGGCGGATAAAATCGTCGTAGGCGGCCTTGATAGGCTGGTCTCGATCGATGTCCTGCCTCTCCTGCTCGGCCTCCGCGATCAGCGCAGCGTTTGCCAGCTCAAACTGTTCGACCCGTGTACGCGCTTCTAAGGCGGCGTCCACGATGATCTTTCGCTGCAATTCGCGCGCTTCGACATGGCGTTGGCATTCAAGGAGCGCATCCCGTTCCCGCACACGAGCGGACCGCTCGTCGATCTGCACTCTCGCCGCCACGTCGCGCTGCTCCATCTCGTCCACGATGGCTGCGATCTGCTCCAGCGATGGAACGACGCCTTCGCCGGCCGCATTCGATCCATAGATCTCCGTCCACCAAGTATCACCGTCTGGTTGCCTTGGGAGGCGACCAAGATACTGCCCCACCTCGGACTGCGTTCGATCCTGCCCCTCGAGGTAGCGATAGATCTGATTCAAATGCTCTCGAAGTTCCCGTGACGACTCAACCAGCGCTTCCCTCTTCGTCCTTTGGCGCTCCTGCAAATCAGCCAGATCCCGAAGTTCGTCCAGACCAATGCGCGCCTTTTCATACGGGTCGCGAACGACGCGATCAAGCGGCGTATCACATGCGGGACAATGGTCGCCTTCGCCAGCCTGCAACGCAGTGACCGCTGTATACAGGTCTTTGAAGGATACCTGGCTGCTTCTTCGCGCCAAGTCCTGGGTTGTTTGACGCAACTCCGCAGCAATTGCATCAATCGCCTCATAGGCAAGCATTAACGTCTCTCGAGTCAGCCCGATGATGCGTGCAGGCACAGCATTCAGAAGGTGATTGAGTTCCCGCAAGCGCCCAGGTGCCTCTGGCGTACCGATGATTTCCTTTAACCGCGCATAGGTCGTCCCCACCAGATAGCCCTGCGCGTAGCGTGCATCGTCCTCATCATGTCGGGCTAACGTCTGGGCTTCATCACGTGCGGTCGCCTGGTCACGAGCGATGCCTTCACGTCTGAGTCGCAACGCCGTCTGTTTGTCGCTTCGAAGAACAAGTTCAGCATCCATCTGCTCGTTGAAATGGCCGACAAAGTCGTTGAACTTGTCCATGCCAAACAACGCCGCGATGAGCTCAGTACGTTGCGCCGGCGGCCGGGCGGCCATCCGGGAGAAGGCATCAATCCGGTTTTTTTCGATAAAACTGAATCGATAGCGGTCAGCGTCGGCAATCACCGGAATGTCATCGCCTTTCGCGGTCGTCGCGACGAGGCGCGGCTCAATAAAGTTGCGCGTATGGATATTCGCGAGATATCGCCGCTCGTCGATACGCTTGAGTTCCGCCTCTTCAACCGCCCCCAATAGCCCACGTTCCAGTGCCTCGCAAAGACTGGTCTTCCCGCTACCGTTTGGCCCATAGAACAGGATCACTCGTCTGCGAAGATCGAACTGCTCTTCGCGCCGGAAGCCTCTAAAGGGGCCGACGGTCAGTTCCTTGAGTCGCCGCCATGGCCATTCTTCGGCTGCTGCAGGCATATCAATCTCGGGAAGTTCAGCGGGGCTCGCTGCAAGGTGCCGGCGAGCCAAACCGGCCAAAGCTGCCGATCGCGCATTCCGTTGCCGGGCAGTGGCGGCGATCTCGTCGAAATTGGCCAACACCATATTGGCAAAGCGCTTCGCCGCCTCGTTGACACCGTGCTGCGGATCGTGGAGCCAGCGCAAAAAAAGAACATAGTCCTGCTTGGCAGAGCCCATCTTCTTATTCCCCCGAAGTCGCCGCACAAGCCCCCTGCGGCATTTTGGCTCTTACTTTAAGCCTGACTAGTCGGCCCGACCAGACAAAAACGTTGGGAAGCGCACCAACAACTATTGAATAAAAAAACCAATAGTTTTGTTCAAATTCTGCAAAAAAGGCCACCTTTTTTGCCAACCTACAACCCACCCCGTATCACATCCCACCCCAATAATTCCCCTTGACGCCCTATCTTTCGATATATATCTTTAGATATGTTTTACGACACATAGGACACGATCATGCGACACAACCCCTCCCGCGGCCATGCCCGATGCGACGGTCACGGTGCGCATGCCCGCCCCGACTGGTTCGCCGGTCTCTGGTACGCGATCGGCCGCCACCGTCGCGGCGGCCACGATGCGTTCGGTGGCGGCCCGTTCGGCGGCCGGGGCGGGCGCGGCGGCTTTGGCGATTTCGGCGACGACGGCATGCCGCGCGGCCGCCAGTTCAGCTCCGACGATCTCCAGCTGCTGCTCCTCGCGCTGGTGGCCGAACAACCGAGCCACGGCTACGAACTGATCAAGGCGCTCGACACGCGCTCGAACGGTTTTTACAGCCCGAGCCCCGGCATGGTGTATCCGGCGCTCACGTATCTCGAGGAAGTCGGCTTCGTCGCGTCGCAGGCGGAAGGCAACCGCAAGCGCTATGCGCTGACCGACGCAGGCCGCGCGCATCTCGACGCCCAGCGCGAACGCGTCGACACGCTGTTCGCGCGCCTCACGCACCTCGCTCGCAAGATGGAATTCATGCGCCGCGCGTTCGCCGGGGAATCGGCGGGCAACGAAGCGCAGGACGAATCGCAGGCCGGCTGGCTGCCGGAATTCGTCGAGGCGCGGCTCGCGCTCAAGCGCACGCTGCTGCACAAGAGCGCCGCCGATGCGGACGAACAGCGCCGCATCGCGGCCATCCTGCGCCGCGCGACGGACGAAATCGAAGGCGGCGCCGGCGCGTGATCCGCGCCGCCCCGTCACCACTCAGGAGAACGGATTAATGCAGAACACATCCGAACGCACCGTCACCCGCGTGCGCCACACCCTCAAGTTCCGGCTGCTGCAGGTGCTGCGCGTGCAGACCGTGACGCCGCATCTGCTGCGCGTCACGCTCGGCGGCCCCGATCTCGCGGATTTCGAATCCGCGTCGTTCGACGATCACGTGAAGGTCTTTTTCCCGCCGGCCGGCGCGGAACGGCCCGCGCTGCCGACGCTCGGCGCGAACGGCCCCGAGTTTCCGGAAGGCGAGCCGAAGCCGGTCGCGCGCGATTTCACGCCGCGCCGCTTCGACCGCGCCGCCCGCGAACTCGATCTGGAATTCGTGCTGAACCATCCGGGCCCGGCCTCGCAGTGGGCCGCGCAGGCACGCGTCGGCCAATGGCTCGGCATCGGCGGCCCGCGCGGTTCGTTCGTCATCCCGACCGGTTTCGACTGGCATCTGCTGATCGGCGACGATACGGCGCTGCCGGCCGTCGCGCGGCGTCTCGAGGAATTGCCGGCCGGTGCGCGCGCGGCGGTCGTGCTGGCAGTCGCGGATCGCACCGCGCAGATCTCGTTCGATACGCGCGCCGACGTGCATGAAATCTGGCGCTTCCGCGCCGAAGCCGACGCGGCGAACGGCAACGTGCTGCTGAATGCCGTCCGTGACCTGCCGCTGCCGTCGTCCGGCGACGGCTACGTGTGGGCGGCCGGCGAAGCGCTGTCGATGCGCGCGGTGCGCCAGCACCTGACCGGCGAACGCGGCGTCGACAAGTCGCGCATCCGCGCGGCGGCCTACTGGAAGCGCGGCGCGGCGGCCGTGCACGAAACGCTGGAAGACTGACCGGGATGGGCGCCCGGTTGCCGGGCGGCTGAAACAATCGTGGCGCCGGCGCAGCGGCGAGCTTGGCATCGGCATCGCGGCTGGTATATATGTATGTCTGCGACGCCGCTGTCGGGCGACAGCCGCCGCAGCCCGCCCAGGAGCGCCCGGTCATGACAAAAGAAAGCCACGCTTCGCCTTTCCTTCGCCACCTGAAGATCGCCGGTTATTGCGGCCTCGCCGCAGTCGTCCTCGCACTGTTCGTCGCGATGTGCGCGATCCTGACGGAAAGCGCCCTCGACCGCGATGCCGCACGGCATCCGGCCGATACGCCCGAACTGCACGATGCGGACGGCGGCCCGTCCGCCTCGGCCGAATCGGCCCGCACACCCGGCTCGTCCGGCTGACGGCGTCCTGCCGCTTCCTTCCGCTTACGGCGCCTGCCGGCGCCCCCTCACGACCGCATGCACCGAATCGCCGAGCCGTTCGAGCAGCGCGGTCACGCGTTGCCCGTACAGGTGCGCGGCCAGCGCGCCGACCGTGCCGACCAGCACGCCGCCCGCCATGTCGAACGGCCAGTGCACGCCCGCATAGATGCGCCCCCATGCGATCGCGACGGCCATCGCGGCCATCACGAAACCGGTGACCCGCGTCGTGCCGCCGAGCAGCAGGCCGACCGCCATGCTCCACGCGAACGTCATGTGATCGCTCGGAAACGAGCTGTCCGGCGCGTGCGGAATCAGTTGCGTGCCGACGCCGGCCATGAACGGGCGCGGCGAGAACCAGACATGCCCGAGCACCTGCGCGAGCACGAGCGCCACGCAGACGCCCACGCCGGCTTCGATCGCCTGGCGCCGCGCGGGGCGCGCGCCGAAGATCCAGGTCAGCAGCAGCACCGCGGGCAGCGCATAGACGAGCCAGTCGGCGGCGAAGATCGCGAGGTGGGCAACGCCCGGGTGCGGTGCACCCCCGGCGTTGATGGCGGAAAAGAGGGCGAGATTGAGGTTCTGCATGAATCCGGTTGCGTGGGGCGTAAAGGATCGGCCGGTTGCCCGGCCGGATACGAACGATGCCAGGGCGTGGCCGCTTAAGCGGTGCTGAATGCGGCAGCCGCCCGGACAAGGCCCGCGCGGCGAACGGACTTAGAGCCTGCACCGCAACACAAGTTCACACAATTGTCATATTGCCGCGCGAACGTCCCCGTAAAGGCTCACCCCGCCTCCCGTAAAGACTCACCTTTTTCACATGATGGCGTCATCGACACGTGCCACCATCGCCCGGCCCGAGTGTCGTCCAGGCCGTTTGCCTCATTCATCTCAATATTTACGCGTCGAATTATTCGAAATCGGCAACAATTAATTCCAGATGCGGCATCGCACAACGGCAACGCACAGGCATACGATTACGACCACTCATCCACGAAGCGATCAACAACAAGGAGTCCGCATGAAACCCAGCGATGTCCGATCGAAAGCGTTTGCGATGCCGTTGACCAGCCCTGCGTTCCCGATGGGCCCGTACCGTTTCGTCGATCGTGAGTTTCTGATCATCACGTACCGCACCGATCCGGACCGTCTCCGTGAAATCGTCCCCGAGCCGCTGCAGGTCACCGAGCCGCTCGTGCATTACGAATTCATCCGCATGGCCGATTCGACCGGCTTCGGCGATTACACCGAAAGCGGCCAGGTGATTCCCGTCGAATACAACGGCCAGGCCGGCGGCTACACGCTCGCGATGTATCTCGACGATCACCCGCCGATCGCCGGCGGCCGCGAGCTGTGGGGTTTCCCGAAGAAGCTCGCATCGCCCACGCTGCACGTGAACACCGATCACCTCCTCGGCACGCTCGACTACGGCAAGGTGCGCGTCGCGACCGGCACGATGGGCTACAAGCACAAGGAACTCGACATCGACGAGCAGGCGAAGCGGCTCGCCGGCCCCAATTTCCTGCTGAAGATCATCCCGCACGTCGACGGCACCGCGCGGGTGTGCGAACTGGTGCGCTACTACATGCAGGACATCAAGATGAAGGGCGCGTGGACGGGCCCCGCTTCGCTCGAACTGGCGCCGCATGCGCTCGCGCCGGTGGCCGACCTGCCGGTGCTCGAGATCGTCGAAGCCCGGCACATCGTCGCAGATTTGACACTCGGCCTCGGCGAAGTCGTCTACGATTATCTGGCCCAGTAACGCGTCCGCAGTCCTTTCTCCCTGTCAATCCTTTCACCACGGGAATTCGAACATGAGCAACCTGAATGGCAAGACCGCAGTCGTCACGGGCGCCGCGAGCGGCATCGGCAAGGAAATCGCGCTGGAGCTGGCCAAGGCAGGCGCGGCCGTCGC
>NZ_CADESR010000016.1:0-86315 GCF_902830285.1 Burkholderia sp. BCC0419
CAGAACTGGGTCGTCGAAGGCGGTCTGCAGGCGGGCGATCACGTGATCGTGCAAGGCGTCGACAAGGTGCGCCCGGGCGCGACCGTGAAGACGGTCGCCGCGCAGCTCGCTCCGGCGGCCGATGCCGCCTCGGGTGCTGCTGCCCCCGCCGCGCCGGCCGCCGCCGGTTCCGGCGTAGCCGCTTCGGGCGCCGCAGCCGCTTCGGGTGCCGCCGCATCGGGCGCAGCACCGGCGAGCGCCGCCGCTGCGTCGAGCGCGAAATAACAGGGAGCCTGCTTCATGGCAAAGTTTTTTATCGATCGCCCGATCTTCGCGTGGGTGATCGCCATCATCCTGATGCTGGCCGGGGTTGCGGCGATCTTCACGCTACCGATCTCGCAGTATCCGACGATCGCGCCGCCATCGATCCAGATCACCGCGAACTACCCGGGCGCTTCCGCGAAGACGGTGGAAGACACGGTGACGCAGGTGATCGAGCAGCAGATGAGCGGTCTCGACAACTTCCTGTACATGTCGTCGACGAGTGACGACTCGGGCAACGCAACGATCACGCTGACCTTCGCGCCGGGCACCAACGCCGACATCGCGCAGGTCCAGGTGCAGAACAAGCTGTCGCTCGCGACGCCGGTTCTGCCGCAGGTCGTGCAGCAGCTCGGTCTGTCGGTCACGAAGTCGAGCAGCAGCTTCCTGCTGGTGCTCGCCTTCAACTCCGAAGACGGCAGCATGAACAAGTACGACCTCGCGAACTTCGTGGCGTCGCACGTGAAGGATCCGATCAGCCGGTTGAACGGCGTCGGTACCGTCACGCTGTTCGGCTCGCAGTACGCGATGCGGATCTGGCTCGACCCGAACCGCCTGACCAACTACGGCCTCACGCCGGTCGACGTCAGCTCGGCGATCACCGCGCAGAACGTGCAGATCGCGGGCGGCCAGATCGGCGGCACGCCGGCGAAGCCGGGCACCGTGCTGCAGGCGACGATCACCGAATCGACGCTGCTGCAGACGCCCGAGCAGTTCGGCAACATCCTGCTGAAGGTCAACCAGGACGGTTCGCAGGTTCGCCTGAAGGACGTCGCGCAGATCGGCCTCGGCGGCGAAAACTACAACTTCGACACGAAGTACAACGGTCAGCCGACCGCGGCACTCGGTATCCAGCTCGCGACCAACGCGAACGCGCTCGCGACCGCGAAGGCCGTGCGCGCGAAGATCGACGAGCTCGCACCGTTCTTCCCGCACGGCCTCGTCGTGAAGTATCCGTACGACACGACGCCGTTCGTGAAGCTGTCGATCGAGGAAGTGGTCAAGACGCTGCTCGAAGGTATCGTGCTCGTGTTCCTCGTGATGTATCTGTTCCTGCAGAACCTGCGGGCGACGATCATCCCGACGATCGCGGTGCCGGTCGTGCTGCTCGGTACGTTCGCGATCATGTCGATGGTCGGGTTCTCGATCAATACGCTGTCGATGTTCGGCCTCGTGCTCGCGATCGGCCTGCTGGTCGACGATGCGATCGTGGTGGTCGAGAACGTCGAGCGCGTGATGGCCGAAGAGGGCTTGTCACCGAAGGAGGCGACCCGCAAGGCGATGGGCCAGATCACCGGCGCACTCGTCGGCGTGGCGCTCGTGCTGTCGGCGGTGTTCGTGCCGGTGGCGTTCTCCGGCGGCTCGGTCGGCGCGATCTATCGTCAGTTCTCGCTGACGATCGTGTCGGCGATGGTGCTGTCGGTGCTGGTCGCGTTGATTCTGACGCCGGCACTGTGCGCGACGATCCTCAAGCCGATCCCGCAAGGGCATCACGAAGAGAAGAAGGGCTTCTTCGGCTGGTTCAACCGCACGTTCAACAACAGCCGCGACAAGTACCACGTCGGCGTGCACCACGTGATCAAGCGCTCGGGCCGCTGGCTCATCATCTATCTGGTCGTGATCGTCGCGGTCGGGCTGCTGTTCGTGCGCCTGCCGAAGTCGTTCCTGCCCGATGAAGACCAGGGCCTGATGTTCGTGATCGTGCAGACGCCGTCGGGCTCGACGCAGGAAACGACCGCGAAGACGCTCGCGAACATTTCCGACTACCTGCTGAAGGACGAGAAGGAAATCGTCGAATCGGCGTTCACGGTCAACGGCTTCAGCTTCGCGGGCCGCGGCCAGAACTCGGGTCTCGTGTTCGTCCGCCTGAAGGACTACTCGCAGCGTCAGCATGCGAACCAGAAGGTGCAGGCGCTGATCGGCCGGATGTTCGGGCGCTACGGGAGCTACAAGGACGCGCTCGTGATCCCGTTCAACCCGCCGTCGATTCCCGAACTCGGTACCGCTGCCGGCTTCGACTTCGAGCTGACGGACAACGCCGGTCTCGGCCACGACGCGCTGATGGCCGCACGTAACCAGCTGCTCGGGATGGCTTCGAAGGATCCGACGCTGCAGGGTGTCCGTCCGAACGGCCTGAACGATACGCCGCAGTACAAGGTCAACATCGACCGCGAGAAGGCGAATGCGCTGGGCGTGACGGCGGATGCGATCGACCAGACGTTCTCGATCGCGTGGGCGTCGAAGTACGTGAACAACTTCCTCGATACCGACGGCCGGATCAAGAAGGTGTACGTGCAGGCCGATGCGCCGTTCCGCATGACGCCGGAAGACATGAACATCTGGTACGTGCGCAACGGGTCGGGCGGGATGGTGCCGTTCAGCGCGTTCTCGACCGGTCACTGGACGTACGGTTCGCCGAAGCTCGAGCGCTACAACGGCGTGTCGGCGATGGAAATCCAGGGTCAGGCCGCACCGGGCAAGTCGACGGGGCAGGCGATGGCCGCGATGGAAACGCTCGCGAAGAAGCTGCCGGTCGGTATCGGCTATTCGTGGACGGGGCTGTCGTTCCAGGAAATCCAGTCCGGTTCGCAGGCGCCGATCCTGTATGCGATCTCGATCCTCGTCGTGTTCCTGTGTCTCGCGGCGCTGTATGAAAGCTGGTCGATCCCGTTCTCGGTGATCATGGTCGTGCCGCTCGGCGTGATCGGTGCGCTGCTCGCGGCCACGATGCGCGGCCTCGAGAACGACGTGTTCTTCCAGGTCGGCCTGCTGACGACCGTGGGCTTGTCCGCGAAGAACGCGATCCTGATCGTCGAGTTCGCACGCGAACTTCAGGTGACGGAGAAGATGGGGCCGATCGAGGCCGCGCTGGAAGCGGCGCGCTTGCGGCTGCGTCCGATCCTGATGACGTCGCTCGCGTTCATTCTCGGCGTGATGCCGCTCGCGATCAGCAACGGCGCGGGTTCGGCCAGCCAGCACGCGATCGGCACGGGCGTGATCGGCGGGATGATCACGGCGACGTTCCTCGCGATTTTCATGATCCCGATGTTCTTCGTGAAGATCCGTGCGATCTTCAGCGGCGAGAAGGAAGATGCCGACGAGGCGCTGCGCCTGGCTCAGGAGCACTCGCACCACGAAGAGAAGCCGGGCAACGGCGACCAAGGCAACAAGGGACAGTGATGATGCAAAAACACGCTTTGACTGCAATCGCAGTCGCGCTCTTTGCCACGGGCTGCACGATGGCGCCGCATTACAAGCGGCCCGACGCACCCGTCGCGCAGGCGTACCCGGCCGGCGGCGTCTACGCGACGCAGCCGGGCGCGGCCGGCGCGCGCAGCGCGAACGGCCAGGCGGCGACTGCCATCGGCTGGCGCGAGTTCTTCGTCGATCCGCGCCTGCAGCGGCTGATCGAGATCGCGCTGAAAAACAACCGCGACCTGCGCGTGTCGGTGCTGAACATCGAGGCGGCGCGTGCGCAGTACCAGATCACGCGTGCGGGGCTGTTCCCGACGCTCGACGGTACGGGCACCGGCAACATCCAGCGTCTGCCGGCCGGTGTGTCGACGACAAGGGCGCCGTTGATCTCGCGCACCTACAACGTCGGGCTGTCCGCATCGTGGGAACTCGACCTGTTCGGCCGTGTGCAGAGCCTGAAGGATCAGGCGCTCGCGCAGTACCTGTCGACGTCGTACGCGCGGCAGGCGTCGGAGATCTCGCTGGTGTCGCAGGTGGCGGATCAGTACCTGACGCTGCTGTCGACCGATGACCTGCTGCAGGTCACGGAAAACACGCTGAAATCCGCGCAGGCGTCGTACGACCTGACCAAGCTGCAGTTCGACAACGGCACGGGCTCCGAGCTCGAGCTGCGTCAGGCGCAGACGGTGGTCGAGACGGCGCTCGCGAACCAGCAGGCGCAGGCGCGTGCCCGCGCGCAGGCGCTGAACGCGCTGGTGCTGCTGATCGGCGAGCCGCTGCCGGACGATCTGCCGGCGGGCATGCCGCTCGATGCGCAGAACCTGCTGACGGACGTGCCGGCCGGGTTGCCGTCGGATCTGCTGACGCGTCGTCCTGACGTGATGCAGGCCGAGCAGACGCTGCTGGCCGCGAACGCGAACATCGGTGCGGCCCGCGCGGCGTTCTTCCCGCGCATCTCGCTGACGGGTGCGTTCGGCACTGGCAGCCCGACGCTCGGCGGGCTGTTCAAGGCCGGCACGGCGGCATGGTCGTTCGCGCCGCAGATCACGATGCCGATCTTCGAAGGCGGTCAGAACATCGCGAACCTGAACCTCGCGAACGTGCAGAAGCGCATCGAGATCGCGAACTACGAGAAGGCGATCCAGTCGGCATTCCGCGAAGTGTCGGACGGCCTCGCCGCACGCGGCACGTACGACCAGCAGATCGCGGCGCTGGAGCGCAACGAGCACGCGCAGCAGCGTCGCTTCGACCTGTCGGACCTGCGTTACAAGAACGGCGTCGACAGCTACCTGTCGGTGCTGACCGCGCAGACGGATCTGTACTCGGCGCAGCAGACGCTGATCAGTGCACGTCTGGCACGCTGGACGAACCTGGTCGACCTGTACCGCGCACTCGGCGGCGGCTGGATCCAGCGCGCAGGCGAAGCGCCGCGCGCGCCGGATGCACCGGTCGACTACGACAAGGCGGCCGCTCCGGCGCCTGCGTCGGCCACGGCGACGAACGGGTAAGCACGGAGAAGGGCAGGCGCGGTCTGCCGCGCTTGCACGTCGAACCGGCTGTATGCGGAAACGAGAACGCCGCGGACGAAAGTCCGTGGCGTTTTCTTTTGCGCTGTCGGATCGTGCGGGAGAAGGCCGTTGTCGTGACGATGCGTGTGTCGCGTTCTGCTGGTGCCGACCACGCCGACCACGCCAATCACGCCAATCACGCCAATCACGTCAATCACGTCAATCCGCGCGGTCAGTCGACACTGCGTATCGTGCCGCCGGCGACCCACCTTCCCGCGCGAAGCGCGATCGTCCCAGCACCGCGCACGGTCCCGCACCCGAAAACAAAACGCCACGGCATGCCGTGGCGTTCGTCGTTACCGCTTCGCGTCGTCGTCCGGCGCGGCGCGATCAGTGGTGCACGTCGGCGGGACGCCCGTCGAAGTCGTGTCCCGCGCGCCGAATCTCGCAGCGCGCATCCTTTTCGCCTTTCACGCCGTTGAACACGATGTTCAGGATCACGGCCGAGGCCGATGCCAGCAGGATGCCGCTGTGCAGGATCGGCGCGAGCGCGGGCGGCAGCTTCGAGAAGAAGTGCGGCGACACGACCGGCACGAGGCCCATCCCGACGCTCACGGCGACGATGAACAGGTTGTGCGAGTTGTTCACGAAGTCGACCTTCGACAGCACCTTGATGCCGTTCGCGGCGACCATCCCGAACATCACGATGCCTGCGCCGCCGAGCACGAACGGCGGCACCGACGCGACGACCTGCGCCATCTTCGGGAACAGGCCGAGCAGCACGAGGATCACGCCGCCCGTCGCACACACGAAGCGGCTCTTCACGCCCGTCACGCCGATCAGGCCGACGTTCTGCGAGAACGACGTATGCGGGAACGAGTTGAAGATGCCGCCGATCAGCGTGCCGAGGCCGTCGACGCGCAGGCCGCGCACGAGGCGCTCCTGGTTGACCGGGCGATCGACCATGTCGCCGACCGCGAGGAACATGCCGGTCGATTCGATGAACGTGACGAACATCACCGTGACCATCGTCACGATCGACAGCGGGTCGAAGTGCGGCAGGCCGAAGTGGAACGGCATCACGAAGCCGACCCACGGCGCATGCGCCACGCCGTCGGTGTTCACGCGGCCGATCGCGAACGCGATCACGAAGCCGGCGACGATGCCGAGCAGCACCGAGATGTTCGCGATGAAGCCGCGGCCGAACTTGTTGATCAGCAGGATCAGCATGAGCACGAGCAGCGACAGGCCGAGATAGACGGGGCTGCCGTACTCGGGATTGCCGACGCCGCCGGCCGCCCAGTTGATGCCCACTTCCATCAGCGACAGCCCGATCACGGCGATCACCGTGCCGACGACCACGGGCGGGAAGAACCGCAACAGCTTGCCGATCGTCGGCGCGAGCACGATGCCGATGATGCCGGCGGCGATGGTCGAGCCGAAGATGTCGAGAATGCCGAGGCCGGGGTTCGTGCCGATCGCGATCATCGGGCCGACGGCCGCGAACGTGCAGCCCATGATGACGGGCAGGCGGATCCCGAAGATCCACAGGCCGAGCGTCTGGATCAGCGTGGCGATGCCACACGAAAACAGATCGGCGCTGATCAGGAACGCGATCTGGTCTTTCGGCAGCTTGAGCGCAGCGCCGACGATAAGCGGCACGGCGACGGCGCCGGCGTACATGACGAGGACGTGCTGCAGGCCAAGCGTTACCAGCTTGCCGGTCGGCAGCACTTCATCGCACGGATGGACCGTGTTCGATTGCATCTGTCTCACTCCATGATCTTGTTTTCGGGGTGATACGAAGTTATTCGGAATGAATCCATGCAACAAGAGCACTGGGTTCTATTCCGCTCTTTGCTGGTTCGATATGCCATTTCGGCATGGAGCAGGGGGTCGATCATCGGGAAACTGCCGCAGGAGTGAGGTGTACCGGTTTTATAGCGCTTCAAAATAGCGCCGGCCCCCATGTCAAATATGGGTCGCTTTATGGTGTGTATCGGGCGGGCCGCATAGTGGCAAAAAGCGGTGTGCGGAAATCGTGCCGGGTTAACCCGCGAACGGCCGCTTTTGCGTGCAAGGTGCAGCCCGGTGGCACGCGGCGAGCCGACCGCACTTTCGATGCGTCAACGCGGCGGCAAAAACCGGGGCGCGCATCGCGATCCCGTTATCATCGACATCCGTTCATACGAATCTCCTTACGTCATGCGCCTGCTCGGAATCGACCTCGGCACCGGCTCCGTCAAACTCGTCACGCTCGATGCCGACGGCGTCGAGCGGGCCGTTGCGAGCGAACCTTATGGGTTGTCGTCGCCGCAGCCCGGCTGGGCGGAAATCGCGCCCGACACCTGGTGGCAGGCGCTCGTGCGCGCGGCCGCACGGCTGCCGGCCGACGAGCGCGCGCAGGTCGCGGCGATCGGCTTTTCGGGCCAGATGCATGGCGTCGTGCTGATCGACGCGGCCGGCCAGCCGGTGCGGCCCGCGCTGCTGTGGCCCGACACGCGCGCGGCGCGCGAGGCGGACGCGGCCGGATTGCCCGTCGCCGGATTACCCGTCGCCGGATTGCCCGTCGCACCGAATCCCGTCGCGCCCGGCATGGCGGGCCCGCTGTTGCGCTGGCTGGCGGTGCACGAACCCGATGCACTGCGTGCCGCGCGCTGGGCCGTGCAGCCGAAGGACTGGCTGCGCATCGCGCTCGGCGGCGACGTGGCGGCCGATCCGAGCGACGCGTGCGCAACGGCGCTCGCGACGCCCGACGGCGCGTGGGATATCGCCTTGATCGACACGCTCGGCCTGCCTGCAGACCGCTTCGCGCCGGTTCGTGCGTCCACCGCGCGCTGCGGCGTACTCGGCGCGCCGGCCGCCGCCGCGCTCGGCCTGCCGGCCGGCGTGCCACTCGCAACGGGCGCGGCCGATACCGCGTGCGCGGCGCTCGGCAGCGGGCTGGCCGCGGCCGGCGACGCGCTGCTGACGACCGGCAGCGGCGGGCAGATCGTCGTGCTCGCGGATGCGCTGCCGCCCGCGCGGCGCGGATTGCATCGCTATCGTGCGGCGGCCGGCGGCGGCTATTACACGATGGCGGCGATGCAGAACGTCGGGCTCGCGCTCGAAGCCGTGCGCGGCTGGCTCGGCTACGCGCGATGGGCCGATGCGTATGACGACGCGTTCGCGCAGCCGGCGTCCGAACGGCTGTGCTTCCTGCCGTACCTGACCGGCGAGCGTTCGCCGTGGATGAATCCCGATGCGCGCGGCGGCTGGCTCGGCCTCGGGCTCGGCGACACGCGCGGCGCGATGATGCGCGCCGCATTCGAAGGCGTCGCGTTCGCGTTGCGCGCGGGGCTCGATGCGATCCGCGACGCCGATCGCGGCGATGCGGTGACGACGCTGCGCCTCGCGGGCGGCGGCTCGGTCGATCCGCGCTGGCGCCAGTTGCTCGCCGACGCGCTCGGCGCGTCGCTGCAGGCGATCGATTGCCCGAACGCCGCGACGCGCGGCGCCGCGCTGCTCGCGGGCGTCGCGATCGGGCATTGGCGTGAAGAGGCGTTGCGCGCGCTGGCGCCGAGCGCGTCGCCGGTCGCGGCACCGCACGACGACCGCCAGCTGGCCGCACGCCACGCACGCTTCGTCGATCTGTACGCGCGCACGGATGCATGGTTCACGACGGGCGTTTAAACTCGAACACTTGTTCTTTTGCGCCAGCGATGACGCATCCTGGCAAGCCGGCGACCGTTTCCCGCACGCGATGCGCGGCGGGAGCGGCCATCATGGCGAGCACGAGATTCTTGCGCCGTGCCGCGCGGCACGGCTTCGACCGCTTTGCATGAAACCCCGGCCGGCGCCGCACGCCGGCCCGGGCCGATCTCACCGACACACAGGAGTGACACGATGAAAACGAAAGCCGCGATTGCATGGAAGGCGGGTGCGCCGCTGACGATCGAGGAAGTCGATCTCGAAGGGCCGCGCGCCGGCGAAGTGCTGATCGAAGTGAAGGCGACGGGCATCTGCCACACCGACTACTACACGCTGTCGGGCGCCGATCCGGAAGGGATCTTCCCGGCGATCCTCGGCCATGAAGGCGCGGGCGTGGTGGTCGACGTCGGCCCCGGCGTCGGCACCGTGAGGAAGGGCGACCACGTGATTCCGCTCTACACGCCCGAATGCCGTGAGTGCAAGTTCTGCCTGTCGCGCAAGACCAACCTGTGCCAGAAGATCCGCGCGACGCAGGGCAAGGGCCTGATGCCGGACGCGACGTCGCGCTTCTCGCTCGACGGCAAGCCGCTGTTCCACTACATGGGCACGTCGACGTTCTCGAACTACATCGTCGTGCCGGAGATCGCGGTCGCGAAGGTGCGCGAGGACGCGCCGTTCGACAAGATCTGCTACATCGGCTGCGGCGTGACGACGGGCGTCGGCGCGGTCGTGTACTCGGCGAAGGTCGAGGCCGGCGCGAACGTCGTCGTGTTCGGCCTCGGCGGGATCGGCCTGAACGTGATCCAGGGCGCGAAGATGGTCGGCGCGGACAAGATCATCGGCGTCGACATCAACCCGAAGCGCGTCGAGCTCGCGAAGAAGTTCGGGATGACGCACTTCATCAACCCGAACGAAGTCGAGAACGTCGTCGACCACATCGTGCAACTGACCGACGGCGGCGCCGACTACTCGTTCGAATGCGTCGGCAACGTGAAGCTGATGCGCCAGGCGCTCGAATGCACGCACAAGGGCTGGGGCCAGTCGTTCATCATCGGCGTGGCCGCGGCCGGCGAGGAGATCGCCACGCGTCCGTTCCAGCTGGTGACGGGGCGCGAATGGAAGGGCTCGGCGTTCGGCGGCGCGCGTGGCCGCACCGACGTGCCGAAGATCGTCGACTGGTACATGGAAGGCAAGATCAACATCGACGACCTGATCACGCACACGCTGCCGCTCGAGCGGATCAACGAAGGCTTCGACCTGATGAAGGCCGGCGAGTCGATCCGTTCGGTCGTGCTGTACTGACCGGGAGCGCACCGCCATGCTCGAACTCGTTTCCTCGCATGCGTGCCACGGCGGCGAGCAGCGTTTCTACCGTCACGATTCGGCCGCCATCGGCCTGCCGATGAAGTTCTCGGTGTACCTGCCGCCGCAGGCGGCGCACGGCCGCGTGCCGGCGCTGTTCTATCTCGCGGGGCTCACGTGCACCGACGAGACGTTCGCGATCAAGGCCGGCGCGCAGCAATACGCGGCGCAGCACGGCATCGCGCTCGTGATGCCCGATACGAGCCCGCGCGGCGCGGGCGTGCCGGGCGAGACCGATGCGTGGGACTTCGGTGTCGGCGCGGGCTTCTACGTCGATGCGACCGAAGCGCCGTGGTCGACGCATTACCGGATGGAATCGTACGTGACGGGCGAGCTGCGCGAGCTCGTCGCGGCCGAGCTGCCGATCGACGGCGCGCGGCTCGGCATCTTCGGCCACTCGATGGGCGGGCATGGCGCGCTGACGCTCGCGCTGCGTCATCCGGGCCTGTACCGGTCGGTGTCGGCGTTCGCGCCGATCGCCGCGCCGACGCGCTGCCCGTGGGGCGAGAAGGCGTTCTCGGGTTACCTCGGTGACGATCGCGATGCATGGAAGGCACACGACGCGAGCGAACTCGTCGCGCGCGCCGATGCGCCGAAGTTCGCGGACGGCATCCTCGTCGACCAGGGGCTCGCCGATCAATTCCTCGCGAACCAGCTGAACCCCGACGTGTTCGAAGCCGCTTGCGCGAAGGCTGGCCAGCCGCTGACGCTGCGCCGCCATCCGGGCTACGACCACGGCTACTACTTCATCTCGACGTTCATCGCCGATCACCTCGCGCATCACGCGCGCGTGCTTGTGCGGTGAGCGGTCTCTGACGCCACGTCGTCGCGTTCCAACGGGCGACGTGGCTGTCATCCTCCGTTACGCATTCAACCGGGGCGCCCGCCCGGGAAAATCACCTGCCGCCGTAAATTCGTACTCGTTCTATAGGATACCAAATCGATTCGCCGAATAATGATCGACGATTTAATCGTGGTGAAATTTGTTCGAGCGAGGCTTTGACCTGAATGGGCGACAGGGTTTGCGTGGTATCAAACAACTCCCCGAGCTGGGGGTTGATCAATCTGTTTGCGTGGAAACTTGTGTCCGAATGATGGAATGGCGGCATCAAATACATCCAGGCATTCAAGGATGCGTGGGTCATGCACAACAAGTCACATATCCGCGCAGCAGCGGGGCGAAACCGTCTACCTCGGGAAATGCTCGCGGGCGTATGTTGGATCGAGGTTGGCGGCGACCCCGAATTCATCGATCGCGTTGCATTTGAAGTGCGCACGTTCGACTGGAGTGGTCCGCCGTTCGTCGACAGGCATCTGACACTGACACGTCATCCAGCGATGACATCGTTCGGCCCGGTGAGCATGCAGCTTCGCACGGCAGCACAAACACTCGGAATGGATCCGTCGCAAATGTCAGCGTCGCAATTCCGGCGTTTGGCCCACTGCCTTCAACGCGATATTTTTAATATCGATGTGGTTGCGCGTCATCTGGGCCAATTGGCGAAGCGTGATGGACTCCAATATCCGTTCTCGATGGATCAGATTCGCATCATCGGCGCTCGCTACAACCGAGGAAGTGGGTTGTCTCTCGAGCAAATAAGACAAAATACCAGCTACGGTAACTTCATCGTTACGCATTGGTCGCGCTTCGCTCGGCTCATGCAGTAATGCATCAGGATGCAAACATGGCTCGTCTCGTTCGCTTCGTCATTCATGCCGCATGTGTCATCGGATTGCTCGTCGTTATCACGATCACCGGGAACAAGTATGCGTGGATGCATGAAATCGATCCATCCATCGCGATCGACGCGATCAAGGACGAAGCCGGCGACTATGCGCTGGTCAGTTATGCATTGCTGATGGTCGTTGCGATCACACAGGTCGTGTTGCTTGCGAGGTCCGGGGCCACAGGCGCCAAACCCTGGGTCGGGTTCCTGATCCTCGCGGCAACGGTCGTGTGCGCATGGAGAGCGATCACGTAACGCCATCCGTACGCATGCAAGTCATCATGCCCTGCGCAACAGGCTCGCGCCATACACGAGCGCCGACAGCGCGGTGATCCAGAAGCTCGTCGGCCAGTCGGTGTGGTACGCGAGCACGACGCCGGCCCACGCTTCGAACAGCGCGAACAGCGCGGCGAGCAGCACGCCCGTCGACAGTCGCGTCGACACGTTCTGCGCGGCCGCCGCCGGCCCGACCAGCAGCGTGAACACGAGCAGCACGCCGACGATCTGCGTCGCCGCGGCCACCGCGAGTGCGCATACCGCGAGGAACAGCATCGACACCGTGCGCAGCGACACGCCCTTGGCTTCGGCCAGTTCAGGTTGAAGCGACGCGAACAACAGCGGCCGCGCGATCAGCGCGAGCGCGGCGAGGCTCACCGCGCCGATGCCGGCGAGCACCGCGAGCGTGTCGCGGCTGACCGCGAGCACGTTGCCGAACAGCAGCGCGGTGACCTGCGTCGCGAACGACGTGTAGAAGTGCAGGAACAGCAGGCCGAAGCCGAGCGCGCCGGACAGGATCACGCCGATCGCGACGTCGCGGCCCGCGAGCTTTTCGCCGAGCGCACCCATCCCGATCCCGGCCGCGAGCGTGAAGCCGACCATCCCCCAGATCGGCGAGAGGCCGAGCAGCACCGCGCCCGTCGCGCCGGTGAAGCCGACGTGCGACAGCGCGTGGCCGGCGAAGGTCTGCCCGCGCAGCACCAGGAAATAGCCGACGATGCCCGCGAGCACCGCGACGATTCCCGACGCCGCGAAGGCGTTGATCATGAAGTCGTATTCAAACATCGTGCGAATGCCCGGGATGAGCGTGTCCGTGGTGGTGATGGCCGTGGCCGCCGCCACCGCCGTGCGAATGACCGTCGTCGTCCTCGTGTTCGTGATCGTGCTTCTCGATCTCGACATCGCCCGACATCACGAAGATCTTGCCGTTCACGCGCATCACGTCGATCGGCGATCCGTAGAGCCGCGACAGCACGGGCTTCGTGATTACCTCGTCGACGGTGCCGAGCGCCGCGACGCCGTTGCCGAGATACAGCACGCGGTCGAGCGCGTTCAGCAGCGGATTCAGTTCGTGCGCGGAGAACAGCACGGTGATGCCGAGCTCGCGCTGCACGTTGCGCACCAGTTCGACGACGCCGCGCTGATGGTTCGGGTCGAGGCTGATCAGCGGCTCGTCGAGCAGCAGCAGCTTCGGATTGCCGAGCAGGCATTGCGCGAGCAGCAGGCGCTGCCGTTCGCCGCCCGACAGCTCGGACAACGGCCGGCGCGCGAGCGACGGGCCGCCGACGAGATCGAGTACGCGATCGACGTCGCGGCGCGTGGCCGCGTTCGTGTGCGGCAGGCCCCAGCGATGGCCGTCGGCGGCCATCGCGACGAAATCGTAGCCGCGCATCCGGCGGTTCGCGAGGCCGCTCCTGATCTGCGGCATGTAGCCGATCGATGCGTTGCCGCGCACGACCGGCACGCCGCCGACCGACAGCGTGCCGGCCGACACGGGGACGAGGCCGAGCACCGCGCGCATCAGCGTCGTCTTGCCCGCGCCGTTCGGCCCGAGCACGCCGACGAATTCGCCGGGCTCGATCGAGAAGCTGACGTCGCGCAGGATCGTGCGGCCGCCCAGTTCGAGCGTGACGCGATCGACGGCGAGGGCGTGGGGAGTGGCGGTCATGGTGTTGCGGTCGTGTTATTGCTTGCCGGCGGAAAGCGCGCTGGCGAGTGCATCGAGCTGGCCGATCATCCATTGCTGGAAGGTCTTGCCGGCCGGCTGCGTCTCGGTGACGCTGACGGTCGGCACGCCGCCGTCGCGCGCGATCTTCAGCATGCGCTTGGTCATCGGTTCTTCGGCCTGGCTGTTGTAGATCAGCACGCGTACCTGCTTCTTGCGCAGGTCGCTCTCGAACGCGGCGACGTCCTGCGCACTCGCCTCGGTGTCGTTCATCGTCGCGAGCTGGAAGCGCTGGTTGCGCATGTCGAGGCCGATTGCATCCGACATATAGCCGAACACGGGCTCGGTGGCCGTCACGGGCACGCCCTTGTATTTCGCGCGCAGCGCGGCGACCTTGTCGTCGACGGGCTTCAGCGATGCGATGAATTTCTGCAGGTTCGCGTCGTACTCGGCCTTGTTCGCCGGGTCGGCGCGGCCGAACTCGGCCGCGATCGCGCGTGCGGCCGCCGGCATCGTCGCCGGGTCGTACCACAGGTGCGGGTTGTCGCCGGCCTTCTTGCCGACCAGCTCGGCGACGACGATCGTCGCGCGCTTCGCCTGCTTCGATGCGCCGAGCAGCTTGCCCATCCACGGATCGTAGTCGGCGCCGTTGTAGATCACGACCTGCGCGTGCTGGAGCGCGCGGGCGGTTTTCGGGCTCGCCTCGAACAGGTGCGGATCCTGATCCGGATTGCTGAGGATGCTCGTGACCGCGACGTGGCGGCCGCCGATCTGCGACGCGACGTCGCCGTAGAAATTCTCCGCGGCGACGACGTTGACGGTCGCGGCCTGCGCGAGCGCGGGTGCCGCGATCGACAGGGCAGCGGCAGCGGCGGCGAGCCAGCGGACAGGCGACAGGGCGCGCCGCGGCGCGCGCTTCAGGGCAATGGACATGGAACTCCTCGTTGGAAGGGCGGCGCGTACGCCGCGCGATGCGGCGTCAGCGTTGCGCGGGCTTGCGCTTGCAGTGCCCGCACAGGCCGCTCAATTCGACGACCTGGTGGTGGACTTCGAAACCGTGCGCGGGCCCGCTCGCGGACAACTGCTTCGCGAGGTCGCCGCCGGGAATCTCGACGGTGTCGCCGCACGAGTCGCAGATCAGGAACTGGCCTTCGTGCGGCACGCCGATCTCGCAGCAGGCGAAGAACGCGTTCTTCGATTCGATGCGGTGGATGAAGCCGTGCTCGACGAGGAAATCCAGCGCGCGATAGACGGTCGTCGGCGGCACGCGGCCGCGTTGCGGTTCGAGTTCGGCGAGCAGGTCGTACGCGCCGATCGGACGCTGCGCGGCCAGCACGCGTTCGTAGACCTGGCGGCGCAGCGGCGTCCACGCGAGCCCGTGCTCGGCGGCGAATGCGTCGGCCCGGGACAGCCGGGCGTCGATGGGCGATGAGGTAGCCATGGCGTGAAGCAGGGCGATGAAACAAAGTATGGCGATGATATAACGTATCGTCGCGCCGTGCAGCGCGAATTCCGTTTCCCGCCCTCGCTCCGTCCCTTCACCGTCAATGCCACTGCGCCGCACCGTGCGCCGTGCGCGTTGCCGTGCGGGCGCGGCGGGGCGTCGTCGTGCGCCGCCGTGCCGCAGCGCGTCATAGAAAGCCGTCACGTCGTCTTGACAGCGCGTATCGCGTATCCGATCATTCGATCACTAACAGAGCAATTGATCGGTCGGAGAGCGTTCGCTCACCTCGCGACCGTCGTGCAACAGAACGAACCGGAGACAGCCAGTGAGACTGGAAGACAAGGTCGCGATCCTGACGGGCGCCGCAAGCGGCATCGGCGAGGCGGTCGCGCAACGCTATCTGGACGAGGGCGCGCGCTGCGTACTCGTCGACCTGAAGCCGGCAGGCGGCTCGCTCGCGCGGCTGATCGAGGCCAATCCCGGCCGCGCGGTGGCCGTCACGGCCGACGTCACGCGCCGCGACGACATCGAGCGGATCGTCGCGACGGCGGTCGAGCGCTTCGGCGGCGTCGACATCCTGTTCAACAACGCGGCGCTGTTCGACATGCGGCCGATCCTCGACGAATCGTGGGACGTGTTCGACCGGCTGTTCTCGGTCAACGTGAAAGGGCTGTTCTTCCTGATGCAGGCCGTCGCGCAGCGAATGGTCGAGCAGGGGCGCGGCGGCAAGATCGTCAACATGTCGTCGCAGGCCGGCCGTCGCGGCGAGGCGCTCGTTTCGCACTACTGCGCGACCAAGGCCGCGGTAATCAGCTACACGCAGTCGGCCGCGCTCGCGCTCGCGCCGCACCGGATCAACGTGAACGGCATCGCGCCGGGCGTCGTCGATACGCCGATGTGGGAGCAGGTCGATGCGCTGTTCGCGCGCTACGAGAACCGGCCGCTCGGCGAGAAGAAGCGGCTCGTGGGCGAAGCCGTGCCGCTCGGCCGCATGGGCGTGCCGGGCGACCTGACGGGCGCCGCGCTGTTCCTCGCGTCGGCCGACGCCGACTACATCACCGCCCAGACGCTGAACGTCGACGGCGGCAACTGGATGAGCTGAAATGGCGCCGCTCGCACGCGCCACCCGCCGGCCGGCCCGCGACGCAGCGGCCGCCGTCGAACGAGGAGGGCTCGCCTGATGGCCGAGATCGTCGTCGCCGGCGAACTGCTGGCCGAATTCGTTGCCGCCGAGCGCGGCCAGGGCTTCGATACGCCCGGCCTGTTCGCCGGACCGTTCCCGAGCGGCGCCCCGGCGATCTTTGCCGACCAGGCCGCCCGGCTCGGCGCGCGCGTCGCGTATGCGGGCTGCGTCGGCCGCGATGCGTTCGGCGACGCGATCGTCGCGCGGCTCGCACGCGACGGCGTCGACGTCGCGCGCATTCGCCGCGTCGCACGCCCGACCGGCACAGCGTTCGTCGCGTATCGCGACGACGGCTCGCGCAGTTTCGTCTTCTCGCTGTCGACCAGTGCCGCTGCGTGCGTCGATGCGCCCGACGTCGACGCCGCGATGTTCGACGGCTGCCGCTACTTTCACGTGATGGGCTCGTCGCTGACGAGCGAATCGGCGATCGCGGCCGTGCAGCGCGGCGTGATCGAGGCCGCGCGAGCCGGAGCCAAGGTGTCGTTCGATCCGAACGTGCGGCCCGAAATGCTGAGTTTCCGCCCGATGCGCGCGGCACTCGACGAGATGCTCGCCGCGTGCCACCTGTTCCTGCCGAGCGAAGCCGACCTGCCGTTCTTCTGCGGGCCGCAGCCGGCCGAGCGCGCGATCGCGGGCCTGCTCGCGACGCATCCGCTGCTCGAGCGTGTCGTGCTCAAGCGCGGCGCGCAAGGCAGCGTCGCGTTCGATCGCGCGCACCGTGCCGAGGCGCCGGCGTTCGCGGTCGACGAAGTCGATCCGACCGGCGCCGGCGACTGCTTCGGCGGCACGCTGGTCGCGAGCCTCGTCGCGGGCGTGGCGATCGACGTCGCGTTGCGTCGAGCGAACGCGGCCGGCGCGATCGCGGTCACGCGGCGCGGCCCGATGGAAGGCAACAGCAGCGCGGCCGAGATCGACCGTTTCCTGACCGAACGAGGTATCGCATGTCCGGCCTGACGACCGTTGCCGAACGCACGCGCACCGCGCACGCGGACACCGTGCTGCGGATGATCTTCGACGCGAACCGCGCGGATGCGCAGCGCGGCATCTATTCGATCTGCAGTGCGCACCGGCTCGTGCTGGAGGCCGCGTGCGAAGCCGCGCGCACGGACGGCTCGCCGCTGCTGATCGAGGCGACCTGCAATCAGGTGAACCATCTTGGCGGCTATACGGGCATGACGCCCGCCGATTTCCGCCGCGACGTCGATGCGATCGCCGCGCGCTGCGGGCTCGCGCCGTCGGCGCTCGTGCTCGGCGGCGACCATCTCGGCCCGAACCCGTGGCGGCATCGCCGCGCGGCCGATGCGATGCGTGAAGCGGCCGCGATGGTCGCGGCCTACGTCGAAGCCGGTTTCGAAAAGATTCATCTCGATGCGAGCATGGCGTGCGCGGACGATCCGGCGCGGCTCGACGATCGCACGATCGCCGCGCGCGCGGCCGAGCTGTGCCGCGTCGCGGAAGATGCGGCGGCGCGCGCCGGGATCGCGCCCGTCTACGTGATCGGCACCGAGGTGCCGACGCCCGGCGGCGAGGTGAGCGGCGAGGCAAGTCACGACGCGATCGCGCAGATCGCGGTCACGCGCAGCGACGGCATCGCGGCGACGCTCGACGCGCATCGCCGCGCGTTCTCGGCGGCCGGGCTCGACGACGCGTGGACGCGCGTCGTCGCGATCGTCGCGCAGCCGGGCGTCGACTTCGACGATCGCCACGTGCTCGATTACGACAGCGCCAAGGCAGCGTCACTGGGCGCGAGTATCCTGCAGACACCGCGCCTCGTGTTCGAAGCGCATTCGACCGATTATCAGACCGAAGCCGCGCTTGCCGCGCTGGTGCGCGACCACTTCGCGGTGTTGAAGGTCGGCCCCGCGCTGACGTTTGCGCTGCGCGAGGCGCTGTTCGCGCTGACGTTCATCGAGGACGCGCTGATCGACGACGTCGCGCAGCGCTCGCGGCTGCGCGACGTCGTCGATGCGGCGATGCGCGCGCAGCCCGAGCACTGGGCGCCGTACTACCGCGGCGACGAGACCGCGCAGCGGCTCGCGCGCCAGTTCAGCTACAGCGACCGCATTCGCTACTACTGGCTGCAGCCGGCCGTCGCGGCCGCGGTCGAGCAACTGTTTAGCAACCTCGCGCGGCAGCCGGTGCCGGAAACGCTCGTCGCGCAGTGGCTGCCGGATGTCTACGCGGCATGCCGCGCGGGCGGTCTCGCGAAGGCGCCGCGCGCGTGGGTGCGGCACCGGATACGCGACGTGATCGCGCACTATGCGCGCGCGTGCGGCATGCAGCGGCCGGCATGACGGGCCGCGAAGGAAACGACGCAACACCGACGCAAAACCGACGACATTTCGAATAATCAAAGGAGACATGCCATGCAACGAAAGATGCTCGACGCCGCCGCACGCTGCTTCGCCGGAGCCGCGCTCGCGACGGCGGCCTGCGCGGCGTCCGCCGGCACGCTGACGATCGCGACGCTGAACAACCCCGACATGATCGAGTTGAAGAAGCTGTCGCCGGCGTTCGAGAAGGCGAACCCCGACATCAAGCTGAACTGGGTGATCCTCGAGGAGAACGTGCTGCGCCAGCGCGCGACGACCGACATCACGACCGGCAGCGGCCAGTTCGACGTGATGGCGATCGGCACCTATGAAACGCCGCAGTGGGGCAAGCGCGGCTGGCTCGCGCCGATCACGGGCCTGCCGGCCGACTACGACCTGAACGACATCGTGAAGACCGCGCGCGACAGCCTGTCGTACAACGGCCAGCTCTACGCGCTGCCGTTCTACGTCGAAAGCTCGATGACGTTCTACCGCAAGGACCTGTTCGCGGCGAAGGGGCTGAAGATGCCCGACCAGCCGACCTACGACCAGATCGCCGAATTCGCGGACAAGCTTACCGACAAGTCGAAGGGCACCTACGGGATCTGCCTGCGCGGCAAGGCCGGCTGGGGCGAGAACATGGCGTTCGTATCGACGGTCGTGAACACGTTCGGCGGACGCTGGTTCGACGAGAACTGGAACGCGCAGCTCACGTCGCCCGAGTGGAAGAAGGCGATCAATTTCTACGTGAACCTGCTGAAGAAGAACGGCCCGCCGGGCGCGAGCTCGAACGGCTTCAACGAGAACCTGACGCTGACCGCGTCCGGCAAGTGCGCGATGTGGATCGACGCGACGGTCGCGGCCGGGATGCTCTACAACAAGCAGCAGTCGCAGGTGGCCGACAAGATCGGCTTCGCGGCCGCGCCGGTCGCCGCCACGCCGAAGGGCTCGCACTGGCTATGGGCGTGGGCGCTGGCCGTGCCGAAGACGTCGAAGCAGCAGGACGCGGCGCGCAAGTTCATCGCGTGGGCGACGTCGAAGCAGTACATCGAGATGGCCGGCAAGGACGAAGGCTGGGCATCGGTGCCGCCGGGCACGCGCACGTCGACGTATCAGCGCCCCGAGTACAAGGCCGCCGCGCCGTTCTCGGACTTCGTGCTGAAGGCGATCGAGACGGCCGACCCGAACGATCCGTCGCTGAAGAAGGTGCCGTACACGGGCGTGCAGTACGTCGGGATTCCTGAATTCCAGTCGTTCGGCACGGTGGTCGGCCAGTCGATCGCAGGCGCGGTCGCGGGCCAGATGTCGGTCGACCAGGCGCTCGCCGCGGGCCAGGCCGCCGCCGATCGCGCGGTGCGGCAGGCCGGCTACAAGAAGTAACGCGCAAGCCGTCGCGCGGCCCGCATCGTGCGCCGTGGCACACGGCGCGGGCCGGCGAAGCTGACAGGCGGGCAGGCCGTTCGCGCCCGCGTATCAACCGGAGGGACTCCGATCATGCGTCACCTGCGTCTTCCCCTGAGTCACGCGCCGTCGGTCGGCGACGCGTCGTTGCCGCCCGGCGCGCCGCGCCGTGCGCGCGGCGGCGCGAGCTGGCTCGTGTCGCCGTCCGTCGCGGTGCTGCTGCTGTGGATGTCGATTCCGCTCGCGATGACGATCTGGTATTCGTTCTCGCGCTACAACCTGCTGAACCCGGACGTGAAGGGCTTCGCCGGGTTCGACAACTACCGCTTCCTCGCAACCGATCCGTCGTTCCTGCCCGCGATCTGGCACACGCTCGTGCTGATCGGCGCGGTGCTCGCGATCACCGTGGTCGGCGGCGTGCTGATGGCCGTGCTGTTCGACCGCAAGTTTTACGGGCAGGGCATTGCGCGCCTGCTCGCGATTGCGCCGTTCTTCGTGATGCCGACCGTCTCCGCGCTGATCTGGAAGAACATGATCCTGCATCCGGTATACGGGCTCGTCGCGAATGCGATGCGCGCGCTCGGGATGACGCCGATCGACTGGTTCGCCGATTACCCGCTGACCGCCGTGATCATCATCGTCGCGTGGCAGTGGCTGCCGTTCGCATTCCTGATCCTGTTCACCGCGATCCAGTCGCTCGACCAGGAGCAGAAGGAAGCCGCGCGCATCGACGGCGCCGGCCCGATCGCGATGTTCTTCTACATCACGCTGCCGCACCTGAAGCGCGCGATCGCCGTGGTCGTGATGATGGAGACGATCTTCCTGCTGTCGATCTTCGCGGAAATCTACACGACGACCGGCGGCGGCCCGGGCGACGCGACGACCAACCTGTCGTACCTGATCTATGCGCTCGGTCTGCAGCAGTTCGACGTCGGCCTCGCGTCCGCGGGCGGCATCATCGCCGTCGTGGTCGCGAACGTCGTGTCGTTCTTCCTGGTGCGGATGCTCGCGCGCAACCTGAAGGGGGAGTACGAGAAATGAGCGACCTGACCTTCGCAGGCCGGCGCACGCCGGCCGTGTTCGATCTCGTGCGGCGCGCGCTGCCCGGCACGCTCGCGTGGCTGATCGCGCTGCTGCTGTTCTTCCCGATCTTCTGGATGGCGATCACCGCGTTCAAGACCGAGCAGCAGGCGTACGCGTCGACGCTGTTCTTCATGCCGACGCTCGACAGCTTCCGCGAGGTGTTCGCGCGCAGCAACTACTTCGCGTTCGCGTGGAATTCGGTGCTGATCTCGGCGGGCGTCACGGTGATCTCGCTGCTGTTCGCGGTGCCGGCCGCGTACGCGATGGCGTTCTTCCCGAACCACCGCACGCAGAAGGTGCTGCTGTGGATGCTGTCGACCAAGATGATGCCGTCGGTCGGCGTGCTGGTGCCGATCTACCTGCTGTGGAAGAACGCCGGGCTGCTCGATACGGTGTCGGGGCTCGTGATCGTCTACACGCTGATCAACCTGCCGATCGCGGTGTGGATGACCTTCACGTACTTCAACGAGATCCCGAAGGACATCCTCGAAGCCGGGCGCATCGACGGCGCGTCGACGTGGCAGGAGATCGTCTACCTGCTGATGCCGATGGCGCTGCCGGGGCTTGCGTCCACCGCGCTGCTGCTCGTGATCCTGTCGTGGAACGAGGCGTTTTGGAGCATCAACCTGTCGAGCTCGAACGCTGCGCCGTTGACCGTGTTCATCGCGTCGTACTCGAGCCCCGAAGGGCTGTTCTGGGCGAAGCTGTCCGCCGCGTCGCTGCTCGCGGTCGCGCCGATCCTGATCGTCGGCTGGCTGTCGCAGAAGCAGCTCGTGCGCGGGCTCACGTTCGGGGCGGTCAAATGAGCGCGGCCGGCGAAGGTGCGGCCGGCGAACGCACGAACGGTCACGGCATGAACGTGCTGATCTGCGATTGCGACGGCGTGCTGATCGACAGCGAGGCCGTGGCCGCCGACGTGATCGTGCGCGAACTCGATGCGCGCTGGCCGGGCGTCGATGCGCGGCCGGCCGTGATGCCGCTGCTCGGGCTGCGCATCGAGCGCGTGCTGGCCGGCGCGAGCGAAGCGGTGGGGCGCACGCTGTCGGCCGACGACGTCGACGCGATCCGCCGCGCGGTCGAGGCGGCGGCCGTCAATGCGCCGATGGTCGATGGCATCGATGCGGCGCTGGCCGCGATTCCACTGACGACGGCCTGCGCAAGCAACAGCTACCGCGCGTACGTCGAAGCGGCGCTCGCGCGTACCGGCCTCGCGCGCTTCTTCGGCGACAGGCTGTTCTGCGCGGATTCGGTCGCGCGGCCGAAGCCGGCGCCGGACGTGTATCTGGCGGCCGCGCGCACGCTCGGCGCGGTGCCCGCGCAATGCCTGGTCGTCGAGGACAGCGTGACCGGCATCACCGCGGCGGCCGCGGCCGGCATGACCGTGCTCGGCTTCGTCGGCGGCGGGCACGCGTCGGCCGCGCAGATCGACGCGTTGCGCAGCATCGGCGCGCGTCACGTATTCGACGACATGCACGAGCTGCCCGGCTACGTCGCGCGCTGGCAGGCGACGGGCGCGGTGCTGCCGAACTAGCAACGATTGCGCGCCGCGTGTCACGCGGCGCATCACGAACGAACGGAGACAGATCATGGCAAGCGTGCTCCTGCGCAACATCGCGAAGCGCTACGACGACACCGAAGTGCTGCGCAACGTGAACCTCGACATCGCCGACGGCGAATTCGTCGTGTTCGTCGGCCCGAGCGGCTGCGGCAAATCCACGCTGATGCGGATGATCGCCGGCCTCGAGGACATTTCGAACGGCGACCTGCTGATCGACGGCGCGAAGGTCAACGACGTGCCGAGCGCGAAGCGCGGCATCGCGATGGTGTTCCAGTCGTATGCGCTGTATCCGCACATGACGCTGTACGACAACATGGCGTTCGGCCTCAAGCTCGCGGGCGCGAAGAAGCCCGAGATCGACCAGGCGGTGAAGCAGGCCGCGAAGATCCTGCACATCGATCACCTGCTCGACCGCAAGCCGAAGCAGCTGTCGGGCGGCCAGCGGCAGCGCGTCGCGATCGGCCGTGCGATCACGCGCAAGCCGAAGGTATTCCTGTTCGACGAGCCGCTGTCGAACCTCGACGCTGCGCTGCGCGTGAAGATGCGGCTGGAATTCGCGCGGCTGCACGACGAGCTGAAGACGACGATGATCTACGTGACGCACGATCAGGTCGAGGCGATGACGCTCGCGGACAAGATCGTCGTGCTGTCGGGCGGCTCGGTGCAGCAGGTCGGCACGCCGAACACGCTGTATCACGCGCCGGCGAACCAGTTCGTCGCGGGCTTCATCGGCTCGCCGAAGATGAACTTCCTGAAGGGCACGGTCGAATCGGCCGACGCGGGCGGCGTGCTCGTGCGCTTCGACAGTGGCGAGACGCAGCGTGTCGCGGTCGACGCGGCGGGGCTGCAGCGCGGCGCCGCGGTGACCGTCGGCGTGCGGCCCGAGCACCTGCTGGTCGACGCAGCGGCGGCGGGCGTCGCCGCGCGGACGATGGCCGTCGAATCGCTCGGCGACGCCGCGTATCTGTATGCAGAGTCGGCCGTCGCGCCGGACGGGCTGATCGCGCGGATTCCGCCGCTCGACACGTACCGCACCGGCGACGCGCTGCACGTGCATGCGCAAGCCGAGCACTGCCACCTGTTCGACGAGCACGGGCAGGCGTTCCGGCGGCTCAGTGTGCACGCGAAGGCCGCGTGACGGCGGGCGCCGGTTACAGGCGCAAGTGCTCGGCCATGTAGTCGACGAACGCGCGCAGCTTCGGCGTCGGATGACGGCCTGACGGCCACAGCACGTAGAACGGCGTGCGGCTCACGACGTGCTCGCCGAGCACCGCGCGCAGCGCGCCGTCGTCGAGCGCGTCGCGCACGAAGAATTCGGGCAGGCACGCGATGCCGAGCCCGCGCAGCGCGAAGCACAGGCGCGTCTCCGCGCTGTTGCTGACCATCGAGACGGGTATCGCCGGCGGCGTGCCCGAGCGCGATGCGCGCAGCGGCCAGATCTCGAGCTTGCCGCTGCTCGGGAAGCGGTAGTGCAGGCAGCGGTGCTGCACGAGATCGGCTGGCGTGCGCGGCGTGCCGTGCCGTTCGAGATAGTCGGGCGATGCGACGAGGTGCTGGCCGAAGTGGCCGAGGAGGCGCGACGACAGCCGCGAATCCGTCGGCCGGCCGGTGCGCAGCACCGCGTCGAAGCCTTCGTCGACCACGTCGACGATCCGGTCGCTGAAGTCGATGTCGAGTTCGATTTCCGGATACGCGGCCATGAAGTCGGCGAGCACCGGCAGCAGCAGCGTGCCGATCGTCGGCAGGCTCACGCGCAGCCGCCCGCGCGGCGCGTTGGCGCTGTGCGTGAGTTCCTGCTCGGCCGCGTCGATCTCGGCGATCACGCGCCGGCATCGTTCCAGGAAGCGCGCGCCTTCCGCGGTGAGCGTGATGCTGCGCGTGCTGCGGTGAAACAGTCGCACGTTCAGCCGCGCTTCGAGCCGCGCGATGCGCTTGCCGATCGCCGACGCCGACAGCCCGAGCGCGCGGCCGGCCGCGACGAAACTGCGCGTTTCCGCGACCTGGACGAATACGACGAAGCCGCCAAGATTTTCCATGCAGGTTCCCGATTGCGGACATCGATGTCCGGAGTGTCCGGAACTCTACCCCGGTTTTTCTTCCCGCGCCGGCTCCCTACGATGGGCGTTCCTTCATTGTTCGAGGTCACGCCATGTCATCCCTGCCTGTCACCGCCCCCCGCAGAGAACCGGACGCCGCGCTGCGCGCGCGGCTCGACGCCGTGCTCGATCGCGCGCTGGCCGATTCGCGCGTGGTCGGCGCGGTCGTGCTGGTCGCGCGCGACGGCGAAGTGCGTTATGCACGCGCGGCCGGGCTGGCCGATCGCGAAGCCGGCACGCCGATGCGCGAGGACACGCTGTTCCGGCTCGCGTCGGTGTCCAAGCCGATCGTGACCGCCGCCGCGATGCGGCTGGTCGCGGCAGGCCGCATCGGGCTCGACGAGCCGGTCGCGCGCTGGCTCCCCGCGTTCACGCCGACGCTCGCGGACGGCACGCCGGCGATCATCACGCTGCGGCATCTGTTGTCGCATACGGCCGGCCTCGGCTATCGCTTCTTCGAAGCGGACGGCGACGGCCCGTATGCGCGCGCGGGCGTATCCGACGGGATGGATCGCGCGAGCCTGTCGCTCGCCGAGAACGTGCGGCGCATCGCCGGCGTGCCGCTGCAGTTCGCGCCCGGCACAGCGTGGGGCTATTCGCTCGCGACCGACGTGGTCGGCGCGCTGATCGAGGCGATCGACGGTCGCCCGCTCCCGCAGGCCGTGGCCGCGCTCGTCACGACGCCGCTCGGGATGCCAGATACCGGATTCGTCGCACCCGACGCCGCACGCGTCGCGACGCCTTACGTGAGCACGCCGGGCGCGCCGCGCCGGATGGCCGACGACGATCTCGTGCCGGTGTTCGACGGCACGGTCGGCATCCGCTTCGAGCCGGCGCGCGCGTTCGATGCGACCGCGTGGCCGTCGGGCGGCGCGGGCATGGTCGGCACCGCGCACGATTGCCTGACGCTGCTCGATACGCTGCGCACGGGCCTCGACGGCTGGCTCGCACCGCGCTGGATCGACGAGATGGCGCGGGTGCAGCCGGGCGCGCACGAATTGCGGGATGCGCCGGGATTCGGTTTCGGGCTCGGCTTTTCGGTGCTGCGCGATCCGGCGGCCGCGCAGTCGCCGGAGTCGGTCGGCACCTGGCGCTGGGGCGGCGCGTACGGGCATGCGTGGTTCGTCGACCGCGCGGCCGGGCTGACCGTCGTCGCGCTGACCAATACGTTGTACGAAGGGATGCACGGGCGCATCGTCACCGACGTGCGCGATGCGGTGTATGGCGTCGACGACCGGAGCGCGGCATGAGCGAGTGCGTATCCGCTTCCCCGTCCGCTTCCGCGGCCGCCGCCGACCGGGCCGCCGATCCTGCATCGGGTTCGTCTGCACCGGTGCGCGCGCGCCTGCCGGTCGCGAACCTGCTTGCGCTTGCCACTGCCGGCTTCATCACGATTCTCACCGAAGCACTGCCGGCCGGCCTGCTGCCACTGATGAGCGCCGACCTGCACGTGACCGAGGCGCTGATCGGCCAACTGGTGACCGTCTATGCGCTCGGCTCGATCGTCGCGGCGATTCCGCTCGTCGCGGCGACGCGTGCGATGCGCCGGCGCCCGCTGCTGCTCGCGGCGCTGGCCGGGTTCGTCGTGTCGAATGCGGTGACGGCCGCGTCGCCGTACTACGCGCTCACGCTGGCAGCACGGTTCGTCGCCGGGATGGCGGCCGGGTTGCTGTGGGCGCTGCTGGCCGGCTATGCGAGCCGGATGGTCGACGCGTCGCTGCGCGGCCGCGCGATCGCGGTCGCGATGCTCGGCGCGCCGGTTGCGATGTCGATCGGGATTCCGGCCGGCACCGCGCTCGGCGCGATGTTCGGCTGGCGCGTTGCGTTCGCCGGCATCACGCTCGCGGCGCTCGCGCTGATCGGCTGGATCCGCGTGCGCGTGCCCGACTATCCGGGGCAGCCGGCCGGCGCGCGCGAGCCGGTGCTCGGCGTGATGACGCTGCCCGGCGTGCGGCCGGTGCTGACGGTGATGTTCGCGTACGTGCTCGCGCACAACATGCTGTACACGTACGTCGCGCCGTTCCTTGCGGGCGTGCGGATGGGCGCGCAGGTCGATGTGGTGCTGTTCGTGTTCGGCATCGCGTCGCTCGTCGGCATCGCGCTGACGGGCGCATGGATCGGCGCCGCGCAGCGACGCCTGACGCTCGCGAGCATCGCGCTGTTCGCGCTGGCGGCGGCGATGCTCGGCGCCGGTTCCGGGATGACGATCGTCTATGCGGGCGTCGTGCTGTGGGGGCTCGCGTTCGGCGGCGCGCCGACATTGTTCCAGACGGCCACCGCGAACGCGGCGGGGGAGTCGGCCGATGTCGCGCAGTCGATGCTCGTGACGGTGTGGAACCTGGCGATTGCCGGCGGCGGCATCGCGGGCGGGATGCTGCTCGGCGCGACGGGCGCCGGCGCGATTCCGTGGGTGCTCGTCGCGCTGCTGGCGCTGGCGTGGGTCGGCGCGTGGCGCGCGCGCCGGCATGCGTTTCCGGCACCGCGCGCGGCCTGAACCGGCGCGTGCGACGGCGGCGTCAGGCCGCCTTCGCGGCGAGCGCGGCGCGCGCGCAGGCTTCGTCGGTGACGAGCCCAGACAGCCAGCCGCCGCGCAGCGCGGCAATCACCGCGTCGTGTTTCTTCGGGCCGCCGGCGAACGCGATCGTTGGCAGCTTCGGCGGCGTGGCGAGCGACACGCTCGTCACGCGTGCGCTGGTCGACACGTCGATCAGCTTGCCCTGCGCGTCGATCGGCACGCCGAGCAGTTCGGCCACCGCGCCGAGCGCGGTCATCTCGTCGCGTTCCTGTTCGGTGATGAAGCCGTCTTCGTAGAGCGGGCAGTGCGGGCCGATGTTGCCGATCCCGACGAACGCGACGTCGGCCTCGCCGGACAGCGCCTCGACGATCCGGTACAGCCGGTGATTGCACCACTGCGCGCGCTCGGCGTCGCTGTCGGCGAACAGCGGCGCGGGCAGCAGGAAATGCTTGCTGCCGGTTTTCTCGGAGATGTACTGCGCGACGTCGTAGCGGTTCGACGAGCCGTCGGCCGCGATCGCGCCGACCATCGACACGAGCCGGTGCTGCGGGCGGTCGATCTGCGCGATCTGCGCGACCGCGGCCTTCAGCGTCCGGCCGCTGCTGACCGCGATCACCATCGGCCGCGTTTCGTTCAGGTAGCGCTCCATCACCTGCGCGCCGGCGACCGCGAGCTTGCGGTCGATCGCGTCGGGCGCGTCGGCGTCGACGGGCACGACTTCGCACATCGCGAGGCCGTAGCGTTTCGACAGCTGCGCGCCGAGATCGAGACAGTCGGCGAGCTGATGGTCGACGCGCACGCGGATCAGGTTCTTCTCGACCGCGAACGCGACGAGGCGCTGCGCGACGGGGCGCGACACCTGCAGCTTTTCGGCGATTTCGTTCTGCGTGTCGCCCGCGACGTAGTAAAGCCACGCGGCGCGCGTGGCGAGATCGAGTTTTTCTGAGGACTTGGACACGATAGCGATTCGGTTCGGATCTGGGGGCCGCCCCGCGGGCCGGCCGGCGGGCCGCATGACGGCATCCACTGTACCGCATGTCGCTCGCACGGCCGGCGGCCGGCCGCGTGACCGTGCTCGCCTACGCGAGCCGTGCGCGCGACGGCTCGTACAGCGGCCGCACGTGACGGTACAGCGTGCGGAACGCGTCGAGGCGTTCGCGCAGCCGCGCATGGCGGGCGGCGTCCGGCGCGTATTCGGCGCGCACCGGCGGCTTGGTCAGCACCGTCTGCGGATCGCCGCCGACGGCCAGCCAGCCGAGCCGTGCCGCGCCGAGCGCCGCGCCCGTTTCGCCGCCGCCGATCTGGCGCGTGCGCACGTTCAGCGCATCCGCGATCAGTTGCGCCCAGAACGCGCTGCGCGCGCCGCCGCCGATCAGCGACAACTGGTCGGTTTCGACGCCGGCCGCATGCAGCGCGTCGAGGCCGTCGGCGAGCCCGAGCGTCACGCCTTCGAGCACCGCGTAGCCGAGGTGCGCGCGCTCGGTCGCGTGCGTCATGCCGAAGAACACGCCCTGCGCGTACGGATCGTTGTGCGGCGTGCGCTCGCCCGACAGGTAGGGCAGGAACAGCGGCGCCGCCGCGAGCGCGTCGGGATCGAGCGCCTCGACTTCGGCGAGCAGCGCGGGCTCGTCGGTGCCGGTCAGCTTGCAGACCCAGCGCAGGCAGCTCGCGGCCGACAGCACGACGCTCATCAGTTGCCAGCGGTCGGGAATCGCATGGCAGAACGCATGCACGGCCGATGCGGGATTCGGCATGAAGCGGTCGCCGACCACGCTCAGCACGCCGGACGTGCCGAGCGACACGAAGCCGTCGCCCGCGTGGATCGCGCCGATGCCGAGCGCGCTCGTCGCGTTGTCGCCGCCGCCGCCCGCGACCACGACGGCCTCCGACAGCCCGAGCGCGCGTGCGATATCCGCACGCAGCGTGCCGGACGGCGCGTTGCCCTCGACGATGCGCGGCATCTGCTCGCGCGTCATCCCGCACGCGGCGAGCAGTGCATCGGACCAGTCGCGGCGTGCAACGTCGAGCCACAGCGTGCCGGCCGCGTCCGACGGATCGGACACTTTCGCGCCGGTCAGCCGGAATCGCAGGTAGTCCTTCGGCATCAGCACGCACGCGGTCGCCGCGAACACGTCGGGTTCATGCTTCGCGACCCACAGCAGTTTCGGCGCGGTGAAGCCGGGCATCGCGAGGTTGCCGGCCAGCGCATGGAGATCGGGCGCGCGTTCGGTGAGCAGCGCGCATTCGTCGGCGCTGCGCATGTCGTTCCACAGGATCGCGGGGCGCAGCACGCGATCGTCGCGGCCGAGCAGCACCGCGCCGTGCATCTGGCCCGACAGGCCGATGCCGCGCACCTGTGCGAATGCCTGGGGATGCTGCTCGCGCAGCGCCGCGAGCGCGGCGAGCGTGCCTTGCCACCAGTCGTCCGGATGCTGTTCGGCCCAGCGCGGATGCGGCCGCGACACGCTGAACGGCGAGCCGGCGGTGCCGACGACCGCGCCGTCCGGGGCGAGCAGCAGCACTTTCACTTCCGAGGTGCCGAGGTCGATGCCGAGATACATGAGCGATCCGTTCCGTCAGAGAGGAGCCGCTACTTTAGCCGTGCCGCACGGCATGTGCCAAGCAGGTTCGCCCGGCTGCGCGGCCGGGCGCCGGCGCGCGCGTCGTCAGCGCGCCGCGAGCCATGCGTCGACGCGCGCGAGCCCGGCGCGCAACGCTTCGAACAGCGCCGCGTTGCCGGCCAGCGAGCCCCACAGCGCGCGGCTCGCGCACAGCGCGACGACCGGATCGTCGGCCCCGACGAGCGCGCGTGCGCTGCTTTCGTCCATCACGCCGTCCTGGTACGCATACGGCAGCGTGCCGCGCGCCCAGCGTTCGAGAAAGCGCAGGAACAGCGCGGGCAGCACGGCGGTGGCGACCGGCGCGGCGCCGCGCGCGAACGATTCGGCGAGCGTCGGCGCGATGAAGCCGGGAATCTTCGAGAAGCCGTCGGCCGCGACGCGCTGGTTCGTGTCGAGCACGTACGGGTTGCCGAAGCGCTCCAGCACGACGTCGCGGTAGCGCGCGAGATCGAGCGGGCTCGGCGTCAGGCACGGGATTACGTCCTGCGTCACGTAGTCGTGCGCGAAGCGGCGGATCGCCGCGTCGTGCGTGCCTTCGTGAATGTAGGTGTAGCCCGCGAGCGTGCCGGCCCATGCAATGCAGCTGTGGGTCGCGTTGAGGATGCGGATCTTCGCTTCCTCATACGGATGCACGTCGTCGACGAGTTCCGCGCCGGCCAGCTCCCAGCGCGGCCGGCCGGCCGCGAAGCGGTCCTCGATCACCCACTGGATGAACGATTCGCCCATCACCGGGCACGCGTCGTCGACGCCGGTGGCCGCGCGCACGCGTTCGCGCACGTCGGCGGTCGGGCGCGGCGTGATGCGGTCGACCATCGCGCTGGGCGTCTCGACGTTCGCATCGAACCACGCGATGAGATCCGTTTCGCCGCGCCGTTCGAGGAATTCGCGCATCCCCGCGCGAAAGCGTGCGCCGTTGTTGCGCAGGTTGTCGCAGCTTTGCAGCGTGAGCGGGCCGGCGCCGCGCTTCACGCGTTCGGCGAGCAGCGCCGCGAGCGCACCGTACAGCGTCGTGCGCGCGCCCTGCAGGTCGGCGGCGAGATCGGCGTTCGCGACGTCGAGCCGGTTGTGTTCGTCGAGGTAGTAGCCGCCTTCGGTGACGGTGAACGACACGATCCGGCAGGCCGGATCGGCGCCGGCGTCGATCAGTGCGGCGAGATCGATCGACCACGGCAGCACGCGCGTGATCGCACGGATCGTCTCGTACGCGCGCTCGCCTTGCGGCGTGACGGTTTCGAGCGTGTACGCGCCGCGTTGCGCGGCGAGCGCGTCCATCGTCTCACGCATGTCGTCGCGGATGTTGCCGACGGTCAGCGACCAGCGTTCGTCGGCCGGCACGGCCGCGTTCACGCGATGCAGATACCACGCCTGGTGCGCGCGGTGAAACGAGCCCGCGCCGATGTGCAGCAGCACGGGCGCGTGGGCGGAGGGCGATTCGCTCATCCGGTGTCTCCTGTTCCTGCCTGTCTATCGTGTCGAATACGATCATTTGCTCTTTGTGTGAGCGAATGATCGTATTCGGACGAACGAAAGTCAAGGCGGGGACACGGCATTTCGATGGTGCGCTGCGGCGGTGTGCGGCCAGGGCAGGCGCGCCGGAGCGGGCGGAAAAAAGCGTCAGCGCCCTTCGCGCGTGAGTGCGACGAGTTCGTCGAGCAGCTTGCCGGCCGGCCCCGGCAGGATCCCGTGGCGGCGCCGGAACGCGGTGAGCGTGCGTACCGCGACCACTTCGCGCACGGGCAGCGTGTCGATCGTGCCGGCGCGCCGCTCGGCGCCATACATCGGCTCGGCCATCCAGCAAAGGAACCCGGCATGCGCGACCAGGCTTTTCAGCGTCGTGACCGAGCGCGTCTCGACCGCGATGTCGGGCAACGGGAGCCCGTGCGCGTCGAAGGTCGCGCGCATGTGGTCGAACGGCGCGGTGCCGCGCGGCGGAATCGCCCAGCGCGCGTGCAGCGTATCGGCGAGCGTCGGCGCGCGGCCGAGCGCGCGCAGCGGATGGTGCGGCGCCGCAACGATATGGCTGCGATCTTCCCAGCGGCATTCGGGAATCGCGACGATCTCGTCGGTATCGGGCCCGTGCGCGGACAGCGCCAAGTCGATCTCGTGCTTGTTCAGCCCTTCCGCGAGCCGGTCCCACACGCCTTCGATGATTTCGACGCGCAGGTTCGGCCAGCGGTCGAGCACGCGGCCGACCGCGATCGGCAGCACGAGGCTCGCGATGCTGCCCACCGTACCGACCTTGATCGTGCCCTTCGCGAACCCGCGCATCGCGTCGAGCTCCTCGCGCGCATGCTCGGCCTCGTGCTGCAGCAGCGTCGCGTGCGGCAGCAACGCTTCGCCGAACGCGGTGAGTTGCACGCCCTTCGAATGGCGCTCGAACAGCGGCGCGCCGACCTGCTCCTCGAGCCGCTTCAGGATCCGGCTCAGCGCCGGCTGCGTGACATGCAATGCGTCGGCCGCGCGGCCGAGGCTGCCGCACGCGACGATCGTCGTGAACGCGCGCAGTTGTCGGAGATCGAAAGTCATGCTGGAGCGTAATGGCTTTTTGCAGAAAATACAGTATCGGTGAATGGCTTGCGCTTCGATACTGTGGAAACCGCCAAGCCATCGAGGAGACACCGAGCATGCCCGGCCATCCGCCTTCCTCCGCCGCATCGATCACCGTTCGCGATGCGGTCATCGATCTGCTCCGCCAGTTCGGCATCGACCGCGTGTTCGGCAATCCCGGCTCGACCGAGCTGCCGATGTTCCGCGATTTCCCCGACGATTTCCGCTACGTGCTCGGCCTGCACGAAGCCGTCGTGGTCGGGATGGCCGACGGCCATGCGCAGGCCACCGGCCACGCGGCGGTCGTCAACCTGCATTCGGCGGCGGGCGTCGGCAACGCGATGGGCAATCTGTTTACCGCGTTCAAGAACCGCACGCCGCTGATCGTCACCGCGGGCCAGCAGGCGCGCGCGATTCTGCCGTTCGATCCGTTCCTCGGCGCGACGCAGGCCGCCGAGCTACCGAAGCCTTACGTGAAATGGAGCATCGAGCCCGCTCGCGCGCAGGACGTGCCGGCCGCGATCGCGCGGGCGTACCGGATCGCGATGCAGGAGCCGCGCGGCCCCGTGTTCGTGTCGATCCCGGTCGACGACTGGGACCAGCCGGCCGAGTTGCTGCCGCGGCGCGACGTCAGCAGTATCGTGCGTCCCGATCCCGACGCGCTCGCGCGGCTCGGCGATGCGCTCGACGCGGCGCGGCGCCCCGCGTTCGTGGTCGGCGGGGCCGTCGATCGCGCGGGGGCGTGGGACGACGTCGTGCGCCTCGCCGAGCGGCACCGTGCGCGCGTGTACGTCGCGCCGATGTCGGGGCGCTGCAGCTTTCCCGAGGACCATCCGCTGTTCGCCGGCTTCCTGCCCGCGATCCGCGAGAAGATCGTCGCGCGGCTCGACGGGCACGATCTCGTGTTCGCGTTCGGCGCGCCCGCGTTCACCTATCACATCGAAGGCTTCGGCCCGCACGTGCCGCCGGGCGCCACGCTCGTGCAGCTCGTCGACGATCCGGGCGTCGCCGCGTGGACGCCGTCGGGCGATGCGGTCGTCGGCAATTTGCGGCTCGCCGCGCGCGATCTTCTTGCGCGACCGGCGCCGCCCGAGCGGCCGATGCCCGCGCCGCGCGCGCCGCGGGTCCGTGTCGACGCACCGGCTGCCGGCGAGCGCATGTCGGTCGCGTTCGCGCTGCAGACGCTCGCCGACGTGCGCGACGCACACGACATCGTCGTCGAGGAGGCGCCGAGCGCGCGGCCGGTGATGCAGGAGCATCTGCCGTTCACGCGCAGCGGTACGTTCTACACGATGGATAGCGGCGGGCTCGGCTACGGGATGCCGGCCGCCGTCGGCGTCGCGCTCGCGCAGCCGGGCCGGCGCGTGATCGGGCTGATCGGCGACGGCTCGAGCCTGTATTCGATCCAGGCGCTGTGGAGCGCCGCGCAGCTGAAACTGCCGATCACGTTCGTGATCCTGAACAACCGGCGTTACGCGGCGCTGCAGGATTTCGCGCCCGTGTTCGGCTTCGGCCCCGGCGACCCGGTGCAGGGCACCGATCTGCCCGACCTGGATTTCGTCGCGCTCGCGCAAGGGATGGGCTGCCGCGGCGTGCGCGTCGCCGAAGCGGCGAAGTTGCGCGACGTGCTGACCGACGCGCTGCGTGCGGCGACGCCGGTCGTCGTCGAAGTCGAGATTGCCTGACGCGCGGCGCGCGTCTTTCCGGAGATTCCATGCAAACCGTAGCAATGCTGATCGGCGGCGAACGCCGCCACTCGTCCAGCGGCGCGACCTTCGTGCGCCGCAACCCGCTCGACGGCGAAATCGCGTCGGCCGCGCCCGCGGGCACCGTCGACGATGCGCGCGCGGCGGCCGACGCGGCTGCCCGCGCGTTTCCGGGCTGGGCCGCGCTCGGCCCCGGCGCGCGGCGCGCATTGCTGCTGAAGGCGGCCGCCGCGCTCGAAGCGAAACACGAGCAGTTCGCCGCCGCGATGGCGGCCGAGACGGGCGCGTCCGCGCTGTGGGCCGGCTTCAACGTGCAGCTCGCGGCGAGCGGGCTCATCGAGGCCGCGTCGCTGACCACGCAGGTCGGCGGCGAGCTGATTCCGTCCGACGTGCCGGGCTCGCTCGCGATGGGCGTGCGGCAGCCGGCCGGCGTCGTGCTCGGCATCGCGCCGTGGAATGCGCCGGTGATTCTCGCGACGCGCGCGCTCGCGCTGCCGCTCGCCTGCGGCAACACGATCGTGCTGAAAGGCTCGGAGCTGTGCCCCGTCACGCACGGGCTGGTCGTCGAGGCGCTGCAGGAGGCCGGGCTGCCGCCGGGCGTCGTCAACTTCGTGACGAACGCGCCAGACGATGCGGGCGCCGTCGTCGACGCACTGATCGCACATCCGGCCGTGCGCCGCGTGAATTTCACCGGCTCGACGCGGGTCGGGCGGATCGTCGCCGAAGCGTGCGCGCGTCACCTGAAGCCGGCGGTGCTGGAACTCGGCGGCAAGGCGCCGTTCATCGTGCTCGACGATGCCGATCTCGACGCGGCGGTCGCCGCGGCCGCCTTCGGCGCCTTCGCGAATTCCGGGCAGATCTGCATGTCGACCGAGCGCATCGTCGTCGATGCGTCGATCGCCGACGCGTTCGTCGCGAAGCTCGCCGCCAAGGCCGCATCGCTGCCGCTCGGCGACCCGCGCCAGGGGCCCGTCGTGCTCGGTTCGCTGATCGACACGAAGGCCGTCGAGCGCTGCAACGCACTGATCGACGATGCGCTCGCACACGGCGCGACGCTGCGGTGCGGCGGCAAGGCCGACAGCACGCTGTTCCCCGCGACGCTGCTCGACCACGTGACGCCGGCGATGCGCATCTACGCGGAAGAATCGTTCGGCCCGGTGAAGGGCATTGTGCGCGTCGACGGCGCGGAGGCCGCGATCCGCTGCGCGAACGACAACGCGTTCGGGCTGGCGTCGGCCGTGTTCAGCCGCGACGTCGCGCGGGCGCTGCGTGTCGCGGCGCGTATCGAATCGGGCATCTGTCACGTGAACGGCCCGACCGTGCACGACGAGGCGCAGATGCCGTTCGGCGGCGTGAAGGACAGCGGCTTCGGCCATTTCGGCGGCCAGGCCGGCATCGCCGCGTTCACCGACCTGCGCTGGATCACCGTGCAGACGGCGCCGCGCCACTATCCGTTCTGACGAGGCCGCCGACGATGAGGATTGCGATTCTGGGCGCGGGCGCGATGGGCTCGCTGTTCGGCGGGCGGCTCGCCGAAAGTGGCGAAGCCGTCACGCTGATCGACGTGAACGATGCGCATCTCGATGCGATCCGTCGCGACGGGCTGCGCATCGACGACGACCGCGGCGAACGGCGCATTCGCACGCTGCAGGCCGTGCGGCCGGAAACCGCGAATGCGCACGCGGCCACCGCGCCCGACATACCTTTCGACCTGCTGATCGTTTTCACGAAATCGCTGCACACGCGGGCGGCGCTCGGCGGCGTGCGCGCGCTGCTGACGTCGGACACGTTCGTGCTGACGCTGCAGAACGGGCTCGGCAACGTCGAGACGCTGAATGCGTTCGTGCCGCTCGAGCGCATCCTGGTCGGCGTGACGACGTGGCCGGCCGACGCGGCCGGGCCCGCGCACGTGCGCTCGCACGGCGCCGGCGCGATCCGCATGATGACGGCCGACGGCGCGGCGCGCCCGTTCGCGACGGCCGTGGCCGACGCGCTGTCGCGCGCGGGGCTCGCGTGCACGCTCGATGCCGACGTGTGGGCCGCGATCTGGGAGAAGGTCGCGTTCAATGCGGCGCTCAACACGCTGTGCGCGGCGACGGGCTGCACCGTCGACCAGCTCGGCCATCATCACGACGGTCCGCGGCTCGCGCTGGCGATCGCGGCCGAGACCGCCGCCGTCGCGCGCGCGAAGGGTATTGCGGTCGACGGCGAACGCATCGCGCGCAACGTCGAGCATGCAATCCGCGAACACCGCGGCCATCGCCCGTCGATGCTGCAGGACGTGCTCGCGGGCCGCCGCACCGAAATCGACGCGATCAACGGCAAGGTCGTCGCGGCCGCGCGCGAAGCGGGCGTCGCGGTGCCGCATGCCGAGACGCTGCTCGCGCTCGTCCGGTTGATCGACGCACGGACGAACTGAGCAACAGGCCGGCGGCCGGCTGGCGCCGCGTGACGATACGGATGCCGCGCCCGCGGGGCGATGGCACCGGATCGTGAAGGGCAGGACAGGACGCCGGCGCCGATGCATGGGCGCCGGCCGACTGCGCAGCACGAGATCCGGGCACGCGTGTGCGCCAGCCCGGGCAAATGGAGACGCCATGAAAGCCATCGAATGCCGTTGTCTTGCCGCGCGCCGTTCGCGCACCTTGCCGCCGACGCGCGGCGCCCGGGAGGTCGCATGAGCACGCGCGACGCATCGGATGGACGGCTGCCGCCGTCGGTCGACATCGGCACGACGCTCGACGACGGGCCGTTTACGCCGATGCAGCGCGGCGTGGTGCTGCTCGCCGCGCTCGCGATCGTGCTCGACGGCTTCGACGGCCAGTTGATCGGTTTCGCGATTCCGGTGCTGATCCGCGAGTGGGGCATCACGCGCGGCGCATTCGCGCCGGCCGTCGCGGCGGGGCTGGTCGGGATGGGCATCGGCAGCGCGTGCGCGGGGATCGTCGCGGACCGCTTCGGCCGCCGCCAGGCCGTGATCGGCAGCGTGTTCCTGTTCGGCGTCGCGACCTGCGCGATCGGGTTCGCGCCCGACGTCGCGACGATCGCGATGCTGCGCTTTTGTGCGGGGCTCGGGATCGGCGGCGCACTGCCGACGGCCACCACGATGACCGCCGAATACACGCCCGCGCGGCGCCGCACGATGATGGTGACCGCGACGATCGTCTGCGTGCCGCTCGGCGGGATGCTCGCCGGCCTGTTCGCGCACGAGGTACTGCCGCGCTACGGCTGGCGCGGGCTGTTCTTTGCGGGCGGCGCGTTGCCGCTCGTGCTCGGCTTCGTGCTCGTGCGCGCGTTGCCCGAATCGCCGCGCTATCTCGCGCGGCGCCCCGCACGCTGGCCCGAACTCGGTGCGTTGCTCGCGCGGATGCAGCGGCCGGTCGCGCCGGGCACCGTGTTCACCGATACGAAGGACGCACGCGCGCTGGGCGGCCGCGGCGGCTTCGGCGCGCTGTTCGCGAGCGGGCAGGCACGCGACACGATCGCGCTGTGGTGCGCGTTCTTCATGTGCCTGCTCGCCGTGTACGCGGCGTTCAGCTGGCTGCCGACGATGCTCGCGGCGAGCGGATTGAGCGTGTCGGTCGCGGGCTCGGGACTCACCGCGTACAACCTCGGCGGCGTGATCGGCGCGCTGCTGTGCGCATGGGCGATCGCGCATGCGGGGTCGCGCTGGCCGCTCGCGCTGTGCAGCATCGGCGGCGCGGCGAGCGCGGTATGGCTGATGGGCGTTGATGCGAGCCGCCACACGGGCTGGCTGATCGTCGGGCTCGGCCTGCACGGGCTGTTCGTCAATGCGGTGCAGTCGACGATGTATGCGCTGTGCGCGTACATCTACCCGACGGCCGTGCGCGCGACCGGCACCGCGGGCGCGCTCGCGTTCGGCCGGCTCGGCGCGATCCTCAGTGCGTTCGCGGGCGCGATCGTGATCACGGCGGGCGGCGCGGGCGCGTACCTGACGATGCTGGCCGTGGCGATGGGCGTGGTGTGCGTCGCGCTGCTCGCGATGCGGCGGCACATTCCGCGGCTGACTCGCGAACGGGCAGTGCCGCGCGAAGGGGAGGAACTCGCCCGCACGTCGTCGTGACGGCGGGCGCGTGACGGGCGTTACAGCGTGGTGCGCACGTGCCAGAGCTCGGGGAACAGCACGACGTCGAGCATCTTGCGCAGGTACGGCGCGCCGCTCGTGCCGCCGGTGCCCTGCTTGAAGCCGATGATGCGTTCGACGGTCGTCACGTGACGGAAGCGCCACTGGCGGAACGCATCCTCGAGATCGACCAGTTCCTCGGCCATCTCGTACAGCTCCCAGTGCTGCTGCGGATGACGATAGACCTCGAGCCACGCGGCTTCGACCGTTTCGTCGTGCTGCATCGGCTGGGTCCAGTCGCGCTCGAGCCGCTCCGGCGCGATCGGAAACCCGCGCCGCGCGAGCAGGCGCACGACCTCGTCGTAGAACGACGGCGCCTCGAGCGTCGCGCGCACCTGCTCGAGGATGTCGGGCCGGTGCGCATGCGGCTGCAGCATCTGCGCGTTCTTGTTGCCGAGCAGGAATTCGAGCTGGCGATACTGGTACGACTGGAAGCCCGACGACTGGCCGAGATACGGCCGCATCGCCGAATACTCGGACGGCGTCATCGTCGACAGCACGTTCCACGCCTGCACCAGTTGCTCGAGGATGCGCGACACGCGCGCGAGCATCTTGAACGCGGGCGGCAGCGCGTCGGTGCGCACCGCATCGAGCGCGCCGCGCAGTTCGAACAGTGCGAGCTTCATCCACAGCTCGCTCGTCTGATGCTGGATGATGAACAGCATCTCGTTGTGATCGGGCGACAGCGGATGCTGCGCGTCGAGGATTGCATTCAGCGACAGGTAGTCGCCGTAGCTCATCGACTTCGAGAAATCGAGCTGCGCGTCGTGCCAGCCGCCTTCAGCGGCGTCGCCCGGCACGTGCGGCGCTTCGTGCGCGGCTTGCGCCGGCTGGGCGGCGCGTGCGCCCGAGAACGGACAGCCTGCCGGCGCGTCGCCGCCGGGGGGCTGCATATGACCAGAATTCACGACTTTCTCCAGATTTGAATGACGAACGCGCGGCGCGCGCACCGCATGCAACTGCGGCGCGCCGCGCAAAACCGGTCAGGTCACCGCGCCGCGTTCGGCGAACTCGGGCGCCTTCCACGCGTCGGTGGCGAGGATGTCGCGCAGCGTCTCGACCGCATCCCACACGTCGGCGAAGCGCGTATAGAGCGGCGTGAAGCCGAAGCGCAGCACGTACGGCTCGCGGTAGTCGCCGATCACGCCGCGCGCGATCAGCGCCTGCATCACTTCGTAGCCGTGCGGATGCTCGAAGCTCGCCTGCGAGCCGCGCTGGTGATGCGCGCGCGGCGTGACCAGCTTCAGCGACAGGCCCGCGCAGCGCGCTTCGACGAGCGCGATGAACGCGTCGGTCAGCGCGAGCGACTTGCGGCGGATCGTGTTCATATCGGTCTGCAGGAACACGTCGAGCCCGGATTCGACCATCGACATCGACACGATCGGCTGCGTGCCGCACAGGAAGCGGGCGATGCCCGGATCGGGCGCGAAGCCCGGCTGCATCGCGAACGGCGCGCGGTGGCCCCACCAGCCGGACAGCGGCTGCGAGAAATGCGCGAGATGGCGCTGCGGCACCCACACGAACGCGGGCGAGCCGGGGCCGCCGTTCAGGTACTTGTACGTGCAGCCGACCGCGCCGTCCGCGCGTGCGCCGTTCAGGTCGACCGGCACCGCGCCGGCCGAGTGCGCGAGATCCCACAGCATCAGCGCGCCCGCGTCGTGCACGAGCTGCGTGACGGCCGGCATGTCGTGCATGTAGCCGGTGCGGTAGTTCACGTGCGTGATCATCGCGACGGCCGTGTCCGCGCCGAGTGCGCCCGGCAGGTCGGCCGGATCGTCGATCAGGCGCAGCTCGTAGTTGCCGCCGAGCTGTTCGATCAGCCCCTGCGCGATATACAGGTCGGTCGGGAAGTTCGAGCGTTCCGACACGATCACGCGGCGCTCGGGCGCGCGCTCGGCCTGGTGACGCAGCATCGCCGACAGCAGCTTGAACAGGTTGATCGAGATGGTGTCGGTGACGACCGTCTCGCCGGGCGCGCCGCCGATCAGCGTCGCGAGCTTGTCGCCGAGGCGGCGCGGCAGCGCGAACCAGCCGGCCGTGTTCCAGCTGCGGATCAGGCCTTCGCCCCATTCGGCGCCGATCACCTGCTGCGCGCGGACAGCCGACGCGCGCGGCTGCGCGCCGAGCGAGTTGCCGTCGAGGTAGATCACGCCGTCGGGCAGCGAGAACTGGTCGCGCAGCGGGGCCAGCGGGTCGTCGCGGTCGAGCGCGAGCGCGTCTTCACGGGTCTTGATCATCATGATGTGGGGTCGTAGGTCGGGTAATCAGGAGGCCTGCGCGGGCAGCGCGCGCAGCACCGCGCGCACGGGGCTCGCGTCGAGCGTCGCGAATTTCAGCGGCAGCGCGATCAGTTCGTAGTCGCCGGGCGGCACGTCGTCGAGCACGATCCCTTCGAGGATCGCCATCCGGTGCGCGCGCACGCGGTGATGCGCATCCATCGTCTTCGATTCCTGCGGGTCGAGCGACGGCGTATCGATGCCGATCAGCTTCACGCCGTGCGCGGCGAGCAGGTCGACGGTGTCGGGCGCGACCGCGCAGAAATCGCTGTCCCATTGCTCGACGCTGGCGCGCGGGTACGTGCGCAGCAGCACGCGCGGCGGCACGCCGTCGAGCGCGGCCGCGAGGTCGGCCGGCCGCACGACCGGCGATGCGCCGATGCAATGGATCACGCGGCACGGGCCGAGATAGGTGTCGAGCGGCACCGCGCCGATCGGTGCGCCGTCGGCGTCGTAGTGCAGCGGCGCGTCGCAGTGCGCGCCCGTGTGCGGCGACAGCGTCAGGCGCGCGACGTTGACCGGCGAACCGGCCTCCATGCGCCACACGCGTTCGACGGAAACGGGCGTATCGCCCGGCCATACGGGGGTGGCGGGGCTGACAGGCGGCGAGATGTCCCAGAGTGTGTCCATGGCATGACGAAGCGTGAGTCGATGCTTCGAATGATAGGTGGACGCTCGCAGAAAGTGCTTGCGAAATAAACATGGACAATCCGCCAGATTGGCAGATAATTCGACTGAGAGGGAAAACGGGGACCAAAAATGCACGCGATCACGCTCGATGCCACCGACTGCCGGATTCTGGCGGTACTGCAGGAGGAAGGCAGAATCAGCAATCTCGACCTGGCCGAACGCATCTCGCTTTCGCCATCCGCCTGCCTGCGCCGCATGCGCCTGCTCGAGGAGCAGGGCGTGATCGAGCACTATCGCGCGTGCCTGAGCCGCGAGAAGCTCGGCTTCGAGCTCGAGGCGTTCGTGCAGGTGTCGATGCGCAACGAAGAGAATCAATGGCACGAGCGCTTCGCGGAAGCGCTGCGCGAATGGCCGGAGGTGGTCGGCGCGTTCGTCGTGACGGGCGAGAGCCACTATCTGCTGCGCGTGCTCGCGCACAACCTCAAGCACTATTCGGATTTCGTGCTGAATCGCCTCTACAAGGCGCCGGGCGTGATGGACATCCGTTCGAACATCGTGCTGCAGACGCTGAAGGACGAGGCCGGCGCGCCGGTCGGCCTGGCGCGCACGGGGGCGATCAAAGCGGTGTGAGGCCGTGGAAGCCGCCGCCGTGGAACACGAGCGGCGGTGCCGTTTCCGATACGGCGCGTACGCCGCAGCGTTCCACTTCGCCGACGAAGATCACATGGTCGCCTTCGTCGTAGCGGCTGCGGTTGTGGCATTCGAACCATGCGAGTGCGCCGTCGAGCACGGGCATCCCCGAGTTGCCGGCCGCATGCGCGATCCCTTCGAAGCGATCGCCCTTGTAGGTCGAGAAGCGCTTGCACAGGTCGAGCTGCGACGCCGCGAGCACGTTCACCACGTAATGGCTGTTGCCGCGGAACACCGGCGTCGACGCCGATTTGTGCGCGAGGCTCCACAGCACGAGCGGCGGATCGAGCGAAACCGAATTGAACGAGCTGGCGGTGATGCCGATCAGCTGGCCGGACGGCGCCTGCGTCGTGATCACCGTCACGCCCGTCGCGAACTGGCCGAGCGCCTGCCGGAAGGCGGCCGCGTCGAAATCCGGCGGATTGGCGTGGCTCATCGGGCGGCCATCCGGAACGGGACGAGCGGGCGCGACACGACACGGGCGTGACGGGCGCGGCGGACGAAAGACGACAACGCGGTCGAGTGGGAAGGGGTGCGCATGGCCCGATTTTAGCGGAATCGGGGCCGCCGGGCCCGGTCGGGCGGCGCAGCGCGACGGCAGGGTGGCGTAGCGAACACTGCGGTGCGCGGCCGGCAGCGCCGTTCTGTCGCGTTTTTCAACGGTACGGCCGTTCCGGCTGGCACCCTGTTGTTCCACCCGGCATCGCTGCCCCGCACTATCGCGCCGCCGCCAGCCCGAGCGACAGCGCACCCGTCACGATCAGGCCCGACGCCCACACCGCATCCAGATTGAACCAGCTCCGCGACACGAACTTCAATCCGAGATAGCGGTACACGAGCCACGCGAGCCCGCCGCCGGCGGCGATCATCGCGGCCGCATGCACGGCCGCGACGACGAGCGCCATCCCGAGATGCGCATCGACGAGCATCGCCGCCGCGCGGTGGCCGGCATCCCGGTCGAGCCCGCACAGGCCGAGGTAGATCGGCACGAGCATCAGCCCCGCGCCGTGCGCGAGCGCGACCGCGAACGACCACAGGCCGAGCCGCGCCGGCGGAATCCGCGCGAGCGCCCGTGGATGCCGGCGCCGGATCAGCAGCACCGCGCCGAAGCCGATCACGAGCGCGCTCGCGCCGATCCGGATCGCCGACTGCCACGCGAGCAGCGCGGCAAGCAGCCCGAACGGCAGCATCACCGCGAAGACGGCGAGCGCATGACCGAGCGCGAGATAGCCGAGCGCCGCGACGAGCGCGCCGCCGCGGCGCGTCATCAGCGCGTTCGACACCGCGAGCGGCCAGCCCATCGCCGGGTTGAGCCCGTGATAGACGCCGCTCGCGAGCACGGCCGCCCATAACGCAAACGGCGCATGAAGGCCGGCGCTCAACGCTTGACCGACGGATAGCAGAACGAGTCGGTCGAGCAGTCGCCGCCTTCGAGCCGGATCTGGTGCGCGCGATAGCCTTCGGGGAATTCGACCCAGTAGTCGTCGGCGAGCGTCAGCCCGCCGTCCGGCCCCGCGTGCGCGAGCACCTGCGCGGCCGGCACGCCGTCCGGATAGAACTGGTCGTCCCACGTCGAATAGAGCGAGTTGGTCCAGTACACGCGCCGGCCGTCGCGGCTGATCTCGACCATCTGCGGGCCGCCCGCGAACGTGCGGCCGTTCGAGTGCGGCGCGCGGCGCGCGATGCCGCCGATGCGCACCGACCCCGCGAGCACCGGGTTGTGCGGATCCGACACGTCGTACTGGCGCATCTCGCCGGTGCCCCAGCACGACACGTACAGGAAGCGGTCGTCGAGCGACAGGTCGATGTCGGTCACGAGCGGCGGCACCGCGCCAAATCCTTGCAGCAGCGGCGGCAGCGCGTCGGCCGTGGCCGGCTCGGCCGGAATCGTCGCGGTCTTCTTCACATGGAACTGGCCGCCTTCGCGCCACCAGGTCCAGATCGAGCCTTCGAGATTGGTCGTATCGACCACGACGCCGACGAATCCGTATTCGCGTACCGGGTCGTGCGCGGGCCGCACTTCGAGCGCCATCTGGTGCTGCGCGCCGAGATCGATCGTCTGCACGTTGCGCCGCGCGCGCAGGTCCCAGAAATGCAGCCGATGCCCGTACTTGTTCGCGAGCAGATCCTCGGGGACGATCCCGTTCTCGAATTGCGGCGGCAGCGCCCATTCGCTCGACACCATGTAGTCGCGCGGCAGGTTCCACCAGAAGTCGTAATGCTTGTCCTGCGGGCCGCGGTCGATCTCCCAGCGGCCGAGCACGTCGAAGGTCTCGCAATCCATGATGAAGATGCCGGGCGCGCCGTCGGTGCCGTCCTTGCCCGCGCCGCCGAGCGTGCTCACGTAGATGCCCTCGGGGCCGCAATGCACGGTGTGCGGCCGCGAATAGCCGGTCTTCGCGAAGATCTCGTCGGGCTCGATGATCTTGTGGATGCGCGCCTGCGTCGGATGCGGCTTCGTGTCGATCACGTAGATGCGCGACGAGCGCAGGCCGGGGATGATCAGGAAGCGGCGCTCGAGGAACGCATGGCCGGTCAGCGGCGACAGCGACGACGAGCACGCATTCCAGCCGAAGTGGTGAAACTCGTCGCCGGTGTTCGGCATCGTCACCGTATGCACGATCTTGCCGTACGTCGACGAACCGGGCTTCACGTCAATCACGGCGAGCGCGTCGGGTCTGGAAAAATCGGGGCTCAGCAACAACGTATAGGCAAACTCCTCCGCCGGCGCCTGCATCGCAAGCTCGGGCGAAGCGTGAAACGTCGGGTCAGGCCGCATGCTCATGGTGATGCCCTCTCGGTGGTGTCGGATCGTGGACGCACGGCCGTTCATTGCGGGCGTGCGGACTGCGGTTGCCGCGCGGCGCGCATCATGCCGGCGGCGCGAGCGGCAGGCGGAGGCACGCGTCGGCGACGCGCGCGATGTCGTGCATCAGGTCGTGAAAGCGGGAAAAGGCGAAGGGTTGCCGCGCGGTGCTCGCGGTGAAACGGGCGCGCGCCATCGCGATGGTGCGATTGGCGTGTCGGCGACCAGGCCCGCGAGGCAGGCGATGTCTGTCAAGGCGTGCATATCGATGTTCCGGCAGATGATGTTGGCATCGGGGTCGGGCATGCATCGGACGCTGCGCGGGCGCGACAGGTTGGCCGTCGCTGGCGCGTGTCTAAGTGTAGACGAGAAAGCCGCGACGGAGCGCGTGCGGCACCTGGCCGATCTGCCAGGTTCGCGCGCGAGTGAGATACTTGCCGGAGTGCCGCTGCGTCCCGCACCGCGGGCGGGCAGCGGCGATGCGAAACGAGGGCGCCGGCACCTGCGTGCCGGCTGCCGTCATCCACGAGGGACTGATTTCATGGGGAACGAGATGCTTGAAACCGCGACGCTCGGAGGCGGGTGTTTCTGGTGCACGGAGGCCGTGTTTCTCGACGTCGACGGCGTGACGGCCGTCCAGTCGGGTTACGCGGGCGGCCATACGCGCAATCCCGGCTATCGCGACATCTGCGAAGGCGACACGGGCCACGCTGAAGTCGTCAACGTGACGTTCGATCCGGCGCGCATCGGCTATCGCGAGATCCTCGAGATCTTCTTCGCGACGCACGATCCGACCCAGTTGAACCGGCAGGGCAACGACGTCGGCACGCAATACCGGTCGGTCGTGTTCACGCATTCGGATGCGCAGCGCGACACGGCGCTCGACGTGATCCGCACGCTCGAACGCGAACAGGTGTTCGGACAACCGATCGTCACGCAGGTCGTGCCGCTCGACGGCAACTACTGGCCGGCCGAGGACTATCACCAGAACTATTACGCGCGTAATCCGGGGCAGGGCTATTGCTCGGTCGTGATCGGGCCGAAGCTCGCGAAATTCCGGCAGAAGTTCTCGCACCGGCTGAAGTCGCTGCGCGGCGCCTGAGCGTCGGTCGCGGAAGCCGGCGAAACCGACGTCACGCCGCCTCGTTGCGCCACTGCGCGCACGCGGCGGCGATTTCGCGTGCGAGCGCGATGCACGACAGCGGCGCGGAGCCTTCCGCCTTGTTGTTGATCGTGATGATCACCGGCTGCCCGGCCAGCGCGTAGCGCGCGGCCAGTTCGGCGAGCGCCGAGCGCGTGGCCGGATCCTCGTCGACGAGCTTGTCGAACGGCTCGTATTTCGCTTTCGCCTGCTCGTACTTGAAGCCGCCGTGCAGGCTCCAGCGTACGATCAGCGGGCCCGGCGCGTCGCCGTCGAGCAGCGCGAGCGCGGCGGCCTGGCGCAGCGGGTCGGGCATCCGCGCATGCAGGCCGACGCAGTAGCGCACGCCGAGCGCGGCCAGCGCGCGGATGAAGCGCGGCGTGAGCAGGCTCGCGTCGCGGATCTCGATCGCGTAACGCGTGCCGTCGGCGTCCGGCGGCAGCGGCGGTAGCGCCGCGAAGAACGCGGCGAGCCGGTCGATCAGCGCGGCCGGCTCCGCGAGCAGCTGATCGGGCAGCGGCGAGAACTGGAACACGAGCACGCCGGCTTTCCGGCCGAGCCCGTCGAGGCACGGCTGGACGAATTCGCGGGTGGCGAGCGGCGCATCGAGGAAGGTCGGGTTCGGCCCGGACGGCTCGCCGCGCCGGCCGCGGATCACCGCGTCGGTCACCGCGGCCGGCGCCTTCACGACGAAGCGGAAATCGTCGGGCACCTGCTGCGCGTAGCGCAGGTAGTCGGCCACCGACAGCGGCCCGTAGAACGACCGGTCGAGGCTCACGCTCTTCAGCAGCGGATGCGCGCCGTACGCTTCGAGCCCTTCGCGCGACAGCTTCGTCTGCGCGAAATCGCCGTCGTAGACGATGCCGTTCCAGCCGGGGAAATACCACGACGACGTGCCGAGCCGCACGTTCGGCGGCAGCCCGGCCGCGGCGTCGGCCACGTCCGCCGGGATCGACGCAGGCAGTACGCCGCGCTTGCGGCGGCCTTTCTTCGGCGGGGCGGCCGGCGGGGTCGGCTCGTCCCACAGCAGGCCGGACGAAGGGGCAGGCTCGTCGTCGTCGTCGGCGGCGGCGGCGGGGCGGGAGATCGTACGGGCGGGCGGCGTCGGTCGCGCGTCTTCCTGCGCGTCCGGCGTCACGTGCTCATCGGGGCTGGCGGGGCGGTCGTTGCTCGCGGGCGACGCGCGTGCGGCGTCCGTCGGCACGCCGAACAGGTCGAATTGTCCGTCGGCGTGCGACTCGTTGGCGTCGTCGCGCTGCTGTCGTTGCGGCGGCGTCTTGCGCCGCGTCCTGCCGTCACCCATGCATGCCCAGCGTGAGGCGCCGCCTAGCGCGGCAGCGCGTGTTCGTACATGTAGCGCCGCGACCACGGCAGCGTTTTCGCGCTGCGTCCGGCCTTGCGGCACACGATCTGGAAGATCGACACGTCGTCGTGCTCGAACGCATACGCGCAGCCGGCCAGATACACGCGCCAGATGCGGAATTTTTCGTCGTCGACGAGCTTTCTCGCTTCTTCGGCTTTCGCTTCGAAGTTTTCCGTCCAGATATCGAGCGTGCGCGCATAGTGCCGGCGCAGGCTTTCGACGTCAACCGCCTCGAGTCCGCCGCGCTGCGCCGCTTCGAGCGCGAGGCTGATGTGCGGCAGCTCGCCGTCCGGGAACACGTAGCGATCGATGAATTCGCCGCCGCCGAGCGCGGTTTCGCCGCTTTCCGCGTCGGTCGACGTGATCCCGTGGTTCATCGCGATGCCGTCGTCGGCGAGCAGGTCATGCACGCGCGAGAAGTAGAGCGGCAGGTTCTTGCGGCCGACGTGCTCGAACATCCCGACGCTCGTGATGCGGTCGAACTGGCCTTCGATCTCGCGGTAATCCTGCAGACGAATCTCGATCCTGTCTTCCAGCCCCGCGGCCTTCACGCGCGCGGTCGCGAGGTCGAACTGGTTCTGCGACAGCGTCACGCCGAGACACGTCGCGCCGAACTTCTGCGCGGCGCGCAGCACGAGCGCGCCCCAGCCGCAGCCGATGTCGAGCAGGCGCTGGCCGGGCTCGAGCTGGATCTTCGTCAGGATGTGGTCGATCTTCTTGATCTGCGCGGTGGCGAGATCCTCGTCGCCGTTCTCGAAGTACGCGCACGAGTACACCATGTTCTCGTCGAGCCACAACTGGTAGAACTCGTTCGAGACGTCGTAGTGGTACTGGATCGCCTTCTTGTCGGTGCTCTTCGTGTGATTGAAGTAGCGCTTCACGCGTGCGAGCTTGCTTGCGCTCGTCACGGTGCTGCGCGCGAGCGAGTAGCTGATGTTGATGATGTCCGACAGCTTGCCTTCGATGTCGATCTTGCCCTTCACGTACGCCTCGCCGAGATTGTCGAGGCTCGGTTCGAGCAGCAGCGGCAACGCCGACGCGCTGTTCACCTTCAGCGTGACCTGCGGTGCGCTGAAGGTGCCGAAATCGAGTTGATCGCCGTTCCACAGCACGAGTCGCGCCGGTATGTTCGCTTTCGCCCGTACTTCATCCGCCCACTGTGCCAGCTTCTTTTCCCAGAACATTTGGATTCTCCGTTTGTTCGTTGAATCGAATACAGCCAAGTATCTTGACCGGCGCCCGCCGCTTGCGGCGCGGGCGCCCGGATGCAACACGAGACACGACCGGCGTGCGCCGGCGCCGCGCTTACGGCGACAGGCGCGAGATCGTCCAGCCCGGCGACGCCGCGGCGTCGCGCGTATAGAGCAGGCGGTCGTGCAGCCGCGACGGGCGCCCCTGCCAGAACTCGATCGCGTCGGGCACGAGGCGGTAGCCGCCCCAGTGCGGCGGGCGCGGCGGGTTGTCGCCGTAGCGTTCGCTGACGGCCCGTTCGCGCGCTTCGAGCGTCGCGCGGCTGTCGATCACGGCGCTTTGGTCGGACGCCCATGCGCCGATGCGCGAACCGAGCGGGCGTGACGCGAAATAGCGGTCGCTTTCTTCCGCGCTGGTTTTCTCGATCCGGCCTTCGATGCGCACCTGGCGCTCGAGCTCGATCCAGTAGAACAGCAACGCGGCTTGCGGATGCGCGGCGAGATCGTGTCCCTTGCGGCTTTCGTAATTGGTGAAGAAGACGAACCCGCGTTCGTCGACGCCCTTGATGAGCACGATCCGGGCTGACGGCCGGCCGTCGGCGCCGACGGTCGCGAGCGTCATCGTGTTCGGCTCGGGCAGCTTGGCGGCGAGCGCCTCCTTGAACCAGCGATCGAACTGGGCGAAGGGGTCGGGGGCGGCATCGGCTTCGTCGAGCGAAGCACGCGAATAGTTGATGCGGAGATCGGCGAGAGTCGTCATGTTATGCAAACGCTTCAATCTGGGGCCAGTATAGCGAACGCGCAAGAATCGTGCGTGCACAGTGGCGTGTGGGAGCGGGGAGTTCAGGCAAAATAGAGGGCTGCACGACTTACGTTTTCCTTGCTGCCATGTCCTCCGCCGACGCTGCCCCGCCCAGTTCTTCTGATCTTACCCCGACCCCGGAAATCCAGCTTGACGTGGATCGCGCGCGGCGTTTCGGCGGTGTCGCGCGCCTGTATGGCGCGCCGGCCGCCGCCGCGTTCGAGCGGGCGCACGTCGCGGTGATCGGGATCGGGGGCGTCGGGTCGTGGGTGGCCGAGGCGCTCGCGCGCAACGCGGTCGGCACGCTGACGCTGATCGATCTCGACAACGTCGCGGAAAGCAACACGAACCGGCAGATCCATGCGCTCGACGGCAATTACGGCAAGCCGAAGGTCGACGCGATGGCCGAGCGGATCGCGCTGATCGATCCCGCATGCCGCGTGAACCGGATCGAGGATTTCGTCGAGCCCGACAACTTCGACGCGCTGCTCGGCGGCGGCTTCGACTACGTGATCGATGCGATCGACAGCGTGCGCACGAAGGTCGCACTGATCGCGTGGTGCGTCGCGAAACGGCAGCCGTTGATCGTCGTCGGCGGCGCGGGCGGGCAGCTCGACCCGACGCGCATCCGCATCGACGATCTCGCGCTGACGATCCAGGATCCGCTGCTGTCGAAGGTGCGCGCGCAGTTGCGCAAGCAGCACGGTTTTCCGCGCGGGCCGAAGGCGCGCTTCAAGGTCAGCGCCGTGTATTCGGACGAGCCGCTGATCTATCCGGAAGCGGCCGCCTGCGACATCGAGGACGGCGCGGAGCCGTCCGCGGCCGCGCACGTCGCGGGGCTCAACTGTGCGGGCTTCGGTTCGAGCGTGTGCGTGACCGCGAGCTTCGGGTTCGCGGCTGCCGCGCATGCGTTGCGGGCGATCGCGGCACAGGCGGCCGGCTGAGCGCGCGACGCGCGGGCAGGGAACGGTGATACCGCGGCGCGGGTAACGCGCCGCGAGCGATACGGCAAGCCAGCCGGGCCATCGCGGCCCGGCCGGTCGTGCGTCAGGTCAGTTGAGCGCCATGCTCAGCTTGCGTCGCCACGCGGCGATGAGGTCGGGGCGATCGCCGGCCAGTTCGAACACCGAGATCATCGTGCGGCGGCCGAGGTCGTCGCCGTACGCGCGATCGCGCGTCACGATTTCCAGCAACTGTTCCAGCGCGCCTTCGTACGCGCGCCGTGCGATCAGGCTCTGCGCGAGGTCGAAGCGCGCGTCGAGATCGGCCGGGTTCGCCGCGATGCGCGCTTCGAGCGCGTCGGTCGGCGGCAGGTCGGCCGTGGCGTCGAGCGCGTCGAAACGGGTCTTGATCGCCTGGTAGCGCGGGTCGCCGTTCTGCACGGTTTGCGGCGACAGGCGCTCGGTCTCGGCGCGCGCGGCGTCGACCTCGTTGCGCGCGAGCAGCAGCTCGATCAGGTCGAGGCGCGCGTCGTCGTAGCCGGGGTTCAGCGCGAGCGCCGCTTCGAGGTGCGCGAGTGCGTCGTCGAAGCGCTGTTCGGCCATCGCGTACTGCGCGGCGCGGCGCTCGGCTTCCTCGGCCGCCGGCAGCAGCCGGTCGAGGAACGCGCGCAACTGGCCTTCGGGCAGCACGCCGACGAACTGGTCGACCGGGCGCCCGTCGGCGAACGCAATCACGTGCGGGATGCTGCGCGTCTGGAAGTGCGCGGCGAGTTCCTGGTTCTCGTCGACGTTGACCTTCACGAGCTTCCAGCGGCCTGCATAGTCGGCTTCGAGCTTTTCCAGCAGCGGGCCGAGCGTCTTGCAGGGGCCGCACCACGGCGCCCAGAAGTCGACCAGCACGGGCGTGTCCAGCGACGCCTCGATGACGTCTTTCTCGAATGTGGCAAGCGTGGTGTCCATGTCGTTCTCTTCCGTTCGAATATCGTCAGGATGGGGGCGGCGCGCCGCTTTTTCAACGCGGCTTCGATTCGGGCAGCGGAATCCATTCGGTCTCGCCCGGCACCTTGCCCATTTCCTGGCGCGTCCACGCCGCTTTCGCACGCTCGATCGCGTCGCGGCTGCTCGCGACGAAATTCCATTCGATGTAGCGTTCGCCGTCGATCCGGTCGCCGCCGAGCAGCATCGCGCGCGCGCCGCTGCCGCTCGTCAGCGTGACCGTCGCGCCCGGCGCGAGCACGGCCATCTGTTCGGCCGGCACCGGCGTGCCGTCGATCGCGAGCTCGCCGTCGACCACGTAGACCGCGCGCTCTTCGTGCGACGCATCGAGTTCGAGCCGGCCGCCGGCCGCGAATTCGGCGGCGACGTACAGCGTGCGCGAGAACGTCGTCACGGGCGATTGCAGCCCGAACGCGTCGCCGGCGATCACCGTCAGCGCGACGCCGTCTTCGTTCCGCTTGGGCAGCGTATCGGCCGCATGGTGCTCGAACGACGGCTCGGTCGTCTCGTGCGCCTGCGGCAGCGCGACCCAGGTCTGGATCCCGTGCACGGTGTGGCCGCTGGCGCGCTGCGCGTCGGGCGTGCGCTCCGAGTGGACGATCCCGCGGCCGGCCGTCATCCAGTTCACGTCGCCCGGCACGATTTCCTGCAGCGAGCCGAGGCTGTCGCGGTGCAGGATCGCGCCGTCGAACAGGTAGGTGACCGTTGCGAGCCCGATGTGCGGATGCGGGCGCACGTCGAGCCCCGTGCCGGCCGGCAGCGCCGCGGGCCCCATGTGATCGAAGAAGATGAACGGGCCGACGAGGCGTGCGGCGAGTGCGGGCAGCGTGCGGCGCACCTGCAGGTTGCCGATGTCGCGTACGTGCGGCTTCAGCAGGGCTTTGATCGAGTCGGTCATGGCGGGCCTCGTGGGGAACGGCTGGATTGCCGGTCATTGTACTGGCGGCGCGAGGCGGCCGCGGCAGGCACGCGTCGTGCGGCATCCGCCGCGTTGCACAAGCCGCTGCGCGCGCCGCCGATTCCATGCGCGCCGCGCGGGTATCGGGCCGGGCGGCAAACCCGGTAGACTGACCGGCTTCAGAAATCATCCAACCATCGAGGAGACGCCGATGATGGCCCCGAAGGACCTGCTGCTCGCGCTGGTCGTGATCCTGGCGTGGGGCGTGAACTTTGTCGTGATCAAGGTCGGCCTGCACGGCATGCCGCCGATGCTGCTCGGCGCGCTGCGCTTCACGCTCGCGGCCGTGCCCGCGGTGTTCTTCGTGCGCCGGCCGCAGATTTCGTGGCCGCTGCTGGTGCTGTACGGCGCGACGATCCAGCTCGGCCAGTTCGTGTTCCTGTTCACCGGCATGTACGTCGGCATGCCGGCCGGCCTCGCGTCGCTCGTGCTGCAGTCGCAGGCGTTCTTCACACTGGTGTTCGCGATGCTGTTCCTCGGCGAGCGGCTGCGCGTGCAGAACCTGATCGGGCTCGCGATCGCCGCGGGCGGGCTCGCCGTGATCGCCGCGCAGGGCGGCCGCGCGATGACGCTCGCGGGCTTCCTGCTGACGATCTGCGCGGCCGCGATGTGGGCCGTCGGTAATATCGTCACGAAGAAGGTCGGGAAGGCGAACCTCGTGTCGCTCGTCGTGTGGGCAAGCCTCGTGCCGCCCGTGCCGTTCTTCCTGCTGTCGCTGTGGTTCGAAGGGCCGCAGCGGATCGCGACCGCGCTCGCCGGGCTGGACGGCGCGTCGATCTTCGCGGTCGTCTATCTCGCGTTCGTCGCGACGCTGCTCGGCTACGGGCTATGGAGCCGCCTGCTGTCGCGCTACCCGGCCGCGCAGGTCGCGCAATTCTCGCTGCTGGTGCCGATCGTCGGGCTCGCGTCGTCGGCGCTGCTGCTCGACGAGCATCTGACGCAAGCGCAACTGGTCGGCGCCGCGCTCGTGATGGGCGGGCTCGCGGTGAACGTGTTCGGCGGGAAACTGCTGAGCCGCTTCGCGGCGTCGTGACGCGCCGGCACGCGCTGCGTGCCGGCGGCAGGGAACGGGCGGCGCTCAGGCCATCCGGTTCTTCGCGAGCGGCGGATTCGCGGCGAAGTAACGCTTGATGCCGCGGAAGATCGCGTCGGCCATCTCGTCGCGATAGCTGTCGTCGTTGAGCCGGCGCTCTTCATCCGGGTTGCTGATGAACGCGGTCTCGACGAGGATCGACGGAATGTCGGGCGCCTTCAGCACCGCGAACCCGGCCTGCTCGACCGAGCCCTTGTGCAGCTTGTTGATGCCGCCCACTTCCTTCAGCACGTAGTTGCCGTAGCGCAGCGAGTCGCGGATCTGCGCGGTCGTCGACATGTCGAACAGCGCGCGGTTCACCGCCGCGTCCGCCGTCTTGATGTTGATGCCGCCGATCAGGTCCGACGAATTCTCCTTGTTCGCCATCCAGCGCGCCGCGGCGCTCGTCGCGCCGTGGTCGGACAGCGCGAACACCGACGAGCCGCGTGCGGACGGCGTCGTGAACGCGTCCGCGTGGATCGACACGAAGAGATCCGCGCCGACGCGGCGCGCCTTCTGCACGCGCACGTTCAGCGGCACGAAGAAATCGGCGTCGCGCGTCATCATCGCGCGCATGTTCGGCGCGGCGTCGATCTTCGCGCGCAGCTTCTTCGCGATGTCGAGCGCGATGTGCTTCTCGTACGTGCCGCCGCCGCCGATCGCGCCCGGATCCTCGCCGCCGTGGCCCGGGTCGATTGCGACCGTCAGCAGGCGCACGGTGCCGCCCTTGCCCGATTTCGGCGCGGTGAACTTGTAGGTGTCGCCGTCGTCGTCGTTGTCGTCGCGGCGCGCGATGACGGGCGGCGGCTTGACGGCCGGCTTCGCGGGCGTCGACGGCGTGCCGGCGGCCGGCGGCGCATGCGGCGCGGCGGGCGTGTTCTGCGCGAAACGCTGGAAGAATGCGTCGCTGTTGTCGCCCGCGGCGGGCGGCGGGGTGCCCGGGCCGGCCAGCGTGGACGGCGGCTGCATCTGCTGCGCGCGCGCGTTGTCGTTGAGCGCCTGTTCCTTGCGTTCCGTCTGCGCGATCAGGTCGGACAGCGGATCGGGCGCAACGGCCGGATACAGGTCGAACACGAGCCGGTACTTGTACGTGCCGACGGGCGGCAGCGTGAACACCTGCGGCTTCACCGAGCCTTTCAGGTCGAACACCATCCGCACGACGTGCGGCTGATACTGGCCGACGCGCACCGACTGGATCTGCGGATCGTTCGGCGCGATCTTCGATACGAGGTCGCGCAGCGCCTGGTCGAGGTCGAGGCCGCTCAGGTCGACGACGAGCCGGTCGGGACCCTGCAGCAGCTGTTGGCTATTCTGCAGCGGCTGGTCGGATTCGATCGTGACGCGCGTGTAATCGCGCGCGGGCCACACGCGCACGCCGAGCACCGACGACGCGTGCGCGAGCCGCGGCGCGACGAGACCGAGCACCAGCGTCGACGCCCCCGCGCGCAGGATCTGACGGCGCCGCCAGTTGTGCGTCGCGGTGGCCGCCGATTCGATCGAGCGGAACGGTTTGATCAACATCTTTCGAGACATGCCTTTCCTGAAGCGCTGTACGCCCGGACGGTGAGAGCGCGGCCGTCGCCGTCCACGTCGAGCGAGAAAACCAGATCGGGCACGCCGAGCAGGGCGCCCGCCTGTTGCGGCCATTCGACGAGGCAGATCGCGCTGGAATTGAAATATTCGCGAAAGCCTGCGTCGGACCATTCGGCCGGATCGTTGAATCGATACAGATCGAAGTGATAGACCTCGAGTTCCCCATCGCTGCGTTCGAGCGCGTACGGCTCGACGAGCGTATAGGTCGGGCTGCGCACGCGTCCCTGGTGGCCGAGGCCGCGCAGGATCGCGCGTACGAGGCTCGTCTTGCCCGCGCCGAGATCGCCGACCAGCTGGATCTGCAGCCCGTCGAACGCATGGACGCGGTCGAGCTCGATGCGCGCTGCGTCGAGCGCGTGCGCGAAGCGCGTGCCGAAGGCCTCGGTTGCCGCTTCGTCGGCGAGCGCGATCACGCGCTCCGCGAGCGGGGCGGGCAACATGGCATGAGGCGGTTGGCTGGGCGTGGCTGGCATTCTCGTAAAATAGTGCGATGAACCGACTACCGGAACGCGCCGCATCCGACAGGCCTTCGACTCGTGACGAAGGCGCGGCGCCGTGCGCGCTCGACGATGCGGCGTTGACTGCGCTCGCCGCTCGCATCAGGGCGTGGGGGCGCGAATTGGGTTTCGGGGCGATCGGCATCAGCGATACCGATCTCTCGGATGCCGAAGCGGGCCTCGCCGCCTGGCTGGAAGCCGGATACCACGGCGAAATGGATTATATGGCGAAACATGGGATGAAACGCGCGCGGCCGGCCGAACTTGTGGCCGGTACGCGACGCGTGATCTCCGTGCGGCTCGCCTATTTGCCGGCCCAGACGCTCGCTGACGAGGCGCCCGGTGGCGGGCCCGGTGCGCTCGCGCCGCACGACTGGCGCGCGCGCGAACGGGCGCGGCTCGACGATCCGCAGGCGGCCGTCGTGTCGATCTATGCGCGCGGCCGCGATTATCACAAGGTGCTGCGCAACCGGCTGCAGACGCTCGCGGAGCGTATCGAGCACGAGATCGGCGGGTTCGGCTACCGCGTGTTCACCGATTCGGCGCCCGTGCTCGAAGTCGAGCTCGCGCAGAAGGCCGGGGTTGGCTGGCGCGGCAAGCACACGCTGCTGCTGCAGCGCGATGCCGGCTCGCTGTTCTTTCTCGGCGAGATCTACGTCGACCTGCCGCTGCCGACCGACGCGCACACGTCGCCCGACACCGCGCCCGAAGCACCCGGCGCGCATTGCGGCAGCTGCACGCGCTGCATCGACGCGTGCCCGACCGGCGCGATCGTCGAGCCGTACCGCGTCGATGCGCGCCGCTGCATCTCGTACCTGACGATCGAACTGAAAGGCAGCATCCCCGAGCCGCTGCGGCCGATGATCGGCAATCGCGTGTACGGCTGCGACGACTGCCAGCTCGTGTGCCCGTGGAACAAGTTCGCGCAGGCCGCGCCCGTCGCCGATTTCGACGTGCGGCACGGCCTCGACCGCGCGACGCTCGTCGAGCTGTTCGCGTGGGATGCCGACACGTTCGATACGCGGATGCAGGGCAGCGCGATCCGCCGCATCGGCTACGAAAGCTGGCTGCGCAATCTCGCGGTCGGGCTCGGCAATGCGCTGCGCGCCGGCGCGGACCGGCTCGACCCGCCGGCGCGCGACGCGATCGTCGCCGCGCTGCGCGCACGGGCCGACGATCCGTCGCCGGTCGTGCGCGAGCATGTCGAATGGGCGCTGCGAGCCGCGTGAAGGCGGCGTAAAGTGTCGTCGGCGCGCGGGCAGGGCCGCGCGCATCCCCCCGGTCAGGAGAAGGCAATGTTCAACGCAGTCATCGACGCGCCGTTCGGCAAGGTCGGCATCCGCACGGATGCCGCGGTGGTGCGCGAGATCGTCTATCTGCCCGAATCGATGAAGTCGGTCGATCCGGATTCGGCGCTCGCGAAGCGCGCGGTCGAGCAGATCGAACGTTATTTCGAGCGTGCGTCTGCACGCTTCGACCTGCCGCTCGCCGACGTTGGCAGCGCATTCCAGCACCGCGTGTGGGACGTGATCAGCGACATCCCGCCCGGTACGGTGCTGACCTACGGCCAGGTCGCGAAGCGGATCGGCAGCGCGCCGCGCGCGGTCGGCCAGGCGTGCGGCGCGAACTACTTCCCGCTCGTGATCCCGTGTCATCGCGTCGTCGCGGCGGGCGGCCTCGGCGGGTTCGCGAATCACGACGACAACGGCTATTACCAGCAAGTGAAGCGCTGGCTGCTGGCGCATGAGGGTGTGCCGTACCGATGAGCGAACCTTTGATGAACCCCGAAGCCGACGACAACACCGTCGCGGCATCGCCCGCGCTGCTCGCGAGCCGCGCGTCGATCGACGTGTTCTGCGATGCGCTGTGGCTCGAACACGGGCTCGCGCGCAACACGCTCGATGCGTACCGGCGCGACCTGGCGCTGTTTTCCCAATGGCTGGCCGCGACGCACGATGCATCGCTCGACTCGGCCGACGAGGCGATGGTGACGGGCTATATCGCCGCGCGCAGCGACGGCAAGGCGACGTCGTCGAATAGGCGGCTGTCCGTGTTTCGCCGCTATTACGGCTGGGCCGTGCGCGAGCATCGCGCGAGCGCCGACCCGACGCTGCGGATCACGTCCGCGAAACAGGCGACCCGGTTTCCGTCGACGCTGTCCGAGGCGCAGGTCGAGGCGCTGCTCGGCGCGCCCGACATCGGCACGCCGCTCGGCCTGCGCGATCGCACGATGCTCGAGCTGATGTACGCGAGCGGACTGCGCGTGAGCGAGCTCGTGACGCTGAAGACGGTCGAGGTCGGCCTCAACGAAGGCGTCGTGCGCGTGATGGGCAAGGGTTCGAAGGAGCGGCTCGTGCCGTTCGGCGAAGTTGCGCACGGCTGGATCGAACGCTACCTGCGCGATGCGCGGCCGGCGCTGCTCGGCGCGCGCGCGGCCGACGCGCTGTTCGTGACCGCGCGCGGCGACGGGATGACGCGCCAGCAGTTCTGGAACATCATCAAGCGTCACGCGCAGCAGGCCGACGTGCGCGCGCACCTGTCGCCGCACACGCTGCGGCACGCATTCGCGACGCACCTGCTGAACCACGGCGCCGACCTGCGTGTCGTGCAGTTGCTGCTCGGCCACAGCGACATCTCGACCACGCAGATCTATACGCACGTCGCGCGCGAACGGCTCAAGACGCTGCACGCGCAGCACCACCCGCGCGGCTGACGCGCGACGCGTGCATGCGGCGCGGCGCAGCGCGGGCGCGGATGCGGGCTCCGGCGCGCGGCGCCCGCGTCAGACCAGTTCGCGCAGCCTGTGCTTGAGCACCTTGCCGGTCGACGCGGCCGGCAGTGCATCGAGCACGCGGATGCGCGCGGGGCGTTTGTAAGCCGTGAGCCGATCCGCGCACCATGCATGCAATGCCGCCTCGTCCGCCGCCGCGCCCGGCACCAGCTCGACGAACGCGAGCACTTCCTCGTTGCCTTCGATGGCGCGGCCGATCACGGCCGCCTGCACGACGTCCGGGTGCGCGTTCAGCACCTGCTCGACCTCGACCGGATACACGTTGAAGCCCGAGCGGATGATCAGCTCCTTGCTGCGGCCCGCGATCGTCACCGCGCCGTCCGCTTCCTGCCGCGCGAGATCGCCGGTGCTCAGCCAGCCGTCCGGCGACACGGCCGCGCGCGTCGCGTCCGCGTTGCGGTAGTAGCCGAGCATCACGTTCGGCCCGCGCACACGGATCTCGCCGACTTCGCCCGGCGGCACGTCGGTGCCGTCCGGCGCGACGATCCGCATGTCGACGCCGGGAATCGGCACGCCGACCGAGCTGTCCGTGCGCGGCGCGTCGAGCGGCGTCTGCGTGATCGTCGGGCTGCTTTCGGTCATCCCGTAGCCGTTGTGCAGCGGCACGCCGTACAGGCGCTCGACGCGGGCCTTCAGGTTCGCATCGAGCGGCGAGCCGCCCGAATACGCGAAACGCAGCCGCGGCGCGCGCCATGCGTGGCCGTGCGTGTGCAGATGTTCGAGCAGCTTCGCGTGCATCGCCGGCACACCCTGGAAGATCGTGACACCTTCGTCGGCGAGCGCGACGCGGACGGCTTCCGGCGCGAAGCGCGGCGCGAGCCGCAGCGTCGCGCCCGCGTACAGGCTGCCGAGGCACACCGATGCGAGCCCGTACACGTGCGACACGGGCAGCACCGTGTAGACGACGTCGTCGGGCGACACGCGGCGCAGCGTGCTCGACGTCGCCGCGATGAACAGCAGGTTGCGGTGCGACAGCATCACGCCTTTCGGCGTACCGGTCGTGCCCGTCGTGTAGATCAGCGCCGCGCATTGCTCGGCGCCGTCGGCGGCCACCGGTTCGGCGGGGGCGCTCGCATCGACCCGATACGACCACGCGCCGATGTCGATCGGCAGCGCACCGGCGGGCGTGGCGCCGAGCCGCTCGGCATGGGCGCGCGCGTCGGCCGATGCGTCGGTCGTGAACGCGATCAGCTTCGGGCGCGCGTGCGCGGCGATCGCGTCGAGCTCGGCGGCCGACAGCCGCGCGTTCGACACGAGCGCCCATGCGTCGATGCGGGCGGCCGCGAACAGCAGCACGATCTGCGCGACGCAGTTTTCCGCGACGATCATCACGCGGTCGCCGCCTTGCACGCCGAGGCTCGCCAGCCGCGCGGCCGCGGCGTCCACGGCCTGCGCCAGATCGCCGTACGACAGGCGGCGCGCATCCTCGATCAGCGCCGGATGCGCGGGCGACTGCGCGGCCCGGTGCGCGGGCACGTCGGCGATGCGACGCGGCAGCGCGGCGAGCAGCGCATCGACGTCGAGCGATTCGGATGAACGGGGGGGCGAGGACATGGCGTCTCCAGATGAGGGGCCGGCGGCGGCCGACGATATTTGCGAACGATCGTGCCATGACGGCGCGCGCGCCACAATCGGCCAATCGGGCAATAGCGCTTCGCGATGTTCGCAACGATGATGAGCGCAATCGTCGTCGCGATGCGGCGGGCCACCCGGGGGAAAAACGGGCCGCGAGTATACCGTCGGCGCGGGCACGCCATTGCTCTCCGTTGATCGTTCGCCATTAAAATGCCGCCATGAGCAAATCCAGACACGTGTCCGAAACCCCCGCGACCCAGTTGCTGCGCCGTCATGGTGTCGCCTTCGGCGAGCATCCGTACGAATACGTCGAGCACGGCGGCACCGGCGAATCGGCGCGCCAGCTCGGCGTCGACGAGCACAGCGTCGTGAAGACGCTCGTGATGGAAGACGAACACGCGAAGCCGCTGATCGTGCTGATGCACGGCGACCGCACCGTGTCGACGAAGAATCTCGCGCGGCAGATCGGCGCGAAGCGTGTCGAGCCGTGCAAGCCCGAGGTCGCGAACCGCCATTCGGGCTATCTCGTCGGCGGCACGTCGCCGTTCGGCACACGCAAGGCGATGCCCGTCTACGTCGAGGCGACGATCCTCGAATTGCCGACGATCTACCTGAACGGCGGCCGGCGCGGCTACCTTGTCAGCCTCGCGCCGGCGGTGCTCACGTCGCTGCTCGGCGCGCAGCCGGTGCAGTGCGCGAGTGTCGACTGAGGGTTTCACCTTCGTGGCAGTCCGCGCCCGTTCGGTAGAATGGGCGCCGTTTCGGCTTGCCGGCTTGCCGCGCACGGCCGTCCCTTTCCCGATACGTTGAAAGAAGAGTTCCCCGCATGCAGATCCTGCTCGCCGCCCTCGTTGCCTACCTGATCGGTTCGGTGTCGTTCGCCGTCGTCGTCAGCGCCACGATGGGCCTGGCCGACCCGCGTTCGTACGGGTCGAAGAATCCCGGCGCGACCAACGTGCTGCGCAGCGGCAACAAGAAGGCCGCGATCCTGACGCTCGTCGGTGACGCATTCAAGGGCTGGATCGCCGTCTGGCTCGCCCGGCACTTCGGCCTGCCCGAGGTCGCGGTCGCGTGGGTCGCGATCGCCGTGTTCCTCGGCCACCTGTACCCGGTGTTCTTCCGCTTCCAGGGCGGCAAGGGCGTCGCGACCGCGGCCGGCGTGCTGCTCGCCGTGCACCCCGTGCTCGGGCTCGCGACCGCGCTGACCTGGCTGATCGTCGCGTTCTTCTTCCGCTATTCGTCGCTCGCGGCGCTGGTGGCGGCCGTGTTCGCGCCGGTGTTCGACGTGTTCCTGTTCGGCACCGGCCATAACCCGGTCGCATGGGCCGTGCTCGCGATGAGCGTGCTGCTCGTGTGGCGGCACCGCGGCAACATTTCGAAGCTGCTCGCGGGGCAGGAGAGCCGGATCGGCGACAAGAAGAAGGCGGCCGCGGACGGCGGCGCGCAGGACGGCGGGAAAGCCTGAGAAAGCGCGGCGCTTGCCGCGCGCCGGGCGCGCCGCATAGGCGGGGCCCGGCCGGATGACGCGACGGGCCGGCGGCCGGTCAGTCGCGGAAGTTGTTGAAGTCGAGCGGCGTGTCGGTCACGTCCTTGCGCAGCATCGCGATCGTGCTTTGCAGGTCGTCGCGCTTCGTGCCCGAGATGCGCACCGCGTCGCCCTGGATGCTCGCCTGCACCTTGATCTTGCTGTCCTTCACGAGGCGCACGATCTTCTTCGCGAGGTCGCCCGTCACGCCTTTCTTCACGGTGACGATCTGCTTGACCTTGTCGCCGCCGATCTTCTCGACCTTGCCGTAGTCGAGGAAGCGCACGTCGACGTTGCGCTTGGCCAGCTTGCCGATCAGCACGTCCTTGACCTGGCCGAGCTTGAAATCGTCGTCGGCGAACAGCGTCAGCTCGCGTTCCTTCTGCTCGACGCGTGCGTCGGAGCCCTTGAAGTCGAAGCGCGTCGAAATTTCCTTGTTCGACTGCTCGATGGCGTTCTTCACTTCGATCATGTTCGCTTCGGAAACGACGTCGAACGATGGCATGGCATTCTCCCTTGAGATGCGGGCACCCGGCTCGCGCGCGGGCACTCGCTATAATTGCGGACTGTTTGCCATTTTACCGATGCCCTTCCGTTTGCCCAAGGCCGGCCATGCGCCGCCCGGGCTGACGTGACCGCGAATGCCGATGCCTCCTGACGATTCCGCCCTGTCGCTGCTTCCCGACCATCCGCTCGCCGCGCACAACACGTTCGGCATCGCCGCGCGCGCGCGCTTCGCCGCGCGCATCACGCAGGCGGCGCAGTTCGAGGCGCTGCATCGCGACCCGCGGGTCGCGAGCCTGCCGCAGCTCGTGCTCGGCGGCGGCAGCAATATCGTGTTCACGCGCGATTTCGACGGCGTCGTGCTGCTCGACGAGATCGCCGGCCGCCGCGTCGTGCGCGAGGACGACGACGCGTGGTACGTCGAGGCCGGCGGCGGCGAGAACTGGCACGCGTTCGTCGCGTGGACGCTCGAGCACGGGATGCCGGGCCTCGAGAATCTCGCGCTGATCCCGGGCACCGTCGGCGCCGCGCCGATCCAGAACATCGGCGCGTACGGCCTCGAGATGAAGGCGTATTTCGATTCGCTGGTCGCGGTCGAGCTGGCGACGGGGCGCCGCGAGCGTTTCGACGCCGCGCGCTGCGCGTTCGGCTATCGCGACAGTTTCTTCAAGCGGGAAGGGCGCGGCCGGTTCGCGATCGTCGCGGTGACGTTCCGGCTGCCGAAGCAATGGACGCCGCGGCTCGGCTACGCGGACGTCACGCGCGAGCTCGATGCACGCGGCATCGCGGCCGATGCGGCGACGCCGCGCGACGTGTTCGATGCGGTCGTCGCGATCCGCCGCGCGAAGCTGCCCGATCCGCTGGTGCTCGGCAATGCGGGCAGTTTCTTCAAGAATCCGGTGATCGACGCCGCGCAGTTCGAGGCGCTGCGCGCCCGCGCGCCGGATGTCGTGTCGTATCCGCAGCCGGATGGGCACGTGAAGCTCGCGGCCGGCTGGTTGATCGACCGCTGCGGCTGGAAGGGGCGCGCGCTGGGCGCGGCGGCCGTGCACGACCGCCAGGCGCTCGTGCTCGTCAATCGCGGCGGCGCGACGGGCGCCGAGGTGCTTGCGCTGGCGCGGGCGATCCAGGCTGACGTGCGCGCGCGGTTCGGCGTCGAGCTGGAGGCGGAGCCGGTCTGCCTGTAACGCAGCGCGCACGCCGGTTTCGGCGCATCCAAACGAAAAGCGCCGATCGTTCGACCGGCGCTTTTTTACGCGGGTGCGTTGCGGCGCGTCAGTGCTTGAGGCGACCGAGCAGCAGGAACTCCATCAGCGCCTTCTGCACGTGCAGGCGGTTTTCCGCCTCGTCCCACACGACGCTCTGCGGGCCGTCGATCACGCCGGCCGTCACTTCCTCGCCGCGGTGCGCGGGCAGGCAGTGCATGAAGAGGGCGTCCGGATTCGCGTGGCCCATCATTTCCTCGTCGACGCACCAGTCGGCAAACGCCTGCATGCGTGCTTCGTTCTCGGCTTCGAACCCCATGCTCGTCCACACGTCGGTCGTCACGAGATCGGCGCCCTTGCACGCTTCGTTCGGATCGTCGAACACCTCGTAGAACGGCGCGCTGTCGGGCGACACGAGCTTCATGTCGAGCGCATAGCCGGGCGGCGTCGACAGGCGCAGCTTGAAGCCGAGGATCTGCGCGGCTTCGATCCACGTGTAGAGCATGTTGTTCGCGTCGCCGACCCACGCGACGGTCTTGCCGGCGATCGGGCCGCGGTGTTCGTAGTACGTGAAGATGTCCGCGAGCACCTGGCACGGGTGGTAGTCGTTGGTCAGGCCGTTGATCACCGGCACGCGGGAGTTCTGCGCGAAGCGAGTGATCACGTCCTGCTCGAACGTCCGGATCATGATGATGTCGACCATCCGCGAGATGACCTGCGCGGAATCCTCGACGGGTTCGCCGCGGCCGAGCTGCGTGTCGCGCGTGCTCATGAAGACGGCGTGGCCGCCGAGCTGGAAGATCCCCGCCTCGAACGACAGGCGCGTGCGCGTCGAGCTCTTCTCGAAGATCATCGCGAGCGTGCGGTCGTGCAGCGGGTGGTAGGTCTCGTAGTTCTTGAACTTGCGCTTCAGGATACCCGTGCGTTCGAGCACGTACTCGTAGTCTTCCAGCGAGAAATCCTTGAACTGCAGGTAGTGACGAATGGTTTTGGCGGTCATGAAACGAAATACGGCGGGTTTCACCCGGCAGCGAGGCCGGACGGCGCCGCCGTCGGGTGTGGATAACTCAAAGCAGCATAAAGGATTTTCTGTGCTTTGACGAGCCGTGGAGCGACGCGGGACAGGATCGTCGCGCGCGGCTGGCGGTGCGGGAAGGCAGGCGTCGGGACGACGCGCGATGGCGCGCTGCGGTATAATCCAAAAGTTTTCTCCAGCCCGGCAGGCAAGGCTTTTCGCGCTCTGCCGGACACAAGCCGTGCGCTGCACAAATCCGGTGCAGTCCACCGGCGGCGCGCATCGACGCTCCGTTTTCGGGATATCGATCGGCTCGTGCCGCCGACCCTCCAGCTTTGTGTTCGCGTATCCAGGCGCCGTTGCCTGGACATCGCCGGGCCGTCACTTGGGTAACCACATGGCTGAAACCCCTCCGACCGAATTTTTCATCCAGGGCATCACGAAAGACGGGAAAAAGTTTCGCCCGAGCGACTGGTCGGAACGTCTGGCCGGTGTGATGGCCTGCTTCGGGCCGGGGGCGAGCGGGCCGAATGCGCGTCTCAAGTATTCGCTGTACGTGCGCCCGACGATGCTCGGCGACCTGAAATGCGTGATCCTCGATTCGCGGTTGCGCGACATCGAGCCGATGGCTTTCGATTTCGTGCTGAATTTCGCGAAGGACAACAACCTCGTCGTGACCGAGGCGTGTGAACTGCCGGATTACAGCGCGAAGAAGTGAGTGATGCCGACGGGCGAGGGTGCGTGCCGCGCCCGCCCGGGCAAATGCCGCTGCCGCGCATGATGCGCCGGCGACAGGCAACAAAAAAGCCCGCCTAGGCGGGCTTTTTTGCGATCGCAGGAAACAGGAGCGCCCGCGCGAGCGGGCGCACCGGAGTTACGCTGCTGCCTGCACGCCTTTGACGGCTGCGGCCAGGCGGCTCTTGCTGCGAGCGGCCTTGTTCTTGTGAACGATCTTCTTGTCGGCGATCGTGTCGATCGTCTTCACGGCAGCCTTGAACAGCTCGGCAGCCTTTGCCTGGTCGCCGGCTTCAACAGCCTTGCGAACCGACTTGATCGCGGTACGGAATTTCGAGCGCAGCGCCGAGTTGTGCGAGTTTGCCTTCGCGGCCTGGCGGGCGCGCTTGCGTGCTTGTGCGGAGTTAGCCATGACGGTTCCTTATCCTGTCCTGTTTCCAGAGCTTGGAGCCTGACGGCCAAGCGCTGCTTTTCGATCCGTCCCCTGAGAACGATTGCCCAGGGGCGCATAAAAAAACGGTGAGTTTAACCGAGGCCGGGACATGAAAACGGCAGTTGCCGTGCATGTACGAGCCCAGAAACCGGCGATTATAACAACAAAATCAAGCGAGTGGCAAGTTCAACGTAACGCCCGCCGGATGGGGCGCCGGCGGCGGGTGCGCTTTTCGGCATCGGCCGGTGGCCGCGTCGCGCAACGTCCGTATAATAAGCGCCCCATGAATCTATTCCGAGCCCTGCTGACGGTCAGCGGCTTCACGCTGCTGTCGCGCGTGACCGGACTGGCCCGCGAGACGCTGATCGCCCGTGCGTTCGGCGCCAGTCAATACACCGACGCGTTCTACGTCGCCTTCCGTATCCCGAACCTGCTGCGCCGCCTGTCCGCCGAAGGCGCGTTCTCGCAGGCGTTCGTGCCGATCCTCGCCGAGTTCAAGAACCAGCAGGGGCACGATGCGACGAAGGCGCTCGTCGACGCGATGTCCACCGTGCTCGCGTGGGCGCTGGCCGTGCTGTCGGTCGTCGGCATCGCCGGCGCGTCGTGGGTCGTGTTCGCGGTCGCGTCCGGCCTGCACAGCGACGGCCAGGCGTTCCCGCTCGCGGTCACGATGACGCGGATCATGTTCCCGTACATCGTGTTCATTTCGCTGACCACGCTCGCCTCCGGCGTGCTGAACACGTACAAGAGCTTCTCGCTGCCCGCGTTCGCGCCGGTGCTGCTCAACGTCGCGTTCATCGCCGCGGCCGTGTTCGTCGCGCCGCACCTGAAGGTGCCGGTCTACGCGCTCGCGTGGGCCGTCATCGTCGGCGGCGTGCTGCAGTTTCTCGTGCAGCTGCCGGGCCTGAAGAAGATCGACATGGTGCCGCTGATCGGCGTCAACCCGCTGCGCGCGCTGCGTCATCCGGGTGTGAAGCGCGTGCTCGCGAAGATGGTGCCCGCGACGTTCGCGGTGTCCGTCGCGCAATTGTCGCTGATCATCAACACCAACATCGCGTCGCGGCTCGGGCAGGGGGCGGTGTCGTGGATCAATTACGCCGACCGCCTGATGGAATTCCCGACGGCGCTGCTCGGCGTCGCGCTCGGCACGATCCTGCTGCCGAGCCTGTCGAAGGCGCACGTCGACGCCGATTCGCACGAATATTCGGCGCTGCTCGACTGGGGGCTGCGCGTCACGTTCCTGCTCGCGGCGCCGAGCGCGCTCGCGCTGTTCTTCTTCGCGACGCCGCTCACCGCGACGCTGTTCAACTACGGCAAGTTCGACGCGCATACCGTCACGATGGTCGCGCGCGCGCTCGCGACCTACGGGATCGGCCTCGTCGGCATCATCCTGATCAAGATCCTCGCGCCGGGCTTCTATGCGAAGCAGGACATCAAGACGCCGGTGAAGATCGCGATCGGCGTGCTCATCGTCACGCAGCTCTCGAACTACGTGTTCGTGCCGCTGCTCGGTGCTGCGGGCCTCACGCTGAGCATCGGCGTCGGCGCGTGCCTGAATTCGCTGCTGCTGTTCCTCGGGCTGCGCAAGCGCGGCATCTACCAGCCGTCGCCGGGCTGGCTGCGCTTCTTCGTGCAGCTCGTCGGCGCGGCGCTCGTGCTCGCGGGCCTGATGCACTGGTGCGCGATCAGTTTCGACTGGACCGGGATGCGTGCGCAGCCGCTCGATCGCATTGCGCTGATGGCTGCGTGCCTCGTGCTGTTTGCTGCACTATATTTCGGTATGTTGTGGGTGATGGGCTTCAAATACGCTTATTTCAGAAGGCGCGCCAAGTGACGACCGCAATGACCCGCGTCCTCGACTACTTCAGCACGCTCGTGGCGGACGACGACAGTCTGCCCGTCACGGAAGCCGCGCTGTCGCTGGCGCAGGACGCGTATCCCGACCTCGACCTGCAGGGCACGCTGGCCGAACTCGACATGCTGGCGGCGCGGCTGCGCCGGCGGCTCGCCGACGATACGGACCTGAAGGGCCGCGTCGCCGCGCTGACCGACTTCTTCTTCCGCGAGCTTGGGTTCGCGTGCAATCACAACGATTACTACGACCCCGATAACAGCCACCTGAACGCCGTGCTGAAACGGCGGCGCGGGATCCCGATCTCGCTGTCGGTGCTGTACCTGGAGCTCGCCGAGCAGATCGGCGTGCCGGCGCGCGGCGTCTCGTTCCCCGGCCATTTCCTGCTGCGCGTGACGCTGCCGGACGGCGACCTGATCATCGATCCGACCAACGGCCATTCGCTGTCCGAAGCCGAGATGGTCGAGATGCTCGAGCCGTACGTCGCGCGTGCCGCCGGCGCCGTCGACAGCGCGTTGCGCGCGCTGCTGCAGCCCGCGACGAGCCGCGAGATCATCGCGCGGATGCTGCGCAACCTGAAGACGATCTATCTGCAGACGGAACGCTGGCAGCGGCTGCTCGCGGTGCAGCAGCGGCTCGTGATCCTGTTGCCCGAGCAGCTCGACGAGGTGCGCGACCGCGGCTTCGCGTATGCGCGGCTCGACTACCTGCGTCCCGCGCTCGAGGATCTCGAGCAGTATCTCGGCGAGCGGCCGGAGGCGGAAGACGCGACCGTCGTCGAGTCGCAGGTCAGTGAATTGCGGCAGCGGATGCAGCGCGACGGCGAGGATTGAGTCGCCAGCGCACCGCTGCTCGCACACGGAAAAAACGCCCGCATCGCGGGCGTTTTTCTTGCGCGCGCCAATCGCGGCAGGCGAAAAAAAAGCCGCCCGGAACGGGCGGCTTGCGGGTGCGCGACGCGCTGCTTACTTCAGTGCGCCAAACGCGCGCTCGCGGATTTCGTCGACGGTGCCGAGGCCCGAGATCTTGCGATACTGCGGCGCCTTCAGACCGTTTTCCTCGCCACGCTGCGACCAGTCGCCGTAGTACGTGATCAGCGGCTTGGTCTGCGCTTCGTACACTTCGAGACGCTTTTTGACAGTTTCTTCCTTGTCGTCGTCGCGCTGGATCAGCGGTTCGCCCGTCACGTCGTCGTGACCTTCGACCTTCGGCGGGTTGAACTTGACGTGGTACGTGCGCCCCGATGCCGGGTGCGTGCGGCGGCCGCTCATGCGCTCGATGATTTCCGAGAACGGGACGTCGATCTCGAGCACGTAGTCGATCGCGACGCCGGCTTCCTTCATCGCGTCAGCCTGCGCGATCGTGCGCGGGAAGCCGTCGAACAGATAGCCGTTCGCGCAGTCGGATTCCTTCAGGCGTTCCTTGACGAGGCCGATGATCAGCGCGTCCGGCACGAGCTTGCCGGCGTCCATGTAGCCCTTCGCCTCGACGCCGAGCGGCGTGCCGGCCTTCACGGCCGCGCGCAGCATGTCGCCCGTCGAGATTTGCGGAATCCCGAATTTTTCCTTGATGAAGTTTGCCTGGGTGCCCTTTCCCGCGCCGGGCGCGCCCAACAGGATCAAACGCATGGTGATATCTCCAAGTATGTAGATTCGTGTGGCGAGACACAAAGGCGTCGGCGACAGCGGGCGCGGGGCTTGCCCGGCGCGCGGCGGACCGGTCTGATGCGGCGCGTCGGCTTGGGCGACGCGCGGCTGCCGGCAGGGCCACGGGTGGGGTCAAGCGAGGACGCGCTGGTCGCGGACGGCTCGCACAATCGCCTGATTATGCCACGGGTTATTTTGAACCCGGCTGAAAAAGGGCCTGCACGCGCGCGAGATCGGCCGGCGTGTCGATGCCGGCTTCGGGCGCGGACGCGGTGATCAGCACCGCGATGCGCTCGCCGTGCCACAGCGCGCGCAGCTGTTCGAGCTGCTCGGCTTGTTCGATCGGCGCCTGCGCGAGCGACGGATAGGTGCGCAGAAAACGCGCGCGATACGCATAGAGGCCGATGTGCCGATAGACCGGGAAAGCCGGTGCTGGCATGGCTGCGACGTTGGGCCAGTGCGGCTGGTAGGCGTCGCGGCTCCACGGAATCGGCGCGCGCGAGAAGTACAGCGCGACGCTCTGCGCGTCGAGCGCGACCTTCACGACGTTCGGGTTGAACACGTCGGCCGCATCGTGGATCGGATGGGCCGCGGTCGCGATCGCGCAGGCCGGATGCGCGGCCAGGTGCGACGCTACGTCGCGCACGAGCACGGGGTCGATCAGCGGCTCGTCGCCCTGCACGTTGACGACGACGGTGTCGTCGCGCCAGCCGAAGGCCGCCGCGACTTCCGCGAGCCGGTCGGTGCCGGACGGATGGTCGGCTCGCGTGAGCACCGCTTCGAAGCCGTGGTCGCGTGCCGCGTCGAGCACGCTTTGCGCGTCGGATGCGACGAGCACCTGCTGCGCGCCCGCCTCGCGCGCGCGCTCGGCGACACGCACGACCATCGGCTTGCCGCCGAGATCGGCGAGCGGCTTGTTCGGGAGCCGCGTCGACGCGAGCCGGGCGGGAATGACGGCGATGAAGGGTGGCGGGTGAGTCATCGGGGAGCGCTGAGAAGGACGGGGCGGGCGACGCCGGAAGCCGGTCGCCCGGCGGAGTGCGGCGACCCGGCCGGGGCCGGGCCGCCAGTGTCGAATCGGTGCGCCGGGCGAGCGGCGCGGCGGTTCAGCGGCCGGCCGGGTCGACCGGCGTACCTTCGACGGTCTGGCGCGCTTCGTCGACGAGCATCACGGGGATGCCGTCGCGGATCGGGTAGGCGAGCTTGTCCGCGTTGCAGATCAGCTCCTGCGCGGCACGGTCGTAGTGGAGCGGGCCTTTGCAGATAGGGCACACAATGATTTCAAGCAGGCGAGCGTCCACGGAGTTTCTCCACAACGAGGGCAATGAGGCGAGGGTCGAGCGCGGCTTCGACGGGGACAACCCACAGTCGGGCGTCGCGCCAGGAAGCGCCCAATTTTACTGCATCCTTCTCGGTGATCAGGATCGCATCGACGGCATCGTCGACGAACGGATTGTCGGCGAACGCGTAATGGTCGGGCAGCGCGCGGGTCGCCGGCGCGAGGCCGGCCGCGCGCAGCGTCGCGAAGAAGCGTTCCGGCGCACCGATGCCGGCCGCGGCGAGCACGCGCTCGTTCGCGAATTGCGACAGCGGGCGGCGCAGCGCGGGCTGGTCGAGATGCCACGCGGCGCCCGGCGTCAGCGCGAGCGCGTAGGTGTCGGGCCACGGCGGCAGCGCGCCGCTGTACGGGTCGTTGACGAGCGTCGCGTCACGGTGCCGCGACAGCGGCTCGCGCAGCGGCCCGGCCGGCAGCAGGAAGCCGTTGCCGCCGAGCCGGTGGTCGAATACGACGAGTTCGATGGTGCGCGCGAGGCGGTAGTGTTGGAGGCCGTCGTCGCTGACGATCACGTCGACGTCCGGATGCGCGGCGCGCAGCGCCTGCGCGGCCGCGACGCGGTCCGGGCACACCCACACGGGCGCGCCGGTGCGGCGCGCGATCAGCAGCGGTTCGTCGCCGGCCGCGCCCGCGCGCGACGCCGGCGTGACGGCGGTCGGCGCCTTCACGTTCGCGCCGTAGCCGCGCGACACGACGCCGGGCGTGAAGCCGGCCGCGCGCAGCGCGTCGACGAGCGCGATCACGGTCGGCGTCTTGCCGGTGCCGCCGACGGTCACGTTGCCGACCACGACCACCGGCACGCCGACATCGACCGGCTGCTTCCAGCCTTGCGCGTAAGCGGTGCGCCGCAGCGCCGCGCACAGGCCGAACACGCATGCGAACGGCGTGAGCGCCCACGCGAGCGCGCCGCGCCGCTGCCATTCGCGTGTCAGGCGCGCTTCGAGTCGCGCGAGCGGGCCGCCGGGCGCGCTCATCGGGCCGGGCGCGGCGCGTCGTGCGCCGCGGCGGGGGACGGATTCGTCAAGGCGGATTCTCCGTTGGGCGGCGCATGCCGCAGGGTCGGTGGAAGGCGGCACTCTAGCGCGCCGCACGCCGGCGCGGCAAGCGCGACCGGCCGCCGAAGCTCGCGGGGCCGGATCGCGGCGGCCTGTGGATAACTCTGTGAAAAACTCCCCGGTCGATTGCCTCAAACGCCCGTCCGGCGGGCATCGAATCGGATGAGAATCATTTCGAAAGGTTTAAAAAATTATAAAAATCAACGCGTTACGAGGAATCGTCTGGTTTTTTTAGCGGTTTCCGAGCGTTTTACGCGGACGAATGCCAGAGTGTGGACACCTTTCCGTGCACGGCGGCGAATGCGGCGGTGCTGGACGCCGCGCGCGTGTCGGACTATCGTGACGCCGCCTGCATTCATCCGACCGCCCATGCTTTCCGATTCTCCTTTTTCCGCCCCCGGCGCCACGCGCGGCGGCGACGAAGTGATTCCCGTTTCGGCGCTCAATCGTGCGATTTCGACGATGCTCGAGCGTTCGTTTCCGCTGCTGTGGATTTCCGGCGAAGTGTCGAATTTCACGCGCGCCGCGAGCGGCCACTGGTATTTCTCGATCAAGGACCAGCAGGCGCAGATGCGCTGCGTGATGTTCCGCGGCCGTGCCCAATACGCGGAATTCACGCCGCGCGAAGGCGACCGCATCGAGGTGCGCGCGGTCGTCACGATGTACGAGCCGCGCGGCGAAGTGCAGCTCAACGTCGAAGCTGTGCGGCGCACCGGGCAGGGGCGCCTGTACGAGGCGTTCCTGCGGCTGAAGGCGCAGCTCGAAGGCGAGGGCCTGTTCGCCCCCGAGCGCAAGCGGCCGTTGCCGGCCCACCCGCGCGCGATCGGCATCGTCACGTCGCTGCAGGCCGCCGCGCTGCGCGACGTGCTGACGACGCTCGCCCGGCGCGCGCCGCATATTCCGGTGATCGTCTATCCGGCGCCCGTGCAGGGCGCCGGTTCCGCCGACAAGCTCGTCGCGGCCGTCGTGACCGCGAATGCGCGGCGCGAGGTCGACGTGCTGCTGGTCTGTCGCGGCGGCGGCTCGATCGAGGATCTGTGGTCGTTCAACGACGAAGCGCTGGCGCGCGCGATCGCGGCGAGCGAGCTGCCGGTCGTCAGCGGCGTCGGGCACGAAACCGATTTCACGATCGCGGACTTCGCGGCCGACCTGCGCGCGCCGACACCGACCGGCGCGGCCGAGCTCGCGAGCCCGCAGCGCGCGCTGCTGCTGCGCGAGGTCGACGAGCGCCAGCGCGCGCTCGCGCGCGGCATGGCGCGCCGGCTCGAACAGCGCGCGCAGCAGCTCGACTGGCTCGCACGCCGGCTCGTGAGCCCGGCCGAGCGGCTGCAGCGGCAGCGCACGCACGTCGAGCAGCTCGCGGTGCGGCTGGCGTCGGCAGCATCGCGGCCGGTGCGCGATGCACGTGCGCGTTTCGCGCTCGCGCAGCTGCGCTGGCAGCGCGCGCGGCCCGATCCGTCACAGGCGCGCCACGTGCTCGCGGGGCTGTCGCAACGCCTCGCGGTCGCATTGCAGCGCCGTCACGAACGCGACACGGCGCGTGTGTCAGCCTGTGCGGCACGGCTCGAGGTGCTGAGCCCGCAGCGCACGCTCGAGCGCGGCTATGCGGCGCTGATCGATGCGCAGACGGGCCGCGCGGTGCGCGCGCCGAACGCGCTGAAGCCGCAGCGGCGCCTGACCGTGCATCTCGCCGAAGGCTCGGCGGACGTGTCGCTCGCCGACGTGCAGCCGCGGCTGACCGATACGATCTGACGTAAGCGGCGCGAGCGAAACGCGAGGAACGTCGCAACGCGTGCGACGCGGCCGGGCACGAATGCTGCGCGTCGTCGGGTTGGTTCTGCCGGACGTTGCGCCAGCATCGCTTTTTCGCATACCGCGGATAAATGGCCCGTGAGTTTGCGGGGTTATTCGTCCTCGCCTACAATCGGACGCTCGGCAGCATTCAACACAAGCCCCCCTACATACTCAACGAAGGAATCGCCATGGCTCATACGCTCCCGCCGCTCCCGTACGCTGAAGACGCACTCGCGCCGACCATCTCGCTCGAGACGATCCAGTACCACTACGGCAAGCATCATCAGGCTTATGTGACGAACCTGAACAATCTGATCCCGGGCACGGAATTCGAAAACCTGCCGCTGGAAGAGATCATCAAGAAGTCGTCGGGCGGCATCTTCAACAACGCCGCGCAAATCTGGAATCACACGTTCTTCTGGAACAGCCTGTCGCCGAACGGCGGCGGCGCACCGACGGGCGCGCTGGGCGATGCGATCAACGCGAAGTGGGGTTCGTACGACGCGTTCAAGGAAGCGTTCACGAAGGCCGCAGTCGGCACGTTTGGTTCGGGCTGGGCATGGCTCGTGAAGAAGGCTGACGGTTCGCTCGACATCGTGTCGACGAGCAACGCAGCCACGCCGCTGACGACCGCCGACAAGGCGCTGCTGACGATCGACGTGTGGGAACACGCGTACTACATCGACTACCGCAACGCCCGTCCGAAGTTCGTCGAAGCGTTCTGGAACATCGTGAACTGGGACTTCGCAGCGAAGAACTTCGCGTAAGTCCGGCGCCTGCGCGCCGCCACGGCGCGCGGCATCGAAAAAAGCCCTCGTTTCGAGGGCTTTTTGTTTTTGGTCCCGCTCCGAACGTGCCGCGTCGGCCGGATCAGCCGGCCATGCCGAGCAGCCAGCCGAGCGTCGCGCTCGCGATCACGACGGCCCACGGCGGCACGCGCCAGAACACCAGCGCGACGAAGGCGACCAGTGCGGCGGCCAGGTCGCGCGGCGCGACGATCGTGTCGGTCCAGACCGGATGATAGAGCGCGGCGAGCAGCAGCCCGACGACGGCCGCGTTCACGCCGGCGAGCGCGGCCTGCATCTGCGCGCTGCGGCGCAGGCGCTCCCAGAACGGCGCGGTGCCGGCGACGAGCAGGAACGACGGCGCGAAGATCGACACGAGTGCGATCGTGCCGCCGAGCCAGCCGTTCGGCGCATCGCGCAGCGACGCACCGAGGAATGCCGAGAACGTGAACAGCGGCCCTGGCACCGCCTGCGCGACCCCATACCCGGCGAGAAACGCCGAATCGCCGACCCAGCCGGGCGCGACCACCGCCGCCTGCAGCAGCGGCAGCACCACATGGCCGCCGCCGAACACGAGCGCGCCCGTGCGGAAGAACGCATCGACGACGGCGAGCGTATCGGAGCGCAGCGCGCGGGCCGCGAACGGCAGCGCGACGAGCAGCGCCGCGAACACTGCGAGCCACAGCACCCCTGCGCGGCGCGATACGTGCAGCGGCAACGGTTCGTGCGCGTCGCGCGCCGGTTGCGGCAGCAGGACGAGACCGGTCGCCCCGGCCGCGACGATCACCGCGATTTGCGTCCAGGCGGCCGGCGCGAGCAGCGCGACACATGCGGCTGCGGCCATCAGCGTGACGCGCCGCGCATCCGGACACAGCGTGCGCGCCATGCCCCACACGGCTTGCGCGATCACCGCGACCGACACGATGCGCAGCCCGTGCAGCGCGCCGGCTTCGATCGGCGCGCCCGTTGCATGAACGCCGAGCGCGAACAGCATCATCAGCAGCGCCGACGGCAGCGTGAAACCGAGCCATGCGGCGAACATGCCGGCATAGCCGGCACGCGCGAGACCGATCGCCATCCCGACCTGGCTGCTCGCCGGTCCCGGCAGGAACTGGCACAGCCCGACGAGATCGGCATAGGTGCGCTCGGTGAGCCAGCCGCGCCGCGTGACGAATTCCGCGCGAAAGTAGCCGAGATGCGCGACCGGCCCCCCGAACGACGTGAGGCCGAGCCGCAGGAACGCGATGAATACGGGCCACGGATGACGGGCGGGGGCGGGGAGAGTCGACGTATTCAAGGCGGTGCGCGCGGCGGACGGAACGAGCCGCCACGATAGCGCAACTCGGCGGCCGCGGGCTGCGCGTAGCGCGCCGATAGAGGTGATCGAGACCGTTGTGCGGCGTTCAGTACGTGCCGTCGCCGAGCCCGCTCGCGCGGCGCAACGCGTCGATGTCCACGAGCTCGATCTCGCCGACGTGCAGCCGCACGACGCCGTCGGCCTGCAGCGCCTTCAGCAACTGGTTGGTGGTCTGCCGCGTCAGCGACAGCATCGACGCGAGCGTTTCCTGCGACAGCCGGATGTGCGTGCGCCCGGCGCTGATGCCGCCGTAGCCTTCGGCGATCATCAGCAGTCGCGCGGCGAGCCGCTGCGCGGCCGGCATCACGCTCATCGACTCGACCGTCAGGAAGCTCAGGCGCAGCTTTTGCGCCATCAGCAGCGCGAACTGCCGCCAGTATTGCGGCGTCGTATCGAGGATCGCGAGCAGCGCGGCCTGCGGCACGTGCAGCAGCAGCGCGTCGTCGAGCGCGATCGCGTCGTGCGTGCGCGGCTGGCCATCGAACAACGCGATCTCGCCGAACCAGGTGACGGGCTCGGCTACCGTCAGCAGCGCTTCCTTGCCCTGCGGATCGACCGCCCCTATCGTCAGTGAACCGGCCAGTACCGCGTACAGCCCGCACGGCGGGTCGCCGCGCCGGAACAGCGCGTGGCCGGCCGGCAGACGGCGCAGCGTCGCGCGGGCGATCAGCTCCACGCGCAGCGCGGGCGGCAGCGCGGCGAACCACGGGTTCGCTTCGATCTGCGGCAGGTACGGGGCGAGCGAGGCAGGCATGGGCACGCGATGTCGGGTAGCTGACAGAGGTTCTCGGGCGTGACGCGCATCATAGCGCTCAATAACCGATCAGGAGACGCGATGAAAACCCTCGAAGACCATCTTTCCCAGTATGCGGCCTACCATCGCGACGCGCGCAACATCGCGACGCATCTGGTCGGCATCCCGATGATCGTGTTCGCGGTCGAGGTGTTGCTGTCGCGGCCGGCGATCGGGGCGCTGGCCGGTATCGCGCTGTCGCCGGCGCTGCTGCTTGCCGTCGTGTCCGCGGTGTTCTACCTGCGTCTCGACCTGCGGTTCGGGATCGTGATGACCGTGCTGCTCGCGCTCGGCCTGTGGGCCGCGCAGTCGCTGGCGCTGCTGCCGACCGTGCAATGGCTCGCGATCGGTATCGGCGCGTTCGTCGTCGGCTGGATCGTGCAGTTCGTCGGGCACTGGTTCGAAGGCCACAAGCCCGCGTTCGTCGACGATCTGGTCGGCCTGATCGTCGGGCCGCTGTTCGTCGTCGCCGAGGTCGCGTTCTTCGCGGGGCTGCGCGGCGACGTGCGCCGCGAAGTCGAGCGGCGCGCGGGCCCCGTGCATGGCGGCGCGCATTCGCATGTCTGATGGGCCGGCCGGGCCGGTCTGCGTGTTCGGCGCGGGGGCGGTCGGCTGCTATCTCGGCGGCCGTCTCGCGGCGGGCGGCGCGCACGTGACGCTCGTCGGCCGCGCTCGGATCGGCGACGCGATTCGTCTGCACGGGCTCACGCTGACCGATCAGCGCGGCTATCGCGCGGCGCTCGCGCCGGCCGATGTCGGATTCTCGACCGATCCGGCCGCGGCGGCCGACGCCCGGCTCGTGCTCGTCGCGGTGAAGTCGGCCGCCACGCGCGAGGTTGCTGCGCAACTGGCCGGCGTGCTGCGGCCCGGCACGATCGTGATCAGCTTCCAGAACGGCCTGCATAACGCCGACACGCTGCGCGACGCGCTACCGCAAGCGACCGTGCTGGCCGGCATGGTGCCGTTCAACGTGATCGAGCGCGGGCCCGGCGCGTTTCACCAGGGTTCGGCCGGTACGCTCGCGGCCGACGCGTCGCCCGCGCTGCGGTCGTTCACCGGCCTGTTCGCGCGCGCCGGATTGCCGCTCGTGCTGCATCGCGACATGCGCGCCGTGCAGTGGGCGAAGCTGCTGCTCAACCTGAACAACGCGATCAATGCGCTCGCGAACCTGCCGCTGCGCGACGAACTCGCCCAACGCACGTACCGGCGCTGCGTCGCATTGGCCCAGCGCGAGGCGCTGCACTGGCTCGCGCGGGCCGCGATCCGGCCTGCGCGGTTGACGCCGCTGCCGGCCGCCTGGATCCCGGCCGTGCTCGATCTGCCCGATGCGGCTTTTCGCGTGCTCGGCGGCCGGATGCTCGCGATCGATCCGTTGGCGCGCTCGTCGATGTCCGACGATCTCGCGGCGCGCCGCGCGACGGAAGTAGACTGGATCAACGGTGAAATCGTGCGGCTGGCCGGGCGCTTCGGTGCGCCGGCGCCGGTCAATGCGCGACTGTGCGCGCTCGTCCACGACGCGGAAAGCGCGGCGGCGCGCCCGGCGTGGCGCGGCGATGCGCTGTGGGCCGACCTGGCCGCGCAGGCGCCGCGTGCGGGCCACGCGCCGGCCGCGTAGGCCAGCGTCGCACCCTCCGCCGGCGGCGCGGGCCGTGCGCAACGGCTAAGATGCGGAGTGCGTCATACGACGCCTTTGCGGAGCAAGCGCCATGGTGGATCGCCCGACTCTCGATGCCTACGAGGCCCATGCCGCGCAATACGCGCAGGACTGGCTCGACCAGGCTGCGCCCGACGACATGTACGCGTTGCTCGAACAGCATTTTTCGCCAGGACTGACCGCCGACGTCGGCTGTGGCGCGGGGCGCGACACGGCCTGGCTCGCGTCGCGCGGCTTCGACGTGCGCGGCTACGACGCGAGCGCCGCGCTGCTCGACGAGGCGCGGCGGCGCCATCCGGGCCTGACCTTCGAGCTGGCCGCGTTGCCGGCGCTGGCCGGCGTACCGTCCGGCGCGTTTCGCAACGTGCTGTGCGAAACGGTCGTCATGCATCTCGAACAGGCGGACGCAGCGGCCGCCGTCGCGCGGCTGGCCGATCTGCTGATGCCGGGCGGCACGCTGTACCTGAGCTGGCGGGTGGCCGGAAACGGCACGTTGCGCGACGAGCGTGGCCGCCTCTATACGTCGCTCGACTCGGCGCGGATGCGCGCGGCGCTGGGCGCCGGCGTGCACGTGATCGACGAACACGAGGTCGTCAGCGCGTCGTCCGGCAAGCACGTGCACCGGCTGATCGTGCGCAAGGCGGGCGGCGACGCATGAACGCGGCGCGCTGTCGGGTTCACTCACGGCTGAGCGCCGCTTCCCAGTTGATGTCGACGCAGAGCACCTGCATGCCCGTCGCGGCCGGGGCGGCGATCGACGCGGTCACGCACAGGTGCGCCTCGTTGATCGACAGGTAGGGCGGCGTCAGGTGCACGCCGCCCGGCGCGCGCATCGCGTCGATGAAGTACGGGCGGCGTTCCCAGCTCGCGCCTTCGGAATGCAGCAGCGGCCGGAAGCGCTTCGCGCGTTGCGACACGCTGCCGCGCGCGAGCACGTTGTCGCCGATCTGGCGGCCCGACGCGTCGAGCAGGAAGCAGCGCGCGGTCTCGGGCAACCCGAGCACGGCGGCCGCCGCATCGGTGAGCGATTCGCCCGCGCCGAGCTTGCGGCTCGCTTCCTCGAGCGCGGCGACGTACGGCGCGAGCCGTTCCGCCTGCGTGCGCTCGCGCTGCGCGACGCGCAGCCGCAGCGCGGCCGACAGCGTATCCATGCAGCCCGCGGCGGCCTGCGGCTGCACGGGATCGACGCTCGGCCCCGCGAAGTACTGGCCCTGCACGAAATCGACGTCGCATTCGAGCGCGATCAGTGCGTCGCGTTCGGTCGCGAGCCCGCCCATCAGCACGAGCTGGCCGGATTCGTGCAGCAGCGACACGAGCCCCGGCAGCACGCGTTCGAGATGCGAGTGCTCGCTCGCCTGCGCGAGGATGCCGCGGTCGAGCGTGACGATGTCGGGATGCAGATGCCACACGCGATCGATGTTCGAATGCTTCGCGCCGAACCCGACGAGCGCGATCAGGAAGCCGGCCTTGCGCAGCCCGTCGATGATCGCCGCATAGCGCGGCGTCTCGCCGCCGGCCTGCTCGGGCACCTCGAGCACCACGCGGTGCGGCGGCAGCCCGAGCGCCTTCAGGTTCGCGAGCAGCGCGTCGCCGTAGATGGTGTCCATCAGCGCGGCCGGATGCAGGCTCAGGAAGAGCCATTCGTCGTGGCTGTCGAACGCGTGGAAGTTACCGAGATGCAGCGATTCGGCGAGCCGGCCGAGCTCGAGCAGGTCGCCGCGCCGCGCCGCCTGCGTGAACACCTCGTGCGACGCCACCTGGCGGCTTTCCTCGTCGTGCGCGCGCAGCGACGCGTGATAGCCGATCGCGCGCCGGTGCGACACCGAGAAAACGGGCTGGAACACGCTGAACACGGTGTAGCCGCCGTACAGCACGGTGCGCCGGTTCCCGTCGTCGCCGGCGACCGGGCGGGGCGGCTGAAAGCCGGGGGGATCGATTTCGATCATGCTCATGATGTCGGCCGAAGGAAGACTCCCAGTTTACCTTCAGAACAGGCGAGCAAGAAGCATGCACGGCGGGGCGCCGCGTGCGGCCGCCCGTCGCGGTCGGCACGCGCACGCATGCCGGGCCGCGTTGCACCGCGATGGTGCGCGCTGGTCCGATTCGGCGCGCGCCGCGCGTCACGCGCGCTCGGACGGGTCGGTCTTGCGCGCGGTGCTGCGGATCTCCGGCGCGAGCTGCGCGAAGATCCACGCGGACGCGGCCGTGATGATCCCGACGCAGATGAACGTCGCATGGAACGCCGGCAGCGTGTTGCTCGGCGTCACGGTGCGCAGCATGCCGGTGAACGTCGCGAGCAGCGCGCCGGCGACCGTGACGCCGAGGCTCATCGACAGCATCTGCACGAGCGAGAACAGGCTGTTGCCGCTGCTCGCGCCGCCGGTGCCGAGATCCTTCAGCGTCAGCGTGTTCATCGCGGTGAACTGCATCGAGTTGAAGCCGCCGAACAGCGCGAGATGCACGACCTTCACCCACACCGGCACCGTGTCGCGCATCAGCGCGAAGCTCGCCATCATCACGCCGACCATGATCGTGTTCGCGAGCAGCACCTTGCGGTAGCCGTGCCGCGTGATCAGGCGCGTGATGATCCGCTTCGAGAACATGCCGGCCGCCGCGACCGGCAGCATCATCAGCCCGGCCTCGAACGCCGAGTAGCCGAGGCTCACCTGCAGCAGCAGCGGGATCAGGTACGGCATCGCGCCGCTGCCGATCCGCGCGAACAGGTTGCCGAGCAGCCCGACGCTGAACGTGTGGATCTTGAACAGCTCGAGCGAGAAGATCGGCTGCGGCGCGCGCACCGCGTACAGCCCGTACGCGACGAAGCACGCGAGGCTCAGGATCAGCAGCACCAGCACGGCCGCATGCTGCATGCCGAGATCGGCGAGCCCGTCGAGCGACAGCGAGATCGCGACCATCCCGATCGTCAGCAGCAGATAGCCTTTCAGGTCGAAGCGGCCGGCGGCCGGGTTGCGCGAATCGGGCATCGAATAGAAGGTCGCGATGCAGCCCGCGACGCCGACCGGCACGTTGATCAGGAAGATCCAGTGCCACGACGCGATCTTCACGAGCCAGCCGCCGAGCGTCGGCCCGATCAGCGGGCCGATCAGGCCAGGAATCGCGACGAACGACAGCGCGGGCAGGTAGCGCTCGGCCGGGAACGTGCGCAGCACCGCGAGCCGCCCGACCGGCAGCAGCATCGCGCCGCCGACGCCCTGCACGACGCGGAACGCGACGAGCTGCGTCAGCGTATGGGCGTTCGCGCACAGCAGCGAGCCGAGCGAGAACACCAGGATCGCGCTGAAGAACACGCGCCGCGTGCCGAACGTGTCGGCGAGCCAGCCCGATACCGGGATCATCACCGCCATCGTCAGCGAGTACGCGATCACGACCGATTGCATCCGCAGCGGCGATTCGCCGAGGCTCGCGGCCATCGACGGCAGCGCCGTGTTGACGATCGTCGCGTCGAGCGTCTGCATGAAGAAGCCCGTCGCAACGAGCCAGAGCATCACGGTGAGGTTCTTTTCGCCGGGAGCGGCGGCAGGCGGGCGTTGGAACATGACGGCAGGGGTGGTGGCGCGGGACAGCCGACATTGTAGGGAAAGCCGCCGCGCCGTGCAGGTTCGGCGCTATGTCATGTGGCCCCGCCCGGCCGGGCGGCCGGACGCCTGTCTCCGTCGGGCGGCCAGTACAGTTCAGCCGAAAGTGTCTGCGGCCGTATCTGTCCGTGTGCCGCCGCTATCCGAAATACTGGTGGCATCGAATCCGTGCGACCAGGAGGCTGCCATGCGCGAACTGCGACTTTACGTGATGGACGGCGACGAGCCGGCCGGACGGTGGCGGATCGTCGATCGCACGCTGCTCGAGGTGGCCGACGGCGACGTGTGGGTAACCGTCGAGGGCCGACCCGACGATCATTGGCTGGGCGCGGGCGCATCGCTGACGTTGCTGCCCGGCACGCGCGCGTGGGTCAGCGCCGGGCCGCGCGGCGCGACGTTCGCGTTCGGCCCGCTCGCGGCGCCGGCCGCGCGCACCGCGTCCGCATGGTGGCGCCCGTTCGCCGCGTGGCGCGACGGCCGGCGTCACGCGGCCGCGTCGCTGCCGACGTAGCGCGCCCGCGGGCGGATCAGTTTCCCGTCCGCGTACTGTTCGAACGCATGCGCGATCCAGCCGGCCGTGCGGCCGGCCGCGAACAGCGTGAACGCCGCGCCGTCGGGCAGCGCGAGCGTGCGCGCCAGCGCCGCGAGCGCGAAATCGATCGTCGGCCGCAGGCCCGTCGCCGCTTCGACGCGCGCGGCCAGCGCGCGCGCCATGCGCAGCGCTGGTCGCTCGGGCGCCGCCGCGTGCAGCGCATCGAGCAGCGCCCGCGCGCGCGGGTCGCCGTCGGGGTACAGCGGGTGCGCGAAGCCGGACAGGGCCGTGCGGCCGCCGTCCGCGCGTTCGTCGTGCGCCAGCCGCAGCGCGAGGTAGCGATCGAGATCGGCGGCGCGGGCGGCTTCGTCGAGCAGCGTGCCGGCGCGGAACGTCTCGCCGCCGTGGCGCGGCCCCGACAGCGCCGCGAGCCCGCCCGAGATCGCGCCGAACAGATGGGTGCCGGTCGACGCAATGCAGCGCACCGAGAAGGTCGACGGATTCAGTTCGTGATCGGCGCACAGCACGAGCGCACGCCGCAGCAGGTCGGCCTCATTGCGCCGTCGCACGCGCCACGCGGCCGCGAGCTGGCGGTGCACGGGTGCGTCGCCCGGCGCAATGCCGGCGAGCGCGGCCGTCGCGACGCGCAGCAGCAGCGCCGCGGAATCGAGCTGGGCGTCGCGCCCCTGCGCCCACAGGCGCGGCAGCGACGCGGCGGCGGCCGGCAGCAGCACCAGCGCCCGTTCGAGCGGCGCGAGATGCGCCCAGCGACGCGCCCAGTCGTCCCACTGCGCCGCATCGAAACCGGTCGATGCGAGCGACGTGGCGGCCAGCCGCGCGGGCGGACAGTCCCACAGCCGCGCGGCCGTTTCCTCGAGTGTCGCCGCATCGGCCAGCGCGATCGCATCGGCGCCGCGGTAGCGCAGGCGGCCGTCGGCGATCTGCGTGATTCGCGATTCCAATACCGGCACGCCCCAGTCGAGCGAACGTTCGGCGACGCCGCCCGCGCGCTTCGCGTCGGCGCGGCGGCGCGCGAGCAGGCGCACCTCGTTTGCGTCGTAGCGGCGGCGCTTGGTCGCGCCGTCGGGCAGCGAGCGCAGCAGGCCGCGGCTCACGTACGCGTAAAGGGTGCTCACGCTGACGCCGAGCATGCCGGCGGCTTCCTGCGCACTGACGGACATCATGCCGGTTGCTCCTGTCGCCGCGCATGAAGCGCGGGCCCGCTACAACTATTCGTTATGTATTGATTCGCGTAATCAAGATTGATCGTGCCTGTCGCGAATTCTAGACTCGATTCCGTCTCCTCAACGGCGTCTCCTTCACCATGACACCCGAATTCGCATTGGCGCATCTTTGGCAACTCGCAGACGGCGAGCGCGACGCGCTGGCCCGCACGACCGTGACCGGGCAGGACCCGACGTTGCCGTCGACGTTTCATGTCGGCACGCTTGCCGCCGCGACGATCGCCGCAGCCGGGCTCGCGGCAGCCGAATGCCATCGGCTGCGAACGGGCGTGGCGCAATCGGTCGACGTGTCGGTGCGCGACGCGCTCGTGGCGTTCCGCAGCGAACGCTACCTGCGCGTGGACGACGGGCCGCCGCCGGAGTTGCGCCATCCGGTGACCGGCTTCTTCGAGACGGGCGACGGACGCTGGATTCAGCTGCACGCGAATTTCCCGCATCACCTGCACGGCATTCTCGACGTGCTCGGCTGCGGCTCGCAGCCCGCCGACGTCGCCGCGGCGATCCATACGTGGGACGGCGCGGCACTCGATACCGCGCTGGCCGACGCCGGCCTCTGCGCGGCATTGATCAGAACCCCTGACGAATGGGCGGCGCACGAGCAGGCGCGCGCGATCGCGTCGCTGCCGCTGTTCGAGATCGAGCGGATCGGCGACGCGCCGGCCGAGCCGATCGGCCGCGGCGAGGCCGGCCAGCCGCTGGCCGGCGTGCGCGTGCTCGATCTCACGCGCATCATCGCGGGGCCGGTCGCCGGCCGCACGCTGGCGTCGCACGGCGCGCAGACGCTGCTCGTCAACGGTCCGCACCTGCCGAACATCGCGCCGCTCGTGATCGACAACGGGCGCGGCAAGCGCTCGACGTGGATCGATCTGCGCGACGCGGCAGGCGTCGATACGCTGCACGCTCTGGCGCGCGATGCGGACGTGTTCCTGCAGTCGTACCGGCCCGGCGCGCTCGAGGCGCGCGGCTTCACGCCGCAGGCCCTGGCGGCGCGGCGGCCCGGCATCGTCTACGTGTCGGTGTCGGCGTACGGGCATGCAGGGCCGTGGGCGAAGCGGCGCGGGTTCGACAGCCTCGTGCAGTCGGCGAGCGGAATCGCATGGCAGGAGCAGCAGGCCGCGCAGGCGAGCGGGCCGCGCCATCTGCCGTGCCAGGCGCTCGATCATGCAACGGGGTATCTCGCCGCGTTCGGCGCGATGATCGCGCTCGCCCGGCGGGCGCGCGAAGGGGGAAGCTGGCACGTGCGGATGTCGCTCGCGCAGACGGGGCGCTGGCTGCAGTCGTTCGGCGCGGTGCCGGACGGGCTGCACGCGCCTGATCTCGCGTTGGCCGACGTGCGCGACCGGATCGACCGCATCGCGTCGCCGTTCGGCGTGCTCGACACCGTGCGGCCGGCCGAGCGGTTGTCGGCGACGCCGCCGTCGTTCGCGCGGCCGCCCGTGCCGCTCGGCACCGACGACGCACGCTGGCTGTGAGGGCCGGCGACGCGCGTCGCGTTACTTGCGCAGTTCGACGACGAAATCGTAGTAGTCGTTGCGGCAGTAGGTATCGGTCAGTTCGATCGCGCGCTGGTCGGACGTATAGCCGATCCGCGTGATCAACAGCAGTGCGTCGTGCGGGGCGATGCCCATCTGTTCGGCGATCTCGTCGGTCGCGTTGACCGCGCGGAAGTGCTGCAGCGCGCGCACGATCGGCGTGCCGCGCGCTTCGAGATAGCTGTACAGCGAGCCGACGATCGCCTGCGGATCGGGAATCAGCGTCGCGGGGAACGTCGAGTTCTCGACGGCCATCACGATGCCGTCGGCAAGACGCAGGCGTTTCAGGCGCGTAACCGATGCGGCCGGCGACAGTCCGAGCTGGATCACTTCGTCGCGGTTCGCGGGCTGGATTTCGCGCGCGAGCCACTGCGAGCTCGGCTTGAAGCCGCGGCGCTCGAGCATTTCGCTGAAGCTCGACAGCCGCGACAGCGGATCCTCGTAGCGCGGCTGGATGAAGTTGCCCGCGCCCTGCGTGCGGCGGATCAAGCCTTGCTCGACGAGCAGCGCGATCGCCTTGCGCGCGGTGATGCGCGACACGCCGAGCGCTTCGGACAACACACGCTCGGAAGGCAGCGCTTCGCCGGCCGTCCAGCGGTTGTCGTGGATCGCATCGCCGAGCTTGCGGGCGAGCTGCAGGTATAGCGGCGTATCGTTGTCGGGGTCGGGGCGCAGGTCCTGCCAGCGGTCGTCCGTGGGTGCCTTCATACAATGGGTATCGATCAGGTTGCGGCCATTCTAAGTCATCATGCCGCGCCGTTATAGCCGGTTTTTGCCGTGTAATAGGCCGGGGGCGCACCGATTGACTACACTGATGCGTCGTATCCGATGCTTCGGCCGCGGTGTGCGGCCACGAATCCGCGACGAGGAACGCATGACAGACACGATCGCCACGGTCGTTTTGCCGAACGGCGAGACGATTCCGAAGCTGGGCCTGGGCACCTGGGAAATGGGCGAGCGGCCGGCGCGGCGCGCGGACGAGATCGCCGCGCTGCGCGAGGGTGTCGAGCTCGGGATGACATTGGTCGATACGGCCGAGATGTATGGCGACGGCGCGACCGAGGAACTGGTCGGCGACGCGCTCGCGGGCCTGCGCGACGACGTGTTTCTTGTCAGCAAGGTCTATCCGCACCATGCAAGCCGGCGCGGCGTCGTCGCCGCGTGCGACGCGAGCCTCAAGCGCCTGCGTACCGATCGCCTCGACCTGTACCTGCTGCACTGGCGCGGTTCGGTGCCGCTCGAGGAAACCGTCGAGGGCTTCGACGCGTTGCAGCGCGCGGGCAAGATCCGCCACTGGGGCGTGAGCAACTTCGATACGGCCGACATGTCCGAACTCGTCGACGAGGCGGGCGGTGGGGCGTGCGCAACCAACCAGATTCTCTACAACATCGCGCGACGCGGCCCGGAATTCGACCTGCTGCCGTGGCTGGCCGACCGTCGGATCCCGGCGATGGCATACAGCCCGGTCGATCACGGGCGGCTGCCGAAACGCTCGCCGCTCGACGAGATCGCGCGGCTGCGCGGCGTGTCGGTGATGCGCGTCGCACTGGCATGGGTGCTCGCGCAGCCCGGTGTATTCGCGATTCCGAAGGCGTCGCGGATCGAACACGTGCGCGACAACCGCGCCGCGCTCGATTTCGTGTTGAGCGATGACGAGCGCGCGCAGCTTGACGCGTATTTCCGTCCGCCGCGCAGCAAGCGCGCGCTCGAGATGCTCTGACCGTATTCGGCCGGGCAACGCGTCGGGTCAGTGGTTGCCGCCGGACGATCCGCCGTTGCCGTGACCGCCACCATTGCCGTTGCCGGTCCCGTGGCCATTGCCGACGCCGTTGGCCCCGCCGTTGCCGGCGCCGCCACTGCCATTGCCGTTACCGTTTCCGCCGCCATTGCCGTGGCCGCCGGTGCCATTGGCGCCGCCGCCGCTTCCGCCGCCGTTACCGTTTCCGCCGCCATTGCCGCCGCCATTACCGTGACCGCCGCCGCCGTCACCATTGCCGCCGCCATTGCCGTGACCGCCACCGCCGTTACCATGGCCGCCGCCGTTACCATGGCCGCCGCCGCCGCCGC
>NZ_CADESR010000017.1:0-37593 GCF_902830285.1 Burkholderia sp. BCC0419
CCTGCAGTGACTGTGGTGTCGAGCATGATCGAGATACCAACGCTGCGTTGAACATTCTCCGATGCGGACGTGCATCGCCAGGTGTGGGAATCTTCCGCCTTTAGGCGGAAGAGGACGTCAACGTACGGGCAGGATTCGACGCATCGCGTTATGCTTGCGCCAGCTTGACAGGCGGGAGCCGCTCGACGATGAACACCACGTTCGCCCCCGGTAGTGCCGCGGCGCCGGTTGCCGGCCCGGCTTCCGACATCCCGACCTTTCGGTCGATCGCCGCCATCGCGGCCGTGCTGCTCGGCGCGATCATCGCGACGCTGACGTCGCGCATCACGTCGCTCGGGCTCGCCGACGTGCGCGGCGCGCTCGGCGTAGGCTTCGACGAAGGCGCGTGGATCAACACCGCGTTTACCGCATCGCAGATGTTCGTCGGGCCGCTCGCGATCGCGGCGGCCTTCATGTTCGGCACGCGCCGCGTGCTGGTCGCGGGCGCCGTCGTGTTTCTCGGCGCCGAAAGCGTGCTGCCGCTCTGCACGCAATTCGGCGCGTTCATCGTGTTCCAGGCCGTCGCGGGGCTCGCGTCGGGCGTGTTCGTGCCGCTGACGGTCGGCTTCGTCGTGCGCACGCTGCCGCCCCGGCTGATTCCGTTCGGCATCGCCGCGTACGCGATGAATCTCGAGATGTCGCTGAACCTGTCGGCCACGCTCGAAGGCTGGTACAGCGAACACCTGAGCTGGCGCTGGCTGTTCTGGCAGAACGCGGCGCTGACCGCGCCGTTCATCGCGTGCCTGATGCTGTCGCTCGCCGACGAGCCGATCAAGCGCTTCGCGTCCGGCATCGATGCGCGCGGGATGCTGCTCGGCGCGGGCGGGTTCGCGTGTCTGTGCATCGCGCTCGACCAGGGCGAACGGCTGTTCTGGTTGCAGTCGCCGCTGATCGTCGCGCTGCTGGCCGTCGGCATCCTGATGGTGGCCGCGTTCCTGATCCACGAACTCGCATCGCCGCGCGCAGGGCTCGATCTCGGCTACCTGGCGCGGCCCAACATCGCACTGCTGATCGTGCTCGTCGGCCTCGTGCGCTTCACTGTGCTCAACACGAGCTTCATCCCGTCGCTGTTCCTCGCCAGCACGTACGGGCTGCGGCCGCTGCAGGTCGGCGATACGCTGCGCTGGATCGCGATGCCGCAGCTGCTGTTCGCGCCATGCGTCGCGCTGCTGCTGCAGCGTTTCGATCCGCGCCGGCTGATCGTCGCCGGCTTCGCGATGGTGGCGATCGCGTTCGCGCTCGGGTCGCGGCTCACGCCGGTCTGGGCCGAGCCCGACTTCATTCCGTCGCAGTTGCTGCAGGCGCTCGGTCAGACGATGGCGCTCACGTCGGTCATCTTCTTCTTCGGCAAGCACGTGACCGCCGAGCATGCGCTGACGTTCGGCGCAGTCGTGCAGACGACGCGCCTGCTGAGCGGGCAGCTCGGCACGACGTCGATCGCGGTGATTCAGCGGATCAGGGAGGCTACGCATTCGAATCTCGTCGGTCTGCATGTGTCGCTGTCGGATCCCGAAACGCTCGAGCGGCTGCGGGTCGGCGCGGCGTCGCTCGTGTCGCACGGCGCCACCTTCGCGACCGGCAACCAGGCCGCCTACGCGCTCGTCGATCGCGCGGTGCGCGTGCAGGCGACCACGCTCGCGCTGGCCGACAACTTCCGCGTGGCGATGGCTTGCGCGCTCGCCGGCGCGCTGATCGGGATGCTGCTGCGGCCGGCGCGTGCGCCGCAAGCGTAGCGCGGCGCGGCTGAAATTTCCTGAAAAATCCTGAACGCCGTCTGCCGCGGCCGCATGCTTGCCGCCGCGGCAGACGGCGCGCTTACGCTTGCAGGAACGCGAGCAACTCGGCGTTGATGCGATCGGCGTTCACGACGCACATGCCGTGCGCGCCGCCCTCGATCACCTTCAGCACCGCGTGCTTGACGATCTTCGACGACAGCCGCGCCGAATCGTCGATCGGCACGATCTGATCGTCGTCGCCGTGCAGCACGAGCGTCGGCACGTCGATCTTCTTCAGGTCGTCGGTGTAGTCGACTTCGGAGAACTCCTTCACGCACAGGTACTGGCCGTGAATGCCGCCCATCATCCCCTGCGACCAGAACGCGTCGATCGTGCCCTGCGACACCTTCGCGTTCGGGCGGTTGAAGCCGAAGAACGGCACGGCGAGATCCTTGTAGAACTGCGAACGGTTCTCCGCGACGTTCTTGCGGATGCCGTCGAATACGTCCATCGGCAGGCCGCCCGGATTGGTCGGCGACTTCACCATCTGCGGCGGCACCGCGCCGATCAGCACGGCCTTCGACACGCGCTTCGTGCCGTGGCGGCCGATATAGCGCGCGACTTCGCCGCCGCCGGTGGAGTGGCCGACGAGGGTTGCGTCGCGCACGTCGAGCGCGTCGAGCAGCGCGGCGAGATCGTCCGCGTACGTGTTCATGTCGTTGCCGTGCGACGGCTGGCTCGAACGGCCGTGGCCGCGGCGGTCATGCGCGATCACGCGATAGCCGTGCTGCACGAGGAACAGCATCTGCGCATCCCAGGCGTCCGCGCACAGCGGCCAGCCGTGCGAGAACACGACCGGCCGGCCGCTGCCCCAGTCCTTGAAGTAGATCTGCGTGCCGTCCTGGGTGGTGATCGTGTTCATCGTGTGCGCTCCTGGGTGGGCTGAAGAAGTGCTGCGGGAAGGCGTGCCGGCCGCGGCCGCCATCGCGGGCAGCGCGGCTGCCGCGACGGCCGTCGCGCCGGCGAGCAGCATGTCGCGGCGGCGGGCCGACGCAACGGCATCGGTCTGTTCGGGATGCATCTGGACTCCTGAGGTATGCGGCGGCGAGGCCGCACGGGATGGTGGATCGGTGGCGGCCGGCCGCGGCCATCCCGCCCGGCAGCCGTCCGGCATGCGCCGCCGCGCGTCGATGGGGGCGCGCGGACGAACGAAGGCCGTCGGCAGCGTATCCCGGCGCGATGCGCGCCGTACTGAAATCCGGCTGAATTTTCTTGAAAGCCGCGGCGCCGCGAGCGGATTTGCCGCGCTACAGAAAAATTAAGCGCGCGACCGGGACTCTTCAGCGAACGGCGACTATCGTCAGCATCGGGTCACCGGCACACGTTGCGCGCCACGCAAACGAGGCCGACCGGCCCGCGCCGCCCGTCACCTGCCTGGATATGCCGCCATGGACGCCTTCAATCGTTGGGAGCACATGATCACGTCGCTCAGGCCGTCGCCCGCCGCGAGCCTTCGGATGATGCCGATGCCGCGCGAGCGGACGGCGGACGGCTCGCGTCGCCCGCATCGGGACGACGCGCCGATACCGTCGAGCGGTGACGTGCGCCGCCGCTGCGCGATCATCGCCGTCGAGCGGCAGACCGATTCGTCGATGCTGGTGTCGTGGAGCGACCCGACGCGCTGCCGCTACGACGAACAACGCTGGATCAGCGCGAAGGCGCGCGGGCGCGGGCTTGGCCGCTGTGCGCTCACCGGGCAGCCGATCCGGGCCGGCGACGCGATCTACAAACCGCAGTGGCGCGGCGAGCGACGCCCCGCGAACTGCCGCGAAATGATTCTCGTGGCGGCGCTCGATCAATTCGTCGCCCGGCAGTCCCGGGCATGACGCACGGCGCCGCCTGCTTCGGGCGCGTTTGCGTTTGCGTCTGCGGACGCGGCGTCCCTACTCGAAAGGAACCCTCATGAGCACGTTCACCACCCGCGACGGCGTGTCGATTCACTACAAGGACTGGGGCACGGGACGGCCGGTCGTGTTCATTCACGGCTGGCCGCTGAATGCCGACATGTGGGACGTGCAGATGCATCATCTCGCGTCGCACGGCCTGCGCTGCATCGCGTACGACCGGCGCGGCTTCGGGCGGTCCGATCAACCGTGGAGCGGATACGACTACGACACGCTGGCCGACGATCTCGCGACGCTGCTCGAGACGCTCGACCTGCATGACGTGACGCTCGTCGGCTTTTCGATGGGCGGCGGCGAGGTGGCGCGCTACATCGGCCGGCACGGCACGCACCGCATCGCGAAGGCGGTGCTGATCGGTTCGGTGACGCCGCTCGTCGCGCGCCGCGACGATCATCCGGAAGGCGTGGACGTCGCGGTATTCGACGGCATTCGCGCCGGCATCGTGGCCGATCGCGCGGCATTTTTCGACGGCTTCTGGCCGCTGTTTACCGGATCGAACCGCGACGGCTCGACGGTGTCGCGCGCAGCGCTCGACTGGACGTCGTTCATGGCGCTGCAGGGCGGCCTGAAGGGCACGCTCGATTGCGTCCGCGCGTTTTCCGAGACCGATTTCCGCGCCGACCTGCAACGATTCGACGTGCCGACGCGCGTGATTCACGGCGACGACGACCAGACGGCGCCGCTCGCGCTGACGGGCGCCGCCACGGCGAAACGCATCCCGCATGCGACGCTGAGCGTTTACGAAGGCGGCCCGCATGCGCTCTACCTGACGCACGCGGTCAGGCTGAACGACGAGTTGCTGGCGTTTGCGCAGGCCTGAGCCTGCGACGCCGGACGGAGGCGCACGCAAATAAGCCGACGAATATTCGACCGACCCAATAGAAGGGCCTGAAAATAAACCGGCCGGTCGAATCAAAACGAAAATGCGCCGCATTGCGCTGATCGAAAAACCTTTCGTCTGATATATCGAAATCGCATTCATGGACGCATGCACGATTTGCACGTGAAACGTGCGCGGCCCTGCCGCATTTCGGTGCGTGCGCGCAAAGCGGCGCGGCGCCTCGTGGCGGCGTTTTTTTCGTCATTTCAAAAAATTCGTGCCGTTCATTCTGATAATTTGAATCATTCGACCATGCAAATACCGTAGCATTGATGCCGAACCGGCACCCTATTTCAGTCGGGGCGCCGTTAAATGTCACCCTCAAGAAATTCTCATGATCCGGATTGGCACACTTCACGTTTTTCTCGACAGACGTGAAATTCGTTCGAACGGCCAGCTGCTGCGCATCGGCAGCCGCGCATTCGAAATTCTCGAGCTGTTGATTCGGGCGAACGGTGCGCTGGTATCGAAAGACGACATCATGCAGCGCGTATGGCCGCACACCGTGGTCGAGGAAAACAACCTGCAGGTGCACATCGCTTCGCTGCGCAAGGCGCTGGCCGGCGACCGGAACCTGATCGTGACGGTGCCCGGTCGCGGCTATCGGCTGGTCGTCGGGCAGGACGACGGCGACGCGCCCGTGCGTCCCGCGATGTGGCGGCCGGCCGCCGCGCCGAGCGCGTTGTTCGGCCGCGAACAGACGGTCGCCGACGTGCTGGCCGCCCTGCAGAGCGCGCGCGTCGTGACGCTGGTCGGCGCGGGCGGCATCGGCAAGACGCGCATCGCGGTCGAAGCGGCCGCGCGCGCCGACGCGCGCTTTCCGGAAGGCACCGTATTCGTTTCGCTCGCCACCGTCGCGTGTCCGCGCTTCGTGCCGGACGCGCTCGCCGGCGCGTTCGGCATCACGCAGTCGATCGGGTCGCTGACGCTCGAAGCGGTGCTCGCCAGCGTCGCGCGTCGCCGGATGCTGCTCGTGCTCGACAATTGCGAGCATCTGCTCGACGCCGCCGCGCAGATCGCGAGCGCGCTCACCGATGCGGACGACGGGCTGTGCGTGCTCGCGACGAGCCGGGAAGCGCTGCGCATCCACGGCGAGCGCGTGTGCCCGGTGCCGCCGCTCGACGTACCCGACGAAGGTGCCGGCGATCACGAGGCGATGAATGCGAGCGCGGTGCAGTTGTTCGCGGCGCGCGCCCGCGCGGCCGATCCGCGTTTTCCGCTCGATGCGCGCAGCCTGTCGTTGATGGCGTCGGTCTGCCGTCGCCTCGACGGCCTGCCGCTCGCGATCGAGCTGGCCGCGGCCCGTGCCGCCGTGCTGGGCATCGACGTGCTGGCCGCTCATCTCGACGATCACTTTCGGCTGCTGACCGGCGGCTTTCGCACCGCGTTGCCGCGCCATCAGACGCTGCAGGCGATGTACGACTGGAGCTACCGGTTGCTCGGGGAAGCCGAGCGCCTGCTGCTGCGATGGCTCGGCGTGTTCCGCGACGGCTTCTCGATCGAGGCCGTGCGCGAGGTCGTCGGCGCCAACGGGCCGGCCGGCGCCGACCTGCTCGATACGATCGCCGGCCTCGTGTCGAAGTCGCTGCTGATCCTCGAGACCGCGCACGGCGCGCCGCGCTACCGGCTGCTGACCACCACGCGGGCCTACGCGCAACAGCAGCTCGACAGTCACGGCGAGGCGGCGGCTGCCGCGCGCGCGCATGCGACCTACTTCCTCGCGTTGTTCCGGCGCGCGACCCACGGCGGCGACGAACCAGGCAGCGAGGCGGATGGCGAGGCGGGTCGCACGACCCGGCTCGATGTGGTGCGGCGCGAGCTCGGCAATCTGCGTGCCGCGCTCGACTGGGCATTTTCGGCGCATGGCGACGCGGCGCTCGGCATCGCGCTCGCGGCCGTCGCGGTGCCTTGCCTGTTCGATCTGTCGCTCGTCGACGAATGTCGCGAGCGGGCGCGTGTCGCGCTCGATACGATGCGCGACGCGGATGCGACCCCGGTGTCCGACGATGCGCGCGTGCGATTGCTGGCCGCGTATGCGGCTGCGCTCGCGCATACGGCAGGGTCGACCGAGGTCGTGCATGACGCGTGGTCGGAAGTGCACGCGCTCGGACTCGATGCGGCCGAGGCCGAGCTGCCGTCGCGCGAGTCGTGACGCCGGGTTCGTGCGCGTCAGTCATGTTTCAGAACGATTCAGCCTGGTTACAGGACAGCGGCAGGCGGCACGCGTAGATTGCCTGAACGGAGGGCGCCGGTACCCCGTCGGCACGCGTGCGCGCCGACCCCGTGCGCTCGCCGACATCGCGCGACCCCACTGAACGCCGGCGCGGTGAAACGCCCGGCGTGCGCGTCGCCGTGCATCTCGCTCAACCGACAAACCGCCGCATGAAACCTGACCCATCCGACCTTTCCCGTCACGCGACCGATCTCGGCCTGCTGTTCCTGCGGGTCGCCGCCAGCGTGCTGCTGCTCGTGGTGCACGGCTTGCCGAAGATCGTGCATTACACGGCCGAAGCCGCGGCCATCGAGGATCCGTTCCATCTCGGCCGCACGCTGTCGATCCTGTTCGCGATCTTCGCGGAGGTCGTGTGCCCGATCTTCATGATCGTCGGCCTGTACCCGAGGCTGGCGGCGCTGCCGGTGATGATCGTCACGCTCGTCGCGCTGGTGTTCGTCCACCCGGACTGGCCGCTGCGCGATGCGCAGTTCGCGTGGATGCTGCTGATCCTGTTCGGCACGATCGCGATCGCGGGCGCCGGCCGCTATGTGTTGACGGTACCGTTGCCGGGCGTCGTGCGTCGGCGTAGCTAGCCGCAATCGGCACGACGGCGGCCAGCACGCGATGTGCCCGATGATTCCGTGCCCGCGACGACCCACGTGCTGCCGCTCCCACTCTTTCGCGCGCCGCGCTTGCGATCCGACATGTTGAATTTCTCCGATACGGTGCTCTACGGCGCGCCGATCATGCTGGCCGATCTCGCCGCGTGGCGGCTGTTCGGGCGCGATCGCCCCGTGGCGCGCGCCATCCGGCGCTGTGCGGCGTTCGCCGCGCTGAGCGCCGTGCTGTTCGCGACCGGCGTCAGCCCGCTCGCCGTTCCCGCGTCGAGCGGCGGGCTTGACCGGATCGTGGTCCAGGCCATCTGCATTGCCTGGTGGCTCCAGTGCGCGATCGTGTTCAGTCTGCTGATCAATCATCTGCTGCTGCCGCGTGCGTGGCGCAACCAGCGGCTCTTTCACGACATCGCCGAAGGCATCGTGTTCGGCGCTGCCGCGGTGGCCGCGCTGGGCTACGTGCTCGGCCTGCCGTTGAGCGGCCTGGTCGCGACCTCCGGCGCCGTCGCGGTGATCCTCGGTCTCGCGCTCCAGAACACGCTGAACGACGTGTTCTCGGGGCTCGTGCTGAACACCACGCAACCGTTCAAGCTCGACGATACGGTCTCCATCGGCGAGCTCGAAGGGCGGATCGTCGAAAGCAACTGGCGTTCGACGAAGCTGATCGACAGCCTCGGCAACCTGGTCGTCGTGCCGAACAGCGCGGCGGCGCGGGCCACCATCGTGAACCTCAGCGAGCCGGCCGGCCTGCACGGCGTCACGCTCGCGCTCGAGCTCGATCCGGCGGTGCGGCCGGCCGTCGCCGTCGGCGCACTGGAGCGCGCCGCGGCGAGTTCGCTCGACGTGCTCGCGCGCCCCGCGCCGATCGCCGTCGTGAAGGCGTTCCGCGCGAACGCGATCCAGTACGAGCTCGTCTGCTACGTCGACGCACTGCAGAAGAAAACGACCGTGCGCAACGCGCTCTACGATCTCGCGCATCGGCATCTGGCCGCGGCGGGCGTCGCTTGGCGGCCGCTCGTGGGCCCTGCGCCGGCATCCGCATCGTCATCGACATCGACATCGCAAGGGCATCCGGTATCGCGTCGGCTGCTGCTGTTGCGCGCGGTCGAATTGTTCGCGCGCGTCGACGACGACGATCTGGCCGTGCTGGCCGATGCGCTGATATCGCGTTCGTTCGGCAAGGGCGACGTGATCTATGCGTCGAATTCGGAGTCGCGCGTGCTGACGATCGTCGAATCGGGCATTGCTGCCGTGTTCGTGCCGGGCGCGTCCGGCGATGTCGAAGTCCGGCGGATGGCGCCGGGCGATGCGATCGGGCAGTCGGTCGTGCTCGCCGGCACGCGGCTTCACGCGACCGTTCACGCGGTGACCGCGATGACCGTGCATCAGCTTCGCAGCGAGGATCTGTCGGCGTTGATCGGCAGGAAGCCGGCGCTCGGCAGGCTGATGTGCGAGTCGGTCATCGAACATCTCGCGACCGAGGAAAGGATGATGATTCCGCCGGTCGAGAAGGCGCACGCGGGATTCAGCCTGATCGGGTGGCTCGAGAAGGAAATGAAGCGGCTGCACGATTCGCTCGGTTGACGCACGACGCGGATCGCGAGGGGCCGCCGGCGGGGAGGGGATGGGCGTGCGCTTTCTTTCACGGCGCGTGGCGCCGTGCCGGGGCGATCCATGATGCGCGCGATGCCGGCCGTCAGTTATCGACGGGCGGCCGGGCGGCCGCGTGTGCGGCCCCGGCGTGCCGGCGGGCCGTGAACGGGCGCGTCAATCCGGCGTCGTGAAACGCTCGACGAGATCGGGCTGGTCGAGTTGCTCGACCCACCAGTGCAGCGCGCGGCCCGCTTCGTCGCCGCGCCACGCGAGATAGCAGTGCGTGGTATCGCGCATGCCCGTCACCTGGCGCGCGACGAGCTTGCCGTCGGCGATCGCGCGCGCCGCGATGCATTCCGGCAGGGTGCCGACCGCGAGCCCTTCGCATTGCGCTTCCAGTTTTGCTGCCAATGTCGGTACCGCAAGGTACGGCTGCCCCGCATCGATCGCGACCGACTGCGGCTGCAATTCGCGCGACGTATCGCTGATCACCGCGCCGCGATACTGGACGACCGACGCCATCGCCAGCGGTTCGGGCAGCGACGCGAGCGGATGGGACGGCGCGACCGCAAACACGTGCTTGAGCGAGCCGATCGGCCGCGCGATGATGCCCGGCAATTCCGGCGGTTCGCCCGCCGCGCCGACGACGAGATCGGCCCGACGCGAAATCAGTGCATCCCATGCGCCGCCGAGCACTTCGGTCGACAGCCGCAGCCGCGTGTCCATCCCGAGTGCGTAGAACCGGTGGACGTACGGCCACAGCGCGTCGAACGGCAGGATTTCGTCGATGCAGACGCGCACTTCCGTTTCCCAGCCCTGTTGCGCACGCAGCGCCTTCAGTTCGAGTTGTTCGGCCGCGCGCAGCAGGCGCCGGCCTTCCTCGACGACGATGCGTCCCGCATGCGTGAGCTTCGCGCGCCGTCCGCTGCGGTCGAACAGCGCCACGCCGAGATCGCTTTCGAGTTTCTGCACCAGGTAGGTCAGCGCCGAGGGCACGCGATGCAGCAGTTCCGCTGCTTCGGCAAAGGTGCCGGTGCGGTCGATCGCGTCCAGGGCTTCGAGCGCTTCGAATGACAGCTTCATCGCTAATTCCGGGAGGGGGTGGCTGGCGCATCATACCAGTGCCGGTACGGCGCGGGCAGCGCGCGTCACCGCGATTTGCTAGAGTGGCAGAACCCATCATTCGCCTCCCTGTGTTGCCCCATGGCCACCTCTCAGCCGGACACCGCATCCTCCGATTTCATCCCGGCCGACGTCAGGCAGACCGTCGTCACGCAAGCATTGCCGAACGGGCAAATCGGTATCGTCCGACTCAAGACCTTGCGCAGGAACATGGGGCTGACCGCACCCTATGAACTCGAGAATACGGATCTCATCGTATTGCAGTTGCGTCCGTTCGGCGAACAGGATCTGTGGCTCGATGGCCGCCCCGCACCGTTCGTCCCGTATGGCGCGGGAACCGTGTCGATCTACGATCTCGACCGTCGCTGGGTGGCCGACCTCCAGGGTGCGTTCGATTGCCTGCATTTCCATCTGCCGCGCCACACGCTCGAGGAAACGGTCGACGACCTCGGCGGCCGGCAGCGGCCGCAGCTTTATCTGCCGCCGCATCTGAGCACCCACGACTCGATCATCCACTCGCTCGGACACGCGCTGCTGCCCGCGCTGGCCCGGCCGGACGAAGCGTCGCAGCTCTTCATCGATCACGTGGGGCTGGCGTTTCAGGCACACGTCGCTCGCCGTTACGGCGGCATCAGCGAACGGCGGGAAAGGTCGGACGGCAAGCTCACGCCGTCGCAGGCGCGCCGCGCGAAGGAGCTGTTGCTCCAGCACCTCGACGGCAACATCGGGCTGGCCGACGTGGCGAGCGCGTGCGGGCTGTCTCGCAGTCATTTCATCAAGGCGTTCCATCGAACGACCGGGCTGCCGCCGCATCGCTGGCTCATCGTGCAGCGCGTCGAGCGCGCGAAGGAATGGATGCGCAACCCGAACGTGCCGATGAGCATGATCGCCCTGGCATGCGGCTTCGCCGATCAGAGCCATTTCTCGCGAACGTTTACGCGGTTGACCGGTGTCACGCCTCGCCGGTGGCGCGCGGACCACACGTGATCGTCGCGAGGCGGAGGCGGGGCGCGCCGGTCCGTCGCGACGTGCACGGCGCCTACGCGTAGAAGTCGATCAGCGTGTCGAGATTGCGTTGCGCGCACGGCTCGAGCGGCGCGAATTCCGCCGAGCGAAACAGTGGAACCTGCTCGCGCAGATGGTCGAGCGCCTGCTTGCGGCCGATGCGGAAGCTTGCCGACGGCGCATCGGGATCCTGCGCCCATTCGCGCGCGATCGCACGGTCGTATTCGCGAAGCCGGTCGGGCGCGGCCGCGAGGATCGCGAGATCGGCGTCGAGAAAAAGCTGCCCTGCGCGCTGCAATGCCGGATCGGCGGCGAACGTTTCAGGCAGCCGGTGCGACTGCGTCGCGAGGACGAGCTCGGATGCAACGGACACATGCGATGCGTGCGCGTGCAACCATGACGCGGTACAGTGCGTGTTCGTAACCTGCGCGAGCCATCGTGCGCTGCGCGCTTCGTTGTCCGCGTAATCCGGCAGCGTCGTCGCGTAGACGACATCGTGGGCCCATACCGCAAGCTCGATGGCCGGCCACAGCGGTTGCGCGCGATACGGCGCGAGGTGCGCGAACAGTTCCGCCAGATGCGCGAGCGTGTGATAGAAGCGCTGCGGCTCGCCATAGGCGTGCGCGACGAGCGGCCACACGGCCGCCGTGCCGAAGCAGGCGTCGCAGGCGGCGCGCAGCGTGCGCTCGATATCGGGGGTGACGGCGTTCATGGCGGCGATCGGCTCGGGCGGACGATGCGCGCAGCATAACAAACGCGGGACGTGCAGGCGCGCAACTTGCGCGCGAGCACGGGCCGCACCACTTCGGAGGTTTCCATGAAACGACGCTGGCCGCGACAACCGATGCTCGCGATAGGTGTGTTCGCAACGTTCGGGCTGCACGCAGCCGTCGCATCGGCGGCGCCCGAGGTCTCGATCAACCGCGCCGATTACGGGACGACCGCGACCGGGCAGGCGGTGAGCCAGTACACGCTCGCGAATCGGCACGGCGTGACGCTGAAAGTCATCACGTACGGCGGCATCGTGACCGCGCTCGACGTGCCGGACCGCACCGGCCACGTGGCCGACATCGTGCTCGGCTTCGATTCGCTGCACGACTACGAAGCGCACAACGGCAACATCCATTTCGGCGCGCTGATCGGCCGGTATGCGAACCGCATTGCGGGCGGGCGTTTCGCGCTCGACGGCAGGACGTGGAGGCTGCCGGTCAACGACGGGCCGAACACGCTGCACGGCGGCCCCGACAGTTTCGACGCGAAGGTGTGGAAGGTCACCGGCACGCACAGCGACGCGGCCGGTTCGAGCGTCACGCTGCGCTACGTGAGCCCCGACGGCGAGAACGGCTTCCCCGGCACGTTGACGACGGACGTGACCTACACGCTGACCCGCGACGACCAGATCCGCATCGACTACCGCGCGACGACCGACCAGGACACGGTCGTCAACCTGACCAACCACAGCTACTTCAATCTGGCGGGGCAGGCGGGCGGCAGCGTCGAGCGGCAACTGATCGAGATCGCCGCGTCGCGTTTCACGCCGACCGACGACACGTCGATTCCGACCGGGCAACTGGCGAGCGTCGCGGGCACGCCGATGGATCTGCGCCAGTTGACGCCGATCGGCGCGCATTTACGCGATGCGTATCCGCAGCTCGCGATCGCGCATGGCTACGACCAGAACTGGGTGCTGGACCAGGGCGGCCAGCCGGCGCCGGCGTTTGCCGCGCGCGCTTACGATCCGGCGTCCGGGCGTTTCCTCGAGCTGTACACGACGCAGCCGGGGCTGCAGTTCTATACGGCCAACGGGTTGAACGGCAGCGTCGCGGGCAAGGGCGGGACGGCCTACCGGCAAACCGATGCGTTCGCGCTGGAAGCCGAGCATTTCCCCGATTCGCCGAATCATCCGGCCTTCCCGTCGACGGCGCTCAAGCCGGGCGAGACGCTGCACGAAGTGACGGTGTGGCGGGTGGGCGCGCGATGAGCGGCGGCGTCGGCGGGCGCGCGTCGATCACACGTTGATCACGCCGCGCCCGATTTCGATCACGCGCCCGCCGACGCCGATTTTGCCCGCTGCATCGACCGACAACCGCAGCCGGCAAGGCCGGCCGACGGCTTCGCCTTGCTCGACCCGAAATGCGGCCGGCAGCTCGTGTCCGGCGGCAAGCAGCCAGCCGCCCAGGTTCGCACAGGCCGATCCGGTGCCCGGATCTTCCGACACGCCGCCGCCTTGCTTCACGAAGAAGTAGCGGGACACCACCGTTCCCGGACGTGCGGCGTCGAACGCGAATACGTACGCGGTCCGGCGGCCGAGGCTGCTTTGCGGCCAGATGTCGACGCGCGCGCTGTCGGGCCGCGCGCGCCGCACGGCGGCCGGGTCCTTGAGCGCGACCAGCAACTGGTCGGCTCCGGTGTCGACCCACAGCGGCGGCGCGAGCAGATCGTCCTCCGCGAGCCCGAGCAGGGCCGCGGTCTGCGCATCGGACAACGCGCACGGCGCCGTGTTCGGCATGCCGGCGTGCGGCGCGATGAAGGTCCACACGTCGTCGCGCGCCGTGACGTCGACGACGCCGGCCTTGAATTCGAGCGACAGCGCATCACCGGCGTTCAGCCGGTCGCGCACGACATGCGCGGTGCCGAGCGTCGGATGGCCCGCAAAGGCTATCTCGTAGCCGGGCGTGAAGATGCGCACGCGTGCATGCGCCCGCTCGGACGGCAGCACGAAGGTCGTTTCCGACAGGTTGAACTGCACGGCCAGCGCCTGCATGGTCGCGTCGTCCATGCCGCGCGCATCGTCGAACACGCAAAGCGGGTTGCCGCCGAACGTCGATTCGGCGAAGACGTTCAGCAGGCGGAAGGTGTATGGGGTCATGGGCATTTCGTGTGGGTCAGCTCTGCTTGTCGAGCGGCGCAAGCATCGCCTGCATGTCGGGATGCTTCAGGACCTTCCGGTATTCCGCCGGACTCATCGCGTCGATCAAGACGCGGCCGCTCACGTCGGCCTTGATGTACTCGACCGCGAGCAGCGCGATGACCGGATTGGTCGTCAGCGTCGCGTGGTCGGGCGACTGGTCGCCGAATTCCGCCACCACTGCCTCGGCGTTGTCCGCGACCGCGACGGCCAGCCGCCGCCCCGAGAGCCGAAGTCTCGCGCTGGCGCCGCATTTGGCCATGTCGTAGTGGCGCGGGCCGTTGAGCGTGCGGTTGCCGTAGATCGCCACGTGCGTATCGACACCGCGCGCCGCGGCCGCTTCGAGCAGCGGCCCGAGATCGTCGATTTCCTCGTCCCAGACGCCCGCGAAGATCTCCGTTTTCGCATGGTCGATCACGCGCGCGAACGCGCTGACGATCGCGTCGCGTCCGCTCAATGACCAGACCAGCCCCGGCTCCTGCCGCACCGGCAGCCGGTCGAGCGCGCCCGCGGCCAGTTCGAGATCCGCGTTGAAGCGCGTACGCAATTCTTCCAGCAGCGACCGGTGCGGCACGGCTGCATAGCGGACCGGTTCGGAGCGGTTGACGAGCACCGCGCCGCGCGCCTCCAGGCGGCCGAGGGTCTCGTAGACCTTCGATGGCGGCATGCCGGCGCGCCGGCCGACTTCGGCACCCGTCAGCGCGGCTTGCCCGACGAGTGCGGCGTACGCCTGCGCCTCGTATTGCGTAAAGCCAAGCCGGATCAATGACGTGATCAGTTCCGCGTTGTCGTTCATGTGGATGGACTCGAATGGCCGTGATGCGCATCACGGGGGTGCTTGATTAACTACCGGAGTAGTATAGAATCGATCTCGTTTACTACCGAAGTAGTAAGCGAGATTTACGAACTTTACCGAAGAGGATCATCAAGATGCGTCAACGAATCAGTACCGGCTCCCCGTGGGAGCCCAAGGTGGGCTATTCGCGTGCAGTGGTCGTCGACGACACGATCTACGTGTCGGGGACGGCCGGCAAAGGCGACGACGTGTATGCGCAGACCCGCGATGCGCTGGCGACGCTCGGCAAGGTCCTCGCGGACAGCGGATTCGCGCTGTCGGATGTCGTCCAGAGCCGGCTGGTGGTCGCCGATTTCGACCATTGGGAAGACGCGGCACGTGCGCACGGCGAGATATACGGCGATATCCGGCCGGCGTTCTCGCTAGTCCATGCGTTGCCGTTCGTCGATCCGGAGATCCGGGTCGAGGTCGAGGCGATTGCGGTCCGGACCGCCGCATGACGGTCGCCGGCCCGCCCGCATCCCTGTCCCGTACCGCGATCGCGATGCTTGCGGTCGCGGCGGGCGTCGCGATCGCCAACGGCTATGCGCTGCAGCCGTCGTTGTCGGCGATTGCCGGCGACTTCGGCGTGCCGGCAGCGCGGATGGCGACCCTCGCGTCCGTGACGATGCTCGGCTATCTGGCCGGCCTGGCGCTGCTGGTGCCGCTGGTCGACCGGTTCGGTCCGCGCACGCTCATTCCGGCGCAAATGGGCGTGCTCGCGATGTTGCTCGCGGGCGCGTCGCTGTCGTCGGCGCCGCTCGCGCTCGACGCCTGCTTTGTCCTGGTGGGGGCGGCCACGACGGTCGCGGCGCAATGCAGCGCGGTGGTCGGCAAGCACGCGGATCCGCATCGGCGCGGCGGGGCGATGGGTGTGGTTTCCGCAGGCATTTCCGCCGGCATTTTGCTGAGCCGTTTCGTCGGCGGTGCGTTGTCGCAATGGTGCGGATGGCGGGGCGCGCTGCTCGCATTGGCCGGCTGCGTGGCGCTGGCGGCCGTCGGCAGCGGCGTGCTGTTGCCCGGCGGTCGCCCCGAAGGGCGTTCCGGCCACGCGTCCACGATCGGTGCGATTCCGCGGTTGTTGCGCGACAGCGCCGCATTGAGGCGCCGCACCTACGCCGGCATGCTGTGGTTCTTCGCGTTCAATCTGGTGTGGGTGGGATTGGCGATCCGGCTGGCCGCGCCGCCGTACAACATGGGGGCGGCCGCGATCGGCGCATATAGTCTCGCCGGCGTGCTCGGCCTGGGCGTGACGCGGGTGGCGGGCAAGCTCACGGATCGCTTCGGCGATCGTGCCGTGATCGGTGGCGGACTCGCCGTGGCTGCGCTTTCCACGTTGCTGCTTGGCGTTGCGCTGGGTCATCCGGGCTGGCTGGGCGTCGGGCTGGCCTTGTTCGATGCCGGTTGTTTCGCCGCCCAGGTCGCGAACCAGGCCCGTGTCGTGGCGATTCAGCCGGCGCGGGCCGGTGCGTTGAACGCCGCGTACCTGACGTTGTACTACGCGGCCGGCGCGGGCGGCGCCGTGGCGGCAGGCATGCTCGTCGAACGGATCGGGTGGGGCGCGATGATGCTCGTCGCGGCGGGTGCGGTGACGCTGGCCGGGTGGGTCGGGGCCGCACGCGCGAGGGCCGCTGCCGCAGGCGAAACGGCGTCCGCCGGTTGAGCGTGTGCGGGACCGGCGAGCGCCATCGGCCGGATGGGCATTTTTCATGCATCATCGGGTTTCTCCGATTCGTCGCCGGCGAGCCGGTCGACGTATTCGGCTCAGCGGTTCACAGCGGCGCTGTGCCCATGCAATCCATGTCGGGTTCGGTGTCGCCCCGCGCTTGCGGGTTCCGGCACACCTCAATGCGACGACACGAACACCGCATCGTCGAACGCTTGCGGAATCGCGAAGCTCGCGCGCATGCGCTGCGTTTCCTTCGCCGGCGTCAGGCCGAACAGGCGTTTGAATTCCCGGCTGAACTGCGACGGGCTCGTATAGCCGACCGCGTAGCCGGCCGCCTCCGCCGTCAGGTCCTGGCGCACCATCAATAACCGCGCCTGATGCAGGCGCGTCGACTTCAGGTACTGCATCGGCGACACCTGCGTGATCGCCTTGAAGTGACTGTGAAAGCTCGGCACGCTCATGCCGGCTGCGTCGGCCAGTTGCGACACGTCGAGCGGCTGCGCGTAATCGGCGTGGATCACGCGCAATGCGCGCCCGATCCGGCCGAATTGCCCGCGCATCGCCAGTGCGCTGCGCATCGCATCACCCTGCGCGCCGGTCAGCACACGGAAATACAGCTCACGAAGCAGCGCCGGGCCGAGCACCGCGGCGTCGAGCGGCCGCTGCATCGCGTCGACGAAACGCAGCACCGACGCGTGCATCGCTTCGTCCATCGGCGTCGACATCATGCTCTTCGGCGCCTGCACGGTTTCCGCGAGGCCGGCGCGGTCGATCTGCGCGGCGAGTTCGGCGGCCAGCGTGAAATCGAGGTGCAGGTACAGCGCGAGCAGCGGGCGCTCGGGCGTGGCGTCGGTTTCCATGCTGAACGGGACGGGCACGGAGACGGCCAGGTAATGGTGCTCGTCGTACAGATAGCGCTCGCCGCCGAAGTAGCCGCGCTTCGATCCCTGGCACACGATCACGATGCCCGGGTCGTACAGCACCGGCGTGCGCGACAGCGCGCGGTTCGAGCGCAGGATGCGCACGCTCGGCAGCGCCGTCAGGTTGTAGCCTTCGTCGGGCGCCAGTGTGCGCAGCAGCGTCACCAGGCGCTTTCGTTCGCGCGGCGATAGCGCTGGAGGTCGGGATGAGGTTGGCACGGTGCTCATAGTTTTGTGCAAGAAAATCAGCGGAATCTGGCTTATTCGGCGCAGTTCGTCAGACTAGTATGCATGCTTCAATCGACATTCGGGAGAAGCTCAGATGGCATCCGGCAACATCATGCTCATTACCGGCGTCAGCAGCGGTTTCGGCCGCGCGCTGGCCCAGGAGGCGCTGGCCGCCGGTCACACGGTGGCCGGTACGGTGCGCAGCGCGCAGGCGGCGCGCGACTTCGAAGCGCTGTCCGCGCAGGCGGCCGTCGCGCGCGTGCTCGACGTGACCGATTTCGACCGCATCGACGGCGTCGTCGCGGACCTCGAGGCGAACGTCGGGCCCGTCGACGTGCTGGTGAACAACGCGGGTTACGGGCACGAAGGGATCATGGAGGAGGCGCCGCTCGACGAGATGCGCCGGCAGTTCGACGTGAACGTATTCGGCGCGGTCGCGATGATGAAGGCCGTCGTGCCGTTCATGCGCGAGCGCCGGCGCGGCCGCATCCTGAACATCACGTCGATGGGCGGTCACATCACGATGCCGGGCATCGCGTACTACTGCGGCAGCAAGTTCGCGCTGGAAGGCATTTCCGAAACGCTCGGCAAGGAGCTCGAGCCGTTCGGCATCGCGGTGACGGCCGTGGCGCCGGGTTCGTTCCGCACCGACTGGGCCGGCCGCTCGATGGCGCGCACGCCGCGCTCGATTGCCGACTACGACGCGCTGTTCGACCCGATCCGCCGCGCGCGCGAGGAGAAAAGCGGCAAGCAGCTGGGCGACCCCGCGAAGGCCGCGCGGGCGATGCTCGCCGTGATGGCGGCAGACCATCCGCCCGCGCATCTGCTGCTGGGCAGCGACGCGCTGCGGCTCGTGCGGAACAAGTTGGCGGCGCTGGACGACGAAATCCGCGCGTGGGAAGCCGTGACGGTGTCGACGGACGGCTGACGCGCGCGGCGTCGTTCGTTTTCCGGCGGTGGATGATCGGCCGTTGCGTCGCACGATGGCATCGCGGTTTCACAATAACGGCCGATAATGGCAATCGGCCCGTTCGCCACGTTCGTCCACCTCACAGGAGCATCGCGATGCCATACGTCACCACGAAGGATAACGTCGAGATTTTCTACAAGGATTGGGGTCCGAAAGACGCGCAGCCCGTCATGTTCCACCACGGCTGGCCGCTGTCCAGCGACGACTGGGATGCGCAGCTGCTGTTCTTCGTCCAGAACGGCTATCGCGTGATCGCGCACGACCGGCGCGGCCATGGCCGCTCGGCGCAGGTCTGGGACGGCCACGACATGGATCATTACGCAGCCGATGCGTTCGCGGTCGTCGAGGCGCTTGACCTGCGCAATGCGGTGCATATCGGTCACTCGACCGGCGGCGGCGAAGTGGCGCGCTACGTCGCGAAGCACGGCGAGCCGGCCGGCCGCGTCGCGAAGGCCGTGCTGGTCAGCGCGGTGCCGCCGCTGATGCTGAAAACCGAATCGAACCCCGAAGGTTTGCCGCTCGAGGTGTTCGACGGCTTCCGGAAAGCGCTCGCCGACAATCGCGCGCAGTTCTTCCTCGACGTGCCGAGCGGCCCGTTCTACGGGTTCAACCGCGAGGGTGCAACCGTGCACCAGGGCGTGATCCGGAACTGGTGGCGACAGGGGATGGAAGGCAGCGCGAAAGCGCATTACGACGGCATCAAGGCGTTTTCGGAAACGGACCAGACCGACGACCTGAAGTCGATCTCCGTCCCCACGCTCGTGCTGCATGGCGAAGACGACCAGATCGTGCCGATCGCGGATGCCGCGCTGAAGTCGATCAAGCTGCTGAAGAACGGCACGCTGAAGACCTATCCGGGCTATTCGCACGGAATGCTGACGGTCAATGCGGACGTGCTCAACGCCGACCTGCTCGCGTTCGTGCGGTCATGACGGTGGCGGCGCTGGCCCGCTGCGGCGGGCGGCGCCGTGATCGAAGGCGGGCGATCCGGCAACGCGTAAAGAAGGCGGATCGCCCTCCGCCTGCATCACCCCAAATCGATGAAGCGAACCCCCGGATGCGCGAGGCGCGGCATCCGGCCGGCGAGGAACGCATGCAGTTCGCGCACCTGCGCGGCCTTGGCGGAGTCTTCCGGCCACACGAGGTAGTACGCATCGCCGGTGCTGACGGCCGTCTTGAACGGCAGCACGAGCTGCTTCTCGTCGATCGCCGTCGCACACAGCGCGAGGTCGCCGATCGACAGGCCGTGGCCGGCGATGGCCGCCGCGATGCCCTGTTCGAGCATGTCGAACACCTGCCCGCGCGTGATGTCCACATTCAGATCGTGACCGCTGCCGTTGAGCCAGCGGCGCCAGTCGCGCCGGTCGGGTGACGGGTGGATCAGCTCGCACGCGGCGGGATTCGCGCGCGCGACCGTGGCGGTTGCCCGCGAGCACACCGGAATCAGCCATTCGTCGAACAGCTTCACGCAATGCGTGCTTTCGCCGAACTTGCCTGCGCCGAGCAGGATTGCGCAATCGTAGGATTCGCTGAAAAAATCGACGGTATCGACATCCATCCACACGCTCGCGATCTGCACCTCGAACGCCGGCCGCGTGCCGCGAAAGGCGGCCAGTGCGTCGAGCAGCCAGCGCATCGTGAGCGTGGACGGCGCCTTGAGCCGCAGCACGTCGCGTTGCGTGCGGAACAGCATGCATGCTTCCTCGACCTGCCGGAACCCGCGCCTGAGGCCGGCCGCGAAGATGTGGGCTTCCGCCGTCACGGTCATCCTCGGCCCGTGCCGGACGAACAGCTTCCGGCCGAAGTAGGCCTCCAGGGTCTTCACGTGCTTGCTGACCGCGCTTTGCGTCAGGCTCAGTTCGTCGGCGGCCAGCGTGAACGAGCCGGTGCGCGCGGCGCTCTCGAACGCGCGCAGCGCATAGACAGGGGGAAGCGGTTTGGCCTTCATGGGTTTCGAGTATGAATAAAACTCATGTCATCAGACAGGATTTTCCGTTTTCGATCGACCGTCCGGGCGCGTGATACTGCTTGCAGCCGCGTTTTTCGCCACGTCGGGCCTTCATGATGCCACCGTGACGGGTGCGCCTCTCGACTCATCGATCAACTTTTTATCATGACGCTCCATTACCCGCTGCTGTTCGCCTATCTGGCCGCGATCGTGCTGCTCATCGCGACGCCCGGCCCGGTCGTCATGCTCGTGACGGGTACGGTCGCGCGGCGCGGGTTCCGTCAGGGCGTGCTGACCGCGGTGGGCGCGAATGCCGCGAGCCTCGTGATGATCGCGGGCGCGATGCTGATGGTGTTCGGCGTCGTGATGGTCAGCGCTCGCCTGCTCGCCGGGCTGCATGTCGCGGGGTGCCTGTTCATCGCGGTGCTCGCCATCCGGACGCTGCTCGGCGAATGGCGCGCCGGCCGCGCGCGGGGTGGCGACGGCACGGTGGCGGCGGGACCGGCGGCGGGGGAACCCGTGCCGCAGCCGCGCGGTTTGCCCGGCGTCGTGCGCGGCTTCCTCGTCGGCATCGCGAATCCGAAGGACCTGCTGTTCTTCGTCGCGTTCTTTCCGCAGTTCGTCGCCATCACGCCCGATTCGCGCGTGAGCCTCGCGATCCTCGCCGCGTTGTGGATCGCGGTCGATTTCACGATCCTGACCGGCTACATGGCCGCGATCAACCATCCGGCGATTCATCGGAAGCAGCGATGGGTCGTGGCATCGTCGGCGCTTGCACTGCTCGCGATTGCGCTCGCCGGGCTCGGCAGCACGCTCGCGGGCGCCGCGTAGCGCATCGGCGATTGACGTCACGCTTCATTGGCGCCGCGGTTGCGCCCGCTAACCCGCTAGTCGTTGCGCAGGAACACGACGTAGCCGCGGAACCACGGATTCGCTGCGAGATACGGCGGCGCGTCCCACTCGCCGCCCTGGATCACGCCGATGCGAAACGGCAGTTGCAGCCGCGCGACGCGCGGCAGATAGGCCGCATAGTCGGGAATCGTGCTGCGGCCCTGGTAGGTCTGCACGACCACCTCGTCGACGATTCCCTTGAGCTGGTTGACCTGGTCGGTATCGATGCGGCTGCTCCAGTCGAGCAGCCCCGTGATGCTCAGCCGGCAATCGGCGGGCAAGGTCTCGCGCAGCGTGCGCAGGAACGCGAGGTAATCCTGCAGGTGGCGCGTACCGGCATCGAAGTCGATCTGGATGCCGGCGATCGTGCGGCCCGACGCCCGCCAGCGTGCGAGCTGCGCGAGCATGATCTGCGTGACGCGCGGCGTCCAGCGCAGCGTATGCGCACGATAGACGAGCCACACGCGCGCGTCGGGCGCGGGTGGCAGCGCGACGCCCTGCGCGATCACGCGCACCTGCGACTCGTCCCGCGGCGACGCCTCGATCTGACCTTGCAGCACGTAGACGGCGCGCGCGCCGTGCACGACCGCCTGCGGCTTCACGCCCGCCCACAGCCAGAACGCGTCGTAGCGCGCGGCGTCGACGGTGCCGGCCAGCGCGACGCGCGCGGCCAGCAGGAGCGCGATGCACGCGATGCGCTTCAAGCGGCGCTTACCAGTAGTAGCGCAGCTTCTGCGCCCACGGGCTGTCCGGATAGGCGGTCTTCAGCGTGTCGAACCAGCGCTTGCGCGTGCTCTTCGACACCTCCTTGCCGCCGCATTCATTGGAGCCGCCCGGCGCGTAGCACTTGATCGCGCGATAGAACGCGTACGCGCGGTCGTTCGGATTCGCCTGCGTATCGGCCATCACCGTCACGTAGCTCGACATCCGCTCGTACGGCTTGCCCGCGAACTGCGACGGCGCCGCGCCGAGCGTCGGCGGCACGCGCGTGGCGGCCGTGCTCGACGCGTTGCGGACCCACGGCGGCACGGGATCGATTTCGAGGCCGGACGCGGGCGGATGACGGCGCACGAAATCGGCGAGGCAGTTCAGTCCTTTCGGATCGGCGGGATTCTGCTGCAGCGTCGCGGCGATGTCGCGCGCCGACAGGCACATGTAGCCGTCTTCGTTTTTCGCGCCGGCTGCGACGAACGGTTTCAACGGATCGGCGGGCGCGCCGGGCACCAGCGCGGTATCGGCGAGGAAGTCCGCGTAGTGCGAACGCGTGAGTTCCTTGTACAGCAACGTGTACAGCGCGGTGTCGCGCAGCGCGCTGCCGGTTGCCTGGTTTTGCGCCTGCGCGCGCAGCAGGTCGGCATTGGCCGCGCGCTGCAGCAGCACCGCGCGGATCGCGGCGTTCTGCACGAGCGAATCGTCGGCAAAGGCGTCGTTGACGAGCCCGGCCTGCTCCAGGTTGATCGCGAGCGCGAGTTCCAGCATTTCGCGCTGAAAGCGGAATGTCGCGAGCGGGATCAGGTCGCGCCACAGCTGGCGGGCCTTGTCGTTCTGGCCGCTGTCCTCCAGCGCGAACCCGCGCAGCGCCTGCTGGCTCAGCCCGAAGTAGTCGAGCGGCGTGGCGGGCGTTGGCGGCAGCAGGTCGAGGGCGGCGTCCGGCTTGCGCCCGATCTGCACGTACCAGGTCGCGAGCAGGTAGTCGTAGAGCGCGGGCGCGTTCGCGAAGCGCGGCTTCTGCGCCTGCAGCTCGTCGAGCGTCATCGGCTTGCGGCTTGCATCGCTGCTGTCCGACGCGCGCATGCGCAGCAGGTCGACGGTGGCGAGCACGGTCGGCGACTGGATCTGGCTTGCGTCGAATGCCGAGCCGAACAGCAGCTTGCTGTCGAGTTCGTTCGCCAGCTGCATCAGCGGCACGTTCGACGTCGCCGGCGACCAGCGCGCGAGCGCGTGGCCGTACAGGTCGGCCTGCTGCGTGACGTTCCCGCCGAGCCACGCGACACGTCGCAACAGCCCGGTCGCGGACACCGCATAGCGCCCCTTCGGATACACCTTCAGGTAGGTCCGGAACACCGTGTTCGCCGCGTCGAGCGACACCTTCGTCACGCGCGCGCGCGTCGGCGTCGGGCTGTCGTTGTCGAATACGTTGGCTTGCGCGGCGTTCAACTGCGCGCGCCCGGCCATGTAGAGGCCGGTTTCCTTCAGCCACGGGTCCGCGCTGTGCGATGCGTTCGCGAAGGCGCGGGTCGCGGTGAGGAAGTCGGCGCGGTAGAACGCGTTCGTGCCGTCGAGGTACGCGGCGAACTGCTGGCCGAGCGGCGACTTGACCGGCGGCTTCGTCCACGCGGCGCTGGCGCCGCCCGCGGCACAGGTCTTCTGCGCGATGTCGGCGCGCGCCGCACGCAGGCGCGCGGCTTCGTCGGCGGGCAGGCCGCCGGCGCCGCCCAGTGCGTCGTTGAACGCGTCCGCGCCCGCGCTCATGCTGCGGCAGATGCTGCCTTCGCCGTCCGCGTACCGGTTCGACGACGCATCGGCATCGGCTGCGCCGCCGGTCTTGTCGGGCTCCTTCTGGCCGATGTAGATCCATCCGGAGAAATCCATCGGGAACGGCACGACGATCTGGTTGATCCGCTCTTTCGCCGGGATGGTCTTCGGGTCCGGAAACACCTGCGCGACCTTGCCGCTGTCGACCATCATCAGCATCGCATTGATGCGCGTGTCGTTGGCGGGCGTCAGCATCGGCACGTTGCCGCACGAATATGAAGTCTGCCGGAGCGTGTTCGGCACGTAGCAGCCGTCGTCTCCGCTCGCATGGGCGGCGGGCATCCAGAGCAGGCTGGCCGCCAGCGCGGCGAACAGGTTTCGGTGCAGCGTCGGGTTTCTTCGCATTTTTCTTGTGCTGGGTGGGTGGCCGCGACGGCCGGTTCTCTCAGGGGGCGCCTTGCCCCGGCGCGTATCGTACCTCACGGGGCGTCATGGCCGGCATGGTACCGGCCTGCCAGCCGCGCCGAGGGTAGGCCCCCGTGAAATGGAAATCCACTCAGTGTGGACGCAACGCCACCTTGAATCCGGATCGCTTGAATTAAGATGCAGCCGGCAGTGGCGGACGTCCGACGATAGACGACCTGACGGGGGCCGCGCTGCACGACGGGGGAGGTCTGCCGAAAGCGGCGTTCGCGTCGATCCGCGCGACGGAATCGATCATGAAAGGGACGCGAACAGATGCCGGTTTCCATGCCTGTTCAATAGCATTACTTAACAATTTTAAGGACGAAACGATACGTCGTATCGGCCAACGGCAGACGAGAGTGCGCCGGCAAATGAAAACAAGAGGAGTCCAATGAAACCCATTACATGGATGGTCATGGCGGCCGCGCTCGCGCTGACCGCGTGCGGCGGCGACGATGTCGCGACGAACGGCGGCGCGTCGTCATCGTCGTCTACGCCGAACAATCCCGGCTCGCCGTCCGGCTCGACGTCGGGCGGCGGCGGGGCGAGCGGCGGGTCGAACGGTGGCCCGACAGACGGCGGCGCCACGCAGCCGCAGGCCGGCTGGTCGACGGCCGCCGCGGTGGACGGCAAGGGGCCGGAGGGTGCCCCCAGCGTGACGATCGACGCGAGCGGCAATGCGCTCGCCACCTGGATGACCAACGGGCCGACCGGCGCGAACGGCAACGAGATGTGGGGCGCGCGCTATGCCGCGGGCTCCGGCTGGGGAACCGCGACGCGGCTCGATACGGGCGACGGCTCGCATTCGATGAACACGACGAGCTCGAGCCCGTCGCGAGTGGTCGGCAACGCGAGCGGGCAGGCCGTCGCGTTCTGGACCGAATGGATGCCGGGCCCGAACACGTATGCGCTGTGGGCGCGCCCGTACACCCCGGCCGGCGGCTGGGGCGCGGCGTTCGAAGTGGCGCCGGACGTGACGGGGTCGACCTATACGGCCGGGATCGACGGCCAGGGCAACGCGCTCGTCGCGTGGTCGCAGTCGATCAGCCTGCTCGATACGCGTATCGCGTGGACGCGCTACACGCAGGCCGGACAGTGGTCGCCGACGGCGCTGATCCAGATGCCGGTGCAGACCGGGCCGGGCGCGGTCACCGGCGACACCGACAACGTGGGGCCGATGATCTCGGTCCTGTCGTCCGGCCGCGCCGTGCTCGCGTGGCGGCAGACCAACCATACGCACTCGGCGCTGTGGACGGCCACGTACGACGCCGCCAACGGCTGGACCGACGTCAACCAGGCGGTGTCGAACACGAGCCTGTTCACGACGATCATCTCGCCGGTGGCCGGCATGGACGCGAAGGGCAACATCACGCTGCTCTGGGGGCAGCTCGACGTGACGGGCGGGAAGCTCACCACCGCCACGATGTCGCAACGCTATGTGTCCGGCACCGGGTGGCAGCCGTCGCAACCCGTGGCGCCCGCGATCGTCGAGCCGACCGGTTTCATCGCGACGCCGATGCTGGCCGTCAACGAAAACGGCGTGGCTGCCGCGATGTGGGCGGAAGGCGGCGCGGCGCTGCAGGTGAGCGTGTCCGATGCCAGCGGCAACTGGGGGCCGTTGCAGCGGCTGACGGAACACCTGAACGGCGCGGCAAACCAGTACCCGCCGCTCGTGGTCGACGCCGGCGGCAACGTGACGGCTGCGTGGCAGGACACCGGTTTGCCGGGTGCGTCGGCCGTCATCGCGGCCAGCTACCGGAAGGGTGCGTGGAGCGCGTCGACGGTGGCGCCGCAGAGCGCGTCGTGGCCCGCGCTGGCCGTCAACGCGACGGGGGCGATGGCGTTGCTCTGGCAATCGTATGTCGCGACGATCGGCAGCCAGGTACAGGCCAGCTTTTATACGCCGGGCACGTAAGCGCCTCGCATCGGGGAAATCGAAGGAGAAACCATGAAGCAAACCTTGCATTGCACCGTCCGGACCGCGCTGGGCGTCACGGTCGCCGGCCTCGTGCTGGCCGCATGCGGCACGACGCAGATGAACATGGTCGACGTCCAGACGTCGACCGCGAAGACGCTCGGGCTCGCGTCGTCGGACGAGATCACGATCGCCAACGTCCAGTACGGGAAGAAGGACGGGCTGGGCGGCCAGAAGGTGAGTTACGACGCGACGACCGGCAAGGGGCGGCGTTTCGGCTGTACGGTGTTCATGATTCCGGGGCTCACGCCGATCGATCGGCCGACGTACAACAACTGGGAATGCCATCCGCAACGCTGATGGCCGCGATGACGACGACGCCCGCCGCCGGGCGTCGGTCGACCGCTTCGGGGGACGATGCACCGCGTGGGCCTTGCGCCGGCGCAATTTGGTCCGATAATCGACGAACCGATTCTTTCCTGTCCCGCCGGTTCGATAAAAAACTGTCATGGATCAAGCTGCATTTGTCCCTGTTTTCACGTTCCGCACGATCGACTACCCCGAGCCGGACCGGTTCCACGTCTGGGTCAAGGACATGCTGTGCGACTACCGGCTCGACGACGGGAGCCACGGCGCGTGCGACGCGGAGGCCAGCGGCGCGGCGCTCGGCCCGCTGATCTTGTCGGGCCGGCACTGGCACTCGCGCGCGCCGACCTATACGGTTCACCGCACGCCGCGGCGGATCCGGCTCGACGGGCAGGATTCGATCCGCTTCACGCTGCTGCTCGGCGGCCGGCTCGCGAGCCATACCGGCGGGCCCGCGTTGATCAAGGGCGCCGGCGACCTGTTCGTCTACGACGTCGCGCAGATCAACGACTGCAAGGTCGAGGCCGGCGACGTGATCAGCCTCGTCGTGCCCCGATACCTGCTGCCGGGCCATGCGGCCCAGGCGCACGGCCAGACGCTGACGAGCGGCGTGGGCCGGCTGGTCGCCGACCAGATGCTGTCGCTGTTCCGGAACCTGCCGAATCTGCGCATGCAGGACGTGCCGAGCATCGTTCAATCGATGCTGTTGCTGCTGGCCGCGGCGGTGTCGCCGACCGCGCAGGCGTTGAACGACGCACGCGGCCCGATCGACCATGCGCTGGTCGACCGCGTGCGTCGCTACATCGACGTGCATCTGCTGGAGCCGGACCTCACGCCCGACCGGATCTGCCGCGACATCGGCGTGTCGCGGGCGCGGCTCTATCAGTTGTTCAAGGAAGAGGGCGGCGTGATGCGGCAGATCACGCGCCGGCGCTTGCGTCACGCGTATCACGTGCTCGGCGATCCGCAGCGCCGGCATCAGCGCATCGCGGAAATCGCGTGGGCGCACGGCTTTCCCGACGAGAAGTATTTCCACCGGCTGTTCAAGGCGGAATTCGGCCACACGCCGAAGGAGACACTCGAGTGCGCGGCCGCGCCGATCCTGCTGCCGTGCGGTGCAACCGATGCGCGCTGGGGCGACGGCGGCCGGCTGGCGGGATGGACGCTGCCGTTCGGGGTGCTCACCAACTGAGCGGGCAGCACGTGGGCGTCGCGCGCCGGTCGTGATCGCGCATCACGCGCACACGCTGCTGGCGATGCCTCCGTCGTCCATCTCGTCGAGCGCGGCGCGCAAGTCGTCGATGGCCACCATCAGTTCGCGGACCTGCCGCAACGACGGGTACTGATGCAGCACGGCCTGCCATTGCGGCAGGGTGAGCAGCGCGTGCCAGATGACGCCGAGGCCGTCCGGATCGGCATCCGACCGCTGCGCGAGCGCACTCGCGTATTCGAGGCTCGCTTGCGCGGACAGCAACTGCATCCGGCTCGCGGCGCCCAGCAGGCGCGGCGTCGCGTCCGCGGACGCGTCGCAGCAATACAGCACTTCGCGGGGCAGCGCCGCTTCGTCGGTCGTCAATGCGTGCAGCGATGCGCCATGCACGCGCACCGTGCCCTGATGCGTCTCGAATGCATAGACCGTGTCGGGCGCCGCCTGCGCGAGCAGGCTCAGGCCGCGCAGCAGCCGCGGCAGATCGGTCGTCGCGGCATCCGCGGAGGCCTTCGCTTCGACGAGGAAGCGCACGTTCCACGCGGGCGCCGGGTCGCTGCCGCGCGCGCGTTCGAGCAGGATCGCGTCCCATTCGGTTTTCGCGCGGTCGTGCCGGCCCGGGATCGACGAAGGCACGCGCATCGACGTGACCACGCGGTAGGTGCGCTGCTCGTCCACCGCGTCGAGCCTGCGCGCCAGTGCGTCGAGCGCCTGCGCCGCCAGCGCCTCGACGGCCGCGCCGCGCTGCTGGGACGCGGCGCCCTGCGCGACGGCGACCGTGCTGCCGACGAGCGGACCCTGGCGGACCCACAGCGCGCGGTAGCGACGGACGTCCTCGTCCGCGGCCAGTGCATCGAGCCGCAGCATGCGTTCGAGCGCGGGGCTGTCCTTGAGCTTGACGATGTCCTGCTCGAACGCTTCGTCGATCGCCATCTCGGGCAGCGCGAGCAGTTGCGCGAGCGCGGCATGCAGCTCGGCCCAGGACGTCGCGGTCGCGGCCGCATGCAGGCGCGCGAGGCCGTCGCGTTGCCAGGCCTGTGCGCTGCGCTCGAGCTTGGCCGGGTGCGCGATCGCATTGACGGCCGAGTGGAGCGCGCGCCGGTCCTGCTCGGCGTGCGCGGACAGCGATGCGTATTCGCGCACGTTCGGCGCATCGTGACGCAGCACCGAGGCCTGGAACGACGGATCGCCGGATGACGGATTCATCGCGTCGCGGATCATCCGTGCGAGCGCATCGATGAAGCGCTGCCGCAAGTCGGCGCCGGGAGCGTGGCCGTCCGCCCGCATCCGGCGCGCTTCCTCGATCACGATCGCCAGGGCCGTGGCCGGGTTCGTCGCGTCGGTCAGCGACGACGCGCGGTCGAGCGGCGGCAGCCGGTAACGGCGCGCGACCGTGCGCAGGGTGGCGTCGAGCAGGGCGGGCAGCGGTGTCAGCGACATGGCGGATTGGGCGTGAAAGCGACCTGACCCGTCACGCGGTCAACGTCACCGACAGGCTGCCAAGCTCGCCGAAGCGCACCGTCAGCACATCGCCGAGCGGCACGTCGATCGCGCCCGCATACGAGCCGGTCGTCACGATCTGGCCGGCGCGCACCGCATCGCCGCGCGACGCGAGGAAATTGACGAGCCACACCAGCGGCTTCAGCGGATCGCCGTCCGGATGGCGGCCGTCGATCGTGCGGTTCAGCGCGCCTTCGAACGACAGCGCCAGCGTCGCGAGCGGCAGGTTCAATCCGTCGGGCACGACCGGGCCGACGCACAGCCCCTGGTTGAATTGCCCGTCGGCCAGCAGCTCGAACTTCGACGCGCGCGCCGGCTCCGCATAGCGGCAGCCGAGCACTTCGAGCACGATGCGCACTTCGCGGATCGCCGCGCGCACGTCGCCTTCGTCATACGGCTGCTCGCGCGCGGACAGGTCGCGATCGAGCACGAACGCGATTTCCGGTTCGATCCGCACGATCGGCCCGCCGACGACGCGGTACGGCGCATCGGCTTCGCGGATCGTCGACGCGAAGATCGGCGCGAGGATCACGCGATCGGGCGGCGGCAGCGCACATTTCCATCCGCCGACGGGTTCGCCGAGCAGGTCGGCCACGCGCTGCTGGATCGCGAGCGCGGTGTCGATGTCGTCGGGGCGCAGTGCATCGGGCAACAGCGGGCCGGGCGAGCCGGCATGGCGGGCGGCGACGAGATGCTGGGCGGCGCCGTCCACGCGTTCGGTAGTCGTTGTCATGTCGGTTGAGCGAGTTGAAAGTGGGACCGGCAAAAAAGGGCCGGACGAAAGTCGCATAGTCGATGATAGCGCCTTCGGCGCGATGGCCGCTCGAAAGCGCATCGGCGCACGCATTGCCGGCCCGGTTCGCGGCCTTGCCGACAACGCAAGCTTTCCCCTTCCCGTCGCGCCGTTTTGCCGCATGTGCGGTCGCCGCCGGGCTTGACCGCCGTCAATATTCAAACCCGCCGTGGGCCGATGATGGAGACATGGCCGTGCGCGACAGTGCGCGCGGCAACTCACCCCAGCGAGGTTCGCATGTACGAGAAGATCATGGTGGCCGTCGACGGCAGCGCGTCGTCGAGACAGGCGCTGGCCGAGGCAGTGAAGGTGGCGCTGGCGGGCGACACGCACGTCAGCGTCGTGTACGTGGTCGACAAGTCGGTGCTGTTCACGTATGCCGGCCGTCTCGATCCGCACGCGCTCGTCGAGGAAATCCGAGACGACGGGCGCAAGGTGCTGCGCGAAGCCGAACAGATCATCGCGCTGGCCGGCGCGAAGGGCGAAGCCGAACTGGTCGAGACCGAGAGCATCGGCGAAGACATCGCGGAACGCCTGCAACGCTACGTGAAGGAACGCGGGATCGATCTCGCGGTGGTCGGTACGCACGGGCGGCGCGGCATCCGGCGCGTGCTGCTCGGCAGCGTCGCCGAGCGTTTCGTGCGCGGCGCGAAGTGCCCGGTGCTGCTGATTCGCGGCGACGCCGACGCGCCGGCCGCCGCGGCCGCGGCATGACGCGGCGCGCGCGATGATACGCCGCCAGTACCGGATCGTCGTCGCGGCGATCGCCGTGTTCGTGTCGCTCGCCGGGATGATGGCCGTCGTGACGGGCCTGCTGTTCGATGCCGCGACGGCGCTGCGCGGCGGCGCCCTCGCGTTGATCGTCGGCGTGGCCGGCTTCGTCGTGATGCTGAACCCGGGGCCGAAAGGCGAGGAGTGACCCATGGGCGAGGCGGCGGCGCACGTCCGGCCACGGTTTCGCGACGACCGGCGACAGTCGTTGCCCCGCCGCGAGTTCGCCTAGTCGCTGGTCGTCGCCGGTGCCTTCGTGCCGTCCTGCCCGATATGAATCATCAGCCGCTTCAACGTTTCCGCCAGTTCGTCGTTCGTCGGCTGAAGCTTCCCTGCCTGCGCGAACGCATCGCGCGCTTCATCCTGGCGCCCCAGCTTCCACAGCACTTCGCCCTTGTGCGCCAACCCGGTCGCACGGGCTTCGCGCGCGTCGCCGTCGCCGTCTTTCTTCGCGAAGATCGCGATCGAGCGGTCGAACCACGCGAGCGCTTCGTCGTTGCGGCCGAGGCGATACAGCGCCCAGCCCTTGCTGTCGAGCGCATACGGATCGTCCGGCGATTGCGCGAGATGCGCGTCGATCATCGCGAGCCCACGGTCGACCTCGACGCCCGCATCGGCGAGTCGATAGCCGATATCGTTCAGGCGATCGTCGGGAATCCTGTCGAGATCGAGCACGGCGGCCACGCGGCTCGCGTCGCGTTCGGCGATCGCGAGCGACAGCAGCTTGGCGACGATCTGCCGCCGCAATTCGCTGCTGATCCGGTCGCCGTTGGCGACCAGCGTGCCGAGGTACTGCGTATACAGGTCCGGTGCGCCGGGGGCGTTCGTGCTGTTCGCGATGGTCAGGCCCGGGCCCGCGCACCAGTCGGTATCGGCGGAGCCGGCCAGCGTGCCGACGTAGCGATCGACGTTCCTCGGCGTGCGCGACTGCGCGTAGTAGGTGTAGCCGTTCGCATCCGAATAGCCGCACGCCAGATATTCGTTGTTCACGTCCAGCACGTACGGGACGTGGCCGAGCGTCGCCGTGCCGCCCGGGTCGACCAGCCGGAACGATTCGCCCAGGTCGCCGTCGCCGACGATCGCGTTGAACACCCATTGCTTCTGAGGATGCAATTTCGGCAGGCGGATCCTGGCCGTGCGGCCGGCCGCGTCCGTCGTGCCGAAAATCACGCTGTCGTGCTGATCCGGCTTGACGGGCAGCCCCGCGATTACCTGGCCGGGCAGGAACAGCCGATAGCGCGCGTTCGGCAGCGGCTGTTGCGTGGCCGGGTCGCGCAGCACGAATTGATGAACGTAAGCCCCTTTGCCGAACGACGCCGTTGGCGCGACGTAGGTACGTGCGTGGGCGGCGGGCAGGGTAATGCAGCTCAAGGCCGCGGCAACGAGCGCGGCGAGAAGTCGGGATGTCATGAAATTCCAGTTCTTATCGGTAGAGGTTTTTATTGTTCGACGGCCGGAAATGCACGGAACGAATCGCACGGCTTTTAATAAACGACAGGCGCCGGTTTGCGAATCCCGATCGGATACGTCGGATCATCCCGTGCAAATCAATGCGAACCCCGCATGCGCCGGCGTGCTGCGTGGACGGCGCGGGCGGGCGAGTCAGGAATGCAGTGCGCAGCATAACAGGCCGCGCGGTGCGCGCTTTCGCTGTCCGGTTTCGTTGTAGCGGGCGGGCGCGGCGCGCGCTGACCTTCGTGCTCGGCGCGGTGTTTGTGCTCGGGATGGCGTCGACCTTCAAGTACGTTGCAGACGATTTCGCGGACAACCTGGGTGTCGTCACGGGCCGACATCCTTTCGATCGATCCGATGCGCTGGCGCGATGCCCGGAGGGTTCGGCATCGCGCCAGCGCATCGTCCCGTCGGAAGGTCGAACACGACGTATCCGGCCACGCGCGCTTCTGTCAAACTGGCGCCCATGAAACCGCGCCTCACTGCACCGCTTTCCCCCGATTCCGCGCCTGCGCCCGCAGGTTTTCCCGACGCCGACGAACTGGCCGCACTGCGCGCGTGGTACGCGGGCATGACCGTGCGCCAGGCCGTCGAGCGCTACCTGCCCGACCGGCTCGGCGACGGGCGGTCGGCGCGCGGCGTGATCGGCGCGATTCGCCAGCGCCTCGTGCGCGTCGCGCGGCAGGTCGGCCGCCCCGATCTCGCGGAACGGCTCGGTCATTCCGACGGTGAGCGTTTACGGGAGGCGAAGGCCGCAACCGACGCGATCGGCCAGCTGCGTCATGCGCGCGCGCCGGTCCCGCAGATCAGCGACGACGTCGGCCTGTGGCTGCCGGCGCGCGTGGCCGTGGCACTGCGTGCGCACGGAATCGCGACGCTTGCCGACCTGACCGTGCGGATTCCGCGCCGGCGCCAGTGGTGGCGCGCGATCGCGGGTCTCGGCATGGCCAGCGCGCGGCGCATCGAGGCGTTCTTCGCCGCGCATCCGGACCTGACCGAACGGGCGCGCGCGCTGATTGCCGCGACGCCGCGCGGCAGCATCGTGCCGTGGGAGCAATTGAAGCTGCCGCACGAAGTCGACGGCTCGGCCGGCACGTTCCGCGCGCCGCGCGCGACCAGCACGCTCGACGCGGACAACGATTACGCGGCCGTGCACGCGTGGCTGTCGCTGCATGAATCGGCCGCGACGCGGCGCGCGTACCGGAAGGAGGCCGAGCGGCTGATCCTGTGGGCGATCGTCGAGCGCGGCCGCGCGCTGTCGTCGCTGACGACCGAGGATGCGCTCGCGTATCGCGCGTTCATCCGGCGCCCGACGCCGCACGAACGCTGGGTCGGGCCCGTGCGGCCGCGTGGCGCGCCCGACTGGCGGCCGTTCTCGGGCGCGCTGTCCGCGCGGTCGGCCGCGTACACGCTGTCGGTGCTCGGCGCGCTGTTCCGCTGGCTGATCGAGCAGCGCTATCTGCTCGCGAATCCGTTCGCCGGCGTGAAGGTGCGCGACACGCGCGGCACGGCCGCGCTCGATACGTCGCATGCGTTTACCGAAGGCGAGTGGCTGCTGGTTCGCACGATCGCCGACGGGCTCGAATTCCAGAAGCACTCGATCAAGGGGGCGCCGCAGTCGGGCTGGACGCCGGCCGCCGCGCAACGGCTGCGCTTCATTCTCGATTTCGGCTATGCGACCGGGCTGCGCGCGAGCGAACTGGTCGGCGCGACGCTCGGCGACATCGAGACGGACGCGCACGGCGACGCGTGGCTGAAGGTGATCGGCAAGGGCAGCAAGGCCGCCCGCGTCGCGCTGCCGCCGCTCGCGCGCACGGCGCTCGATCGCTATCTGGTCGCGCGCCGGCTGCCGGTCACGCCGGCGCGCTGGCGGCCCGATACGCCGCTGATTCCGAGCCTCGCCGAAGACGACGCGGCCGCGATCACGAGCGTGCGGCTGTGGAAGGTGATGCAGCGTTTCTTCGCGCAGACGGCCGATGCCGTCGAAGCCGACCATCCGGCGCTCGCGCACAAGCTGCGCCAGGCGAGCCCGCACTGGATGCGGCATACGCATGCGACGCACGCGCTGGCGCGCGGCGCGGAGCTGACGACGGTGCGCGACAACCTGCGGCATGCGTCGATCTCGACGACGTCGATCTATCTGCATGGCGACGACGTGAAGCGGGCGCGGCAGATGTCGAGTGCGTTCGGTATCGACAAATGAGTTGAACGGCGCGGCATCGACGCAGGTCAGACGATGTTTCGGTCCCGGAGATTCGTATGGCATCGAGCCAGAGCACGGTCGATTTCATCGTCGAGCAGATCGCGGCGGCCGGTACGGTATCGGCGCGCAAGATGTTCGGCGAATACGGCATCTATTGCGACGGCAGGATGGTCGCGCTCGTCTGCGACGACCGGCTGTTCGTCAAGCCGACGCCCGAAGGCCGCGCGTATCTCGGCGCGTGTGACGAAGCCCCGCCGTATCCGAGCGCGAAGCCGCATCTCGTCATCGCCGGCGATCGCTGGGACGATCGCGAATGGCTGTCCGCGCTGATCCGGATCACCGCCGCGCAACTGCCGCTGCCGGTGAAGCGCAGCCGTTAGCGATGGCGCCGCCTGCCGCGCCACGCAGCGGGCAGGCGTATTCTGTGACACATGCGCGCGACCATCGTGCGCCAGGGAGTAACAACATGGAGACATCCGGAGCTTCGCGCGGCACGCGGCTGGCGCGCCGCGCCTGGCACGCGCTCGTCGTGACCCTGTGTGTGGGCTGGAGCGCGCTGTCGTTCGGCGCGGAGGGCGCGAACGGCGCGGCCGCGCTGCTCGACCGCTACCGCAGCCTCGGCGCGCAACTGAAGGACAACGCGTTTCACCGGCCGGTGGTGCTCGAATCGTCTGAAGCGTCGTCGTCGCTGAAGGGCGACATCTATGCGGTCGTCGATTATCCGTTCGCGGTGGTGAACGGCCAGCTCAACGATCCTGCGCAAGGCCCCGCGAACTGGTGCGCGGTGCTGATCCTGCACCTGAACACGAAGTACTGTCACGCGTCGGGCGGCGACAACGGCCCGGTGCTCGACGTGAACCTCGGCCGCAAGATCCAGCAAAAGCTGTCGGACACCTATCGCGTGCAGTTCCGCTATCGCGTCGCGGCCGCGACGCCCGACTATTTCCAGGTCGACCTGACCGCCGACAGTGGCCCGATGGGCACCCGGGATTACCGGATCGCGCTCGAGGCCGTGCCGGTCGGCGCGTCGCGCACGTTCCTGCATCTCACGTATTCGTATGGTTTCGGTACGGTCGGCCGGATGGCGATGAAGACCTACCTCGCGACGGCTGGCAGCGACAAGGTCGGGTTCACGACCGTCGGCGCCGCTTCGGCCGGCCAGCCGCAGTACATCGGCGGCGTGCGCGGGCTGCTGGAGCGCAACACGATGCGCTACTACCTCGCGATCGACGCGTATCTCGCGACGCTCGACAAGCCGCTCGACCAGCGCCTCGCGCGCTGGTTCGACGCGACCGAGCAGTATCCGCAGCAACTGCATGAAGTGGAGCGGGGCGCGTATTTGCAGATGAAAGAGCAGGAGGTGCAGCGGCAGCAGGCGGCGCGATGACGCCGCCTGTCGCCCGCCGCTCGGCGTCGCTCAGTTCGACGCGCCGCCGACCGTGCGAATGCTGTGCCACTGCCCCTGTTCGACGCGGAACAGCGTGTACGGCGGCTTGATCAGGTCGCCGCGCTCGTCGAACGAGATCTTGCCGGTCACGCCGGTGACCGACACGCCGGGCAGGCTCGCGACGATCTTGCCGCGATCGAGCGAGTCGGCCTTGCGGACCGCCGCGATCATCGCGAGCGCGGCGTCGTACGCGAACGGCGCATACAGCTCGACGTCCTGGTTGAAGCGCGCCTTGTAGCGCTGCGCGAACGCGACGGCCGACGGCAGCTTGTCGAGCGCGGGGCCGGGCTCCAGATCCTGCGTGCCGTCGCCCGCGTTGCCGGCGATCTTCAGAAAGGCGTTGCTTTTCAATGCGCCGGCGCCGAACAGTTGCGCGCGGATGCCGAGCGAGCGCATCTGCTTGACGAGCATCGCACCCTGTTCGTCGAGCCCGCCGAAGAACAGCAGGTCGATGTTGTTGCTCTTCATCGTCGTCAGGATGCCGCGGAAATCGACGGCCTTGTCGTTCGTGTATTCGCGGCCGACGATGTTGCCGTGCGCGTCCTTCACGCCCTTCTCGAACGCGTCGGCCAGACCCTGGCCGAATGCGGTGCGATCGTCGATGATGCCGATCCGCTTCGCCTTCAGCTGCTCGACCGCGAAGCGGCCGGCCACCACGCCGCCGACGCCGTCGTGTCCCATCGTGCGGAACACGTTCTTGAAGCCCTGCATCGTCAGTTGCGGATTGGTCGAGCCGGGCGTGATCATCGCGACGTTCGCCTGCTTGTAGACGGCCGACGCCGGAATGCTGCAGCCGGAGTTATAGTGGCCGATCACGCCGACCACGCCGTCGTCGACGAGCTTCTGCGCGACCTGGATCGCGATGCGCGGATCGGCCTGGTCGTCCTGTACGTCGAGCACGAAGCGTACCGGTTTGCCGCCGATGGTCGGATGCTTCGCGTTTTCCTCGTCGAGGGCGAGTTGCGCGCCGTATTGCAGATCCTTGCCGACGCGCGCGACCGGCCCCGTCAGCGGGCCGGCGAAGCCGATCTTGACGGTTTCCGGGTCCGCGGCCTGCGCGGACGCCGCGACCGTGCCGATCGAGCAGACGGCCAGCCATGCCAGCCAGTGACGACGATTCATGATGTTTCTCCGAGAAACCCCGCCATTGATGGCGAGAAGGGAAGGAGTGCTGTTGACAGGCAGCTTCTTCCACGGGTTAGGATCACCGGCATGATCCTTGTCTACCGCTACCGGGTGAAGTCGCTCAACGGACTGCTTAACAAGCAGAGCCGTGCGGTGAATTACGTCTGGAACTTCTGCAATGACACGCAGAAGTACGCGCTCAAGTGGAGCAAGAAGTGGCCGACGGGATTCGATCTGAACGTGCTGACGACGGGGAGCAGCAAGGCGCTCGGCATCCACTCCGGCACGATCAACGCGACGTGCGAGCAATACGCGAAGTCGCGCAGTCAGCACCGTCGGCCCTACTTGCGCTATCGCG
>NZ_CADESR010000018.1:0-37589 GCF_902830285.1 Burkholderia sp. BCC0419
GAAGGGTCGTTCGAGACCAGGACGTTGATAGGTCAGGTGTGTAAGCGCAGTAATGCGTTCAGCTAACTGATACTAATTGCCCGTAAGGCTTGATCCTATAACAAGTCTGCCTTGTGTCGATGATCGTTAGTGCTTCAGCACTTACGAGCATCCCACGCAGAGCGTCGAGCAGCGAAGCTGATCGATGCGGCGCGCCGGTTGAAGTACCGGTGACCTGCGTAGCAAGACAAGACATGTTGGATTCTCGTGTGTGATACACACAACCTAAATTACTGCTTCTTCCAAGATTGGTTCTGTTGGCCACGCCAGCAGAACAACCCCCTTTGCCTGATGACCATAGCGAGTCGGTCCCACCCCTTCCCATCCCGAACAGGACCGTGAAACGACTCTACGCCGATGATAGTGCGGATTCCCGTGTGAAAGTAGGTAATCGTCAGGCTCCCTAAGCCAGAAACCCCCGCCCGACAAGGCGGGGGTTTTTGCATTTCAGCGGCGGAAATGCGCGTGCCAGGCGCGGAGCCATGCGGCACGAGCTACGGGCGTAGACAGCGTCATCACGCCGACCAGTCGGGCTAATCGAAACCCGACATTTCTCCCCACTGCAGCCTCGTTCACAACCGTCGGTAGCTCTGTTCCATCGACCGCACGCAGTGAGCCATCTTGCTGCCCTCTCCTCACCCATCAGACCGTGATCCGCAAGATCGGAAAAAATCTACCCGGGACGACGCTCGATTCCTTTTCGCCGATCTTTTCAGCTCCCAGCGTCAGATAGAACGGCGCAGCATTGGGATCCACTTCGACCACGAAGCTTTTGATTCCTCTCGCAGCGGCTTCGGCCCGAACGGATTCCCACAGCGCACGGGCGACACCCTGACCCATGTGATCGGGATGAACGAACAGCCATCCGGGCGTCGGTCGATCCGAATCCACTGATGCTCCGACCCAGAACCCGATGATCGACTCGCCCGATTCCGCGACGTAACCGATCGCCCCTTCGATCGTCTCCGGCGAAATCGTGAGATCGTTTTGCCACAAGTCGAGCCATTCCTTCGGATAGCCCCAATGCGCCTTTGAAAGGCGCGCCAGTCGCGTGAGCTCGTCCGCGTCCGCGGCACGCGTAGAACGCACGGTACATAGCTTGTGCATGTCGGCTCTCGTCATGGCCGACACCACCTCGGTCGGCGTTTTTCATCAGTGCATCATCCGGATCGCAGGGTCTCACCGCTCAATCGACAGCCGGCCCGCTCGCAGCAGCATTGCCTGACGCGGTTCATCCGCACACGCTCGGCGCAGCTACATCACCTGCGATGCATGTCCGGCGACGACGCGCCAGTTGGCGCCCGATCGACGCCAGAGGCGCGTATAGGCAAACGTGCCGGCGAATGCCGTGCCATCGAAATGGCCGGCGAATGCCGTGCCATCGAAATGGCCGGCGAGGGTCGCTCGCGTCGTGGTCAGGATCATCTCGTCGATCGCGCGTGCGTGCATTTCGTGGACGTCGAGTGTATCGAGACGCAGAAGCTTCGCGCGATGCGCGGCGAGGTCGTCCTCTTTCGAGATGATCTGGCCGGTCGGGACGGTGAACACCAGCTCGTCGTCCAGCAACGCATCGAGCGCTTCGATGTCGTTGGCCAGCATCGCCGCGCGGAGCGCGGTTTCGCAGGGTTCGATGACGGTACGGATTGCATCCATGTCAGGCCTCGCATCATTTCGGAGGGGAAGCGGCACGGCGGCGACAAACGCAGCCTACCGCGCGTTCGACAACGACTGGCGTCGGACCAGCATCACCAAGCAGATGCCGATCGACGCGATGAGGTTGACGGCTGGATAGAACGCGACCGCGACACTCCACGTGCTCAGTGCCAGCAACGCCAGCGCGTACTTGAGCACGCACAGCGCGAAATAGGCGAGGCTCTCGCTCCACGGATTGCGGATCGTCTTGCGCACGGTCGGGCCGAGGCCGGCAAGCTCGATCAGCGTAACCAGGCAGATCGACACCGTCGGATCGTCGGTCAGCATCCACAGCGGAATGGCCGACAGTGCCGCGCACAGGAACAACCAGTCGAGGCCCGTCCAGCCGCGCTCGCCGCGAAACAGGCTGGCGATCAGCGTCAGAAAGCATGTGAGGGCAATCGCCGCCGTGCACCACGCGGACGGCCCCGCGCCTGCAACGAACTGGCCGGCGGCCGCGATCGCCGTGACGACCGACCACACGAGCCACGTGAACAGATGCGGGCGAACGGTGCGCCGGTAGATCGCGAGCGCGTAAGGAATCGCTGCCAGCAACGACACGGCCGTTCCGAGCACGCCGAAGATCGAAGCGGGGCTCTCATCGACATTCACCATCGACGCAACCTTGTTCGGACTGGCTGACCAGTATGTGGTCAGACGGAACGGGGCGCAACGTCATGCCTGCCCCGCGGTGCGGTGAGCGCTACGCAGAATCGCACCGGAACGCGGGAGAAACCAGATCCAGGCAAACGGCACCCGGACTGCGATGCCACAGGAAAATCCACTGTCCGTCGGTGCTGGCGTGACGTCAGCGCTCGAACGTCCGCAGGCGCTCGGCGCATGCTTCGAGCCCGTCGAGCCCGAGATAGTGACTGAGCTTGCCGGCGCGAACCTTGCGGATGTCGGCCGTCAGCGTGTCCAGCAGCTTTTCGCTCGCCGCGCGGTAGGCTGCTGCTGCATCGACGCCATGGGCGGACAAGGCCGCGCCGATCAGCCGCGCGCTATCGGCGCCGCCGCCCGCGACGCAACGTGCCATCGCGTCGGCATCCGGCTGTACGCCGGCGTCGAGCAGCGCACGCATCAGTGCGACCGGCACGTCGCCGGACACGGACGCGAGCGAATCCGGTGCGATCGGTGCGCCCGATTCGAGCAACGCGGCGGCGGCCGCAAACTTCTGGCGCCGCAGCGCATAGTCGGTCGGAATCAAGCTGCCGGCGACCGGGGTGCCGAGATCCGCGACGATCGGCGCCAGTTGTGTGGTGAGTGCTGCGTCGTCGTGGTCGATCGCATCACGCAACGCGTGACGCGCGAGCACCGGCTGCGACGCGAGCGTGCCGTTGGCAAGCGGCGTGCGCCAGTCGATCACGGCCTCGCGATAGAACGCGATCAGCTTGTCCGCGAGCGGCGCCGACAGGCCATGCCCGGTCCGGCGCTCGTCGACATATTCGAGCAATGCTTCGCCGGTGCCGCTTTCGCTGCCCGGTTCCAGCGGATCCGCATGGAGTTGCAGCGCGCCGAATGCTGCGTACAGGTCGTGTGCGATCGTCGCGAGGCCGTCCTCGTGCATCGCGCCGCGCCATGCGGGCGGCAGCCCCTGTTTCCAGGCGAGCACGTGGCCATGATCCTTGGCGCCGGGTTCCGTCACGACATAGATCCGGTCGCAGTATTCGAAACCGCCGACAGGCAACGCAGCGATCTGGCCGCTCCAAGGGCGCGAGTTCTCTTCGGCGGCTTCCTCGGCCAGTTCGAGTTCGTGGTCGATCCAGCCCTGCAGATCGCGGTAGCCGTCGCTGCCGTTGTAGAACAGCTCGCCCCAGCTGATCCCTTCGATATTGCCGTTCATCTCCAGCGTCAGGTCGTAGTCGAGGCGGCCGCCGGCGGTGACGCGCCACAGCTCGAGCAACGGGAGCGGAATGTCGCCGTGACAGCAGGCCTGCACGGCTGTGATCTGGTCGGCCGGCATCGGCGGCTGAGCATCGAAGATCACGCGGCCGGCAAACAGTACGATGCCGTGCGCGCGCAGATCAGCCAGTTCGGTATCGGAAAAGAAGGTGGCTTGCATCGGAGCGTGAGCGGTGAGGGTTGATCGGGTGTTTGCCGCGGTTCATCGGCGACGGACGGCACGCGGATGTTCGCATCGTATCAGCGTCGCGTGACGAGACGCTCCGCACCCACGCGCCATTCAAGACTCCGCATTCGCCGCATGCACGTCGCGCCGAAAGGCACCGGGACTCGTGCCCGTCCATTTCCGAAACGCGCGATGAAACGCGCTCGGCTCGGTGAAGCCGAGTTCGGCCGCGATCTCCGCGACGCTCAGCGTGTGCTCGCGCAGCAGCGACTGCGCGAGCGCGCCGCGCAACTCGTCCTTGATCGCCGCGAAGCTTTGCCCTTCGCTGCGCAAACGGCGCCGCAGCGTCGCGGGCGTCGTGTCGAGGCACACGGCCAGCGTGTCGAAGTCGGGCCACTCGGCGGCCGGCAGCGCCTTCAGGTGCGCGCGCGTCTTCGCGACCCAGCCCGTGTCGTGCCGGTAGCGCACGAGGAGATTGCCGGGCGCGCCGCGCAGGAAGGTCTTCAGCGCCTGCTCCGAACGGATCGTCGGCAGCGTGAGGTACGCGGCGTTGAACGCGAGCCGGCTGTCGGGCCGGTCGAAATGCACGGGGACGCCGAAGAACTGGTGATAGTCGCTGCGCTGGCCGGGGCTCGGGCACGCGAAATCGATGCGCTGCAGCGGGATGCGCCGGCCGATCAGCCAGCACGCGACGCCGAGCAGGATCAGCCAGAAGGTCCGGTATGCAAACGCCGGGTACGGCGCGCCCGATTGCGCCAGCACGATCTGCGCCTGCCCGTCGGCCACGACGAGTTCGCCGTGCGGCTCGTCGAGCACCACGCGCAGGAATTTCAGCGCGCGCCGCAGCGCCTTGTCGAGCGTGCCGGCATGCAGCACCGCGTGGCACAGCAGCGTGAAGCTGCCGCGCCGCATCGGGCGCGCGGCGAGCCCGAAGAATTCGTCGTCGAGCGCGCCGGCGATCGCGAGCCACAGCCGGCCGTACTGCTGCGGCGTGACGGGCTCGTGCACGGCGGCCGGCAGCCCGGCGGTGCGCAGCACGGGCGCCGTCGGCAGGTCGTGCCGGCGCAGGCACGCGAGCGCATCGTCGACGAAATCCGGCGAAATCATCTGCGGCCCCATTTTCCTGCATCCTCCCGACATGGCAAAAGCGATCACGATTCTAGATTCCGTTTGTCATTGATTGCAATGTGGGGGCTGTCTACTATCGATGTATCCCCGTCGCGCCCCTGGCTCGCCGGCGGCCATAACGCACAGGAGACACGCATGCCTGAAGGAGCTACCGCCCGGCCGGTGCCGGCCTACGCCGACGCCGTGGCCCGGTTCAGTATCGAGACCGCCGCCGCGCAACTGAGCGGCGACCTGGAGCGCGGCCTGAACGCGTGTGTCGAATGCTGCGACCGGCACGCGAAGGCGGATGCGATCGCGCTCGACTGGATCGACGCCGGCGGGCAGCACCGCCGCTTCATGTTCGCGCAGATGCAGGCGTTGTCGGCCCGGGTCGCGAACCTGCTCGTCGCGCAGGGCGTGAAGCCCGGCGACGTGGTGGCCGGCCTGCTGCCGCGCACGCCGGAGCTCGTCGCGACGATCCTCGGCACGTGGCGCGCGGGCGCCGTGTACCAGCCGCTGTTCACCGCATTCGGTCCGAAGGCGATCGAGCACCGGCTGCGCATGAGCGATGCGCGGCTCGTCGTGACCAACGTCGCGAATCGCGCGAAGCTCGACGAAATCGCCGATTGCCCGCCGGTGGCGACGGTGTGCGAAGCGGGCGACACGCCGCCGGACGACGACATCGATTTCCGTGCGGCGCTCGACGCACAGTCCGATACGTTCGAGCCCGTGCTGCGCAAGGGATCGGACCTGTTCATGATGATGTCGACGTCAGGCACCACGGGCTTGCCGAAGGGCGTGCCGGTGCCGCTGTACGCGTTGCTCGCGTTCGGCGCGTACATGCGCGACGCCGTCGATCTGCGCGCCACCGACCGGTTCTGGAATATCGCCGACCCAGGCTGGGCGTACGGCCTCTATTACGCGATCACGGGCCCGTTGCTGCTCGGCCATGCGACGACGCTCTACGAGGGCAGCTTCACGGTCGACAGCACGTACGACGTGATCGAACGGCTCGGCATCACGAGCCTCGCGGGTTCGCCGACCGCGTACCGGATGCTGATGGCGGCCGGGACGGAAGCGGCCGCGCCCTTGAAGGGCCAGCTGCGGGTGGTGAGCAGCGCGGGCGAACCGCTGAATCCGGAAGTCGTGCGCTGGTTCCACGCGGCGCTCGGCGCGCCGATCCACGATCACTACGGCCAGACCGAGCTCGGAATGGTCGTGAACAACCATCACGGGCTCACGCACGTTGTCCATGCCGGTTCAGCCGGCTTCGCGATGCCCGGCTATCGCGTCGCGGTGCTCGACGAAGCCGGCCGCGAACTCGGCCCCGGCGAGCCCGGCACCCTCGCGATCGACATCGAACGTTCGCCGCTGCTGTGGTTCCGCGGCTACTGGCAGCAGGACACGCCGGCGATCGCGGACGGCTACTACCGGACCGGCGACAACGTCGAGCTGGAGCCGGACGGCACCGTGAGCTTCATCGGCCGCGCGGACGACGTGATCACGTCGTCCGGCTACCGGATCGGCCCGTTCGACGTGGAAAGCGCGCTGATCGAGCATCCGGCGGTCAGCGAGGCTGCGGTGATCGGCGTGCCCGACCCGGAGCGTACGGAAATCGTGAAGGCGTTCGTCGTCCTGTCGAAAGGGTTCGACGGCACGCCGGAACTGGCCGAGGAATTGAGTCTGCACGTGAAGCGGCGGCTGTCCGCTCACGCTTATCCGCGCGCGATCGATTTCGTCGACGCGCTGCCCAAAACCCCGAGCGGCAAGATCCAGCGCTTCGTGTTGCGCAAGATGGAAGCCGAGAAGGCCGCTCAACCCTGAATACGGACTGCGAATGAATATCAAGGATCGCGTTTTTCTGATTACGGGCGCAGGTTCCGGCCTCGGCGCCGCGGTGGCGCGCATGGTCGTCGCGCAAGGCGGCAAGGCCGTGCTGCTGGACGTCAACGACGAGGCGGGCGCGAGTCTCGCCAACGAACTCGGCTCGGCCGCGCGGTTCGTGAAGACCGACGTGACGAGCGAAGCCGACGGCCAGGCGGCCGTCGCGGCCGCGCGCGACGCGTTCGGCCGCATCGACGCGCTCGTGAACTGCGCGGGAGTCGCACCGGGCGAGAAGGTCGTCGGCCGCGACGGCCCGCATTCGCTCGACCGCTTCGCGCGCGCGGTGTCGATCAACCTGGTCGGCACGTTCAACATGATCCGGCTGGCCGCCGAAGCGATGTCGAAGCAGGACGCCGACGCGGAAGGCGAGCGCGGCGTGATCATCAACACCGCGTCGGTCGCGGCGTTCGACGGGCAGATCGGACAGGCCGCGTATGCGGCGTCGAAAAGCGGCGTGGTGGGCATGACGCTGCCGATCGCACGCGAGCTCGCGCGCTTCGGCATTCGCGTCGTGACGGTCGCGCCCGGCATCTTCGCGACGCCGATGATGGCCGGCATGCCGCAGGACGTGCAGGACGCGCTCGGCAAGAGCGTGCCGTTCCCGCCGCGGCTCGGCCGCCCGGAAGAATTTGCGGCGCTGGTGCGCCACATCGCCGAGAACACGATGTTGAACGGCGAAGTCATCCGTCTCGATGGCGCGTTGCGCATGGCACCGCGCTGACACTGGAGGAAGCGAATCATGACGACTCAGGATCCGATCGTAATCGTGGGCGCGGCGCGCACGCCGATGGGTGGTTTTCAGGGTGACCTGGCGGCAGCCAGCGCGAGCGACCTCGGCGCAGTGGCGATTCGCGCCGCGCTCGAGCGCGCGAACGTGCCGGCCGAACGCATCGACGAAATCGTGTTCGGCTGCGTGCTGCCGGCCGGCCAGGGCCAGGCGCCCGCACGACAGGCCGCGCTGAAGGCCGGACTGCCGCTCGCGGCGGGCGCGACCACGGTCAACAAGATGTGCGGTTCGGGGATGAAGGCGGCGATGTTCGCGCACGACCTGCTGCTGGCAGGTTCGGCGGGCGTGGCCGTGGCGGGCGGGATGGAGAGCATGACGAATGCGCCGTACCTGCTGCCGAAGGCGCGCGCGGGCATGCGCATGGGGCACGGGCAGGTGCTCGACCACATGTTCCTCGACGGGCTCGAGGACGCATATGAAAAAGGCCGCCTGATGGGCACGTTCGCCGAGGATTGCGCGCAGGCCTACCAGTTCACGCGCGAAGCGCAGGATGCGTTCGCGATTGCGTCGCTGACGCGGGCGCAGCGCGCGATCGCGGAAGGGCATTTCGTGTCCGAGATCGCGCCGGTGACCGTGAAGGCCGGCAAGACGGAAAGCGTCGTGTCGATCGACGAGCAGCCGGGCAAGGCGAAACTCGACAAGATTCCGACGCTGAAGCCGGCGTTTCGCGACGGCGGCACGGTGACGGCCGCGAACGCATCGTCGATCTCGGACGGCGCGGCCGCGCTCGTGATGATGCGCCGCTCGGAAGCCGAGCGCCTCGGCCTCACGCCGAAGGCCGTGATCGTCGGGCATTCGACCTATGCGGACAAGCCCGGCCTGTTCGCGACCGCGCCGATCGGCGCGCTGCGCAAGCTGTCGGAGAAAACCGGCTGGAACCTGCGCGACGTCGACCTGTTCGAGATCAACGAAGCGTTCGCGGTGGTGCCGATGGCCGCGATGCGCGACCTCGACCTGCCGCACGAGAAGGTCAACGTACACGGCGGCGCGTGTGCGCTCGGGCATCCGATCGGCGCATCGGGTGCGCGCGTGATGGTGACGCTGCTGGCCGCGCTCGAAACGTACGGCCAGAAGCGCGGCATCGCATCGCTGTGCATCGGCGGCGGCGAAGCGACGGCCGTCGCGATCGAGCGCATCGCGTAACGCATCGCGTCGTTCGCAAGCAAGCAAGCGCCAACACGGGCGGCGCGCATCGCACGGGACCTCCCCGTGTGGTGCGCGCCGCCCGTGTTTACTCGGCGGATCGTCGTGTCGTGTTACGACTTCGCATTCGGCGACACCGCGCCGCACGCGCGAATCACGAGTTGCACGACCTGTTCGGTCTTTTCGTCGAACGCCTTCTTCGTGAACGCGCGCTTGCCGCTCAGCGCGCGAATCTGCGCATCGAAATCCGCATAGTGCTGCGTGGTCGCCCAGATCAGGTACATCAGCGCGTGCGGGTCGATCGGCGCGAGCAGCCCGCGCGCGATCCAGCCTTCGATCACCTTGATGCGCGTGTCGAACCACGGCTTCACGCGTTGCGACAGGATGTCCTGCATGTGCTCCGCGCCGTGGATGATCTCGTTGGCCCACACCTTCGAGCCGAGCGGGCGCCGCTGCGACAGCGCCATCTTCGCGCGCACGTAGCCGCCGATCGCTTCCACCGGATCGTCGCCGCCCTCGAACGAGCCGGCCGCGCGGTGCCAGTCTTCGAACAGGTCGTCGAGCACGCGGCGGTACAGCGCGAGCTTGGTCGGGAAGTAGTAGTGCACATTCGCCTTCGGCAGGCCGGCGCGCTCCGCGATCATCGCGGTGCTGGCGCCGGCGAGCCCGCGTTCCGCGAATACGGCCTCCGCGCACGCGAGCAGATGCGCTTCGTTGGATTCGCGAATGTGTGCCTTGCGTCGCCGCAAAGGCGCCGGCGTTTCATCCCGGTCGGTGGCTGCGATTGCCGCCTCGTCATGTCTCATCGTGACCCTCGCGCGGCGGGCATGCCGCGTTGAGCTTCATTCTAGCCGCTGATTCGTGTCGCGCGCACGCATGGGAATGCCGCCACGCCACGGCGATGCTGCGTTGCGATGGCACGTTTCTCGCTCCGGTGCGTCGCGCAAGAAAGACGTTGCGCTGGTTATTTTGATGGTCTAAAACCTGTCCAAACGGACAGGATTTAACGCGTTTCGCGAGTCGACGGACATGCACCGCATCCGTGCGGTGTGCCCCGAAACAGGCCTCACATGCACCGGCACAGACCGGGCTGACGACATCACCGACCCCACAGGAGCGATACGAATGAACGCGGTATCGGAAACAGTGAAGCGGGCAGCTTTCGACACGTCGATCAAGGTCGACGGCAAGCGGTTGTGGGACAGCCTGATGGAAGTCGCGAAAATCGGCGCGACGCCGAAAGGCGGCGTGTGCCGTCTCGCGCTGACCGATCTCGACAAGGCCGGCCGCGACCTGATCGTCGGCTGGGCGAAGGCCGCCGGCTGCACGGTGACGGTCGATACGATGGGCAACGTGTTCATGCGCCGTGCGGGCCGCGTGGCCGACGCGGCGCCGGTCGTCACGGGCTCGCACGCGGATTCGCAGCCGACCGGCGGGCGCTTCGACGGCATCTATGGCGTGCTCGGCGGACTCGAAGTGATTCGCAGTCTGAGCGATCACGGCATCGAGACCGAGCATCCGGTCGAGGTCGTGATCTGGACCAACGAGGAGGGCTCGCGCTTCGCGCCCGCGATGGTCGCATCGGGCGTGTTCGCGGGCGTGTTCCCGCTCGAATACGGGCTGTCGCGCAAGGATGTCGACGGCAAGACGATCGGCGAGGAGCTGGCGCGCATCGGCTACGCGGGCGACGTGCCGTGCGGCGGGCGCAAGCTGCACGCGGCGTTCGAACTGCATATCGAGCAGGGGCCGATTCTCGAGGCGGAATGCAAGACGATCGGCGTCGTGACCGACGCACAGGGGCAGCGCTGGTACGAAATCACGTTCACCGGCCAGGAAGCGCACGCGGGACCGACGCCGATGCCGCGCCGCCGCGACGCGCTGCTCGGCGCGTCGCGCGTGGTCGATCTCGTCAACCGGATCGGCCTCGATCATGCGCCGTTCGGCTGCGCGACGGTCGGCATGATGCAGGTCCACCCGAACTCGCGCAACGTGATTCCCGGCCGCGTGTTCTTCACCGTCGATTTCCGTCATCCGGACGACGCCGTGCTCGCGAAGATGGATGCGGCGCTGCGCGACGGCGTCGCGCGCATCGCGGCCGACATCGGGCTCGATACCGAACTCGAGCAGATTTTCTACTACAAGCCGGTCGCGTTCGATTCCGCATGCGTGGCGGCCGTGCGCGATGCGGCCGATCGCTTCGGCTACTCGCATCGCGACATCGTGTCGGGCGCGGGCCACGACGCGTGCTATCTGGCGCAGGTCGCGCCGACGTCGATGGTGTTCGTGCCCTGCATCGACGGCATCAGCCACAACGAGATCGAGGACGCGACGCCCGCATGGATCGAGGCCGGCGCGAACGTGCTGCTGCACGCGATGCTGTCGCGCGCATGCGAGCCGGTCTCATGACGGATCGACCGTAGCGGCCGCGAGGCTGCCTATCGTCCGACATTTGCATGCCTAAGCATGACCGCCCCGACTGTGCATCCGCAGCCGGCGGGGACGGCTTTGTCTCCACTCAGTCGAAGGAACGCGTATGACCACCCAGCCAACCGGCGATATCGCCGCGCACCGCCTGCCGTCCACGCAACTCTCGTGCGAATTCGCCGATATCGCGCCGCTGCTCGATCCGACTGCCGCGGCGGCGGCGGCCAGCCGCTGCCATTACTGCTACGACGCGCCGTGCGTGCACGCGTGCCCGACGCAGATCGACATCCCGAGCTTCATCCGCAAGATCGGCAACGGCAACCTGAAGGGTGCCGCGACCGACATCCTGTCCGCGAATCCGCTCGGCGGGATGTGCGCACGCGTGTGCCCGACGGAGATCCTGTGCGAAGGCGCGTGCGTGCGCAACCATCAGGATGCGCAACCGGTCGCGATCGGCGCGCTGCAGCGGCATGCGACCGACTGGGCGATGCAGACCGGCGCGGTGCAGTTCCGGCGCGCGCCCGACACGGGCCGCCATGTGGCGGTGGTCGGCGCGGGGCCGGCCGGGCTCGCGTGCGCGCACCGGCTCGCACTCGCCGGGCACCGCGTCACGCTGTTCGATGCGCGCCCGAAGGCCGGCGGCCTCAACGAATACGGGATCGCCGCGTACAAGACCGTCGACGATTTCGCGCAACGCGAAGTCGAGTGGCTGCTGTCGGTGGGTGGCATCACGCTGGAAACGGGCGTGGCGCTCGGACGCGACGTGACGCTCGACGCGCTGCGCGAGCAGCACGACGCGGTATTTCTCGCGATGGGGCTCGGCGGCGTGCGTGCGCTCGCGATCGACGGCGAGCAACTGGACGGCGTGATGAATGCGGTCGACTTCATCGAGCAGGTGCGGCAGGCCGACGGAATGGAGAACGTGCCGGTCGGGCGGCGCGTGGTCGTGATCGGCGGCGGCAATACGGCGATCGATGCGGCGGTGCAGAGCCGCAAGCTCGGCGCCGAACGCGTGACGATGGTGTACCGGCGCGGCGTGGATGCGATGAGCGCGACGTGGGCCGAGCGCGAGTTCGCGCAGAAGAGCGGCGTCACGCTCGTCACGCACGCGAAGCCGATGCGTATGGCGGGTGCGAACGGGCAGGTGACGGGCGTCGAATTCGAGGGCGCGTCGGGCGAGCGCTTCACCGTCGACGCGGACATGGTGCTGAAGGCGATCGGCCAGACGCTCGTGCCGGACGGTATCGCGGCCGCGTTGCTGACCGCGGACGGCACGCGTATCGCGGTGGATGCGGACGGGCGCACGGCGCTGCCGGACGTATGGGCCGGCGGCGACTGCGCGGCGACGGATGGCATCGACCTCACGGTGCAGGCCGTGCAGGACGGCAAGCGCGCGGCCGCGTCGATCGACGCGACGCTCGCCGCGCGCGCCGCGAAGGCGGCCTGAACGCGCGGCGCACCGCGGGCACACCGAACACGACCCCCTTCTCACGGAGCCGAACATGGCCGATCTTCGCTGCACCATCGCAGGCATCACTTCGCCGAATCCTTTCTGGCTGGCGTCCGCGCCGCCGACCGACAAGGCCTACAACGTCAATCGCGCGTTCGAGGCGGGCTGGGGCGGCGTCGTCTGGAAGACGCTCGGGCTCGATCCGCACGTCGTCAACGTCAGTTCGCGCTACGGCGCGGTGCAATGGAACGGCCAGCGCATCGCTGGGCTGAACAACATCGAGCTGATCACCGACCGTCCGCTCGACGTGAACCTGAGAGAGATCGCGCAGGTGAAGCGCGACTGGCCGGACCGCGCGCTGATCGTGTCGCTGATGGTGCCGTGCAACGAGCGCGACTGGAAATGGATCCTGCCGCTCGTCGAAGATACCGGCGCCGATGCGGTCGAGCTGAACTTCGGCTGCCCGCACGGGATGAGCGAGCGCGGGATGGGCGCGGCGGTCGGGCAGGTACCCGAATACGTCGAGATGGTCACGCGCTGGGTCAAGGAAGGCACGAAGCTGCCATGCCTCGTGAAGCTTACGCCGAACATCAGCGACATCCGCATGGGGTCGCGCGCCGCATACAAGGGCGGCGCGGACGGCGTGTCGCTGATCAACACGATCAACTCGATCGTCGCGGTCGATCTCGATCAGATGGCGCCGATGCCGACCGTCGACGGCAAGGGCACGCACGGCGGCTATTGCGGGCCGGCGGTGAAGCCGATCGCGCTGAACATGGTCGCGGAGATCGCACGCGATCCGGAAACGCCGAACCTGCCGATCTCGGGCATCGGCGGTATCTCGTCATGGCGCGACGCGGCCGAGTTCATGGTGCTCGGCGCCGGCAGCGTGCAGGTGTGCACCGCCGCGATGCATTATGGATTCCGGATCGTGTCGGATCTCGCCGACGGCTTGTCGAACTGGATGGACGAGAAGGGCTACGCGACGCTCGACGACATTCGCGGCCGCGCGGTGCCGAACGTGACGGACTGGAAATACCTGAACCTGAAGTACGACATCAAGGCGCGCATCGACCAGGACCGCTGCATCCAGTGCGGGCTGTGCCATATCGCGTGCGAGGACACGTCGCATCAGGCGATCACGGCGACGAAGGACGGCGTGCGGCACTTCGAAGTGATCGATTCGGAGTGCGTCGGGTGCAATCTTTGCATGCATGTGTGTCCGGTCGAGCAATGCATCACGATGGAGCGCGTCGATTCGGGCGACTACGCGAACTGGACCACGCATCCGAACAATCCGGCGAGCGCGGATGCCGGTGCGAGCGGCGGCCCGGCGGCCGCGCCCGAGAAGCACGCGAAGGCGGCCTGACCGAGGTCCGGCGGCGCGGGATGGGTCGCGCCGCCGATTTTCGTTTCCCTGGGCCGGCATCGCACGATGCCGGCGCCGACGTTTTCGTGGAGTGCGATCGATGAAATCCGCAGCGAATCCCGCCGATCCCGACAGCGCCGCGGCGCACGGCGGCAGCCTGTACAACGACGACCTCGCGCCGACGACGCCGGCGCAGCGCACGTGGAAGTGGTACCACTTCGCGGCGCTGTGGGTCGGGATGGTGATGAACATCGCGTCGTACATGCTCGCGGCCGGGCTGATCCAGGAAGGCATGTCGCCGTGGCAGGCGGTGATGACGGTGCTGCTCGGCAACCTGATCGTGCTCGTGCCGATGCTGCTGATCGGCCATGCGGGCGCGAAGCACGGGATTCCGTACGCGGTGCTCGTGCGCGCGTCGTTTGGCACGCAGGGCGCGAAGCTGCCGGCGCTGTTGCGCGCGATCGTCGCGTGCGGCTGGTACGGCATCCAGACCTGGCTCGGCGGCAGCGCGATCTACACGCTGCTGAACATCCTGACCGGCAATGCGCTGCACGGCGCGGCGCTGCCGCTGGTCGGCATCTCGCTCGGGCAGCTCGCGTGCTTCCTCGTGTTCTGGGCGCTGCAGATCTACTTCATCCTGCACGGCACCGATTCGATCCGCTGGCTCGAAAGCTGGTCCGCGCCGATCAAGGTCGTGATGTGCGTGGCGCTCGTGTGGTGGGCGACGTCGAAGGCGGGCGGGTTCGGCTCGATGCTGTCGGCGCCGTCGCAGTTCGCGGCGGGCGGCAAGAAGGCCGGGCTGTTCTGGGCGACCTTCTGGCCGGGCCTGACCGCGATGGTCGGCTTCTGGGCGACGCTCGCGCTGAACATCCCCGATTTCACGCGCTTCGCGCATTCGCAGCGCGACCAGATGATCGGGCAGTCGATCGGGCTGCCGCTGCCGATGGCGCTGCTGTCGGTGGTGTCGGTCGTCGTGACGTCGGCGACCGTCGTGATCTACGGCAACGCGATCTGGGATCCGATCGACCTGACGAGCCGGATGACCGGCATCGGTGTGGGCATCGCGCTCGTGATCCTCACGCTCGACACGATGTGCTGCAACCTCGCCGCGAATCTCGTCGGTCCTGCATACGATTTTTCGAGCCTGTGGCCGAAGGCGATCTCGTACCGCATGGGCGGGATGATCACCGCGACGATCGCGATCGTGATGATGCCGTGGAAGATCCTCGCGACGACGGACGGCTATATCTTCACCTGGCTCGTCGGCTATTCGGCGCTGCTCGGGCCGGTCGCGGGCATCCTGATGGTCGACTACTTCCTGATTCGCGGTACGCAGCTCGATACGCGCGCGCTGTTCGACGAAGGCGGCGACTTCAGCTACGCGCGCGGCTGGAACCCGGCCGCGCTGGTCGCGCTCGCGGTCGGCGTGCTGCCGAACCTGCCGGGCTTCCTGCATACGGCGTTTCCGGCATCGTTTCCGAACGTGCCGGCGTTCTTCAACACGCTTTACACGTACGCGTGGTTCGTCGGCCTCGTGCTGGCGTCCGGCGTGTACGGCACCTGGATGAAGTGGCGCGCCGGACAGCGCGCACAGATCGCGAGCGCATGACGCGCGAGCCGATGCGACTCGCGCGCGGCATGCGGCACCCGACAGTCAACGAGGAGGCAACGAAATGGCAATCCTGATTCGTGGCGGCACCGTGGTCGATGCGGACCGTTCCTATCGCGCGGACGTGCTCTGCGCGGACCCGCAGGACGGCGGCACGATCCTGCAGATTGCGGAGCAGATCGACGCGCCGGCCGGCGCGACCGTCGTCGACGCGCACGACCAGTACGTGATGCCGGGCGGCATCGACCCGCATACGCACATGGAACTGCCGTTCATGGGCACGACCGCGAGCGACGATTTCTATTCGGGCACGGCTGCCGGGCTGTCGGGCGGCACGACGAGCATCATCGACTTCGTGATTCCGAGCCCGAAGCAGCCGCTGATGGATGCGTTCCGCGAATGGCGCGGCTGGGCCGAGAAATCGGCTTCCGATTACGGTTTTCACGTGGCCGTGACGTGGTGGGACGACAGCGTGCACCGCGATATGGGCACGCTCGTGCGCGAGCATGGCGTATCGAGTTTCAAGCACTTCATGGCGTACAAGAACGCGATCATGGCCGACGACGAGATCCTCGTGAACAGCTTCACGCGTTCGCTCGAACTCGGCGCGCTGCCGACCGTGCACGCGGAGAACGGTGAACTCGTGTTCCAGCTGCAAAAGGCGCTGCTTGCGCGCGGCATGACGGGGCCGGAGGCGCATCCGCTGTCGCGGCCGCCGGAGGTGGAGGGCGAAGCCGCGAACCGCGCGATCCGCATCGCGCAGGTGCTCGGCGTGCCCGTGTATATCGTGCACGTGTCGGCGAAGGATGCGGTGGATGTGATCACGCGTGCGCGCAGCGAAGGGCTGCGCGTGTTCGGCGAAGTGCTGCCGGGGCACCTCGTGATCGACGAGGCCGTCTATCGCGACCCGGACTGGACGCGTGCGGCGGCCCACGTGATGAGCCCGCCGTTCCGCTCGGCCGAGCATCGCGAGGCGCTGTGGCGCGGGCTGCAATCAGGGCAGCTGCATACGACGGCGACCGATCACTGCGTATTCTGCGCATCGCAGAAGGCGATGGGTCGCAACGATTTCACGAAGATTCCGAACGGCTGCGGCGGTGTCGAGGACCGCATGTCGGTGCTGTGGCATCACGGCGTGAATCACGGCCGCATCACGCCGAACGAGTTCGTGCGGATCACGTCGACCAATGCCGCGCAGATCTTCAACCTGTATCCGCGCAAGGGCGCCGTGCAGGTCGGCGCCGATGCCGATCTCGTCGTGTGGGACCCGGCCGCGACGAAGACGATCTCGGTGAAGACGCATCACCAGCAGGTCGATTTCAACGTGTTCGAGGGGATGACCGTGCAGGGCGTCGCGACGCACACGCTCACGCGCGGCGCACTCGCGTGGGCCGACGGCGAATTGCGCGCGGTGCGCGGCGCGGGCCGCTACCTGAAGCGCCCGCCGGCGGCCGGCTACTACGAGGCCGCGCGGATCGCGAACCGTCTGCGCGAGCCGCATCCGGTCGAGCGCGGCGGCTGAGCGGAACGTATCGCGCGGGTTGTCCGTTTGCGCGGCGCGCCCCGCGCGCGTCCGGACATCCCGTCGCGTTCATGGCGGCGGACGATCGGTGCGGGACGGCCTGTCCCGCCGGCGTCGGCCGCGCTCCGGTCCCGAATCTTCCTCGCATCCTGTCCATCTGGTCAATATATGGCACGGCTTGTGCTTTATCCCCTCCGTTTTATCCGCGAAACGGTCTGAATGCTGACTGACCGGTCAAGTTCGGAGCGCACGCGCACCTGAAGCAGGCGGCGCGCCCGAATCTGGGGCAGCGGCCGGCCGCGGCGATCCGGGTCCGCCGGAAAGCGTCGGGATATCGACAAGAGCAACGATCGGAAGGTGGGGTCAAGAGAATGTATGTAGAAGAACTGAATAAATTGTCAAGGACTGAAACGAAGACGGTGCGCGTGGCGACGCGAACGGGCGCCATGCTGCTTGCGCTGTCGGTGGGCATGCCGGCGGTCGCAATCGCGCAGGGGACGGGGACCGTCGCGCCGGGGGCCGGTCTGCAGGTCGCCGAGAGCGGCACGGTCACGCCGAATGCGCCGCCGGCACCCGCGCCGTCGCCGTATCTGTCGGCATGGTTTCACCAGAGCCTCGGCGTGATCGGGTCGAAGGACATCCGCTTCGGGCCGCACACGACCAATGACGTGTACCTCGAATACGAATATTTCGGCCGGAAGGGGCCGTTCGACCTGTACGGCTATGTCGATCTGCCGCGTGCAATCGGCGTCGGCAACGGCTACGACTCGGGCTATACGAACAAGGGCTCGCCGCTGTTCAGCGAGCAGGAGCCGCGCGTGTCGATCGACGATCTCCTCGGCCGGCATCTCGGATTCGGGCCGTTCAAGGAATGGTATGTCGCGTTCGACTGGATCTACGACCAGGGGCACAACACGGCCGGGCGGCAGAACACGCTGTATGCGGGCTTCGGCACCGACATCGACACGCATACGAAGCTGATGCTGTCCGCGAACCTGTACGTGCGCCGGCAATGGGAGAACTACGGCGCAGCCAACCAGAACACGTGGGACGGTTATCGCGCGCAGATGAAATACATCTACCCGATCGGCACGTTCCACGGCGGCAACCTGACCTACGTCGGGTTCTTCAACTACGACTTCGGTTCGAAGCTGCGCGAGGAGACGGGCGGCAATACGCGCACCGACACCGCGTTCGTGTCGACCAACGTGCTGATCTATTCGTTCAAGCATTGGCGCTTCTGGACCGCGGCCCGCTATTTCCACCACGGCGGCCAGTGGGGTGGCACCGAGCTGAATTTCGGCGACGGGCCGTTCCAGAACCGGTCGACCGGCTGGGGTTATTACGCGAGCGTCGGCTATCAGTTCTGACGGGCCCGCGCCCGCGACACGATCATGAATCTCACACGAACGAGGCAAGCAATGTTGAAGGGGAACGTACTGAAGTTGGCGGCAATCATCGCGCTGGTCGCGACGATGACGGCCGGCGCGCACGCGGCCGGCGAACGCGTGCATCGGCCGCGTGCGATCAAGGTGCTGATCGTCACGATGTTCGGGCCGGAAGGCAAGGCGTGGCTCGACCGGATCGGGCCGGTGCAGAAGATCGCGGTGCCGGGCCTGTCGCCCGACTACCCGGACATCAGTTGCACGCGCAACGAAGTGTGCGTGCTGACGACCGGCATGGGCCACGCGAACGCGGCTGCGTCGATAGCGGCGCTGGTCTATTCGCGCCGGTTCGACCTGCGCAAGACCTATTTCGTGGTGACCGGCATCGCCGGCATCGATCCGGCGCAGGGCACGCTCGGCTCGGCCGCGTGGGCGCGCTACCTGGTCGACTTCGGGATCCAGTGGGAGCTGGATGCGCGCGAGATCCCGGCCGGCTGGAGGTCGGGCTATCTCGGCATCAACACGAAGAACGGGGACGAGAAACCGCCGCTTGACTACCGCACCGAGGTGTTCCGGTTGAACGAGGCATTGCTTCGGAAAGCCGTCGCGCTGTCGCGCGACGTGACGCTGCACGACAGCAAGGAAGCGGCCGCGTATCGCGCGAAGTATCCGGACGCGCCCGCGAACCGGCCGCCGACCGTGATCCAGTGCGATACGCTCGCGGGCGACACGTGGTTCTCGGGCACGAAGCTGGGCGAGCGCGCCAGCGAATGGACGCGCCTGCTGACCGACGGCAAGGGGGTGTACTGCACGACGCAGCAGGAAGACAATGCGACGTTCGAAGTGATCAAGCGGGCGGCCGCGGCAGGGCTGGCCGATACGCAGCGCGTGGCCGTGCTGCGCTCGGGTTCGGACTTCGACCGGCCGCCGCCGGGCGGCTCGGACGTCGACAATCTGCTCGATTACCAGAGCCAGGGCGGGTTCGTGCCGGCCCTCGACAATCTGTACCTCGCCGGTTCGCCGCTCGTGAACGCGATCGTGAAGGACTGGGCGCACTGGAAGGACGGCGTACCGGCCGAGTGATGGCCGCCGTCGGCAGGACACGGGCGCGCTTCGGGCGCGCCCCGGCAGTTCAATAACATCGAGAGAAAGGAGCACAAGGTGGATATTCTGCGCAGTCTCCTGGGTATGCTGTTCCTGCTATTGGTTGCCTATCTGCTGTCGAACAACCGTCGGGCGGTCAGCACGCGGACCATGATCGCCGCGCTGCTCACGCAGTTCGCGATCGGCGCGCTGGTGCTGTTCGTGCCGTCGGGCCGCGCGGCGCTGGCCGCGGTCGCGAACGGCGTCAATCGCGTGCTCGACATGGGCAATCACGGCATCGCGTTCGTGTTCGGCGGGCTGGTCGACGCGCGGATGTTCCAGTTGTTCGGCGACGGCGGGTTCGTGTTCGGCCTGCGCGTGCTGCCGATGATCATCTTCGTCACCGCGCTGATCTCGGTGCTGTACTACATCGGCGTGATGAAGTGGATCGTCGCGATCCTCGGCGCGGGGCTCGCGAAAGTGCTCGGCGTGAGCCGCATCGAGGCGTGCTCGGCCGTCGCGACGATCTTCCTCGGGCAGAGCGAGATGCCCGCGCTCGTGAAGCCGTTCGTGCGCAACATGACGAGCGCGGAGATCTTCACGGTGATGGCGAGCGGCATGGCGTCGGTCGCGGGCTCGGTGCTGGTCGGCTACGCCGGCCTCGGCGTGAAGATGGAGTACCTGCTTGCCGCGTCGTTCATGGCGGTGCCGGGCGGGCTGCTGTTCGGCAAGCTGCTGTTTCCGACCGTCGAGCCGAGCCGCGTGGTGGTCGACGGCCTCGATTTCGACGACAAGCGCGCTGCCAACGTGATCGAGGCGGCCGCATCCGGCGCATCGGTCGGCCTGCGCATCGCGATCAACGTCGGCGCGATGCTGATCGCGTTCGTCGGGCTCATCGCGCTGATGAACCTGATCATCAGCGGCGCGGCCGCGTTCGCGGGCTTTCCGCAGGTCACGCTGGTCGGTATCATCGGCCACCTGTTCGCGCCGCTCGCGTGGATCATCGGCGTGCCGTGGCACGATGCGACGCTGGCCGGCAACTTCATCGGCGAGAAACTGATCTTCAACGAATTCGTCGCGTACGGCGACTTGTCGCCGTACCTGAAGGGCGGCGCGCATGCGGCGGCGGCCGGCCTCCAGGTGCTCGACCCGAAGACGCTCGCGATCGTGTCGTTCGCGCTGTGCGGTTTCGCGAACTTCTCGTCGATCGCGATTCTCGCGGGCGGCTTCAGCGCGGTCGCGCCCGAGCGCCGCTCGGACGTCGCGCGGCTCGGCTTGCGCGCGCTGACGGCCGCGACGCTGTCGAACCTGATGAGCGCGGCGATTGCCGGCCTGTTTTTCTCGCTGCATTAGCGTGAACAGGCCCTAAGCCGTGCAGTCGACTCCGACCAATCGAAGCGAGGCAACGATGTTTCTACCGCAGGAATTCATTCGCAGGAAGCGCGACGGGCAGCCGCTCGATCGCGACGGCATGGCCGCGTTCGTGCGCGGCGTGACCGACGGCAGCGTGACCGAGGGCCAGGTGGCCGCGTTCGCGATGGCCGTGTATTTCAACGACCTGAGCACCGACGAACGCGTCGCGCTGACGCTCGCGCAGCGCGATTCGGGCGACGTGCTCGACTGGCGCGCGCTCGATCTCGGCGGGCCGGTGATCGACAAGCATTCGACGGGCGGCGTCGGGGATGTCGTATCGCTGATGCTCGGGCCGATGGTGGCCGCGTGCGGCGGCTATGTGCCGATGATCTCGGGGCGCGGGCTCGGCCATACCGGCGGCACGCTCGACAAGCTCAGCGCGATTCCCGGTTACGACGTGATGCCCGCGACGGACGCGTTTCGCCGCACGGTGCGCGAGGTCGGCGTCGCGATCATCGGGCAGACCGCGCGGCTCGCACCGGCCGACAAGCGCATCTATGCGATCCGCGACGTGACGGCGACCGTCGAATCGGTCGCGATGATCACCGCGTCGATCCTGTCGAAGAAGCTCGCGGCGGGGCTCGACGGGCTCGTGATGGACGTCAAGGTCGGCTCCGGCGCATTCATGCCGACCGCGGAGAAATCGGCGGAACTGGCCCGCAGTATCGTCGACGTCGGCAACGGCGCCGGCATGAAGACGACCGCGATCCTCACCGACATGAACCAGTCGCTCGCGCCGTGCGCGGGCAATGCGCTCGAGGTCGCGTGCGCGATCGACTACCTGACGGGCAAGTCGCGTCCCGCACGTCTGCACGACGTGACGATGGCGCTGTCGGCCGAATTGCTCGTGACCGGCGGGCTGGCGCGCGATGCGGCCCACGCGCGCGAGAAGCTGCGGCAGGCGCTCGATTCCGGCGCGGCGGCCGAGCGTTTCGCGCGCATGGTCGTCGCGCTCGGCGGCCCGGCCGACCTGATCGACGCGCCCGCGCGGCATCTGGCGCGGGCGGCGGTGATCGTGCCGGTTCCGGCGCCCGCGAGCGGCGTGGTGCAGCGCGTCGATTGCCGCGCGCTCGGGCTGGCGGTGGTCGCGCTCGGCGGCGGCCGCACGCGCGCGGAGGACGCGATCGACGTCAGCGTCGGCCTGTCGGCGCTCGTGGAGATCGGGCAACGCATCGAGGCAGGTGAGCCGCTCGGCTTCGTACACGCCCGCGACGAAGCGGCCGCGGCCCACGCGGTGGACGCGGTCCGCCGCAGCTACGTGCTCGGCGAGACGGGCGAAGCGCCGCCGACCCTTTACCAGCAGATCGGCTGATCCTGCTCCCGGAGGCATCACCACGATGGAACGAGACGAACTGATCGAACAGGCCAAGGCGGCGCGCGAGCGCGCGTATGCGCCGTATTCGCGCTTCAAGGTCGGCGCGGCGCTGCAGGCGCGCGACGGGACGGTTTTCCACGGCTGCAACGTCGAGAACGCGTCGTACGGACTGTGCAATTGCGCGGAACGCACGGCGCTGTTCGCGGCGATCGCCGCCGGTTATCGGCCGGGGGATTTCGCGCGGCTCGCGGTCGTCGGCGACACGGACGGCCCGATCGCGCCGTGCGGCGCCTGTCGTCAGGTGATCATCGAGATCGGCAAGCCCGACATCGAAGTGATCCTCGCCAACCTGAAAGGGGCCATCGAGATCACGACGGCCCGCGCATTGCTGCCGGGCGCGTTCACCCTGTAACGGCGCGCGCCGCGGCGAACCGCATGCGTCGCCTCACGCGCCGTCGCGCGCGTCGCGGATCGGGATCACGGTGCGTGCGCCGCACTGACGCAGCAGGTCGCGCAGCTCGTTGATGACCGGGAACACCTCGTGGTTCCAGTCGGCGCCCTGGCGATCGTGCGCTTCCTGCTCGCGCTCGACGATCCAGCGATCCTCGCGGAAGATGCGCTCGGTGAACCACACGAGCAGCGGCCACGCGAGATCGAGTGCGAACGGGATGCCGGGCTTGTGGATCGACAGCAGTCCGAACGTGCGGTTGGTGCGCTGCTCGGCGTCGAGCGGCACGTAGACGATCCACAGGTCCATCACGAGCGTGCCTTCGCTCGAGCGAATCTGCAGCGTCTGGTACGGATAGCCGGTGCGTACCGTCATCACGCTCTTGTCGGACTGGTCGGCCGGCTTCTTGCTCGCGCCGAACACGAGCGCCTCGCCGACCGGCTGCTTGCCTTCCATCCGCGCGAACGTGTAATCGACCTCGACCCAGTCGTCGCCGCGGCGACGGCCCACCGAGCGCGCGCGCATCTGCCCCATCTGCTTGCGATGCAGGAACTGATGGTTCATGTCCATCAGGTTCTCGTGCATGAACGAGTAGTGGCACTTGACCTCGCGGCCGAAGCGGCGCGTCTTGTACGCAGGGTTGTCCGCCGATTCGAGCGCGGGGAACGGCCGTTCTTCGGCGAGCGTGGCATCGCCCGGGAACACGAAGATCAGCCCATGCGCCTCGCGGCACGGATACGCGCGCACGCCGTTGGGCAAGCGCTCGCGGCCGAGGTAGGGCACGTCGACGCAGCGGCCGCTGTCGCACGCGTAGGTCCAGCCGTGATAGCAGCAGCGCAGCGTTTCGCCGCTCACGACGCCCGCATGCAGCGGTACCTGGCGGTGCGCGCAACGATCCTCGAGCGCATACACGGCGCCCGATTCGGTGCGCACGAGCACGATCGGGTCGCCGGCGAAGCGCACGCCGAGCGTCTTGCCGCGCTTGAGCTCGCGCGACCACGCGAGCGGATACCAGTGATCCGGATGAATGGGCACGCGGCGCAGGTCGCGCACGACCGCGCCGGTGGACGGTTCTTCGAGGGTGTTGCTGTCAGGCAAAGGCACTGCGCGCATGCGTGACGCCTCCTGGCGGGACTGAATGTCGAGCGCCGCAAGAAGCGGCGGGAATCCGGAGAGTCTACGCGAAGTTGCCGGCTGCGGCGGACGCGATGCGGGTTTGCCCCGGCATCGCGTCCGCCGATTCGTTGATGTGGCGCAAACGGGCCGCCGCCGGTGCGTGGCGGCCGCGGCGCGGCTGGGCGGCGGGCGGCATCCCGTCACGCAGCCGGGTGGGGCACAGGCGGCTCAAAGCAGCTCACAAGCCGGCTTCGCGCCACAGCACCGCGTCGGCACGGTACAGCGCCGGGAAGTGCTGCTTCAGCCCGGCGACTTTCGGCAGGTCGTTGAACGCGATATACGGTGCATCGGGATGCAGTTCGAGGTAGTTCTGATGATAGGCCTCGGCCGGATAGAACCCCTTGTAGGCTTCGACGCGCGTGACCACGGGCGCCGGAAACACATGCGCGCTGCCGAGCTGCGCGATGTACGCGGTCGCGACCGCGCGTTGCTGCGCGGTGGTCGGGAAGATCGCGGACCGGTACTGCGAGCCTTCGTCGGGGCCCTGCCGGTTCAGTTCGGTCGGGTCGTGCGCGACCGAGAAGAACACCTGCAGCAGCCGGCCGTACGTGATCTGGGTCGGGTCGTAGACGATGCGTACCGATTCTGCGTGCCCCGTCAGCCCCGAGCCGACGAGCGCGTAGTGCGCGGTTTCGGACGCGCCGCCCGCATAGCCGGCGGTGACCTGCTTCACGCCCTTCACGTGCTCGAACACGCCCTGCACGCCCCAGAAGCAGCCGCCGGCGAGCACGGCCGTCTCGTCGTGCGACGCGCCGGGCGTTTCGTCGAGCGTCGGCGCAGGCACGGTGCGCATCGGCTCGGCGGAATTGACGATGCGCTGGTAGCCGAACACGGCGGCCACCGCGACGGCGATGGCGCCGATGCGGCGCAGCATGACCGCGCGCCGTCGTGCGGCGGCATCGCGGGTCGGGATCGGGTTCATCTTTTGCTCCTTCGAAATGCGTTGAGAAAAGCGGCGCTCGGATGGCGGCGGCGCGCGCGATCAACCGAAAGTGAATGCATACGCATCGACACCCGGATCGAGGAACTCGATCGCGAACGTGCGATCGGCGATCGCGCCGGGCTGCCGGACGAGCTGGTACAGGCGCTGGCCGGTGACGGTGCCGTAGCCCTGCGCATCGACATCCGTGCCATGCGCGGCAGCGGGCGCGGCGCCGTCGAGCGTCACGCGAAAGCGCACGGGCCGGCCGTTCGCGCCGGGGCCGAGCACCAGGTGCAGGTCGCGTGCATGGAAGCGGTAGACGATCCGGCCATCCGGCGCGGCGAGCGCTGCGCGCTCGGCGCCGACGTTCCACGTGCCGGCAAGGCCCCAGTCGTTGAGATCCGGATGGGCCGGCCCGTCGTAGCGGTGCACCGCATCGCGCACGACGCCGCCCGGCGACGCGAAGCTTTCCGCGCGCGCATAGCCGACATAGGTTTCGGGCGAACGGACGTCCGCGCTGTCGGCCGCCGCGAGCGCACCTTGAGCGGGCGCGCCGGCGAGCCCGAGCGGCACGTTCAGCGCATCCGGATGGCCGGCTTCGGCGAGCAGCGACTGGATCGCGCGTTCCGATTGCGCGTATTCGCCTTCGCCGAAGTGGTGATGGCGGATCCGCCCTTGCGCGTCGATGAAGTAATGCGCGGGCCAGTATTCGTTGTTGAACGCGCGCCAGATCGAATAGCCGTTGTCGATCGCGACCGGGAAGTCGATGCCGAGGTCGTGCACGGCTTTCTTCACGTTGCCGATGTCGCGCTCGAACGCGAACTCCGGCGCGTGCACGCCGATCACGACGAGCCCGTACGGCGCGTACTTGCGTGCCCAGGCGGTCGTGTACGGCAGCGTGCGCAGGCAGTTGATGCATGAATACGTCCAGAAATCGACCAGCACGACCTTGCCGCGCAGCCCGGCCGCCGTCAGCGGCGGCGAATTCAGCCACTGCACCGCGCCGTCGAGCGACGGCAGCGTGCCTTCGACCGGCAGCGCGGACGGCGTCGCGCCGGCCGTACGCATCATCGCGCCGCCGGCCATCGCACCGCCGCCGGCCTGCGCGCCATCGGCCGCGGCGGCCATCATCGCGCTGCCCGTCGCGTTGTCGGTGGCACCGGTTGCGGCCGTCGCTGCCGGCGCGCCGTTCGAGCGGCCGCCGAGGCGGTCGACGAGCTTCGTTTCGAGCCCGCCCGTGGTGACGGTCGACAGTTGCGCGAGGGCGCCCGTGTCGAGGCCGAGCGCGATCGCGCCGACACCGGCCAGGAGCGCCGCGCCGATCCCGCGCCGGATCCATTCGCCGGCGCCGAGCGAGCGCTTCATCGCGGCGAACACCTTGCCGCCGATCACGAGCGCGACGCCGAGCGAGGTCGCCGCGCCGGCCGCATACGCGACGAGCAGCAGCGTCGTGCCGACGCTCGCGCCGCGCAGCGCGGCGCCGGTCAGCACGAGGCCGAGGATCGGGCCCGCGCACGGCGCCCACAGCAGGCCGGTGGCGACGCCGAGCAGCAGCGACGATGCCGGGCCGGCCGGGCGGCCGTCGCGTTGCGCGAACCCGGTGAGCCGGTTGCCGGCGGCGACGAGCGGGCGCGTCAGGTGTTCCGCGAAGCGCGGCATCAGCAGCGTCAGGCCGAACACCGCGAGCAGCACGATCGCGATCCAGCGGCCGGCCTGGTTGGCCTGCGCGACCCAGCCGCCGCCGACGGCGGCGAGCGTCGCGACGACGGCGAACGTGAGCGCCATGCTGGCGAGCAGCGGCAGGCCGCTGCGCACGAACGGCTGGTCGGCGCGCGCGAACACGAACGGCAGCACGGGCAGGATGCACGGGCTCAGGATCGTGAGCACGCCGCCGAGATAGGCAAGGACGATGAGCAGCATGGTGCGTTCTCCAGTCGGACGGGAGTGGGGCCGGATCAGGCGGCGGCCGGGTGGAAGGCGAGCGCGAGACCGTTCATGCAGTAGCGCAGGCCGGTCGGGGCCGGGCCGTCGTCGAACACGTGGCCGAGATGGCCGCCGCAGCGGCGGCAGTGCACTTCGGTGCGGACCATCCCGAACGACGCGTCGGTGTCGGTGCCGACCGCATGGTCGAGCGGCTTCCAGAAGCTCGGCCAGCCCGTATGGCTGTCGAACTTGGTGGCCGACGAGAACAGCGCGAGGTCGCAGCCGGCGCACGCGAACGTGCCGTGCCGGTGCTCGTCGTTCAGCGGGCTGCTGAACGGCCGCTCGGTGCCGGCTTCGCGCAGGACCGTGTATTGGGCGGGCGTGAGCCGGCGATGCCATTCGGCGTCGCTGAGCGTGATCTCGAAAGGGGCGGCTTTGGGTGAGCCGGCGGGCGGCGCGGCGAACGCGCGGCCGACCAGCGCGCGGCGGCCGGCGGACGACAGCGCCGCGAGCGCGGCGAGGCCGGTGGCGCCGGCGAACAGCAGGTGTCTGCGGGTGGGCATGATGGGCTCCTGGAAGCAGGTCCTGAAAACATGCGCCCATCGTAGGCAGCGGCCGGTGTCGAAGTCCTCACGGAAAGTTAAAGGAATTGTGATGATTGGCCGCGGGTGGCGGGGACGTATGCCCGAATCCGGCCGGGCACCGGCGACAACGGTCGCGAGGGGGAGGGGAGCGCGCGTGCCTGCGCGCCGTCGATCTCGCGCATCCGGCAGGGCTGGCGCGTTCGGCGCTGCCGCCGGTCCGGGCGACCACGCCGGAACGAAGCCGCGATGCGTCGAATTGCGCGGCGTGATCGCCGTCGTACAGCGGAACACGCGAGGTCATGGCAGGTATTCCGTCAAGTCGGGTTGTCGTTCGACGGGGTATGGCAGAAAAACGTGAGCGGTCCGGCCATCACCGGAAGGGCACTCGGCGCGCGACGACTGCGGCCAGCAGCGGCGCGGCCGCGAATAATGCGAACAGCCATGCGGCCGCGTGCTGCGCGCCGGCGAGTCCTCCGGGCGTCGAGAAACCGGCAAGATTGGCGACGAGACCGCCGAGTGCTGCGCCGATCGCGGTCGCATAGAGTTGGACGGTCGTGATCGATGTCGACGCGAGATCTTCCTGCCCGACCGGCGCATGGTTCAGAACCTGCGTGAGCAGGTGCGGCCACCCCACGCCGATGCCGGCACCGACCGCCACGAGCGCCGCGCACAGGGCTGCCACGCCGGTCCCGGCTTCGGACGCGTGCTGCGACGGCGCGATGAACGCCAGTGCGGCGAGCGCCAACGTCACGACCAGCGGGCCGCCGCGCACGAGCGCCTGCGCGGCGCGCGGGCCGCGCCCGGAGCTGAAGAGCGAGCCGACCGTCCAGCCGGCGGCCATCAGCGCGGTCAGGTAGCCGGCGATCAGCGGCGGGTAGCCGTGAATGACCTGCAGAAAATATGGAACGAAGACCTCCGTCGTGATCCCGATCACGAGCAGGCTCATGCACGCGTAAATCGCGCCGAGCGGTGCACGCAGGCTGTACGCACCGACCGGCAGCAACCGGATCGTCGCGCTGCGCTCGAGGCGTGCGATCAGCGCCGCGATCGCCAAGCCGGCGGCGACGCCCGCGAGGTTCGCGGCTCGCGCTGTCGACAGGCTGGCCACGGACACGACGAGCACGGAGACGGCAAGCAGCAGAACCCGGCCGAGCGCGAGCGACGATGCGTGCCGGCCGGACACCTCGCGCGTGGGCAGCCTGACGATCACGATCAACGCGAGCACGGCGGCGATGGGCAGCAATGCGACGAACGCGAGCCGCCACGTACCCGACTCCGCGAAGATCCCGCCGATTGCCGGCCCGCAGAGCGTGGCGACGCCCCACATGCCGGACACCATCGCCATCGCGCGCGGCCACAGGCGCGGGTCGAACACGACCCGGATCAACGCATAGCTGAGCGCGAACAGGATGCCTCCGCCAAACCCCTGAGCCGTCCGGCCGACGAGCATCCACGGCATGGTCGGCGCGCTCGCGCATGCGAGCGTGCCGCCGCAAAACACGACGAGTGCAACGAGATAGGCGGCGCGCGGCCCGAAGCGGCCGAGCACGTTGGCGGACAGCGGGGCACCGACGATCGATGCGGCCATGAACAGTGTCGTGTTCCACGCGTAGTACTCGAGCCCGCCGATGTCTCGAACGACCGACGGCAGGATCGTCGTCGCGATGTAGATGTTGATCGCATGCAGTGCGACACCACCGGCCAGTGCCAGCGATCGCATTCCGTTCGCGCCGGACAAGAGCGCATGCCAGCCGACGTTGGTGTCGTGTGCCGCTGCGTTGACGTCCGGCCGGGCGGCGGCTGATGCAGGTTGCGCGTGCGTTGCGTCGTCGATATCCATGTTTTCTCCGATTCGTGATCGCGCGTCATGCGGCGACCCGATGCTTGAAAAGGCCATCGCTATCCGTTATAAAACCTCAACCAATGTTGAGGTCAACAGCGGGGGAACATGAAAATTGATGTGCAGGTACCGTTGTCCGTCGGCGAGGTCGCGCAACGCAGCGGCGTTGCCGTGTCGTCGATCCACTTCTACGAAGCGAAGGGATTGATCCACGGCTGGCGTAGCGACGGCAACCAGCGCCGTTACGCGCGCGACGTGCTGCGACGGGTCGCGATCATCAAGGTCGCGCAGCGCGCGGGTATTCCGCTCGACACGATCAAGGCCGCGCTGGACGAGCTGCCGTCCGGCAAGGCGCCGAGTGCGGCCGACTGGCGGCGGCTGTCGACGGGATGGCGCGACCTGCTGAACGAACGGATACGGAAGCTCACGCAGTTGCGGGATCAGATGGATGGGTGCATCGGTTGCGGATGCCTGTCGATGAAGGATTGTCCGCTGCGAAACCCGGGCGACGCGTTGAGCGAGCGCGGACAGGGGGCGGTGCTGCTCGAGGGTGAACCTGTCCGCAAGTCGAGGTCGAAGCCGGGTTCATGACGACGGTGATGTGGCTGTGATCCGCATGTGGGCGGTTGGCCGCGGCTGTCGGCGGAGGGCTCGACGACAGCCGCCGGGATCATGGACGAGATGCGAGCTTCGGTGTCGGCGGCGCGTTTTCGCGGATACCGCGTACGTCGGGCATGACCGCGCGCCCTTCGATCGCCGGGACACTGTCCCGAACACCGCGTCATCCGGCCTCGTCCGATGGTGCGACAGGCGCCGCGCAGTGACCGCCGCGCTCCACCGTCGACCCATGGCTCCGGCGCGGCGCGATGTCGGCCCCGAGCGCGTTGAGAATCGATCGGCCTTTCTTCGTCAGATACGCGCGTCGGCGGCCGGGCGCGCCATGCTCGAGCATGACGAGTTGTCGTTCGAGCAACGCATCGAGTTCGGCGCGATTCATGTCGAGTTGATCCGGCGCCTGGCACACCAGCATCAGCGTTGCGAATTCGTGCGGGCTCAGCATGGCGGCCCTCCGTCGCGCACGGAGCCGCCACCAGCGGGCGTGACGCAGAAAAACGAAATAGGGTGCAGCACGCGTCCAAGCGCGGCGACTCGACGGCGCGGCAGCTTCGATCGGCCCATCGCGGCGGGTGGGTTCGCGCGGCGCAACGCGAATGGCTTGCGCGCAGCGCGTCGCCGAGCGCCGATCGGCGTGAAGCGACCATTGCCGTTGCGCGCGACCCGCAGGCCGGCCGGCAGACCCGCGATGACGCGGGCGACGCGGGCTGCACGTCGTGGTCGGCGGCCGACCTCCGTCAGCCGACCGAAGGTGAAGAAAGGATCGTTCATGATTCGCTCCCGGTTGGACCTCGCACGGAGGACGAACCGGACCACGCGCTCCAGTTCGTCGATCCGCGAGAGGCCTCGCTGACAAACAAATCGAAACACGCAGCGCGTAAGCCGCGACTGCTTGAGCGATACCAAAATAGGATGGGAAGCGCGGATTTCAAGCGCCGTCCCGAGACGCTTCGCGCGACCCGGAGCGGCGACCGTCGAGGCCGTGCCGTCGCCCGTCACGGGATCATCGCGAGACAAGCGCGCCGGTCGGACGAACACGGTTTCCGGCCGGAAACATTTTGTTACAAACACGCTTTTTTCGCTCTCTTGAAGCGCGCTTCCCGCGCCACTATTTCGCTTTTCGCCAATCGATGGCACGCCGGCGCATCGCAGCCTTTGCGCGTGCATGCGCCGACGGATTCCCTTTTCCAGGTGATCTCATCGCTCAGGAGATGAAAATGCAGATTCGTCCCCTTTACGACCGGGTTATCGTCAAGCGAATCGAACAGCAGCGGACGACAGCCTCCGGCATCGTGATTCCCGATTCGGCCGCCGAACGGCCCGAGCAGGGTGAAGTGATTGCGGTCGGCAGTGGCCGACTGCTCCAGGACGGCTCGCAGTGCCCGCTGCAGCTCCAGGTCGGCGACCAGGTTCTCTTCGGCAAATATGCAGGCCAGACCGTGAAGGTGAACGGCGAGGAACTGCTCGTGATGCGCGAAGAGGACGTCATGGGCGTACTCGAACCCGAATCGCCGGCCGTCAGGAAAGCGGCCTGAATGCCGATTCGACCGCGTCGCACGGGTGGCTGCCCGATGCGCGCGGCATCCCGTTCAACGACTGTATCCGGAGCAAGAAAATGACCGTAAAAGACGTGAAATTCCGCGATGGCGCCCGCCAGCAGATCGTCAAGGGCGTGAACGTGCTGGCCGACGCGGTGAAGGTGACGCTCGGCCCGAAAGGCCGCAACGTCGTGATCGAGCGCGGCTTCGGCGCGCCCGTGATCACGAAGGACGGCGTGTCGGTCGCGAAGGAAATCGAGCTGAAGGACCGCTTCGAGAACATGGGCGCGCAGATCGTCAAGCAGGTCGCATCCAGGACGGCCGACGTGGCCGGCGACGGGACGACCACCGCCACCGTGCTCGCGCAGGCGATCGTGCAGGAAGGCATGAAGCACGTTGCGGCCGGCATGAACCCGATGGACCTGAAGCGCGGCATCGACACGGCCGTCGGCGCGGTGCTCGACGAGCTGCGCAAGCTGTCCCGACCGATTTCGACCCACAAGGAAATCGCGCAGGTCGGCGCGATTTCCGCGAACTCGGACGACGCGATCGGCAAGATCATTGCCGATGCGATGGAGAAGGTCGGCAAGGACGGCGTGATCACGGTCGAGGACGGCAAGTCGCTGGAGAACGAACTCGACGTGGTCGAAGGCATGCAGTTCGATCGCGGTTACGTGAGCCCGTATTTCATCAACGATCCGGCGAAGCAGGCGGCTTATCTCGACGATGCGCTGATCCTGCTGCACGACAAGAAGATCTCCAGTGTCCGCGATCTCCTGCCGATCCTCGAAGCGGCGTCCAAGGCCAGCAAGCCGCTGCTGATCGTCGCCGAGGATGTCGAGGCCGAAGCGCTCGCGACACTCGTCGTGAATTCGATGCGCGGCATCCTGAAGGTCGCCGCCGTCAAGGCGCCGGGTTTCGGCGACCGGCGCAAGGCCATGCTGGAGGATCTCGCGATCCTGACCGGTGCGACGGTCATCTCGGAGGAAACCGGCAAGCAGCTCGACAAGGCCACGCTCGATGAGCTTGGCAGTGCGAAGCGTGTCGAGGTGCGCAAGGACGATACGATCATCATCGACGGCGCGGGCGATGCGGCGCGCATCGCTGCGCGCGTGAAGTCGATTCGCGTGCAGATCGACGAAGCGACGAGCGACTACGATCGCGAGAAGCTGCAGGAGCGCGTCGCGAAGCTCGCGGGCGGCGTGGCGGTGATCAAGGTCGGCGCGGTCACCGAAGTCGAAATGAAGGAGAAGAAGGATCGCGTCGACGATGCGCTGCATGCGACGCGTGCCGCAGTTGAGGAGGGCATCGTGCCGGGCGGCGGCGTCGCGCTGCTGCGGGCGCGCGCGGCGCTGTCGGATATCCGCGGCGCGAATGCGGACCAGGACGCCGGCATCCGGATCGTGCTGCGCGCGCTGGAGGCGCCGCTGCGCGTGATCGCGGCCAACGCGGGCGACGAACCATCGGTCGTGGTCTCGAAGGTGCTCGAGGGCAACGGGAATTTCGGCTACAACGCGGCGACCGGCGAGTACGGCGACCTGGTGGACGCAGGCGTGGTCGACCCGACCAAGGTCACGCGTACCGCGCTGCAGAATGCCGCGTCGATCGCGAGCCTGGTGCTGACGACCGATGCGACTGTCGCGCAAGCACCGAAAGAGGACAGCGCCGAGCCGGCCCCGGCGCCCGAACTCGGCTACTGACCTGCGTCGCAGGCTCGCCTGCGATCGTCGAATAGCCGCTGGCCGGAGCGGCTTTGCCCGGCGCGCGCGACAGCGGGGGCGCGCCGCGCCGCTTTTTCATGTTTGCGAGACCGACCATGAAGCTCGAACTTTCGATCGATTCCAGACCGCTGCACGTCGAACTCGACGACGTCATCGCCGGCCTGCTCGCCGCGCGGCTCGGCCTGCCGCCCGACGACGATCATCGCGGCGCGATCGGCCGCTACCTCGGCGACGCGGCGGGGCCGTGGACGCTGGATGACGACCATATGCGCAAGCGCGTGATGCGTCGCCTGATTCTCGACATCGCCGATCCGACGCTGGTCATTCAGTACCTGATGGCCGACCAGACCGGGCCCGGCGAAGCAGGCGCGTGATGCATCGCCGGTGCGTCGGATCCTGGACGCACACGCGTCGAACTCCCGTTCAGGCGCCGTCCGGCTTGCCAGCTTGCGGCCCTGGGGGGCCGGCAGGCCCGTGCCGAGTTCGGCACCGGTCACCGGGTCGCTGAGCACCTGTGTCACGTGGCTGTCGTTGCCCGCGCCGTGCAGCTTGCGATACAGCTCGGCCCGTTCGTCGACCGCTTCGGCCAGTTGACGCGAGCGCGCGTCGCGTGACCTGCGATCCTCGTCGCCGGATTTTCAAGCGGTTGCCATGTCAACAACCTGCCAGGCCGTGCCACGCCGGCATGAATGCGGCGCGGCGCGGCATGTCGACGGTGCGCGGGACCGATCGCATCGGCGATGCATGATGCCGGTTTCGCAAAGGAGTACAGAGGGCGACGCTCGACAGGAACGCGGTGCCTCCGCATTGCCGGTGAGCCGGACGACGGCAGGCGCGCGGGCCGAGCGGCGCCCGCGGGCATGCCGGTTCATCGCGCTTTCAGCATTTCGTCGGCGAGCCGATAGGCGCTGACTGCGCGCTTCGATTCGTAGTCGGCGATCGTGGACACGTTGCGACCGGCGTCACGCGACAGCAAACCTTGCAGCGCGGCGGCGGCGAAGAAGTCGCGAAGATCCGGGGCGGTGGATTGCGTCTCGGGCGGCGCGGCTTCGACGAGCGGATCCGGCTTCCAGAAGACGGGCGACAGCGGCGATGCTTTGGGTAAGGCGGCTGTCTGCTTGATGCTCACATTCTGGGAAAACGGTGTCATTTCTTCCCCTTCGATCAGGTATCAATTGGCGAAGCAGTGGAACGTCCCCGACTGAATGAGCGAGCATCGTGTCGTTATTTTTGAGCGGTACTAACGATTGATCGACGCGAATATTCGCCGGTAATACGAAATCCGTCAAAGAAAATAAATTGGCTCCACCTCGCGGTCGAACGAGCAGGATTCGTTCCCGCTCGAGGTAGGGGCGAAGCGGCGTTTTCGCGAGCCGGAGTCGATGGTATGTCGGCGCGAATGACGTCCCGGTGACATGCCGTGGGGTCATCGTTGATCCCGACTTTCTCACGCCGACGGCGGTCGATATGGTGTGATTTATCCCGGCACGAACACGCCCATCGCCGCGATCGCCATCGCGAGCGTCGCGATCCATCCTCCCCACGCAAGCGCGCCCTTGACGGCAAACTCGCCCATGACCCGCTTGCTTCTCGCCATCAGCATCATCACGACCATGATCGGAACGGCGCTCACGCCGTTGATGACGGCGCTCCAGTAAAGTGCGCGGATCGGGTCGAAGTGCATGAACGTGAACGCGATTCCGCCGACGATCGCCAATACGATCACCGCATAGAATTCGGGCGCGACGCCCAACTGCAGCGCGAGACTGTTGCGCCAGCGGAAGGTGCCGGCCGCCGCATAGGCGGCCGATCCCGCGAGCACCGGCAGCGCCAGCAGGCCGGTGCCGACGATGCCGAGCGCGAACAGCACGTACGCGAAGTGACCGGCAAGCGGCTCGAGCGCCCGCGCGGCGTCCGCCGACGTCTTGATGTCGATGTGATGCGCGTTGAGCGTGGCCGCTGCCGTCAGCACGATGAAGAATGCAATCACGTTCGATACGCCCATGCCGAACCACGTATCGAAGCTGATCCGGCGCAACTGCGCGGGCGCCTGGCGCGGCATGCGCCGCAGCGGCCGCTGGTTCGGCACGGCGCGCAACTCCTCGACTTCCTGGGACGCCTGCCAGAAAAACAGATACGGGCTGATGGTCGTGCCGAGCACGGCGACGACCGTGGTCAGATAAGCGGCGCTCAGTTGCGCATGCGGCTGCACGATCGCGCGGCCGACCTCGGGCCATCTGACGGGCACGATGAGGGCGACCGCGACATAGGCCAGCAGCGTCAGCGCCGTCCATTTGAGCAATCGCGAGTAGCGGTCGTACGGCACGAAAACCTGCAGCACGACCGACACGCCGCCGAAGCACACGATGTAGAGCTGTTGCGGGCCGGGCAGCAACAAATTGACGGCCGCGCCCATGGCCGACAAGTCAGCCGCGATGTTGATCACGTTGGCCGTGATCAGCAGCACGACCGTCCCGTACAGCAGCCATGGCGGGTAGTGCGTGCGCATGTTGGACGCGAGACCCTTGCCCGTCACGCGGCCGATGCGCGCGCTGACCAGCTGGATGGCCGTCATCAGCGGGTACGTCAACAGCAGCGCCCACAGCAGTTCGAAGCCGAATTGCGCGCCCGCCTGCGAGTACGTGCCGATGCCGGAAGGATCGTCGTCGGCGGCGCCGGTGATCAGGCCGGGGCCCAGGCGGCGGACCCACGTGACCGCGTTCGGGTCCGGTTCCGTCGGCTCGGGCTGGAGATAATCGTTGTCGTTCATGATGGCGGGCCTCCCGGGGAGTGCAGCAGGCGCAATTGCCGTGCCCATCCGGATGGCTTCCCGCACCGGCGGTTCAGGCGGACATCACGGTCCGTTCGGCGTCGCCATGTCGCCCGCGTCGACTTTGATCGTGTGTTCCTTCGACACCAGCCGGGCCCCGGCCATGTTCCCGCTGCCGATGCGCAACGTCAGGAGCGCCGGTTCGTTTGCATCGAGTCCCGACACATAGTCCAGACCATGCAGCCCCGCGCGATCATGGAACGGAATGAACCAGGAGGAGCAGAACGCCGACGTGGGGATCGGGCAGCGGGCGTGGAGGTCGAGCCGCCGGGCAGAGAACGGATAGTCGTCGAGATCGGTTGCACCCACATCGAATCGCTTCCGGAGGGTGACCGGCGTGACGGCGTAGCGGACGCAGACGTGGTCGGCCCGCTACGTCTTGTCGAGCGACGCCAGATCTTCCGTTGTGAACGCAACGATCGTGAGGCCGTTCCGATCCCGGTTCTGGATTTCGTACCGACTGACATCCACCGACTTGCAGCCGGTACACGCGATTGCCGCACCCGGCGCGAAACCGATCAAGTGCATCCGGTCATGCATGTCGTCCTCCCCGCACGCTGCGGCCTCGGTTTGCCCGCAATACGACGGCGCGCGACGTGCGTTACGTCGGGCTACCCGCACCGTCGGCGGGCGAGACCGTCGCGTGCATCGCCTGTTCGAGAAGGGCATGCGCGGCTTGCCACGCGCGCGCGGCAGCCGCGGAGTCGTTGAACGCCCGCGCTTCGACCGTGGCGCCGTCCAGCAGCATCATGAAGACGGTCGCCAGCCGGTTTGCGGTTTCGGCCGGCACGAGGGCTTCGATCAGTTCGGCGATCCATTCGACCATTTTGCGGCGATAGCGGATCGCGACATCCGAGATCGGCGCATAAGCGGTGCCGAATTCGGCCAGCGCACGCTCGAACAGGCAGCCGGCAAATTCGGGCGTCCTGAACCATGCTGCGTACCAGTCGAAGATGGTCTTGATGCGCTCGACCGGATCGACGACGTGCTGCAACTGCGCGTCGATGCTGCCGACGATCAGGTCGTAGCGCTGGACCAGCACTTCGCGGATCAGCTCATCCTTGCTCGCGAAATGCCGGTACAGCGTCATTCGGGCGACACCGGAATCGTCGATGATCCAGTCCACGCCCACCGGGTGGAATCCGTGCCTGGAAAACAGTTCGGTCGCTTTGTCTACCACCAGCTGGCGTTTGTTGGCTCGCACGAACGACTTCCTCCTCGATATTTCAGCAGCATAGACCGATTATTCTAGCATCAGGCTACTCGGTGAAATCGGCCTCCCGCCCCCAATCCGTGGCCCTTCCGCCCGGAAATCCCCTCCTGCACCGGTTATCAAGTTATCTTGACTATTGGATAGACCGATATGTATCATTTGAAACTAGTAAGCAGCGATTGGTATTGCGTGGATTAAAGAGGCGGAACAGGGGCAGTATCCCGCATTCCGCTTTCCGCCGCATCGGATGCTGCAACGATGTTTCAAGCCGACAAGAGAACCTGAGAGAGCCTTGGCATGCGGGCCCGCGGACGATGTTCGCTGCGCCTCGCGCCAGCCGGGGGCATGCTCGCGGGCGAGCGCGCGAAGCAATACGGCGCCCATGAAACGTGAGGACAGTACCCATGTATCGCCGTTTACTCGCACCGGGGCTGCTGTTGCTGTTGGCCGCGTGCGCGCAGGATCCGTCGGTTACCGCCAGCACGGTAC
>NZ_CADESR010000019.1:0-18276 GCF_902830285.1 Burkholderia sp. BCC0419
ATGGTGATGCCGGGCGACAACGTGTCGATCACGGTGAAGCTGATCGCTCCGATCGCGATGGAAGAAGGTCTGCGCTTCGCGATCCGCGAAGGTGGCCGTACCGTCGGCGCCGGCGTCGTCGCCAAGATCATCGAGTAAGCCAGTTATTCGTTGATCGACAGTTTTGGGGCTGGCAGCAGCCGGCCCCAACATGGTTTAGGGGTATAGCTCAACTGGCAGAGCGTCGGTCTCCAAAACCGAAGGTTGGGGGTTCGATTCCCTCTGCCCCTGCCAAAAAATAGCCACGTGTCCTACGTGGCATTTGTTTTAAGGTGTTATGGCGAATCCATCCGTCGAAACTGTAAATACCTCCGGCGATAAGCTGATGCTGGCCCTGGGCGTATTGTTGGTCTTGGCCGGATTCGTGGGCTTCTTCTGGCTGGCCAATCAGCAGTGGTATGTCCGCGGTGCCGCGTTGGCGGTAGGTATCATCGCTGGCGTGGCCGTCGGGCTGATGTCCGCCCCTGGCAAGAGTCTCATCGCGTTTGCCAAGGATTCGTACAAGGAAGTCCGGAAGGTCGTATGGCCCACCCGCAAGGAGGCAACGCAAACCACACTCGTCGTGTTCGGTTTCGTGCTCGTGATGGCGATTTTCCTCTGGTTGAGTGACAAATCGATCGAATGGGTGATTTTCTCGGCGATTCTGGGTTGGAAATGATATGAGCGATACTCCGGCATCCCCGAGCGGAAAACGTTGGTACGTCGTGCACGCCTACTCCGGTATGGAGAAGAGCGTGCAACGTGCGCTTCAGGAGCGCATCGAACGTGCTGGCATGCAGGACAAATTCGGTCAGATCCTGGTCCCGACCGAAGAAGTGGTCGAAGTCAAAGGTGGCCACAAGGCTGTGACCGAGCGTCGTTTCTTCCCCGGCTACGTGCTGGTGGAAATGGAAATGACGGACGAAACGTGGCACCTCGTGAAGAACACCGCGAAGGTCACCGGTTTCGTCGGCGGTGCACGTAACCGCCCGACCCCGATTTCCCCGAAGGAAGTCGAGAAGATCATGTCGCAGATGCAGGAAGGCGTCGAAAAGCCGCGCCCGAAGACCCTGTTCGAAGTCGGCGAGATGGTGCGTGTCAAGGAAGGCCCGTTCACGGACTTCAACGGCACCGTCGAAGAAGTCAACTACGAGAAATCGCGCGTGCGTGTGTCGGTCACCATTTTTGGCCGCTCCACCCCGGTCGAACTCGAGTTCGGTCAGGTCGAAAAAGTTTGATCCCGATTCGGTGGGCAGCCTTGGCTGCCCACCTTCGCGCTTACGGCCCGCGTCATGGCCGTTGAGGAGCGTCAGTAGCCTGCGGCGAAAGCGCGTTATCACTCACCGAACGCCTTCTCCGGCGTTCCAATGAGGTTTCAAATGGCAAAGAAGATTATCGGCTTTATCAAGCTGCAGATCCCTGCAGGTAAAGCCAACCCGTCGCCGCCGGTCGGTCCGGCACTGGGCCAGCGCGGCCTGAACATCATGGAGTTCTGCAAGGCGTTCAACGCGCAGACTCAAGGCATGGAGCCGGGTCTGCCGGTGCCGGTGGTCATCACGGCATTCGCTGACAAGAGCTTCACGTTCGTGATGAAGACGCCGCCGGCGACCGTCCTGATCAAGAAGGCGGCGAAGGTGGACAAGGGCTCGAGCAAGCCGCACACCGACAAGGTCGGTTCGATCACGCGCGCTCAAGCCGAAGAAATCGCGAAGACCAAGATGCCGGACCTTACGGCAGCTGATCTGGACGCAGCCGTTCGCACCATCGCTGGTAGCGCACGCTCGATGGGTATCACTGTGGAGGGCGTGTAAATGGCTAAGATCTCCAAGCGCCGTCAGGCATTTGCCGCCAAGGTCGACCGTCAGAAGCTGTACGCGATCGAAGACGCACTGAGCCTCGTGAAGGAATGCGCGAGCGCGAAGTTCGACGAGTCGATCGACGTCGCAGTCCAGCTCGGCATCGATGCGAAGAAGTCGGACCAGGTCGTTCGTGGTTCGGTCGTTCTGCCGGCAGGTACGGGCAAGTCGGTTCGCGTTGCCGTGTTCGCGCAAGGCGAGAAGGCCGAGCAGGCTCGTGCAGCAGGCGCGGAAATCGTCGGTATGGAAGACCTGGCTGAGCAGATCAAGGCTGGCCAGATGGACTTCGACATCGTGATCGCGTCGCCGGACACGATGCGTATCGTCGGTACGCTCGGCCAGATCCTCGGCCCGCGCGGCCTGATGCCGAACCCGAAGGTCGGTACGGTCACGCCGGACGTTGCAACCGCCGTCAAGAACGCGAAGGCTGGTCAGGTGCAATTCCGTGTCGACAAGGCCGGTATCATTCACGCGACCATCGGCCGTGCATCGTTCGAGCCGAGCGCGCTGCGTTCGAACCTGTCGGCGCTGGTCGAAGCGCTGCAGAAGGCAAAGCCGGCAACGAGCAAGGGCGTGTACCTGCGCAAGATCGCACTGTCGAGCACGATGGGCGTCGGCGTGCGTGTCGACCAGGCTACGCTGGCAGCGCAGTAAGCAAGTATTCGGGCCGCTTCGTTCGCGAAGCGGCCTACATGGGCTTTGGGCGGTTGTTCGTGCAGTAGGGTGAACAACCGGTTATCAAAGACCGTTGGTGGGGCGCAGCAGTCAGGCGATCCCTTAATTCAAGCCAACGCAGATGGCGAACCCGAAAAAGTTTTGCAGTGGTGAAGCCGCAGGCCGCGAAGCGATTCGCGGCGTGAGGTGGAAATACTCCTAACGAGGTCGGACGCCGTTGTTGAACGAGGTACGTGAGGTTTCGGCCATACCGGCCACGCCGAACGTATCGTTTCTGGAGGCTAACCGTGCCGCTTAATAGAGAAGACAAGCAAGCCGTCGTCGCTGAGGTTTCCGCGCAAGTCGCGAAGGCCCAGACCGTTGTGCTGGCTGAGTATCGTGGAATTGCGGTTGGCGATCTGACCAAGCTGCGCGCGAAAGCGCGTGAGCAACAGGTTTACCTGCGCGTGTTGAAGAACACGCTGGCGCGTCGCGCTGTCGAAGGTACGCCGTTTGCTCCGCTGGCAGAGCAGATGACTGGCCCGTTGATCTACGGCATCTCGGAAGATGCAATTGCTGCTGCTAAGGTCGTCAACGACTTCAGCAAGAGCAATGACAAGTTGGTCATCAAGGCTGGTTCGTTCGATGGCAAGGTGATGGACAAGGCTGGCGTGCAAGCGCTGGCAAGCATCCCGAGCCGCGAAGAACTGCTCTCGAAGCTGCTGTTCGTTATGCAATCGCCTGTTTCGGGCTTCGCGCGTGCTCTCGCCGCGCTGGCCGAGAAGAAGCAAGCAGAAGCTGCGTAATCGAACGTGCATCAGCGTCATTGATCGCTGGCTGTATCCGAATTCAATTTAGGAGTATTTCAAATGGCAATCGCAAAAGAAGACATCCTGGCAGCAGTCGAAGGGATGACCGTTCTGGAACTGAACGAACTGGTCAAGGCGTTCGAAGAGAAGTTTGGCGTGTCGGCAGCTGCAGTGGCAGTCGCTGGCCCGGCAGGCGGCGGCGCAGCTGCTGCAGCAGAAGAGAAGACCGAATTCACGGTCGTCCTGGCTGAAGCCGGCGCCAACAAGGTTTCGGTCATCAAGGCCGTTCGCGAACTGACGGGCCTGGGCCTGAAGGAAGCGAAGGACCTGGTTGACGGTGCACCGAAGCCCGTCAAGGAAGGCGTCGACAAGGCTGCTGCTGAAGAAGCCAAGAAGAAGCTGGAAGAAGCTGGCGCGAAGGTCGAAGTCAAGTAAGTTTCGGCGCGCTGTGCGAAGGCTGGCGGTATTTTCACCGCCGGCCTTTTTGTGCTTTGTGGGGACGTTATTCTGGCACTCATTCGGGAGCCCGAATAATCGGCCCCAGAAGCCAAAGAAAACCGCCTGATCGTTGTGATGAATCACTCACGATTGGCGGTTCTCTTTGTCTTCTGAAGCGACTGCAGAAGGCAAGTTTGGTCGGGTAGCGGGCAACACAGGCATCCGCTGCCGTCAGCCAGCGGTTGGTAGCGGCCAACCACCAAGCTTCTCGGCTCGTTCAAGCCGTCGAACGGCCATCGGGTCTCAGTCGGTGAACACTCGGGTTTGAAACGTCCAGGTATTCCGCCTCGATAGCACCCGCCGTGATTCGGAGATCGTATGCAATATTCCTTCACCGAGAAGAAGCGCATTCGCAAGAGTTTCGCGAAGCGCCCCATCGTTCACCAAGTTCCGTTCTTGCTGGCTACCCAGCTTGAATCATTCAGCACGTTTCTGCAAGCCGATGTGCCGGCGACACAACGCAAGCCCGAAGGTTTGCAGGCCGCGTTCACATCGGTATTTCCCATTGTTTCGCACAACGGTTTCGCGCGCCTCGAGTTCGTGAGCTATGCGCTGTCCTCGCCGGCATTCAACATCAAGGAATGCCAGCAGCGTGGCCTGACGTACTGCTCCGCGCTGCGCGCGAAGGTCCGCCTCGTCATCCTCGACAAGGAATCGCCGAACAAGCCGGTCGTCAAGGAAGTGAAGGAGCAGGAAGTGTACATGGGCGAAATTCCGCTCATGACGCCGACGGGCTCGTTCGTCATCAACGGCACCGAGCGTGTCATCGTCTCGCAGCTGCACCGTTCGCCGGGCGTGTTCTTCGAACACGACAAGGGCAAGACGCACAGCTCGGGCAAGCTGCTGTTCTCGGCACGGATCATTCCGTACCGCGGCTCGTGGCTCGACTTCGAATTCGATCCGAAGGACATCCTGTACTTCCGCGTCGACCGTCGCCGCAAGATGCCGGTCACGATCCTGCTGAAGGCCATCGGCCTGACGCCGGAACAGATCCTCGCGAACTTCTTCGTGTTCGACAACTTCACGCTGATGGACGAAGGCGCGCAACTCGAGTTCGTGCCCGAGCGCCTGCGTGGTGAAGTCGCGCGTTTCGACATCACGGATCGCGACGGCAAGGTCATCGTCCAGAAGGACAAGCGGATCAACGCGAAGCACATTCGCGACCTCGAAGCCGCGAAGACCAAGTTCATCTCGGTGCCGGAAGACTATCTGCTCGGCCGCGTGCTGGCGAAGAACGTCGTCGACGGCGACACCGGCGAGGTGATCGCGAGCGCGAACGACGAAGTCACGGAAAGCGTGCTCGAGAAGCTGCGCGAAGCGGGCATCAAGGACATCCAGACGCTCTACACGAACGATCTGGATCAAGGCCCGTACATCTCGTCGACGCTGCGTGTCGACGAAACGACGGACCGGACGGCCGCGCGCATCGCGATCTACCGCATGATGCGTCCGGGCGAGCCGCCGACCGAAGAAGCGGTCGAAGCCCTGTTCAACCGCCTGTTCTACAGCGAAGAAGCGTACGACCTGTCGAAGGTCGGCCGCATGAAGTTCAACCGCCGCGTCGGCCGTGACGAGATCGTCGGCCCGATGACGCTGCAGGACGACGACATCCTCGCGACGATCAAGATCCTCGTCGAGCTGCGCAACGGCAAGGGCGAAGTGGACGATATCGACCACCTCGGCAACCGTCGCGTGCGTTGCGTCGGCGAACTGGCGGAAAACCAGTTCCGCGCGGGTCTCGTGCGTGTCGAGCGCGCGGTCAAGGAACGCCTCGGCCAGGCCGAAAGCGAAAACCTGATGCCGCACGACCTGATCAACTCGAAGCCGATTTCGTCGGCGATCCGCGAGTTCTTCGGTTCGTCGCAGCTGTCGCAGTTCATGGACCAGACCAACCCGCTGTCGGAAATCACGCACAAGCGCCGTGTTTCCGCACTGGGCCCGGGCGGTCTGACGCGCGAGCGCGCAGGCTTCGAAGTCCGCGACGTGCACCCGACCCACTACGGCCGCGTGTGCCCGATCGAAACGCCGGAAGGTCCGAACATCGGCCTGATCAACTCGCTCGCACTGTACGCGCACCTGAACGAATACGGCTTCCTCGAGACGCCGTACCGCAAGGTCGTGGACAGCAAGGTGACCGACCAGATCGACTACCTGTCGGCGATCGAGGAAGGCCGCTACATGATCGCTCAGGCGAACGCCGCGATCGACGAGAACGGCACGCTGATCGACGAACTCGTGTCGTCGCGGGAAGCCGGCGAAACGATGATGGTCACGCCGGACCGTATCCAGTACATGGACGTCGCGCCGTCGCAGATCGTGTCGGTTGCCGCATCGCTGATCCCGTTCCTCGAGCACGATGACGCGAACCGTGCACTGATGGGTTCGAACATGCAGCGTCAGGCCGTGCCGTGTCTGCGTCCGGAAAAGCCGGTCGTCGGTACGGGCATCGAGCGCACCTGCGCGGTCGACTCGGGTACGACGGTCCAGGCGTTCCGCGGCGGTGTGGTCGACTACGTCGACGCAGGCCGTATCGTGATTCGCGTGAACGACGACGAAGCGGTCGCAGGTGAAGTCGGTGTCGACATCTACAACCTGATCAAGTACACGCGTTCGAACCAGAACACGAACATCAACCAGCGTCCGATCGTGAAGATGGGCGACAAGGTCTCGCGCGGCGACGTGCTGGCCGACGGCGCCTCGACGGACCTGGGCGAGCTCGCGCTCGGCCAGAACATGCTGATCGCGTTCATGCCGTGGAACGGCTACAACTTCGAGGATTCGATCCTGATCTCGGAGAAGGTGGTCGCGGACGATCGCTACACGTCGATCCACATCGAAGAGCTGAACGTCGTTGCACGCGACACGAAGCTCGGGCCGGAAGAAATCACGCGCGACATCTCGAACCTGGCGGAAGTCCAGCTCGGCCGTCTCGACGAATCGGGCATCGTGTACATCGGTGCGGAAGTCGAAGCAGGCGACGTGCTGGTCGGCAAGGTCACGCCGAAGGGCGAGACCCAGCTGACGCCGGAAGAGAAGCTGCTGCGCGCGATCTTCGGCGAGAAGGCTTCGGACGTGAAGGACACGTCGCTGCGCGTGCCGTCGGGCATGAGCGGCACCGTGATCGACGTCCAGGTGTTCACGCGTGAAGGCATCCAGCGCGACAAGCGTGCGCAACAGATCATCGACGACGAACTGAAGCGTTACCGTCTCGACTTGAACGACCAGCTGCGCATCGTGGAAGGCGACGCGTTCCAGCGTCTCGCACGCATGCTGGTGGGCAAGGTCGCGAACGGCGGTCCGAAGAAGCTCGCGAAGGGCACGAAGATCGACCAGGCTTACCTGGAAGACCTCGATCACTACCACTGGTTCGACATCCGCCTCGCGGACGACGAAGCAGCGGCATCGCTCGAAGCGATCAAGAACTCGATCGAAGAGAAGCGTCACCAGTTCGACCTCGCGTTCGAAGAGAAGCGCAAGAAGCTCACGCAAGGCGACGAACTGCCGCCGGGCGTGCTGAAGATGGTCAAGGTGTACCTCGCGGTGAAGCGCCGTCTGCAGCCTGGCGACAAGATGGCAGGCCGTCACGGTAACAAGGGTGTCGTGTCGAAGATCGTTCCGATCGAAGACATGCCGTACATGGCCGATGGCCGTCCGGCAGACGTCGTGCTGAACCCGCTCGGCGTGCCGTCGCGGATGAACGTGGGTCAGGTTCTGGAAGTGCACCTCGGCTGGGCCGCGAAGGGCCTCGGCTGGCGTATCGGCGAAATGCTGCAGCGTCAGGCGAAGATCGAGGAAATGCGCACGTTCCTGACGAAGATCTACAACGAGTCGGGCCGCCAGGAAGATCTGGAAAGCTTCACCGACGAAGAGATCCTCGAACTCGCGAAGAACCTGCGCGAAGGCGTGCCGTTCGCGACGCCGGTGTTCGACGGTGCGACCGAGGAAGAAATGGGCAAGATGCTCGACCTCGCGTTCCCGGACGACATCGCCGAACAGCTCGGCATGAACCCGTCGAAGAACCAGGTCCGCCTGTACGACGGCCGCACGGGTGAAATGTTCGAACGTCGCGTGACGCTCGGCTACATGCACTACCTGAAGCTGCACCACTTGGTCGACGACAAGATGCACGCGCGTTCGACCGGCCCGTACTCGCTCGTCACGCAGCAGCCGCTGGGTGGTAAGGCGCAGTTCGGTGGCCAGCGTTTCGGTGAAATGGAAGTGTGGGCACTCGAAGCGTACGGCGCGTCCTACGTGCTGCAGGAAATGCTGACGGTGAAGTCGGACGACGTGAACGGCCGGACGAAGGTTTACGAGAACCTCGTCAAGGGCGATCACGTCATCGATGCAGGCATGCCGGAATCCTTCAACGTGCTCGTGAAGGAAATCCGCTCGCTCGGTATCGATATCGATCTCGACCGCAATTAATCGGACTACGGAGAGAAAGCAATGAAAGCTCTGCTCGATCTATTCAAGCAAGTCCAACAGGAAGAAGTTTTCGACGCGATCAAGATCGGTCTGGCCTCGCCCGACAAGATCCGTTCGTGGTCGTTCGGCGAAGTGAAGAAGCCGGAGACCATCAACTACCGTACGTTCAAGCCGGAACGCGATGGTCTCTTCTGCGCGAAGATCTTCGGGCCGATCAAGGACTACGAGTGCCTGTGCGGCAAGTACAAGCGCCTGAAGCACCGCGGCGTGATCTGCGAGAAGTGCGGCGTCGAAGTGACGCTGGCGAAGGTGCGTCGCGAACGGATGGGCCACATCGAGCTGGCCTCGCCGGTCGCGCACATCTGGTTCCTGAAGTCGCTGCCGTCGCGTCTGGGCATGGTGCTCGACATGACGCTGCGCGACATCGAACGCGTGCTGTACTTCGAAGCGTACGTGGTGATCGAACCGGGCATGACGCCGCTGAAGGCGCGGCAGATCATGACCGAAGAGGATTACTACAACAAGGTCGAGGAATACGGCGACGAATTCCGTGCCGAAATGGGCGCGGAAGGCGTGCGTGAACTGCTGCGCGCGATCAACATCGACGAGCAGGTCGAGACGCTGCGCACCGAGCTGAAGAACACCGGCTCGGAAGCGAAGATCAAGAAGTACGCGAAGCGCCTGAAGGTCCTCGAGGCATTCCAGCGCTCGGGCATCAAGCCCGAGTGGATGATCCTCGAAGTGCTGCCGGTGCTGCCGCCGGAACTGCGTCCGCTCGTGCCGCTGGACGGCGGCCGTTTCGCGACGTCGGACCTGAACGACCTGTATCGCCGCGTGATCAACCGTAACAACCGGTTGAAGCGTCTGCTCGAGCTGAAGGCGCCTGAAATCATCGTCCGCAACGAAAAGCGGATGCTGCAGGAGGCCGTCGACTCGCTGCTCGACAACGGTCGTCGCGGCAAGGCGATGACGGGCGCGAACAAGCGTCCGCTGAAGTCGCTCGCCGACATGATCAAGGGCAAGGGCGGGCGTTTCCGTCAGAACCTGCTGGGCAAGCGCGTCGACTACTCGGGCCGTTCGGTCATCGTGGTCGGCCCGACGCTGAAGCTGCACCAGTGCGGCCTGCCGAAGCTGATGGCGCTCGAGCTGTTCAAGCCGTTCATCTTCAACAAGCTGGAAGTGATGGGCGTCGCGACGACCATCAAGGCTGCGAAGAAGGAAGTCGAGAACCAGACGCCGGTGGTGTGGGACATCCTCGAAGAGGTGATCCGCGAGCACCCGGTGATGCTGAACCGTGCGCCGACGCTGCACCGTCTCGGTATCCAGGCGTTCGAGCCGGTGCTGATCGAAGGCAAGGCGATTCAGCTGCACCCGCTCGTCTGCGCGGCGTTCAACGCCGACTTCGACGGTGACCAGATGGCCGTTCACGTGCCGCTGTCGCTCGAAGCGCAGATGGAAGCGCGCACGCTGATGCTGGCGTCGAACAACGTGCTGTTCCCGGCCAACGGCGATCCGTCGATCGTGCCGTCGCAGGATATCGTGCTGGGTCTGTACTACGCGACCCGCGAAGCGGTCAACGGCAAGGGCGAAGGCCTGTCGTTCACGGGCGTGTCGGAAGTGATCCGCGCGTACGAGAACAAGGAAGTCGAGCTGGCCTCGCGCGTCAACGTGCGGATCACCGAAATGGTCCACAACGAGGACACGTCGGAAGGCGCGCCGCCGTTCGTGCCGAAGATCTCGCTGTACGCGACGACCGTCGGTCGCGCGATCCTGTCGGAGATCCTGCCGCACGGCCTGCCGTTCTCGGTGCTGAACAAGCCGCTGAAGAAGAAGGAAATCTCGCGCCTGATCAACACCGCGTTCCGCAAGTGCGGTCTGCGCGCGACGGTGGTGTTCGCCGACCAGCTGATGCAGTCGGGTTTCCGTCTCGCGACGCGTGCCGGCATCTCGATCTGCGTGGACGACATGCTCGTGCCGCCGCAGAAGGAAACGATCGTCGGCGACGCCGCGAAGAAGGTGAAGGAGTACGACCGCCAGTACATGTCGGGTCTCGTCACCGCGCAGGAACGCTACAACAACGTGGTCGACATCTGGTCGGCAACGTCGGAAGCGGTCGGCAAGGCGATGATGGAGCAGCTGTCGACGGAGCCGGTGACGGACCGCGACGGCAACGAGACGCGCCAGGAGTCGTTCAACTCGATCTACATGATGGCCGACTCGGGCGCCCGGGGTTCGGCGGTTCAGATTCGTCAGCTGGCCGGTATGCGGGGCCTGATGGCGAAGCCGGACGGCTCGATTATCGAGACGCCGATTACCGCGAACTTCCGCGAAGGTCTGAACGTGTTGCAGTACTTCATCTCGACCCACGGTGCACGTAAGGGTCTGGCTGATACGGCACTGAAGACCGCGAACTCGGGTTACCTGACGCGTCGTCTGGTCGACGTCACGCAGGATCTGGTCGTGGTGGAAGACGATTGCGGCACGTCGAACGGCGTGGCGATGAAGGCGCTCGTCGAAGGCGGTGAAGTCGTTGAAGCGCTGCGCGACCGTATCCTCGGCCGCGTCGCGGTGGCGGACGTCGTGAACCCGGAAACGCAGGAAACGCTGTACGAATCGGGCACGCTGCTCGACGAAACGGCGGTCGAGGAAATCGAACGCCTCGGCATCGACGAAGTGCGCGTGCGCACGCCGCTGACCTGCGAAACGCGTTACGGCCTGTGCGCAGCCTGCTACGGCCGCGACCTCGGCCGCGGCTCGCTCGTGAACGTCGGCGAAGCAGTCGGCGTGATCGCGGCGCAGTCGATCGGTGAACCGGGCACGCAGCTGACGATGCGTACGTTCCACATCGGTGGTGCGGCATCGCGTGCGGCAGTGGCTTCGTCGGTCGAAGCGAAGAGCAACGGTATCGTCCGCTTCACGGCGACGATGCGCTACGTCACGAACGCGAAGGGCGAGCAGATCGTCATTTCCCGCTCGGGCGAAGCGATGATCACCGACGACTTCGGTCGCGAGCGCGAGCGTCACAAAGTGCCGTACGGCGCGACGCTGCTGCAGCTCGACGGCGCGACGATCAAGGCCGGTACGCAGCTCGCCACGTGGGATCCGCTGACGCGTCCGATCATCACCGAGTACGGTGGTACGGTGAAGTTCGAGAACGTCGAGGAAGGCGTGACCGTCGCGAAGCAGATCGACGACGTGACCGGCCTGTCGACGCTGGTCGTGATCGACGTGAAGCGTCGCGGTTCGCAGGCTTCGAAGAGCGTGCGTCCGCAGGTGAAGCTGCTCGACGCGAACGGCGAGGAAGTGAAGATTCCGGGCACGGAGCACGCGGTGCAGATCGGCTTCCAGGTCGGCGCACTGATCACCGTGAAGGATGGCCAGCAGGTGCAGGTCGGTGAAGTGCTCGCACGTATCCCGACGGAAGCGCAGAAGACGCGTGACATTACCGGCGGTCTGCCGCGGGTGGCGGAACTGTTCGAAGCGCGTTCGCCGAAGGATGCCGGCATTCTCGCGGAAGTCACCGGTACGACGTCGTTCGGTAAGGACACGAAGGGCAAGCAGCGTCTCGTCATCACGGATCTCGAGGGCAACCAGCACGAGTTCCTGATCGCGAAGGAAAAGCAGGTTCTGGTTCACGATGCCCAGGTCGTCAACAAGGGCGAAATGATCGTGGACGGTCCGGCCGATCCGCACGACATCCTGCGTTTGCAGGGTATCGAGGCGCTGTCGCGCTACATCGTCGACGAAGTGCAGGACGTGTACCGTCTGCAGGGCGTGAAGATCAACGACAAGCACATCGAGGTGATCGTTCGCCAGATGCTGCGTCGTGTGCAGATCACCGACAACGGCGATACGCGCTTCATCCCGGGCGAACAGGTCGAGCGTTCCGACATGCTGGACGAGAACGATCGCATGATCGCCGAGGGCAAGCGTCCGGCTTCGTACGACAACGTGCTGCTCGGTATCACGAAGGCGTCGCTGTCGACCGACTCGTTCATCTCCGCGGCATCGTTCCAGGAAACGACCCGCGTGCTGACCGAAGCGGCGATCATGGGCAAGCGCGACGATCTGCGTGGCCTGAAGGAAAACGTGATCGTCGGCCGTCTGATTCCGGCCGGTACGGGTCTCGCGTTCCACAAGGCACGCAAGGCGAAGGAATCGTCGGATCGCGAGCGTTTCGACCAGATCGCAGCGGAAGAGGCATTCGACTTCGGCACGCCGAGCGCGCCGGCAGAAGAGCCGCAACAGCACCCGGCAGCCGAGTAAGCGCGGGCGGCGCAAGCCGCCTTGCCTTGCTATCATCGCTGTCACCGAAACCGCCCGGTTCTGCCGGGCGGTTTTTTTTCATCCTTCGTTCACGTGCATGACGTGCCTGCGCAGCGCCGGCGCATGCCTCGCGATCGCGTCCCGTACGGGCGCGGCAGGCCCGTCATGCACGCGAACGAACCCTGACCGAATGGCCAACATCGCGCGATTCGCCACGCGTCGCGCGAGCGGGTTGTTAAAATTGCGGTCATCGCTTAGCCGTCCTTGGTCTCATTCATGTCCCGCGCCCTCGAAATACTCGACGAAGTCTTTGGTTATTCCGCCTTTCGCGGCCAGCAGGGCGAGATCGTCGAGCACGTCGCCGGCGGCGGCGATTGTCTCGTGCTGATGCCGACCGGTGGCGGCAAGTCGCTGTGCTACCAGATTCCCGCGCTGCTGCGCCGCGAGGCCGGGCAGGGCGCCGGCATCGTCGTGTCGCCGCTGATCGCGCTGATGCAGGACCAGGTCGCCGCGTTGAGCGAAGTCGGCGTGCGCGCGGCCTACCTGAATTCGACGCTGTCGGGCGCCGAGGCCGCGGCCACCGAGCGCGCGCTGCGCGAGGGCGAAATCGACCTGCTGTACGTCGCGCCGGAGCGGTTAATGACGGGACGCTTCCTCGAGCTGCTCGAGCGCGCGAAGATCGGCCTGTTCGCGATCGACGAAGCGCACTGCGTGTCGCAGTGGGGGCACGATTTCCGCCCGGAATACATCCAGCTGTCGGTGCTGCACGAGCGGTTCCCGTCGGTGCCGCGCATCGCGCTCACTGCCACGGCCGACGCGATCACGCGCGACGAGATCATCCATCGTCTCGCGCTCGACGATGCGCGCGTGTTCATATCGAGCTTCGACCGCCCGAACATCCGCTACCGGATCGTCGAAAAGGACAACGCGCGCTCGCAACTGCTCGATTTCATTCGCGCCGAGCACACGAATGCCGACGGCACGACGGACGCGGGTGTCGTCTATTGCCTGTCGCGCCGCAAGGTCGAGGAAACGGCCGAATGGCTGAAGGCGCAGGGCGTGCGCGCGCTGCCGTATCACGCGGGAATGGAGTTCGAGGTGCGGCAGAAGCACCAGGAAATGTTCCAGCGCGAGGAAGGCATCGTGATGTGCGCGACGATCGCGTTCGGCATGGGCATCGACAAGCCCGACGTGCGCTTCGTCGCGCACCTCGATTTGCCGAAGAGCGTCGAAGGCTACTACCAGGAAACCGGCCGCGCGGGCCGCGACGGGATGCCGGCGAACGCATGGATGGCGTATGGCCTCGGCGACGTCGTCCAGCAGCGCAAGATGATCGACGAGTCCGATGCGGACGACGCGCACAAGCGCGTGCAGACGTCGAAGCTCGACGCGCTGCTCGGGCTGTGCGAGACGATCTCGTGCCGCCGCGTGCGGCTGCTGAACTACTTCGGCGAGGCGAGCCAGCCGTGCGGAAACTGCGACACGTGCATCGAGCCGCCCGATTCATGGGACGCGACGCGCGAGGCGCAGATGGCGCTGTCGTGCGTGTTCCGTGCGCAGCGCGCGAGCGGCTTCAATTTCGGCTCGAGCCATCTGATCGAGATCCTGCGCGGCGGGCGCACCGAGAAGGTGTTGCAGCGCGGCCACGACCAGCTCAGCACGTTCGGGATCGGCGCGTCGTTGTCCGAGGCCGAGTGGCGCGCGATTTTCCGGCAGCTGGTCGCGTACGGTTATCTGGCGGTCGACCATGGCGGCTTCGGCGCGCTCATGCTCACCGAGGCCGCGAAGCCGGTGCTGAAGAACGAGGAGAAGGTCACGCTGCGCCGCTACGTGAAGCCGCAGCGCACCCGCCAGTCGTCGAGCCGCAGCGGCACGCGCGTCGACCCGACGGCCGGCATGGGCACGCGCGAGCGCGCACGCTGGGACGCGCTGCGCGCGTGGCGCGCGGAAACCGCGAAGTCCGACGGCGTGCCGGCCTACGTGATCTTCCACGATGCGACGCTCGCCGAGATCGCGCGCAACGCGCCGGAGACGATCGAAGACCTACGCCATATCCCCGGCATGGGCGTGCGCAAGCTCGAGCGCTTCGGCGACGAGATCATCGACGTCGTCGAATCGGCGTGACACAGGTGTTCCGACCCTTCCGGTAAACCGCCCATGCGGCCAGTAAATCACGCAAGCCGTTGACTTAGTTGGCATTTCCGGAATATTATGCTGGGTTCCGGTATTCGGCGGGCCGAGTCGCGTTCGAAGGTTCGTGTCCGTCTCGCCGGTTCGGAAGTCAACTGCGCGCCGATTCTCGCTTTGCCCGAAATCGCTGTGCAGATTTTGTTCAATTTCAGGAATAAACAATGCCAACCATCAACCAACTGGTTCGCAAAGGCCGTCAGTCGGAAACGACGAAGAGCAAGAGCCCGGCCCTGCAGGACTGCCCCCAGCGTCGCGGCGTGTGCACCCGTGTGTACACGACGACGCCTAAGAAGCCTAACTCGGCACTCCGTAAGGTTGCCAAGGTTCGTCTGACGAACGGCTTCGAAGTGATTTCGTACATCGGCGGTGAAGGCCACAACCTGCAGGAGCACTCGGTTGTGCTGATCCGCGGCGGCCGTGTGAAGGACTTGCCGGGTGTGCGTTACCACATGGTTCGCGGCTCGCTGGATACCCAGGGCGTCAAGGACCGTAAGCAAGCGCGCTCGAAGTACGGCGCGAAGCGTGCAAAGGCTGCCAAGTAAGCAGTTTTTGATCAGGGATCGCCCCAGGGCGGTCGAGGCGGGAGTGCCGGATTGCCGGTGCTGTCGAGTAAGTGGTCACCCGGCCAAGCTGGTTAGTCGTGAAGATGTGATCGGGTTTGTTGGTGGCCGCGGAGCTGAATCCAGCTCCAACTGAACAAGTAAAGGAAGAATCATGCCGCGTCGTCGCGAAGTCCCCAAGCGGGAAGTGTTGCCGGATCCGAAGTTCGGTAACGTTGATGTTGCCAAGTTCATGAACATGCTGATGCTGTCCGGCAAGAAGTCGGTCGCAGAGCGCATCGTTTATGGCGCATTCGAACAGATCCAGACCAAGGGTGGCAAGGACCCGCTGGAAGTGTTCACGGTTGCGCTCAACAACGTGAAGCCGGTGGTCGAAGTGAAGAGCCGCCGCGTTGGTGGTGCCAACTATCAAGTTCCGGTCGAAGTGCGCCCGTCGCGTCGTATGGCATTGGCGATGCGCTGGCTGCGTGAGGCTGCGAAGAAGCGTAGCGAGAAGTCGATGGCTCTGCGTCTGGCAGGTGAACTCTCCGAAGCGGCCGAAGGCCGTGGCGGCGCGATGAAGAAGCGCGACGAAGTTCACCGCATGGCAGAAGCCAACCGCGCGTTCTCGCATTTCCGTTTCTAAGCGCCTGGCTGGGCTGTTTGCGGAAATAAATTCCGGGCGGGTGCGCTTTTCAGGCGCCTCGCCCGTTTGTGTTGAAGCGTGATGCAGCAGGGCTGCGTCGCGTCATCCCAGTAGAGGATCAAAGTGGCTCGCAAGACTCCTATCGAGCGCTACCGCAATATCGGTATTAGCGCTCACATCGACGCCGGCAAGACGACGACGACCGAGCGCATTCTGTTTTACACCGGTGTGAACCACAAGATCGGTGAAGTCCACGACGGCGCAGCCACGATGGACTGGATGGAGCAGGAACAAGAGCGTGGCATCACGATCACGTCCGCTGCTACCACGGCCTTCTGGAAGGGCATGGGCGGCAACTATCCGGAACACCGCATCAACATCATCGACACCCCGGGCCACGTCGACTTCACGATCGAAGTGGAGCGCTCGATGCGCGTGCTCGACGGCGCGTGCATGGTGTACTGCGCAGTGGGCGGCGTGCAGCCGCAGTCGGAAACGGTGTGGCGCCAGGCGAACAAGTACAAGGTGCCGCGTCTCGCGTTCGTCAACAAGATGGACCGTACCGGCGCGAACTTCTTCAAGGTCTACGACCAGCTCCGTCTGCGCCTGAAGGCGAACCCGGTTCCGGTCGTGGTGCCGATCGGTGCGGAAGAAGGCTTCAAGGGCGTCGTCGACCTGATCAAGATGAAGGCGATCATTTGGGACGAAGCGTCGCAAGGTACCAAGTTCGACTACGTGGACATCCCGGCGGAACTCGTCGACACGTGCAACGAATGGCGTGAAAAGATGGTCGAAGCGGCTGCAGAGTCGAGTGAAGACCTGATGAACAAGTACCTGGAAGCGGGCGAGCTGTCCGAAGCCGAGATCGTCAAGGGTCTGCGCGACCGTACGATCGCGTGCGAAATCCAGCCGATGCTGTGCGGCACCGCGTTCAAGAACAAGGGCGTGCAGCGCATGCTCGACGCCGTGATCGATTTCCTGCCGTCGCCGGTCGATATTCCGCCGGTTACGGGTGAACTCGAAAACGGCGAGAAGACGGAGCGCCGTGCGGCCGACGACGAAAAGTTCGCGGCACTCGCGTTCAAGATCATGACCGACCCGTTCGTCGGCCAGCTGATCTTCTTCCGCGTCTACTCGGGCGTGGTGAATTCGGGCGATACGCTGCTCAATGCGACCAAGGACAAGAAGGAACGTCTCGGCCGTATTCTGCAGATGCACGCGAACCAGCGTGAAGAAATCAAGGAAGTTCGCGCTGGCGATATCGCTGCCGCGGTCGGCCTGAAGGAAGCGACCACGGGCGACACGCTGTGCGATCCGGCTCACCCGATCGTGCTCGAACGCATGATTTTCCCGGAGCCGGTGATTTCGCAGGCAGTCGAGCCGAAGACGAAGGCTGACCAGGAGAAGATGGGCCTGGCGCTCAACCGTCTCGCTCAGGAAGATCCGTCGTTCCGCGTGCAGACCGACGAAGAATCGGGTCAAACGATCATTTCGGGTATGGGCGAGCTCCACCTCGAAATTCTGGTCGACCGGATGAAGCGTGAATTCGGCGTGGAAGCGACCGTCGGCAAGCCGCAGGTTGCCTACCGCGAAACCATTCGCAAGTCGGCCGCGGACGTGGAAGGCAAGTTCGTCAAGCAGTCGGGTGGCCGTGGTCAGTATGGTCATGCGGTCATTACGCTCGAGCGCAGCGAACTGGGCAAGGGCTACGAGTTCATCGACGCGATCAAGGGCGGCGTGATTCCGCGCGAATACATCCCGTCGGTTGACAAGGGTATCCAGGAAACGCTGAAGAGCGGCGTGCTGGCAGGCTTCCCGGTCGTCGACGTGAAGGTCACGCTGACGTTCGGTTCGTACCACGACGTCGACTCGAACGAAAATGCGTTCCGCATGGCTGGTTCGATGGCGTTCAAGGAAGCGATGCGCCGCGCTGATCCGGTTCTGCTCGAGCCGATGATGGCCGTGGAAGTGGAAACGCCGGAAGACTTCATGGGTAACGTGATGGGCGACCTGTCGGGTCGTCGCGGCATCATCCAGGGTATGGATGACATGGTGGGCGGCGGCAAGATCGTGCGCGCCGAAGTGCCGTTGTCGGAAATGTTCGGCTATTCCACGTCGCTGCGTTCGCTGACGCAGGGTCGCGCAACGTACACGATGGAGTTCAAGCACTACGCTGAAGCCCCGAAGAACGTTGCAGAAGCGATCATCAGCGCGAAGTCGAAGTAATTCGCTATCACAATCGATTATTTTTGAAAGAAGAGAATCATGGCAAAAGGTAAATTCGAGCGGACCAAGCCGCACGTGAACGTTGGTACGATTGGTCACGTTGACCACGGCAAGACGACGCTGACGGCAGCGATCACGACGGTTCTGAC
>NZ_CADESR010000020.1:0-4539 GCF_902830285.1 Burkholderia sp. BCC0419
TCTTCGCTGATGCCGAGCTCCTTCGCCTGCTCCGGAATCTGCTTGTCGACCAGCGGCGTGCGCACGAAGCCCGGACACACGACGTGCGAGCGCACGTTGTGCTTCGCGCCTTCCTTCGCCAGCACGCGAGCCAGGCCGAGCAGCCCGTGCTTGGCGGTCACGTACGCCGACTTCAGCGGCGACGCTTCGTGCGAGTGCACCGAGCCCATGTAGATCACGACGCCGCCGCGATCGTCCTTGTACATGTGCTTGAGCGCGGCCTTCGTTGTCAGGAACGCGCCGTCCACGTGGATCGCCTGCATCTTCTTCCAGTCGGAGAACGAATAGTTCTCGATCGGGTTGACGATCTGGATGCCGGCGTTCGACACGAGGATGTCGACCGAGCCGAACGCTTCGGCCACCTTGTCGATGCCGCTGTTCACGGCTTCCTCGTTGGTCACGTCCATCGCGACGCCGATCGCCTTGCCGCCTGCCTTGTTGATCTCGTCGGCAACCGCGTTCGCGCCGTCCTGGTTCAGGTCGGCGATCGCGACGGCCGCGCCTGCCTTGGCCAGCTCCAGCGCGATTTCCTTGCCGATGCCGCTCGCGGCGCCCGTGACGACTGCGGTCTTGCCATTCAGATCTGCTGCCATGTCCGTCTCCTCCCATTATCGGATCGATAAAACACGCGCCCGCCGTATCCGCGCTCATCGCGAAATCGTATCGACGTGCCAGCCGTCATTGTGCACGATCGGCCCCGCCGTTCGCGCGCAAAACGTCTAAGCTTAAGGTCGATTCCGTTCGGCAGGAGGTTCTCATGCACTATCGACGGCTAGGCCGCTCCGGCCTGCAGATCAGCGAGCTTTCCCTCGGTTCGTGGGTGACATACGGCAACCAGGTCGACCAGCGGGTCGCGCGCGAATGCCTCGCTGCGGCCCGCGACGCGGGCGTCAATTTCTTCGACAACGCCGAGGTCTACGCCGGCGGCAAATCCGAGGAAATCATGGGCCACGCGCTCAAATCGCTCGACTGGCCGCGCGTCAGCTATATCGTGTCCACGAAGTTCTTCTGGGGGCTCGCGGAAGCCCCGAACCAGTATCACACGCTGAACCGGAAATACCTGCTGAACGCGATCGACGGCTCGCTCCGCCGGCTGCAGCTCGACTATGTCGACCTCGTCTATTGCCATCGCCCCGATCCGCATACGCCGATCGAGGAAACCGTCTGGGCGATGAGCGACATGATCGTGCGCGGCAAGGCGCTGTACTGGGGCACGTCGGAATGGAGCGCCGACGAGATCCGCGCAGCATGCGAGATCGCCGAGCGGCATCATCTGCACAAGCCGGTCGTCGAACAGCCGCAGTACAACCTGTTCCACCGCATCCGGGTCGAACAGGAATATGCGCGGCTCTACGACGATTACGGTCTCGGCCTCACGACCTGGAGCCCGCTGGCGTCGGGGTTGCTCACCGGCAAGTACCGCAACGGCGTGCCGGCCGGCAGCCGCGCGCAGTTGCAAGGCTACGACTGGATGCGCGAACGCCTGACCGACCGGGCCGCCAACGACATCGTCGAACGGCTCGGCGAGATTGCGGCCGAACTCGGCTGCAGCACCGGCCAATTGGCAATCGCATGGGTGCTCGCGAATCCGCGCGTGAGTTCGGTCATCACGGGCGCATCGCGGATCGACCAGATCGGCGAAAACATGCGCGCGCTCGACGTTGCCGCGAAGCTGACGCCGGATGTGAACCAACGCATCGAGGCGGTGGTCGGCGACGCATACGAGTAAGGCGACTTGCGGCCACTCGCGTACAATACGCGGCCGCATCGGCACCCGGCCTGACGGCCGCGCACGATCGACCGCTTTCATCGATTCACCTTTCGTTTCAGGCAGCCAGCCATGCTCAGTTATCGTCACGGTTTTCACGCAGGCAACCACGCAGACGTGCTCAAGCACGCCGTCGTCGTCCAGCTGCTGCGCTACCTGAACAAGAAAGACAAATCGTACTGGTACATCGATACGCACGCAGGCGCGGGCGTGTACTCGCTGCGCGACGGTTATGCAGCGAAGACGTCGGAATTCGATACCGGCATCGGCCGGCTGTGGAACGAAAAGAACCTGCCGGAAGCGCTGGGCGACTATGTGGATGAAGTCCGCGCGCTGAACGACGACGGCGAACTGCACTTCTATCCGGGCTCCCCGTACATCGCATGGCGGTCGATGCGCGAGCAGGATCGTATGCGCCTGTTCGAAATGCACACGACGGAAATCGATGTGCTGCGCCACAATTTCCGCGACGCGGGACGACGCGCGATGATCTTCGCCGGCGACGGCTTCGAAGGTATCAAGGCGCTGCTGCCGCCGCCGCCGCGACGCGCACTGGTGCTCATCGATCCGTCCTACGAGGACAAGAAGGATTACGCCCGGGTGGTGAGTTGCATGACGGAATGCCTGAAGCGTTTCGCGACCGGCTGCTATGCAATCTGGTACCCGCAGGTCACGCGGCTGGAATCGCAACGCTTTCCCGAACAGTTGAAGCGCCTTCAACCGAACAACTGGCTGCACCTGACGCTGACGGTGTCGAATCCGCCGACAGACGGACTGGGCCTCTACGGCAGCGGGATGTTCATCCTGAATCCACCGTATACGCTCGCTCAGAGCATGAAAGAGGCACTGCCCTACCTGGTCGAGATGCTGGGACAGGATAGCGGCGCCCGCTGTCAGATCGAGCACCGCGGGAACTGATCGGGCGACCGGTCGTTACGGCTGCGGTCTCGGCGCGAGCCTCGGCTGATAGGCCGGTTGGCCGCCCCACGCGGGAACATTGATATACGGTGCGACGAACAGCGGGACCGACGTGTTCGGAGCCTGCCCGGCCGGAGCACGCATGCCTGCCGGCTCGACGATCGGCTCCGGCGACAACGGTGCCGTCTGCAACACCAACCCGCCCTTGCCGTCCTGGATGCCCCGCTGCGTATCGAGCACGAGCGGCTTGGACGACGTCGCGGCACCGGCCGCGAGGCCATGAACGAGCACGGCCGCGCCCAGAACGAGACGCGCGCGAGCACTGCGACGCACATCGACACGCAAACGCATGATCGTGTCCTTCAAGATGAAAAGCAGGTCCATACCATAGCGCTGCACCGACGATTTCGCCAGATCCGACGCACAAAAAAACAAAGCCCCGTCAATACGGGGCTTGCTTATCGTTCGGTGCCGCTCGGCACCTGACGGTGACTCCGATTACAGCGAGTAGCCGTTGGTCTCGAGCGAGCGGATGCGGCTCTCGAGCTGGACGATGTCCGACGACGTAGCGAGGTAAGCCTCACGGCGCTCACGTTCTGCGGATTCGAACCAGTTGCTCAGCTTTTCAACGATGTAGGCGATCATGACGTTCTCCAAGGAAGAGGGACCCCTGGTGAATCGAGATTCAGGGATTTCCCGTATAGGGTTATCCCGAATTATAGCGATGCCGCACCAAGATGCCAGTGAAAAACTTGCATGGAGACCATTCCAATTTGGAATGAAGGCGAGCAGATCGGACCTAACCCATTGATTTTTAATGACAGGGAGTCTGAGCCTGTTTTGAGGCTCGAGGGCGCGCACTAATTTGGTTCACCGACGGGGTCGGCCAGGCGCGCCAAAATCGGGCATTCAGGCCGCCCGTCACCATGGCAGTGCGCGGCCAGATCGGCCAGCGTGTCGCGCATGTCGCTCAGCTCCGCGATTCGCTTGTCGAGTTCGGCCACGTGCTCGAGCGCGATCGATTTCACTTCGGCGCTGGCGCGTGAGCGATCCTGCCAGAGCATCAGCAGCTTGCGAATGTCCTCGACGAGAAAGCCGAGTCGTCGCGCCTGACGGATGAACCGCAGGATATGGATTTCGTCCGCGCCGTAGATCCGGTAGCCGGCATCGGTACGCTTGCTCGGCGCAAGAAGGCCGACCTGTTCGTAGTACCGGATCATTTTCGCGCTGACTCCGGATTCGCGCGACGCGTCGCCGATATTCATTCCCCGCCCTCTTCATCAAGCCCTGGTTTCGAACACGAATGTCGACGGATGCCCTCGTCGACGACACTTCGATCGTATCAAATCGCGGGGCTTCGTTCCGGGGGAAGGCTTGGCAGCTGGAGCGCAGATGACTGATCTGGCGCGTACGCCGTTGGGTGACGAGGAATGGGCGCGCTGCGCCGTATGCTTTTGGGGCGCCGAAATGCAAAAACCCCCGCCTTGTCGGGCGGGGGTTCTTGGCTTAGGGAGCCTGACGATTACCTACTTTCACACGGGAATCCGCACTATCATCGGCGTAGAGTCGTTTCACGGTCCTGTTCGGGATGGGAAGGGGTGGGACCGACTCGCTATGGTCATCAGGCAAAGAGGGTTGTTCTGCTGGCGTGGCCAACAGAACCAATCTTGGAAGAAGCAGTAATTTAGGTTGTGTGTATCACACACGAGAATTCAACATGTCTTGTCTTGCTACGCAGGTCACCGGTACTTCAACCGGCGCGCCGCATCGATCAGCTTCGCTGCTCGACGCTCTGCGTGGGATGCTCGTAAGTG
>NZ_CADESR010000021.1:0-2734 GCF_902830285.1 Burkholderia sp. BCC0419
TAAAGCCGACCTGGACGCGGTGAACGTGTCGCAACTGAAGTCGTCGGGCCTGATCGGCGAGGACGGCAAGTCGATTGCCGCGGTGACGTACGGCAAGAACGCGGACGGCACGACGAACTACAAGTCGGTGAAGCTGGCAGGCGAAGGTGGCACGACGCTGACGAACGTGAAGGCCGGCGAACTGTCGGCGACGAGCACGGACGCGGTAAACGGCTCGCAATTGTTCGCGACGAACGAGAACCTGGGCAACCTGAAGGACACGCTGACGGATGGCGGCGTCATCGACAAGACGACGGGCGAATCGCTGGCGGTGGTGTACGACAGCACGTCGAAGGACAAGGTGACGCTGGCGGGCAAGACGGGCACGCTTCTGTCGAACGTTGCAGCGGGCAAAGCCGACCTGGACGCGGTGAACGTGTCGCAGCTGAAATCGTCGGGCCTGATCGGCGAGGACGGCAAGTCGATTGCCGCGGTGACGTACGACAAGAACGCGGACGGCACGGCGAACTTCAATTCGGTGACACTGGGCGGAGGTAAGTCGACGGGTCCGGTAACGCTGTCGAACGTGGCAAAGGGTAAGACCGGCACGGACGCGGTGAACGTCGATCAGTTGACGGACGCCATTCGCAACGTGGAAGGCGGCCTGAATCCGTTGTCGGTGGCTTACGACAGCGCGGCGAAGGACAAGGTGACGCTGGCCGGCGAAGGCGGTACGACGCTCTCGAACGTGAAGGCCGGCAAGGCCGACATGGACGCGGTGAACGTGTCGCAACTGAAGTCGACAGGCCTGATCGGCGAGGACGGCAAGACGCTGGCCGCAGTGACGTACGACAAGAACGCGGACGGCACGCCGAATTACAAGTCGGCGACGCTGGCGGGCGAAGGTGGTACGAAGCTGTCGAACGTGAAGGCCGGTACGGCCGATGCGGATGCAGTGAACGTGTCGCAACTGAAATCGTCGGGCCTGATTGGCGGCGACGGCAAGTCGTTGGCCGCAGTGACGTATGACAAGAAGGCGGACGGCACGCCGAACTACAAATTGGCGACGCTGGCGGGCGAAGGCGGCACGATTCTGTCGAACGTTGCGGCGGGCAAGGCCGATGCGGACGCGGTGAATGTGTCGCAACTGAAGTCGACGGGCCTGATCGGCGAGGACGGCAAGACGCTGGCCGCGGTGACGTACGACAAGAAGGCGGACGGCACGCCGAACTACAAATCGGCGACGCTGGCGGGCGAAGGCGGCACGAAGCTGTCGAACGTGAAGGCCGGTACGGCCGATGCGGACGCGGTGAACGTGTCGCAGCTGAAGTCGTCGGGCCTGATCGGCGAAGACGGCAAGACGCTGGCCGCAGTGACGTACGACAAGAGCGCGGACGGCACGCCGAATTACAAGTCGGCGACGCTGGCGGGCGAAGGTGGCACGAAGCTGTCGAACGTGGTGGCAGGCAAGGCCGACATGGATGCAGTCAACGTGTCGCAGTTGAAGTCGTCGGGTCTGATCGGTGATGACGGCAAGTCAGTCGCCGCAGTGACGTATGACAAGAAGGCGGACGGCACGCCGAATTACAAGTCGGCGACGCTGGCAGGCGAAGGTGGCACGATTCTGTCGAACGTTGCGGCGGGCAAGGCCGATGCGGATGCAGTGAACGTGTCGCAACTGAAATCGTCGGGCCTGATTGGCGGTGACGGCAAGTCATTGGCCGCGGTGACGTACGACAAGAACGCGGACGGCACGCCGAACTACAAATCGGCGACGCTGGCGGGCGAAGGTGGCACGAAGCTGTCGAACGTGAAGGCCGGTACGGCCGATGCGGATGCAGTGAACGTGTCGCAACTGAAATCGTCGGGCCTGATCGGCGAGGACGGCAAGTCGGTCGCCGCGGTGACGTACGACAAGAACGCGGACGGCACGCCGAACTACAAATCGGCGACGCTGGCGGGTGAAGGCGGCACGAAGCTGTCGAACGTGAAGGCCGGTACGGCCGATGCGGATGCAGTGAACGTGTCGCAACTGAAATCGTCGGGCCTGATTGGCGGTGACGGCAAGTCATTGGCCGCGGTGACGTACGAGAAGAACGCAGACGGCACGCCGAATTACAAGTCGGTGAAGCTGGCGGGCGAAGGCGGCACGACGCTGTCGAACGTGGTGGCGGGCAAGGCCGACATGGACGCAGTGAACGTATCGCAGTTGAAGTCGTCGGGCCTGATCGGTGATGACGGCAAGTCGGTCGCCGCGGTGACATACGACAAGAACCTTGACGGCACGGCAAACCGCGAGTCGGTGACGCTGGCGGGTAAGTCGGGCACGACGCTGACGAACGTGAAAGCCGGCGCACTGTCGGCGACGAGCATGGACGCGGTGAACGGCTCGCAACTGTTCGCGACGAACGAGAGCCTCGGCAACCTGACGGACACGCTGACGGATGGCGGCGTCATCGACAAGACGACGGGCGAATCGCTGGCGGTGGTGTACGACAGCACGTCGAAGGACAAGGTGACGCTGGCGGGCAAGACGGGCACGCTTCTGTCGAACGTTGCAGCGGGCAAAGCCGACCTGGACGCGGTGAACGTGTCGCAGCTGAAATCGTCGGGCCTGATCGGCGAGGACGGCAAGTCGATTGCCGCGGTGACGTACGACAAGAACGCGGACGGCACGGCGAACTTCAATTCGGTGACACTGGGCGGAGGTAAGTCGACGGGTCCGGTAACGCTGTCGAACGTGGCAAAGGGTAAG
>NZ_CADESR010000022.1:0-2308 GCF_902830285.1 Burkholderia sp. BCC0419
TGCGTCTGCAGCATCAGCGACCACAGGCCGACGGCAATGCCGTCCCGCGCATTCGTGAACAGCACCGAGAACAGCGGCTGGTCGACCGACGTATCGAGCCGCTGCGTGACCCACGTGTCGCCGCCGTCGTCGGTCGCGAGAATCGCGCCCCACTGGCCGACGGCCCAGCCGTGCTTCGCATCGGCGAACGACACGGCCGACAGCGTCGCCGATACCGGCACGCGCCGCGCCTGCCGCCAGGTCTTGCCGTCGTCGTCGGACAGCAGCACGATGCCGTGCTCGCCGACCGCGACGATCCGCGAACCGGCGCGCGTCGCATCCATCAGCATCCGGTGCGCCGGCTCGGCCCATGCATGTGCGGGCTTCGCGGCCCAGGCCACTACCGTTCCGTCCTGCGGTTGCGCGAGGGCCGCCGCGGCGGCGCAGAGCGCGGTACAGGCAACGAGCGTCTTGATCATGGATGAATCTCCGTAGTGGTAGGCCCGGGGGTCAGTGGCTGAACAGCACCGACCAGCCCGCATGCGCGACGCCGAGCGCGATGACGGGCGGCTTGTCGGCAGCCTGCGCGGCCGCCGTCTGACGCCCGGCGTCGCCGTCGTTCGACGACGGCGCCACGGCCGGTTCGTCGACCGCGGCGTGGCGCACGCTGACGCGTTGCGCGTCGGTCGCGAATGCGTGGGCCGGCGCGGGCCGGTCCGCGACCGCTTCATCGAAGCGTGCGAAAGCGGCCGCCACGAGGCAAAGCGCGCCGCAAACAGCGAAGGTCTTGACCATGACTGGATCTCCGTCGGGATGTTGGCCGGCTTCAGTGGCTGAACAGGCCCGGTGCGCGGGCCGGCTTGCGGCGCGGGAACCACCGTTCGAGCAGCGACGCGAGCGCCGGCAGCGCGGTCATCGCCATCACCAGGTTCACGATGAACATGAACGCGAGCAGCTTGCCCATGTCGGCCTGGAACTTGAGCGCCGAGAAGCTCCACGTCGCGACGCCGATCGCCAGCGTGATCGCGGTGAAGATCGTGGCCACGCCCACTTCGAGCATCGCGTGCTGGACGGCCTTCACGATGTCCTGCCCGCCCGCGAGATGCACCTGCAGCCGGTTGTAGATGTAGAACGCGTAATCGACGCCGATGCCCACCGCCAGCACCATCACCGGCAACGTCGCGACCGTCAGCCCGATCTGCAGCTCCTTCATGAACCAGTAGCCGATGAAGGTCGCGACCGACAACGGCACGCAACAGGCGAGCATCGCGCGCCAGTCCCGATAGGCGAGGAACACGAGCACCAGGATCGCCGCATACACGTAGAGCATCATCGGCAGCTCGCTCTTCTCGACTTCGTCGTTCGTCGCCGCGAGCACGCCCGCGTTGCCCGCGGCCAGCCGCACCGTGATGCCGGGGAACGGATGCGCCGCGCGGTATTGCTTCACGTCGTCGAGGATGCGGTTGATCGTCGTCGCCTTGTGGTCGGTCAGGAACAGGTGCACGGCCGTCATCCCGCAGTCGCGGCTCATGAAGCCCTTCACGCGCGACACGTCGACCGACACCGCGCCGTAGTTCTCGGCAGCGATCGGCACGACGTTCATCTTCGGGAAGTCCTCGTTGTAGCCCTGGTTGTACGCGCGCAGCATCGCCGAGTACGACTGCACCGACACGACGCCCGGCTCGGTCTTCATCGCGGCCGCAAAGTCGTCCTCATACAGCCCGACCGCCGGGTTGTCGCAGGCCTTGCCGGTCGATTCGATCGCCACCGTCAGCCAGTCGAGACCCATGTCGTAGTTGCCGGCGATCGACGTCGCGTCGCGGTTGAAGCGCGCGTCCGCGCGCAGCTCCGGCGCGCCCGGCTGCAGCGTGCCGATCACGCGATCGCGGCTTTGCCACGCGGCGAGCGCGAAGATCGCCACCGTCAGCGCGACGGTGATGCCTGCGTACTTCGGTTCCGCCACGCGGGCGAGCACACGCAGCGGCTTCGCACGCTGCTGCGCACGCTTCAGCGAATTGTCCGCATAGGTTTTCGTGAAGTTGAAGCACGATGCCGCGACGGGCAGCAGGATCAGGTTCGTCACGATCTTGTACGCGACGCCGAGCGACGCGGTGATCGCCAGCTCGCGCACCATCGGGATCGGGATCAGCAACAGCGTGATGAACGACACGAACGCGGTGATCAGCGCGAGCACGCCGGGGATCAGCAGGCCGCTGAAGCTGTGGCGCGCCGCATCGAACGAACTCTGTCCGTGCGCGATCTCGCGGACGATGAAGTTCACCTGCTGCACGCCATGCGACACGCCGATCGCGAACACGAGGAACGGCAC
>NZ_CADESR010000023.1:0-1130 GCF_902830285.1 Burkholderia sp. BCC0419
AGAGGTCGCTCCATGCGCGTCGAACGGGTTCCATACCGCTTAATCACTGTCGCGACGGCCGCCGTTTTCCTGGCCGCGTGCGGGAAAAAAGAATCGGCACCGCCGCCGCAAACGCCGGAAGTCGGCGTCGTCACCGTCCAGCCGCAAGCCGTACCGGTCTTCACCGACCTGCCGGGCCGCACCAGTGCATTCCTCGTCGCGCAAGTGCGCGCACGGGTCGACGGCATCGTGCTGCGTCGTGAATTCACCGAAGGCACCGACGTCAAGGCCGGTCAGCGCCTCTACAAGATCGATCCGGCGCCGTACATCGCGGCGCTGAACAGCGCGAAGGCGACGCTCGCGAAGGCGCAGGCGAACCTCGTCACGCAGAACGCGCTGGTCGCGCGCTACAAGGTGCTGGTCGCCGCGAACGCGGTCAGCAAGCAGGACTACGACAACGCGGTCGCCACGCAAGGCCAGGCCGCGGCGGACGTCGCGGCCGGCAAGGCGGCGGTCGACACCGCGCAGATCAACCTCGGCTATACGGATGTCGTGTCGCCGATCAGCGGCCGCGTCGGCATCTCGCAGGTGACGCCGGGCGCATACGTGCAGGCGAGCCAGGCGACGCTGATGTCGACGGTGCAGCAGCTCGACCCGGTGTACGTCGACCTCACGCAGTCGAGCCTCGAAGGGCTGAAGCTGCGTCAGGACGTGCAGAGCGGTCGCCTGAAGACGAGCGGCCCGGGTGCGGCGAAGGTGTCGCTGATCCTGGAAGACGGCAAGACCTACTCGGAGGCGGGCAAGCTGCAGTTCTCGGACGTGACGGTCGACCAGACCACCGGCTCGGTGACGATCCGCGCGGTCTTCCCGAACCCGGGCCGCGTGCTGCTGCCGGGGATGTTCGTGCGCGCACGGATCGAGGAAGGCGTGAACGAGAACGCGTTCCTGGTGCCGCAGATCGGCGTCACGCACGACCAGAAGGGCCAGGCGATCGCGATGGTGGTGAACGCCAGCAACAAGGTCGAGCCGCGTCCGCTGAAGACCACCGGCATGCAAGGCCAGAACTGGGTCGTCGAAGGCGGTCTGCAGGCGGGCGATCACGTGATCGTGCAAGGCGTCGACAAGGTGCGCCCGGGCGCGACCGTGAAGAC
>NZ_CADESR010000024.1:0-935 GCF_902830285.1 Burkholderia sp. BCC0419
TCGAACGAACTCTGTCCGTGCGCGATCTCGCGGACGATGAAGTTCACCTGCTGCACGCCATGCGACACGCCGATCGCGAACACGAGGAACGGCACGAGCACCGCGAGCGGATCGAGGCCGAAGCCGAGCAGCTTCAGGGTGCCGAACTGCCATACGAGCGACGTGAGCGAGCATGCGACCAGCAGCACCGTGAAGCGCACCGAATGGCAATACCAGTACACGGCGAGCGTGGTCAGCAGCAGCGCGACCGCGCAGAAGCCAAGCACGGCCGTCGCGCCGTCGGCGATGTCGCCGATCTGCTTCGCGAAGCCGATGACCTGGATCTCGTAGCCGGCATCCTCGAACGGCTTGCGGATCTTGTCTTCGAGCAGGTGATTGAACGCGACGTAGTCGAGCACCTTGCCGGCGCTGTCGCGCTCGTTCAGCTCGGCCGTGATCATCGCGCTGTCCTCGCCGTGCGACACGAGCGTGCCGACGTAGCCGCCGAGCGTCGTTGCGCGGCGAATGCCCTGCACGCGATCCGGTGTCAACTGGTCGGGCGTGATGGTGCCGGGAATGATCGGCTCCGCGCGAAAGCCCTCGTCGGTCACTTCGTTGACGAACGCGTTCGGCGTCCACAGCGAGCGTACCCCGATGCGGTCGACATTCGGCAGGTATGTGACCGCCTGCGTGACGTCGTACAGCCGCGTCAGCCCCGGCTTCGACCAGATCGAGCCGTGCTTCGCGCGCACGACCACCGTGATCCGGTTCGCGCCGAGCAGGTCGTTCCGGTATTGCTGGAACGTGCGGATGTACTCGTGCCCGATCGGCATCTGCTTCTCGAAACCGGCATCCATCCGCAGTTGCACGGCGAACACGGCCATCGCGACGGTGAACAGCGCGATCGCCGCGAGCACGATCGCGCGGTGACCGAAAAAGAACCTTTCCAGGCGACT
>NZ_CADESR010000025.1:0-932 GCF_902830285.1 Burkholderia sp. BCC0419
AACGAACTCTGTCCGTGCGCGATCTCGCGGACGATGAAGTTCACCTGCTGCACGCCATGCGACACGCCGATCGCGAACACGAGGAACGGCACCAGCACCGCGAGCGGATCGAGGCCGAAGCCGAGCAGCTTCAACGTGCCGAACTGCCATACGAGCGACGTGAGCGAGCACGCGACCAGCAGCACCGTGAAGCGCACCGAATGGCAGTACCAGTACACCGCGAGCGTGGTCAGCAGCAGCGCGACCGCGCAGAAGCCGAGCACGGCCGTCGCGCCGTCGGCGATATCGCCGATCTGCTTCGCGAAGCCGATGATCTGGATCTCGTAGCCGGCATCCTCGAACGGCTTGCGGATCTTGTCTTCGAGCAGGTGATTGAACGCCACGTAGTCGAGCACCTTGCCGGCGCTGTCGCGCTCGTTCAGCTCGGCCGTGATCATCGCGCTGTCCTCGCCGTGCGACACGAGCGTGCCGACGTAGCCGCCGAGCGTCGTTGCGCGGCGAATGCCCTGCACGCGATCCGGTGTCAACTGGTCGGGCGTGATGGTGCCGGGAATGATCGGCTCCGCGCGAAAGCCCTCGTCGGTCACTTCGTTGACGAACGCGTTCGGCGTCCACAACGAGCGCACGCCGATCCGGTCGACGTTCGGCAGGTACGTGACGGCCTGCGTGACGTCGTACAGCCGCGTCAGCCCCGGCTTCGACCAGATCGAGCCGTGCTTCGCGCGCACGACCACCGTGATCCGGTTCGCACCGAGCAGGTCGTTCCGGTATTGCTGGAACGTTCGGATGTACTCGTGCCCGATCGGCATCTGCTTTTCGAAACCGGCATCCATGCGCAGCTGCACGGCGAACACGGCCATCGCGACGGTGAACAGCGCGATCGCCGCGAGCACGATCGCGCGGTGACCGAAAAAGAACCTTTCCAGGCGACT
>NZ_CADESR010000026.1:0-733 GCF_902830285.1 Burkholderia sp. BCC0419
CGGTCACCACGGTAGGATTCATGACTGGGGTGAAGTCGTAACAAGGTAGCCGTATCGGAAGGTGCGGCTGGATCACCTCCTTTCCAGAGCTACTCGCGAAGTTGAGCGCTCACGCTTATCGGCTGTTGATTAAGACAGACTAGCTGTCTGCGGTTTAAACCGGTTTAATGCCGGCCGCTTTCAATAATCTTCAATGACAAATATTCGAATGGAGTTTGGTTCGAGTCTTTTTCATTGGCGATTGAGCCAGTCAGAGCGGTACGAAAGTATCGGCTGTCGTTCTTTAACAATCTGGAAGAAGTAAGTAATTTGGATAGCGGAAGCGTCTTGAGATGGACGTGAAAGTTATCCGGGTTGTGATTGTATCGATGTATCTCAAGATGATTCGAACTCTAAGTTCGACTTAAATTGGAATACGGCACAACGCGAGAACTCAACCTGTAACGAGACAGACTCGTTATAGGGTCAAGCGAACAAGTGCATGTGGTGGATGCCTTGGCGATCACAGGCGATGAAGGACGCGGTAGCCTGCGAAAAGCTACGGGGAGCTGGCAAACGAGCTTTGATCCGTAGATGTCCGAATGGGGAAACCCACTCCTTTTGGAGTATCCATGGCTGAATACATAGGCCATGTGAAGCGAACGCGGTGAACTGAAACATCTAAGTAACCGCAGGAAAAGAAATCAACCGAGATTCCCAAAGTAGTGGCGAGCGAAATGGGATGAGCCTTGCA
>NZ_CADESR010000027.1:0-457 GCF_902830285.1 Burkholderia sp. BCC0419
TGCCGTTCGCGAGCGACGCGAGCACCGGCGACTTGTCGGTGTAGTTCAGGTAGTAGAACGCGAAGTTCGCGTCGAACGAGCGCGGCGAGTAGTTGAACTTCACGCCGAACTGCGGCCGGTATTTCGCCGGCAGGTTCGTGACCGACGGCAGCCCGATGTCGTTGAACGGCGGCCCGGCGTAGGTGCCGTTCACGAGCCCGTTCTTGATCGCGTTGAGCGTGTCCTGGTTGCCGGCCGCGCCCGGTCCGCCGATCGCGTTGGCGATCGTGCCCGCGCTCGGGCCGATCACGTTCAGGTTATTCGTGTTGATCGTGAACGGCTCGGCACCGCGGCCGAAACCGTTCGTCACCGACCAGTACGAGCCGACCGGCGGATAGCGGTTGCCATTCCACTGGAACTGGTAGTAGGCCTCGGTGCTGAACCCGTGCGACAGGTCGGCCGCCAGGCTCACCATCGG
>NZ_CADESR010000028.1:0-452 GCF_902830285.1 Burkholderia sp. BCC0419
GCCTTCTGCGCCGACATCACCAGCACCGCCGCCGCACCGTCGTTCAGACCCGACGCGTTCGCCGCCGTCACCGAGCCGTCCTTCGAGAACGCCGGCTTCAGCCCGGCCAGCGACTCCGCCGTCACGCCGTGACGCACGAACTCGTCGGTCGCGAACTGCAGCGGCTCGCCCTTGCGTTGCGGAATCGACACCGGCACGATCTCGTCGTTGAAGCGCCCGGCCTTCTGCGCGGCTTCCGCCTTGTTCTGCGACAGCGCCGCGAACGCGTCCTGCTCTTCGCGCGTGATCCCGTATTCCTTCGCGACGTTCTCCGCCGTGATGCCCATGTGGTACTGGTTGTACACGTCCCACAGGCCGTCGACGATCATCGTGTCGACCAGCTTCGCGTCACCCATCCGGAACCCGTCGCGCGAGCCCGGCAGCACGTGCGGCGACGCGCTCATGTTCTCCTG
>NZ_CADESR010000029.1:0-450 GCF_902830285.1 Burkholderia sp. BCC0419
CCGGGCACCTATTCCGACAAGACGTGCCGCGAGGATTCGAGCCGCAGCGTTCCGTACGCCGGCATGGCACTGCGACACTACTCGTCTGCATCGCAACTCGCGGAATTGCACGGCGCCGACGTCGGCCTCGAACTCGACCTGACCTGCGGTTTCAGCCTTGCGGATTCGTCGACGCTCGGCGCACCGACCGCCTATCCGGACGTGATGATCGGCAAGTCGATCCTGATCGGCAAGCACCTGACCTTCGTCGTGACGAACCGAACCGCGGCACCTGTCGCCTGCCGCCTTATCCCGCTTCTGGCAGACGTCCGGACGACCGCAGACACGTTCGTCAATCTGACGCTCGTGACGCCTGACACGCAGCGCACGCTCGCGTCGGCCACGCTTGCCGCGCACGGAAGCGGACCCGCGCTGCTTGGCGAGGACGGTCGGGAATTCTTCCATTACGAA
>NZ_CADESR010000030.1:0-443 GCF_902830285.1 Burkholderia sp. BCC0419
CTGACGTCGATGGCGGTGACGTATGACGGCACGGCACGCGACAAGGTCACGCTGGCGGGTGTCGATGGCACGACGCTGTCGAACGTGAAGGCCGGCGTGGCCGACATGGACGCGGTGAACGTCTCGCAGCTGAAGGGCTCGGGTCTGATCGGCGACGACGGCAAGTCGATCGCCGCGGTCACGTACGACCGCAATGCAGATGGCACGCCGAACTACGGTTCGGTGACGCTGGGCAACGGCGCAGGTCCGACGCAACTGAAGAATGTCGCGGACGCGACGGACGATCACGATGCACTGAACCTCGGTCAGTTGAAGGATGCGGGCCTGGTGGGCGACGACGGCTCGGGCAACCTGACGTCGATGGCGGTGACGTATGACGGCACGGCACGCGACAAGGTCACGCTGGCGGGTGTCGATGGCACGACGCTGTCGAACGTGAAGGC
>NZ_CADESR010000031.1:0-427 GCF_902830285.1 Burkholderia sp. BCC0419
GTTGCACGATGCTCACGCCGATGTTCCTGATCAAGGGTTCCGAATATCAGGGGCTGACAATGCACGCGCTCGCCTGCGGCGCTCAGGTGTCGATGTATGGCGTGTATCTGTCGATGCGCGACGAACTCGCTCTTGCGCCCGACACGGTCGCCGCGACACTGGGCGAGATGCGCGAGAAGATCTACCGGTACCAGAACGCCATGCAGAAAGTGCTCGCCGAGCGCTTGAACTCGCTTTCCGATCCGTCCAAAAGGAACGAGTACGTCCGCAACTTCTATACGCTTGGTTATGCGAAGTTTCTCGAATCGGTGAAGAGCTACTTCACGGCTTTGCACCAGACGAAGATCGACTTCCGCAACTCGATGGAGATCTACACGCACGACGTCGTACGCAGCACGGCCGACGCCACGCTCCCGTCTCGCACGTC
>NZ_CADESR010000032.1:0-407 GCF_902830285.1 Burkholderia sp. BCC0419
TGCACGTCGATCGAGTTCGTCGCGTTGATGCCGCTCTGCGCGAACATGCTCTCGCCCCAGTTGATCACCTGGTTGCCGAGCCGCACGTGCGCGTTGCGCCCGCCGATCGTGAAATCCTTCTGCGCCCACAGATCGAGCAACTGCGCGTTGTAGACGACCTGCGCGGCCGCGGTGCTCGACAACGGCGTGCGGTTCGTGTTCTTGGCCATGAAGTCGTACATGCCCGTGCCGCGCACCATGAACTTCAGCCCTTCGCTCGGCATCTTCAGCAGCAGCTCGCTGGTCGCGCTGATGTAGGTGCTGAACGGCTGGCCCTTGCGGTAGTTCAGGTCACCGTTGTCCGCGTAGCCCCACTGGTTGGTGTTCGCGGCCGCGCCGCAGCCGAAGGCGTTCGGGTCGCCGGTGAG
>NZ_CADESR010000033.1:0-406 GCF_902830285.1 Burkholderia sp. BCC0419
CCGAGATCGGCGTATGCGTGCTCGAGAAGGGTTCCGAGATCGGCGCGCACATCCTGTCGGGCGCGGTGATGGACCCGCGCGCGATCACCGAGCTGTTTCCCGACTGGAAGGAGCGCGGCGCACCGCTCGACGTCGAGGTGACGGAAGACCGCTTCCTGTTCCTGTCCGAGAAGAGCGCGGTCACGACGCCGAACTGGGCGCTGCCCGACAATTTCAAGAATCACGGCAACTACGTGATTTCGCTGGGCAACGTCACGCGCTGGCTTGGGGCACAGGCCGAAGCGCTGGGCGTCGAGATCTTCCCGGGCTTCCCGGCCGCCGAGATCCTCTACAACGACGACGGCTCGGTCAAAGGCGTCGCGACCGGCAACATGGGCGTGGGCAAGGACGGCGAGCCGACCGAGAA
>NZ_CADESR010000034.1:0-396 GCF_902830285.1 Burkholderia sp. BCC0419
TACGTTGTCCCCTTCGTCTAGAGGCCTAGGACATCACCCTTTCACGGTGAGTACAGGGGTTCGAATCCCCTAGGGGACGCCAGATTCAGCGGCGTTTCGTAGAAGTGTCGCAACGCGTGCAGGAACGTGACGAGATCCTGCAGGCGGTGGTGCAGAAAAGCTGGAGCGGTAGTTCAGTTGGTTAGAATACCGGCCTGTCACGCCGGGGGTCGCGGGTTCGAGCCCCGTCCGCTCCGCCAGAACGAAGCCCGTTCAAAAGCGTTTTTGAACGGGCTTTCTCGTTAAGGATGTAAGCAGTACGTTGTCCCCTTCGTCTAGAGGCCTAGGACATCACCCTTTCACGGTGAGTACAGGGGTTCGAATCCCCTAGGGGACGCCAGATTCAGCGGCGTTTCG
>NZ_CADESR010000035.1:0-355 GCF_902830285.1 Burkholderia sp. BCC0419
TCGCAGTGCGAGCCGATCGAGTACCCGAAGCCGGACGGCAAGCTGACGTTCGACCGGCTGTCGTCGGTGTTCATCTCGAACACGAACCACGAGGAGAACCAGCCGGCGCACCTGACGCTGAAGGACGCGAGCGTGCCGGTGAACGTGAACCTGCGCACCTACGCGGGGCCGGAGGCGCGCTTCTGCCCGGCGGCGGTGTACGAGTTCATGAAGAACGACGACGGCAGCGATCGGCTGGTGATCAACGCGCAGAACTGCGTGCACTGCAAGACCTGCGACATCAAGGACCCGACGCAGAACATCGTGTGGGTCACGCCCGAAGGCGGCGGCGGGCCGAATTACCCGAACATGTAAC
>NZ_CADESR010000036.1:0-344 GCF_902830285.1 Burkholderia sp. BCC0419
CCCTCCTTGTACCCGAGCCCCGAATCCTTCACGCCGCCGAACGGCGTCAGTTCGAGTCGATAGCCGGGCACCTCGCGCACGTTCACGCTGCCGACTTCCAGCTCGGTGATGAAGCGCGTGATGTGGTCGAAGCGGTTCGTGCACACCGACGACGACAGCGCGTAGTCGGTGCTGTTCGACATCCGGATCGCTTCGTCGATGTCGCGAAAGCGCATGATCGGCGATACCGGCCCGAAGGTTTCATGCTTCACCAGCGGCATGTCGGGCGTCACGCGATCGACGACGGTCGGCGAATACAGCGCGCCGTCACGCACGTTGCCGACCAGCAGCCGCGCCCCGCGCGC
>NZ_CADESR010000037.1:0-318 GCF_902830285.1 Burkholderia sp. BCC0419
CGCGCCCGTGCCGCCCAGTGCCTGGGCCGTGACCACGCGGCCCGCCGCGATCAGCGGCGAGTCGTTGCCGAGCAGCAGCTTCTGCACGGCCGCATCGTAGGCGGCGATCCCGTCGATCGGCAGGTAACCGCGCGGCAGGCCGGCCTCGACACGCGCCTTCTCCGCGTCGCGCACCGCGCGCAGCAGCGGAATCTTGCCGTCTTCGTTCGTGTACACGCCGACGCCGAGGTTGACCTTGGTCGGACGCGCATCGGCGTTGAAGGCTTCGTTCAGGCCCAGGATCGGGTCGCGGGGAGCAAGCTGGACAGCGGAGAAGAG